>JAMHXF010000032.1:0-383228 GCA_035910535.1 Archangium sp. | reverse complement strand
CGCGTCGAGAGCACGCAGCGCGTCTTCCCAGCCTTCACGCTCACTGCGTCGGTTCTTCACTGCCGTCTTGAGCGCTTCAATCGCGTGGTCCTGCGTCACTTCCAACATCGGGGAGTCTCACTCTCAGTCGGTACACCACGCGGAGTTGCGAGGTGGAGTCTGTCGTCGTTGGCAGCTCTCGTTTCCCCATCATCAGGCCGTCCGTCGACGGCCGGGCGACACGCGTGACGACGGCGCGCGGCGAGGGCGTGCCCCTTCGGGGCCGACGCACAGCGGAGAGTCCGCCGCGCGCCGTTGGCGCGGGGGTCGCTGAGGCGAGCACAGCGAGTTCCACCAGCCGGCGGCTTCACCAAGTCGTTCGCCGGCGTCGGTCGACGTCAGCACGTCGGCCGGTCGTGTCGACCTGCCGCGCAACGCCCTCGAGGGCCACGGCAGTCGAGCGCCCGTGGCCGTTGTTTGGCCACAGGGCGCGACGAGTTGCTGCCTTCTCGCACGGGCACACGCTGCGGCCTCCCTCGCAGTGGAGGGAGGCGATTCGTGCGGCGGAGGTTCGTCACTCCTCGGTGGGCATCGGCAGCTCACCCGACTCGCGCTTGCTCATGAACTCCACCGAGTCCGCGACAATCTCCGTGTAGTAGGTCGTCTTCTCGCCTTCCTTCTCGAACTTGCGCGTCTGCAGGCGGCCCTCGACGGCGACCTTGTGGCCCTGCTTGAGGGACTTCGCGCAGATGTCGGCAAGCCCTCCGAAGGTGACGATGTTGTGCCACTCGGTGCGCTTCTGCGTCACGCCCGCCTCGTCCTTCCAGCTCTCGTTGGTGGCGATGCTGAACTGCGTGCGGGACTTGCCGTTGGTGCTGACGACCGGGTTCTTGCCGAGGTTGCCGATGAGGATGACCTTGTTCATGGTGTTTCTCCGTTGGTGTGAGAGCGGCTTGAGCGCCGCCTTCACCGCGCCAGCGGCGGCGCGTTCCGCTCGGAAAGGCGGACCCGACAAGGGCTGGCAGTCGGCGGGGTTCTCGGCGGACGTCGTGACAGGGGCCGCGTAGCGGCTCGCGCAGCGACGAAGCCCTGGCGCGATGGAACGCCCCGCCGACGTTTTGCTGCCAGCACTGCGCCTTCAGGCGCGACGGGGCCAGCCGACACCTCACGACGGAGGAGACTTGAACGAGGCATCCCATCTGCGACCTCGAGCACCCCGCGTCTGCACCAGCGGCCGGGCTGCTGGCATCGGCATCGAACCCGAGTGCTGGAAGGCCGAGAACGGGCTGCAGAACGCTGACAGGCACCCTCCCCGCCGGGTCGGAGTCGCCCGGTCTGCCGAAACGCTCGCAGCGGGCAGCGAGGGCTCTCGCGGTGCCGTCGACCATGCGGGTTGAGAAGGGCCGGCGCGTTCTTCACCACGTTGGTGGCCGCGTTCGAGGAGCTCCAGCTGAGCGCCGGGCAACTCGATTGCGCGAGCGCAGTGACGCTCGGCTGGACTGAGCAGCAACAGTGCGAGGGAGGCCGCGACGTGGAGTGCGCGAGAAAACAGCGGGCGCCTGGCGCCCTCGTTCACGCCGGCGGCAGTTGAAGTCTTTTCGCCGGCGGCTCGCCGACACCAGCAAGTCGGCGAGCACCGCGCAGGGCGCGGAAGCGAGAGGGACCAAACCCGAAGGGCGGAGACGCGGGCCCCATCGCGGCTCCGGCTTCAGCTGCCGGGCCCGGTCTGCTCTTCGGGCAGACTCGCCCTGCATCTGCCGCTACGCGTCGTGCGCTGCACGCTCCGAGTTGCCGAAGCACTTCCTGCAGCAGAGCTGCCACTCGTTCAGCAGGCGCCACGGCACGTGCACGCTTGGCGCCTCGAGCATTCGCATCCGAGTGCCGCAACAAGCGCAGACCCAGCCTTGTCTAGTGTTCCAGTCGGGCGTCGGTGCGTCGAACTTCACCGTGTAACGCTGACCACAGGCGCACTTCCCATCGTGTTCCTTGAAACCACACCAGACCCAGCGACCGCACTTCTCGCACTGGAGGGAAAACGTCACCGCTGCATGTGGGAACGCGTGCATGAGCTGCGCGGGTGCATCGAGCGTGTTCGTTGCCATCGCCCTTCTGTACTGCGCTGCTGGGACAAATGAGTAGCTACCCATTCGACAAGGTCGCACCACCAAGCGGTCGAATGAGCATCGTTCGACGCGAGCGCAACGGCGGCGCCGAAGGCGCAAACGCCGGCGCGCGTCGCGGAACCCGCCCATAGGGCGGCGAGTCGAGCCGGGCCGCCATTGGCCCGCAGCTCGACGTGAGGGTTGTTCAAGTGCGCGGCGACCGAAGGGAGCCGCTCGCGCCTGCGAGGCACAAGTCGGAAGGCTTCGCCGACGACGAGTGGCGAGCAGTCGCGGCAACAGAACCCGAGCACCAAGCGAGGGCCGCCCTGTCGGCGGCTTCGCAGAGTTGAACGTCGTTTCGACAAGCACCTCGCGGGCGCTGCCCAGCTCGACGCTGGGCAGCCCTTCGCTCAGAACGGCGCGTCTTCGTCTTCGGGTTGCTCTGCGTGCGGAGTCGCTTCGGCAACCGCCAACGCGAAGTACCTGCCGTGGCCATCAAGCACGCGCTCGAGCTCGACCGGGTGCGCGGCCGCGAACGTCGCGGGCATCTCCGAGTCTTCGGTCTGCAGCGCGCGCACGACATCGCTCCGCCAAGTGAACACAGCGCGCAACGCGTGAGCCAGGCCTCGCCAGTCGTGGCCTTCAACGAACGTCGCGAGCTGCAGAGCCAGGCCGTCGCGCAGCTCGGCGAACATCGGCGCCTGCCCCGTGTGATGAAGCTCGTGGCGCCGCACCACCTCGTCGATTTCCAGCATGAGGTCGACGGCGCTCTCGACCCAGAGCACCGCCGCTGCATCGATGAACTTCAGCTTGTTCGCGGCTTCCATCGTGGGGCTCACGTTCAGCTGTTGGCGCGGACGTACGCGTCGGCCAGCGTGTATTCGATGTGCGCGCGCTCGTACTTCGCCTTCCCCAGCGCCCGCGAGCGCTCCAGCACGACGTCGAGCTGTGCATTGCACTCTGCGGCCGTGGCGCCCGAGTGACGCAACCGCACCAGCTCGCGCCGTGCCTCGTCGATGGCTCCGATGCTCTCCAACACGCTCGCGGCGGCATCGAGTGCCAGTTGACGCAGGCGGCGCAGGTACTCTTCACCCGTCTCGTCGGTGCGAGGCATCGTCTCCAGCTTCACGTCGCTCTCGATTTTCATTTGCTCTCCAGTTGGCGCACCCCGCGAAGTTGCGAGGCGAAGGCTGTCGTCGTGTCAGCTCTCTTTCCCCATGGAGCAGGCCGTCAGGAGAACGCTGGGCAGCGAGCCCCGAAGGGGCGGCCGGCTTCATCGGCCGGGCCTTTTGGCCCTCGCGAAGAAGGCCCAGCGGGCGACGTGAACGTCAGCGCCCGGCAGAGGTGCTGGTCGACGGCGATGACTACCGCGTCGTGCGCAAGCGCGAGGCACTTGAAGCACTCTGGCAAGGAGAGACCCCATGACGTTGCAAGGCTCGATGACCGCGCTCGCCACCCCGTTCAAAGACGGAAAATTCGACGAGGCCGCGTACGAGAAGTTGATTGAGTACCAGGTGAGCAACGGCACCGCGGTGCTCATTCCCATGGGCACCACCGGCGAAGCGGTGACGATGACCGCCGCCGAGCGCCGCCGCGCCATCGAGGTGTGCATCAAGGTGAACAAGGGCCGCGCGAAGGTCTTCGCCGGGGCGGGCAGCAACTCCACCGCCGAGACCATCGAAGGCGTCAGCGTCGCGCGCGAGCTCGGCGCCGACGGCGCGTTGGTCGTCACGCCCTATTACAACAAGCCCACGCAGGCCGGCCTCGTGGAGCACTACCGGCTCGTCGGCAAGGCGCACCCCGGCTTCGCGCTCATGGCCTACAACGTGCCGGGCCGCACCGGCGTCGACATGCTCCCCGAGACGGTGAAGCGGTTGCTCGACGTGAAAGAGGTCGTCGCGTTGAAGGAAGCCACCGGCAACGTGTTGCGCACGTTGGACGTGTACGAGCAGGTCGGCGACCGCATCACGCTGTTGTCGGGTGACGACTTCGTGGTCGCGCCGTTCATCTTCTCGGGTGGCCGAGGCGTGGTCTCGGTGTCGTCGAACGTCGCGCCGAAGCACATGGCGGAGCTGGTGGCGAAGGCGCTCAAGGGCGACATCGAAGGTGCGCGCAAGGCGCAGTTGGAGCTGCAGCCGCTGCACCGCCTGCTCTTCATCGAGTCGAACCCCATTCCCGTGAAGATGGCGCTGCACCAGATGGGGTTGTTCGGCACTGAGATTCGCCCGCCGCTGCTGCCGATGACCGACGGCAACGCCGCGAAGTTGAAAGAGGAGCTCGGCCGCCTGGGCCTGTTGGGGAAGGCGTCGTGACGCCGATTCGCACCGTCATCACCGGCGTGTCGGGGCGCATGGGTGCGTCGCTGGTGCGGCTGGTGCGCGACACGCCTGAGTTCGTGTTGCACGGCGGCACCGACAAGCCGGGCAGCGCGGCCATCTCGTTGGACGTGGGCCTCGCTGCGCACCTCGCGCCGCTGGAGGTCTCGACCGTCGACTCGCTCAAGGCCACGTTGGAGCGCGCGGCGGTGGTCATCGACTTCACGACTCCCGAAGCGTCGGTGAATCACGCGCGTGAGTGCGCCGACGCGGGCGTCCCGTTGGTGGTGGGGAGCACCGGTTTTTCTGCCGACGCGAAGCTGCACATGGCCGACGCCGCGAAGGTGATTCCCATCGTGATGGCGCCGAACATGAGCGTCGGTGTGAACCTCGTCATCGAAGTGGCGGCCGAGCTCGCGCGGCGGCTGGGCGAAGACTTCGACGTGGAGATTGTCGAGACGCACCACCGCATGAAGAAAGACGCGCCGTCGGGCACGGCCATGCGTTTGGCCGAGGTGCTGGCGAAGTCGCTCGGGCGCGACGCCGACGACATCTGCACGTCGCGCGTGGGGCAAATCGGCGAGCGGCCGCGGAAAGAAATCGGCGTGCAGACAGTGCGCGGTGGCGACGTGGTTGGCGAGCACACGGTGTTCTTCTTTGGTGACGGTGAGCGCGTCGAGCTCACGCACCGCGCGACGAGCCGTGAGCAGTTCGCGCGTGGAGCGCTGCGCGCGGCGAAGTGGGTGGTCGGCAAGAAGCCCGGCCTCTACGACATGACGCACGTGCTGGGGCTGAAGTGAGGTTCGCGCGGCTGGTCGTCGACGGCGCCGAGTCGTACGTGCGGCTCGAAGGTGCGTCGTATGTGGTGTTGACGGGCGCGCCGTGGAGCAGCGACGTGAAGGACACCGCCCGACGGGTCGCGAAGGCCGACGCGGTGTACGCGCCGGTGAGCGACGCGTCGAAGGTCGTGGCCATCGGCCAGAACTACGCGAAGCACGCCGCGGAAATGGGCAAGGCGGTGCCCGTCGAACCGCTCATCTTCATGAAGCCGAAGACGGCGCTCAACGCGCACGGCGCGGCCATCGTGATTCCGCCCGCGAGCAAAGAAGTCCACTACGAGGCGGAGCTCGCGCTGGTCATCGGCAAGAAGCTGACGCGCGTGAGTGAAGAAGAGGCGGCCGCGGCGATCTTCGCGGTGACCTGCTTCAACGACGTAACTGCCCGCGACGTACAGAAGCGCGAGGTGCAGCACACGCGCGCCAAGGGCTACGACACCTTCGCGTGCTGCGGCCCGGAGATGGTGACGGGGGTCTCTCCCGCTGACTTGCGCGTGGTGTGTCGGTTGAACGGCGTGGTGAAGCAAGACGGGCGCACGTCAGACATGGTGCACGGCGCGGCGAAGCTGGTGTCGTTCATCTCGCACGTGATGACGCTCTTGCCGGGCGACCTCGTGAGCACCGGTACGCCGTCAGGTGTCGGGCCGCTGGCTGTCGGCGACGTGGTCGAGGTTGAAATCGAACACGTGGGCACGCTGCGCAATGTCGTCGCCTGAGCCGCGGGGCGAAGAGCGCGTTTCCTACATCGCGCTCGGTACCAACCTCGGCGCGCGGCTGCTCAACCTCGCTGAAGCGCGCCGCCACCTCACGTCGCTCGGCGCGCTGCGCCTGGGCCCCGTCATTGAAACGCCAGCGCTGCTGCCTGCTGAAGACGCGACGCCGCAGCCCGCGTACCTGAACACCGTCGACGAGCTCACGACGACGCTCGGGCCGATGGCGCTCTTCGAGCAGCTCAAGCGCATCGAGCGGCACATGGGTCGGCGCGCCAGTACGCGTTGGGCGCCGCGCATCATCGACCTCGACCTCATTCTCTTCGACGACGTGGTGATGACGACCGAGCGGCTCACTGTCCCTCACCCGCGCATGCACGAGCGCCGCTTCGTGCTCGAGCCGCTCGCGCACCTCGCGCCGACGGCGGAACACCCGGTGCTTCGCCTGACGATGCGCGCGCTGCTGCACCAGCGCTTCGGGGCGCGTTTCTTTGGAGCAGGGATGCTAGGCGTCAGGCCGTGACTGCTCTGCTGCTGCTGCTGCTGGCTCAAGGCGCGCCCACCGCGAAGACGGCGCCGTCGGCCGACGAGTTGATTCAGAAGCTCGACCAGACCGCTGGTCTCCGTGACCGCGAGAAGCCTTTCGAAATCGCCGCGTCGCTCGCGCGCCTGTACTTCGGTCAAGGCCGCTACGCCGACGCGCAGCTCTTCTACGCGCAGGCCGTCGCGCGCACCGACAGCGCCCGCGCGCTCTACCTCGCGCAGCGAAAGCTCGCGGGGAACAAGCCCTTGCCCGACGTGAAGTCGCTGGGCTGTGATCCGAAGCCCGATTCGACCCTCGCCGCGCTCGAGCCGCTCGCGAAGGCGCTCGCTGACAAGAACAACGCCGCTGGTGCCACCGCGTGTCTCAAGGCCGCGCTGGTTCCCCTGATGGAAGCGGAGGTCATGCTCGGCAACGCGCAGTTCCTCAACCGCGACGCGCCTGCGGCCATCGCCACCTACAGTCGCGCGCTCGAGCTCTTCGAGTCGAACGTCGACGCCCGTTATGCGCGCGCGGCCGTGTGGCTCGACACGCAAGGTGATGACGTCGCAGCGCTGGGTCGCGTGAAGACAGAGTTCGAGCGCGTGCTCGCCGATGCGCCGTCGTCGCCGAAAGCCGCGAATGCGAAGCGGCTGCTCGCGCGCACCGTCGCGGCCATCGAAAAGGGCGGGCTCTCGAGCGCCGGCATCAGCGCGCAGGAAATCGCCGCGCTGGCGCCGGCCCCTGCGCCACGTCAGCCCGGTCAGGCGCCGGTGTTGACCAAAGAGATGATGGACGCGTTTCAGAACGCGCCGCGCACGCCGGAGATGGAACAGAACTTCGTCAAGCTCATCGACACCGCCGAAGAGCACCTCGCGCGCGGGCGTTTTCAAGAGGCGCTCGACTCGTACAAGCAGGTGATGCCGTACCAGCCCGACAACGCGCGGCTCCGCGCAGGCATGGCGTGGACGATGTTGAAGCTGAACCGACAGCCCATGGCCGACAACGTGTGGCGCGTGGCCTTGCAGACCCCCGATGCGGTAGCGGCGCTCGGTGACGTGCTCAAGGCGAAGGGTGACGCCGAAGGCGCGAAGGCCGTGTGGCAGCGGCTGCGTGAGTCGGTGCCGTCGTACGCCTCGCAGCTCGAGGGGCGCTGAGTGAAGTGGGCGTGGTCGCTCGTGGCGCTCGCTGCGCTGTCGTGCAACACGCCTCAAGTTCGGCGCACGAATCGCGGTGTGTTGTGGCTCACCGTCGTCGGCTCCGATGAAGCGCTCGCTGAGAACCCCACGTGGGACTTTGGAGAGCTCGCGTTGGGCACGCGAAAAGAAGTCACCGTGCGCGCTGTCAACATGGGCCCCGAGAGTCTGCGCGTCACCGGCGTGTTTCTGGGCGTGGTGGGCAACGGCTCGTTCTACGTGCGCGATGTCAGCGGAGAGCTCGAGCCCGAAGAGTCGCTCACCGCGACGGTGACGTTTTCGCCGGCGACGGTGGGCGCGCAGCAGTCGCAGGTCACGTTCGCGCACGACGCAGACACGCCGCAGCCGTCGCTTCGGCTGCTGGGTTCAGGTCGCTGATCAGACCACGCGCGCGGCGAGCACGTCTTGAACGTCGAGCAACCCGACGGCGCGACCTTCAGCGTCGACCACCGGCAGTTGATCGATCTTCAACTCACGCATGGTCGCGGTCGCTGAGAGCACCAGCTCTTCAGGCCCCACGCACTTCGGGCGACGCACCATCACTTCAGCAATGCGCCCTTTGAGGTTGAGCCGGTCCTGCTCGGCGAGGCGACGGAGGTCTCCGTCGGTGAAGATGCCGACCAGCCGACCCTTCGCGTCGACCACGTTCGCCGCACCCGGCCGGCCCGGCGTGCGCGACATCACGCCCACCACCTGCGCCAGGCTCGCGGTGTCACGAATGAGCGGGTTCGCTTCACCGGCGCGCATCACCTCGCGCACCTTCATGACGCTGCGGCCGAGCTTCCCGCCCGGGTGGTACAGCGCGTACTCGGCTTCGGAAAATTCGCGGCGCCACGCCAACGTCATCGCCAGCGCGTCGCACACCGCGTGCAGCGCCGCCGACGACGCCGTCGGCACCAAGCCCATCGGGCACGCCTCGTCGATGGGCCCCATGTTCACGACGATGTCGGCGCCGCGCGCGAGCGGTGACTTCACGTCACCCGTCACCGCGATGATTTTCGCGCCCAGCCGTTTGATGGGCACCAGCAGCCGCACCACTTCTTCCGACGTGCCGGAGTTCGAGAGCGCCACCACCACGTCGCTCTTCGTCACGCGGCCGAGATCTCCGTGCGCCGCTTCGGCAGGGTGCAGGTAGAGCGAGGGCACCCCCGTCGACGCCAGCGTCGCCGACAGCTTCTGCGCGATGAAGCCGGGCTTGCCGATGCCGGTGCACACCACGCGGCCGGTCGTCGTTTCCAGCGCGGTCAACGCCTCGAGGAAACCGTCATCGAGCCGCGTGCGGAGCGCCGAAATCGCCTGCGCTTCTTGCGTGAGCACCGTCTTCGCATAGTCGAGCGTCGCTTTGCTTCCACGCGTCTTCGCGCGCTGTCGGCGGGCCATGGCGCGGGCTGTGTACATCGGGTACGTGGCGCAAAGACACCCACCTTTTCGAAGGAGCCCTCACATGAAGTTCTTCATCGACAGCGCAGACGTCAAAGAGATCCGCATCGCCCACGAGATGGGCTGCGTCGACGGCGTCACCACCAACCCTTCGCTGCTCGCCAAGGTCGGCCGGCCGTTGGAAGAGACCATCAAAGAAATCTGCAGCATCGTCGACGGCCCCATCTCGGCCGAGGCCGTGTCGCTGACCGCGCCCGAGCTCATCGCCGAAGGTGAGCAGCTCGCGAAGATCCACCCCAACGTGGTCGTGAAGATCCCCATGGGCATCGAAGGCGTGAAGGCCGTGAAGGCGCTCAGCGCGAAGGGCATTCGCACCAACGTGACGCTCATCTTCTCGGCGAACCAGGCGCTGCTGTGCGCGAAGGCCGGCGCGACGTACGTCTCGCCCTTCGTCGGGCGCCTCGACGACATCAGCCAGGTCGGCATGGACCTGATCAAAGACATCGTCACCATCTTCAAGAACTACGGCTTCAAGACGCAGACGCTCGTGGCTTCGGTGCGCAACCCGGTGCACGTGCTCGAGTCGGCCAAGATGGGCGCCGACGTCGCCACGGTGCCGCTGTCTGTCATTCAGCAGCTGGCCACGCACCCGCTCACCGACGCGGGCATCAAGAAGTTCCTGGCCGACTGGGAAAAAGTGCCGAAGGCGAAGTGACCTCCGGCACCTGCACCGTGCGACTTACTGCACGGTGCCGTTGGCCGTGACGTCGAACGGCCCACCAAGCACGCTGACCCGCACCGTCGCAGCGGCTGACTGTGACGGCGTCATGTCAGTGGTCGCGACGCCGGTCATGTTCACCCGGCCGATGTAACCCTCCGCCCACGTAGAGAAGATGGTGCGGTACACGCAGATGGGCGTCGTCGTCGTGCAAGGCCCGGTGCCGGTGGGGTTGGTGAGCTGGCGCGGCTCGAGCGAGAAGCCCACGCCGTCTTGCAACACGCCGGGCACGAAGGTGAAGGTGCCACGCGAACCTATGCGCGAAAACGTCAGCGTCGCCGCCGACTCGACGCGGTTGGCGTTGCGATCGAGCGCGAAGTAGTCGACGGAGACCGAACTGGCCTTGGGCACGTTGAACGGGTTCGGCGTCGCACGGCCTTCGTTCGCGACGTCGGTGTAGAGCACGTACGTCTTGGTCCACACCTTGGTCGACGCGTCCCACACGCCGTTGGGCGGCGTCCACGCGGAGTTGCCGTCGGCGTCGATGTACACCTCACCCGGGTCCCACACGTCGTTGTCGTTCTTGTCGACGAACGGCTCGCCCTGGTCGTGGAACTGCTCGGTGCCGTCTTGCACGCCGTTGCCGTTGCTCTCAGCGAACCACTCTTCGCCGTCGGTGTACGCGATGATGGTGACGAGCGCGTCGCGCGGGTTGAGCGTCAGCGCGCCCATCGTGCGGGTCGGCTCGCTGGAGAGCGCGAACGGGTACTGGCTGGCGTTCGCGACGAGCGGCGGAACATCGAGCGCCGGGAACACGCCCATGGTGCTGAACGGAACCGTGCCGCGGCCTTCGTTGGCGCCCGGCGGCGTATACGCGGTGGTCGGCGCTGACGCGGTGATGGAGCCCGCTTCGGTCAGCAACTGCACCGTGGTGCCCGTGCCGATGGGGTTGTTGTTGCGGTCGACGAGAATGATGGTGCAGTTGGTGGTGAGCGCCAGCGGCGGCGTCGGCGCGCGGTAGGCGGGGAGGTTGACCTTCGCACACTGCAGCTGGAAGCCGTTGTTGGTGGGCTTCGCGCCGCGCACGCCGATGGTGGGCGTCGTCACCGACACGCCGGGAATCACGGTGGCGGTGATGGTGAACGAGCCGATGGAATCGCCCGAGGTGACGATGGCGTCGACGGCGCCAGACGCGTCGGTGATGCCGCTGGCCGTGGCCGTGGTGCCCGCAGGCGCGTTGTTGAGCGTGAAGGTCACGCGCACGCCGGCGACGGGCTGCGGCGAGGTGGCGGCGTCGCGCACGGTGAAGCGCACGGCGGCCTGGGTGTTGAAGCCGGAGTTGGCGATGCCCATGAGCGTGCACGGCGAGCCGCCGCACGAGGTCGACGTGTACGCGATGGTGCCGATGCGCAGCACGTTCACGTTGAGGCTGCCGGTGCGCGACGACTGCGGGTCGGTGGCGGTGATGGTGGCCACGCCGTCGGTGCCGTTCTCGCGCAGCTCCAGCGCCACGTTGCCGCTGCCGTCGGTGGTGGCCATGCCGTTGAAGACACCGCCGTCGGCGTAGCTGAGCTCACCGAGGTTGGTGGCCACGTTCAGCGCGCGATTGGCCGCCGGTGCGCCGTTGGTGACGAGGCGGGCCGTCACGCGCGTCGAGTCGTTGACGCCAACGTAGATGCGGTTGCGCGGAGTGGTGACGAACACGCCCGCGTCAGGCTGCGAGAGCTGCACGGTGGTCGAGGCAGACTTGTTGAAAGCCATGTCTGAGGCGGTGACGACCGCAGCGCCGGGTGAGCCGTTGTCGGTGAGCAGCGCTTCGATGCGACCGTTGATGTCGGTGAGCGCCGGCGACGTGAAGCTGCCGCCGTCGGTGGAGAGCAGCCTGCCGGCGCTCGTCTCGAGCGACAGCGAACGGCCCGGCACGGCGCGCCCGTCGAGGAGGTGATTGACCGTCAGGCGCGCGTATTCGTCGAAGCCGACGGTCACGACCGCGCGGTCGCTCATGATGGTGACGCCAGCGTCAGGCCGCGTGATGTTCACGTTGACGCTCGCCGTTTTTCCCATGGGGCCGTTGGCGGTGATGGTGGCCATGCCCGCCGTGCCGGTGTCGACGAAGAGCGCTTGCACCTGGCCTGCGCTGTCAGACGGCGTCGGGCTGTAGGCGCCGCCATCGAGAGAGAGGATCGCCCCGAGGTTGCTGCTCATGGAGATGGTGCCGCCCGGCGTCGGCGCGCCGTCGACGAGGTACGTCGCGGTGAGCGTCGCGCTCACGCCCAGACCGGCGACGAGCTGCGTGCGTGACGAGGTGAGGCCGAGGCCTCCGTCGGGAATGACGGCGGGCGTCACGGTGATGTTGGCCGTCGCGGTCGTCAGCTTCGCGCTCACCACCCACTCGGCGCTGATGCGCACCGTGCCAGAGCACATGGCGTCATCGGTGCGGTTGCACGAGAAGTCGGCCGAGCCTTCACCGTCGACCAGCGTCACCTCGACGCCGCTCTTGAAGGAGCCCGCTGCTGACGACAGCCGCACGGTGCCCGCGCCGGGCTTGCCTTCATCGTTCAGCGCCAGCACACGAATGGCCGACGTCTGGCTGATGCCGTCGATGGTGCGGGGGCTGGGCGTCAGCACCAACTCGGGCTCGACCTTCATCGGCTCACAAGCCGTGATGAAGACGAGCGTCGTGAACAACGCTGCAGAACGGAGCTGACGCATGAAGCCTCTTTCGGGGTGGTGGGACGCGCGCAGTATTTTCGGGCGGCCCCACAGCGTCAATGTTCCACTCATCTGCTTCGCAACCTCGTGGACCGCGCGAGCGCAGCTGCGTTAGACGCGCGCCATGCACTTCGGTCTCTCAGAGGATGAAAAGGCGCTTCAGGAAACGGCCCGCAAGTTCGCTCGCGAGGTGATGCGCCCCAAGGCCGCACACTGCGACGAGACGAGCCACTTCCCGAAAGAGATCATTCAGCAGGCCAGCGAGCTCGGGCTGATGAACATGACCATTCCCGCAGAGTTCGGCGGCATGGAGCTGCCGCACACCGCGCAGGTCATCGTCGCCGAAGAGCTCGCCTGGGGCTGCGCCGGCATGGCCACGTCGATGATCGCGAACGATCTCGCGTTGCTCCCCATCGTGCTCGGCGCGTCGAAGGAGCAGAAAGAGAAGTTCCTCCGGCCGTTCACCACCGGCTTCAAGCTGGCCAGCTTCGCGCTCACCGAGCCGGGCGCGGGCTCTGACGTCGCCGGCATGCGCTGCACCGCGCGCCGCGAAGGCGACTTCTACGTCATCAACGGCCAGAAGCAGTGGATCACCAACGGTGAGTACGCTGATCAGTTCTCGCTCTTCTGCTCGACGGACCCGAGCAAGAAGCACAAGGGCATCATGTGCATCGTGGTCGAAGGGCGCCCTGCGGGCCTGACCATCGGCAAGCACGAGAACAAGATGGGCCAGCGCGCCAGCAACACCGTCACGCTCACGTTCGAAGACGTGAAGGTGCCGGTCGCCAACCGCATCGGCCAGGAAGGCGAGGGCTTCATGATCGCCATGGCCACGCTCGACAACTCGCGCCCGTTGACCGCGATGTTCGCCATCGGTATCGCCCGCGCCGCGATGGAGCACTCCATCGACTACAGCAAGCAGCGCACGCAGTTCGGTAAGCCCATCGCCGACTTCCAGGCCATTCAGTTCATGATCGCCGACATGGCCGCCGACATCGAAGCGGCGCGCCTGCTCACCTACAAGAGCGCGTGGCTGCTCGACGAAGGTCAGCGCAACACGCTGGTCTCGAGCTACGCCAAGCGCTTCGCCGCAGACATGGGCATGAAGGCCGCCACCGACGCCGTGCAGGTCTTCGGCGGCTACGGCTATTCGAAGGAGTACCCCGTCGAGAAGCTCATGCGCGACGCGAAGCTCATTCAGATCTACGAGGGCACCAGCCAGGTGCAACGCCTCGTCATCGCCCGCGAGCTCATCAAGGGCGTCTGAGTCGAAAACCCGCGTTTCGGGTTGCACACGTGGTCGTTGATTCATAAATCGAAACCAACAACACGGCGCGTCAAAGGCGCGCTGTTTCACTCCATCAGGAGCGCTACGCATGCCGCTGAAGATCCTCGTCACCGCCAAGCGGGTCGAAGACGCCGAGTCGAAGATCAAGGTCAACCCCGCAGGCACGGGCATCGTCCCCGACGGCCTCAAGTACAAGATCAACCCCTTCGATGAGATCGGCGTCGAAGAGGCGCTGCGCCTCTCGGCGAAGCACGGCGGCGAAGTCGTCGTCGTCTCGGTCGGCACCAAAGACGTGCAGGAGCAGCTGCGCCACGCGCTGGCCATGGGCGCGACCAAGGCCATCTGGGTGAACCACACCGGCGCGATGGATCAGCTCGGCGTCGCCGCGTGCCTCCAGAAGATCGTCGAGAAGGAAAAGCCGGACCTCTGCATTCTCGGCAAGCAGGCCATCGACGACGACCAGAACCAGGTCGGTCAGTACCTCTCGGAGTGGCTCGGCTGGTCGCAGGCCACCTTCGCCTCGAAGGAAGAGTCGCTCGAGTCTGAAGCCGAGAAGACGAAGACGCCGGCCATCAAGCTCGGCGCTGACGGCAAGAGCATCACCGTGCTGCGCGAGGTCGACGGCGGTCTGCAGACCATCGAGTCGCCGCTGCCTGCCGTGGCCACCACGGAGCTCCGCCTGAACCAGCCGCGCTACGCGTCGCTGCCCGGCATCATGAAGGCCAAGAGCAAGCCCATCGAAGAGCACACGCCCGCGGCGCTCGGCGTCGACATGGCGCCGAAGCTCACGGTCATCAAGATGGCGCACCCGCCCGCGCGCAAGGCCGGCATCAAGGTCGCTGACGTCGGTGCGCTCGTCGACAAGCTCAAGAACGAGGCCAAGGCGCTCTGAGCGCTGGCCCTTCACTTCAAAAGAAAAGGACACACGAACATGGGTCACGTTCTCATCGTCGTCGAAGCCAACACTGACGGTTCTCTGCGCAAGGCCACGCTCAACGCGCTCACCGCGGGCGCGCAGCTCGCGAAGGCCACCGGCGGCGAATTGCACGCCATCGCGCTCGACAAAGACGCCACCGCGCTCGCCAACGCCGTGAAGGACTACGGCGTGAAGGTCGTGCACGCCGCTTCTGCACCGCACCTCGAGCACGCCATCGCCGAAAACTGGGCGCCGGCCATCGCCGCTGCGGCCACCGCCATCGGCGCCGAGTGGGTCGGCGCCGCCGCCACCGCCATCGGTCGTGACGTGCTCCCGCGCGTCGCTGCCAAGCTCAAGGCCGTCATGGCGTCAGACATTCTGGGTGTTGAAGGCGCTGGCGCCGACGTCGCGCTCACGCGCCCCATGTGGGCCGGCGCGGTCATCGCCACCGTGAAGCTCGCGGGCCCGGTGAAGTGCTTCACCGCGCGCACCACCGAGTTCGCCGCGGCCGAGAAGTCGGGCGCTGGCGAAGTGAAGGTCTTCGCGGCTCCCGCGCAGGACAAGGCGCTCTCGAAGTTCGTCGGCTTCAAAGAAGTGAAGAGCGCTCGCCCCGCGCTCACCGAGGCGCGCGTCGTCGTGTCCGGTGGCCGTGGCACCAAGGGCGACTTCAAGCCCATCGAAGGTCTGGCCGACGAGCTCGGCGCGGCCGTCGGTGCTTCCCGCGCGGTGTGCGACGCGGGCTGGCAGCCGAACGACCTGCAGGTTGGTCAGACCGGCAAGGTCGTCGCGCCTGCGCTGTACATCGCGGCCGGCATCAGCGGCGCGATTCAGCACGTGGCGGGCATGAAGGGCAGCAAGACCATCGTCGCGGTGAACAAAGACGCCGACGCGCCCATCTTCCAGATCGCCGACTACGGCCTGGTGGCCGACCTGTTCAAGGCGTTGCCGGAGCTGCAGGCGGCCATCAAAGCCGCGAAGTAAGCAGGGCCGATGCACGGCGCGACGACTGACCTCGACGACGCGCCGCTCATCGCGCTGGGTATTCACCGCCTCGAGATTCCTGTTCCGTTTCTCGAGGCGGGTGGCCCGGCCAACGTCTACGCCATCGAAGATGCTGATGGCCGACTGACGCTCTTCGACACCGGCATCGGCACCGCTGACGGCATCGCCGCGCTGCGTGGGCTGGCCAGTGAACGGAGGCTCGACTTGAGGCGCCTCTCGCGCATCGTCGTCAGCCATGGACACGTCGACCACTTCGGTAACGCCCAGCTGCTCTCGGAAGAGAGCGGCGCGCGCGTGCACGTGCATGAAGCCGACGTCAGCAAGGTGCTCGGCGGCAACCGCTTCGCCACGTTGCTCGAGCGCCACCGCGCGTATTTTCTGAACGCCCTCGGCGTGCCCGCTGCGACGCTCGACGAGATGCTGGCGCGCGCGTCACGCTCGAGCGACCTTTCACGCTACGTCGACCGTGAACGCCTCGCGCCTCTTCACGACGGCGACGTCTTGTCGTTCAAGCACTTCGACGCGGTGGTCAAGCACCTGCCCGGGCACACGCCGGGGCTGGTGTGTCTGTACGCCGAAAGACAGCGGCTGTTCTTCGCTGATGATCACGTGCTCGCGCGCGTGTCGCCCAACCCGGTGTTGGATTTCGTGTACGGCGAAGGCGAGACCAAGTTCCGCGCGCTCAGTCGCTACATCGAAGGCGCGAAGTGGGTGCGCTCGCTCGAGCTCGACGCGGTGTTGCCGGGGCACGGGCCTGCGTTTCGTGGGCACCGCGAGCTGCTCGACGGGTTGTTCGGGTTCTACGAGGTGCGGCAACGCAAGCTGCACGACGCGCTCCAGTACGGGGCGCGCAGCGTGTTCGACCTCTTGCCCGCGATTTTTCCGCGGCGAGATCTGGGACGCCTGGTGCTGATGCTCTCGGAGGTGCTCGCGAACCTCGAGGTGCTCGAGGACCACCAACGCGTACGGCGAGAGACGACGCCCGAGGGCCTCACCGTCTACGCGCGCGCCTGAGCGATGGTATGCGGCCGCATGGCTCGTTCGTCGCTGCTGCTGCTGTTGCTCGCGGGTTGTGGAAGCACGCCCCCGCCGCCAACCCCTGATGCGGGCGAAACGCCCGACGCGTCGGTGCAGGAGCCGGACGCAGGCCTTCTTGATGCGGGCGTCGTCGACGCGGGCGTACGCAGCTCCGGCGGCAGCGGCGGCGTCACGTGCATGAGCTCGACGACCCTCGACGCCACCCACAGCGCGTGTCTCGCCGACGTCAACGGCACGAAGTTCAAGCTCACCACGCCCGCTGGCGGCAGCGGCCCGTACGTCCTCGGCATCTACCTGCATGGTGACGGCGCCGGCGCGTACAACAGCAACTCTGCCGTGCGCCGCATGCTGCCGTTGGCCGACAGCAAACACGTGCTGCAGGTGGCGGTGCTCGCGCCGAACAAGTGCTCGTGGTGGCAGGCGCCGAGCGCGATGTTCGACGCGCAGTGCGCCAACGTCGGCGTGGCGCTCGAAGACACGGCCGGGGAGAACGCCGAGGCGCTCGCGGCCGTCATCGACGCGGTGCGCGCGGCCTACGACGTGCGCGACGACCTGTACCTCTACTACTCGGCGTCGGGCGGCTCGATCTTCCTCACGCGCCGCTTCATTCCCGTCTACGGCGAGGCGTACCCCGGCGGCATGTCCATCAACTGCGGCGGCGAGATGCCCCCCGATGACGACTTCATGTGGGCCACGCACGACGCCTCGGCGCGCGGCACGACGCAGCTGTTCTTCACCTACGGTGACCAGGACTTCCTCGCCGCCGACAGCCACGCGACGGCGCTCGGCTACCGCGCGAGAGACTTCGTGGTCGACGAGAAGGTTCTGCCCAACGTCGGTCACTGCGGGCCGACGTTCGACGCCCACGGTCGCGCGCTCGAGGTGTGGACACAGGTTCTCGGCCCGTGAATTGGCGGTGACTTGCCCGGCGTGAAATTCTCGGCGCCGCGATGATTCAGATGTTCCACGTCAGCAAGGCGTACCCCGGTGACCCGCCGGTGCTGAGCGACATCAACCTCGACATCGACAAGGCGGAGTTCGTCTTTCTCACCGGGCCATCGGGCGCCGGCAAGTCGACGCTGCTCAAGCTCATGTTCCTCGCGGAGCGGCCGAGCAAGGGTCAGATTCTCATCGCCGGGCGCAACATCGCGCGCGTGCGCGAGTCATCGATTCCGTACCTGCGGCGCAACATCGGCGTCGTGTTTCAAGACTTCAAGCTGCTGCCCATTCGCACCGTCGCCGAGAACGTGGGCTTCACGCTCGACGTGCTCGGCGTGCCGCGCGACGAAGTGCGAGAGCGCTCGGTGAAGATGCTGCGCCGCGTGGGGCTCGAGCACAAAGCCGACGTGTCGCCGCTCAAGCTCTCGGGTGGTGAGCAGCAGCGCGTGTCATTGGCGCGCGCGCTCGTGAACGACCCGGCGATGCTGCTGGCCGACGAGCCCACCGGCAACCTCGACCCTGCGTTGACGGTCGAGATCATGGACCTGCTGTGTGACGTCAACGCGCGCGGCACCACCGTCATCGTCGCCACGCACGACGCGTCGCTCATCGCGCGCTACGAGAAGAGGACGCTGCGCCTCGAGCGGGGCGCCATCGTCGCCGACACGCGCGGTGAGAAGGCCGCGCGGTTGATGAGCAACGACCAGTAGCTCACTGCTCGAGCACGGCGATGGTCGAGCCGCCGCTGATCTCGACCTTCGTCAAGTCGCCACCGCCGGCGACCCGAATGCGGCTGCCGCCCGACGCCTCGCCCGTCACCGCAGCAGTCGCCGTCACCTCGACGACGGAGCCGCCGCTGGCCTCGACGTCGGCTGAGGCCGAGCCAAGGTGCGCCGTCACCGTCGAGCCGCCCGACGCTTCGACGTTCACCGCCGTCAGCTGCCCGGTGGCGCCAATGTGGCTGCCGCCCGACGCCTCGAGCTTCACTGCGTCGCCCGCCAGCGCCGACGCGTTCAACGTCGAGCCGCCGCTGGCCTTGAGCTCGGTGACGTCGGCGCCGGTGATGACGACCTCCGTCCACTCGAGTGACGTCACCTTCACGCCCGGCTTGAGCCGCACCACGAGCTGGCCTTCACGCACCACCGTCTCGAGGTTCTCGAGCACCTTCTGCTGCGAGTTGATGGTGACCGACGGCTCACCCGGCTTGAAGCTCGCGGTGATGCCGTTCTCGATTCGAACGCGTGAAAACGCTTTTTGCGAGCGGGTCTCGGAGGCCTCGGGGCCACCTTCGACGTAGTTGAAACAACCCGTCAGAACCAGCACGGGCACCAGGGCCACGAGGAGCGAGCGCGTCATGACTCTTTCGATGCCGCAGGCTCCTGAAACGATCATCAAACCTGCGCTGGGCCCGAAACCGGTGGAAACTGCGGCCGCTCGTGAGCACCAGCGCCCGGCTCGTCTACTTCGCTCGAACCGCCATCGGCAGCATGGTGCGCTCTCCGTTCGTCCACGTCATCGCGGTCGCGTCGCTGGCGTTGTCGTTGGTGGGCTTCGGGCTCGCGCGCATCGCCGGTGATCAGCTCGACGCATTGCTCACGTCGATCGGTGGAGACGTCGAGTTCACCGTCTACCTCGCGCCCGACGCGCCGGCGGAGCAAGTCGCCGAGCTCGAGAGGGCCCTCATCACGCGAACCGGTGGCGTCACCGCGCGCGTGTCGCCGGCCGATGCGTTGGGCCGCCTCGCGGCGTCGCTTGGAGATCAAGGCAGGGCGCTCGTCGACCTCGAAGAGAACCCGCTGCCGTGGAGCGTGGAGCTCAAGGTGCCGCCCGCCGCGCGTGACCCCGAAGCGCTCGAGGCCCTCGCCACCAGAACGCGCGCGCTGCCATTCGTGACCGGCGTCGACTATGGCCAGGCGGCGCTGCAGCGGCTCTCGGTCATCGCGCGGGCGTTGCGCCTCGCGGGGCTGGTGGCCTTCGCGCTCGTGTTCCTCACCGCCGTCATCGTCGTCAGCGCCACGCTGCAGCTCGCCATCTTCGCGCGCCGAGAAGAAATCGAAATTCAGAAGCTCGTCGGCGGCACCGACCGCTTCGTGCGCATGCCGTTTCTCATTGAAGGCGCGACACAGGGCCTGCTCGCCGGAGCCTTCGCGCTCGCGGTGGTCTTCGTAGCCGTGCGCTGCGTCGAGCGTGAAGGCGGGCAGCTCGTCGGTTTTCTCATGCTCGACGGTCACTTCGCGGTGCGGTGGGCGCGCCTGGCGGGTGAGCAGCTGGGGCTCGGCGTGCTGCTCGGGCTCACTGGCAGCTTCATCGCGGTGCGCAGGTTCCTGCGCGTATGACGGGGCTGCTGCTCGCGCTCGTGTTCGCTGCGTCGTCTGACGTCGAAGACGAGCGCGCTGAGCTGCAGGCGCGCCTCTCGGCTGAGAAAGCCGCGTTCGACGCCATCGGTGACGAGAAGAAAGATCTGCTCACGCTGCTCGACACGCTCGAGCGACTGGCGCGCGAGTCGGCGTCACGCGCGGTGAGCCTCGAGCGAAACGTGGCGCGCGTCGCCAGGCAGGTGGCCATCGCCGAAGACGAAGCTGAGGTCGCGCAAGACGCCGTGCGCCTCCAGCAGAAGAAGCTCTCGCCGCGGCTGGTCACGCTCTACCGGCTCCAGAAGCAGGACTCGTTGGGCAACCTGCTCGCGGCGGGGAACTTCGCGGCGATTCTCAAACGACAACGTGCGCTGCAGTCGCTCGTCGCCGCCGACGCGCGCGAGCTCGAAGATCTGGGCCAGCTCTCCGACTGGCAGAAGCGGCGCAGCCATCGGCTCGAGCGGCTCGAGGCGACGGGCCGCCGCTACCTCCGCGCGCTCCGCACCGAGCAGGCCGTCAGCCGCGCGCGGCTCTCGCGTTTCAGAGACCTGCTCGCGTCCATCAACGCCGAGCAGAACCGCATGAGCCGCGTCATCGCCGAGCTCGAGCAGACCGAAGTCGAGCTCGCGGGCCTCGTCGGTGATCTCCAGAGCGCCGTCACCAGCTCGGGCTTTCGCGCGAAGCGCGGGCAGTTGCCGTACCCCGTGGCCGGCATCGTCGAGGTCGGCTTCGGCAAGGTCGTCAACCCGCGCTTCAACACCGTCACCGTGCAGAAGGGCCTCGACGTGCGCGCGGCCGAAGGCGCTGAAGTGCGCAGCGTCGGCGTCGGCACCGTCGTCTACGCGGGCTGGCTCAAGGGCTACGGCAACCTGGTCATCATCGACCACGGCGCGAACTACCACTCGCTCTACGCGCACCTCGCGAACGCGCAGGTCGACGTCGGCGCCGCTGTCGGTGAGCGACAGACCATCGGTCAGGTCGGCGACACCGGCAGCTTGAAGGGCGCGTTTCTGTACTTCGAAATTCGCAAAGCGGGGCAGGCCGTCGACCCGCTCCCGTGGCTCAAGCCCGAGGAGTGACGGCGGCGACCGGTTCGTGGCAAGACCGGCGGTTCATGGAATGGCTCGGCCTCGCGAACAAGGTGATCCGTCGTGCGCTCGTTGCGCAGGGTGTCTCGAGCGAAGTGACGCGCGTTCGCGGCGCTGACGTTCATTTCTACAAAGCCGAACGTGGAGGCAAAGGCCCGCCGCTGCTGCTGGTGCACGGGCTCGGCAGCTCAGCCAACGCGTTCTACCGAACGATGTTGCCGCTCGCGAAGTCGTTCCGCTCAGTCGTCGCCGTCGATCTCCCCGGCAACGGGTTCTCGCCGCTGCCGGCGTCGGGCGCGCTGGCCATGCGTGAGCACGTCGAGGTGATCCGCGAGTTCCGGCGCGCGGTCATCGGTGAGCCGGTCTTTCTGCTCGGCAATTCGCTGGGCGGCGGCATGGCGATGAACTTCGCGCTCGAAGAGCCCGAGGCGTTGCGCGCGTTGGCGCTCATCGCTCCGGCCGGCGCGCGTGTGACCGACGAGCGCTTCAACGGGCTCATCGACAGCTTCCGCGTCGACGACATCAAGAAGGCGCGTCAGCTCGTCAACAAGCTCTACGCGAAGCCGCCGCTGTACATGAAGCTGTTCGCCGACGAGCTGCGCAAGATGGTGAGCACCGACACGGTGAAGAGCATCGTTCGCGAGGTCAGCCCCGCAGACATGCTGCACGCCGAGCAGGTCGCGACGTTGACGATGCCCACGCTGCTCATCTGGGGGCGGCAGGAAAAGCTGCTGCCCTACGAAGGCCTCGACTTCTTCCGCGAGAACCTGCCGACGTCGGCGGAGATCCACGAAGTGAAGGGCTTCGGGCACATGCCGCAGATGGAGCACCCGCGTGCCTTCGTCGAGCGCGTCACGAAATTCGCGGTCAGTCGTGGCCTGGTACATGCTTGACGTTCAAACGATTTTAGACCACGAGTGCCGCCGCTGATGATCCGCGCCGTTCTTCTTTCACTGTTGGTGCCGCTCGCTGCCTTCGCAGAAGACGCCGGCCTCCCCGACGACGCTGGCGTGCCGGTGGAGTGCGTCGATGCGGGCGTGGTGCTGGCCGAGGTCGTCGCTGAAGAAGACGAAGCCGAAGAAGGCGTTGAGCCCGGCGACGGCGAGCAGGAAGACGCGCGCGCTGCGGCGTTGGCTGAAGCCGGTGTCCGGTACTCGGCTGATCTCTCCGACGACGAGCTCCTGCGGTTGTGGGTCGAAGAGCCCGCGGCGCTCGGTTCGATCAGCGTGGGGCTCGTTGAGGCAGGGCGACTGATCAACGGCGTGTCGGTGCCGGCCGGTGATTCGTGGCTGGTCGTCGACCCGCACAGCGCGTTCGGCACCCAGGAGACCGTCGACTTCCTCATGGCCGCTGCGGCGCGCGTACGTGAGCAGTTCGCCACCGCGCCCGCCCTGCGCATCAACCACATCGGCAAGCAGAGCGGCGGCTACATTCGCCCGCACCGGAGCCACCAGGCCGGTCGCGACGTCGACCTGGGCTTTTATTACCCGCTCGGTGAAGACCCGGGGCGGTTGTCGAAGAAGCGCGAGCTGGCGATGGACCTGGCGATGAACTGGGCGCTCGTGAAGTCGCTCATCACCACCGCCGACGTGCAGTTCATTCTCGTCGACAAGCGCATTCAGGCGCGGCTCTACGACTTCGCCTTGAAGCTGGGCGAAGACAAGGCGTGGCTTGATCAGCTCTTCCACGCCGGCGTCGCGTCGCTCATTCGCCACGCGCGCGGTCACCGTGATCATTTCCACGTGCGCTTCTACGCAGGTCGCAGCCAAGAGCTCGGGCGCCGCATCGCGCCGTTGCTGGCCAAACAACCCGAGCAGAACCTCGTCATTCACCGCGTGAAGTCGGGTGACACGCTGGGTGGGCTCGCTGCTCGCTACAACTCCGGCGTGAAGCTGATTCAGAAGGCCAACGGCATGACCTCCACGGCGCTGCGCGTGGGCCGCACGTTGAACATTCCGCTGCGTGGCCCCTGTACGAATTGCCCGGTGCCGCCGCCGCTCGTGGTGCCGCCGCGCTGCCTGCCGCCCGAGCCGCCGCCCAAGTCGTAGTGTTGGGCGCCTGCCTACATGGGCAGACACCCGCTGGCGTGCAGAGTGATGCGGCAGGCTCTTAAGCTGCGTCTCATGCGTGTCGTCCGCGCCGGTGCGTTGATCCTCCCGCTGTATTTCTCAACCGTGGCGCTCGCGGCGGCGCCGCCACCGGCCAACCGCGCAGAGGCCACGTACCGGCAGCTCGAGTTGTTCGCGCGCGTGTTGTCGTACGTGCAGAACAACTACGTCGAGCCGGTCGACGAGCAGCAGCTCATGCATGGCGCCATCAAGGGCATGCTCGAGACGCTCGACCCGCACACGCAGTTCATGCCGCCCGACGTCTTCAAGGAAATGAAGATCGACACGTCGGGAGAGTTCGGGGGCCTCGGCATCGAGATCGCCAGGCGCAACGACAACATCGTGGTGGTCGCGCCCATCGACGACACGCCGGCGCAGCGCGCAGGCATTCGCGCCGGTGACATCGTGCTGAAGATCGACGACGAGCCCACGCGCAACATGGAGGTCTCGCGCGCCAGTCAGAAGATGCGCGGGCCTGCAGGCAAGAAGGTGCTGTTGACCATCATGCGTGAAGGGTTCACCGCGCCGCGTGAGTTCGCCATCATTCGAGATCACATTCGCATCGCGTCGGTCGAGGCCGCGCTCTACGGCGGCATCGGCTACGTGAAGGTGAAGAACTTTCAAGACCGCACCGACGCGTCTCTCTACAAAGAGCTCGAGAAGCTCCGCACGCAGAACGCCGGCAAGGAGCTGCGCGGGCTGGTGCTCGACCTGCGCAACAACCCAGGCGGGCTGCTCGACCAGGCCATCGCCATCAGCGACCGGTTTCTGGGCGGCGGCCTGCCCATCGTCAGCACGCGTGGGCGCGGGGCTTCGCAGGTCACCGAAGAGCGCGCGAAAGATCGCGACACCGAAAAGAGCTACCCCATCGTCATTCTCGTGAATGCCGGGAGCGCGTCGGCTTCTGAGATCGTCGCCGGTGCTTTGCAGGATCATCGGCGTGGCGTCGTCATGGGTGTACCCACGTTCGGTAAAGGCAGCGTGCAGACCGTCATCGAGATGGAAGATGGCTCGGGCCTCAAGCTCACCATCGCGCGCTACTTCACGCCGTCGGGTCGCAGCATTCAGGAGAGCGGAATTCTCCCCGACTTCGTGGTGCCTGACAGTGAAGGTGGCACGGTGATGAAGACCGACGTGCTCCGCGAGAAAGACCTGAAGCGGCACTTCAAGGGGCAGGTCGCGCCGCCTGACGTCACCGCGCTCAAGGTCGCGCTGCCCGACAACCTGAAGCCGTGGGACGTCAGCGACGCCGTCACCGACTATCAGCTGCGCATCGCGCTCTCGTACTTGAACAGCGTGGCCGGCGCCGACGGTCGAAACACGGCGCGCGCACCGAAGGAGCGTTGAGTCACGAAGCGCGCTGGGTAAGGTGCCCGCCGTGGCTGGCGATACGAAGCAGATCTTTCAGTCTCTTGCCGTCAACGTGACCATCGCGCTGGCCAAGGGTGTGGCCGCGGTCTTCACCGGCTCCGGCGCGATGCTCGCCGAGACGCTGCACTCGTCGGCCGACTGCAGCAATCAGCTGTTGTTGCTGCTCGGCGTGAAGGCGTCGGCGAAGGCGCCCGACGAATCACACCCGCTCGGCTACGGCCGCGACCTCTACTTCTGGAGCTTCGTGGTCGCGCTGTTGCTCTTCTCGGGCGGCGGCGTGTTTTCAATCTACGAAGGCGTGCACAAGCTCGCGCACCCCGAGCCTGTCGAGAACGTGTGGTTGGGTCTGGGCATTCTGCTCTTCTCCATCTGCCTCGAGGGGTGGGCCACGTGGGGCAACCTGAAGGAAATGAAGAAGCGCCGCGGAGACCTGCCGCTCTTCAAGTACCTCCAGCGCACCAAAGACTCGGACCTCATCATTCTCTTCGGTGAGAACTCGGCGGCCGTGCTGGGCCTGCTGGTCGCCATCGTCTCGCTGCTGCTCGCGTGGTGGTCTGGCAACAGCATGTACGACTCCATCGGCTCGATTCTCATCGGCGTGGTGTTTATCTGCGTCGCCATCTTCCTCGCGCGCGAAGTGAAGTCGCTGCTCATTGGCGAGAGCGCCGACCCGACCGTCGCTGCTGCCGTACAGGCCACCATCGGCGAAGCGCACCCCAACATCGAGGCCGTGTTGCGGCTCATCACCGTGCAGCAGGGCCCTGGTGAAGTGCTGGTGGCGATGAAGGTGCGCGTGAAGAGCGGGCTGACCACCACGCAGGTCGTCGACTCCATCAACGCGTTCGAGCAGGCCGTGCACAATCACGCACCGGAGATTCGTTGGTGCTTTGTCGAGCCTGACCACGAGGCGTGACAGCGCACGTGTAGAAGTGTGGCGCGGCGGTCTGAGCTGAGCGACCATGCCCGCCCTATGAAGCGCTCCGCGGCCGTTCAAATCATCGTCGCGTTGCTGGTGTCGGCGCTCGTGCGTCCCCTGGTCGGCGTCGCGGCAACTGCTCCCCACGCGTTCACGCAGGTGGCGCTCTCGGCGTCGGGCCCGCGCGTAGCGGTGTTCGTCGTGCCGCTCGACTTGAGCGCCGCGCAGCAACAGGGCGCGCTCGAAGGTGCGGCCGAGGCGTCACTCGAGAAGGCGGGGCGCTTCGTCGTCTCGCCGGTGCAAGACGCGTTCAACCCCGGCGCCGCGAAGAAGCACGCGGAGCTCGTCGACGTCGCGCGAGAAAAGCTCAAGAGCGGCAAGCAGGCCATCGACGAGCTCGACAACGTGCAGGCCACGGCCGACTTCAAGGCCGCGCTCGAGGCGTTGCAGCAGGCCGACCTCACGCGCGAATTCCCCGCGCTCCTCGACGCGTGGACGATGAAGGCCGCAGGCCACGCCACGGGTGGCGAAAACGTGCCCGCGAAGAAAGACATGGAGTCTGTCGTCGCGCTCTCGCCGCGCGCCGAGTTCAGCCCCACGTTCTTTCCTCCAGACCTCATCAAGTTCGCTGAAGCGCAGCGCAAGCAGGCCAGCAACGCGAAGGGTGAATTGTTGGTGCGCACGGAACCTCCCGGCGCGCGGGTGTGGGTCGACGGCCAGTACCGCGGCGTGAGCCCGGTGACGGTCGCCGGCCTCACGTCGGCGAAGCACTTCGTCACCGCGTCGCTCGGCGGCTACGCGCTGGGTCAGAGCCTCGCCTCGCCCGGTGAGGCGCAGCTCGACCTCGAGCTGGGCGAACTGGCGACCGAGTGGAAGAAGGCGCTGCTCGACATCAAGCGCGCGCCCGAGAGCGCGACCCGTGACAGCTCGGCCGCGGCGTTCGGCAAGGCGGCGCATCTCGACCAGGTGATGCTCGTCGTCGCGAAGAAGAGCGTCGCCGGTGAGCAGCTCGAGCTCACGGCGCTTCGTCTGGAATCACGCGACGGCCACAACGCGGCGTACCGCACCGGCACCGTGAACGCGGGCGACCCTGAGGCGCTGGCCTCGTTCTTCGATGGCCTCGTCGCCAAAGACGACAAGCGCGACGGCAAAGACGCCGTGCATCACTACCCGGGCTCGGAGGGCCTCGACACGCGCAAGCTCGTGACCTTCAGCGCGCTCGGTGCGGGGGCGCTGTTCCTCATCTCCGGCGTGGTGTTCGGCATTCTGGCCACGCTCGAGCACGACAAGTTCCTCGCCACGAATCAGACCGATCGCCGCTCGCAGCAGTTCTTCACCGGTGGCCGCACGTTCTCGGTCGTCTCCGACGTGTCATACGGCTTGAGCCTTGCGGGGTTGGCGACGGGCGCGGTGTTGTTCTTCACCAGGCCTGCCGCTGATTCGGCGCCCGCGGCAGGCGACGCTGACAAGAAGAAGGCTGACGACGCGAAGCAGCGCGAGGCCGAAAAGAAGCAGGCCGCCGACGAGCGTGAAGCCGCTGACGCGCGCGAGAAGTCCGACAAGAAGGCGAAAGACGACGCGCGCCGCCGCGAAGACGAGAAGAAGAAGGAAGACGACGCCCGCGCTGCCGACGAGAAGAAGAAGAAAGACGACGAAGCCGCCGCGGCCGCGAAGAAAGAAGAAGAGGCGAAGAAGCTCTCGAAGAAAGAGCAGGCCGCGCTCGAGAAGAAGGAACGCGAAGAGGCCGCCGCGAAGAAGCGCGAAGAAGAAAAGGCCGCCGCCGAAGAAGAACGAAAGAAGAAGGAAGACGAGAAGCGCGCGGCTGAAGAAGAAAAGAAAAAGAAGGACGAAGAAAAGAAGGCCTCAAAGGGCCAGACGAAGAAGGAAAAAGAAGCGGCTGAGCGCAAGGCGAAGGAAGAAGAAGAAGCGCGCCTCAAGGCCGAAGAAGAAGCCAGGGCAAAGGAAGCGGCCGAAAAGAAGAAGCGCGACGAAGAAGAGAAGAAGCGTCGCGAGGCCGAAGAAAAGAAGAAGAAGGAAGAGGACCACGACGATCTCCGCAACTATTGAGATCTCGTCGGCCGACTGCGCGCGGCCACAAATTCGACATCGCGAAACAGACCTGTAGCGTGTAACTGCCGCCGACGGTTTTCGAGGGCGGCATGGCTCCTGCTCTTGAACCCAGTCGCGCCGCATTCACGCGGCCAAAGGGACACAGGTCGAAATGACTTCACGACGTGTTGGCGTATTGATGGGCGGTTGGGGTGAGGAGCGGGAGATTTCGCTCAAGACCGGCGAGGCCATCGCCGTGGCGCTCGAGACGCGCGGCCACCAGGTCACCCGCATCGACGCGGGCCCCGGGCTCGACGTGAAGCTCCGCGCGGCCAACATCGAGGTCGCCTTCCTCGCGCTCCACGGCCGCATGGGTGAAGACGGCAAGGTGCAGGGCCTGCTCGAGGTCATGGGTATTCCGTACACGGGCTCCGGCGTGCTCGCCTCGGCACTGGCGATGAACAAGACCTTCGCCAAGAAGCTCTTCCGTCAGCACAACCTCGCCACGCCCACCGGCTACACCGTCGAGACCTCTCAGGTCGCGATGGTCAATGAGCTGCACTGCGACCTCGGCTTTCCCTGCGTCGTGAAGCCTGCGTCGGGAGGCTCGTCGGTTGGCCTCTCGTTGGTGCAGCGCGCTGAAGATCTCGAGACCGCCGTCGCGCACGCGTGCCGCTACGGCGGTGAGGCCATCGTGGAGCGCTTCGTGAAGGGCCGAGAGGTCACCGTCGCGATTCTCGGCGGCGAGGTGCTGGGCAGCTGCGAAATCGCCTCGCCCGGCGCCACGTTCGATTTCGCCACCAAGTACGAAGGCGGCGCGAAGTACCACCTGCCTCCGCGCATTTCTCAGACGCGCCTGGCGAACCTCGAGGCCATGGCGTTGACCGCGT
Organism: Archangium sp.; assembly: GCA_035910535.1. Lineage (GTDB taxonomy): Bacteria > Myxococcota > Myxococcia > Myxococcales > Myxococcaceae > Archangium_A. The sequence goes on along the minus strand of JAMHXF010000032.1, from coordinate 354,801 downwards.
GGCGTGCGCTCGGTTGCCGCGGCGCCGCGCGCATCGACTTCCTGTGCCCCGACGTGGGTAACGAAGTGCTGCTCGAGGTGAACACGCTGCCGGGCATGACGCCCACCTCACTGCTCCCGAAGATCGCCAAAGCGAAGGGCCTCACCTTCGAGCAGCTGTGCGAGCGCGTGCTGTCGCTGGCCACGCTCGAGAGCACCGAGGTCAGCCCGATGCCCGTCACCACGGCGCACCCCATGGAGCTGCAGGTCGGTTGATGGCTAGGCTTGGTGACCATGCTCACCACTGCCCTCCTGACGCTGTGTCTGTCTGCTGAGCCCGTTCGTCTCTCGCCGGGCACGCAGGAAGTCTTGCGAGTACCGGCCGTCAGTCGTGTGGCCGTCGGCGACCCCAACATCGTCGACGTGACACCCACCTCTCGCGGCGAGCTGCTGGTTTCCGCCAAAGGTCGTGGTCGCACCACGCTCACGTTGTGGACCGCGAAGGGCATCGAGACGCGTCAGGTCGTCGTCGACGATGGCCGCTCGAGCGAGCTCGGCAAGCTCGTGAAGACCATGGTGAACCCCGCGCTCAAGGTCGAAGAGTACAGCGGCATCACCGTCATCGACGGCACGCTCGATTCCCCCGCCGAATTGCGTCGCCTTCGTGAGCTCGTCGGCAACGCTGGCAACGTGAAGATCCTCGCGCGCCTCGACCCGCGGGTGCTCCCCGCAGTCGCACAAAACATCACCGCTGCGCTCCACAAGCAGGGTCTCCCGCACGCCAACGTTTCGGTGCTCGGCCAGACGCTCGTGCTCGAAGGGTCAGTGGCTGACGAGCGTGAGCGCCAGAAGGCGCAGCTCATCGCCGACAGCTACGCGGCTGACGTGCTCACGCACCTCTGATCCAGTGTTGCGTCTTGCATGACGCACTTCGTTGACAGGGGCGATCAACCTCCCTAGAAGGATTCGTCCTTCGCCCGGGAGGGAATTTGTCAGAAGTTCCGGGCACTTATGGAAGGCCGGCGCCCGAATGAGTCCCGCAGAGATCGTCTTTCTCGCCATCTATTTCAGCGTGCTCGCCGTGTTGTCTGTGTACGGCTCGCACCGCTACCGGATGGCGTACCTCTACTACCGGCACAAGTACGCGCTGCCGACGCCGAAAGGTGAGCTCACGGAGCTCCCGCGCGTCACCATTCAGCTGCCCATTTTCAACGAGATGTACGTCGTCGAGCGCCTCGTCGACGCGGTGTGTCGCATCGAATACCCCCGCGAGCGTTTCGAGGTGCAGGTCCTCGACGACTCGACCGACGAGACCTGCAGCATCGCGCGCGCCCGCGTGGAGCAGTGGAAGGCGAAGGGCGTCGACATCGTCTACATCCACCGCACCAACCGGTCGGGCTTCAAGGCCGGGGCGCTCGAGAACGGGCTGCACCTCGCCAAGGGCGACTTCGTGGCCGTGTTCGACGCCGACTTCGTGCCGTCGGTCGATTTTCTCACACGCACCGTGCCGTTCTTCGCCGACAACAAGGTGGGCATGGTGCAGGTGCGGTGGGGTCACCTCAACCGCGACTTCAGCATTCTCACGCAGGCGCAGAGCATTCTGCTCGACGGTCACTTCATCATCGAGCACACCGCGCGCAACCGCTCGGGCTGCTTCTTCAACTTCAACGGCACGGCCGGCATCTGGCGTCGCTCGACCATCAAAGATGCGGGCGGCTGGCAGCACGACACGCTGACTGAAGATCTCGACCTCTCGTACCGCGCGCAGCTCAAGGGCTGGCAGTTCGTGTTCCTGCCCGAAATCATCTCGCCCGCAGAAGTGCCGGTCGACATGAACGCCTTCAAGAGCCAGCAGCACCGCTGGGCGAAGGGCTCGATTCAGACCGCCAAGAAGTTGCTGCCGCAGATTCTCAAGAGCGACCTGCCGTACGCCGTGAAGCGCGAGGCTTTCCTTCACCTCTCGAACAACGTCGCGTACCTGTTGATGGTCGTGATGTCGGTGATGATGCCGCTCTCGATGGTGCTTCGTTACAAGCACGGCCTCTACGCGTCGCTGTGGCTCGACCTCCCCATCTTCCTCGCGTCGACCGCGTCGGTCGGGTTCTTCTACGTGGCCACGGCGCGTGAGCTCGGCTTCAGCTGGTGGAACCGGCTCAAGTTTCTCCCGTTCGTGATGAGCCTCGGCATCGGCATGGCCATCAACCAGGCCAAGGCCGTCGTCGAAGCGCTGCTCGACCAACAGAGCGAATTCACGCGCACGCCGAAGACCGGCTCCGAAGGCAAGTCGGTGAAGGCCGTGAAGCAGGCGTACCGCGGCAAGCGCAACTGGGTGCCGGTGGTGGAGCTGCTCTTCGGGCTCTACTTCACTGGCGCGGTCTGGTTCGCGTGGGAGCAGGAGATCTGGACGTCGCTCCCGTTCCTCGTGCTGTTCCAACTCGGCTTCCTCTACGTCGGCGTCACCTCGATGCTGGAGTTCCGTGGCAAGTCGAAGGCCGAAGCTGAGGCTCCGGCTGGCGCTCAGCCGACGGTCTGACTGACGGCCAGTGACCGATGCGTTCGCTCAGGTCCATCGTCGAGCATCGCCTCAACCCAACGCGCGCGGCGTCGGCGAGTTGCTAGAGGTGCTCGAGGTCTTCCTCCAACTGGAGACCTCGGTAAACAGGCCTCCGTTGAGAAGCACACCGAGGTGAGCTCGACGCTCTTCACGCGATGAGCTCTTGCGCGATGGCGGTGCCGAGGTCGAACGCGAGAACGTGTACGCGCGTGAAGCGCCGGCTTGGCTGAGGAGCCCAGCATGTCGTGCTGAGCGCCATGAATCGCCAGCACCGTGGACCGTTGCCTTCACGACGCAAGAACACGTGGTGTCAGCGCGAATCGATGCTTCCACGCCGTGAGCGTACGCATGTTGATTGCCGAGGCTCGCGCCACCGGCTTCAACGTCGACACCATTCGCTACGACGAGAAGCTGGGCCGACGTCGACGCGCGCATCGACACGTTGCGACAGCTCCGTCGAGACCTGGGTCGTGTTTGCGACGTGACGCGCGGGTGAAACGGCCGCGCGCCACGTGGTGCTTCAGCGGCGAGCGCGCTCGATCTTCAACGCCTTCTCACCGTGCTGCTTGCCCTGCAGCGCCGTCTCGAACTCGGCGGCGTCAGCCTCGGCGACGTGCACGTACGAATACGTGCCGCGCAGGTCGACCTTCGCCACCTTGTCGGCAGGCGCGCCCAGCGTGCCGATGGCGCTCTTCAGTGCAGCTTCGTCGGCCACGTCGGTCTTGCCGAGGCTCACCCACAGGCGGAGATTGCCGGGCTCGACGGGCTGCGACTCTTCACGCGGGCGGCGCTCACGACGCTCGGTCGGCTCTCGGCGATCTCGCTCTTTCTCGAGGCGCACGTCTTTCTCGCCGTGCTTGCCCGACACGCCGTCGAACGTCGCGGCGTCGGCTTCGGCCACGTGCAGGTACGCGTAGGTGTCGCGCAGGTCGACCTTCACGACCTTGTCGGCGGGGGCGCCGAGTGCTGCGACGGCTGCCTTGAGCGCCGCTTCGTCGGCCGCTTCGCTCTTGCTCAGGTTGGTCCACACGCGCACCTGGCCGGCCTCGACGGGCACCGATTCACGGCGCGGGCGACGCTCGCGGTCACCACGCTCACGACGCGGGCGCTCTTCACGAGGTTCGTCGCCGCTCGAGTCGGTCGGGTCGTCGATGACGGGCAGCGGCTTGCCGGCCTGCATCAGCTCGAACAGCTCACGGTCAGACAACTTCTTCTTCGGCGCCGCGGCGGGCTTGGAAGGCGCGCGCGCGACAGCTGGCGTTCCATCGACCGGCGTCACCGCCGTGTCACTCGCGACGATGGCCGGCGTGCCGGTGGCCACGGTTTTGTCGTCATTGGCGGGGCGCTCACGGCGCGGCGGGCGCTCGTCACGCGAGCCACGTTCACGACGGCCACCTTCTCGCTCGCGGCGACCACCACCACGGTCGGCCTTCGGCGGGCGCGACTCACGCACCGGCTCGGCGGCTTGCACCTCACCTTCGACGGGCTCGGCCTGTGCCTTGTCCATGCGGCGGTGCGTGAAGAAGTAACGCAGCATGAAGGCGATGAGCTCGTCGGCGTCGCCGCGCTTCTTGAGGTCAGACGCGAGCGCGAGGAACCCTTCGTAGATGGAACCAGCGGCGGCATCTTTGAGATCGCGCACGTGGCGATCGGTCCACATCTTCGCGGCTTCTTCGGCAGTAGGCATGGGCTTCCGTTCGAACTTCACGTTGTACTTTTTCTCGAGCGTCGTCAGCGTCGCGAGCTCTCGGCCCGACGTCAGGTTCAACGCCGTGCCCTTCTTGCCGATGCGGCCGGTGCGGCCGACGCGGTGCAGGTACACCGCCGGGTCTTCGGGCAGCGAGTAGTTGATGACGTGACCCAGGTCGCTGATGTCGATGCCGCGCGCCGCGATGTCGGTGGCGACCATGAAGGCCAGCTCACCCTTCTTCACACGGGCCATCACGCGCTCACGCTCTTTCTGCGCGAGGTCACCGTTGAGCAGCTCGGCGTCGAAGCCGTTGCGGTTCAACACTGCGGTCACCAGCTCGGTGTCGTCGCGCGTGTTGCAGAAGATGATGGCGTTCTCGGGGTCTTCCATCTCGAGCACGTAGAGCAGGTTGCGCGGCTTGGGGTACGCGTCGCTCAGCTCGTAGCGAATGTGCTGAATGTGCTCGACCGTGTAGACGTCGCCCGAGAGCAGCAGCGTCTCGGCGTCGGTCGTGTAGCGCGAGATGAGGCGCTTGATGTCGTCGGGGACCGTGGCCGAAAAGAGCAGCACCTGCTTCTTCTTCGGCAAGAAGTCGAGAATGCGGGTGACCTCTTCGTAGAAGCCCTGGTTCAGCATTTCGTCGGCTTCGTCGAGCACCACGTGCACGCACTGCTCGAGCTTCATGTTGCCGCGACGAATGTGGTCGTGAATGCGGCCCGGGGTACCGACGACGATGGCAGCGCCACGGCGCAGCGCTTCTTCCTGCTGCGACATCGACGCGCCGCCGTAGATGCAGACCAGCTCGATGTCGCGGTACTTGCTGAGCAGCTCGAGCTCTTGAGCGACTTGAATCGCCAGCTCGCGCGTGGGGCACATCATCAGCGCGCGTACGCCGCGAGCGCCGACCGGAATCTGGTCGACGATGGGCATGCCGAACGCCGCGGTCTTGCCGGTGCCCGTCTTGCTGCGAACGATGAGGTCTTTGCCGGTGCGCGCAGGCGCATAGGCGCGGGCCTGCACGGGCGTCGGGTGGGTGTAGCCACGCTCTGAGATGGCGCGGCGAAGTTCAGGAGAGAGGCCCAGGTCGTCGAAACTGACCTCCGCGCGATACTCCTGCGGTCGGTCGTCGGTGCCCGTGGGCAGCTCAGCTTGCGTCTCGTTCATTTCGCGTTCGGGTGTACCCGCCGCTACTCGACGTAGCAACGACTCATATTCCTTCGAAAAGGCAGGCGCGTTACCGAGCTTCGAAGCTCGCGTGCGTTATGGCTGCGAGGTGAATAAGGGAGAGGGCATGGCCGCGCGCAAGAAGACGAAGCCGGAGGGGGAAGTCGTCGACGCGGAGTTCGTCGAGACGACGCCCGTGGAGCCCGCGACGCCTGCGAAGCGTGGCCGAAAACCGAAGGTCGCCGCGCAAGCCGTCGAAGCCGAGGTGGTCGACGACGAAAAAGAAGAGTCTGACGAGCCCAGGGGCGTCGACGAGCAGGAGCCCGAGCGCGCCGAAATCGAAGAGGTGAACACCGACATCGAGCTCAAGCCTGCGCGCGCATCGGGGCTCTCGAGGTCAGACCCGCTGTCGGCGTACATGGCGGAGGTCACGCGCCACCCGTTGCTCACGCGCGAAGAAGAGGTCGCGCTGGCGCAGAAGTACCGCGAGACCGGTGACGTGAAGGCCGCGTACAAGCTCGTCGCCTCGAACCTGCGCCTCGTGGTGAAGCTCGCGCACGAGTACCACCGCAACCCGCTCTCGCTGCTCGACCTCGTGCAGGAGGGCAACATCGGGCTCATGCAGGCGGTGAAGAAGTTCGACCCGGAGCGCGGCGTGAAGCTCGCCAGCTACGCCGCCTGGTGGATCCGCGCGTACATCCTTCGCTACATCATGGACAACTGGAAGATGGTGAAGCTGGGCACGACGGAGGCCCAGCGGAAGCTCTTCTTCAAGTTGCGCCAGGAGCAGGAAGGCCTGCTCAAGCAGGGCATCGAGGTGACGCCCAAGCTGCTCGCAGATCGCCTCAACGTCTCGGAGCAGGACGTCATCGAGATGGACCAACGCCTCGGCAACGACGAGATGTCGATCGACGCGCCGCTGCCCGGCAGCGAAGACGACAAGGCCACGCGCGCCGACCGCTTGTTGCCGTCAGCCGCGCAGGGCGCCGACGAGACCATCGGCAACCAGCAGCTCCGCGAGATGTTCCGCGAGAAGCTCTCGAAGTTCGCCGAAGGGTTGAACGAGAAAGACCGCTACATCTTCGACCAGCGCCTCACCGCCGACGAGCCGATGACGCTGCAGGACATCGGCGCGCACTACGGCGTGTCACGGGAGCGCGCGCGTCAGCTCGAGGCCGCGTTGTTGGAGCGCATGAAGAAGTACATGCGCGAAGAGATCCCCGACTTCGACCTCGTGGCCGAAGCCGAGCGCGAGTGACTCAGAGCGAGCCGCGGTACTTGTACATGCGCTGGCGGTGCGTGCTGCCGTCGAGCGCTTGAAACAGGAACCCGCGGAACACCATCACCACGTGGAGCACGGCGCCGCCGACCACCGCGAGGGTGAGAATTCCGCCCGGGAGCTGATTCAACCAGCCGTTCGCGTACACGAACCACGCGCCCGCGATGATGAGGCCGTTGGGCACGAACCACTCGATCCACGTCTCCTGCAGAAAGCGGAAGCTGCGCGTGATGGTGTCGATGCCGTTGCCTGAACCCTTGAGGTAGATGGTCTCGGGCGCGGCGTTGAGCGCGACGAGCTCGAGGAGCGTCACCACCATCAACAATGGGCGTCCCTGCGGGTTGTGCTTGGTGGCGATGTCGAGGCCCAGCGAGACCATGAACAGCACGAACGAGAAGCTCAGCCAGTTCGAGAAGTAGGCGCCGATGCTCGTCTTGAGCTCTTTGACGCTCGCGACGTTGCCGGTCACCAGCATCGCCAGAAAGTACGAGTACACGCTGAGCAGCGCGGCTTGAACGAGCGCCATGACGAAGCCGCCCGCGAAGCCCAGCGGGCGCACCAGCATCGCGGTGAGGCCGAACGCGAGCAGCAGGCCCATGGGCAACAACAACGTCCACGCGCTGCGGCCGATGCTGGCGAGCGCGTCGGTGAGGGCCTTGCCGTACAGCCTCAAGTACACGGCGACGAACATCAGTCTTTCCTCAGCTCCTCGAGGTACCGGCCAGTCTGCTCTGTCAGGTCTGACGTGCGGTCGAGCAGGGTGTCGAGTTCGGCGAAGATGGCGTCGACTTCCTCCGCTCTTCGTGGCGCGGGCACGTCACCCTCATTGCCGAGCCGCTCGACGAGCGAGACCACGCGCAGCAGTTGTTCATGCGCCGCCAGCAGCTCGCGACCCGCGTGCGTGCCGTGCCTGGTGAAGAGAAAGCCTGTCGAGAACAGCCGGGTGATGGCGCGGCGGTTGCCTTTGATGACGCGGTCGAGCCGAGCGCGGTAGCCGTCGAGGCGGCGCGACAAACGCGCGTCGTGCAGGTTCACCACGTCGGCCACGGGGGCGACACTGCGGGGCTCGCGGCGCTTCGACATCACGAAGCGCACGCTTACCAACGTGCTAGGGCCCGCGCCATGTCTGCCTCCCTCTCGGTGAGCCCGCTGCACGATGGCGTGCGCACGCTGACGTTCTCGAACTCCGAAAAGAAGGGGGCGCTCGATGCGGGCGTGCTCGACGCGCTCGAGGCCGCGCTGCAGGACGACGGGGGCGTGCGGTGCTGGCTGGTGCGCTCGGCTGATCAGTCGACGTTCTCGTCTGGCTACGATCTCACTGCGCTCACCGGCTTCCCCGAGGGCACGCCGCTGCCCGATGAGCGGCTCGGCGTGGTGCTCGACGGGTTGATGCACCACCCGGCGCCATCGGTCGCGTTGGTGACAGGGCCCGCGTACGGCGCCGGGTGTGAGCTCGCCGCCGCGTGTGATTTCCGCGTGGGGTCGCCGAGCGCGCGCTTCAACATGCCGCCGGCGAGGCTGGGCGTGGTCTACGCCCTCAAGGGGCTCAGGCGGCTGAGCTCGCGCATCGGTGAGCAGGCCGCGCGGCGTATGTTTCTGCTCGGTCGCTCGGTCGACGCGCTCGAAGCGAAGACGCTCGGGTTGCTCGACGTGCTCGCTGACGACGCGGAGCGAGAAGCCGGAGGCCTGTGCTGGGAGCTCGCGCACCACGCACCGCTCGCGGTGCAGGGCATGAAGCGCGGCTTCGAGCTGCTGCACGTGGAGCGCGACGAGGCCTACGAGGCGCTGCGTCGCCAGAGCTTCAACAGCGACGACGCGCGCAAAGGCAAAGAGGGCTTTCTCTCGAAGAAGCGCCCGACCTTTACCGGGCGTTGACTCAGACGTCCGAGAACAGCTCGCTCATGCGCACGCGCAGCGCCGTGGCGATTCGGTAGAGCGACGAAATCGACGCCGACGATTCAGCGCGCTCAATCTGCGAGAGCAGCGACACCGACAAGCCCGTGCGACGCGCGAGCTGCTTGAGCGTGAGGTTCTGGCGCGTGCGGCCTTCTCGAATGAAGCGTCCGATGGAGCGGTGCAGCTCGGCTTCGGGGTCGCGCGTGATGCCCTTCTTTTCGAGCACGCGCTTGACGGTGTCGATGAAGGCCACCGGGTCGACCGGCTTCTTCACGTAGTCGCTGGCCGACAACTTGAGGCTCGCGACCGCCGTCTCGACGGTGGGGAAGCCCGTGGCCACGATGACCGCCACGTCGTCGTCGAGCTCACGAATCTGCTCGAGCACTTCGGTGCCCGAGAGCTTGGGCATCATCATGTCGAGCAACACGAGGTGGTAGTTCCCCTCCTTCAAGGTGGGGATGACCTTCGTCGGGTCGAGCAGCGTGGTGACGAGGTAGCCCTCCTTGATCAACAGGGCCTTGAAGAGTTCAGCGTTATCGGACTCGTCGTCGACGACGAGAATTCGGATCTGTTGGGAGCCGCGCACGGGGGGGATCCTGGGCTTGCGTGGTTGAGAGCTACTGGTTGGCCTGCTCGAGAATCGCCTTCACCCGAGGCACGTACTCGTCGTCGGGAGGAGCCACTTCGAGGTACCGCTCGTAGTTCTTTCGGGCCTTCTGCTGGTCGCTGATGCTCTGGTCGCGGGCTGCGATGCTCGCGTACACGCTGCCGAGCAGGCGGTAGCAGGGCGCATACGTCGGGGCGACCTTCACGCACCGCTCGAGCCGTGCCGCAGCGCGCTCGAAGTTCTTGGCCTTCTTTTCATCGTTGGCCTCTTTGTAGAGCGCGTCGGCCTCGGCGAGCTTCGGGTCGCCCTTCGCTGCGGCGACCGGCTCGGGCTTTGGTTCAGGCTTGGGTGTTTCGACCTTCGGCTCGGGCTTCGGCGCTTCCACCTTCGGTTCGGGCTTCGGCGTTTCGACCCTGGCCACCTTGTCGGCGACGGCCTTGGCGCGGCGCGACTCGAGCTCTTCGTAGCGGGCGCGCAGCAGCTTGGTGCCCGCGGCCGAATCGAGCTGATTCTTGGCTTTGTCGAGGCTGCCCTGGTCGAGCAACTTCGCGGCCTGTTCGAGCGCGTTGCGGTTGCCCTTTTCGGCATCGAGCTGCGCGAGGAAGTCTTTGGCTTCGCCGATGATTTCGCCGTCGATGTTGGCGTCTTTTGCCGAGAGCTCAGCCTTGTTCCAGTCGAGCGCGAGCGCGGCGGCTTTGCCCGCGGCCAGCTTGTCCAACGCGGCCTTGAGCGCCTGCCTTTTCTGTTCGGCTTCGGCGAGCGCCGCGTCTTCCGTGGGCGTCTTGGTGGCGACGGGTTCCTTCGGCTTCTTGGGCGTCACCGGGTCGCCGCTCTTCATGAGCATGTAGCCGCCGCCGCCGATCAGCAGCACCAGAATGGCGATGGCCATGGCGATGAGCGGCGTCTTGCTGGTCTGCGGTTGTTCGGTGTCGGTGGTGACGCTCGACGACGTCGTCGGCGCGACGTTGACTTGATCACCAGGGCCCACGAACTTGAGCTTCACGTGACCCAGCTCGAGCACGTCGCCGGGGCGCAGCGTGACCTGCGTATACGACTCGCCGTTGACCATGAGGCCGTTGGCTGACTGCATGTCGATGACGCGCCACTCGCCCGACTCTTCGCGCACGACCTTGCAGTGCGTGCGTGACAGCGAGCGGTGGTCGATGGCGATGTCGTTGTCGTCGGTGCGCCCGATTTTCATCTCGGTGCGCGAGCAGGTGAACTCGCGGCCAGCGAGGTCGGTGTTCAGCACCACGAGGCGGGGCGCGTCGGAGACGCCGAGCTCCTGCACCGAGCGCTTGCGGCCGCCTTCGATCTGGTCGATGCGAATGACGGCCGTGGCCTGGTGCTTGGGCAGCGAGGGCGGGGCGTCTTTGCCGACTTCGTCGTCGTCGGCTTCACGAATGTCTTCGTCAGAGGCTTCTTGCGCCGACTCGATGACGGGCAGCGCCGGCATGGTCGCCGACGGGTCAGGGAGCTTGCGCGTGGGCGCGGTGCCGCTGGTGTCGAGCGGCATCGTCGGCAGGCCCGCAGCCTGCTCGGCTTGAAGGGCGAGGTCGTAGTCGCCGATCTGAATGAGGTCGCCATCGGCCACCTGCACCTGGCCGCTGATGCGATCGCCATTGATGCGGATGCCGTTGTAACTGCCCAGGTCTTCAATGAGGACGTGACCGCTGCTCCTCATCAACCGCGCATGACGGCGAGACACGTTCCGCTCCGTGAGGCGGATCGTGTTGCCCTCCTGGCGACCGATGGTGATCTCGTCCCGCACGAACGGAACGACAGTCTTCCGGCCTTCATCGTCTTCGATGATCAGCTTCAGCACGCCGAACCTTTCTACCATCACTGTAGAGCGCCGCGCAGTAGCGGTGACGCCTGAATCCCGAACGTTTCCACATCGTTCTGGCGTCGGCCAGCACTGATCATCGCCGCTGCGAGACGCTACACTTCCATCGGACAAATGGCCGGCCCCATCACATTGCGCACCGACGCCGGTGACGAAGACCTCGATCTCGACGAGTTCGAGGCGCGAATCGTGGCCGGCGAGGTCTCTCCACAAAGCCTGGTGCGCCTGCCGGCCGTCACGGGCGACGGCTTCGTGTCGGCGTGCGACCTCGAGCTGTACCAGCGCCTGCACAAGCCCCGCGCGGCGTACTTTCAGCGCAAGTTCGCGCTGAGCCATTTCCCCTGGCTGACGTCGGGCCTCATCATGCTCAACGTCGCGATCTTTCTGCTGACGACAGAAAACGGTCAGCTCGCGCTCGACGACAAGGTGCTGCACGGCGCCAAGGTGGGGCCGCTCATTCTTGATCTCGGCGAGCTCTGGAGGCTCTTCACCGCCAACTTCCTCCACCACGACGCGCTGCACATTGGCCTGAACATGTTCGTGTTGTTCAACGTGGGCTACGTGCTCGAGAACACGTACCGCACGCTCGACTATGTGTGGCTGCTGGTCTTCACCGGCATCGCCACGATGACCACCTCGCTGCTGCTCAACGACTCCATCACCGTCGGCGCGTCGGGCATCGTCTTCGGGTGCATGGGCGGCGTGGTGGCGTTCGGGTTGCGCTACCACCGCGAGCTACCTGCGCTCTACCGCTCGCTGCTGAGCAACGCGGCCATCCCCATGGTGCTCGGGCTCCTGCTCATCGGCATCACCTCGCAGGGCGTCGACAACGGCGCACACTTCGGAGGCCTCGTCGCCGGGCTGGTGACGGGCTTCTTTCTTCGCCCGCGCCTGCTCGCCGACGTGCGCCGCTTCTGGTGGGAGCCCGCGCTCCGTGCGCTGCCGTCGTTCGCGGTGCTGGCGCTCATCGGCTTCGGGCAACCATTGTTCTTCGGCCAGGTGCTGCCGCGCATGCGCGTCGAGAAGAGCGACGCCTTCGGGGTCTCGATGCCGGTGCCCGCGGGCTGGGTGGCCGGCGCAGACCCGCTGGGGCCGGTGGCTTGGTACAACGGTCTGCCGAGCGCGGGCCGGGCGAGCGTCGTCGCCCAGGCCGTCGAGATGCCCGAAGGCGCCGACGTTCACGAAGCCGCGCGGCGCTTCATCGAAGAACGGCTGGTGCCGCGCCAACTCGGTGACGACGTGCTGTCGGTGAAGGTCGAAGCGCCCGAGCCGTGGAGAGTTGGAGAACGAGAAGGGCTCCGCGTGCGCGCGACGGTGAGCGAGACGACCGGGCTGCGAAAGCTGCAGGTGATGTTCGTGCCGCGCGGCACGCTCGTCTACGAGCTGATTTCTGAATGGCCGGCCGCGTTTCCCCGCTACGCGCAGGTGGCCGACATGGTGATGCAGGGCGTGCGCTTCACCGAGCCGCGGGCGCTGCGCCACGTGCGCGCCGAAGCGTTGCTCTTCCCCAATTCGCCCGAAGCCCTGGCGCGCCTGGGCCTCGCGTTGTTGGAGCAGGGAGAAGCGCCGGCCGCGGCTGAAGCGTTGGCGGCGGCGGTGCGCGGCGCTCCGTCGACGGTGACGTACCGCGTGGCGTTGGCGCGCGCGTTCCTCGAGTCGGGAGAAGTCGAGCGGGGCTGCGCGGCGTCGGTCGCGGCGCTCACGTACGCGCCTGACGACCCGCAGGCCCTCGAGGCCGACGCGCGCTGTGAATTGGCCCGAGGGCGCCCGCGTCGTGCGCTCGAGCGGTTGGGGCAGGCGAGGGCGTCGGCTCCGGGTGACGAGCGCCTGAAGGAAGCGGAGTCGAAGTTGCGCGCCACGTTGCCCGAGTTCAGGTAGCAACGCGGCCCTTCGGAGGCTTCACGCATGATGCGAGTGACGTTGATGGGCGCGCTGCTGGCTGCGTCGGTGGCGTTGGCTGACGAGTCGGCCGCAGACATCTCCAGGAAGGCTCGTGAGCGCGGCGCGCTGAACCTCGTGGGCCTCACCGCGGAGCTCAAGCTCGTCACCACGGGCGCCGACGGCAAGGCCCGCGAGCAGGTGCTCTCGTCGAGCTCTCGCGACATCGGAGGCAAGAGCCACGCGCTCGCCCGGTTTTCACAGCCGGCCGGCGTCTCGGGCGTCGCGGTGCTCACCATCGCCGGTGAGCAGGGGCAGGGCGACGACGTGGCGCTGTACCTCCCGAAGCTCAAGCGCGTGCGCAAGGTCGCGAAGAGCGACCGCGGCAAGGCCTTCATGGACACCGATTTTTCCTACGCCGACATCGGCTCGAACGGCACGCGCGACGAAGACACGAAGCGCCTGGCCGACGAGAAGGTCGAAGGCCGCGACTGCTTCGTGCTCAGCGGTAAAGGCGACGAGAGCTCGCCGTACGGCGAAGTGAAGATGTTCGTCGACAAGCAGACCTACGTGCCGATGAAGGTCGAATACGCCGACAAGGCGGGCAAGCCGCTCAAGCGCTACCGCACGTTGAAGTTGAAGCAGTTCAAAGAGCGCGTGTTGGCCGCCGAGTCGTTGATGGAGAACCTGCAGAGCAACAGCAAGACGCAGATGACGGTGCTCAAGCTCGAAGACTCGACGCTCGGTGACGACGCGTTCACGGAGCGGGCGCTCGAGCGCGGCTGATGTTCAAGGTGTCATGGCTGTTGCTGCTCTGCGCAGCGCCGGCGTTCGCGCAAGACGACGCGGGCGTCGACGAGCCTGCGATGCAGGTTGAGGCGTTCGAGTCATTCGAAGAGGTCGTCGACGCGGGCTCGTCACTCACCGTCGCGCCGGTCCTCGAGGCGTTCGAGAGCAAGCCCTGGCAGCCGACGGTGCGCGTCTACGGGTGGACGTCGGCCTACGTCGCCCTCGACACGCGCTTCGATTCGCCTCGTGGTGTGGCGCTCGCCGAGAACGTCGCCGAGGCGCGCTTGAAGGCTGTGCTGGGCGTCGACGTGAAGCTGACGGAGTGGGTTCGTGTCGTGCTCGAAGGTCGCGCGCAGGTGCGTGGCGCCACGCAGCGAGACTTCGACCGGCTCAAGGGGTTCTTCGAGCCGATGCTGGGCGACGCGTACGTCGACCTCTACACCTCGAAGGTGGACCTTCGCGTCGGCAATCAGCGCATCCCGCTCGGCGCGAACGCGGCGCTCGCGCCGGCCGACGCGCTCAACCCTCGCGACCTGCGTGAATCTGCCGGAGAGCCTGAAGACGCGTTGCTTCCGGTGTTCGCCGTGCGCGCGCAAGGTGAGCTCGGCCAGCTGTCGTGGCTGGCGGCGTACGTGCCGTTTTTCACGCCGCACCGCCTGTTCGTCTTCGGCCAGGACGAAGGCATCGCGCAGCCCGCGTTCGGCCGGTCGCTCGACAACACGCGCATCGACCCGTCAGTCGAAGACTATCTGCAAGACCGGGTGCTCGAGACGCAGCGCCCGGCGCCCTTCGCCGGCGACCTCGCGCTGCGGGTGCTGCGAAAAGGTCGCGTGAACGTCGGCGCGAGCTGGGTGTGGATGAACGAGAAGCTCGCGCGCGTCACGATGGACCGTGAGCTCGCGCAGGCCTTCACCTCGCAAGCCGCCGCGCTCTCGGTGCTCAACCGCGCGCAGTCGGGCGAGACGCTGTACCGGGGTTTCTACGGCCGGCAGCACCTCTTCTCTGCGGAGGGGTCGGCGCTCATCGGCCCCGGGCAGCTCGACGTCGACGTGACGTATTCGCCGCGCCAGACTTTCTACGACGCCGACTTCAACCCGGTCGACAAGCAGTCCATCACCTGGGTCGCGAGCTTCAGCCAGGCCTCTGATTCGCCGGTGCTCTATTCGCTGAGCTACCTGGGCATGGCGATCCCCGACATCGGCGCGAGGGAGCAGTTGATGTTGCTCGAGCCGGCGACGGCCGCCGGCGCGCCGCACACAGCGTTCTTTCACCTCTTCATCGGCTTCATCGGCGTCTCGCTCTGGGACAAGCGCTTCGAGCTCTCGGTGCGCGCGGCGTTCGAGCCGGTGCAGCGCAGCTTTTCGATTTCTCCGCGCGTGACGTGGCAGGGCGTCGAGGGCCTGAAGATCTTCGCGTCGGCGGAGTTCTTCGAAGGCAACCCGTGGAGCCCGTTCGGCTACTTCAGCCGCAACGATCGCGTGCTGGTCGGCGCGCGCTACGACTTCTTCTGAATCACGGCACGCCGGCGTCGAGCGAGACGTCATTCTTCTGCAGCCACGCCGTCAGCGGCGTACGTCGCGGCTCCGACAGCCGGGGCACCAGCTCGTTGAACGACTGCGCGGTCTGCGTGCGCTCGTCGGGCTTCGTCACCCACGAGGCCTGCGCTTTGAGCACGCGCGCGTCGAGCTCCCAGCGCTCGAGCTTCCACGTCGAGAACACGCGCTCGGCCGCGTCGGCCTGGTTGAACGCCTCGTCGGCCTTGCCTGCGCTCAAGAGCGCCTGCGCGAGCGGCAACGAGGTCTTCGCCACCGCCAGCTCGCCCGCCTTCTTGCGATTGCTCAGCGCGCGCTCGAGCCACTGCGCCGCTTGTTCGGCGCGCCCCTGCGC
Source organism: Archangium sp. (assembly GCA_035910535.1). Classification (GTDB taxonomy): domain Bacteria; phylum Myxococcota; class Myxococcia; order Myxococcales; family Myxococcaceae; genus Archangium_A. Next base: position 339,233 of record JAMHXF010000032.1, on the reverse strand, counting down.
GAGCTCCAATCGGCCCAGCGCCTCGTCGAGGTCGGCGGTGTCGACGTCGCGGCTCTCGAGCTTCTGCACTTCTGCGAGCGCCTTGCGGGCATCGGTCCACGCGCCGAGCCCGGTGTTCGACGCGGCGACGTCGATCAACGCGCGGCTCACGTCGGCCGGGTTCACCTTCTGCTTCGCGCGCACCAGCTGCAGCCGTCGCGTCGACGACTCGAAGGCCTCGCGCCAGTAGTCGCCGGCGAGCAACAGCTCGGCCTCGAGCTCGAGCGCAGAAATCAGCTCCGCAGACTCGGGCCCATTCACCGAGAGCCGAGCGTCTTTCACGTCGTCGAGCAATTGCCGGGCGTGCTCGAGCTCACCGAGCGTGATTTCGATTTTTACGACGGCCTGCGCGCTGCGCAGCGTGTCGGGGTGCTTGAAGCCCAGCGCTGCCCGACGAACGTTCAACGCGCGCGTGAACGCCGCCTGCGCGTCACGGAGCCGCCCGAGGCGACGCAACGCAACGGCGTAGTTGTGCGACGCAGTGCCGACGTTCGGGTGGTCCGCGCCCTCGAGCTGCTCGTGGAGCCGCAGGCTCTCTTCGTACCGCTTCACTGCTTCGTCGGGTTGCTCGAGGTAGGTGAGCACCACGCCGAGGTTGTTCAACGTCGAGGCGATCTCCGGGTGCTCTGCGCCGAGGTGCTCTTTCTGCAGCGCCAACACCTGCTCGAAGTTGATGAGCGCGGCCTTGTACCGCTTGCGCGCGATCTCCACGAAGCCCTCGTTCTGCGCGAGCTCGACCTGCACCTCCCAGTCGCCCGGCACGCGCGCGGCAGCGGCGACGGCGAGCCGACTCCACGCGGTCGCGTCGCTGCTGCGCTCGTCGAACCCTTCGCTCGCATAGAGCCGCGACAACGCGCGCGCGCTGAGCCCCGGGTCGCCCGACTTCAGCGCCTGCTCGGCCGCGCTCAGGTTTGCGGCGCGGGCGGGCTGCGGCTGCGCGCTCTTCAGGTACAGCCGCGCGAGCCACAAATACGCCTCGGCCTGCGTGCTCGACGGCGCGCTCGGCGAGATGTCCTGCAGGCGCTGCAGCCCCGCGGTGTACTTGCCGGCCGCGAACAACGCGCGCGCCTCTGCGATGCGGCCCCGCAGCGCGACGTCGGCTGCGCGTTCTTTTTCGTCGACCACCATGCGCGGGCGCATTCGGGTCGCCGAAATGCAAGCCGCTGCGCCTTCCAATTCGTGCGCAGCCATCGGCGCGTTGTTCACCACGTCGTGATCAGGCGCGTCGAAGAGCGCGACGAGCGCGTTGAGTTGCTGAAAGCGCTCATCGAGACACGCGGTCTTCAGCTCCGTCAGCTCGGGCGAGTCTTCATTGCGCAGGCGCGACGCTTCACAGACCTCCCGCGACGCGACGACCCACTCGGCGGCCCACGCGTCGATGGCGTGCTCGGTGCGCTCCCACGCGTCACCGGCGTACGAGAGCCCGGTGTTGACGAAGCCAGCGCGCAGCTTCGACTTTCTGGGCGAGTCCCACGTGCCGGCGAGGTTCCGCTCGAGGCCCGAGCACACCATCGTGCGTTGCCGTGTCCACAAGCCGTAGCCGATGCCCAGCAGTGAAAACGTGAAGAGCCCGATGAAGAACATGCGGCGTCGCGGGTTGGCGCGGGCGCGGGGGCGCAGCGCCTTGAGCAGCGACTCCATGTCGGGCCAGCGCGCGCCGGGGTTGTCGGCGAGCCCGCGCACCATCGCGTCGTGAACCCACCCCGGCACCTGCGAGTCGGCCGGCACCGGCGTGAAGTTCGCGGCGGCGATCTCTTTCGCGTGCTGCGCGAGCGTCGAACCGCTGAAGGGGCGATTGCCGTACAGCGCCTCCCACAGCGCGACGCAGAAGCTGAACTGGTCCGACCGCGCGTCGGTGGCGAGGCCGTTGATCTGCTCCGGCGGCATGTAGCCGGGCGTGCCCATGACCGCGCCGTCGCGGGTCAGCGGCGTGCCGAGCGAGGTGTCGTCACGTTCACGAGCGACGACTTCAACTGGCGCAGGCGAAGGCGTCGACGTGCTCTGGCGCGCGAGCCCGAAGTCGACGACGCGCGGGCGCAGGTCGTGGCCGAGCAGCACGTTGTCGGGCTTGAAGTCGCGGTGCACGAGCCCCGCGCGATGCGCCGCCGACAGCCCCGCGCCCGCCTGCAGAAAAATGCGCACCACCTCGTCCCACGGGCGTTGACCGCGCAGCCACTCGGCGAGCGTCTCGCCTTCGACGTACTCCATGGCGATGAAGACGCGCTCCCCGAGGAGACCGACGTCGTGCACGGCGATGACGTTGGGGTGCTGCAGCCGCGCCATGGCCTGGGCTTCACGCAGCAGCCGCGCTTTGCCTTCTTGCGCCGAGAGCGCGCCGCTCCTCAGCAGCTTGAGCGCCACCTTGCGATCGAGCCGGGGGTCGTAGGCCGCGAAGACCTCGCCCATGCCTCCAGCGCCGAGCTTCTCGAGCAGCACGTAGTGGCCGAGCTCCGCGCCGCGCTGCAGCGCCATCGACGCGCCGTTGCCGCCCCCTTCGACGCGCGTGGGGTTGCCGTCGTTGCTGCCGGCGACGGTCTTCGAGAACGCCGCAGAAGAGAGGTTCTCTTGCCGGTGTTTGCACGCTTCACACTCGCGCAGGTGCGCCTCGACGGTCGCGGCCTCGGCGCCGTCGAGTTGCCCCATGGTGAAAGCCAGGAGTTGGGATTCTTCGACGTGCGTCATGGGCGCGGGTGCTTCGTGAACGCTAACACCGCCCCGGCAAGTCCCGGGTTTGGTGCTAGACGCGCACGTCCGATGGAGCGCTGGCTGCAGCCAAGGTGGGGGTTCCTGCTGGTCACGGCGCTGTATCTCCTGTCCTTCCCCTACCACCCGAAGTTGCGCTCACCGAACGAGCTGTGCCGGCTGTGGCAGTCGCGTGCGCTGGTCGACTTCGGCACGTTGTCCATCAACGGTGTCATGCAGCAACGGGGCCCGGTCGGTGACCTGTCGTGCACGGCGACGGTGCGAGACGCGAACGGCGAACACCTCGCGCCGTGCGTGGGGCCCGACGCGCCGCGTGCTGGCGTGGTGGCGCAGCACTACTACCCGTCGAAGGCGCCGTTGCTCTCGTTCGCCGCGGCGCCGATTTACTGGGTGCTCAAGCGGGTGCAGGGCGGCCAGGTCTCAGAGCTGAGCCAGGTCTTCTGGAGCCGGCTCTTCGTGGTCGTCATTCCTTCTTTGCTGGTGCTGCTACTGCTGCGGCGCTTTCTGGCTGCGTACGTCGAGGCGGGCACGGCCGACGTCTTCACCGTCGTCTACGCGGTGGGCACCATGGCCTACAGCTACGGCGAGGCCTTCTTGAGTCACCAGCTCACGGCGGTCTTCCTCTTCGCGGCGTTCTATTGCGCGTGGAAGGTCGAGCGCGGCGAGTGGATCTCGTACGGCTACGTGCTCTCAGGCCTCGCGGCGAGCGCGGCGGTGGTCTCTGAATACACGGCGGCGCTCGGGGTGCTGTGTGTCGCGGCGTACACGGTCGCGGCCCGGTGGCAGCGCTGGCGCTCGCTCTCTCAGGCGGTGCTCTTCGTCGTCATCGGCGCGGCGCCGTTGCTCGCGTTGTTGTGCTGGTACCACGCAGCGGCGTTCGGCAGCCCGTTGGTCAGCGGCTACAAGTTCCTCAACGACGCGGGCTACATGCACTGGCACCAGGGTGGGTTCCTCGGCATTCGCTTGCCGTACCCGATGGCCTTCGTGCACTCGTTCTTTTCTCCGTTGCGCGGGTTGTTCACCATCACGCCGCTGCTGGTCATCGCGTTCTTCGGGCTGCGCGCGGTGAAAGAGAAAGACCGCGCGCTGTTCGTCTTCTTCGTCGTGTTGCTCGTGGGGCATACGTATTTCACGTCGTCGTTCGATCACACCTCGTGGGGGTGGACGGTGGGCCCGCGGCACCTGACGGGCCTGTTGCCATTTCTCTTTCTGCCCATCGCGCTCGCGTGGGAGCGATGGCGCGGTTCGTCGCAGCTGGGTTTCTCGGTGACGAGCGGGCTCGCGGTGACCTCGGTGCTGGCGTCGGTGCTGGCGGGCTTCGTGTTGTACGTGCCTGACGACGTGGCGACGTCCATCTGGTCGTTGGCGTTGCCGCTCATCGCCGACGGTTTTCTGCCCGTGTCGTGGTTGGCGGCGTGGGTGCCCAACCCGTATTCGGGCGGCGTGTTGCTGGTGTTGTTGGCGGCGCTGGCGGCGTGGGTGCTGCTGCGGTTCCGTGCGGCGCGCGCGAACGTGGCGGTGGTTGTCGCCGTCGTGGCCGCACATTTCGGAGCGTTGTTCGCGGTGACGCACCTCGCGCCCGGCAACCCCGGTACGCTGTCGTTTCTGGAATCTGTGTGGCTGGCACCCAAGGGTGTCACCATTGACTTTCGTGGACCGTAGCGAACGTTGGGGGCGATGATGGCGGAGGGGGTTCTTCGACTTGTCGGGTGATTCAGGGGCCTTCGGTCCGCTCATCGACGCGCTGCCGGCCATCGCCTTCGAGTGCGACATCTCGGGGACCGCGCTCGTGCTCTCGGCCCGGTGGACGGAGGTCACCGGGCAGCCGCTGCGTGAGGCGCTGGGCAAAGGGTGGCTCTCGCATTTTGACGGCGACAGCGTGGTGGTGGCCGTGGCGTCGTTCGCTGAAGCCCTGCGCAACCCCGAGCCGGTGCACTTCGTGGTGCGCTGTCGAGACCGGCACGGCGCGTGGTGTTGGCTGCGCACCAGCGTTCGCGCGCACGCGCATGACGGGGTGACGACGATCGCCGGCCTCGCGTTGCCGGTGCGCTCCGTCGACCTCGACGCCGAAGGCCGCGTTCGCCTCGAGGAGCTGGAGCAGGTCGTCGCGCGCGCCGAAGCGCTGCTGGCGGCGTCACCCGACATCATGTTGCACATGAGCGTCGACGGCCGGTTTCTCGGCTTCCGCGCGCCTGAGCTCGGCCAGCTCTACCGTCGGCCGCAGGACTTTCTGGGCAAGCACATCGGTGACGTGATGCCGGCGCAGATCGCGACGCGCGCGCTCGAGGCGCTCCGCGTCGCGCGCATCAGCAACATCTACCAGCACTTCGACTACTCGCTCGAAACCGACGGCTCGATGCGGGAGTTCGAAGCGCGCGTGGCGCCGATGAAGAGCGGCGACTTCCTGGTCGTCATTCGTGACGTCACCGACAGCCGCGTGGCTGAAGCCGAGCTCGTCGCCGCGCGTGAAGAGGCGCTCGAGCGCAGCCGCCTGAAGACGCAGTTCCTGGCGAACGTGAGCCACGAGATCCGCACGCCGCTCAACGGCATTCTGGGCGTCACGCAGCTGCTCAAGCAGCACCCGTTGCCCGGCGAGTTCAGCGAATACGTCGACGTGCTGCAGGGCGCCGGTGAGTCGCTGCTCGCCATCGTCAACGACGTGCTCGACCTCTCGAAGATTGAAGCGAACCGCCTCGAGCTCGAGTCTCGCGTGTTCGACCTCGAGCAGATCCTCGGTGAGACGACCAGGAGCTTCTACGCGGCGGTGCAGCGAAAGGGCCTGGAGCTGCTGCTCGACGTCGCGCCTGAAGCGCGGGGCCCGGTGCGTGGCGACGCGGCGCGTGTTCGTCAGCTCATCAACAACCTCGTCGGCAACGCGGTGAAGTTCACCGACACGGGCTCGGTGAAGGTGTCAGTCACGCGGCAGGGCGACCGCATTCGCATGCTGGTCGTCGACACCGGGCCGGGCATCGCGCCGGAGCATCAGGCGCGCGTCTTTGAGGCCTTCGAGCAGGAGAACCCCGGCGTGCAGCGACGCTTCGGGGGCACGGGGCTGGGGCTGGCGATTTCACGGCGCATCGCGCGGCTCATGGGCGGCGAGGTGTCGGTGCAGAGCGAAGTGGGCAAGGGCGCCACCTTTCACCTCGAGGTGCCGCTGCCGGCGGTGGTCATCGCGCACGTCACCAACGTGCCTGCGCGGCCCATTGCCGTCACCAGGGCGCTGCGCGTCTTGCTCGCCGAAGACGACCCGGTGAACGCGTCGATGACCTCGGCGTTGCTGCGGCGGCTCGGTCACCGCGTGACGGTGGTGAGTGACGGCCAGGCCTGCGTCGAAGAGGCCGCGCGTGGGCAAATCGACCTCGTGTTGATGGACGTGCACATGCCGGTGCTCGACGGGCTCGAGGCGACGCGCGTCATTCGAGAGGCCGAGCGCGGCACCAAGGGCCACGTGCCCATCGTGGCGCTGACGGCCAACGCCATGAAGGGCGACGATCTCCGCTGCCTGTCTGCGGGAATGGACGCGTATCTCCCCAAGCCGGTGACGGTGAACGCGCTCAAAGATCTCCTGACGTGGTTCGGGAGCGCACCGTAAAGCTGCGTCGTTGCTTGAGCGCGGCAACCATGCGACGACCCGCGTCCCTTTTTCGTATTGGAGGTCACCCGTGTCGACGCCGTCGGCCACCCAGGAACCCGCGACGCTCGCCGAGGCCATTCTCGGCAAGGAGCTGCTCAACGCGAACTTCCTCGCCAAGCTGCGTGCGTGGCCCGCAGAGCTCCGTGCTGCGCTGGTCGCCACCATCATGGGCTCGGTCGTGCTGTTGCCGTATCTCGGCGCGGTTGGCCTCTGGGACCCATGGGAAACGCACTACGGCGAGGTCGCGCGCGAGATGGTCCAGCGCAACGACTACGTGCACCCGTATTGGGAAAACGCGTGGTTCTTCAGCAAGCCCGCCTTCACGATGTGGATGCAGGCCGCCGGGTTACAGGCCGCTGACATCGGGCCGATGTTCGCGTTGGTCGTCGGCGCGTTGCTCGCGGGGCTGGGCTTTGCGCTCTACACGGGCAAGGTGAAGGGCGCGTCGGCCACGAAAGAATTCTGGGGCGTGCTGGGCCTGCTCGGCGGCTCGTTTTTCCTGCTGCTCTTCGCCTGGGCGAAGCTGAGCACCACGGCGTGGCGCTTCTCGTCGGTGGCGCAAGGGCCTGACGCGTTGCCGCTGTTCACCGAGTGGGGCTTCCGCTTTCCGTTCGCGGCCTTCTCGATTCTCGCGTTGGCGTTGCTGGCCTATGCGCTGACCGTCTCCGTCAACGCGCGCGTCGGGTTGGCGAGCGCGTTCGTGCTGGTGACCATGCCGCTCTACTTCCTGCTCTCACGGCAGGCGGTGACTGACACGCCCATCGTCAGCGCGACGATTTCGGGTCTGGCGTGCACCATGGTGGGCCTGTTCGACCGCACCACGAAGTACCGCAGCGAGTGGTGGTACGCGGCGTACGTCTTCTTCGGCATCGCGACGTTGGCGAAGGGCCTGCTGGGCTTCGGCGTACCGATGGTGGTCTTCGGCTGCTTCGTGCTGCTGCGTGTACTGAGCGCGCCGGGCGCGCACCTGAAGTGGATCTTCTCGCACCTGATGGGCCCCATGGGCGTTGGCCTCGGCGCGGCGGTCGTCGCGGGCGGCATCGCGTACTCGCTGGGCAAGTCGTGGAACACCACGTTCATGGCGGTGCCGGTCATCGACAACAAGTCGCTGATTTCGGCGCCGACGTGGCTGGGCATCATGTGGGGCTCGCTCGCGTTCTGGGCGACGACCACGTTCATGCTGGGCCGTGACAAGCGGCCCACCGCAAGCACGCCGCCGCCCATCATCGCGCTCGCGTACGACATGCGCCTGGGCACCGGCATCTTGCTGTTCCTCGCGGTGTGTCTGCCCTGGTACTACGAGATGTTCACGTTCTGGAGGGTCGACGACGAGTCGAAGATCTTCTGGTTCCGCTTCATCATTCACGACCACTTCGCGCGGCTGGGCAGCGGCGTGCACACAACGACGCCCGGCGGCGACTTCACGTACTTCATCTTGCAGGGTGGCTACGCGATGTTCCCGTGGGTGGCCATCATCCCCGGCGCGTTCGCGGCCGTGGCGCGCCTCAAGATTCGTGGCCCGTCGACCTCTGACGGCGTGGCGCTGCTGGCGGTGCTCTGGTTCGTGGTGTCGTGGGCGCTCATCGGCAGTTCGGCGACCAAGTTCCACCACTACGTCTTCCCCATGTTGCCGCCGCTGGCGATCCTCATGGGCCTCTTCATCGACAAGCTCTGGGAAGAGGGCGTCGACGCGTGGGGCATGGTGCTGTTGTTCGGCGTGCCGCTGTTCCTGCTCGTCGGCAAAGACCTGTCGGCGAACCCGAAGAACTTCACCGACCTCTTCGTCTACAACTACGACCGCCCGTACCCGGCGTTCCTGCTCGATCGCGTGGTGCTCGGCAGCAACACCGGCAAGCAGGTCATGGGCATGTGCTTCGGGCTCGCGGGCGTCGTCATCGGCGTGTTCGCGTTGCTGCGGTCGCGCGCGATGCTCTTCACCTCGGGGCTCGCGGCGGCGCTGTGCTTCGCGCTGTGGTTCAACTGGTCGCACTGGGTCGACCTGTCGGCGCACTGGACGCAGCGCGACCAGTTCTGGCGCTACTACACGCAGCGCCGGCCCGACGAGCCCATCGCCGCGTTCTTGATGAACTGGCGTGGCGAGACTTTCTATTCGCGCAACACGGTCAAGCAGATCAAAGACAACCCGCAGGTTGGCATGCAGAACTACGTCAACCAGCCGGGTCGCGAATGGAGCCTCGTCGAGCACCCGCGCCTCGGGCTCCTGAAGCAGGCCGCTGGCGACAAGAACGTGACGGTCATCGACAAAGACCTGAACAACAAGTTCGTGCTCGTCACCATCGAGTGAACTTGCGGGCATTCGCGTTGCACTGAGCCGCGCGCATGAGCCGACTTCGAAGGCGAGCCGTGACAGCCTGTCACTCCGTGGCTGTACGCAGCGCCGGAGTGACAGCGAAATGAGCATTCAAGTCGAGGGGCTCGAGAAGCGCTTCGGAGACCGCGTGGCCGTCACCGGGCTCACCTTCGAGGTGAAGCCGGGCGAGGTCTTCGGGCTGCTCGGCCCCAACGGCGCAGGCAAGACCACGACGGTGCGCATGCTGACCGGGCTGCTGCAGCCGACGAGCGGACGCGGCACGGTGTGTGGTGTCGAACTCGGCCCTCGCGCTGACGGCACGGCGCTGCGCAAGAAGGTCGGCCTGTTGACCGAGCAACCGGGCCTCTACGACAGGCTCAGCGCGCGCGAGAACCTGTCGTTCTTCATGAAGCTCCACGAGGTCGATGAGGTCGCCGCGTGGAAGAAGGCCGAGACGTACCTCGAGCGCTTCGGGCTGCGCGGTCGCGAAGACGAGCCCGTCGGCGGCTTCAGCAAGGGCATGCGGCAGAAGCTCGCCATCGTGCGCACGCTGGTGCATGAGCCGGAGGTCATCTTCCTCGACGAGCCGACGTCGGGCCTCGACCCGCAGTCGGCGCGCACGGTGCGCGACGCCGTCGCCGAGCTCGCAGCGGAAGGCCGCACGCTGGTGCTGTGCAGCCACAACCTCGCGGAGGTCGAGCGGCTGTGTACGCGCGTGGCCGTGGTGAAGTCGTACCTGCGCACGGTCTCTGCGCTGCGTGAGCTGCGTCGTGAAGGGCTCGCGCTGGAGGTGCACCTCGAGGGCCGCGCGGCGGACTTCGCGGCGAAGCTGGCGTTCACCTCGACCCACGAGGGCGGCAAGTTGACGGTAATGCTCAGTGACGAAGCGCAGGCGCCTGACGTGGTGGCGTCGCTGGTCGCCGCTGGTGCGCGCATTCACTCGGTGGTGCGCGCGGCGCGGCCGCTCGAAGAGGCGTACCTCGAGTTGGTGCGTGAAGAGGTGCAGTCATGAGCTTCTCGTTTGCCCGCGTGCGCGCCGTGGTGTCGAAAGACCTGCTCGAGCTGCGCAAGAACAGCGGCATGTTGTGGTCGATGCTCGCGCTGCCAGCGGTCATCGTGCTGGTGCCGCTGGGCATCGTGCGCACCTACGTCAGCAACCCGAGTGACCCGAGCCTCAGGGCCATCGCGCTCTACTACGACATCACCGCCGACACGGGGAACGCGGCGCGCTTCCTCGTCGACAAGGTGCTGGCCGATTGGTTCGTGCTGTACCTGGTGATGCCGGTCTTCGTGCCGATTCTCATCTCGTCGCACGCGGTGGCCGGCGAGAAAGAAAAGCGCACGCTCGAGCCGTTGCTGAGTTCACCCATCACGCCGCTGGAGCTCGTCATCGGCAAGAGCCTCGCGTCGCTCATTCCTTCGGTGGCGGTGTGCTTCATCGCCTTCTCGTTGTTGTGCGTGGGCGTCGACCTGGTGGCGTGGCCGTTGACGAAGGCGCCAGTGCTGCCCAACGCGATGTGGACGTTCGGCGTCTTCGTCATCGCGCCGCTGTTCGCGTTCTTCGGCAACGGCGTCGCGGTGTTGATCAGCGCGCGCGTGGGTGACAGCCGCCTCGCGCAGCAGTTGTCGGGGCTCTTCGTGTTGCCGTTGGTGGGGCTCGCGGCGGGTCAGTTCGCCGGCTTCCTGCACGCGGGCGCGACGTACTACGCGGTGCTCGGCGTCATCGTCTTGTTGCTCGACGTCTTCATCTTGTTCGCGGCGCGGCGGTTGTTCGACCGCGAGCGCTTGATGAGCCGGTGGGGGTAGAACTGGCCCATGAGCGAAGCCATCGTCGAAGGAGCCGCCTGCCGCCCCAACTTCAGCGCTGCAGGTCGCAAGCGCCGGAGGAACGCCGCCGTCATCTCCGGGGTGGTGGCGGTGGTCGGGCTGGCGGCCGCGATTGTGTTGAACGTGCCTCCGTTGCTTCGGTTGCTCGTCGCGTTGCCGGCGATGTTCTCAGTCATCTGTGGGCTGCAGGTGACTCGCAACACCTGCGTGGCGCACGCGAGAACCGGCTCCGTTGAAGGTGAGGACTTCTCGCTGACCAAGGCCGACGCGGAGTTCGCGGAGGCCAGCAAGCGCGTCGCGGCGACCATCATGCGTGACGGCGTTATCGCCGGTGTCGCGTTCGGCGCGGTCGCGGTGGGCACTGGTTGGCTGTAGTACGCGTGTAGTACAAATGGGCGCATGAGCCCGACGGCGCTGCGCCTCGACCCGAAGTTGAAGGCCCGCATCAAGAAGTTGGCTGAGAAGGCAGGCGAGTCGCCGCACAGCTTCATGGTGAAGGCGCTCGAAGCGTCGGTGCAACAGGCCGAGACGCGAGAGGAGTGGTTGGAGTCAGGCCGCAAGGCGAGTGGAGACTTCAAGCGCACGCGGCTGGGTCTGCCCGCGCAAGAGGTGCACGACTGGCTGCGCCGCACGGCACGTGGCGAGAAGTTGCCGCCGCGCAAGGCTCGCGTGCTCAAGCTGAAACGAGCGCGGTGAGGTCGATTCAGTATTCGCCGCGAGCGCTCGCCGACTTTCAGCGCGTCGCAAACTTCTTGAGCGACTCCACCGAGCAAGATGCCGACGCGCGCGTGGGGGCCCTGGTCGCGGCCATCGACGTGCTCGCGCAGAATCCGCACATCGGCCGACTCGTGAACGACGTCGCGCGCGAACTCATCATTGGCGCGGGTGCCCATGGCTACGTCGCGCTCTATGAGTACTGGCAAGAGTGGGACACCATCATCGTGCTGCGCGTTCGAGCGCGACGAGAAGGCAGCTACCCCGACTGAAAAGGAGCGCCGATGTCGCTGTGCCTTGAGTGTGGGTTGTGTTGCGACGGCACGTTGTTCGGGTACGTCGTGAAAGAGGGCGGTGGCCCGCGTGCAGCGACGCTCCTTCCCGCGAAGCAGCCCGGGTGTTTCTCGCAGCCGTGCAACGCGCTCGGTGCCAGGGGCTGCTCCATCTACGAAGACCGGCCGACGGCGTGCCGCACGTTCAACTGCACCGTGCTGACGGCGCACGAGCTCGGAGACGCGACGCTCGACGAAGCACGTGAGGCCATCGCCGAACTCAAGTCGCGCCGCGCGTTGGTCGCCGAGCTGATGGGTGAGCCCGACACCGGCGCGGTCATCGGCAGTGCGAAGGCGCGCATGCAACGCGGTGAAGCGTCACCCGAGCTCTCCGACGCGCTGCACCGGTTTCTGCGCGGCGCGGTGTTGTTCTTCGCCGAGCTCTGACGTCACGCGACGGCGCGCACGAAGACCTCGGCGGACGACACGGGGTTCCACCACGGCCCGGTCTCGACGATTGCCGACGAGAACCCGACCTCGCTCAACATGCGGCGCCACTGCGGCATCGAGAACACGCGCACTTCTTCGAGCCCGAACACCGCGTTCTCGACGACGTCGATGGCGGCCCAGCCGAAGAGATGGTCTTTCCGCGGGTCGACGAGGCCCAGCACGCCTCCGGGCCTGAGCACGCGACGCATCTCTCGCAGGGCCGCGACGTGTTGTGGGTAGTGATGAAACGAATTCGTACACACCACCTTGTCGAAGCTCGCGTCGGCGAACGGCAAGCGCCCCGCATCGCCGCGGAGCAGTCGCCCTGTCAGCGCTGGCTCGGCGCGCGCCCGGTCGAGCATTCCCTGCGAATAGTCGAGGCCCACCGCGACGCCGCCGAGACTCGCGATGCGCGCCGCGCCGTCGCCCGGCCCACAGCCGAGATCGAGCACCAACTCGCCGACACCGATGCCCAGCCGTTCGATGAGCTGACGTTGCAGACCCTGCAGCAGCGCCGCCATCGGCCCCGCCCGGTAGAACGAAGACCAGACGTCGAAGAATCGCCCGTGCTTGTGCAGCGCGTTCGTCATGGGAATCACGTCATGGATCAAGGGGTTGGCTTCTGCAATCGTGCGCCGCGTCCGTCGTTAGAAGACACGGTGCACCTTCATCGCAGTCCTTTCACTGGGAGAGCAGACCAACATGGGAATCTTTGACTCACTGAAGTCCGAGGCCGCGCGCAACTTCATCGCCCGCCCCGAAGAGGCCAAGAACCAGATCGTCTACAAGTTTCCGGAGCGGAACATCCGCATCCTGACGCAGCTCACGGTGCAGGCCGATGAGATCGCGCTCTTCGTCAAAGACGGCGTGGTGGCCGGCAAGCTCGGCCCCGGTCGACACAGCCTCGACAGCAACAACGTGCCGTTCCTCTCGTCGCTGCTCGAGAAGGTCACCGGCGGCAACCTCTTCATCGCCGAGGTCTACTTCGTCTCGACGCGTGAGTTCCCGCAGGTGAAGTTCGGCGGGCCCATTGGCGATGTGCGCGACCCTGAAACGGGCCTCGGCATCGGCACCATGGTCTACGGCGACTTCTCGTTGCAGGCGACCAACCCCGAGCAGCTCGTCGTCGGCATGGTCGGCATGCGCAAGGTCAACGACGACGACTTCATCGGCTGGTTCAAGAGCCAGGTGCTCAAGGTCACGCGAGATCGCATCGCCGAGCTCATCGTCAAGAAGAAGTGGCCGCTGCTCGACGTGACGTCGGGTGCGTACACCGAAGAAATCGAGACCGAGGTCATCGCCGGGCTCGTGCCGCACACGCAGAGCTACGGCGTCAGCATCGTTCGCTTCGGCAACTTCACCATCAGCATCAAGCCTGAAGACGAGGCGACGCTGAAGAAGCTCTCGAAAGACGTCGCGTACTCACGCCTCGCGGGTGGCTTTCAGCAGTACGCGCAGGGCCAGGCGATGCTCGGCGCGGCCGAAGGCATGGCGAAGGGCGGCGGTGAAGGCAGCGGCTCCGGCAACGCCATGGGCGGCATGGGCATGGGCATGGGCTTCGGCATGGCCCAGATGTTCATGAACCAGAACCAGCAGCAGCAACAGCAGGCGCAGAACCAGCAAGCGCAGGCCAACGCGGCGCAGCAGAACGCAGGCGGCGGCCGCTCGGTGATGGACCGCTTGAAGGAGCTCTCGGAGCTGAAGAACGCCGGCCTCATCAGCGAGGACGAGTTCAACGGCAAGAAGGCCGACTTGATGAAGCAGCTCTGATTCTTCGAGCTACTTCGCTTCGCCCGCGCGGCGCTTCGACGGCGGTGTCTTCCACCAGCCTCCGTCGAGCGTCGCGCGGGTCTTTTCTGCCTTCAGCATCGCGTCGAGCTGCGAGGCCGCGCGCCACGCGTCGCTGGTCTCGATGCGGAGACGAGCGCCTTCGGCGGCGGGCAGCGTGAGGCCCATGGCGCGTGACATCAGCTCGACGTACTTCGCGCGCGCCGCGGCCTCATCGGTCGACGTCTCGAGCTTGCTCAACACCAGCGCCGCCGCGCGTCGCGCCGCGAAGAGCCACAGCGCCCGCGACGCCGCGATGGTCTCGCCACGCAACGTGACGCCGGCGTCGGTGAGCCACGCGTCGTCGCGCACCAGCGCAGCGTAGAGCTCGGCCTCGTTCATGGCCGCCGCCGGGTCGCTCAGGCGCCGCGCGCCGTGAAGCCGAAACGCGAGCCCGATTTCCGAGAGCACCTGCTGTTGTTCACGCAGCCCACCTGCAGGGCGAACGCTGACGCGCACGTCAGTCGGTGACGGCGCCACAGCGAGCGGCACGAAGCTCTTCCGGGGTGCTTCTGTGAGGTCAAGCTTCAGCGCGTCGAGGCCGCCGAGCGTCGAGAGCCGCGCGGTGAGCTTCTCTTGAGAGAACTCCGCGTCGACGTTGGCCGGCACGCGCAGCACGCGCGGGAGATCTCCTCGCGTCAACGCCTTGAGCGGCAGCTTCACGTCGGCGTCGGAGAGGCGCTGCAGCGTGGTTTTCCACTCGTCGTCGGTGGTGGAGAGCAGCGCTTCGGCGTCGGCGCGCAACGTGCCCGAAGTGAGCCCGCGCGAACGCAGCTCGAAGTCGGCCGGCAGCCCGAGCGCTTGCGTCACCTGGGCGAGGCGCGCGTCTCGAAGGGCGATGGCTTCGTCGAGCTTCAGCGCGGCGGCGTGCGACGCCGTCCACAACGCGCGGCGCTTCACGGCGCTCTGCTCGCTCACCAGCAGCCGTGGGAGATCTCTCCACGCCAGCTCGCGACCATCGAGCGTGAAGGTGAGCGTCGCCTCGAGCGCGGCGAGTGAAGCGCTCTCGTCGGCGACGCCTTGCGAGAGCAGCTCGCCTGCGACCCAGCGCTCGAGGTCGTCGATGCGCACGGGCTCGACGGCCTTCAGCTCCTTCGCGCGGCGCAGCGTGGTCAACGTCTGCGGGCTCAACAAACCCTCGTGGCCTTCGCGCACCTTGCGCAGCTCGAGCGGCTCGCCCGTCGTCCAATGTGTCCACAGCGCGGTGTCGACGCCTGCGAGCACCAGCTGCGCTTCGGCTTCGAGCGCGACGAACTTCGCCGCGACGACTTCGGCCTCGGTGGTGCCGGCGTCGGCTGGAGGCTGCGGCGCTGGCGCGCTGGTGACACAACCGGTCAGCGAGACCACCGCCGCCACGAGCGCAAATCGCTGCGAAAACATGCGGCCGACTGTAAGCAGCGCCATGCCCCGGTGGTACTTCGAAGACTTCGCGCCCGGCCTCGTTCTCGAGGGGCAGGGCCCCATGGTGAGCGCACAAGACATCGTCGCTTTCGCAACGCAGTTCGACCCGCAGTACTTCCACGTCGACGCTGAGGCCGCGAAAGATTCGCTGTTCGGCGGCCTGTGCGCGAGCGGTTGGCACACGGCGGCGCTGTGCATGCGAATGATGTGCGACGCGTACCTGCTCGACTCGGCGAGCCTCGGGAGCCCCGGCATCGACGAGCTGCGCTGGGTCAAGCCGGTGTTCGCGGGCGACACGCTGCGCTTCAAGATGACCATCGAGCAGCAGCGGCCGTCGTCGAGCCGCCCGAACATGGGCTCGGTGCTCGCGAAGTGGGAGGTCTTCAACCAACGCGACGAGCCGGTGATGCACATGCTCGGCTGGTCGATGTTCCGCAAGCGAGCGCCCTGATGCCCACCCCCTCGCAGTGGAAAGCCGCGCGCGCCCGCATGCAGATGTACGCGGCGCTGCGAGCGCACTTCGGTTCGCTCGACTACCTCGAGGTCGAGACGCCGACGCTCATTCGTACGCCCGGCCTCGAGCCGCACATCGACCCGTTCGAAGCGCCGTTCATTCCGCAGACCGGCGTGGGCGAGAAGCGCTCGCTGTGGCTCCACACCAGCCCCGAGTACGCGATGAAGCGCCTGCTCGCCGACGCGGGGAGTCCTCCGCTGTTCCAGCTCTGCAAGACGTACCGGAACGGCGAAATCTCGGGCACGCACAACCCCGAGTTCACGATGCTCGAGTTCTACCGGCCGCACGCCGACTACCGCGCCATCATGGCCGACCTCGAGACCGCGCTCGCCGCCGTCGAGCAGCAGGTCGCGCCCGGCGTGGGCCTGTTCTCGAAGCTGCCCTTCGAGCGGCTGACGGTGCGCGACGCGGTGCTGCGCCACACCAACATCGACCTCTTCGCGCACTCCGACGGCGAGTCACTGCGTCGCGCCGCGCAAGACATCGGCGTGCACGTCGGCAGCTCGACCAGCTTCGACGACGTCTTCTTTCACCTCTTTCTCGAGCGCGTGGAGCGCAAGCTGGGCTTCGGCCGGCCGACGTTCCTCATCGAGTACCCCGCGTCGATGGCCTCGCTCTCACGGCTCAAGCCTTCAGACCCGCGCGTCGCCGAGCGCGTCGAGCTCTACGCAAACGGCGTCGAGCTCGCGAATGGCTTCACCGAGCTGACGGATGCCACCGAACAACGCCGTCGCCTCGTCGAGGAGCAGGAGCTGCGTCGGTCGCTGGGGCGGCCTGTCTTCGAGCTCGACGAGCGCTTTCTGGCTGCGCTGCCCTCCATGCCTCCGTCGGGCGGCATCGCGGTGGGGCTCGACCGAGTGTTGATGTTGCTGCTCGGGGCTTCGGAGATCGCCGACGTCCTGCTCTTTCCCGCGCGCGACTTCGTTTGATCGGCCAGACTCCCGGCGACAGGGGAGGGGTCCAGCTTGAAAGTGAAAGGCAACGGATGGCTCGCGCGCTGCGAGGCCATGGAGAAGAGCTTTGGTGCCGAGCGCTGGCAGGAGTTCCTCCAGTCGCGCAGCGCGAAGTACCCGTTCCTGCAAACCCCGGTGATGCCCATTTCACGCATCGAGGTGCGTGAGTTCGTCGCGTTGCACGACGAGCTGGTCGACCAGTTCTTCGGTGGCGACAAGCAGGCGTACTGGCGCTTCGGTGAAGGGTCGGCCGAGTGGGCGCTCAACCACCAGCTGCGCGGCCTCTTCTCTCCTGGTGAAGGGCGCCGGTTTCTGCAGTTCGCGCCGCAGATCTACAAGAACTACTTCGACGGTGGCGAGCTGGTGGCCGAGACCGCGCCGTCACACATGGACATCGTGATTCGCGGCGTTGAAATGCCGCACGTGTACTTCGAGTACTCCATCGTGGGCTTCGCAGCAGGCGGCCTGCGGGCGCTCGAGGTCAACGTCACGCCCGAGTGCCTGCGCGGGTTTTCGCGCGGTGACGACGAGGTTCGCTACCGCTTCGCCGTGACGAAGTGACGGGCTAGCTTTCGCCGGTGATCAAACCCCGACAACTGCTCCGCACCGCTTTTTCCGGCGCCGCTGCTGTGAGCATCACCGGCGTGTTGTCGCCCGTGGTGTCAGCGCTGAGTTTCCTCGACGAGCGCGCGCCAGACCCGGCGCTGCACCTCTGGGCCGATTCGATTCTGAAAGCAGCGGGCGTGCGCACGGTGTGCCACGGCCTCGAGAACCTGCCGTCGGGCAACTTCGTGCTGTGCGTGAATCACCAATCGCACTTCGACGCGCTGGTGCTGTTTCGTCACGTGCGACGGCACATGCGCTACGTCGCCAAGGCGCAGCTCTTGAAGTGGCCGGTGTTCGGCTACGCGCTCAAGCGCGCCGGCAACATCTTCGTCGACCGCACCGGGGGCGACGGCGACAAGCAGAAGCTCAACGACGCCGCGCGCGCCGTACGTGAGCGCGTGAGCGTGGTGTTCTTCGCGGAAGGCACGCGCAGTGACGACGGCCTGTTGCGGCCCTTCAAGAAGGGCGCGGCGGTGATGGCCATTGAAGCGCAGGTGCCGCTGATTCCCGCGGCCATCGCCGGCACGCACCGCATTCTCGAAAAGGGCACCGTCGCCATTCGCCCGCGACCTTCGGCGCTCATCATCGGCAAGCCCATCGACACCACCGGCATGGGAGCTGATTCGCGCGAGGCGCTCACCGCCGCCGCGCACACTGAGGTCGCGAAGCTGCTCGAAGAGGGCAACCGGCTCGTCGCCGAGATGGAGCGATGAACGCCCGGCAAGAACTGGAAGCCATCACCACGGCGCTGCAGCTCCCGGTGGAGTTTCCCGCGCAGGTGCTCGCGGAGACCGAAGCGTGGCTGCGCGCGCCGGGCATCGACGACGCGGCGCTGGTCGACCGCACGTCGATTCCCTTCGTCACCATCGACGGAGAGCATTCGAAGGATTTGGACCAGGCGTTGGTGGTGCAGCGGGAAGGTGACGGCTACCTCGTCATCTACGCCATCGCCGACGCCTCGTATTACGTGCGGCCGGGCTCGGCGTTGTTCGCCGAAGCGATGAAGCGCGGCGCGAGCTACTACTTCCCCGGGTTCTCGGTGCCGATGCTGCCGAGGCCGCTGTCGGAGGGGCTCATTTCGCTCAACCCCGACGGCGAACGACGCGCCCTGTTGTTCTTTCACCACCTCGACGCGCGCGGTGACTTGAAGGAGACGCGGCTCGAGCGCGCGCGGGTTCGCAGCCGCGCGAAGTTGTCGTGGGGCCAGGTGCAGACGCTCATCGACACGCCCGAGCAGAGCCCGCTCCACGGCAAGGAGTTCGAAGCGAGCCTGTTTCTGTTGCGCGACGTCGGCAGGCTTCGAATCGCGCTCGCGGCGAAGCGTGGGTTGGTGCGCTACCGCCGCGAAGAGGTGTCGATTGAGCTCGACGGTGAAGGCCTCTCGTTCGCGGTGATGGAGCAGGTGCGCGACGAGGTCGAGCTGTGGAACGAGCAGCTCTCGTTGATGTGCAACGCCGAAGGTGGGCGGTTGCTGCGCGAGCATGAGCACCCGTCGGTGCAGCCCATTTACCGCGTGCAGGGCGGGCCCGACCCCGAGCGTCTCGCTGAACTTTCACGGCTCACCGAGCTGCTCGCGAAGCGCTGGTCGCTGCCGTCGACGCCCTGGGTGTGGAATCGCGAGCTCGCCCCGCTCTCGAAGTTCCTCGAGGGGTTGCCGCGCGCTGCGCCGGGCACACAGGAAGACCGCCTCGTCGCCGCGCTCACGCGTCAGGCGGTGATGGTGAACCTGCGCTCGGAATATTCGACGGAGCCCGGGCCGCACACGGGCGTCGGGGCCGAGCCGTATGCGCGCTTCTCTGCGCCCATGCGTGAGCTGGTCGGCGTGTTTCTGCACAAAGAAGCGGTGGAGATGATCACCTGCGACTACCCGCCGGTGGAGCAGGACGAGTCGCTGCGCGCCGAGGTGGTGAAGGTCGCCAACCGCGCGCGTGGCACGCAGCGTCGCGTGCAGGACCTCTCGAACGAAGTGGTGATGCGCCGGCTCTTCACGCCGCAGTTGAAGAAGCCGCGCGCAGAACGAACGACGTTTCGCGGCACGGTGATGGGGCTCACCACGAACAAGGTGCACGTGCGGCTCGACTCGCCGCCGCTCGACTTGAAGCTCTACCTCTTCGACCTCGCGCCATTCTTCGACGGTGCGTGGCTGGAGCCCGCCGAAGAGGGCGTGATTTTGCGCGCGAAGGGAAAGCCCGACGCGCTGCTGCGGTTGGGTCAGCCCATCAACCTCGTGCTGCATCATTTCGCTGAGAAAACACGGCGTTGGGTCTTCGCACCGGTGCCGTGAACGGATCTCCGGGCAGCGGCAACCAACGTCGTCACAAGGGGCATTCGATGCGACGACCGTGGTTCGCAGTGTTGGCGCTGTTCTCGTGTGGCGGCGGCTTCGAAGGCGGCTCGACGAAAGAGGCGCGCGACGTGTCTGGCAACTACGCGGTGACGTACGACGACCAGCTCACGCTGAAGTTGAACGTGGGCGGCGCGGTGCGCGAAGTCACTCAACGTGGCTACGGCGGCGTCGTCGACTTCGGTGTCGTCAATGGGCAGTCGGTGACGCTCGACCTCACCGGGTTCTGCGCGCGCCCCGAAGTGCAGTGCCCGAGTGAAGCCTTCTGGGCCCGCATCGCCGTCACGCAGCCCAACCTCAACGACAACGGGCTCGACCTGCAGCAGCTGACCGTCGTGAATGACACGGTGCACACGCTCGACGCAGGGGTTCGTGCGCCTTCGCTGTCGGGCCTCGTCGACCACCATCAGCAAGATCGGTTTCTGCTCGGCCTCGGCATCGAAGGTGGCGCGAACCAGAGCTGCGCGGCCATCTCCGTGTCGCTCGCGGGCGGTCGCTTCTCGCGCGTGGGTGAGCGCACCGAGACGGCGATGGAGCTGCGCACCATGGCCGGCCGCTCGTGTTCGCTCGACGCGGGGGTCGATGATGGCGGCGCCAGTGATGCAGGCATGGCGCTGGCTGACGGCGGCGTCGACTGCGCGCTGGTGTCGGTGCAGCGCTTGGTGATTCCGCCCAACGCTGCGGTCAACGGCATCACCGACGGCAAGGTCTTCATGGGGTGGCTCGGCGGCTGCGCGTTCGGCCCGGTGTTGGTCGGCGCGACGTTGACGCTCGAGACGGGCTTCACCGGAACCCGCACCGGCGCGTACGACCCGCCGCCTTTCACGCCAGCGCCTGTCGTCTTGCCCTCCGATGCAGGCGTCGACGGCGGCCCGTGAACTCAGCGGAACCCGTAGCGCGTCATGGTGGCCCGCGCTTCGTCGCTCTCGAGAAAAGTGACGAAGCGGCGCGCGGCGCCACTGTTGGAGCCACGTTTACAAACGGTCAGGGATTGTTCGATGGCGCCGTACAATGTCTCGTCGACCAGCGTAACGCCTCCATCGCGGTCGATGACGTTCGACCACGCGACGAGCGCCACTTCAGCGTTGCCGGTGTCGGCGAGCTGCACGGCCTGACGCACGTTCTCGGTGAAGACCACGCGTGGCTTGAGCTCGTCCCACAGCCCGGCGCGGATGAGCGCTTGTTGTGCTGCGCGGCCGTACGGCGCGTGCGCGGGGTTGGCGATGGCGACGCGGTGCACGCCTGCGTCTCGAAGGTCTGCGAGCTGTGAGACTGGCCCCAGCATGGCGAGCCGACCGCGCGCGTAGGTCTTCACCGTCGCGGCGTCACACGCGCCGGCGGCCACGGCGTCTTGTACGTACTGCGCGTTGGCCGACGCGAAGAGGTCGTACGGCGCGCCCTCGGCGAGCTGCTTCGAGAGCAGCCCCGACGAGCCGAAGGTCAAGACCACCTTCACGTTGGCCTGCGCCTCGAAGCGGGGCGCGAGCGCAGTGAAGGCCTCGGTGAGGTCTGACGCCGCGGCGATGCGCAGCGGCTGCGGCGCGCTGCGGGTACACGCGGAGAACAGCAACAGCCACACGGCGAGCCATCTCATGGGGTCGACTTCCAGCGTTGGTGCATCCACACCCATTGCTCGGGGTGCGCGCGAATGTGCGCCTCGATGCCGCTGGTCAGCGCGGCGGTGAGCGACGTCACGGCTGCTTCGTCGCGACCTTCGGGCGTCGTCAACGTACGCATGGTGATGCGGTACTTGAGCGGCCCCACGCGCGTGCAGAAGCCGAGCATGGGCGTCGCGCCGGTGCGCAGCGCGAGGTCAGCGGCCGCGCGCGGCGTCTTCGCCAGCTTGCCGAAGAAGGGCACCCACACCGATTGCACCTTCGTGTCCTGGTCAATGAGCAAACCGAGAATGGAGTTGCTCTTGAGCGCGCGCAGCAGCTCCTTGGCCGCGCCCTGGCTGCCGCGCCAGATGACGCGCAGGTTGCCCGAGGTACGAAAGCCTTCGATGAGCTTCGTCGTGCGCGGGTCGCTCGCTTCTTTGCCCACCACCGCGGCCGAGTAGCCCTCGAGCGCGACGTAGCGGGCGAGCAGCTCCCAGTTGCCGCAGTGGCCCGTGACGAAGACCACGCCTTTGCCGCGCGCGAGCGCCGCGTTCATCGCCGCGCGTGACTCGGGCTCCCACTCCACCAGCTCATGGCGGCGCGCATCGAAGGCCGAGATGCGCACCATCTCCATCAACGTGCGCCCGAGGTGGCGGAAGCACGCGCGCGCGAGCGCCTCACGTTCGAGCTCTGTTTTTTCAGGGTACGCGGTGCGCAGCGACGCGAGCGCCTTGCGACGCTCTGTGCCGACGAGCCCGTAAGCGAGCCCGCCGAGTTTTTCTCCGAGCGCCGACGCGAAGCGCAGCGGCAACACCTGCACCGGCAGCAGCAGCGCGCGAATGAAGAGGTAGCGCAGGAAGCGCTTCACCCTCTTTCTGAGCGGCGGCGTGCTCATAGGCCGTCGAGCAGCCCCATGCGGTCTTTGAGGCGCAGCACGCGCCGACAGCTCTCCTCGAGCTGCTGCTTGCCCGCGTCGTTGGCGTTGGCGGCGCGCGTGAGAATGCCGATGTAGTCGATGCCCTTGTCCCAGTCGGGCGGGGCGGTGGTGAGGATGACGTCGTTGCCCGCGAGGAAGCTCTGCACGAGCACGTCTTCGGTGGTGCCGTCGATGGCGTTGGCCAACAGCGCGATGGAGATGTCGTCGGTCACCGCGAGCCAGCCTTGCTCGTGGGCGCGCGCGACCAGCTTCGACGAGAGAATCGCGGGCTTCTCGTCGACCGCGGCGTACACGACGTTGGCCAGCATCACTCCGGCCAGCACGTCTTTCGCGCGCGTAAAGACGTCGGCTTGCGAGAAGACTTTTTCTCGCGGCCAGTCGCTGGTGACCAACGCGTGGTCACTGTCTCCGTCGGTCTCGCCGTAGCCCGGGTAGTGCTTGCCGATGGGCACCACGCCAGCCTCGAGCAGGCCGCGCGCGTAGGCGCTCGCCTTCGCCACCACGACGTCCGCGTCGCCCGAGAAGCTGCGGTTGTTGCGCGCCATGTGCCCGGTCGCGGCGACGTCGAAGACCGGCGCGAGGTTCATGTTCAAGCCGACGGCCTTCATGGCCTCGCCGACCTTGCGGCCCCACTTCTTCACTTCGGCATCGTCGAGCGCGGCCATGTCTCGCGCCGAGGGCAGGGCGCGCAGCGCGCCGACGCTCTTCATGCGGTTCGACGGCCCGCCTTCCATGTCGACGGCGACGAAGGGCGGCACCTTCGCGCGCGCCCGCGACGAGTCGATGCGCTCTTTGGCCTTCGCCACGTTTCGAAGCGCGTTGCCCACGAAGAGAATGCCGCCCACTTCGACCGGGGTGCTCTTGCCGATTTGTGGGTACGCCATGAGCAACTGCGCCGCGCGTTCACGCGTCGAGAGTGACTGCAGCACGCGCTCGACCCGCGCTTCGTCGACCTTGCGCGTGAGCGGGCGGGCATTGAGCTTTTGCGGAGCGACGCCTGCATCGACCGGGTCAGCGCTGAGCAGGGTGAGAACGACGAGCGACAACATGGTGGGCCCTCAACCGGGGAGAGAGAACTTCTGTGCACCGACGACGAGCACCGGCAGGCCGTCTTCTTCAACCAGGTACTGACCCAGCTGGTACTGCGCGTCGCGAGAGAAGCGCGCGCTCGCTTTGCCTTCTTTGACCTTCACGGTGAACACGCCTTCGTCGTCGAGCGCCAACGACGCGAGGTCGAGCCACTCGGCGGTTCGGTCTGACAGGCGCACCGAGAGCCGCCCGCCTTCAGCTTCGTCGACGGCGACGGCGGCGAAGGCGCACCCCTCAATCTGCACGTAGGCCCAGTCGTTACCGAACTGCAGCTGGTAGCGGCCGTCGTCCATCACGCGCAGGCCCCGATTGAAGGCCTCGATGATGTTCGGGTGCTCGACGGGCTCGTCGTCGTGCCACCAGCGCTGCTGACGGTCCAGCTTGAGGCCTGAGTCTTCTCGGGTGTGCCAACGAACGTTCGCCATCACGTCACCAGTTGCGGACCAGCTCGGTGTACCCGCGGAAACCGACTGCGCCCCAGAAGTTCACCAGCACCGACACCAACGCCAACGTCATCGGGAGCGGTTTCTTCCAGCTCCACCCAGCGAGCGGCAGCAGCAGCAGGAAATACGGCGTGTAGTCGAGCGAGAAGCGGAAGCCGAACTGCGCATAGCCGGTGTTCTGGTACGCGAGGCCCGGCAGCATGCACGCGAGCAGCGTCAGCAACGTCGGCACCAGCAGGCGCGGCGCGTCGCTCGAGCGGGCCCACTCCCACGCCGAGAACACGATGAAGCCCACCACGAGCGCGAAGACGAGCCACAGCGCGAGCGGGCGATCTCCCACGGGCCCGCTGATGGGCGGGAAGACGGCCGACGCGACGAGCAACGCGAACATCGCCCCCACCACCTGCAGCGCGCGCTTCGGTGTCGTCGACGGCACGAAGCACAGCGCCAACAACGGCAGCGTGATGAAGAGCGACAGGCCCCACGCGTCGTAGCCCAACGTCAACGGGCTCTTCGTGAACAGCGGCAGCTTCAAGAACGCCGCGTCGAGGTTTCGCGCCACGTAGTGGAGGTTGAAGAGCCCGTACGTGTCGATGTCCTGGTTGACGCGGTTGTTGAAGAAGAAGCGGTGCCCGAACTCGGTGAAGCTGCCGAAGCGGTTGAAGTTGTAGAGCGCCGCGAGGACGCCGAGCGGCGCGGCCCCGGCGACGAAGCGGCCGAAGGGCTTCCAGTTCGGCTTCTTGAAGAAGTCTTTGACCTGCGCCACGCGCGCTCCACGGCCCGGCGCGATGACCTCGAGCACGAAGAAGACGCCCGTGAAGAAGAGCGGCGTGCGCGTCATCACCGCCATCGACCAGAAGAGGCCCGCGAGCAGCGGGCGCCGCGCTCCGACTGCGTTGCGCAGGTAGAGCGCCGTGAGGCCCATGCCCATCACCTCGGCGCTGAACCAGACCTCGCCTCGAATCGACGCGTAGAAGAACAGCGTGCCGAAGCCAAAGAGCAGCGAGGTCACCGCGTCGTCGACCCACGTCGTCGGCGTGCCTTCGGTTTCTTTCACCACGCGCAGCAACGCGAAGAAGAGCGCAATGGACAGCGCCGCGATGATGACGCCGAAGCTGGTGTCGTTGAACTGGTAGCCGTGCACCGCGACGAACGGCGCCATCACCACGGCGGGGAACCATGGGAAAGACGAGTACCAGCGGTCGCTGGCCTGCGGCCGGCCTTCGCAGCGCAGCTTCGCGACGCCAACCTCACGCACGCAGGCCCAGTCTTCGAGGTTGGGCAGCACCTCGGGGTCGATGTCGCCGCGCCCGTCGAGCCACGCCTTCGATTGGTAGACGAAGTGCGGCGCCGCGCTCTGGCGCCAGAAGCGCTGCGAGCTGAACGCCGCCAGCACCACGAAGGACACGACGAAGAGGAAGAGCTCGACGCGATAGGCCGAGGCCCACACGCGCCACGCGGCGCCGGCAGGAGCATTGGTGACGGGCTGACTCACGTGGAAACTCCTTCGAGGGTGCGGCGGAGCAGGTCGAGCGCGGCGTAGGCCGCGAAGGCGCGCACCCGTTCGCGATCTCCGTGAAAGCGGTGCTTCTCGACCTTCGCAATGCCGGGCCCGGCGAGCCCGATGAAGACCGTGCCGAGGGGATTTTCTGCGTCGCCACCGGTCGGCCCGGCCCAGCCTGTGGTGCTCAAGGCCCACGCGGCGCCGGTCTTCGCGCGCACCCCATTCGCCATCGCTTCGGCGGCTTCGGCCGACACCGCACCAAACTGCGCGAGCAGCCCTTCAGGCACGTCGGCCCACTTCGACTTTGCGTCGTCGAGGTAGGTGACCGCGCCGCCGTAGAGCGCCTCGCTCGCGCCTGGCTCGGCGGTGAGCATCGAGGTGATGAGGCCGCCGGTGCAGCTCTCGGCGAGCGCGAGGTGTTGTCGACGTGAACACAGGGCCTGCAACGCCACGCTGGCCATGGTCTGCGTGTCGCGCGCGAAGCAGTGCGCGCCGAGGAGCTCACGCGCTTGCGTGACGGCGTCCTCGAGCGCGGCGGTGGCTTCTTCTTCAGTCGCGCCGACGGCGAGCAGCTTGAGCTGGTTCTCGGGCGGGTGCGTACGAAACCCCAGCGTGACGCGCGGGTGTTTGGGCGCGAGCGGGCGAACGCGCGCATCGAGGTGCGACTCCGGGAGGTTCACGACCTTGAGCACCGCCAGCTTGCGCACGTCGTGACTGCCGAGCTTCGCGGCGATGCGTGAGATCACCTGCGCGCCGACGAGGTGCCGGTACTCGCGCGGCACGCCGGGTACGTAGAAGAGCACGCAGGTGCCCCGCGTCTGAATGAACATGGGCGCGCTGCCTTCGGCGTTGAGCACCACTTCTGCGCCCTGCGGCACGAGCGCTTGACGTCGGTTGTTGTCAGTCAACTTCATGTCGCGTTGGCGAAAACGCTCGGTCAGGTGCGCCAGCGCAGCTTCATTTTCGACGAGCGGCACGCCCGCAGCGGCGGCAGCGCATTCAGCGGTGAGGTCGTCGGTCGTCGGCCCCAGGCCACCAGAGACGAGCACCACGTCGCAGCGCGCGGCGGCGGCGTTCAACGCTTCGATGATGTCGTCGCGGTCGTCGCCAACCACCACGCCACGGCGCACGGTGAGGCCGGTTCGGTCGAGCAGCTCCGTCTGAAAGAAGCGGCTGTTGGTGTCGGAGGTGAGGCCGGTGAGCAGCTCGTCACCGGTGGCGATCGTCTCAATGCGCACGGCTGGCGGGTGTAGCCCAAGGCCGCGCGTCAGAGCACTTCTTGATCCTTCACGTCGTCATCGTCGTCGTCTTCATCTTCATCGATGACGTCGGCCAGAGACGAGCTCGCGGCGCGTTTGCCCACGAGGTACTTGCGCAGCATGAGCGCCGACTCGACGAGGCCCGAGAGCAGGTAGAGGCCGAAGTACGCGACCAGCACCCACGCCGGGTGTGAGACCACGCCGATGATGACGCCGGTGGCGATGACGCTGAGCAGAATGACGGCGGTCTTCGGGTTGGGCTTGGCGTCTTTGAAGGTGCGGTAGCGCACCGTCGAGACCATCAGCAGGCCGAGGAAGACGACGATGCCGAGCACCGGCCAGCGCGCCTCTTCAGGCAACGTTCCGCCGCGCGCGTGCTCGAAGGCGATGATCATCGAGATGACGCCGCAGGCCGCGAACGGAATGGGCATGCCGACGAAGAAGCTGCCGCCGCCGCCATGTGGAGACTTGATGGCGAGCACGTTGAAGCGCGCCAGCCGCAGCGCCCCGCACGACGCGTACAGAAACGCGGCGAGGAGCCCCACGAGACCGAGGCCCGAGAGCGCCCACTTCCACACCAACAGCGCCGGCGCCGCGCCGAAGGAAATGACGTCGGCGAGTGAGTCGAGCTCCTGGCCAAAGAGGCTCTGCGTCTTGGTGAGGCGAGCCACGCGCCCGTCGAAGGCGTCGAAGAACATGCCGAAGAAGATCGCCAACGCCGCCTGGTACAGGTGTGTCGGCGTGGCGTCACCCGTACACAGCGTCATCGCGTAGAAGCCGCAGAGAATCGACGAGACCGTGAAGAGGTTGGGGAGAACGAACATCAGGTCGCGCAGCTTCATGGACGGCGGACCATACCAGCCTGCATCATGAACGCTGTGTGGCTGATCATCGTCATTGTGGCGGCGTTATTGGTAGCGCTCGACTCGACGTTCGTGTCGTGGTTCTACGCGCTGAACGACCGGCCGACGCGCCTCGACGTGCCGACGGCCGACGGGTGGACAGTGGCCGCCTGGCATCGCCCCGCAGTGAAGCGCCGGTTCAGCGTGCCGCTCGTGCTCTGTCATGGCCTGGCCAACAACCACGCCTTCATGGAATTCCGAGGCGAACAGAGCCTCGCGCGGTTCCTCTCTTCCGTCGGCTTCGAGGTCTATTCGGTCGACCTGCGTGGCGCCGGCGCGGCGAAGGCACCTGACGAAGGCCCGTGGGACGCCAACGTCGATGACCACGTTCGCTTCGACGTGCCCGCGTTGATTGACGCGGTGTGCGCGCACGCCGGTACGTCGCGGGTGGCGTGGGTCGGGCATTCCCTCGGCGGGGTCGTCGCGCTCGCGGCGTCGTCGACGGCGCTCCAGGGCAGGCTCGCCGCGCTCGTCACCATCGGCACGCCCGTCTTCTTCCGGTTTCCGGGGCACCTGCGGAGGCTCATTCGCTTCGCGCGGTGGCTCGCGCCGTGGGGCCAGTTCGACGCCACGTTGGCGCGGCTGGTCGCGCCGATCGCCGGCCGCACGCCCACGCCCGAAATCGCCTCCACCACGGCCAACCTGCGCAACGTCACGCCGCTCGCGCAGCGGTACTTGATGGCCAACGTCTTCGCGCCCATCTGGAATGGCGTGCTGCTGCAGCTCGACGACTGGCTCGCCAACGACGCGTTCCGCTCGACGGACAAGAAGGTCGACTACCGCGCCTCGATTGCCGAGCTCAAAGTGCCCACGTTGGTCATCGGAGGCACCGTCGATTTACTCGCGCCACCCGACGTCACGCGCGCGTACTTCGAGCTGCTCACCGCGCCGGTTCGCCAGCTGGAAATGTTCGGCAAGAGCTACGGCCACACCGCGGAGTACGGCCACGGCGACCTGGTCATCGGCGCGCAGGCGCACGTCGAGGTGTACCCGGTCATTCATCACTTCCTGGCGAAGCACCTCAGCGAGTCGTGACGCAGCGGCTCGGCAACTGCTCGATGGTCGACTCGAGGCGCTTCACTTCGACGCGCGCGCCGAGCGAACACTCTGCGTAGACGGGCTGTTCGCGGCCGCCCGAAACCGAGAGCGAGCCCAGCTTCACCGTCGCCGCGTCGGGCACCAGCACCGCCGGCCCAGCGCCGCCACGAACCAGCAGCGCGCCCAACTCGAGGCTGGAGCCGCGCTCGACGAACACCGCCGACTGCGCTGCGCGCTCGACCTGCAAGCCGTTGCCCGTCACGCGTGCCGCGGCGCTGACGAAGAGCCCGCTGCCCTCGCAGTCGCTCAACATTGAATCGGTCAACCGCACCGTCGCGTCGCGCACGTGCAGCGCATCGCCCTTCTCGACGCCCTGCACGTCGAGCCTCGAGAGCGTCGCTTCTCCTTTGCGCACGAAGAGGCCCAGCTCCCGGCTCTCACGCACCATGAGCTCAGCGGCAGTGGTGACCGAGTCGAGCAGCGCGAGCGCGCCGCCAGGCCCGCAGCGCGTCAGGCGCGCACGCTCGAGTACGAGCTTCGTCTTCTCGGCCGAAATGCAGCTCTGCGACGAGCCGCGCACGCTGACGTCGCTCAACTGTGCGTCGACCTCGCGGGCGAGCTGCACGCCGAACTCGTAGCCGTGCACGTCGACACCTTTTGCGTGGAGCGAACCACCGGCGACGAACAACGCCGCCGCGCTGCCTCCCGCCGCGTCGACGCCGTCGATGGTGGAGCGCGTGTCGAGCGCGCGCACGGCGGTCTTCGCGCCTTCGAAGTGCACGCCAGAGAGCCGCAATTCACCGCCAGACACGTCGACGCCGCGCCGAAACCCACCCTGAAAGCGCGCGTTGCTCACGTCGACGCGCGCGGCTTTGCCGACGAGCCCGTCGACGCCCTCGAGGCTCGCCTGTGCGTGGAGCCCGCGCGCGGTGAGCGTGCCGTCGACCCGTAGCGCGAGCTGTCGTTGCCCTGAGAACGTCACCCGCTCGAGCGTGACGTCGCGCGCGGCGAGGCCGGTGGCTCCGCCTTGAATCGTGACGTTTCGAAGCGTGGCGCCGGTCGCCGTGAGCGTCGTCGCCGCGTCACTCGTGAGCACGACTTCACCGTGACCTTCGAGGCTCGCGCCGGGCAGCAGCTCGAAGGGCCCCTCGTAGATTCCGGAGCGAAGATGAAACGCGGCGGGTGGCAACGGTGACGGCAGCGCCTTGAGTGGCGTTTCGCGACGGCCGTCACCACCGGGTTGCGAAAAGGCATCGACCCAGATCTCCGGCAGGTGTACTGACACCGCGTCGGTGGTCACCGGTGGCGGGCGTGCACAGGCGGCGAAGAGCGCGAAGCAGGCGATCACCAGATCTGAAACGCGGCGGCGGCGATCACGCACAGGCCGATTTGCCGCGCCGATTCGCGAGCTTGGCGAGCCAGACAGATCGGGTGTCTGAGTTTTCAGATCAGACATGGAAAGTCTGTGAAATGTGTATGTATTGCATTGACTTGAAAGATCGACGCCTGCTATTTCCGCGCACCTTCGCGGGGGTGACATCGCGAACGGGAGGGAACACACATGACCAAGGCAGAGCTCGTTGAGGCGGTTGCTGAGCAGACCCGGTTGACGAAGAAGTCGGCTGCGGAGCTCATCGACGTTGTTTTCGACAACATCGGCGCGGCCGTGAAGAAGGACGCCCGTTTCAGCTACCCCGGCTTCGGTACGTGGAGCATCCGCACGCGGAAGGCTCGCAAGATCCGCAACCCGCAGACCAACGAGATCATGAAGCTCAAGGCCACCAAGACCATCGGCTTCCGCCCGGCGAAGGAGCTGAAAGACACGCTCTGAGCGTTCTTCAGCTTCAAGTCGTCTGAAGGCCTCGGGCTCCTGCTCGGGGCCTTCGTCTTTGCGGGACACCAGTCAACCTCCGAGCAACGGCGGGTCACCGGCACCGTCGGCGCCGTAGCGACGAAACACCTCGGCCAGCGTCAGCCCGCGCGCTTGCGCCAGCCGCTGCACCGCCGGCCCTGCGTCGATGAAGTGCAGGCCTTCAGGCGAGAAGAGCGAGATGAAGACCCCTCCGCTCGCAGGCACCTTCACGCCGCGACAGTCGAGGAAGTAAGCCAGCTTCGGCAGCACGCGGTGTGTGAGGAACTCGTCGGGCGCCAGCGCTGGCAGCGCGACCTCGTAGCTCAGCGCGTTCTCGCCTCTGGTTTCGCGCACGGCGTCGATGACGGCGTTGGCCTCGAGCGCAGCGCCCTGGTGAAACGACATGGCGAGCAGTTCGGCGACGAGAGAACTCATGGGCGCTCCGTGAGCAGGGGCTCGGCGGGTTGAGGAATGAAGTGTTCGGGGTCGAGCGCGTCGCCGTCGCGGCGCAACTCGAAGTGCACGTGCGGCCCGGTGGCGAGGCCTGTGGCGCCCGCGAGGCCGATGACCTGGCCCTTCTTCACCAGCGTGCCCGGCTTCACGAGCAGCTTCGTGAGGTGGCTGTAGCGCGTCGTCCAATGTGCGTCGTGCATCAGCTCGACCTGTTTGCCATGTGCGCCGTTCCACCCGGCGAAGAGCACGGTGCCGTCGCTTGCCGCGAGCACCGGGTGCGACAGCGGCGCTTCGAGGTCGACGCCAGCATGAAAGCGCGGCTCCGCGGCGATGGGGTGGAGGCGATCTCCATACGGCGAGGTGAGGACGAACGGGTTCACCGGCCAACGAAAGCGGCGCGGGTCGACGGCCTTCGGTTGTGGCGCGGCGACGGTGAGGCGGCTCGAGAGCGTGCGCAGCAGCGGCGGCACACGGTGGGCGAGCTCCGAGGGCATGTCTCCGAAGGTGCGCGCGTCGGTCGACAGCTCAGTCTCGAGCAGCAAGCGCAGCCGCGCGGCTCCAGGCACTGACGTCGGTGCTTCTGCGGCGTCGAGCAGCGTGGCCCACGCCTTCGCATGCGAGGCAGGCATGGGAGCGCCGACCTTCGTGTTGACGCGCGAGGTTCTCGCTGACTGCAGAAACGCATCGATGGCGTGGTTCAACTCGGGCGACGGCGCTGCCGTCATCAGCGCTTCGAAGGGCACTCTCGGCGCGGGCGCCGACGTGGCGCAACCGACGAAGAGCACGAGCGCGAGGTACCCATGATGCACGCCGTTCAAAGTAGCACGCCGTTCTTCGTTGCCTCGTTTCGCGCCCCGGTGGTTTGACGCAACGCCATGGCGGCCCGAGAGACGATGGACGCGAAGCGTGCTCGCGCGGTGGAGATCATCAATCGGCTCGACGCGGCGATGCCCGAGGCGAAGATTGAGCTCGACTACACGACGCCGCTGGAGCTCGTGGTGGCCGTCGCGTTGTCGGCGCAGACCACCGACCGCCGCGTGAACATGGTGACGCCGGCGTTGTTCGCGCGCTTCAAGACCGCCGCTGACTACGCCGCCGTCACGCCGCAAGACGTGGAGCCGTTCATCAAGACGGTCGGCCTGTTTCGCAACAAAGCGAAGAGCCTGGTGAAGCTGGGGCAGGTGCTGCTCGAGCGTCACGGCGGCGAAGTGCCGCGTTCGCGCGCGGAGCTCGCGGAGCTGCCCGGCGTTGGCAACAAGACCGCCGGCGTGGTGAGCATTCACCTCGGCACCGACATCGCGTTTCCCGTCGACACGCACATCTTGAGGCTCAGCAAACGTCTGGGCTTCACCACGAAGGTCGACCCCGACGACGTCGAGGCCGACTTGCGCAGGCTGGTGCCTCAAGAGCTCTGGTTCAAAGGCCACCAGCTCATCATCTGGCACGGGCGCCGCTGCTGCGACGCGCTGCGCCCCGAGTGTCATCGCTGTGTGGTGGCTGCGCTGTGCCCGAAGAAGGGCGTGAAGCTGAAGAAGGCGGCTTAGCGGGCTTCGGCGCGCGCCTTCGACTTCGGCGGGGCGGCTTCGGCTTTGTCTTCGGCCATCGACGACTGGATCTTCTTCATGCGCTTGCGAATGAGCTCGCGCTTCAGCGTCGAGACGTAGTCGACGAACATCACGCCCTTGAGGTGGTCGGTCTCGTGCTGCACGGCGATGGCGAGCAACCCGTCGCAGGTCAACGTCTGCTGCTCGCCCTGCTCGTCGAGGTAGCGCACGGTGACGACGGCGGCGCGCTCGACGTCTTCGGCTTCGCCGGGCACCGACAGGCAACCCTCTTTGTAGATGCACTTGCCCTCGAGCATGAGGAGCTCGGGGTTCACCATGGCGATGGGCTTCGACTCTGGCTGCTTCGAGGTGGTGTCGAGCACGATGACGTTCTTGAGCACGCCAATCTGCGGCGCGGCGAGGCCCACGCCGTCGGCGGCGTACATCGACTCGAACATGTCCTTGATCAACGTGCGGATGGTGTCGTCGACCACCGCGACAGGCTGTGCCTTCTGTTTGAGGACCGGGTTCGGCCACACCAGGATTTCGTGAACCATGGCTTTGTCTTAACGCCTCAGGTGGGGGGGCGCAAAGCGTGCACAGGCCCGTCAGTCGAGCAGGTGGCGGGCGTATTCGGCGCGGCGGCGGTCGTCTTCCAGCGCGCGCGCGGCCTCTTCCAACAGGCGGGCGACCGTCTGGGCGCGCTGCTGGAGCGCCGGGTCGGGGTGGCCTGAATACCGGAGCGGGTCGAACTCCTGCGAGAGCCGCTGGAACGCGCGCTTCACGTCTTCTCCGCCAGCCACCCGGGGCAACCCGAGAATCGTGAAGTAGTCGGCGTCTTGCACCTCGTCGTACTTGGCCTCGAGGCGGTTCACGTCGAGCTGGCCCGACGTCGACTCCGTCTTGCGGGTGCCAGGCTTGACGTCGATGAGCCCGAGAAACTGCGCCACCACCAGCGCGCGGAACGCCGCGTCGGGCTTGAGGCCGGACGCAAGCGACAGGTCTTCGACTGACGCCTCGCCGTCGACCCACGACAACATCTTGCGCTCGCGCTCCGAGAACCCGAGCGCGCGCAGGTCGAGCTCCGACTCGTTCGCCGAAGGCACTGCCTCGCCGCCGCCGAGCTTCTCGAGCAACACGTCGGGCGTGATGGCGCGCCGCAGCGACTCGGCGAGCATGGGCAGGGTGGGGCGCGGCACGGTGGCCAGCAACACCGTCGCTTCAGGCGTCTCGTCGACGAGGCGGTAGTTGGTTGTCTCTTCGGTGAACGCGTCGAGCGCCACCTGCTCGGTGTAGCGCTGCACCAACGGCACCGACTCGATGTCGCGGATGAACGCGCGGGCCTTGAGCGCGTCGAGCTGCTCTCGCGGCGCGGCGCCTCGCAACATGCGCAGCTCGGCTTCCTGCTTGCTGTCGATGAGGCCGTCACGGCGCGCGCGCGTCAGCAGGCCTTCGTGGTCGAGCGTCGACTCGGCGGCGATGATCTGCCCGCGCTTGAACCACAGCGTGCGCGCGCCGCCCGCCACACCGAGCTCGAGCTTCGCCTCGACGTTCGCCAGCACCACTTGAGAGATGACGCGCGCCAGCCCGTCGATGCCGACCGTGCCGTGGCGCGCGAGGCCCACGGCGCGATTGCCCGGCAAAGACACCGGCATGATCTCGCGCGCCTCGAGGGCCTTCACTTTTTCGTCGGCCAGCTCGACCGTGGCCTCGAGCGCTTCGGCGCGCTTCTTCTCGGCGTCGAGCTCGACGCTCATCTTCTCTGCGAGCTCCTTCACCGGCTCGAGCGACGCCACGCGGTTGCGGATCACGTCTCGTTCGCGCGCGGTCTCTTCGAGCAGCTCAGACGCGCTGGTGACGTCGGCGGTCAACGCTTCGACGCGCGAGTTGGCCTCGCTCAGCTGCGTGTTGAGCTTCTCGCGCGCCTCTTCGAGCGCCAGCATCTCCTGCTGGGCGGCGTCGCGTGCCTGTCGCGTCTCGGTGAGGTGGCGCTCGTTGACCTCCTGCTGGGCGCGCATTTCGGTCAACGCCTGTTGGTGCTCGCTCACTTCATTGCGCAGGCGCTCGGTGTCGGCCTCGACGCCTGTGCGCAGCTCACGCTCCGCGGCCAGCTCGACGCGCAGGTTCTCGGTGTCTTTACGGAGCGTGACGAGGGCCGAGTCAGCCGTGTCGAGCTGTGCGCGCAGGTTCTCGGTGTCTTCACGGAGCGCGACGAGGGCTGAGTCAGCCGTGTCGAGCTGCGCGCGCAGCTTCTCGGAGCCTTCACGCTGCGTGACGAGGGCGTTGGCGCGCGCCTCGAGCTCTGAGCGCAACGTGGCGAGCGCCTCGTCGTTTTGCGTCGCGCCCGCTTCACGTGCGGCGGTGAGCTGCTTGAGCTCGTCACGGAGCGCGAAGACCTCTTCTTCGAGCTGCCCGCGGGCTTCGCGTTCACGGCGCACGAGATCTTCAGCGTGCTCCACGCGGCGGGCGGCCGCTTCTCCGGCCTCTTCACGTTGGCGCGCGTCGGCCTCTTCCGCGCGGAGCTGCGACTCGCTCTGTGCGCGGCTCTCGAGCACCATCTGCTCGGCGCGCGCGAGCACGTCCTCGGCGCGAGAAGGCGGCGGCGCCGGCTCCTCGCTCATGCTCTCGAAAGACGCCTCATCGCTCGGGCCGTCGACCGGCGTGAAGAGTCGAGGTGGCGTGGGCGGCGCAGGCTTCACCGTCACCGCGCGCGCTTCACGTGACTGGCGGCGCCGCTGGGCTTCGGCGCGCACTTCGTCTTCGAGGCGCTGCAGCTCGTCGTCGTTCTGAAGCGGCGGGAGCGACGACTCCACCGACTGCATGGCCGAGGCTTCGACGTCAGCGGCGAGATCTCCGAAGAGCTTCTCTTCGAGCGCCGCCGTCACACCGCGCTCAGGTGGCGTGGGGTCGGGGATCGCGCTCGGCTCCGGCACGTGCTGGTCGAGCGCTTCGGCAGGGTCGACTTCGTGCGGGCTCGTCGCGCGCCAGGCTTCGGGCTCGGCGTCGTCGGGGAGCGTCGGCACGTCGGGCGGCGGGTCTTGCGTCGTCGTCTCGTAGACCGACCACTGCGCGCTGCCGTCATTCGAGCGGATGTTCTCGTCGATGGCCCGCGTCAGATGTTCTGGGTCGAGCGGCAGCGGCTCCACCGGCCACGCGAAGCCGGGCACCGTTTCACCGAGCAACAGCACGCGGAGCAGCTGCGCGTCGGGGTGGCCTTGCAGTTCCTCGAGCACCACGCCGCCGCGATCTCCTTCGACCGACGGCTGGAGAAGAATGAGGCCCGGCAACGCGTGGCCCCACCCGATGATGGCGTCGGCGGCGTTGGTGGCGAGCACGCACTCGTAGCCCTCGCGTGCGAGCACACGTTTGACGGCCGCGATGATCGCGAGATCGTCAGCGACGAGGAGGACGGGGGGCGCGGCCATTGAAGAGCGCCACACGTTCCTACACCGCTGCCATGTGGTCCAATTTCGCACCGCATTCGCCCGCCGTCTGCGAAGCTGCCGACCCCTTTTCGGGTTCTCACCGTGTCGATTCGCTGCGGCCTCGCCTATTCGAACCTTGCGGAGTTCAGAGCGGCGCTCGTCGCAGGTGGGCGCTCGTGCTTCGTGCCGTACCCGGAAGAGGTCGCGAATGGCTCGGTGTTGGAGCTCGACATCAGCGTCGGTGAGGCGCAGCTCGAGGTGCGCGGCGAGGTGACCGCCGCCGACTTCGACGAGTTCGGCAACGTCGGCCTCCGCGTGACGCTCGACGAGCCGTCGTGGGTGGCGGTGACGCAGCTCGAAGCGGCGCTCGCGGGTGGCGCGCGGGCGCCGGCGCTGTTCTCGACCTCGCGCATGCAGATCGACGCCACCAAGAGCTCGCCCGACCTCTCGTCGACACCGGCGCCCGGTGACGAGCTGCCGGAGCAGCAGCTCGAGCCCGGCACGCTCATCGACGGTCGGTTCCGCATCGACAGCCATCTGGCGACCGGCGGCATGGGTGAGGTGTACCGGGCCGAGCACGTGCACCTGAAGCGGGCGGTGGCGCTCAAGCTCTTGCGCCGCTCGTTGCTCGCCGACCCCGAGAGCTGGACGCGCTTCGAGCGTGAAGCGCAGCTGGTCTCGCGCCTCGAGAACGCCCACATCGTGCGGGTGTTCGACTTCGGCCGCACGGAAGACCAGCAGCTCTTCCTCGCCATGGAATACGTCGACGGCGACACGCTCGACGTGCGCCTGGCGAAGGGGCCGCTGGAGCCGCGCGCGGCGGTGGAGATCCTGACGCAGGTGCTCGAAGGCCTCGGCGAAGCGCACGCGCTGGGCGTGGTGCACCGCGACCTCAAGCCCGCCAACATCATCCTCGGGCGGCGGCGCGATGGCGGTGAGCGCGCGAAGATTCTCGATTTCGGTATCGCCCGGCTCTCAGACAAGGCGACGGGCAAAGCCGCGCGGCTCACGCAGCTGGGCGTGGTGGTCGGGACGCCCGCGTACCTCGCGCCGGAGCAGGCGCTCGCCGACGAGCTCGATCACCGCACCGACATCTACGCGTTGGGGTGTGTGGCCTACGAGCTGTTGACGGGGCGACCGCCGTTCGTCGCGGCAGAGCTCCGCAAGGTCGTCAGCGCGCACCTCACCGCGAACCCCGAGCCGCTGGAGAAGCTCGTGCCGGCGCTCGCCAAGCACGCGCGGCTCAACGCGGCGGTGCTCAAGGCGCTGGCGAAAGAGAAAGAGCGCCGGTTTCAGAACGTCACCGAGTTCAAGGACGCGTTGCTCGACGCGCTCGCCCGGCCTGGCGCTGCGGCCGTCGAAGTGCTGGTGCCGAGCGCGTCGACGCCGTGGCCTCCGCCTGCACAGGAGGTCTCGGAGTGGCAGGCCGCCCCTGAAGCGGCGCCGGCGTCGACCGCGCCGTCGGCCGTGGTGCAGCCCGCCGATGACTTCTTCAGCAACATGGGCCCGTCGACGGCGCGCCCGGCGGCCGCAGTGCGCCAGTCACCGCCTCCGGCGCTCGCCGCGTTCCTCGACGTGGTCAGCGAGTCGACGCTCGCGAAGCTGCAGCAGGCCGCGCCCGCCGAGTCGGCGCGTGGTTCGGTGGTGCGCTTCGAGGTCATGGGCCCGCAGCATCGGACGCCTGTCGAGCAGCACTGCCTGGGTCGCGTGTTGGAAGAAGTGGTGACCTCGGGCGGCTTCGTGGCGGCGGTCGACGATGAAGGCGTGACGTGCGGCTTCGTCGGCGAAGGCGCGTCGGCAGGTCGTGCCGTGCGCGCGATGCTCGGTGCACGTGACGTGGTGGCGCTCGAAGGGCAGCGGCAACAAGCACCTTCGGCCGTGCGCGCGTTCGCGGCTGCGGCGACGTTCCCGCTCTCTGCCGAGGCAGGCGCCTCGTTGCGTCAGAAGCTCGCCCGCGCTCGCGGCGGCAACCTGTGGCTCGATGTGCCGTTGTCGGTGCGCGCGGCGCGGCTGTGTACGTTCACGGAGACCGAAACCGCAGGCGTGGTGGCGTGCGGTGCGCGCAAGCCAGGTGGGCTTTCGATTGCCGAGTTGCTGGGTCGTCGCCCGGTGGTCGACGCGCTCGAGCGTCGGCTCGCGAGCTTGAAGCAGGGCATGGGCGTCTCGTTGTTGGTGACGGGGCCCGTGCGCGGCGGCGCGAGCACCATGGCGAACCTGTTGCTCGCCGGCTCGAAGAAGCGCCAGTTCTTCACCGCGCGCGCGATGCCCGAGAGCGCGCGACCGTATTCGTCGTTGACGTCGTTGTTGTGTCAGGCCGTCGGCATCGCGCCGGAGGAGCGCTTCACGCGGCTCGAGAAGACGCTCGAGAAGCTCTTCATCATCGAGCCGATTCGTGAGGCGGCGCTGGCCGTTGCGGGGGTTCGTTCCTGGCCGACGCTGCCGACGCCGGGCCAGGCCGCGCATGCGGTGCGTGTGGTGCTGCGCGGCGCGGCGGGCGAGTTGCCAGTGGTGGTGGTCTTCGACTCGTTGCAGCTCGTCGACCAGCAGAGCTTCGAGACGTTCGTGGCGATGGCGGCGCGACCCGCGTCGCGTGAGTTGGTGGTGGGGTTCACCGCGCCTTCAGAGCGTGACGCGCTGCTCAAAGAGCTTCAGCAGGTGGCGCTGCCGCAGCTCGACGCGGCGGAGGTCGGTCGCGCCGCGAGCAGTGCGTTGCGTGCGACGGCTGGCGCGTCGTTGACGGCGTGGCTGCACGAGCATGCGCGGGGCGTCGCCGGTACGGCCATCGAGCTGCTCGCGTGGCTCGATGAGACCGGGTCGTTGGTCGACCGCGAGGGCATCGTCGAAATCGCGCAGGCTGAAGTCGCGCCACCGGAGGTCGATGTCCGGTTGGCGCGGTTGGCGTTGCTGCCTGCGGCAGATCGCTTGTTGTTGCAGGCCGTCGCCGCGCTCGGCGTGCGCAGCGACATCACCACG
This sequence comes from Archangium sp., assembly GCA_035910535.1. Lineage (GTDB taxonomy): Bacteria > Myxococcota > Myxococcia > Myxococcales > Myxococcaceae > Archangium_A. Next base: position 300,582 of record JAMHXF010000032.1, on the reverse strand, counting down.
TTGCGGCGCGCGTCTCCTGAGGCCACGCCCGAGCGGCTCGCGTCGTTGCAGGTCACCGGGTGGCTTGTCACCGACGGCGGTCGACAGGTCTCGATGCGCAGCCATTCGGTGCGTGAGGCCTTGCTGGGCACCGTCGGCGCCGACGTGCACGCCCGCTGCGCCGCGGCGTTGATTGAGCAAGGTAAACAAGACGCGACGTCGGTCGACTACGCGGCGCTCGGCGCGCACCTCGTTTCGGCGGGTGACGGCGCGCGCGCGGCGCCGTTGTGGAAGCACGCGCTCGACCTGGCGCAGGCCCGGTCTGATGCGCGCAACGGCAGCGTCGCGTGGCAGGGCATCGCGAGCGCGATGGCGTTGATGCCTCCGTCTGACGCGCAGGCCAGAGGTCGTGTCGACGCGTTGGCGCGCGCCGCAGCGCAGGCGCTGGTGGCCGAAGACGTGCCGCGTGCGCGCGCGCTGCTCGACGAGCTGGCCCCGTTGGCCGCCGCGTTGCCGACGCCCAGCCCCGAGGCCGTGCTGGTCGAAGCGAAGGCGCTGCGCCTCGAAGGTCGGCGCGTGAAGGCCGCCGAGCTGCTCCCGAAAGCCGAAGCCGCAGCGCAGGGCAGCCCGGTGTTGGCGCTCGTGCTGACGGAGCGTGGCGAAGCGCGCGAGCTGGAAGGTGACCTGGACGCTGCGGTCGCCGCGCTCGAAGCGGCCCGCCCGCTCGCGCCCGCGGCGGCCGAGCTCGCGCGCTGGCACGGCGACGTGAGCCTCGTGGCGCGCCTCGAGGCCCGGTTGGCCACCATCATGTTCGCGCGCCGCGATGTGGCCCGTGCTTCCGAATTATTGGAGCGCTCACTGGCGGCGTGGCGACACATTCGTTGGCCGCACGCCGAAGCGCGCGTGTTGTCCACGCAGGGCACGGTCTTCGCGTACCAGCAGCGCTTCGACGCGGCGGCGAAGGCGTATGAGGCCGCAGCGGCCGCGGCGCTGCGTTGCGGAGACCTGTTGTTTCAGGCGCGCGCGTTGCTGCAGCAGGCCAAGGCGCTGCGAAAGATTCAGGGCGAGTCGGCCGTCGTGCGGGGCGTGGCGCAGGAGGTTCGAAAGCTCGCCGCCGTGCTGGGCTGGGAGCAGGGTCGCCTCGACGCGTCGGCGATGCTCGGCGGCTGAGACTCTCGCTGGAGCGTCTGCGCACCGTCTCCGCGCGCAGACGTCGAGCACCGCGCTGCGTACCTGAAGCGCTGGCGCACGGGCTGCAACACCACCGCGCGTGGGTCTTCACGACAAGGCGTTTCGCCGGCTGATGAAAGAGAAGGGCGTGGCCGCCGCGCTGGTGCGTGAGCGGCTGCCTGCGTCGTTGGTCGCGTGCATGTCGGGCGCGCCGACGCTGTTGTCGGAGTCGTTCGTCGAGGCCTCGCTCAAGGGCACAGAGGCCGACGTCGTGTTGCGCTTGCCGCTGCGTGGCGGTGACGCGCACGTGTATTGCGTGCTCGAGCACAAGCGCACCGCGGAGCGCCACGTGTTGGTGCAGGTGCTTCGCTACGTCACGGCGCTCACCGCGTGGCAGGTGAAGAACGCACCGCAGCGGCCGCCTCCGTTGGTCGTGCCGCTCGTCATCTACAACGGGGAGCGCCGGTGGCGAGGCCCGCGACGATTTCGCGAAGTGCTCGATGTGCCGCGACGCCTCCAGCGGCTCGGGGTTGACTTCGAAGTTCGTGTGCTCGACGTGGGGGTCGAGCCGCTGCGGCGCCTGTCAGGGACGCGACGCTCAAAGGTGGGCTGTTGGGGTTGAAGGCGGCGGCGGTCGACTCTGCCGAGCTGTCGCGGGTCGTGCCGGAGATGCTCGCCGCTCTGCGGGGCGACGAGTCGACGCGTCAGTTCTTCCTCGGTTACCTTCGAGCGGCGCTGCGCGGAGAAGCGCTGCGGGTGTTGCTCGCCGCAGCCGAGACGTACCGAAGAGAGAAGGAGCCGGACATGCAGAGCGTGGAAGACGTCATCAACGCCCGGGTGCGGCGGGCTGGTCAGCGAGCTGCAAAGCGTGGGCGCGCCGTCGGCTTGCGAGACGCCGTGCGCCGCGTGGTGGCGAAGCGCTTCAAGAAGCTGCCTGACGACCTCGACGCGCGCCTCGCCGCAGCCGACGCCGCGACGCTCGAGAAGTGGCTCGACCTCGCGGTCACCGCGAAGTCACTCAAGGCCGTCTTTCACTGACCGCTACAGCATCGCGCCGGGGTCGACGTCGATGATGACGCGCACGGCATTCGGCACTTCGGCCAGCGCACCCTCGAGCGCGTCGACGGTCTTCGCCATGGCTGCATGTGACGGCGCTTTGAGCACCAGCTGCCAGCGCGTCTTTCCCTTGATTCGGGCGATGGGCGCAGCTGCGGGCCCCAGCAGCCGCACGCCCTGGCTCGGTGGTGGCAGGTGCCGCTCCGCCACGCGCGCGAGGTGCCTGGCGGTGCGAATGGTGAGGTCGGCAGATTCGCTCTCGATGCGCAGCGCCACCATGCGCGAGCTCGGCGGCCACGCGAGCTGCTGACGGCGCCGCAGCTCTTCTTCCGAGAACTTCGCGAAGTCGTTGGTCAGCATGCGCGCGATGGGCGCGGCCTCGGGGTTGTAGCTCTGCACCAGCACGCGCCCCGGGTCTTTGCCTCGGCCCGCGCGCCCGGCGACCTGCGTGAGCAGATGAAACGTGCGCTCGCCCGCCCGAAAGTCAGGCAGCGTCAGCGACGAGTCGGCCATCACCACGCACACCAGCGTCACGCCTGGGAAGTCGTGGCCCTTCGCCACCATCTGCGTGCCGACGAGAATGTCGAGCTCCCGCCGCGCGAACGAAGCGAGCATTTCAGTGAGCTTCTCGGCCGACGACGCCGCGTCGCGGTCGAGCCTGGCGATGCGCGCTGTCGGAAACGCGTCGACCACCTCCGCTTCGATGCGCTCGGTGCCGACGCCCAGCTCGAGCAGCGGCCCTGCGCACGACGGGCACGCAAGGGGCAGGGGGCTCATGCGCCCGCAGTAGTGACACATCAACTGTCGCGCGTTGCGGTGGTGCGTCATGCACACGTCGCAGTCGGCGCAGCGCAGCGACTGCCCACAGACCTCGCACACGATGAACGTCGAGTGGCCGCGCCGGTTGAGAAACAGAATGACCTGCTGCTTCTTGTCCAACGTCGCGCCGATGGCTTCACGCAGCGTGGGCGACAACATCGGCGGCTCGCTGCCCGGCGTGCGTGGCCGCTCCACACGAAGGTCGACCAGCTCCAACGTGGGCATGGGGCGGTCGTCGACCCGCTTCGTCATCGACACCAGGCCGTAGCGGCCCTTGCGCGCGTTCTCCCAGGTCTCGAGGGACGGCGTGGCGCTGCCCAGCACGACGAGCGCCCCGGCCTGCTTCGCGCGCATCACGGCCAGGTCGCGCGCCTGGTAGCGGAGCTTCTCTTCCTGCTTGAAAGACGGGTCGTGCTCTTCGTCGACGACGACGATGCCGAGGTCAGGCACCGGCGCCCAGATGGCGCTGCGCACGCCCACCGCGAGCTTCACCTTGCCGGCGCGCAGGTCTTGCCAGTGCTTGAGCCGCTCGCGGTCTTTGAGCGCCGAGTGCAGCAGCGCCACGCCTTGCCCGAAGCGGCTGCGAAAGCGCCCGACCAGCTGCGGCGTGAGCGCGATTTCGGGCACGAGAATCAGCGCGCCTTTCCCCAGCTCCAACGCGCGCTCGACGAGGCGCAGGTACACCTCGGTCTTCCCCGAGCCGGTGACGCCGTGCAGGAGATACGGCGCGAAGCCGCCCTGCTCGAGCGCGCCCTGCAACGTCTCGACCGCCGTGGCCTGCTCGGGCGTCAGCGCGTCGGGGCGCCCCTGCTGCAGGCCTTCGCGCACGCCCTTCACCACGGCCTCTTCTTCGAGCTGCACGAAGCCGCGCGCGGCCAGCTTCTTGAGCGTGTCTTTCGCGCCGGGAATCGCGTGCGCGACCTCTTCGACCGGCGCGCGACCTCCGACGGCGAGCAGGTAGCTGAGCGCCGCGTGTTGCTGCGGCGCGCGGCGCAGCTCGTCGAGCGACGCGGCAGGCAGCGCGCGCGCGTGCACCACCACGTCGCCTTTCGCTTGCTTGCCCTCGTCAGCCTTCGTCATGCCCGGAGGCAACGCGGCGCGCAGCGCTTCACCCAGCGGGTAGCGGTAATGCGCGGCGGCGAAGCGCACCAACTGCACGACATCGGGCGGAAACGCGGGCTCCGGGTCGAGCACCAGCTCGATGGCCTTGAGCTTCGCGCGCACCTCCGGCGGAGGTTCAGGCGCGGGCGCCAGGTAGAAGCCCAGCGTCGTCGAGCGCCCGAAGGGAATTCGAATGCGCTGCCCGGGCTTGAGGACGCCCTGCAACGCAGGCGGCACGGCGTAGGTGTACTCGCCTCGCACCGGCCGCCCGACCGCGACGAGCGCGTAGGCGAGAGCGTCACTCACGGCGAATTCAGAACTTCACTTGCGAGAGGTCGGCGCGGGTGTCGGCCGAGAGCACCATCACGCGCAGCTGTGGCTCGTTGCCTTTGTAGACCTCGAGCACGCGCGGCCAGAGCTCGCCGGTGCTCTGCGAGGTGTAATCGGAGAAGCGCACGTCCCACGCGGTGCCCTTGTCGTCGGTGAAGCGGACGCGCGCCGGGAGGAACTTGTCTTTGTAGACCCAGAACTGCGGCTGCCCGTCGGCCTTGTTGCCGATGAGGTAGCTGACCTGGTTCAGCGAGCCACCCATGCGCGCGAGCGAGACGAGCTTGGTCTCGACCTTCAGCGAGCCCAGGTGCTTGAGCAGGAGGTCGCGTGTGGCACCGTCTTCACCGGCCTTGAGTGCCAAAATGGCACAGACCTGCTCGAGGCCGACGTTGAGCGCGGCGAGCTCTCCGCCTTCGTTACGGCGCTTTCCACCGGCGGTGGTGACCACGATGGCTTTGGTCGATTCGGGCGAGGTGAGCTCGAGCCGACAACGGCCCGGAAATCGCACAGCGAGCGCCGCGTTCACGTTCAGTTCGCCGCTGTTCCAGGTGACACCCAGGAGGGCCGACACATCTTTCGCCAACACTGGAGAGACCGCCGCGACGCCTTCTGCCTTGAGCTGCGTCACCGACTGCTCGTCGCGCGTGACTGCGTAGCGTTTGAGCACGCCGTAGGTCGGCATGATGAACGCCGTGACGAGCGCGACAACCTGAGCCTTCATCATCGGCGGCACAATACTCAGAGGCATGCGGAACCCGTAGTAGAGCTTGGGCCCACGGTGAGAAGAATCTTCACGCTGTCCATGGTGCTGCTGGCGACCGCTGCGTTCGCGCAAGATCCGTCGCGGCCAGCGCCGCCGACGCCGGACCTCAGAGACCTCCAACACTCGCGCAACATGGCGATGGGCGGCGCGTACGAGGCGTTGGGCTACGGCGTCGAAGCCATCGGAGGCAACCCGGCGGCCATCTCGCTCTACAAGCGCTACCAGATGGAGGCGACCGGCTCGTGGGACATTCCCCTGGGCTTCGGCTTCGGTTCAATCGGCCTGGCGGACTCCACCAATCAGCTCGCGGCTGGCGTCTCGTACACCTTCGCCACGTTCGGCGGCGCGGAGCGGCGCTTCGCGCACGTCACCACGGCGGCGACGGCCTACGCGTTCGGCGACATCATTCACGTGGGCCTCGCGGTGCGGCACCACGCGCTCCTCGGCCCCAAGCCCACCAACTCGGTGAACATGAACGTGGGCTTCATCGTGCGGCCCATTCAGTACCTGACGTTCGGCTTCTCGGGGCACAACCTCATTCACGTCTTCAATGACGACATCACGCGCTACTTCACGGCGTCGATTTCGGGCCAGTTCTTCAACCAGCTCTCGCCGGCCGTCGACGTGCGCATGGACTTCAACAGGCTCGACCCGCGCTTCGCGGTGCACGCGGGCATCGAGTGGCTCATCGCCTCGTCGTTCCCCATTCGTGTCGGCTACCAGTGGGACGGCATCGCCGAGCCGAACCACCACTACGTGTCTGGCGGCATCGGCTGGTTCTCAGAAGGCAGCGGCATCGACTTCGCGTACCGCCATGAGATTGGCGGGCTCGAGGGCCGCCTCATCTCGTTGACGTTGAAGCTTCAGCTCTGAGCGCGAAACCCGGCGATGGCTTCGTCGAGCCACACCAGCGCTTCGGCTTCGGTCTTGAAGTACTCCGACCTCGCTTCGCCTGAGGTGCGAATCATGAGCCCCGCGAGCATGCGCGCGATGGCGGAGTTCAACACGATGGCCACTGGCGCGAGGTTGGGGTTCGTGGTGTCGGGCTTGAGCGCCTTCTTCACCTCTGACGAGATGCCCGTGACGTTGCCGACGACGAGAAACGCGACGCCGTCGTAAGCCGAGCCCGGCGCGGTCTTCTGCATGAACGCGCGCGCCTCAGCGACGGTGACCTCGGTGACGAACTCACTTCGGGCCACCGGGTAGCCCGAGCGCGTCTTCAGGTCGGAGAGATGAATCGGCATCGGCTGATCAAGGCCTGCGGTGCCGCATTTCGCAACTAACTCTCACTGACAGGTGCGAGCGGCCTTGCAGATGACGCCATCGCACGTGCGCTCGGCCGTGCTGCAGCCGCCGTCGTCGGCGCAGACCTCGCCGCAGGAGTACTCGCAGCGCCGGTCGGCGTTGCAGGCCCACTCGCCGGGGCAACGAATGGGCGCCGCCATGTTCGGGTCGCAGTCGCAGCTGGTCTGACATGGCCCGGCGATGGTCGGCGACGCGCCGCACCCACCACAGTTGCCGGGGAAGACGTCGAGCAACAACACCAGCGCGCCGAACAACACGAGTTTGGGCATGGCGCGGAGCCTACCCGCGCGGGGGGACGACACCACCCATCTGCGAGAAGCGTTGCAGGGCGCGCTCGAGCGCCATGGACTTGAGCCGCTCGTCGTCGAGCTGCGCCGAGAGGTCCTGCAGCTCGCGGCGCAGCGCGCTGGTGTCGCTGTCTTCCACCAGGGCCTGCAGCGCAGCGATCTCCGCCTTGAGCTGCGCCTGGGTTTCGAACGAGTTGAGCCGTTGCACCTCGAGCGCCGCGGCGATGCGCTTGAGCTCTGCTTCGGAGGCGCGCGCGGTGCTCAGGTCGGCGGCGACCTTCGCGGTGGCGGTTTTGAGGGCGTTCAGCTCGTTGCCAAGTCGCGCGGCGTCGGCTTCGGCAGCGCGGCTCGAGGCGAGCTCGGCCTTGAGCGCCTGTTGCGCCGCCTGCGCCTTCACCAACTGCGCGCGCAGCGCGGTCGCGTCTTCGCGCGCGGTGCTCAGCTCGTACTCGGTGCGTTGCGCTTCGAGCAGCTCGGCGCGCAGGCGGGCTGCGTCGTCTCGCGCCGCGGCCAGCTCGAGGCTCTCGCGGCGTTGGGCTTCGAGGTCGGCGCGCAACGTGTCGGCCTCGAGCTGTACGCGCTCCAGCGCCGCGCGGTCTTGCGCGAGGCGGTCGACGATCTGCTTCATGCTGTCGCGGTTGGTCTCGAGCTCGGCCACGCGGGTCTGGAGCTCCTGCGCGACGTGCTCCAGCACAGCGCGCTCGGCTTCTGATTCTTCGACCTTCTGCGCGAGCGACATTTCAGATTCGCGCAGCAGCGCCAGCGATTCTTCGTAGGCCTCGAGCGTGCCGCGCATCTCGGCGAGCTCCATTTCGTTGCCGCCCGCGGTCGGCTCCGGGGGCTGGTGCTCGCTGATGAGCTGCTCGAGCGCGTGCTGTGTTTCGGCGTCGACGGTCGAGAACTGCACGCCGAAGCCGCGCGGGGTGCCGTCGTCGCTGGTCTCGTGCCGCACGACGACGCCGCGAAGCCGCGTGGCTGCCTGGCCTGCGACTGACAACTCGACGACGACCTCCGACGCGGTGGCCAGCGGGTGCTTGCTGCGAACGAAGAGCCCTCCGAGCGACAGATCTCTCAGGTAGCTGGCCTGCAACGACTCGCGACTGGCGACGCGCACCTCGACGCGCGACACGCGTTGACGCACATGCTCACGACGCTCTGCTCCAGACATGCTGCGTGAATCCTTGAACTCCCCCGAGGAGACGCTGGCGATGCTGGCTCAGCTTCTGGCCGCCGCGCGAGCGGTATTTTTCAGCGCAGCAGAATGCGAGCGTCGCGCAGCACTTCGTCGACCGCGCCGGGCTCGCTGAAGCGGTATACGCCGCGCACTTGCCGCTTGCCGTCGACGAGCGCGAAGTAGCTGCCGTGCACCACGGAGTTGAGGTCTTTGCCGTCGCCCCAGTCCATGGGCTGCAGCATGCCTTCACGAATGAGCTTCTCGAGGGCGGGCTTCTCTCCGCGGGCGAAGGTCCACCGCGCGAAGTTGGCGCGGTGTTTTTCGCCGTAGGCCTTGAGCACTTCGGGCGTGTCGTGGTCGGGGTCGACGGTGAAGCTCACCAGCTTGAGGCCCGACAATTCGTCGGCGCTCTTGTCCTGCAACGAGCCCATCTTCGCGGTGAACTTCGGGCAGATGTTGGGGCAGCGCGTGAAGATGAAGTTCGCGACCCAGACCTGGCCGTCGAGCTTGCTGGAGTCGAAGGCCGCGCCGTCTTGGTCGACGAGCGCGAACGCGGGCACGTTCGAGAGCACCGGCAACTCGACGCGCGGGTCGAGGCGGGGGGCGGCCACGCGCCACACCACCAGCGCCACCAGCACCACGCCGAGCAGCGAGACCCACAACGCCGGGCGCCGATGCAGCGGTGGCGTGATGCCGGGCAGCGTCTTGAGTGACGGCGGTGAGGCGATGCTCACTTCTTCTCGCGCTTCAGGTCGGTGCCGAGGACCTTGTCCATCCACATGTGGCTGAGGCCGAAGTTCTTGTGCGGGTCGGCGAAGTGGTGCGCGAGGTGGTGGTCACGCAGCTTGCGGCCCCACGCGGTCAGCGGCTTCCGGTGGTGCGTCGACCAGTGCATGAAGTCGTACCAGAGGTAGCCGTAAACGAGGCCGACCCAGAACGGCAGCGTGAAGTGGTGCTGGCCCACGAAGTACAGCCCACCGCCGATGACGCTGCCCAGCGCGATGCTTACCGTCAGCGGCATCACCAGCCGCGTGTCGTCGTCGGGGTACTTGTGGTGGAAGCCGTGCGCCGTCGGCCCGGGGAAGGTGTGAAACAGGTCGCGGTGAATGAAGTACTCGAGGAACTGCCACGAGAAGAACCCGACGACGAGCATCGGCAACGTGTGCTGCCAGTCGGTGAGGCCCGTGGAGAGCGCGTAGCCCAGCACCGTCGAGGCGACCGGAATCCAGAAGGCGAATGGGGTGACGGGGTGCACCTTCGAGAAGAACTCGAAGAAGTCGCTTTCGAACATGCGGCCGCGCGTGTTGCGCACGTAGTTCTTCAGCCACTCGTCGTTGTTCGCCTTCATGTCGGAGGCCTCTAGCCGAGCACGCCGAGCGCGTGCAACCCGACTCAGGCAGGCAGGCGGCGGAACGTGCGCAGCGCCATCAGCAACGCGAACACCGTCAACAATGACGCGAGGAAAAAAGCTGCACCAGGCAGTGCAAACGGTGCGCGCGAGCTGATGAAAAAGCCGAACAGGTTCGTCGCCACGGGAGGCCCGATGATGCTCGTCAACGAGCCCACGCCGAGAATGCCGCCCTGAAGCATGCCCTGCTCATTCGCAGGCACCGCGCGTGACATGAGGCCCTGCGTCGCGGGCCCGGCGAGCCCACCGAACGCACCGACGGCGAGCACGGGGAACACCATCCACCCTTCGCTGGCGAAGCCGTACGCCGCGTAGGTGAAGACCGACGTGACGAGCGCGATGAGCAACGCGCGACGTTCACCGAGCTTCGGCATCAGCTTGCGCACCAGCCCGCCTTGAACGACGGCCGCCGTGAGCCCCACCATGGCCAGTGAGAAGCCCGTTTCTCTCACGCCCCAGTGAAAGCGGTACTCGGTGTACAGCACCCACGTGCTCTCGAGGCTGCGCTGCGCGATGCCGATGATGAGCCACACCAGCGCCAGCCCCAGCACCACCGGGTAGCGCGACAGGTAGCGCAAGGTGCCGAAGGGGTTGGCGCGGCTCCACGAGAAGGGGCGACGGTTTTCAGGCGCGAGCGACTCGGGCACGAAGAAGACGCCCCACACCGCGTTGAGCAACGTGAAGAGCCCCGCGACGATGAACGGCGTGCGCAGCGGGTCGAGGCCCAGCCACGGCAGCTGCACGGTGCCCAGCACCGCCGACATCAACGGCCCGGCGATGAAGCCCAGCCCGAACGACATGCCGATGAGCCCGAAGTTCTGCGCGCGTTTTTCAGGAGGGCTGACGTCGGCGATGTACGCGGCGGCGGTGCCGATGGACGCGCCTCCGATGCCGGCGAGGACGCGGCCCACGAAGAACCACCACAGCGTCGGCGCGAACGCGAGCAGCACGTAGTCGAGCACCTGCCCTGCGAGCGTCACCAGCAACACGGCGCGGCGGCCGTAGCGGTCAGACACGCTGCCCATGATGGGCGCGAAGAAGAACTGCATGAGCGCGTACGTCGCCGTGAGCCCGCCGACGTAGAACGCCGCCTGCACGGGGTCGTTGCCGACGAACGACTCCACGAGCCTGGGGAGGATGGGGATGATCAACCCCAGCCCGAGAATGTCGAGGAACAGCGTGACGACGATGAAGCCGAGAGCCGGCTTGCGCGCAGACATCGCGCGGGCCTTTACCGTGGCGCCTGCGTCACTGCACTTTCCACGTGAACGTTTCGGTCTGGGTCATGTCGCCTGAAGGAAAATGCACCGTCTGGGTGCGCGCCAATGGCAACCCCGTGGCGTCGGCGATGCACACCGAGGCTTCACCCAGGCGTTGGCCGCTCAGCTGAATGCCGAACTCCACGCGCGTGCACGGCTGCTCGTTGATGGTCTGTGCGGCGCCGCGCTTCACGTCGACGGCCTGGACCCACGCGTCGGCACCGCCTTCAGCCTTGTCGACGGTGCGGTCTCCCGAGAGCACCACGAGGCTGTGGAGCAAGCCCATGCGCGAGAGCCCGAGCGCGACGGCTTCACGCAGCTTCGCGGCCGGCGGGTCGCGGTGCGACGACACCGACGCGCCCCGGGTGGTCGAGCGGTTCGTCCCGGTCGCGTCGCGCGAGTCGAGCTCGAGCTGCACGGCGTCTGACTTGTAGCTCCCGGCGGCGATGAGCTTGAGCGCGTTGCCTTCACCCAGCTCGAGGGTGCCGGTGAACTTCGAGAAGTTCTCGCCCTGCGATTCGATGTCGAAGGTGCCCGTGAGGCCCTTCGCGTTGAGCAGCGTGCGCTCGGAGGCCGCGAGCCGGTCAGCCGCCGAAGCCCCGGCGGGAATGGGCTGAGGGCCTGCAGCACAACCGGCCAGACACAACGTCAGCAACGCGCGTTTCATGAGGCCACGACAATCGCCGTGGTGAGCGTCTTGAGCAACCGTTCTGCTTCGTGCGCGAGCGGGCCACGCGGGTCGAGCTTCACGGCCTGCGTGAGGGCTTCACGCGCCCCCGAATGGTCGCCCTTCAACTTGAGCGCGATGCCGAGGTTCAGGTGCACCGCGGGGTTCGCTTCGTCCATGTCTTGCGCCGCGCGGAAGTGCGCGAGCGCTTCGTCGAGGTCACCGGAGAGCAGTGATTCTTTGCCCGCCGCGAGCTTCTTTTCAGAGTCGTTGACGAGCTCGACGTCGATGACGGCGCGCCCGGCCAGCGTGAAGACGAGCGCGCGCAAGACGCCGGCCCAATAGAACGTGGCGCCTTCGACGGCGACGACGGCCGCCAGCGGAATGTCGGGCAGCAGCTGCTTGCCGCGAAACTTGAAGCGCACCTTCGTGTAGCGGCCCTTCTTCGCGATGGAGACGACCTGCTCTTTGAGCTTGTTGAGCGACGCCTCGACCTTGCGCGGGTCGATTTCAAACGGCAGCGCGGGCGCCGAGGGTCTGGCTTCGACCACGATGACGGGCTTCACGACTTTCTTCGGCGCCGGCTTCTTTGCTGCGCGGACCTTCTTCGTGGCCATGGAAGGTACGGTAGCATCCGCTCCGCCATGACGATGTACACAGAGTCACTCCGGGCCTTCTTGAAGCCCGTTCTTCCCTACCTCGATGACGAGGCTGTCACGGAGATCATGATCAATGGTCCCACGGACATCTGGATCGAAAAGAAGGGCCTCGTCACCAAGGTCGACGTCTCCTTTTCGGAAGAAGGGTTGCTCGGCGCTGCGCGAAACATGGCCCAGTTCGTCGGCCGCATTCTGAGCGACGAGCGCCCACGCCTCGACGCGCGCCTGCCCGACGGCAGCCGTATTCACATCGTCATTCCGCCCATCGCGCGCAAGGGCACCACCATCTCCATCCGCAAGTTCTTCAAGGACCGGCTCAAGCCGCAGAACCTCGTCGAGTTCGGGTCCATCACGCAGAAGATGGTGCGCGTCATCGAGTCGGCCGTGCGCGTGAAGTTGAACATGGTGGTCTCCGGCGGCACCGGCTCGGGCAAGACGACGTTGCTCAACATTCTCTCGTCGCTCATCCCCGACGACGAACGGATCCTCACCATCGAAGACTCGGCTGAACTTCAACTGCAGCAGTCACACCTGGTGCCCTTCGAGTCACGCCCGCCTGACAAGTTCGGCAAAGGCGAAGTGACGATGGGTCACCTGCTGATGTCGGCACTTCGTCTGCGCCCCGACCGCATCGTGGTCGGCGAAGTTCGCGGCGGTGAGGCCTTCGACCTGATGCAGGCGATGAATACCGGCCACGGCGGCTCCATGGCCACGGTGCACGCCAACACGCCCACCGACACGCTGCGCCGCCTCGAGTCGCTGTGCCTCATGTCGGGCGTCGAGTTGCCGATGGTCGCCGTGCGCGCGCAGGTGGCCTCGGCCATCAACTTCATCGTGTGCTGCGAGCGCCTTCAGGACGGTAGCCGCAAGACCATCGCCGTCTCTGAAGTGCTGCCGCTCAACGAGAAGGGCGACTACCGCACGCAAGATCTGTGGCTCTACATTCCCGTGGCGAAAGACGAGAACGGCAAGATCCTCGGGTACCACGCGCCGACCGGCGTGCTCCCCACGTTCCTCGCGAAGGCCAGGGCCTACGGCTTCGACGACCTCGACGAGGCGTACTTCGACCCGCGCACCTACGGCGTGCCGCCTCCGCCGATGATCCACGGCCTCGGTGAGACCGTCAGCGTGCACTGGGCGCCGTCGCTCAAGCACCGCGACGATCACCTCCCCGACCCGCCTGAATACAAAGACGAGTGGAGCGCCTTCGAAGAGAAGTTGAAGGCCGACGCGCGCGCGAAGAACGCTGAAAAGAACAAGGTGCAAGTGCAGGTGCCCGCGAAGCCCGTTCACGCCCCGTCGCGGCCCGGAATTCCAGCGCAGCCGCGCCAGGTGACGCCTGCCAACCGCGACGACGCCACGCCGCCTCCCACGCGCAACCCGATGCTCGCGCGCAAGCCCGCCGAGACCACCGGCGAAGAAGAAGGCAGCGTCGAGGTCAGCGACTCGTTGCTGGAAGACGACCCGCATTCCACCGCCATCAAGCCCAACCCGCTGAACGCGCCGCGCGCCGTGCGACCGCCCGTGCGGCCACCGCCGAAACGGTGATTTCAGAATAGTCCTTGACGGGAATATGTCGTGCGGCGCATATATGCCGCATGACGCATACGTCTTTTGCGGCGTTGGGCGACCCGAACCGCTTCCGCATCGTGGAGTTTCTGCGGAGCGGCGCGAAGCCGGTCAACGACATCGTCGCCGGGTTGCAGCTCAACCAGCCGCAGGTCTCGAAGCACCTGAAGGTGCTCAAAGAGGTCGGCCTGGTCGACGTGCAGCCGCGTGGTCAGCAGCGCCTGTACGAGCTGCAGGCCGCGCCGTTGCGTGAGCTCCACGAGTGGCTCGAGCGCTACCGCCAACTCTGGGACGCGCGCTTCGACGCGATGGACGAGGTCATCGACGAGCTTCAAGCAAAGGAGAAGTGCACGTGAACAAAACGACCATGGAGCTGCAGGGAGATCGCGAAATCGTCATCAGCCGCACGTTTCGGGCGCCGCCGCGCGTCGTCTTCGAGGCGTACACGAAGGCCGAGTTCGTGCGCCGGTGGTGGGCTCCGAAGTCGCTGGGCACGGAGTTGGTCGAGTGCGTCGCCGACGTGCGCGTGGGTGGAAAGTACCGGTACGTGATGAACGTGCGCGAGCAGGGCACCATCGCGTTCTCGGGCGAGTACCGCGAGGTCACGCCGTACTCGAAGCTCGTCTACACGCAGGTGTTCGAGCCGATGGCCGACGCGGGCGCATTGATTGCGACCGTGACCTTCGAAGCCGTGAACGGCGAGACGAAGTTCGTCTCTCGTGAGGAGTACCCGTCGAGAGAGGCGCGCGACGCGGCGCTGAGCTCGGGCATGGAGCACGGCATGCGCGAGACGATGGAGCAGCTCGACGTGCTGGTGTTCTCGCTCAGCGAGGAGTGACGCGCAGCGCGCCGAGCTTGAGCCGCACTTCGTCGAGCTCTGCTTCGGGCGACGAGTCCCACGTGATGCCGCCGCCGACGCCGTATTGCCAGTGGGTCGGCAGTCGCTCGGCGGTGCGAATCAACAAGGCGAAACGTGCGGCGTCGCCCATTTCGAGACCGAGCGTTCCACAATACGCGCCGCGCGGCGTGCGCTCGAGTTGGTCGATGAGCTGCAGTGCGGCCTTTCGCGGCGCGCCGGTGACGGAGCCGCCGGGGTGCACGACGGAGAGCACGTCACGCAGCGTGACGTCTGCGCGCAGCGTGCCTTCGACGTCGGCGACCGACTGCACGGCGTACGCGAGCGAGATGAGCCGGCGCTCGTTGGTGACGTGAACCGAGTTCGGCTCGCAGAGCTGGTGCAGATCATCGCGGAGCAGGTCGGTGATCATCGCCAGCTCAGCGCGATCTTTCTCGCTCGCGAGCAACACGTCGGCCGACGTCGCCGTACCTTTCATCGGCTCGACGTGAACCCAGCGCGAGCTCGTCTCGACCAGCAGCTCCGGGCTCGCCGAGACGAAATCACCCAGCGTCGACGACTTCACCCACGCGGCGAAGCGCGGCACCCCACGCGCACACAACCGAGCGAGCAGGGCGGCGCCGTCGACCTGGCCCAGCGCGGCGCGCGTCGTCAGGTTCACCTGGTACACGTCGCCGGCCGCGATGCGCTCTCGAATGCTGCGCACGCCGTCGAGGAACCCGGTCTCGTCGAGTTGCACGTCGAGCGCCGCAGGTTCGACGTCGAGGTTCAGGCGCACGCGCTGCGCGGTGCCAGCCACGCGCGTCGCTTCACCTTCGGCGCGCGCGAACCAGAGCCCCGCATCGCCCGGCCGGGTCAGGTCGACGAGCGTCCACGCCTCCGTGTCTGCGTAGCCGGGCGCGAGCAGCGCGAAGTCATTCGTGAGCGACGAGAGCCGAACTTCATTAACCCGCTCCCCTCGAGAGGGGAGAGCGCCGGGGAGAGGGGCTGGTTCAAGTGAAGCCCCGCGTCTTCCGAGCACAGACGCGAGGAGCTCACGGCCTTTCGGCGTACCGAACGAATCAGGGTGAAACTGCACGCCCACCATCGGCAACGACTCGTGCTCGACCGCCATCACGGTGCCGTCGTCGAGGCGCGCCGTCACCCGCAGCGGCGCCTTCACGTCGCTCAACGACAACGAGTGGTACCGCATCACCTCCAGCGCGCGCCCATCATCAAAGTGAGCCATCGCTCGCTTTCCATGCGCGGGCGTCGAGCGAATCAACGTGGCGCCGAAGGCCAGCCCCAGCGCCTGGTGCCCCAGACACACGCCAACGAAACGCAGCCGACGGCGGGCGATCTCTCGCACCAGCTCGACCAACCCGGCACGAACCGGGTCCGTCGGGCCGGGGCCCATCACCACAACATCGGAATCTTCCAGCTCCGCCATCGCAGCGAGCGCATCGCGCGCCGAAACCACCCGTATTTGCTCGCGCGAAAACGGCAGCGAGGCAACGACGTTCCACGAGAACGAGTCGTGGTTTTCGATGAAGAGGAGCACCGTCACCTTGTAGCGCAACCGCCCCACGTCGTCGGTTTGCCTACACCTTCCTGCATCGGGTACACGGCCCGCCTGTTCCGGGGAGTCACTGAATGATTCGCAGTCTCGCAGTGAGTGTCGCGCTCAGCGTCTGTCTCGTGGCTTGTGGAAAGTCCGACCCGCCGCTGACGCCCACCGTCGACGCCGGCGCGCTCTTGCCGCGCACCACGTGCCTCGACAACGACGGCGACGGCTTTGCGGGCACCGGTGACTGCCAGGCGCAGCAATACATCGACTGCAACGACAACGAAGCCAGCGCGTACCCGGGTGCGCTCGAGCTGTGCAACGGCCTCGACGACAACTGCAACGGGCAGATCGACGAAGGCCTGCCCATCGTCAGCTACTACCGCGACGAAGACGGCGACGGCGTCGGCTCCGTGAAGACGGGCGAAGGCTGCAAGGGCCCTCCGGAGGGCAGCGTCACGCAGATGGGCGACTGCAACGACACCGACGCCACCATTCGCCCCGGCGCCGCTGAGATCTGCAACGGCATCGACGAAGACTGCGACGGCACGCTCGACAACGGCATTCCGTTTCAAGACTTCTACACCGACGCTGACGGCGACGGCTTCGGCGCGGCGAACACCACGCCGGTCAACTCGTGCCAGACCAGCGTGATGGGCCGCGTCACCAACCCGTCTGACTGCAACGACGCCGACCCCACCGTGAAGCCCGGCGCCACCGAGCTGTGCAACCGCGTCGACGACAACTGCGACGGTCAGGTCGACAACGGCATCTCGTACGCCAACTACTACCCCGACACCGACGGTGACGGCTTCGGTGACGCCGCCGCTGCTGCCGAGAGCTCGTGCTCTCCCATTGCCGGCAAGGTGCTCAACAACAACGACTGCAACGACGCCAACGCGAGCATCAAGCCGATGGCGCCCGAGGTCTGCAACGGCCTCGACGACGACTGCGACATGCAGGTCGACGAAGGGCTGCCCTTCGCCACGTACTACCCCGACGCCGACGGTGACGGCTTCGGCGCGCTGGGCTCGGCCGGGCAATCGGCGTGCATGCCGGTCGCGGGAAAAGTGACGAACAACGCCGACTGCAACGACGCGTCTCCCATGGTGAAGCCGGGCGCGACGGAGGTGTGCAACGGCATCGACGACGACTGCGTGGGCGGCATCGACAACGGGCTGACCTTCTTGCAGTACTTCACCGACGCTGACGGTGACGGCTTCGGGGCGAGCTCCGCGACGGCGCAGTCGGCCTGCGCGCCCGTCGTCGGCAAGGTGACGAACAACACCGACTGCAACGACAGCAACCCCAGCGTGAAGCCCGGCGCGACGGAGATCTGCAACGGCATCGACGACAACTGCGTCGGCGGCGTCGACGACGGGTTGACGTTCACCAACTACTACCCCGACGGAGACGGCGACTCGTACGGCTCGGCGTCTGCTGCTGCGCAGAGCGCGTGTGCCCCCATCGCCGGGCGCGTCACCAGCAACAACGACTGCAATGACGCGAACGCCGCGGTGAACCCCGGCCGCACCGAAATCTGCAACGGCATCGACGACAACTGCGTGGGTGGCATCGACGAAGGCCTGCCGACGGCGAACTACTACCGCGACGCAGATCTCGATGGCTACGGCGCGGTCGGCGCGACGGCCGTGGTGTCATGCGGCCCGGTGAGCGGCCACGTCACCAACCGCACCGACTGCAACGACACCAACGCGAGCATCAACCCCGGCGCCACGGAGCAGTGCAACGGCATCGACGACAACTGTGACGGCTCCATCGACAACGGCGTGGCGACGCTCAACTACTACCCCGACGCCGACTCCGACGGGTTCGGCTCGAGCGCCGCCATGGCGCAGGCGTCGTGCAGCGCGGTCGCCGGCAAGGTGACGAACAACACCGACTGCAACGACAACAACGCGGCCATCAAGCCGGGCGCGACCGAGATCTGCAACGGCATCGACGACAACTGCTCGGGCACCATCGACGAGGGCCTCGCGGTGCTCAACTACTACCCTGACCTCGACAGCGACGGGTACGGAGCGGCCGGCTCGACGGCACAGGCCTCGTGCGCGGCGGTCAGCGGCAAGGTGACGAACAACACCGACTGCAACGACAACAACCCCAACGTCCGCCCCGGCCGCGCTGAAATCTGCAACGGCATCGACGACAACTGCGTCGGTGGCATCGACGAAGGCTTGCCCACGCAGAGCTACTGGGTCGACGCGGATACCGACGGCTACGGCGCGGCGTCTCCGGCGGCCATCGTGTCGTGTCAGGCCGTCGCGGGGCGCGTCACCAACAACAGCGACTGCAACGACACCAACGCCAACATCAGGCCGGGCGCCACCGAGGTGTGCAACGGGCTCGACGACAACTGCGTCAACGGCGTCGACGAAGGCAACCCGGGTGGCGGCGCGAACTGCGCGGTGCCCAGCCGACAGGGCGAATGCGCGCGCGGCACGTTGACGTGCGCGTCGGGCGCTCTGGTCTGCCCGCAGGTCATCTTCTCGACGCCCGAGACCTGCGACTCGCTCGACAACGACTGCAACGGCGTCGTCGACAACGGCTTCGCTGGCCTCGGCAACACGTGCTCGGCGGGCGTAGGCGTGTGCCTGCGCAACGGCACCAACGTCTGCAACGCCGGTGGCACCGGCGTGGTGTGCAACGCGACGGCGGGCAGCCCCACGGCCGCGGCGTGCGACGGGCTCGACAACGACTGCGACGGCATCATCGACGAGCCGACGTTGTCGGCGACGGCCACCATCAACTCGGCCACGTACACCGACATCGAGGTGCAGCCGTATTACTACTCGAGCGCCAGCTGTCAGGGCGGCGTCGCGGGCTCGGGCACCGACGCGCTCGCGGGCGGCGCGATGGTGATGGCCGGTGGGGCCGTGTCGGGCGTCACCTTCCGTCGCCTGAATGCTGACGGCACGTTCAACGGTGACACCAGCAGCGCCATCACGCTCCCGTACGCCGATGTCGACCTGGCGCAGGCCGGTGACGGTTGGTTGGTCGCCGGGGTGTGGTCGTACAACAACGCAGAAATCGACCTCTATTACCTCGACGTCACGGGCGTGAAGCGCGCCCAGAAGTGGACGGAGTTCCGCACCACCACGACCGCCACGCTCGACTCGCTGCGGCTCGTGCGCGGCAACGGCCGCAAGGCCACGCTCATCTGGAGAGAGAACGGCACCGGCATCAAGATGGCGAAGATCGAGGCCTGTTGGAACGGCACCGAGTGGTCCATTCAAGAGGCCGGCTGCACGTCGGGCACCACCAAGCTGACGTCGACGACGCTCGTCGCCAACACCGCCGCCGTCACCGGCATCGGCGCGGACTCCAACGTCATCGACTGGGCGCCGACGCAGACGTGTCAGGCCACTTCGGCGTTGCGCACGGTGGGTGTCTCGTACCGCGCCGCGGTGACGGGCCTGCGCTTCTTCACCATGAGCGACGACGGCACCGGCAAGTCGGCCGAGACGACGTTCACGCCACCTGTGAACTCGACGGCCGTGGCCGACCCGGCGGTGGGCTTCTTCAAAGACGCCAGCAGCGTCGACGCGTACGTCGTGAGCTTCGTGGTGCAATACGCCGCGAGCTCGCGCGCGTACTTCTGGCGCAGCAACTTCGCCGCGACGTTCTATTCGGTGTGGTCTGGCTCCGACGCCACGGGCGCGACGGCCATCAGCCGGCCCCGCGTGAGCGCGAAGGCCGACGGTTTCCAGGTCACCGCGCTGCGTGTCTTCGAGAGCGAGCCCACGTACCCCACGCAGCTGATGACGCGGAACTTCAGCCTCACCGGCGTGGCGAACCCGGCCGGCGCCGCGGTCGAGATCCCCGCGTCGTGCAGCCCGGGCGACGCCGCGTGCAGCATCGGCAACAAGGCCGCCATCGCCACGTCGTACCCGTGGGGCCGCGTCTATTACTCGTCGTCGGCCGCCACGGCTGCGTCGTACAGCAGCGTGCTGACCTGCAACTGAGCTACGCAGCCGCGGCATGAGAACGCTCGTCGTCGATGGCTTCGCTCCTGAGGCGAAGCCGTTGAGAGATCACTTCGAGGCCCGCTTTTCCGACGCGCGGCGCGCCACCGGCGACCGCTTCGTGTGGGACCTGTGGAACGTGCCCGGCCAGTACACGGCGCTGCGCACGCCCGCGTGGGAGTACTTCCCGAAGAGGCTCTACGACGCGTTTCACCAGCGGCTGGTGTGGTGGGGCCGGCGCACGCTGGGCTGTCACGACGTCTCTCCGCCGTGGCTCAGCTGCTACGTCAACGGCTGCGAGCAGCGCCTGCACGGAGACCTGCCGCACGGCCCGCTCGCGTTCGTCTTCTCGCTCACGCCGTGGCAGCGCCGCACGTTTCGAGGTGGCGAGACGCTGTTGCTCAAAGACGAGGTGCTCGACTTCTGGTCGGGCTTCGTCAGCACGCGCGGCGTCGAAGAGCCTGAGGTGCTCGAAGAGATTCCCGCGAAGTTCAACCGCCTGGTGACCTTCGACCCGCGCATTCCCCATGGCGTGCGGCGCGTCGACGGGAGCATGGACCCCACGGAGGGGCGCCTGGTGATTCATGGCTGGTTCGTGCAGCCGCGGCCGTTCATCGAAGGGCCGTTGTCGACGAAGGCGCTGCAGCAGGCGATTGATGAAGTGACGGGCGCGATTGGGCCGCTGTTGGAAGACGGGCTCGAGGTTGCGGGGCTGCTGTCGCTGGGGTTCACGGTGAAGAACGGCCGCGTGGAAAACGCGCGCGTTCTCGCGGACACCTTGCGTTCGCTCTCACCCTTGCAGCCGTTCGTGAACACCGTGCTCAAGGCGTTGAGCCAGCAGACGTTCCCGAAGACGAAGCGCACTAGTCAGGTCACACTTCCGCTCGTCTTTGCGTCGTCCTAATATCCGAGGAACGGATGGGTCGGATTATCCGGATTGACATCCGGCGATCGGGCGTGGATAATCACGTCCATGAGCACCACCCTCCAATTGAAGCTGTCAGACGCTCGCGAGTTCGTCGAGAAACAGAAGAAGCTCGGAAATTACAAGGCGTCGGTGGCTGCGAATTCCATCGCGGCTCTCGCACAAATCCAGACGGTAGGTGTCGACCTGACAATCGGAGAAGTCCTGAATGATATCGACGATTTGCTACTGCGTTATCAAAATCTAAATCCGCAGGTGTCAGCTAGTTCTCTCGCGTCATATCGCGCGAGGATTAAGCGGGTTCTGACGGACTTCGAGAGTTCTCGGACGAAGGCTGGATGGAAACCCGGTCGCGGTGTCGAGGCAAGCGAGCCCAAACGCGTTGCGCCGGACAGCAAGCCAGTGGACGTTAAAACTGTTCCGTCCGCAGCGCTTCGGTATGTCTTGCCGCTTCGACCTTCATTCGATGTGGAGCTGAGTCTGCCCCGCGATCTGACTCGTGCGGAGGCGCAGAGACTTTCCCGATATTTGGAAAATCTCGCGGAATTCTCGGACGACAAAGGAGGGCAGGAAAAAGAAGAAGCCTGACGGAAGGTGCAACTTCCGCCAGGCCCCGGTCGCCTTGGGGGCGAGAGAGTAACTGAACGACTCATCTCGTACTGCATTCGCCGCGACTTCACCAGCCCGAGAGGGGCCCGTTCGAATCGTCAAGGGTTCGTGCGCGGTGAATTCTCACTGTGAGATTCACGATGAAGAAAAAGACATGCGGGTGTTGGTTCGCCGCGTCTGTCTGGAATCACTGGGCCAAACGCCGTCTGTACGCTGCGGACTACGGCTTGGTCGGATTTCCACTCAGGCGCTGCCGAATCCACAGGAAGAAGTAAGTGGCGGGTGCTGCGCGCGAGACGTTCGCGCGCAGCACGTGTTCCAAGCGCGCGTCCAGTGCGGGTTGGCGTTCGTTGGATGTTCGTGGCCATAACTACTTGTAACTATTGTAGTCGCTTGGCTGATCCAGAAGCTTGCGATCGCCTCAAAGCGTCTGTTACACGCCCCTCGTTCGCCGCTCTCAAAAGGAGCCCCGAGCAGCAGCAAAAATACTCACACGTGCCACGCCGGCCACGGTGCTCTCGACATGGTGTCGGGAGTCGATGCCGGAGTTTTACGAAGCACCACGGGCACGTGGCGGAACAACCAAAACGCAGCACGAAAGACAGTCGAACATGAGCGAGCAGAACGAGCAGCAGCAGCAGATGGCCCCCGCTGGCGGCATCACCATGCGCCAGATGCTGGAAGCCGGCGTGCACTTCGGTCACCAGACCAAGCGCTGGAACCCCAAGATGAAGCCGTACATCTTCGGCGCCCGCAACGGCATCTACATCATCGACCTGCAGAAGACGGTGGTGCTGGCTCGCGCCGCGCTCCGCTTCGTGTCGGACGTCACCGCGCGCGGTGGCACGGTGCTCTTCGTCGGCACCAAGAAGCAGGCCCAGGACGTGGTTCGTGAAGAGGCGAGCCGCTCGGGTCAGTACCACGTCACCAACCGCTGGTTGGGCGGCACGCTGACCAACTTCAAGACCATCAAGCAGGGCATCGACCGCCTCAAGGCCATCGAGACGATGGCGGAAGACGGCACCTACGCGCGCCTCCCCAAGAAGGAAGTCGCGGGCCTCGAGCGTGAGCGCGAGAAGCTCGAGAAGAACCTCGGCGGCATCAAGAACACCAGCCGCCTCCCGGGCGCGGTGTTCGTCATCGACCCCAAGAAGGAAGCGCTCGCCGTGCACGAGGCCAACCGCCTGGGCATTCCGGTGCTCGGCCTGGTCGACACGAACTGCGATCCCGAAGGCATCGACTACGTGATCCCCGGCAACGACGACGCGATCCGTTCGATCAAGCTCTTCACGGGCAAGATCGCCGACGCCGCCCTCGAGGGTGCCGCTCGTTACCGCGCCTCGGGCGCCGCTGACCGCGACGCGCAGGAAGAGAGCCGCCGCCGTGAAGGTGGTGGCCGTGGTGGTGATCGCGACGACAACCGTCGCCGCGCCCCGCGCCGTGAAGGCCGTGGCCCTGTCGTCGAGCACCGTGGTGGCCCTGCCGCCGCTGAGCCCGAGGCCGCGCCGGTCGCCACCGAAGCTGCGCCCGCCGCCGCGCCTGAGGCGAAGGCCGAGTAATTCGGTCCCCCGTCGTCTTTTTCGGAGGCGTCGGCTCGTTTTTTCCCGAGTCGGCGCCTCGTTTGTTTCAACGAAGCTTTTGAAGGAGCACACACATGGCTGAGATCAGCGCTGCGATGGTGAAGGAACTCCGCGAGAAGACCGGCGCGGGCATGATGGACTGCAAGAAGGCCCTCACGGAGTCGGCCGGCGATTTCGTCAAGGCTGAAGAGATTCTCCGCAAGAAGGGCGCCGCCAAGGCCGAAAAGAAGGGCGACCGGGTCGCGGCTGAAGGCCTCATTGGCCTCGCGGTCTCTGACGACGCGCAGCTGGGCGTGCTGGTCGAGGTGAACGCCGAGACCGACTTCGTCGCCAAGAACGGCGAGTTCGTGAAGCTCACCGCCGGCCTCGTGAAGCACGTCGGTCAGCACAACCCGGCGAGCATCGAAGCGTTGCTCGCGCAGGCGTTCGAAGGCAGCAAGACGGTCGGCGAGCACGTCATCGAGAAGATCGCCACCATCGGCGAGAAGCTCACGGTGCGTCGCTTCTCGCGCATTCAGGTCGAAGGCGCGGGCGCCGTCGGCAGCTACCTGCACTCCAACGAGAAGATCGGCGCGCTCGTCGAGATCCTCGGCAGCAACAACGCCGACACGAAGGCGCTCGCCAGCGAGCTCGCGATGCAGCTCACCGCGATGAAGCCCCAGTGGGTCACCCGAGATCAGGTGCCCGCGGCGACCATCGAGCAGGAGACGCGCCTGTACAAAGACGAGCTCCAGAACACCTGGCGCTTCACCATCAAAGACGGCCCGGCGCGCACCGGCATTCTCCGCACCGAAGACGCCGAGAAGCTGATGGTCGAGATCTCCGGCAAGCTCGAGAAGGTTCCCCTCGAGCAGATCGTCAAGCGCGAGCAGATCACCAAGCCCGAAGCGATGTGGGAGAAGATCATCGGCGGCAAGCTCGAGAAGTTCTACGAGAACAACTGCCTCGTCGATCAGCTCTGGGTGAAGGACGACAGCAAGAAGGTGAAGGACCTCATCGCCGAAGCCGGCAAGAAGGTCGGCGCCACGTTGTCCATCGGCCGCGTGGGCCGCCTCGAAGTGGGTGAAGGCATCGAGAAGGTGAAGACCGACCTCGCCGCCGAGGTCGCCGCGACGCTCAAGAGCTGAGTCACGCTCGTTTCGTTTCACCTCGGGCGGGTCGGATTCACTTCCGGCTCGCCCGAGTCATTTTCATGCGCTGCTTTCTTGGTGCTGAACGAGTGTTCAGTTATGATGCGCGCATGACCTCCGACACCGACCTGTTGCCGCCTGAGCTGCAGCGCTTGCTGCAGTTGTTCTCGTCACTGCCCGACGTGCGCTTCCCCGACATGGACGCGGTGAGCCTGCAGGACGACGTGGCGCGCGTGAAAGAGCGGCACCTCGAGCTGATGCACATCGAAGCGCAGCTGCAGGCGGTGCGCAGCGCGCTCGACGACGAGCACGAGACGTTGCTGAAGAAGGGCCACCGGCTGCTCTCGTACCTGAAGGTCTTCGCGGAAGCCGACGAGGTGCTGGGCGGCAAGGTGGCAAGCATTTCGTTGCCGAAGATTCGCCGCGTGGTGCCGCCGAGCACGAACCCCACGGAGCCCTCGCTCATGCCTGCTGCCGACGCGCCGAAGAAGCGGGGTCGCCCGCGCAAGGTGCCGTCGACTGACGCGTTGTTCTCCGAGGCATCAGCTGAAGCCAGCGCCAGCCCGTAAGCGGGCGCGGAAAAATCACGTCGATGATCGCGGCTTTGCGGTAAGCCGCGTTCGCCATGGCGACCCAAGTGAAGACGGGCGGCTACAAGCGGATCCTCCTCAAGCTTTCAGGAGAGGCGCTGATGGGTGACGAGAAGTACGGCATTCACCCGCACACGCTCTCGCGCATCGCCGCAGAAGTCATCGAGCTCAAAGCCGCAGGAGTCGAGGTCGCCATCGTCATCGGTGGCGGCAACATCTTCCGCGGTGTGCAGGGCGCGACGACAGGTATGGACCGCGCGAGCGCCGACTACATGGGCATGCTCGCCACCTGCATCAACTGCCTCGCGCTGCAAGACGCGCTCGAGAAGCTGGGCGGCAGCACGCGCGTGCTCTCGGCCATCAAGATGGAGCAGATCGCCGAGCCCTACATTCGAAGGCGCGCGGTGCGGCACCTCGAGAAGGGGCGCATCGTCATCTTCGCGGCGGGCACCGGGAACCCGTACTTCACGACCGACACCGCCGCGTCGCTGCGCGCCATGGAAATCAACGCCGAGGTCATCTTGAAGGCGACCAAGGTCGACGGCGTGTACGACTCCGACCCGCGAAAGAACAAAGACGCGCGTCGCTACATCACCGTCTCGTACATGGACGTGCTCAAGAACAACCTCAACGTGATGGACTCCACGGCCATCTCGTTGTGCATGGACAACAAGCTCCCCATCGTCGTGTTCGACATGACCGCGCCCGGCAACATCGGTCGCGCGGTGCTCTCGCCCGGTGACATCGGTACGGTGGTGGGTACGAGCGACACGGTGTTGGCCTGACCCTTTTCTCAAAGCCACGAAAGGAAACACGACATGGCGGCGCATGACGATGCGGTGAAGTTCCTCCAGGAATCAGTGAAGAAGTCGATCGAGGCGCTCAAGCAGCAGATGACCAAGATCCGCACCGGGCGCGCCAACGCGGCGATGCTCGACGGGGTGCGCGTGAACTTCTACGGCACGCCCACGCCGCTGGCGCAGACCGCGGCCGTCGCGGTGCCCGAGCCGCGCCTCATCACGGTCAAGCCGTGGGACAAGAGCGTGCTGCGCGACATCGAGAAGGCGTTGCTCGAGGCCAACCTCGGCCTCACGCCGCAGAACGACGGCGAAATCATCCGCCTCCCGATTCCTCCGCTGACGGAGCAGCGCCGCAAGGACATCGCCAAGCAGGTGAAGGCCACCGGCGAAGAGCACAAGGTCGCCATTCGCAAGGCACGCCAGGAAGCCAACGACAAGATCAAGACGCTCCTCAAAGACAAGGTCATCACCGAGGACGACAAGAAGCGCTCCGAAGAGAAGGTGCAGAAAGAGACCGACTCCGGCATCGCGCAGGTCGACGAGGTCATCGGCAAGAAAGAAAAGGAAGTGCTCGAGGTGTGAGTCACACCCCGCGCATTCTCATCGCCGAGCCGTCGGCGCCCATCGCCAACGCGTTGAGGAAGTTCCTCGACGGGTGGGCCGAGGTGCAGATCGTCACCTACGTCGACGAGGCCGTGCAGACCGTGCGGGCGCGGCCTCCCGATGTGTTGATAGCCGCCGTCAACGAGCTGTTCGACGGCGAGCTGCTCGCGCCTCAGGTCCGCAAGCAGGCGCCCGAGACGGCCATCGTGCTCGCGTACCCGGCCTCTGAAGTCGAGCGCGCGCACGACCGGGCCCGTGAAGTCGGCGCTGACGGCTTCGTCGTCGGGCCGCTCAAGAAACACCACGTGCTGGGGGTCGTGCAGGCGGTGACGCGGCTCAACACGCTGGCGGCGCAGCTGCGTGAGCTGCAGGCGAAGTTCGCGGCGCTGAAGAACGTCGCTCCGTCGCGCACGCTGAAGATCAAACCCTCGCAGGTGGGCGTGAACGCGCCGGACGAGGCCTTCTTCAAGAAGTACATGCTGCTCGAGGTCAAGCGCAGCAAGCGCTACCAGTACCCGGTGGCGCTGCTGGTGGTCTCGCTCGACGACCTGCGCGACGCGCTCGGTGAAGCGGCGCCCGAGTTTCAGCGCGCGGCCATTCGCGCCGAGTCGCTCGAGGTGCTCTCGACGCTGCTGCGTGACATCGACGTGGCGATGCCGTTCGCCGAAGACAAGTACCTGTTGTTCTTGCCTCACACGCCGCTGAAGGGCGCGACGGTGGTGGCCGAGCGCGTGGTGAAGAAGTTGAAGACGCTCGACTCGTTTCCCAACGGCACGGTGTCGGTGGGCGTGGCGAGCTTCGACCCGGCGACGGGGAACAAAGACCAGGTCAGCTTTGGCGGGCTGGTGCGCGAGGCGACGGCGGCACTCACGCGCGCACAAGCAGGCGGCGGCGACCGCTTCGACGCGCCCGTCATCGCGAAGCCGAAGAAGAACCGCATCTCCATGGGCTGAATGAGAAGAAGTGTTGCGTGGGCATGCGCGCGCCGCTTCGTGCGTTACCTACGCCACCATGGAATTCGAGCGGAGGGTCTCGGGCCAGTTCGTGACGAAGGTGTTCGCCAGTGTGGTCGGTACGCCGCTCGCGCAATCGCTGCTGCGTGAAGGCCTTGATGTGACTGCTTCGTCACCTGACGTCTCGGTCGAGCGCTTCTCGGCGTGGTTAGGGCTCTATTCGTCGGAGCTTCACCCGGACGTCTCGAAGTCGGAGGCCCTGCGGCGGGTCGGCTTCGCGCTCGTGCACAAGAAATACGAAGGCTATTCGCTGCGCGAGGCGATGAAGACGTTGCCCGTGCGGTTGCAGCAGCACGTGGGCGGGTTTCTCGAGGTCTCGATGCATGAGGTGGCGCCGTACCGCTACGTCGCGCACTTCGACGACGTGGGCTCGTTGCACACGTTCTTCCTCGGCATGTTCGAAGGCGCAACATCGTCGACCGTGTTGTGGCGGCCAGAAGGCCTGTCGGGCGCGCGCTATGAAGTTCACGCTTCGCAGCCGCAGCTCGCCGAAGTGTCTGTCGCGGTGAGCTGAAGCCGCCGTCACTGCGCGCGTACCCGGGTGAAAACGAGAGCGTGTGTTGCCAGCGCGGTGCGCCGGGTGGGAGCTCGACCGTGCAGCGCCCGTCGCGACAGCTCGGCTGTGGGCCTTCGTCGCGCGACGTCACCTCGACGCTGGAGGCGGGCACTTCGAATCGGTAACGGCTCTGCGCTCCCGTCGT
This sequence comes from Archangium sp., assembly GCA_035910535.1. Lineage (GTDB taxonomy): Bacteria > Myxococcota > Myxococcia > Myxococcales > Myxococcaceae > Archangium_A. The sequence continues at coordinate 272,700 of JAMHXF010000032.1, read as the reverse complement.
CGAGCTGCGTCTGGGTGGCGCGCAGCACGCCGTCCAACGCGCTGCCGCTCACAATGGCCGGTCATTCGCGAGCCGCATCGTGATGGTCGAGGTCTCGTCGGAGCAGGTGCGCAGGGGCTGCGACTCGCCCCGCTCTGCGGTGCACGCGCCACCGACCAGCAGCCAGCGCGTCAGCTCACAGCACCTTGCCGGGGTTCAGCAGGCCCTTCGGGTCGAGCACGCGCTTGAGCTGGCGCATCAGCTCGATTTCGTCCGGCGTGCGCGAGTACCCGAGCCAGTCGCGCTTCAACAACCCGATGCCGTGCTCCGCGCTGATGGAGCCCTCGTGCGACTTGACCAGCTCGAACATGTCGCGGTCGACCTCGTGCACGCGCGAGAGGAACTGCTCTTTGGTCAGCGCGTCGGGCTTCATGACGTTCACGTGCAGGTTGCCGTCGCCGATGTGGCCGAACACGCACAGCTCCCAGCCGGGGTAGCGCTCGCGGACCAGCTCCTCGAAGCTCGCGGTGAACCAGCGCAGTTGCGAAATCGGCAAGGCGATGTCGTTTTTGTGTGGCAGCCCCGTCGCAGACAACGACTCGCTGATGCCCTCGCGCAACGTCCACAACGCGCGGCGCTGGCCTTCATCGGCCGCGAGCGTGCCATCAACCACGAGGTTCTTCTCGAACAAGCCTGACAACCAGTTGTCAATGTCGCGCGCCGCTTCGACCTCCAGCAGCACGTAGTACGAGTGCGTGCCGTCGAACGGAGGCCGCACGCCGCGATGTTGCTCGAGGCGCTTGCTGCACGCGTCGGTGAAGAACTCGAAGGCCATCACCGTGAACGGGCCGCGGCGCGCTTCTTCGAACAACCGCAGCACCGCCTGCAGCGACTCGAGCGCGAAGAGGAACACGTCGACCTTCTCGGGCAGCCGCGTGAGCTTGAGCGTCGCCTCGGTGATGACGCCCAGAATGCCCTCGGAGCCGATGAAGAGCTGACGGAGGTCGACGCCGGTGTTGTTCTTTTCGAGCGCGCCGTTGAGCCGCAGCACTCCGCCCGTCATGGTGACGACGGTGAGCCCCAACACCCACTGCCGCGTGAGCCCGTAACGAATGACGCGCACGCCGCCGGCGTTGGTGGCGATGTTGCCGCCGACCTGACTGCTGCCCTTGGATGCGAAGTCGACGGGCCAGGTCAGCCCGGCTTCGGCGCAGTGGTGATGCACGGCCTCGGTGATGGCGCCGGCCTCGACGTGCACGGTGAGCGCGAGCGGGTCGACGGCGTGCATCGCGCGCATTCGCTCCAGCGAGAGCACCACTTCACCCGCGCGCGCCACCGCGCCACCCGAGAGCCCGGTGCGGCCCCCCGACGGCACCACCTGAACTTCGTGCTGCGAGGCGAGCTTGAGAAACGCCGCGACCTCGGCGGTGCTGCGCGGGCGCACGAGCAGTGAAGGCGCGGGCGTGAAGACCTTCGTCCAGTCCTTGCCGTAGGTGGCGAGATCGCTCGGCTCGCGCGAAGCGAAGTCGGCGGGGAAATCACGGGCGAGCGCGTCGAGGAAGGCCTGCATGTGCGCCGTCTTGTAGCGTGAAGTTTCTGCATGCGCGCAGCGCTTCTGGGGTGATGCTCACCGCACATGCGAATCGTCGACTCGTCGAGGGCGTCGTCAGGGCTGCTGCTGGTGCTCTGTGGGCTCGGCGCGAACCTCGTCATCTATCTGCTGACGAGCGTCTTGAACCGCGTGGTGCCCGGCTTCTGGAATTCGACGGCGCTGGTCTTTGCGTTGTGCTGGTTCGGCACGGCGGCGCTGATTGCCGTGGGCTTCGGGCGCGCCGCGACAGCGGTCGACCCGCCGGGCTTGCTGTGGGCCACGGTGGCGCTCATCGCCGTCAGCTCGGTCGTCGAGCTCTCGTTCGAGTTGCTGTTTCGCTTCGGCGACGGCCGGTCGACGGTTGGTCGGTACGGCATGGTGCTGCTCTCGCTCGTCGAGCGGGGCTGCATCGTGTGGGTGCTGGCGAGCCTCGCGAGGCCGCGCCACGCGTGGGCGATTGCGGTGGGCGGTGTGGTGCTGGTGCTCACCTTCGCGCGCACGGCGTTGCAGGTCGTGGTGTCGTCGGGCCTCGTCGCGCCCGACCTCCGCTCGGGTGGCCTCTACGGGTTGGTCATGCCCGCCATCGGCTTCATCAACAGCGCGGCGCTGGCGGCCATCGCGTTCGCCGCGTTCGACGTCGCACGCGAGACGGTCACCGGCGCGACTCCTCTCGTGCCTCCCAATGAACGGGGCCTGCATGGCCCGCCCGTCGAAGCCACGCCCGCGAGCCCCGCAGCGGACTTCGCCATCGGCACCGTGGCGTTGGTCATCGGCCTCGGCGTCACGGCGATCTCCGTGCAGGCGGCGTCGAACGGTGGTCGCTATGTCGTGGCCACAGGCGCCATCGCCGTCGGCGTAGTGCGCATCATTCGTGGCCTCGTTCGCCTCGCGCGCCGCTGACGACATCGGAGTAATACGCAGGCCATGAAGGCCCAGACCCACTCCGACCTGCCTGCTGCACTGCTGGCGCTCGTCGAGGGCATCTCTGATCGCGAGCTCGCCGCGCGGCTGATGGACGTGCTGGTCGCGGCGGCGCGCACCATCGAGCGGCTCGGCGGCATCAACCTCGTCGCGCTCGAGCCGCAAGAAGCCACCGAGGGCTCTGCCGACCTCGAGCTCTGGGAGCGCATGGCGCCAGCGGTCGGCGACACCGTGGTGGCGGTCAACGAGCTGTGCGCCGTCATCGACGTCGCGTTTCCTCCGCTCAAGAAGAAGACCGTCATCTTCGGGGTCGAGACCGAGCAGCGCACCGAGTTCGAAGCGGCCGCCGCCTTTCGCGCCATCTCGCCGTTGCTGCGACGTGAGGTGACGGAGGTCGGCACGCTCATTCAACAACCCGAGCTGCTCTCGAGCCCGTGGCGGTTGCTCGGTGAGCTGCAGCGCCTGCGCGCCGGCATGCGCGGGCGCGTGGGTGACGCCGTCTTTCTCTCTGCCGGGGCGCTCGGCGCGGTCTCTCGTGACGAGGTCGTCCCCGGCTGGGCGCAAGAAGTGCTGCGCGCGTTGAGCTTCCGCAACACCGGCGCGACGCTGCGGCACACCATTCTGCAACGGCTCGAGGTCGCGACTGACGGCAGCGTGCTCGCTGAGAACGTCGACCAGGACCTCGACGTGTTCACGACGATGCCCGCGTGGCGTCACGTGACGATTGAGACCAAGCGCGCGATGTTGGCGCTGCGCACCGACTTGAAAGAGGCGGCCGAGAGCGGCACGGCGTCGGTCGATTCGGTGCGCATGCTGGTGGTGCCGATGCTCGACGTGCTCGCTGAGTCAGCCGCGGCGCTCTCTGGTGCGGTGCTGCGCGCGCACGATCGTCACGCGAAAGAAGTCGTGCTGCGACGCCTCGAGCAGGCGGAGCTGCACCTCGTGCTCGAGACAGGCGCCGCCGCCGGTGCGCTGGAGGCCGCGTTCATCGCCGCCAACCCGCTGCGTGGCTCGAGCGAAGCGATGGACGAGGCGCTGCGCAGCAATTCAGGGCTCGCGCAGTTGGCCGAGAGCGAGCTGGCGCCGTTGGTGGCTCAGCTCAACCGGGCGCTCGCGGCTTGAGCCTTCGCGAGCAACTTCGCGCGTGACGTGATGCCGCTGGCCTTCACCTGCGCCGCCTCTTCGCTCAAGCCGAAATGCGCGAGGTACTTCGCGACGCGTTCGTCGAGGGTCGGCGCGGCGATGGCGTCACACAGCGCGTCGGCTGAGTAGCTGCGACAGACCGCCGGGCGCGCTTCGTACGCGAGGCAGCGCGAGTCGGGGCCGAGGTTCGGGCAGCGAAGCCCGAGTGGCTTGTCGAGCGCCGCGATGTCGGGCGCCACGCAGCACGCGCCACACATGGTGCACTCGTGCTTCATCACTCGCGCCCGAAGTACACGTTGTCGAGACACGCGGTGTCGTCGAGGCCGTCGTAGAACTCGCCACGAATGCGCAGGCTGCGCAGGTCGCCGAGCACCGTGCGCACGTCGCTCTCGCTGGCGAGCGGCGGGTCACCGGTCGGCTCGTCGATGTGCCACGGCGAGGTGGTGTCGAGCGACACGGAGTAGGGCGTCCAGTCCATCCCCGGGGCGAAGCGCAGGTTCCACGCGATGGCGAGGCCACCACCGTTGAGCACCACGTCGCGCCCGCGGATCTGGTTGAAGATGTTGCCCTGCTTGAGATCGAACGTGAGGCGCGTGCCGTAGCTGCTGCGCGCGTCTCCGAGGAACTTTCGGGGCGCCACGAAGTACCAGATGTCGCCGTTGCCTTCGTCTCGACCGCAGAGATGACCGGCCGGGTTACCGCCTTCGCGGAGCAACGAGGGCGCGGTGAGCGCTCCGTTGTTCGAGAGCGTCCACCCTTCGGAGTCGCCTTCGAACGTGCTGCCGGCGAACGCGGCCACGCCGCACGCGGAGAAACAGACGCTGAAGGTGATGAGGGAGAACAGGCGAAGCACGGCGCAGCGCCTTCTAGCAGATGACGTTTCAGGTGCGCGGAATCCAGGGCTTGAGGCCAGCGACCTCGGCGCCGTGTGACGTCAGCGATTGCACCTGCGCACGTTCACGCTTCGTGTGTGCCTTGAGCGCGGCGTCGAGGCGCGGGTGAAAGACGCGGTGCACAGAGTGGATCTCCGTGGGCTCGAAGCCACGGGCGATCTTGTGTTCGCCGCCGGCGCCGGGCTCGAAGACCTTCAACCCACGCGCGATGGCGTCGTCGATGGAGTGGTACAGGCACACGTTGAAGTGCAGGAACGGGTGCTCTTCGAAGCAGCCCCAGTAGCGACCATAGAGATGTGTCGGCGTGTGCAGGTTGAACGCGCCGGCGATGACGTTGCCTGCGCGCTCGGCGACGACGAGCTCGATGGCGTCGGGCATGGCGGCGAACGCGAGGTGGAAGAACGCGCGGTTCAATTGAATGGGACCCCATGCATGTCGGCTGGCGGTCGCCTCGTAGAAGCGCCACGCGAGCTCGGCGTGGGCTTCGGTGAGCTCGTGGCTGCGCACGGTGCGCAGCGTGATGCCTTGGGTCGCGGCGGCGCCGCGTTCGCGTTTGAGCTGGTTGCGCCGCTTGCTGTCGAAGCGCGTGAGGAAGTCGTCCCACGTCGCGTAGCCGGGGTTACGCCAGTGGTACTGCATGGTGCTGCGGCGAAAGAAGCCATCGTGCTCGAGGGCCTGGGCTTCGGCTTCTGGAGGAAAGAGCACGTGCAACGACGAGAACGCTTCGGCTCGCGCGAAGTCAGTCATCGCCTTGAGCAGGGTGTCGCGGTGGGTGAGGTCGTCGGTGATGAAGCGGCGCGCGGTGAGCGGCGAGAGCGGCAGGCCGACGAGGAGCTTCGGGTAGTAGGCGACGCCGACCTGTTGCGCGGCCTGCGCCCAGCCGAAGTCGTAGACGTACTCGCCCATGGAGTGGTGCTTCTCGAAGGCGGGCGCGGCGGCGATGAGCGCGTCGTCGTTCCACAACGTGAAATGCGTCGCGACCCAGCCATGTTCAGGCGACGCGGAGCCGGAGGACTCCATCGCGTGCAGCCATTCCCAGCGCAAAACTGGCGCGTCACCCGGGCGTAACAACGCGTTCCACTGGGCGGCGGTGACTTCGGAGATCGACTGCAGGACCTTCAAACGAGCCGTCATGGAGAGAAGCCAAAGTAGCGGGCGTCAGCGTGGTGAGCAGTCAGGATGTTGCAGTCTGTTGACCTGATCAGGTGGGGAGGTGCTATCTCGCCCCACCAATGCTCAAAAAAACTACCTTTCGCCTCGCAGTTTTCTCTGCGGCGCTGGCCTTCACGGCCGGTTGCCCGACTCCTCCAGAATGTTCGGTGAACACCGACTGCGCGACGGGGCAAATCTGCACCGCCGGTAAGTGTGAAGCCGGCGGTACGGGTGGCGGCTTTGCCACGGGCGGCGGCACGGCGACCGGTGGCGGCACGGCGACGGGCGGCGGCACGGCAACTGGTGGCGGCACGGCGACGGGCGGCGGCACGGCCACTGGTGGCGGCACGGCGACGGGCGGCGGCGACGCGACCGGCGGTGGCACGGCGACTGGCGGCGGCACGGCGACGGGTGGCGGCACGGCGACTGGCGGCGGCGACGCGACCGGCGGTGGCACGGCGACCGGTGGCGGTACGGCGACCGGCGGCGGCACGGCGACCGGTGGTGGCACGGCGACCGGCGGCGGAACTGCGACGGGCGGTGGTGATCCCACGGGCGGCGGCACTGCGACTGGCGGCGGCACTGCGACCGGCGGTGGTGATCCCACGGGCGGCGGCACTGCGACCGGCGGCGGTACGGGCAGCACTCTCGTGAATGTCTGTGAATCGGCGGTTCGCGTGAACGAGGGTGTCTTTCAGGGCACCACGGTAGGTGCACCGAACTACCAGCGCTTTCTTGACGTCAACGGATGCCAGGGTTCCTTCTCGCTCGCGAGTGCCACTGCGCCTGACGTCGCGTACGTCGTGAGTGTTCCGGCCGACACGAGACTGACAGCCAGCCTGCTCAACGCTGATGGTGGCACCTCCACTTCGTGGGACGCTGTTTTCAACCTCGTCGATTCTGTCTCGACCTGCGGCACTTACGACACGGCGGCAGACGCAGGAACGGTCGGTATTTCGTGCCTCGCAGGTGTCGATGGCACTCCTGAAGTCCTTCGTTTCGACAACGTCGGCCCCGCGAAGGACTACTTCCTGCTCGTCGACGGCTACAGCTCTGGTTCGGGTCCGTTCGGCCTCCGGGTCGCGTTCTCGCCAGCCCCTGCTCGGATTGCTGGCGGTACTACCTGCGCAGACGCGCCGTCGCTGACGCTTGGTCAGGTCTACGCCTCGTCTACCGACGCGGGCGTGAGCAACTTCGGCTTCCCCGCGAGCAACAACTGCGTCGCCTCGAACACGTCGATCGATCGCACGTTCAACGTCGAAGTTCCGGCGATGACGGCGGCTACCGTCGTCGTGTCACCGAATTCTGCCTACAATCCCGTCATCAACGTCATCGAGGGCGTGGCCAACTGCGGCACGCTCGGCGTGGACGGCGGTACTCAAAACGCCGTGTGCGTCGCGGGTGCCAGCGCGGGTGCTACAGGCACTTCTGAGTCTGTGACTTTGAACAACGTGTCGAGTGCAGCGAAGACGTACACGCTCGTGGTCGATGCCAACGTTACCACTTCGGCGCGCAGTGGTTATTTCGAGATCTCGTCGACAACGACCACGCTTTCTCCGTTCTCGGCGGGCGGTGAGGCTTGCGCGACGGCGACGACGCTCGCTCCCGGCTCGCACACGGGCACCACCGTGGGCGCAATGAACGATTACACGTTCTCGACGGCGGGTGCTTCAGGCTGCCGCACCTCGGGCAACGGCGGCGACGTCGTTTACGCCATTTCGGTTCCTGCTGGTTTCCGTGGCTATGTGAACGCCACGTCGCTTTCGAGCGGCTTCACGCCTTCGGTCAACATCGTTTCGAACGTGGTCAACTGTGGTGCCATCGGCAGCGATGGCGGTACGGCCGGTGCGACGTGCGCGAGCAACAACCTTTCGGCTGCCGCGCAGGTCGCAAACACCACGATGGATCCGGTTACGTACTTCGTGGTCGTTGACTCGACGACTGCGACTTCGGGTGCGTTCGCGCTCACGTACACGACAGAAGTGATTCCTCCTGGCGACTTCTGTGCGGGCGCCGAGGTTATCGCCATGTCGGGTACCTTGACCGGAACGACGGAAGGTTACGGCAACGACGTTGGCACTTCGACGGCCACGGCTGCGGGCTGCAGCGGCTATTCGTTCGCAGGCCGTGATCGGGTCTACTCGGTGACCATCGGCGCGGGTGAGCAACTCACTGCGACGGTGACGCCGACGACCTCGTGGGATCTCGGTGTGTACCTTGTCGCAACGCCAGCCTCGAATTGCTTGCTCACTGGCACGACCTGCCTCGCCTCTCGCGATTTGGGCACCTCCGGTGCTGCCGAGGTCCTCACGTACACGAACACTGGCGCCTCTCCGGTGACCGTTTTCCTGGTCGTTGACCACTTCAACGGCAGTGGGACTACTCCGTTTGGTGCGTTCTCGATGGTGATCAACCTGGCGCCGCCGCCTCCTCCTCCGTACGTGCTCAGCACCATCGCGACGGCGTGTGTGGACGTGTCCGCCGGGGTCAACGTGCCTCTGTTCGACGGCGATGGCGATGCGGACAACGATGACGGCAATAGCGCCGCCGTCGCGCTGCCGTTCGGGTTCGCGTACTTCGGCTCGCCGGTCACGCACTTCACTGTCAACGCGAATGGGTACGCGCAGCTGTGGAACACTGCGACTCCCGTGACCACGTTCGGCAGCCCCGTCTACACGAACGTGGCGATGCCGAATGCGTCGGCGCCGAACAGCGTCGTCGCCCCGTTCTGGGACGATCTCCGAAACAAGGGTACCGACTCCGTGCGCACGCTCGTTTCTGGAACGGCGCCCGATCGTCGGTTGACCATCGAGTGGTTCAACGTTGCGCCTTATGCGTCAGGCACATTGGTCGAGACGCTGCGCTTCCAAGCGCAGTTCGTCGAAACGACGAACAGCATCGAGTACCACTATTGCGAACTCAATCCTGGTGGCGGCACGCGCGGCCCGCGCGTCGCGGGTGCCGAAGCAACCATCGGTGTCGAGAACGCCGCCGGTTCGGCTGCGATTCAGCACTCGTTTGATACCGTCAACAGCGCGAGCGTCACGCAGGGTCTTCGCTTCACGCCGTAATTCGTAGACGCTGACGAATTGGAGGCCGGTCACTCTGAGTGGGTGACCGGCCTTTTTCTTTTGCGCGATGGCCTGCTTTGAGGGGTCATGTGTCGACCATGGTCCGCTCTTCGATGCGATTTGCTTTTGTGTCCGCGACGTTGCTCGTTGTGGGCTGCAGTCCTCCGATGAAGGAGTGCTCGATCAACACCGACTGCAACGCCGGCTTCGTCTGCAATCAGAATAAGTGTGAGCCGGGCACCGGGTTTGGTGGTGGCTTCGCTTTCGGCGGCGGCACCAACGTGACCGGTGGCGGCACTGCGATTGGCGGTGGCGGTGGAGACGATGACGGCGGTCTCGGCGGCGGCGCTGGCGGTGGTGGCGGAGCTGACGACGCAGGCGTGGGTGGCGGCGGTGGTGACGACGACGCGGGCGTCGGTGGCGGTGGTGGTGATGACGACGCGGGCGTTGGAGGCGGCGCTGGTGGCGGTGACGATGACGGCGGCGTCGGTGGTGGCGCGGGCGGCGGAAGTGTCGTCGGTGGTGGTGCAGGCGGCGGAGTTGTCGGTGGCGGTGGTGGTGGCGACGTCGGTGGTGGCGCAGGCGGCGGAATCGTTGGTGGTGGCGGCGGGGACGTCGGTGGTGGCGCAGGTGGCGGAAGCGTCGTCGGCGGTGGTGCAGGCGGCGGAGTTGTCGGTGGCGGTGGTGGTGGCGACGTCGGTGGCGGCGCAGGCGGCGGAGTCGTTGGTGGTGGCGCAGGCGGCGGAATCGTTGGTGGTGGTGCAGGCGGCGGAGTCATCGGTGGTGGCACTGGCGGCGGCGGAGCCATCGCGTGCGCACCTCGCGGCACGCTCAGCCTCAACTCGTCGGTCAACGGCACGCTGACCACGACGTCGACGCGTACGAGCCCTCCGCCGACGTGCGGCGCGGTGACGACGAAGGGCGAAGACATCTGGCAGCTCAACGTGCCGACCACGACGCGAGTCACGCTGCGCGCAGCGCCGCTCGTCGTCGGCGGCACGCTCGACACGGTGCTCAACGTGCGCAACGCGTGCAACGACACGACGGACCTCGCCTGCAACGACGACGAGGCAGGCACCGTGCGCTCCAGCCGCATCGATCGCGTGTTCGCGCCGGGCACCTACTTCGTCATCGTTCAGGAGTTCGACGGCATCACGCTCCCCGCAGTCGGCGGCGACTACACCTTGACCGCGGTGGCCGTGGCCCAGGCACCCAACGCGTCGTGCGCGACGCCCACGGCGCTCACGCCAGGCTCGCCCATCACAGGTCAGAACTCGGCCGCTGGTGGCGCCGAGAGCACGGCCTGCGCGCTGAGTGCCGGTGGGCAGCTCTTCTATACAGTCACGGTTCCCGCACGGAACCGACTCTCGTTGACCGTGACGCCAACGGGGAGCGCGCCCGTGAGCCACGCGGTGCGCCTGCTCTCGAGCTGCAGCGCGACGAGCTGTGACGCGAACGCCAGCGGCAGCACGCCCACGACGCTCACCAACGACAACCTCGACCTGTCACCGAAGACCGTCATCGTCTCCGTCAGCCCCAACTCGCCGACCGTCATGGGCACCTTCGACATCGTCGCCAACGTCGCGCCGCTCCCCGCGAACGGCGCGTGCGCGGGCGCGATGCCACTGACGGTCGGCGCGCCAGCGCTCACGGGCCAGTCGCTCTCGCACGGTGGCCCTCCGAGCAGCGCGTGTCTCGGCGGGCAGTCAGGGCCGTCGCTGTACTACTCGGTCACCGTGCCGGCGCAGCAGACCGTCACTGTCGTGGCGACACCGGTCGACGTCGATTTCAACCTGCGGGTCATCAGCACCTGCGCGGCGACGTCGTGTGTGGCGCAGTCCGATCAACGCAGCACCGTCGGAGGCCAGGAGTTCGTCTCGCTCACCAACGCCGGCACTTCACCTGTGACGTACATCGTGAACGTCGGCTCACCGAGCGGCACGACGGCGGGCAGCTTCAGCATCTTCGCCATGAACGAGCTCGCCGGCGAGACCTGCGCCGCGCCGACGCCCATCACCTCGTCGGGCGTCATCAGCGGGCAGACCACGGTCGACTCGGTGAACAACATCGAGACGGCGTCTTGCACCGGCACGACGAACCCGGGCCCCGACCGCGTGTACTCAGTCATCGTTCCCGGCGGCTACACGTTGACCGTCGAAGTGCAGTCGTCGTCGTGGGACTCGTCGCTGTACCTCGTGCGTGGGCCTGCTTCGAACTGCCAGGCCACTGGAACGCAGTGCCTCGTGGGGCGTGACACCTTGAATTCGGGGCCCGAGGTCTTGACCTGGGCGAATGAAGGCACCGACTCGCTGGTGTACGTCGTGGTCGATGCCTGGCGCGGCGACGTGTCAGGGCCGTTCGCGCTCAACGTGGTGCTCAACCCGTCGCCGCCGAGCGCGTACGTGCGCACGACCATCGCGCCGAGCTGCGTCAACGTGGCGCTCGCGCCGGTGCTGCCGCTCTACAGCACGGGTTCGACCGTGAACGTCGACGACGGCAACAGCGCCAGCACGGTGCTGCCGTTTGCCTTCAACTACTTCGGCGCGCCCGTCACGCACTTCACCGTCAACGCGAACGGCTTTGCGCAGCTCTGGCCGACGTCGACGCCGACGTTGTCGACGGGCCTCGCGGTCTACGACAACACGCCGTTGCCGACGGCCGCAGCGCCGAACTCGGTGCTGGCGGTGTTCTGGGACGACTTGAAGGGCTTCACCACCACCGGCACGGTGCGCACGCTCACGGCAGGGGTCGCGCCGAACCGTCGGCACGTCATCGAGTGGTACGACCTCGCGCCGTATTCTGCGGGGACCACTCCGCCCGGCGAGGTGATGCGCTTCCAGGTGCAGCTCGTCGAGACGACGAACCAGATCGAGTTCCACTACTGCCAGCTCGACCTCAACACGGGTACGCGCGCCGCTCGCCTCGCTGGTGCGGAAGCGACGGTGGGTATTGAAGACGCGCTGGGCACGTCGGCCTCGCAGCAGTCGTACAATCAGTTCAATTCAATCTCCGTCGGCAACGCGTTTCGCTTCACGCCGTAAGTCGTTCAACCCTTTGAGGCCGTTGCGTTCGCGCTGCGGGTATTTTCATGAATCACCCCACGCTTCGTCTCGCGCTGCTCTCGGTAGCGGTTCTCGTCGTTGGTTGCAGCCCTCCGATGAAGGAGTGCGCGATCAACACCGACTGCAGCGCGGGCTTCGTCTGCAATCAGGGCAAGTGTGAGCCGGGCACCGGGTTTGGTGGTGGCTTCGCGTTCGGGGGCGGCACCAACGCGACCGGTGGCGGCACGGCGACGGGCGGTGGTGGTGGAGACGATGACGGCGGCATGGGCGGTGGCGGCGGTGACGATGACGCTGGTGTGGGCGGTGGCGCTGGTGGCGGCGTCGTCGGTGGTGGCGGTGGAGATGACGACGCCGGCATGGGTGGTGGCACAGGGACGGGCGGAGGAGATCCGCTCGGCGGCGGCACTGCGATGGGTGGTGGCACTGCGACGGGCGGCGGAGATCCGCTCGGCGGCGGCAGTGCGATGGGTGGCGGCACGGCGACGGGCGGCGGAGATCCGCTCGGCGGCGGCAGTGCGATTGGCGGTGGCACGGGGACGGGCGGCGGAGATCCGCTCGGTGGCGGCACTGCGACGGGTGGTGGCACTGCGACGGGCGGCGGCACCGCGACGGGCGGTGGCACTGCGACGGGCGGAGGCACCGCGACGGGTGGTGGCACCGCGACGGGTGGTGGCACCGCGACGGGTGGTGGCACCGCGACGGGTGGTGGCACTGCGACGGGCGGCGGCACTGCGACGGGGGGCGGCACTGCGACGGGCGGAGGCACCGCGACGGGTGGTGGCACGGCGACGGGCGGAGGCAGCGGCACCGGCGGCGGCAGCCCCATCGCGTGTTCGCCTCGTGGCGTCCTGAACGCGAACTCGACGGTGACCGGTACGTTGAACACGACGTCGACGCGCACCTCACCTGCGCCGACCTGCGGCTCGGTCTTCACGAACTACGGCGAAGACATCTGGCAGTTCTCGGTCACCAGCCCGGTGAACGTGGTGCTCGAGACGAAGGTCGGCTCCGGCGCACCGCTCGACACGTTGCTCAACCTGCGCACCGCGTGCAGCGACACGACAGACCTCGCGTGCGACGACGAAGGTGGTGAAGGTTCGCTGAGCCTCATCGCCCGCACGCTGCAACCCGGCACGTACATGGCCATCGTTCAGGAATACGCGTCGTCGACCTTTCCGGCTGTCGGAGGCACCTACGGCCTGTCGCTGACGACCACCGCGCAGGCGCCGAACGCGCTGTGCACTGCACCGGTACCGTTGACCATCGGCTCGCCGCTCACTGGCCAGAACTCTGCGGCGGGTGGCGCCGTCAGCGGGGCCTGCGCAACGACGGCAGGCGGTCAGCTCTTCTATTCAGTCTCGGTTCCCACGGGGCAGACGCTGCGAGTCACCACCTCGCCGACGGGCACCGCTCCGAAGAGCCACACGGTTCGCCTGCTTGATTCCTGCGCAGCGACGACGTGCGTCGCCAGCGCAGTGGGCGCAGGCGCGACGACGGCCGCGTACAACAACGACACGGGCACCACGCGCAACCTCATCGTGTCGGTCAGCGCGACGGCGGTCGGGGTCTCGAGCACCTTCGAGATCGTCGCCGCGCTCACGCCCTACATGCCCAACCAGGGCGAGACCTGCAGCAACGCCACGCCAATCTCCGTGTCGGGCACCATCACCGGTCAGACCACGACGGGCTACGCCGACGACATCGGCACGACGACCGCGTGCACCGGGGTCACCAACGTCGGCTTCGACCGCGTGTATTCGGTGCTCGTGCCGGCCGGCATGCAGCTGACGGCGAGCGTGCCGGCGACCACGTGGGACCAGTCGCTGTACCTCGTGGCGGCGCCCGCCATGAACTGCGCCGCGACGGGAACCACGTGCCTCATCGGCAGCGACGAGGGCGGCTCGAACGAGCCCGAGAGCGTGGCGTGGACGAACACCACCGCGGGCGCCGCGACGGTGTTCGTCGTGGTCGACAGCTGGTCCACCTCGGCGAGCGGCGCGTTCGACTTGACGATCGCCTTGTCGACACCGCCGCCTCCTGCGTACGCCATCACCTCCATCGCGCCGTCGTGTGACGTGCTCACGTCGGCCGCCGTGTTGCCGCTCACCTCGGTTGACGGCGGGGTCGACTTCGACGACGGCAACAGCGCGGTCATCGCCTTCCCGTTCCCGTTCACGTACTTCAACGCGCCGGCGACGCACTTCAGCGTCAACGCCAACGGCTTCGCGCAGCTCTGGGCGACGGCGACTCCGGTGCAGACGTGGACCTCGGTCGTCTACAGCAACACCACGCTTCCCTCGCTCGCGGAGCCCAACTCGGTGGTCGCGCCGTTCTGGGACGACCTCGTCAACAAGGTGCCGTCGGGCAGCGTTCGCACGCTGATCACGGGTTCGACGCCCAACCGGCGCTTCATCGTGGAGTGGTTCGACGCCGCGCCGTGGACGTTCTCGACGCCGGTCGAGACGCTGCGTTTCCAGGCTCAGTTCGTCGAAACCACGAATGTCATCGAGTTCCACTACTGCGAGCTCAACGCGGGCGGAGGCACGCGCGCCGCACGGGTCGCCGGGGCCGAGGCGACCATCGGCATCGAGAACGTGCTGGGTGACTCGGCCGCGCTGCGGGCCGTCAACGCCGCGAGCAGCGCGACCACCGGCACGGCCTTCCGCTTCACTCCCTGAAGCGAGTGGGTTAGCGGCGACGGCATGTTGCTTTGTGCCGTCGTCGCCTTGTCGTTGTCTGCTGCACCTGAACCGTTCCTGAGGCTGCGCGCCGCGGGCGACGTGATGATGGGCACCACCGTGCCCGAAGGAAAGCTGCCGCCAGACGACGGCGCTCACCTGCTCGACGGGGTGGCGCCGTTGCTGCGCGACGCCGACCTCACCTTCGTGAACATGGAAGGCCCGCTGTGCGATTCGGGCACGTCGAATAAATGTCGCAAGGGCGGCAACTGCTTCGCGTTTCGTACGCCCACGCACTACGCGAAGTACCTCGAAGCGGCGGGCATCGACCTCGCGTCGACGGCCAACAACCACTCGGGCGACTTCGGCGACGCGTGCCGACGTGAAACTGAAAAGGCCCTCGAAGCACATCGCATCGCATGGTCGGGCGCGCCGGGCTCCATCGGCCGCGTCGAGTTCAAGGGCAAGAAGGTGGCGCTCATTGGCTTTCACACCAGCGCTGCGACGAACGACGTGAACGATTTGGCGACGGCGAAGAAGCTGGTGAAAGAAGCGAAGGCGAGCGCCGACCTCGTCATCGTCAGCTTTCACGGAGGCGCAGAAGGCACCGGCGCCACGCGTGTGAAAGACGGCGCCGAGCGCTACCTCGGTGAGAACCGCGGCGACCTGAAGCGCTTCACGCACGGAGTCATCGACGCGGGTGCCGACCTGGTGCTGGGCCACGGGCCGCACGTGCTGCGCGGCCTCGAGGTCTACAAAGAGCGGCTCATCGCGTACTCGCTGGGCAACTTCGCGACGTACGGCCGCTTCGACCTCTCGGGGCCGCTGGGCGTCACCGTGCTGCTCGAGGTCTCGCTCGCTGACGACGGGCGCTTCGTGGGCGGCAAGCTCATCTCGACGAAGCAAGAAGGGAAGGGCGTGCCCGTACCTGACCCGTCGCTCAAGGGCGCGAAGCTGGTCAAGCAGCTCTCGGAGCTCGACTTCCCGAAGAGCGCGCCGCGCATCGACGAGGCGACCTTCGAGGTCAGCCCACGGTGAGCCTCGCGGGTGCGCACTGCGGCAAGCACCCGGCCGTCGCGGCGGTGGAGCTCTGCACGCGCTGCGGCACGTTTCTCTGCGGCGACTGTGTCGAGTACTTCAACGACGAGACGCCCGCCTGCGCCGCCTGTCTGCCGCACTTGAAGGGCGTGCCCACGTCAGCGCGCGCGCGGCTCTCGCCGGTGCTCGCAGTGCTCGGCGTCGCGGGGTTGGTGACGGGCTTCTTGGTGAAGGGGCGGCCCGGCCTCGTGGTGTGGGCCGCGGCGATTGCCGTCGGCTTCCTGGGCCTCGGGCTCGCGGTCATGGAGCTCCGGCTGATGCGCGCGTCGACGGCGGTGCAGCACGGGCGCCGCTGGGCGCGTGCGGGCCTCGCGTTGAGCGGCGTGTTTCTGCTGGGGTTCTTTGCGCTGGCGGCGTTGTTCGTGGCGTTCCTGCGCGCATCACGCTGACGGCTGACACCTCGTGGTGGCGTGACAGACTGGCGCGATGCGACTGGCGCTTGTCGTGTTGCTCTTGACGTCGTCGTGCACGGTAACGAAGCGCGCGACGCGGCCTGCGCAGTACGCGGCGACGCCCAGCGCGACGGGCCCGCTCGCGGAGCTCGAGCACCGGGTGCAAGACGCGCTCGGCGCAGAGCGCTCGGGCTTCAAGCTGCTCGACCGCAACGAAGACGCGCTGAGGTGGCGCCTGGCGCTCATCGACTCGGCGCAGCACTCGCTCGATTTGATGACGTTTCTCTGGTGGGGCGACGAAGCGGGCGACCTGCTGCTCGCGCGCGTCATCGACGCGGCAGATCGCGGCGTGAAGGTGCGCCTCATCGTCGATGACATGACGACCATCGACGACGGCAAAGAGACCACGCTGCGCGACGTGCCCAACGCGGCCATCGACGCGCACCCCAACATCGAGCTGCGCGTGTTCAACCCGTGGCGCAACCGCGGCGCCGTCGGCCGTGCCGTGGAGTTCGTCGGTGACTTCGAGCGCCTCAACCAGCGCATGCACAACAAGGCGCTCATCGCCGACGGGCACGCGGCCATCATGGGCGGTCGCAACCTCGGCAACGAATACATGGGCCTCAATGAGGCGTTCAACTTCCGCGACCTCGACGTGCTCCTGGTGGGCCACGCGTCGCGGCAGGTGAACGGCGTGTTCGACCGTTACTGGAACAGCGAGTGGGTGACCCCGCAGCGCGAGCTCGACGCCACGGGCACGGTGGCTGCGCTCGACGCACGTCGTGAAGCGCTCAAGGCGAAGGTGACCGCCGCGCCGGTGCTCTCGCGCTTTGCGCCGTCACCGAACGTGTTGGCGACGCTCGAGCTGCACGTGGGCAGCAGCCGCATCGCCACCGACACGCCCGACGGAGACAAGCTGACGCATCACCTCCGCGAAGAAGTGCAGCGCTTGTGGGCGAGCGCGGCCACGGAGGTGCTCATCACCAACGCGTACGTCATTCCCGACGACGCGGCCTTCGAGCGCACGGCGCGCGAGCTGAAGAAAGACGTGCGCTTCGTGATGCTGACGAATTCGCTCGCGTCGACAGACGCTGCGGGCGTGCACGCGCACTACACCGACTGGCGGCACCGGCTGCTCACCTCCGGCGTGGAGCTCTTCGAGCTGAAACACGACGCGAAGCTGCGCGGCGACGTCGCAGACACGGCGCCGGTGAAGTCGGGCTTCGTGGGGCTGCACGCCAAGACCATGGTCATCGACCGGCGGCACGTGCTCATCGGCTCGATGAACCTCGACCCGCGCAGCTGGGTGCACAACAGCGAGATGGTGATGCTCATCGACTGCCCGGCGCTGGGAGAAGAAGTGGCCCGGGCCTTCGAGCGCGACGTGCGACCCGAGAACTCGTGGCGCGTGGAGTTGGACCAGGAAGCGAACGTGCAGTGGGTGTCAGGCGAAGAGGTGCTGCACGAAGCGCCGGCGCGTGAAGCAGGGCAGCGCATCGACGAGCTGCTCAACCACCTGCTGCCGGCCGACCTCTTCTGAAACGTCAGCGACAGAGCGGCGAGAGCAGCTCAGGGCGATATTCGAAGTGCATCGTGTCGTAGTGCTTCCAGCGGCCGCCCCAGATGAAGCCCTCGGCTTCGAACGCATCGACGATGACCTGCGGCACGCGGTTCTTCCAGACCATCGGCTTGCCGCGGTACGTCCACCGCCAGTAGTCGCTGCGCTCGACGTTGATGTCGATGGCGATGCCGAACGAGTGCCCCGACAACCGCTTGCTGCGCTTGATGGTGCGCCAGATGTACGTGCCGCCGATGTCTTTCAAGAAAGGTAGCAGCTTCGGGTTGGCCTTCACTTCGGGCTCGAGGCGCTTCACCACGCGCGCCAGCGGCTCTGCAGCGCGCTCATGAAACGGGTAGCGGAGCCCGAAGAAGCGCACCTTGGTGAGGCGCTGGTTCACGTCGTGGCGCGTGCTGCCGTAGGTAGCGAGGAACAGCTCTTCGACGCGCGCGCGCCCCGGGTCGACCGGAGCGCCTGCGTCGCTGGTGTCGACCGGCACGATGGGCCCGGTGACGTACGGTGGCTCGAAGATGTCGGCCAGGTCGGGGATCTCTTCAGACAGCTCGTCATCGACGTCGACGACAGCGCCGCTGTCCCACGGCACGAAGAGCCCGGTTTCCAACTGCAGGCCCCACCCCGCGTCGTCCTGAAACTTCACCGTGCCTGCGTACCAGTTGGGCAGACACGCCAGCCCGCGCGGAGGAACACCGCCATCGCTCGCGAGCAACAGGCTGGTGAGCAGCGCGAGGCTCACTCCACGACGATCAGCGGCGCGCCGTTCTCGACTGCCGTGCCTTCCTTCGTCAGCACCTCGGTCACGGCGCCGGCCTTCGGGCTCTTGAGCTCGTTCTCCATCTTCATGGCCTCGACGACCACCAGGCCCTGGCCCTCGGTGACGACGTCGCCGACCTTCACGAGGATCTTCACGACCTTGCCGGGCATGGGCGCGTTGATGGTCTGCTTGCCTTCGACGCTGAAGGCCGCCGACGCCGCGCGCAGGCGCAGCTTGCGCTCGTCGACCACGTCGAGCCGCGTGAGCTGGCCGCGCAGAATCACGCCGATCTCATCACCCTTCTCGTCGAAGTCAGCGGACCACGACTGATCTTCCGCGAGCAGCGAGAGCGCGCCGGTCGGCAGCTGCAGCGCGTCGACCTCCACGCGCTTGCCGTCGATGGTGACCGCGTAGCGATCTGCGCCGAGCGCTTCGACGAGCAGCTCGGTCGCTTCGCCGTCTTTCACGGCCAGGTTCTTCACGAAGTACTTCGTCGTGCGCGCCATGATTCAGCTCCGCTTCCAGGTCTGACGACGCCCCGCAGTGCGCCACGGTGAAACGAGCTCGCCTTCGGGCTTCGAGCCGATTTGCCCAGCGGCCTTCTCGCTGCGCTGGTGCGCGCGAATGACGGCGGCGATCATCGACGCCTTCTCGAGCACCGGGTCAGGCGTGCCCTGCAGCGCCTCATGCGCGCGCGGCAAGAAGCCGGTGTCGTAGTCACCGCGCACGAACTCTTCGTGCAGCATGATCTGCTTGAGGTAGCGCAGGTTGGTGGTGATGCCGGTGAGTACGTACTCGTCGAGCGCGCGGCGCATCTTCAAGATGGCCTCTTTGCGCGTGGGCGCCCACACCGAGAGCTTGCTGATCATCGGGTCGTAGAAGTTCGGCACGCGGTAGCCCGGGTACACCGCCGAGTCGTCGCGCACGTACGGGCCGCTGGGCACGCGCACGTTGGTGATGACGCCGGGCGAAGGCATGAAGTTGGTCGCCGGGTCTTCGGCGTACACGCGCACCTCGATGCTGTGACCGCGCGGCGCGATGGGCTTGAGAAGCGGCAACACGCCGCCCTGCGCCACGTGCAGCTGCCACGCGACGAGGTCGACGCCGGTGACCCACTCGGTCACCGGGTGCTCGACCTGCAGGCGGGTGTTCATCTCGAGGAAGTAGAAGTTGCGCGTGCTGTCGACGAGGAACTCGATGGTGCCCGCGCCGACGTAGTTCACGGCCTTCGCGGCCTTCACCGCGACCTCACCCATGGCCGCGCGGAGCTCCGGCGTGAGAATGGGCGAGGGCGTCTCTTCGACGACCTTCTGGTTGCGACGCTGCGCGCTGCACTCGCGCTCGTTCAGGTGAATGACGTTGCCGTGCATGTCACCGAAGACCTGAATCTCGACGTGGTGCGGGCGGTCGAGGAACTTCTCCATGTAGACCGCGTCGTTGCCGAACGCGCTCATGGCCTCGCTCTTCGCGGTGCGCCACGCGCCCTCGAGGTCTTCCATTTTGTCGACGCGGCGCATGCCCTTGCCGCCGCCGCCACCCGCGGCCTTCAACATCACGGGGAAGCCGATCTTCGCGGCGAACACCTTCGCCTCTTCGAAGTTCTCGAAGGGCTTTTCGGTGCCGGGCACCACGGGCACGCCGGCCTTGATCATGTTGCGGCGCGCCTGCGTCTTCTCGCCCATCGCGTCCATCGCGCTGGCGGGCGGGCCGATGAAGGTGATGCCGGCCTTGTCGCACGCGCGCACGAACGCCGCGTTCTCGGACAAGAAGCCGTAGCCGGGGTGAATGGCGTCGGCCCCCGACTTCTTCGCAGCCTCGATGATGTTGTCCATCACCAGGTAGCTCTCGCGGCTGGGCGCGGGGCCTACGCAATACGCTTCATCGGCGAAGCGCGTGTGGAGCGCGTTTCTGTCTGCCTCCGAGAACACCGCGACCGTGCCGAAGCCGAGCTCCTTGCAGGTGCGCATGACGCGAATGGCAATCTCTCCGCGGTTGGCGACCAGGACCTTCTTGATGCGAGCCATGGCGCGGGTGTGTACCTGAAAGACATGTAGAAGGGCCTCGTGAATCGCACCTTCGACCTCGTCCTCTTCGGAGCGACCGGCTTCACCGGCCGCCTCGTCGCCGAGTACCTCGCGCAGCACGCGCCTGCGGACGTGCGCATCGCGCTCGCGGGCCGCAGCGAGAAGAAGCTCGAGAGCATTCGTGCGGCGGTGGGCAAAGACTGGCCGGTGGTGGTGGTCGACGCCGCTGACGCCGCGGGCCTGCAGCAGCTCGCCGAGCGCAGCAAGGTGGTGTGCACCACCGTGGGCCCCTACGCGAAGTACGGCCTGCCGCTGGTCGACGCGTGCGCGAAGGCCGGCACGCACTACTGCGACCTCACCGGTGAAACCCAGTTCATGCGCGACTCCATCGACCGCGCGAACGAGCTCGCGAAGCAGAGCGGCGCGCGCATCGTGCACACCTGCGGCTTCGACTCGATTCCTTCAGACCTCGGCGTGCAGGCGCTCTTCGAAGTGCTGGGGCCCATGAAGCGCGCGACGTACGTCGTCATCGCGGCGAAGGGCGGCTTCAGCGGAGGCACCGTCGCCTCGTTGCTCAACGGCCTCGACGAAGCGAAGGCCGACAAGGCGCGCCGCCGAATTCTCGTCGACCCGTACGCGCTCTCTCCGGACCGCGCGAAGGAGCCCGAGCTGGGTGACGAGCGCGACCTGTCGACGTTCCGCTTCGATGACTTCGTCGGCCAGTGGGTCGCCCCATTCGTGATGGCCAGCATCAACACGCGCGTGGTGCGCCGCTCGAACGCGCTGTTGGGGTACCCGTACGGGCGGCAGTTCCGGTACGCGGAGGTCATCGGCACGAAGGCAGCAGCCGCTGGCGCGGTCGCAGCGGCTGGCATCACCGCGGGCATGGGCGCGTTGTTCGGCGGCTTGATGTTCGGCCCCACGCGCCGGTTCGTCGAGTCGATGTTGCCGAAGCCCGGTGAAGGGCCTGACGAGAACAAGCGCCTCAACGGCTTCTTGAAGATCCGCGTCTTCGGCGAGAGCGAGCGCGGCGAAAAGAAGACGCTGACCATCACCGGGCAGGGCGACCCGGGCTACCAGCTCACGTCACTCATTCTCGGGCAGACGGCGCTGTGCCTGGCGCGCGACGACGACAAGCTGCCGAAGCTTTCAGGCGTGCTGACGCCGTCGACGGCGCTGGGTCGCGTGCTGCGTGAGCGCCTCGTCGCGGCGGGCATGACGTTCGACGTGGCGTGAAAGCACATACACGCGCGTACTGAACACCTGTCGCACCGTATTATTGCGGGCGCAGTTGAATCGATTCGCGCGTCGCAACGACCAACGGCCATGAATCGATGGCTGCTGCTGATGCTGTTGAGCTCGTGCGCTGCGGGGCGAGCGGTGACGGTGCGCGAAGGCTCGTACTCCACGCGCGACTACCTGAAGACGGCGTACGAGACGTTGCAGAGCTCCGACACCGACACCAACGGTCACCGCATTCGTGCGCAGCTGGCGACGCGCGCGGCGCTGCAGGCGCTCGACGATGGAGACCCCGGTCGCAGCGTGCCGTTCGAAGGGCCGCCGTCGTTGGCCGTGGCGCGTGAGTTGCTCGAGCGTGTCGCGCCGGCGCCGACTGACGTGTCGGCGGTCGCTGAACAAACGCGGCGTGCGCTCGGCGAGCTGAACGCCGCGCTCGGGCGCTAAGTCACTTCTCGTCGCTCAGCTTCGAAGGCGAGGGCGGCGCGTCGAGCTCTGCCAACCACTGTGCCGCGAACTCGCGCGCTGCGGTGGTGGCCTCAGGCCCGGCGCGCCAGCAGAACTTCCACCACTTCGGTTTGCTCTCGAGCGTGCTGCTCACGAAGCGCTTCACCGGGCCTTTTTCTTCGAGCTTCGCGTCCCACGGCATGCGCTGGGTCTCGGCGAGGAAGTACGTGAGGCGCTCCTTGAGCTGCATGGTGAACGCCGCCGAGTCGCGCAGCGCCGCGGCCTTCACGCGCGTGGCCGCTTCCCGGTCGAGGCGCGAGCGATCTGCGTTGAAGCCCTTCTGTCGCGCCGTGGCGCGCGCGAGCTCTTCAGCTTCGGTGGCGCGGGCATTCTTGTGCTCCTTCACCAGCGTCGACCAGTAGGCGACGTTGGCGGCGATCTCGGCGGCTTCGTTGGCGGTCTCGCTCATCGAGTAGCCCAGAAACTGGAGCCACAGCTTCTGGCCCGCTTCGGTGCTCAGCCACACCTTCGCCTGAGCCAGCGCTTCACGCGTCAGCGCGGCTTTGTCTTCGTTGCTCAGCGGCGGCAGTGGCACCGGCAACGAGTAGCGCCCGAGCGGCGCGTCACGGAGCCCGTTGGACAGCGACGAGGCGATGACGGTATCGAAGTTCTTCCGCTCCAGCTTGAGGTCGGCGAGCGACGTTCCGAGCGCGAGCGAGGCGACGAGTGACAGGAGCATGTGACGAGTCCTTCAGGTTCGGTGTTGAAAGCCGAGGCGGCCGCGCAATGGACGGCCATCGAGCGTGAGTGATTCACCTACCGTCACCACGCCCACGCGGTGCGCCGCGAGGCCGACCTTCTCCAGCGCCGCTTCGAAGCGCGCCGTCTGCGCTGCACGCACGGAGATGAGCAACACGTAGTCCTCCCCGCCGGTGAGCGCGAAGTCGAGCGCCTGCTCGCTCGCGTAGTCACGAAGCGCGTCAGACATCGGCACCGCGTCGCTCCACAGCTCAGCGCCAACGCCTGACGCCGTGCACAGGTGCCCCAGGTCTTGCGCGAGCCCGTCGGACACGTCGATGGCGGCGCTCGCGAACTTCCGGGCGTGGGCCGCGAACGCGAGGTGGGGTGACGGCCTTCGCTGCGCGGCGATGAGCGGCTTCACGTTGAAGCCTTCGCGCAGACACTCGAGGCCCGCCGCGGCGTCGCCGAGCGGGCCAGACACGTAGAGCCCGTCACCGACCTCCGCGCCGGAGCGCAGCAGCGGCTTCGAGGGCAACGTGCCCGCCGCGGTGATGGTGAGGCTCAGCTGCTTGCTGCTCGTCACGTTGCCGCCGACGAGCGTGGCGCCGTGCGCGTTGGCGAGCTTCGACATGCCGCGCGCGAGCTTCGTGAGGTCTGCTCCGTTGACGTCTTCCGGCAAGCCGAGGGCGACCGTGAACCAGTCGGGCACCGCGCCCATCGCCGCGAGGTCGCTCAAGTTCACCGCGAGCGCTTTGTGGCCGATGTCTTCGAGCGAGAACGTGCGCCGCGTGAAGTGCACGCCTTCGACGACCGCGTCGGTGGTGACGCACGAGAGCCCACGTTTGCCGATGACCGCGCAGTCGTCGCCCGGGCCTGACGGGCTCTTCGGTACCTCGAACTGCGCGACGAACTTTCCGATGAGCTCGAACTCGTTCATGCGCGAGACGGTAATCTCCCGAGCATGCGCGTGCTGACTCTTCTCGGGGCGATGTGGTTGGCCGCTTGTGGCGCTGCGCCGTGCAGCAACGAGACGACGACGTGCGGCTGCTACGCGCGACGAGGCCAGTGCACTGTCGTCACCGACAGCTGCTTCTGCCCGTCGGAGTGCGGCGCTGAAGTCGTCTGTGTGTGCGGCGGCGGTACGTTCGTGCGCTGCGAAGAGAACGCCGACTGACCCGCCGCGTGCTATTTCACTGAGCCTCCGTGCAGACCCTCGGCAAGTACCAGTTGGTCAAGAAGCTCGCGGTCGGCGGTATGGGTGAAGTCTGGCTCGCGCGCCAGAAGGGCCCGGTGGGCTTCGAGAAGCTGGTCGTCGTGAAGACGCTGCTCAAGCACCTCCGCGAAGACCAGGAGTTCGTGAACATGTTCTTCGATGAGGCCCGCATCGCGGCGGTCCTCAACCACCCGAACATCGCGCAGATCTACGACCTCGGCGAAGACAACGGCGAGTACTTCATCGCCATGGAATACGTGCACGGCCTGTCGCTGCGCGACGTGGTGGTGCACGCGCTCGAGCACGGCAACGGCATGCCGCTGGCGCTCAAGTGCCGCGTCATCGCCGACGCGGCGGCCGCGCTCGACTTCGCGCACCAGGCGAAGACGCCGGCGGGTCAGCAGCTCGACCTCATTCACCGCGACGTCAGCCCGCAGAACATTCTCATCGGCTTCAACGGCGCGGTGAAGCTCATCGACTTCGGTGTGGCGAAGGCGGCGAACAAGCTGGTGCGCACGGCCACCGGCATCATCAAGGGCAAGTACGCGTACATGTCGCCCGAGCAGGCGTACGGCAAACAGCTCGACGGCCGCAGCGACGTGTTCGGCCTGGGCACGGTGTTCTGGGAAATTCTGTGCACCGAGCGGCTCTTCAAGCGAGACAACGAAACCGAGACGCTGCAGGCCGTGGTGGGCGCCGACATCAACCCGCCCTCGATGCTCGACCGCGCGGTGCCCAAGTCGCTCGACCCCATCGTGCTCAAGGCTCTCTCGCGTGAATTGCCGGGGCGCTACGAGTCGGCCGCGGCGTTTCAGAAGGCCATCGAAGGCTGGCTCGCCAAGCAGCGGCTGCCGGCGACCAACGCGCACCTCGCGGCGTTCATGAAGCAGTTGTTCCCCAACGACATCGACCTCGCGCCGCTGCCCGAAGCGGAGCCCACGCTGTCGACGGACCGCTCGAACGCCGTCGTCGAGCCGCCGCAGCTCAAGGCGCCCGAGAAGATTCGCGCGAACCAGCACCGCGTGCTCGACGTCAAAGAGCTCGAGGCGCGCATCGGCTCGACGCAGCCGACGGACCACATGCGCGGCATGTTCTTCAACGCGCTGGTCTCGGCGATTCTTCGTTCAGTCGGCCCGGCCGCAGAGCCGAAGGTTCGCAAGGCCGCGCAAGACCCGCGCGCGTACGTCGACTCGCTCACGTACCCCACGTCGGAGTTTCTGCGCATGTTGTGGAAGTCGGTCGAGCTGCTCGCGCCGAAGCTCCAGAGCGTCGACGACGCGTTCGAACAGCTCGGCCTCTACACGATGGACGCGTTGCTCAAGTCTCCGTTCGGTAAGTCGTTGGAGACGCTGCGGCCGGCCGGCCCGCGCGCGTTGTTCAAGCCGCTGCTCACCACGCTCAACCCGATGATTGCGCCGGGCACCCGGCTGGTGAGTGAAGCGAAAGAGAACGGCGCGAAGCTGGTGTTCAAAGAAGAGGTGCTGCCGCTGCAGCTCTACGTCGGGTTGCTGCGCTCGTTGTTCGAAGCCTTCTTCGGCAAGCCGCTCGTCGCCACGTGGGAGAAGACGGCCGCTGAGCGCGTCGAGCTGACGCTGAGCTGGAAATGACGCTGCTGACGAGCGCGCCGAAGTACCCGCGCCGCATCGTGTGCCTCACCGAGGAGACCACGGAGACGCTCTATCGCCTGGGCCTCGGTGACCTGGTCGTGGGCGTGAGCGGCTTCACGGTGCGGCCTCCGGAGGCGCGCAAGAAGCCGAAGGTCTCGAGCTTCCTCGACGCCGACTTCGAGAAGATCCTCGAGCTCGAGCCCGACCTGGTGCTGGGGTTTTCAGACCTGCAGGCCACGCTCGGCGCGGAGTTGGCGAAGCGCGGCGTGCCCGTGTACCTCTTCAATCAACGCTCGCTGGGCGAGATTCTGCAGGCGGTGCGAATCATCGGCGCGCTGGTCGGCGCGGCGCGTGCGGCCGAGGTGCTCGCTGATGACTTGCAGGCCAACGTCGAGCGGCTGGCGCTGCAGAACGCGTCGTTGCCGAAGCGCCCGCGCGTCTTCTTCGAGGAGTGGCACGAGCCGCTCATCTCCGGCATTCGGTGGGTCAGTGAAATTTTCGAGCTGCTCGGCGCTGACGACGTGTGTCGCGAATCTCGGTTGGAGCAGGGCGCGAAGGGCCGCATCTACACGCCCGAAGTCGTCGCGGCGCGAGACCCGGAGCTCGTCGTCGCCAGCTGGTGTGGCCGCAAAGCGAAGCGCGAGAAGATGGTCGCGCGGCCTGGGTGGAGTGAGGTCGCCGCGGTACGTGAAGATCAGCTCTACGAAATTCGCAGCCCGTACATTTTGCAGCCGGGGCCCGCGTTGTTCACCGACGGCGCCGAGCAGGTCGCGCGCATCGTTCGTGCGGCGGCGCTGGGCGAAAAACTGCCGCCGCTGCGCGACGGCGATCTCCGCAGTGCCCTCGAGGTGAAGTGATGCGTTCACTCGTCGCGATGTTGTGTCTGCTTTCGTTCCCAGTCCGCGCCGATTGCATGGACTGGAGCTGGCACGTGTTTCCTCCTCCCGGCACCACGCTGCCTACCAACGGGCGCGTCACCTTGCAGGCCACCGGGCGCGCGCGCGAAGCGCTCGAGACCATCTCGAAACGGCACCCGCGGCTGGTCGCCGGTGCCATCGAAGTTCCGCTCAAGGTCGTCGAGAGGCACGTCGGCGATTTCGAGGTCTCGCAGGCAGTGCTTCAGGCGAAGGGCGCGCTCACGGAAGGCACCCGCTACACGCTGCGCTTCGACGACACCGACACCGACTTTCGCTTCATCAACGAGAAGTCTGCGTCGTGGACGGTGACGCCCGCCGACTTCACGCCGCCCACGTGGCGCTCGGGCCCCAGTCCGTGGCCAGGTCGTCACGTCGAGTACGGCTGCGGCCCGTCGCACGAGGCGCGCGTTGGGCTGGTGTTGGCCGACGACAACGCCACGCAGGTGCGCGCGCGCGTCACCGGCAGCGACGGCGGAACGCGGGAGTTTCTGCTCGAGCCGAAAGGGAAGGAGCTCGTGGTGGGCCACGGCATGTGTTCGGGCGCGTTCCGGCTCGATGACGGCGCGTGGTCGCTCGAGCTCACTGCGGTCGACGTGGCGGGCAACTCGACGGCCGCGCCGGGCGGGCCGCTGCGCTTCATCGGCATTGAAGCGTTCAAGCCCGACGCAGGGTGACTCGCCTGGTTCGGCCGCGCACGCGCTCGGGCCGGTTGGCGGCGCTCGACGCGTGGCTCGTACATTCCGTGCCGGAGTTGCTCGACGGGCGCGGCTGCATCGTCGACGTGGGCTACGGCCTGACACCGGTGACGACCGAAGAGCTCGCGCGCCTGGTGCCCGGAGTGCGTGTCGTCGGGGTCGACGTGCACGCCGGTGAGTCGAGCGAGGTCGAGCTGCGCGTGGGCGGCTTCGAGACGTGCCTCGAGCTCGCGCCGGTGGCGGTGGTTCGCGCGATGAACGTGCTGCGCGGCTACCGCGAAGAAGACGTGGAGCCCGCGCGCGTGGCCATGCGCAAGGGCCTCGTCGACGACGGGCTGCTCATTGAAGGCAGCACCGACACCGAAGGGCACGTGCTGGTCGCGCACCTGTGGCGCGGCGCACGTCGCGAGCTGCTGTTTCACACCGACTTCACGCGCGGGTTTTCTCCGTGGCTCTTTCGCGACTGGCTGCCCCGAGACCTGCGGCGCGGCGTGAAACCGGGCACTTCGATTCACGCCGCGTTGTCAGGGTGGGACGAGCGGGCACAGTTGTCAGGTGTCAGGGACCCCCGCGAGCGCTTCGTGCGCTCGTTGGGGGCACCCTTCGAGGCGACGGAGTGGGAGCGCGCGCACGGTTTTGTGCGCTTGGCGGGTGGCGATGTGCAGGTTTTGCGAGTGGCGCAATTCACGACCTTGCCGAGCGAGCCCTGACGTGATTCTCCGCGTCCCGTGAGCCGCCGCCTGTTGTCACTGTTCGGGGTGTTTGTATTCGTGTGGTCCGCGACTGCCTCGGCGCAGGAGGTCGCCGAGCCCGCAGGCTTCTCGCTGGAGCGCATGCGCCTGACGCCTTCGCGTACGGGTCTGCTCGACACGGAGTGGGCCGCGGTGCCCCGCGGGCTGACGTGGGACGTCGGCCTGTGGCTGGGCTACGCACGAAACCCGCTGGTGCTGCGCGACGCTGACGGCACGCGGCTCGGCTCGCTGCTTCAAGACCGTGTCGGTGGCTCGGTCGTGGCGGCGGTGAGCTTCCTGGACCGGGTGCAGGTCGGCCTCGAGTTGCCGGTGGTGTTGCTCAACGAGCGCCCGGCGCAGGTGCCCGGCGTCGTCGTCGGGAACCTGGCGTCGACCGCTGGCGTGGGCGTCGGCGACCTGCGCGTGATGCCGAAGGTGGGGCTGTTGCGCCACGAAGACCACGGCATCGACCTCGCGGTGTTGGCGTCGGTTGAGTTCCCCACCGGCGGAGGTTCGCGCTACCTCGGCTCGCAGGGGTTTCTGATTCAACCTGAAGTCGCCGTCTCGCGGCCCTTCGGCAACGTGCGCGCGGCGCTCAACGTGGGCGCGGCCTTCCGCACGAGCCGCCCGCACGCGCTGGACCTCTCCATCGGTCACGAGCTGATCTCACGGCTCGCGCTGGCGTACCGCTTCAACCAGGTCGACACGAAGGCGCTGCCGCTCGAGCTCGGCGTCACCGCGCTGGCGGGCTTCGCGTTGCAGCAGCCGTTTCAGAACGCCAACCAGACGCCGGTCGAGCTCAAGGCCTACGCGTCGTACGACGTGCTGCCTTTCATGCAGCTCTTCGCGGCGGGCGGCGTCGGCCTCTTCCGTGGCTGGGGCGTTCCCGACTGGCGCGCGCTTGGTGGTCTGCGCTTCTTCTCTCCGGTTGAGCCCCCGAAGGTCGCGGAGCCCGACAGCGACGGCGATGGGCTGGCCGACAGCGTCGACGCGTGCCCGAAAGAAGCGGGCCCCGTCGAGCGCAACGGCTGCCCCGTGAAAGATCGCGACGGCGATGGCGTGGTCGACGAAGACGACGCGTGCCCCGACAAGGCGGGCCGCAAAGACCTCAAGGGGTGCCCCGACGTCGACACCGACGGTGACGGCATCGTCGATCGCCTCGACAAGTGCCCGAAGCAGGCCGAAGACCTCGACGGCTTCGAAGACGAAGACGGCTGCCCCGACCCCGACAACGACGGCGACGGCGTGGTGGACACGGCCGACGCATGCCCGCTGGTGGTGGGCCCGGTCGAGAACCGCGGCTGCCCCGACGTCGACACCGACGGTGACGGCCTCGTCGATCGCCTCGACAACTGCCCCACGGAGCCCGGCCCGCAGAAGAACAACGGCTGCGCGCTCAAGCAGCTGGTGGTGCTCGAGGCCGGCCGCGTGCGCGTGCTCGAGAAGGTGGAGTTCAAGACCGGCAGCGCCATCATCGACCGCAAGAGCCACAAGCTGCTCGACAACGTGGTGAAGGTGCTCGCCGCGCACCCCGAGATCACCCGCGTGCGCGTCGAAGGCCACACCGACTCGGTGGGCGACGACACGAAGAACCTCAAGCTCTCGCAGGCCCGCGCCGAGTCGGTGAAGGCGTACCTCGTGAGCAAGGGCATCAAGCCCGAGAGCCTGCTGCCGGTGGGCTTCGGCGAGACCCGGCCGCTCGACAGCAACAAGACGGCCGCAGGTCGCGGCCGCAACCGCCGCGTCGAGTTCAACATCATCAACGAAGAGTCTTCGGAGCAGTCGCCATGAGCCGTACCTTCCGTGCTTCACGTTTTCTGGCGCCTGCGTTGTTGGCGGCGCTCTCGACGGCCGGCGTCGCGCGCGCGCAGATCGCCTGCAACCTCACCAGCGACACCTCGGCGCCGCTGGTCGGTGGCACGTTCACCACCACCGTGTCGCTCGGCCGCAACACGGCGGGCACCGGCTTCGCCCCGGCGCTCGAGGTCTTCGTGCCTCCGGGAGTTTCGCTGACGCAGGCCTCCGTGCTGGGGCAGACGCTCTCGCGGCAGACCGTCGGTACCTTCGGCACCACGCTCATCAACCCCATCAACGGTGAGGCCGTCAGCGGCCCGTCGGGCTTCACGTTGGTGGTGGTGCGGCTCCCGTTCGGCGGCTTGCCGCAGGGCGCGGGCCTGCAAGACATCACCTTGAGCTGGTCGGTGAGCACGGCCGCGGTCCCCGGCGTCGCGCTCCGGCCGCAGGTGACGTGCCTGTTCGCGTACGGCAACGACGCGCTCAACAACCCCGGCGCCGACGCGCCGCTGCGCAGCGACTCGCGCACCGTGGCGACTGATCAGCTCGGCGTCGACGTCACGCCCACGCTCGCGCGCCTGCGCAAGACGGCGAGCCCCAGCCCCAGCGTGACGGGCCTCAGCTTCCCCATCACCTTCACGATGACGCTCGACGTGGCCAACGGCACCACCATCACCGGTGGCTCGCTGCAAGACACGCTGCCCCCGCAGTTCCAGATTCTCAGCATCACCACGTCGGCGGGCGGCACGGTGGTGAGCCCCGCCCCGACGCCCACCACGCCGGGCGGCGCGTTGTCGGTCAGCTTCCCCTCCATTACTGGCACGGCGTCGACCAGCGACGCGCAGGTCACCGTGCGCGGCTACGTGCCGCGCCTCGACGCCAGCAGCGCCGAGATCCTCAGCCCCTCGTGTGCGGGCGGCTCGACGACGGCCATCAACAACACGGCCAGCTTCGTCAACGGTCTGGCGGGCGCCACGCCGGTGGTCGTCGCGCCGGCGTCGGCCACGCTGCAGGCCCGCGCCGAGCAGGTGCGCGAGACCATCACCAACCTCACGTCGGGTGGCACCAACTTCCGCCCTGGCGAGACGGGCCGCGTCACGCTGCTCGTCAGCGCGTCAGACTTCTTCCCGCTCTCGTCGGTGAGCCTCGCCAGCGCGCTGGGAGCGGGCATTCACTACACGGGCAACGCGCAGGTCGACGGCAACCCGGCCATGCCGACGCTCAGCGGTGACTTCCGCAGCGTGAGCTTCGCGCTGGGCACCGTCGCGGCGGGCTCGACGCACACCATCACCTACGAGTTCATCGTCGACGAGGTGTACTCGGCGGCGCCCAACGACTTCGTGCGCGCTGGCGACGTCATCGCCACGCGGCACACGCTCACCTCGACCACGGCGACGAACTGCACGCTGACGTCGACTGACGCCGACGGCGGCAGCGATGGCTCCATCACCATCGGCGCGGCGACGCTCACCAAGTCGTTGTTCGCCATCAACGGTACGCCCGCGGCGGTCGGCGCCACCGTGCGCCCCGGCGATGTCGTCACCTGGCGCATCACGCTCGTGCAGCGCGCGGGCGACTTGCAGGGCGCGACGCTCGTCGACTACCTGCCGCGCCCCATCTTCAACGCGCAGGAGTACGGCGCAGCGCCGGCGTTCCCTTCGGCCACGCTGCGCTTCGGCGCGGGCAACACGTTGCCTGCCGGCACCACCGTCTCGCTGGCTGCAACGTCGCCGACCGGCGACAACTCGTTGACCATCAACGTGGGCGCCTTCGACGTCGACCCCACGGCCGAAGTGCGCATGGTCTTCGACGTCGACTTCACCGTTTCGAGCGACCCGCGTGAAGACGGCCTCGGCTTCACCAACCTCGTCAGCGCTTCGATGCGCGGCTCCGGCACCACGACGGTCACCGCCTCGGCGTCGTCGGCCTTTGGCGCCGGAGACCCGGCGGTCACCGTCTACGTCGGCGCCTCGCAGGTCAGCAGCAGCGTGGGCGGCCCGGCGAAGACCACGGGCATCACCAACACCAACCCGTATTCGGCGGCGACCTTCACCAGCACCTCGCTGGCGGCGCTGCTCGCGAACACGTTGAGCGGCCCCGACGGCGCCGACGTCATCACGTACAAGCTGATTGCCGAGAACAAGGGCAGCACGGCGGCCCACGACGTTCAGCTCAGCGACGTGCCTCCTGCCAGCGTCACCTGTGACGCCACGCCGGTCTCCGTCACCAACGGCGTCGGCACCGCGTTGCCCTTCACCGGCATCGTCGTCGGCGGAGGCGTGGGCTGGCAGTTGACAAACCCGCTGCCCGGCTTCAACGCCACCAACGGGCTCAACGTCGCCGTCGTCACGCTGCGCTGCACCATCGCCACCACCGCGAGCTGGACGCCCAACGCGCTGGTGAACAACACCGCCAACCTCGTGCGCTTCGCGTCGGTCGCCGGCGGCCCCAACTTCGCGCCGTCGAACTACGTGCCCAACCAGGCGCTCGCGGCGTTGCGCTTCGCCAACTTCGCCGTCACCAAGACGCGCGTCGGCACCGGAGACGTCGTCACCCGCGACACGGCCGACTTCTCGCTCGCCGTCTCGGTGCCTGAAGGCACTTTCACCAACATCTCGCTCGTCGACGCGTTCCCCAACCGGCTCGCGCTGGGGTCGACGGCGGGCCCCACGCTGGTGTTGCCCGCTGGCGTCGTGGCGACCGGCGCGCTCGTGCCCGTCGTCAACGCCAACGGCACCACCGTCACGTGGACGCTCGGCACCGTCACCAACAGCAACAGCACCGACGCCGTCGAAACGTCATCTCCGATGTCGGTGACCGCCGTGGTGCTGAACAACACCAACACCGCCACCGGCAACGTCTTCCGGGTGGAGCAGTCGACCACGACGCTCGCCACCGTCACCGCCACCGCGCTCACGCTGCGTGCGCCGGCGCTCACCCTGACGCAGTCGGTTTCACCCAACCCGGTGGCTGGCGGCGCTGTGCCCACGGTGACGGCGACCATCGCCAGCAGCAACGTTGCCACCAACCGCACCGCTCACGACGTGCGCTACGCGCTCACCGCGCCGACCGGCTGCACCAACCCCACCAACGTCGTCGTGACGGGCGTAGTCGGCACCTTCACCGTGGCCAGCAACGTGGTGACGGTGGACTTCGTCAGCATCACGCCGGGCCAGACGGCGACTGTCACCTTCAACTGCTCCGTGCCTGCGCTGGCCGTCATCGGCTCTTCAGTGACGCTGCCCGGCACGCTCGCGTGGACCTCGCAGCCCGGCACGCCGGCGCAGCTCGGGCCCAACACGGCCGCGGTGGAGGCCAGCTATTCGGCGAGCGTCAACACCACGCTCAACATCTCGCCTCTCGTGCTGACCAAGACGCGCGTCGGCAGCGGCGCGGTCGTCGTCGGTCAGGCCGTCGACTTCGACCTCTCGATGTCGGTGCCCGCCGGCACCACCAACGTGCCGCTCACGCTCACCGACACCATGGCCGACGGGCTCGTGCTGGGGGGCGTCAGCAACTTCGTGGTCGGCCCCACGCTTACGTGCGGAGGCGCGGCCTGCACGTTGCCGACGCCGACGGTCACCAACTCAGGCCGCACCGCCGCGTTCTTCCTGGGCACGGTCACCAACACCGGCTCGACAGCGCAGACCTTCGCGTTCCGCCTGCGCGCCGTCGTCACCAACGTGGCCGCCGCCGTCCGGGGCGCGTCGCTCAGCAACACGTTCTCGGCAGGTACGCCCAGCGCGTTGACGTCGGTGACGGTGGCCGAGCCCGCCTTGAGCTTCACCGCCAGCGGCAGCCCTGCCTCGGGCAACGCCGGCGACGTCTTCACGTTGAACGTGGCGCTCAGCAACAGCACGCCGACGAACCTCAACGTGAGCAGCGCCAACGACGTGCTGGTGGCCTTCGCGCTGCCGGCTGACGTCGAGGTGGTGGCGGGCAGCTACGCCAGCACCACGTGCCCCACGCCGACCGCGACCGTGTTGACGGGCGCCACCCCGAGCGTCGCCTTCGGCGCCATCGCCGCGACGACCTCGTGCGCCTTCACCGTCGGCGTGCGCTTGCGCGACACGGTCACGCTCGGCACCTCACTGAGCGTGGGCGTCAGCGCCGTATGGAGCAGCATGCCCGGCGACGTCACCACGCCGCAGTCGACGCACTCTGCCGTGTCGACGGAGCGCACCGGTGACACCGCCAACCCCGGCGGCGCGCTCAACACCTACCGACAAATCGGCAGCGTCACGCTGAACGCCGCCCAGACGGCGAGCATCGCCAAGACCTTCGTCTCGAGCAGCTCGAGCCTCACTGCCGACCCGGCCGTGGCGCTGGGTGAAGAAGGCACGTGGCGGCTGCGCGTGCAGGTGGGCGAGGGCGTGACGCCGAACGTCACCATCGTCGACGCGCCTCCTGCGGCGCTGCAGCTCACCAGCGTGGCGCTCGACACCACGGGCTTCGCCGGCGCCATCGCCAGCGATCCCTCGGGCGCGTTGGCGCTCGCCGCAGGCGCCTCCGCGACCTTCACGCTGGGCGCGGTCAGCAACCCCGGCGACAACAACGCCAGCAACGACTTCTTCACGCTCATCGTGAAGGGGCGCCCCACGCTGCACGCGTCGGTGGCCTCGGTCGCGGCGCAGAACAACGTGGCGACGCTGCGCAGCGGCGCCACGAGCCTCGGCAGCTCGACGCTCGCCATCACCTACGCGTTGCCGAAGCTGCGCGTGAGCCAGACGGTGGGCACCACCACGCCCGCGCCCGGCGCCGAAGTCACCGGCTCCACCACGCTGGCCAACCAGGGCAACGGCCCTGCGTGCGCGCCGTCGCTCACCGTCACCGCGCCCACCGGCTTCAGCTTCGTCGACCCGGCGAGCGACGGCCTCGACAACAATCAGAATGGCACCGTCGACGAAGCGGCCGAAGCCGGCTTCCTCGCCAGCCAGGTGCTGACGGTGCCTGTCACCGGTTGTCTCGCCTCCGGCAGCACCACGGCCTTCCCGTGGAAGCTGCGCGCGGCCGCTTCCATCGCCTCGGGCTCGGTGACGCTCACCTCTGAGCTGCTGCCCTTCCGCTCGTTGCCGGCGCCTGAGGGGGTCGCGCTGTCAGCGACGACGGACCTCTTCGACAACAACAACAACGCGCAGACCGACGAGGCCACCGACGGCCGGGTCACCACCACGTTGAACCCCGCGGCGCCCGTGCTCACCGTCACCAAGACCTTCGTCGACGTGAACGGCGGCGCGCTGGTGCCCGGCGACGTGCTCGAGTGGCGCGTCGTGGTGCGCAACACCGGCACGGGCCCCAGCACCGGGCTCACGCTGAGCGACACCTTGCCGTCGATGCACGCGCCCATCGTCGCGGGCAGCGCCAGCACGACGCAGGGCACCGTCACCGTGACGGGCAGCCTGCTCAACGTCGACGTCGGCGACCTCGCCGCAGGTGCCACCGTCACCGCCACGGTGCGCCAGCGCATCGACTCCACGTTGACGTCGGCGGTGCAGCTCAGCAACCAGGCCAACCTCACCACCAGCGACGCCTACGGCCCGCGCGTGAGCGATGACCCCGCCACCGCCGCCGTCGACGACGCCACCGTGGCGACCGTCTCGTCTGGTACGCCGACGCCGGTCGTCACCGCGCCGGCGCACAACTCCGTCACCAACGACACCACGCCCGCCGTCACCGGCACGTCGGCGCCCGGCGCCACCGTGGAGGTCTTCTTCGACGGCAGCACCACGCCCGCCTGCACCGCGACCGCTGACGTCATGGGCAACTGGTCCTGCACGCCCACCACGCCGCTGACGACGGGCTCGCACACCGTCACCGCGCAGGCGACCAGCGGAGGCGGCACGTCATTCGTCTCGCCGCCGAACACCTTCACCGTCGACACCAGCGCGCCTCCGGTGGCCATCGCCACGCCCGTGTCGGGCAGCGTCAGCGCCACGCCGACGGTCACCGTCACCGGCACCACTGAAGCCAACGCCACGGTGAACGTGTTCCTCGACGGTTCGACCACCGCGTTCTGCACCGTGAGCGCCGACGCGTCGGGCAACTGGTCATGCCCGGCGTCGAGCTCCCTGAGCGACGGGCCGCACGCCGTCACCGCCGTGGCCACCGACGCCGCCGGCAACAACTCCTCGCCCGTCACGAGCTCCTTCACCATCGACACCACGGCGCCGGTCGCGCCGGTCATCACCGCGCCGGGTGAAGGTGACACCACGTCGCCCACGCCGACCTTCGCGGGCACCGCTGAGCCGGGGAGCACGGTGGAGCTCTTCGTCGACGGCAGCAGCACCGCCGCGTGCACCACGACGGCCGATGCGTCGGGCCACTTCTCGTGCGTGGCCACCACGGCGCTGAGCGTCGGCGCGCACACCGTCGTCGCCACGTCGACCGACGCGGCAGGCAACAGCACCGACTCGACGACGCGGAGCTTCACCGTCGAGCCGGCGATCGCGCCTGGCCCGCCGGTCATCACTTCGCCCGTCGACGGCTCGCGCACCACCGACACCACGCCGACCTTCGCGGGTACCGCGGCGCCGGGCAGCACGGTGAACGTGTACGTCGACGGCGGCATGACGCCGGTCTGCACGGCCACCGCGAGCGCGTCGGGCGCCTTCAGCTGTACGCCCACCACGCCGCTGGCCGAGGGCCCGCATCGCACCGTGGCGACGTCGACCAACGCCTACGGCACGAGCCCGCAGTCGACGCCGGTCGACTTCTCCATCGACAGCGTGCCGCCGCCCGCGCCGGTCATCACCTCGCCGGCGCCCAACGCGACCACCAACCTGCACCCGACCTACACGGGCACCGCGGAGCCCGGCGCGACGGTCGACGTCTTCCTCGACGGCAGCAGCACGCCGGTGTGCACCGTTACGGCCGACGTCAATGGGCAGTGGGCGTGCACGGGCGCTACGGCGCTGACTCCGGGCGCGCATGACGTGACCGCGCGCGCCACCGACCCTGCGGGCAACCAGAGCCCCAACGCCACGCCGCACCCGTTCACCGCCGCGGCCGACCTGCCGAGCGCGGTCATCACCAGCCCGGCAGTCGATGAAGTCGTCGGCACTGCGACGCCGGACTTCACCGGCACGGCGACGCCCAACGCCACCATCAATGTGTACGTCGACGGCAGCACCACGCCGGCGTGCGTGACGGTGGCCGACAACACGGGCCACTTCGCGTGTCGCAGCCCGGCGCTGGCCGACGGAGCGCACGACGTCACCGTGACGGCCACCAACGCAGAGGGCACGAGTCAGCCCGGCGCGCCGGTGCCCTTCGTGGTCGACACCGTCGCGCCTGTAGCGCCGGTGGTCACGGGTCCTGCCAACGGCGCGACGACGAACACGCTGCCCACGTACACGGGCACCGCAGAGCCCGGCAGCACCGTCACGGTGCGCGTCGACGGCTTCGTGGTGTGCGTGGTGACGGCCTCGGCTGCGGGCGACTGGTCCTGCATGGGCGCGACGCCGCTCGCCGAAGGGCAGCACACGGTGAACGCCGTCTCGCGCGACGCCGCGGGCAACGACTCGCCGACCTCGGCGACCAACACCTTCACGGTGATGGTGCCGGTGATGCCGGAGGCCGACCCGGTGTTGACGTCTCCGGTCGACGGCTCGTTGACGGGCACGCGCCCGACGTTCACCGGCACCGGCGAGCCCGGCGCGACCATCGACGTGTTGGTCGACGGCGCGGTGGTGTGCACGGCGGTGGTCGACGCTGCGGGCGCGTGGTCGTGCGCCGCGACGAACGAGCTGCCGGCGGGCGCCCACACCGCGGTCGCGCGACAGACGACGGCGCGCGGCGCGAAGCAGAGCAACGAGGCCGACTTCACCGTGGCCGTGAAGCCCGTGGTGACGTCACCTGGCGAAGGCGAGCTGGTGCGCACGACGAGCGTCACGTTCACCGGCACCGCGACGCCGCGGCAGGCCGTCGAGGTGTTCGTCGACGGCGAGCTGGTGTGCACGGCGATGAGCGACGCGACGGGCGCGTTCTCGTGTGCGTCATCGACGCCGCTGAGCGCTGGGGATCACTCCGTGGTGGCGCGCTCTGCGGGCCGCGACTCAGAGCCGGTCTCGTTCCGCATCGGCCAGCTCGACGCGGACGGCGACGGCTTCGTCGACGGCACGATGCTGACGGGTGGCGGCTGCTCAACCGCTCCCGGGTTGTGGTTGCTCGGCGCCGCGGCGTGGTTGCTGCGTCGTCGGTCTCGCCGCAGCGCGGCCTGATTCGGCGAACGTCTCCCGGCCCGGCGCGCGTATGGTTGCCGGGTGACGTTGCTCCTCGCGGCGGTGCTGGCCGCCGTGCCGATCTCGCAGGCGTCGAACTACGAAGACCGCCTGGTCTCGTGGGGCATGTCGCAGCACGGGCGTGAGCGCGAGCTCTCGCCCGACGGCAAGGTCGTCGAGGAGGTGCTGGTCTCGACGGAAGACGTCGTCGGCCCCGAAGACCTGTACCCCAGCGCGTTCAACCTCATTCACGTGCGTACGCGCGACGAGGTGGTGCGCCGGGAGGTGATGCAGCCCGTCGGCGAGACGTGGGACCCGCATCGTGTGCTCGAGACCGAGCGCAACCTGCGGCGGCTCTTCTTCATCGCGGTGGCGAAGGTGCTCCCCGTCAAGGGCACCAACGGCGGCGTGGCGATGCTGGTGGTCATCAAAGACAAGTGGAGCCTGCGGCTCTCGAACGCGTTCACGCTCATCGGCCCGTTGTTGCAGTACCTGCAGCTGCAGCTCATCGAGGTGAACTTCAACGGCTGGGGCCAGCAGCTCGCGGTGAACACCGTGGTGCGCCTCGACACCTTCTCGGTCGGGCAGACCTTCATCGAGCGGCGGCTCTTCAGCACGCGCTGGTACGTCGGCGAGTCGGCGTCGCTCATCTTCAATCGGCTCACGGGCGCCATCGAAGGCACCGCGGGCGCGGTGAGCCTGGGGCAGCCCATCATCAACCTCGACCCGCAGTGGGGCTTCACCGTCGACGGGACGTGGAACGTGCGCCGTCGCCGCATCTTTCGGGGCGCGAACGTGTGGGACGTGCCGTACCCCGACGCCAACGATACGGACTCGGTGCCCAACGTGTACGACGTGCGCGAGTACGCGGGCGAAGCGAAGCTCACGCGCAGCTTCGGGCGCGAGCTGAAGGTCGACGTGAGCGCGTCGGTGGGCGCGTGGTTTCGTCAGTACCGGCCGACGGTGGGCGATGAAGCGAAGTCGGCGTGGCTGACGGCGAACTACCTGCCGCGCTCTGAGAACGTCACCTACGCGTCGGCGTATGTGCGCGCCTTCCCCGCAGACTTCCGGGTGCTCAAGAACATCGACACCTACGAGCTGTCGGAAGACTTTCAGCTGGGCTGGCTCGCGCAGGGCGGCGTTCGGTACGCGTTCCCGTTGCCGTTCGCGCCGTCGCACTTCATCGAGGTCGGAGGCTCGCTGCGGTACCGCTTCTACCGTTGGGACAACCTGCTCTCCGTCACGGTGGCCGGCGCGATGCGCGTTCGCCCCGGGCAGGAAATCGCCAACCGACGGCTCGCCGCCGAGCTGACCAACTACAGCCCGCTGTTCTGGGGCGGCCGCCTCGTCACGCGCGTGCTCGTCGACTTCAAGGCCAACGATTTGGACAACCGACAGCTGCTGCTCGGCGGCTCGTCGGGGCTGCGCGGCACCTACGCCGAGCAGTTCGGCGGTCGGAACATGGTGCTGGCCAACGTCGAGTACCGCGCGAAGCCCCTCGAGTTCTGGAGCAGCTGGCTGGGCATCGTCTTGTTCTACGACGTGGGCTCGGCGTTCGACTCGGTGGTGCAGCTCACGCACACCACGGGCATCGGCTTTCGCATTCTGTTGCCGCAGTTCAACCGTGAGGTGCTGCGCATCGACTTCGGGTTCGTCATCGGCGGGCCGCAGCCGGGCTTCGATCGACTCAACGCGAGCTGGGGGCAGATCAACGACCTCCGCCCCGACTTTCTGGACGCGCCGCTGTGAGCGTCGGCCCGTTTCATCGTTGGTTGGTGGCCACGCAGCTCGAGCCTGCGTTTCGGAAGCACGCGACGTTGCAACGTGCGCAGGTGCTCGTCTTGCCCCGACTTTGGCGTGCGGGCGACCGCGCGGAGTTGATGATTTTCTACGGGGTCTCGAGCGCCGTCGACCTCGACGCGGCGCTCGAGGCGCTCGCGCGCGACACGCAAGACCCGAACCTCCCGCCGGGGCTCTCGAACTTCGACCTGTACGTCGACGCGCCGCAGTACGTGTTCTGCGCGCGCGACTCGTTTCGTGGCCTGCAGCGCGAGCCGGAGTTCGGCACCTTCGAGGCGTTGGATGCGTTCGCGGTCTACGGCGCCTTCGTACGCGGGCCGACAGGTGAGGTGTCGTGCCTGCGCTTCGACGCGAACCTCGGCGCGCGCATCGATGGAGTCGTCTGACGGCTCAGCGGTACTCGACGCGCGCGAGCACGTCGCCGAAGAACAACTCATCGCCGTCGAGCAAAGCGCGGTGGGTGATGCGCGCGCCGTTGAACCAGGTGCCGTTCGACGAGCCGAGATCTTCAACCACCAGCCCGTCGGGGCGCACCGTGAACGCCGCGTGCTGTCGGCTCATGCGCGCCGACTCGATGCTCAACTGACAGCTCACGTCGCGACCGACGAGGAAGCGCTCACCTTCAACTTCGACTTCGCGATCTTCGAGCACCAGGAAGACGCGGCGCCCCTTCGAGATGACCTCGCTCCAGTCGAGGTCGTCTCCCGTCACGAGGCTCGGGTTCGCGTAGCCGTGCAGCGTGGCCCAGTTGAACAGCGCCTGATTCACGAGCCCTTCGACGGGCACCGCCATGTCGTGGCTCATCTGTTCGAGCAGCGGCTGCAGGGCTTCATTCACGGTGAACGTCTTCATGGCTCGCCGCAGAACTTGTCAGCGGCGCGCGCCTCGCGCTAGCGGCGTGCTCAGGTGGATCTGCTGCTGCCAGTGTTGTTGGTGTCGCTCGCCGTGTGGGGCACGCGGCGGGTATTGCGCGCGGTGAAGGTGCGCCGCGAAGAGCGCGCGTTCCTGGCGCGGCCCGGCGCGTCGGCTGACAACCCGCTCGTGTTGTCGTCGGCGCGCGTGTTGGAAGACGCGCAGGCCGCGGTGCGGTGCGCGTGTGGCGGGCGCGTGCAGCCGCTCGGCGAAACGGCGCGGCTGGGCCTGCGTGTGGCGCGTGGCCGCTGCCTCGAGTGCGAGGCCGACGTCGACCTGTACTTCGTGTTGCCGCACCTCCTGAACTGATTCAGGGTCCGCGCCATGCGGCTCTTCACTGCGTTGGTGGTGCTGTCTTCGGCGGTGGCGCTCGCCGAAGAGGGCATGTGGTTGTTCAACGACTTCCCGGCGGCGCAGGCGAAGAAAGACGTCGGCGTTTCGGTCGACCAGGCGTGGCTCGATCGCGTGCGCCTGGGGAGCCTGCGGCTGGCGAACGGGTGCAGCGCGTCGATTGTCTCGGCCGACGGCCTGGTGATGACCAACCACCACTGCATTCGTGCGTGCCTCGAAGATCTCTCGACGCCCTCGCGCGACCTGCTCGCCACCGGCTTCCTCGGCCCTGAAGAAAAGTGCCCGAAGTTCGAAGGCAACCAGCTGGTGCGCATCACCAACGTCACCGACGCCGTGCGTGAAGCGACGAAGGGCGTCAGCGGCCCCGACTTCCAGAAGAAGCTGAAGGCCGAGACGTCGCGCCTCGAGTCAGAGTGCAGCAAGGGCGAGGCGACGAAGCGCTGTGACGTGGTGACGCTGTTCCACGGCGCGCAGTTTCACTTGTACGAGTACCGGCGCTTTCAAGACCTCCGCGTGGTGTTCGCGCCGGAGTTCCAGATGGCCGCGTTTGGAGGCGACCCCGACAACTTCAACTTTCCCCGCTACGGCTTCGACGCGGCGTTCCTCCGCATCTACGTCGACGGCGCACCCGCGAAGACGCCCGAGCATTTGAAGTGGTCGAAGAAGAGCGCGAAGGAAGGTGACGTGGTCTTCGTCTCGGGTCACCCCGGGGGCACGGAGCGCTCGTTGACCGTCGCGCAGTACGAGTACCTGCGTGACGTGTCCTTGCCGTGGGCCATCGCGTCGTACGCTGAGCAGCGCGGCCGGTTGGACGAGTGGATGAAGCAGTCGGCTGACCGTGAGCGCGTGGGCAAGTCGCGGCTGCGCTCCATCGAGAACTCGCTCAAGGCGTTGAAGGGCCGACGTGACGCGCTGGTGGCGCCCGGCTTTCTCGAAGGCAAACGTGCGAATGAAAGCGCGCTTCGTGAGAAGGCGCCCGAGTCGACGAAGGGCGCGTGGGACGCGATCGCCGGCGCGATGGCGACGCAGCGCACGTTGTACGTCGACTA
Source organism: Archangium sp. (assembly GCA_035910535.1). Lineage (GTDB taxonomy): Bacteria > Myxococcota > Myxococcia > Myxococcales > Myxococcaceae > Archangium_A. Next base: position 230,654 of record JAMHXF010000032.1, on the reverse strand, counting down.
CGTGATGCGGGAAGGCGGGCTCGCGTTTCAGTCAGAGCTCTTCGTGCACGCGCGGAAGTTGGCGCGCTTCCCCGTGGAGACGGCGAAACCGAACGGTGAGCGGCTGCGCGAGTACACCGACGCGCAGCTGCCGGCGCTCAAGCAGTCGTTGCTCGACGCTGCGCCGATCCCGCTCGAGCTCGAGAAGGCGCGGCTGACGTGGTCGCTCACGAAGCTGCGCGAGGTGTACGGCGCTGACGACGTCTTCGTGAAGAAGGTGCTCGCCGGCAAGTCGCCTGATGAGCGCGCCGCGGAGCTCGTCGACGGCACGAAGCTGGGTGACCCCGCAGTGCGCAAGGCGCAGCTCGAGCGCGCAACGCCCGACGTGATGGTGACGTTCGCGAAGCTGGTCGACGACGAGTCGCGCGCGGTGCGCAAGCGCTTCGAAGACGAGGTCGACTCGGTGGTGAAGAAGAACGGTGAGCTGCTGGCCGAGGCGAAGCGCACCGTCGGCGTGACGGGCGCTCCCGACGCGACGTTCACGCTGCGCTTGTCGTACGGGCGCATCAAAGGCGTCGGCAAAGGCCCGGCGATGACGACGGTGCAGGGCTTGTTCGAGCGCGCGTCGGGCAAGGCGCCGTACGCGGTGACCGAGAAGTGGCTCGCGGTGAAGTCGAAGCTGAGCGGCGCGACGCCGTACAACGTGGCGACGACCAACGACATCATCGGAGGGAACTCAGGGTCACCCCTGGTCGACGCGCGCGGTGACGTGGTGGGCCTGGTGTTCGACGGCAACCTGCAGTCGCTGGGTGGCAACTTCGGCTACGAGCCGCAGGGCAATCGCGCCGTCGCGGTGCACGGAGCGCTCATTCTCGCGGCGCTCCGACAGGTCTACGGCGCGGCGCACGTGGCCGACGAGCTGACGAGGTGATCAGCAGCCGCCGATTTCGTCGATGGTCTTTCCTTCGACGCACTTCGAGCAGGCCGACTCGACGAACACGCCCGCGCCGGCCGACGTCGAATAGAAGCAGCTGAGCTGACGCCCGTTCTGCGAGCACCAGCCGCGCCCGTGCTGTGACTCGGGGCAGCCGTCGCCGATCTTCGCGTTCTTCCAGTTGCACACGTTGCCCGCACAGCTGGGGCACTCGTACGCGCGCCACGCGGCCTTCTCGCACGAGAGCAGCGACGTGCTGCTGCCGCACGCGGTCTCGGCTTCGGTGGTGCACGCCGAGCCTCCGGTGGGGCCACACGCGGTGAATGACAGGGCGATGAGCAATGAGAAGAGGCGCATGCGGCGCGGTCTACAGCGCGCTCATGCGTGCGTACACACCTCCGCGCGCCAGCAGCTCGTCGTGCGTGCCCTGTTCGACCACCGCGCCCGCGGCCATCACGACGATGAGGTCTGCGCGGCGCACCGTCGACAACCGATGCGCGACGACCAGCGTCGTGCGCCCCTTCATCAACTCGCTGAGGCCCGCTTGCACTTCGGCCTCGGTCCCCGCGTCGAGCGCGCTCGTCGGCTCGTCGAGCAACAACAACGACGGCTCCTTCAAGAACGCGCGCGCGATCGCCAGCCGCTGCCGCTGCCCACCCGACAACCGCGAACCGCGCTCGCCGACGTCTTCATCGAGGCCGTGCTCGAACACGCGTACGAAGTTCACCGCGTGGGCGCGCTCCAGCGCCGTCCACAGCTGCGCGTCGGTCGCGTCGACCCGGCCCACCTTCAGGTTCTCGCGAATCGTCCCCGACAACAGCACCGGCTCCTGCGGCACCCACGCGAGCTGCGAACGCACGCTGCGCCGCGACAGGGCGCTCAGCTCGTGCGCGCCCCACCACACGCGCCCCGACGTGGCGATGGAGTGCCCCAGCAACACCGACAACGCGCTCGACTTGCCCGAGCCCGACGCGCCGACCAACGCCACCAACTTCCCCGCAGGCACTTCAAAAGACAGCCCGCGCAGCGCCTCGCGACCATCGGCGTACGTGAGCCGCACGTCTTCGAAGCGCAGCGCCTCACGCAGCGGCCCGGCTTCACCACCGGCATCGGCTTCAGGCACCGCGTCGAGCACCTCGAACAACCGCGTCGCCGCGCCGGCGCCCTGCGACAGCTGCGAGACCGTGTTCGAGAGCGACTTCACCGGCTGGTACAGCAACAGCGACGCCGCGAGGAAGCTCACGAGGCTGCCCGCGAGCGCCGGGTCGGCCTGCACGGCGCGCGTGCCGAACGTCACGGCTGCCGCCACGCCCAGCACGCCCAGAAATTCGGTCGTCGGCGAGAACGCGCCACGAATGAACAAGGAGCGACGCATGACCGCGAGGTAGCGCTCCTGCTCGGCGTCGAAGCGCGCCAACGCCGCGGCCTCTGCGCGGTACGCCTGCACCACGGGCAGGTTGTGCAGCTGCTCGGCGGCGATCATCGACAGCTGCCCCAGCGACGCCTGTGACTTCGTCGCCGTCTTCTTCACGCCGCGCGCGAAGCGGGACACAGGAATGATGGTGCCCGGCAGCACGAGAAAAATGACGAGCGCCAGCTTCCAGTCGGTCACGAAGCACACCGTCAACAAGCCCAGCACCTGCAGCGTGTCTTTGCTCAGCGCCGACAGCGCCTGGCCCGCCGCGAACTCGAGCTGCGCGACGTCGCTGGTGAAGCGCGACAACAGCTCGCCCGAGTGCCGCTGCTCGAACCACTTCGGCGGCAACACCAGCAGTCGCCCGTAGAGCGCCTCGCGCAGCTGCGACAACGTGCCCTGCGACACGCGGCTCATCAGCCCGGCGTGCAGCCACGAAGAAAGGCCCTTCACCGCCGCGACCCCGACGATGGCCAGCGGCAACTGCACCACCAGGTCTGCGCGCGAGAGCTCGAACGGGCCCCACGAGACCGCGTCGCCGGTCAGCACGCCGCGCAGCAACGGCCCCACCAGAGAGGCCCACACCGAGCCCGCAGCTGCGGCCACCAACGACAGCAACACCGCGACGCTCACCGTGCTGCGAAACGGCGCCGTTCGCTGCATCACGCGCAGCCACACGCGTTTGTCTGAACGGGGAGAACTGCTCACGGGGTCGATTGCTTTCGAGTCAGTCTGCGTTAGATGGCGAGCGCCCCATGGCTACGAAGCGTGACTACTACGAAGTGCTCTCGGTGGAGCGCACCGCCGACGGCGAAGTGCTGAAGAAGTCTTTCCGCAAACTGGCCATGCAGTACCACCCCGATCGCAACCCGGGCGACAAGGACGCGGAGGACAAGTTCAAGGAGGCCTCCGAGGCCTACGAGGTGCTCTCCGACGCCGAGCGCCGCGCGCGGTACGATCGCTTCGGCCACCAGGGCGTCGAGGGGTTCGGCGGCGGCTCCGGCTTCAACAACGTCAACATCAACGACATCTTCGGAGAGATCTTCGGAGACATCTTCGGTGGTGGCGGGCGCGGTCGCCGCGGCGGTCGCAACCGTGGCGCAGACCTCCGGTACAACCTCGAGCTGACCTTCGAAGAGGCCGCGTTCGGCACCGACGTGACGGTGAAGATCCCGCGGCCCAAACGCTGCGACACCTGCGACGGCACCGGCAGCAAGAGCAAGCAACGCCGTCAGTGCCCCACGTGCGGCGGCGCCGGCGAAGTGCGTTTCACGCAGGGCTTCTTCGCGGTCGCGCGGACGTGCACGCAGTGCGCTGGCACCGGCGCCGTCGTCGCCGACCCGTGCAAGGACTGCAAAGGCACCGGCAAGAACGAATCGGTGAGCGAGCTCGCGGTGAAGATCCCCGGTGGCGTCGACACCGGCACGCGCGTGCGGCTTGCGGGTGAAGGTGAACCGGGTGAGCAGGGCGGCCCGTCGGGCGACTTGTACGTCGTGGTGCACGTCAAAGAGCACGCGCTGTTTCACCGCGAAGAGTTCGAGGTCTTCTGCGAGGTGCCCGTCAGCTTCGTGCAGGCCACGCTGGGTACGCAGCTCGACGTGCCGACGCTCGACGGCATGGTGAAAATGAAGATCCCCGAAGGTACGCAGAGCGGGAAGGTCTTCAGGCTCAAGGGCAAAGGCATTCCGCACCTGCAGTCGAGTGGCCGCGGCGACCAACACGTGCGCGTGGTCGTCGAGACGCCGCAGAACCTCTCGAGCAAGCAGCGCGAGCTGCTCACGCAGTTCGCCGAAGCCTCGGGCGAGAACGTGAACCCGCAGAGCAAGAGCTTCTTCGAGAAGGTGAAGGAACTGCTCGGCAACAAGTGAGAGGTGCTCCGTGGAGCTTTCGCTGAAGTCGCACTTCTCGAGGTTCCTCGGCGCGCACCCCGAGCGCCTGCACTTCGCGGCGCACAGCCATCACTTCTGGCCCGACGTCACCTTCGAGGCGCACCAGCAGGCCTGGCTCGACGCCGCGCAGCACGCCGACGACAAGTGGGACACGGTCTTCGGCTCGGTGGTGCCTGAAGCGCAGCAGCACATCGCCGCCGAGCTCGGGCTCGCCTCGCACGACACCGTGGTGTTCGCGCCCAACACGCATGAATTCGTGCTGCGGTTGATTTCGTGCCTCGGCCCGAAGCCGCGCATCGTCACCAGCGACTCCGAGTTTCATTCGTTCGAGCGACAGACCCGGCGCCTCGAAGAAGCAGGGCTGGTGACCGTCACGCGCGTCGCGGCCGAGCCCTTCGCGACGTTCGGTGAGCGCCTCGTCGCCGCCACGCAGAACGGCGCGGAGCTGGTGTTCTTCAGCCACGTCTTCTTCAACTCCGGTGCGGTGGTGCCGGGCCTCGACGGCATCGTGCACGCGCTGCCGTCGGAGACGATGGTGGTCATCGACGGGTACCACGGCTTCGGCGCGGTCCCCACCAGCCTGCACCGCGTGGGCACGCGCGCGTTCTATGTGGCCGGCGGCTACAAGTACGCGATGGCCGGCGAGGGCGCGTGCTTCCTCCACGTGCCGTCGATTGCGTCGCTGCTGCGCCCCGTGAATACCGGTTGGTTCGCGGCCTTCGGCGCGCTCGACGAGAAGGTCGCCGGGCGCGTGCCGTATGCGCGTGGCGCCGCGAGCTTCATGGGCTCGACGTTCGACCCGTCAGGGCTCTACCGGTTCAACGCCGTGATGCGCTGGCGTGAGCAGGTCGGCCTCACCACGTCGGCGAACCGCGCGCACGCGCACGAGCTGCAGCGTCAGTTCGTCGACGGGCTTCGCGGCGAGAAGCTCAACGCTGCACAGCTGCTGGTGCCGGTCTCGAGCCCGCTGCGTGGGCAGTTCCTCACGTTCCGTACGCCTGACGCGCGCGCGTTGTCGGCGGCGCTCAAGCTGCACCACGTGGTGACCGACGCGCGAGACGACCGGCTGCGCATCGGCTTCGCGCCGTACCACGACGAGAAAGACGTCTCGGCGCTGCTGCAGCGCGTGCACGCCGCGCTCAGTTGAGCTTCAGCCCTGGTCTGGCTGGCGCGCGCGCTTGCCGACCGCGGTGTGGTGGTCGCCTTGCTCTTTCGCTTCTTGATCCTCTGTGGAGCCGATGAACGGAAAGAGCTGCTGCTTCACGAAGCCTTCGGGAATGTAGTCGCCCACCACGCCGTAGCGATCTGGCCACGGGCGGTCGGCCTTCGCGGCGGTGCCGAACAGGTAATCGAGAAAGGCGAAGTGCGCGGCGTAGTTCTTGTCGATGGCCTCGTCGTCGCGCGAGTGGTGCCAGTGGTGGAAGTTCGGCGTGACGAAGATGTACTTGAGCGGCCCCAGCCCGGCGCTCACGTTGGCGTGATCGAAGACGGCCTGAAAGCCCACGACGATGATGTACACGTCGACCACCGCGCGCGGGAACCCGAGCAGGAAGATGGGCGTGATGACGGCGATGCGCGTGCCGATCAACTCGAACAACGACTGCCGCGAGCCGGCCAACCAGTCCATCGCCTTGGCGCTGTGGTGCACCGCGTGAAAACGCCAGAGCCACGGCACCTCGTGGTACGCGCGGTGCGCCCAGTACTGCACCAGGTCGGCGCACAGAAACACGAGGAAGAGCGAGACCACGAAGGGCAGCCCGTGAATGAAGTCACGCACGCGCTCACTGGCGAACCAGCCCAGGGAGCTGACGACGCGGTTGGTGAGCAACAGCGTGAGGCCCACCACCATGTGATTCACGAAGAAGTGAATCAGGTCGGTCTGCCACTCGGCGCGGAAGACGGGCTGCTCGGGGCGCAGCGGCCGGAACTTCTCGATGACGATGAAGATGAGCGACGAGCCGAGCAGGTCGAGAATGAAGAAGTCGAGCCCGATGTACGGCGACGAGTCGGGGAAGTCGCCGATGGGCGTCGCCGGGCCACCCATCGCCTGGGCCAGCACCACCCAGCAAAACGCGGCGGCCGCCAGCTTGCGGTAGCGCCCCAGCAGCAGGTTGCGCAGCGCCAGCCCTCCCGCGACGACCATCGCCGCGAAGAGCACGTAGCGCAGCGTCGTCACGTCGTAGTGCTTGCGCAGCTCGGGCGTCGACATCCACTGAGGGAAGCGGAACCCGATGACGGTCAGCACCGACAACACCGAGAGCCCGAGCGCCAGCGCTCCCGACACGAGCCCCAGGCCAGACTTCAGCTCCCCGTGCTTCGCCAGAACATCGCCTTCACGACTCATGGCGCGGAGGTTCGCACCGCGCGGGCGCCCGTCAAGCCGCTGCGGGAACTCCGGGCGGCGTGCTCTCGCGCTCGCTCGCCGCGCCGGCGGCCTTGAGCTGCCGCGCGTGTGACGCCATCGCGCCCCAGAACGTCGGGCTCGAGTGGTACGGCAACCCGTGCTCTTTCGCCGTCGCCTCGACGAGCTTCGAGAGCTCGCCGTAGTGCGCGTGGCAGATGCGCGGGAACAGGTGGTGCTCGACCTGGTGGTTGAGCCCGCCCGTCATGAACGTCGCCAGGGCGACGCGCGGCGCGAAGTTGGCCGTCGTCTTCAACTGGTGCGTCCAGAAGTCGTCTTCGAGGGCGCCCGTCGGCGCCGTGGGGAAGCTCGGGCCTTCGACCACGTGCGCCAGCTGAAAGACCACCGCCGCCACGAAGCCACACATGGCCAGCATCAACGCGTAGCCGATGAGCACCTGCCACCACGCGTTCACGCCCAGCACCATCGGCACGCCGAGCCAGAACGCGAAGTGCGCCAGCTTGCCCACCACCACGTCGACCACGTCGCGCTTCGTCGTCGCCGCGCCGCGCTCCGCGAGCTGCACGAAGTCTTTTTTGAAGACCCAGACGAACATCGTGAGCGTGTAGAGCGCCCACGCGTACACGTGCTGGAAGCGGTGCAGAGCGCCGCGCCCTTCACGCCGGTACAGGTGCAGGAAGAAGCCGGGCTCGAGGTCGTGATCAGTGCCCGGCACGTTGGTGTACGTGTGGTGCACGACGTTGTGCGCCCAGCCCCACATCTTCGAGCTCGCGCCCATGATGTCGAAGCTGCGCGCGAACAGCGCGTTGACCCACGGCCGCTTCGAGAGCGAGCCATGAATGGCGTCGTGGCCCACGTTGAAGCCGACCTGCGACATCGAGAAGCCCGCGAGCAACGCCAGCGGCACGCTCAGCCACCACGGCATCGACACGAAGCTCAGCACGCCCCACAGCCCGAACGTCGAGCCCAACCAGAAGGCGGCCTTCAACCAGAAGCCCGGCGTGGCGTTGCGGTTCTTCCCTCCGGCGAAATGGGCGTCGACCCGCTTGAACAGGTCGCGCTTGAAGGTTGATTCGGTGCTGCTGAACGTGGGCTTCGCGGTGGCTGGCGTCATGCACTGAGAAACGTAAGGCCCGCATCGTCACCGCTCGGCCACGGCGCACGCGATTCCCGTCGGCCCGGGAGCCGCAGTGGCTGCGTCTCTCCGGCCGCATCGTGGGCGTTGGCCCACGGGGAAATACTGCTATGTGCGCGTCCATGCGTTTGCCGTCGCTGCTGTTGCTTTGCCTCGCGCTCTGCGCATGCCCTCCGAAGAATGTTGGCACCGGCACCGGTGGCCAGAAGGTCGAGGTGAAGCGCGACCCGACCGCCGACGCCGCGCTGCAAAAGGCCATCTCGGTGGTCGACACGAAGTCGCGCAAAGACGGCATCGAGGCGCTGCTGCTGGTGCGCAAGAGCTACCCCGAGACGACCGCCGGGCAAGACGCGCTGTACCGCGTGGGCGTGCTGGCCTTCGAAGAGGGTGACTACGCGCTGGCGCGCAAGTCGCTCGGCGAGCTGCTCTTCGAGAACCCGCTGCACCCCAACGCCAACGACGCGCGCCTCAAGTCGGGCCTCGCGGCCGTCGAACAGAAGGCCTACCGCGACGCGTACCAGACGCTCTCGACGCTGGTCGAGAACCTCGACGGTGAAGACAAGCGCCTCGCTGAAGAAGCGCTCAGCAAGGCCGCCGCCGGCAGCCAGCAGTACGGCGAGGCGCTGAAGACCGCGCTCAAGCAGGTCGAAGACGCGGGCCCTGACGGCCTGAAGAAGGCGCTCGCGAACCTCGAAGACGTCGTCGAGACGAAGACGAACTTCCTGGCCATCGCCGAATCATGGAACGACCTGAGCCGCTCGCACCCGGGCTGGCCGCTCATCGCGTTCAAGATGGCGCGCGTCTACTACCACCTGCGCGACTGGACGCGGCTGGACGAGACGCTGCGCGCGTTGTTGGCGACGGCGCCTGACTCTTCCTTCGCGCCCGAAGCGAAGGCGCTGCTCGAGCGCCTGGCCAAGCGCACGCAGGTTCGCAGCAAGGTCGTCGGCGCGGTGCTGCCCATGAGCGGCAAGTACAAGGCCTTCGGCGAAACGACGATGCGTGGCCTGCAGCTCGCGCTCAAGGGCAGCGACGTCGAGCTGGTCGTCAAAGACACGCAAGGCGACCCGTCGTTGACGGCCAAGCTCGTCGAGCAGCTCGCCTTCGAAGAGGGCGTCATCGCCATCATCGGGCCGCTGCTCTCTGACGACGCGCGGCGCGCCGCGTTGGTCGCTGAAGAGCTCCAGGTGCCGCTCATCACGCTCTCGCGCGCTGAAGGCCTCACCACCATCGGGCCGCACGTCTTCCGCACCATGGTGACGAACTCGCAGCAGGCCGAGGCGCTCGCCGACTACGCGATGACCTCGCTCGGCTACAAGACGTTCGCGATCCTCCACCCCAACACCGCGTTCGGTCAGGAGCTCTCGAGCGAGTTCTGGGACGCCATCGAGAAGCGCGGCGGTCAGGTGCGCGGCGTCGAGAGCTACAACCACGACCAGAAGACGTTCACCGAAGAGGCCAAGAAGCTGGCCGGCCGGTACTACCTGGAAGACCGCGCCGACTATTACGAGAAGATCCGCGACATTCGCGACGGCACCAACGACGAGTTCCGCCGGCGCAAGGCGATGGAGAAGATGAAGGCCTCGCTCGACCCCATCATCGACTTCGAGGCCATGCTGATTCCCGACTCGTGGCAGCAGGTCTCGCTGGTCGCGCCGGCGCTGGCCGTCGAAGACATCATCACCAACGCCTGCGACAAGAAGGACCTCGAGCGCATTCAGAAGACCACCGGCAAGGACAAGCTCAAGACGGTCACGCTGCTCGGCCCGTCGACGTGGAGCTCGCCCAAGGGCACCTCGGGTGACCTGCAGCTCATCGAACGTGGCGGTAAGTACGTGCTCTGCAGCGTGTACGTCGAGGCGTTCTACGAGCAGAGCGATCGCCCTTCGACCAGGGCCTTCGTGAGCGCGTTCCGCGAGGCGTACCGCGACTCGTCCATCACGCTGCTCGACGCGGTTGGCTACGACACCGGCGCGCTCGTGCGCAGCGTCATCGAGAAGAACGCGCCCAGCACGCGCGCGGCCTTCCGTGAGGTGCTGCAGCACGTCAAAGACTTCCAGGGCGCGACCGGCGCCATCTCGATGGACGACCTCCGCGAAGCGCGTCGCCAGCTGTACCTGTTGAACATCACCACGCGCGGCGTGAAGGAAGTGACGCCCAAGCGCCCGGAGGGGTGATGCGTCGCTGGTGGCTCGCGGGCCTGCTTTCGCTCGCGGCCTGCAAGACGCTTCCCGTCACGCCGCCCTCCACGCTGCGCGCGTTGGAGAACGGCGGCCACCTGCGTGGTGTGCCGCTCGCGCTCGGTGAAGCCCGGGTGCTTAACCGTGAAGACTTCGTGTTCGACGCGAAGCTCAACGCCGACGGGTCGCGCGTCGCGGTCTCGCGCCTCGGCGGTAAGGGCTTTCATCTCTCGCTCTTCGCCGGTGCGCGCGTCGCCGACCCGCTGCTCAACGGCGTCGAGTTCGACGTCGAGGCGGTGGAGTTCTCGCCCGACGGCGCGCGCGTGGCGGCCGCTTCACGTGACGGCTCGGTGCGCATTTTCGAGGCGGCGACGGGGCAGCCGCTGGCGTCGTGGTTGACCGACGAGCCGCTGGTGAGCCTCGCGTGGTCACCCGACGGCGCGCACCTCGCGCTCGGCAGCGCGCGGGGGCTCGTCACCGTCATCGCTGCGTCGCCGCCGCGCTTCGTGACTGAGCTGCGCGCCCACGCCGACGAAGTTCGTGCGCTCGCCTTCACGCCCGACGGCACGCTGGTGACCGCGAGTTGGGACCGCACCGTGCAGCGCTTCGTGTTGAGAGAATCGACGTCGACCGACGTGCGCGCGCATTTCGAAAAGAAGCAGGGCTTCGTCACGTTTCGTGTGGTGCTCGACCAGACCATGGCGGCCACGGTGGCGCTCGACGCGCGCGCGCCGATGGTGTTGGTGCGCACCTCGCTCGCGCAGGCGCTCGGCGTCGACGTCACCGCGCTGACTGAGACGACGACTGTCACCAGCGCCTGGGGCCAGCAGTTGGTGAAGGTGTCGCGCGGCCACATGCTGTCGGTGAAGAACCTCGAGCTGCCCGAGGTCGACTTCGGCGTCTGCGATGCGTGCGTGCCCTCCGACGCGCAGCTCGTGCTTGGTGGGCCGGTGTTGCAGCGGCTCGCGCTCGTGTTCGACGACGCGGCGCAGGAGGTCGTCGTCGCGGGGGCATCGAAAGGGTTGGGCCTCGAGCGGCGCTCGAGCGTCACGCTGCCGGCGCCCGTCAACGACCTGTCGTTGGACGCGAAGGGTGAGCTCGCCGCCGTCGCGCTGTCGGAAACGAAGGCGCAGCGGAACCCCGACGTCTACCAGCGCGAGAAGCGAAACGAGCCGGAGCCCGAACGTGAGTGGGACTGTGCGGCGCGCCTCGAGCTGTCGACCGGCAAGCTGCTCGACGTCGTGCGCGGTCATCGCGGGGTCGTCTCGACGGTCGCGCTGAGCCCCGACGGGCAGACGGTGGTGACTGGCGGTTGGGACCGCCGCGTGGTGTTGCACGGCGTGACGGAGGCGCGCTTCGGCTGGTCGATTCGGCGCGTGCGCTTCTCACGTGACGGGCGCTGGTTGGTCGTCGGCGCGTGGACGGTGCTCAACGCGCTCGGAGATCACCAGAGCGACCCGGCGGCCGTCGTCTACGAGGTCATCTACCGATGAGTCTTCAGCTCAGCGTCAGCTGAACCGAGTGGCGGGTGACGGCGCGCAGCGAGAGCGGCGTGATGCCACCCTTCGCACGGCGAGCCATGGTCGCTTCGTGGTCGAGCAACCACTGCTTCAATTCGAGCCCGCCTGCGTAGCCGGTCAACGTGCCGCTGGCGCCGATGACGCGGTGGCAGGGCACGATGAGCGAGACCGGGTTCTTGCCGTTGGCGGCGCCGACGGCCCGTGACGCGGTGATTTGGCCCAGGTGCGCCGCGAGCGCGCCGTAGGTCGTCGTGGCGCCGAGCGGAATTTCGGTGAGCGCGCCCCACACGCGGCGCTGAAACGGCGTACCGCGCGGCGCGAGCGGCACGTTGAACTCGGTGAGGTGCCCGGCGAAATACGCGCGGAGCTGGTCGACCACGCCGCAGAAGAAGGTGTCGTCGCGCTTCCAGCCGGCCGTGATTTCAGGGACCGCGCGGTGCGACTCGGGGAACGCGCCGGTGAGCGCCTCTCCGTCGCTGACGAGCAGCCAGCTCCCGACAGGAGAGGCACAGCGCGAGTAACACGTCACGTACGCCATGGTTCGTTTGAGATCCTACGAATTGGTTCTGCGAAAGGGAACCATCTAGAAATTGAGGAATACCCGATCGCCCGGGAGCCCGCGCGCTTTCAGCAGCGTCGTCACCTCTGCCGTCATCTCGGGTTGCCCGCACAGAAATGCAAACGTGTCGTCGAAGCCGTCGTTCGGCAGCAGCGCCTGCACGCGACCCACGGGCCCCGCCCAGGTGCTGATGGGCTCCGTCACCGTCACGCGGATGTCGATGCCGTCGGCGCGCCACGCGGCGAGCTCTTCACCGAAGACCACGTGCTCGGGCGTCAGCACGCCGTACACGCCCGAGACCTTCTTGAAGTCAGCGCGGCGGTGACGCACGGCTTGCAGCACCGAGCGCAGCGGCGACCAGCCGGTGCCCGTGCCCACGACGAAGACGGAGTGGCCCTTCGCGCGCTCCAGCGGGAACCCGGGGCCATCGACGAGCCCGAGGCCGACCTGCGTGCCGACGGGCTGGGCGCTCCACAGCTTCGCGACGTCGCCGTTGGTGCGAATGAGAAAGTCGAAGTGACTGCCGCCCGGCGATGAGCCGATGGCGAACGGGGCGTCGAACTCGCCCACCCGCACGCGCACGAATTGCCCGGGCGTGTGAAAGCTGGTGGCGACCGACTGTGGCACCTCGAGACGAACGCGCTGCAGCGTCGGGCCCGCGACTTCGGTCTGAATGATGGTGGCGTGGTGCCAGCCCGACATGCGCGAGCGCTGTAGCACTTTCCTTTCGGCTACTGTGCGCGCCGTGCGTGCGTTGAAGACCGTCGTGAAGCTGATGCTGTTCATCTCTCTGTTGGGCGGCGTCACCGTCTTCATCCTGGTGCCGGGGACGTGGCTCTACACGGCGGCGAATCTGCCCAATCAGCTCGAGGGCGAGAGCGACGTCGAGATTCACCTGCGCCAGTCCATCGAGAGTGAGCGCCAGAGCCTGCAGATGGGTCGCCCCGCGAGCGCGCGCGAGAGCGTGAAGTGGGAAAAGCCCGACTTCTCACGGCTGCCCAAGCACCTCATTGCCTTCTACATCACGGCCACCGGCTGCCCCCGCTACTTCCAGAGCCCGCGCGAAGACGGCTGGCCGTGGACGCGCCGCCTCGCCGCGAGCCTGCAGAACCGCATGCTCGACGGTGACGGCGCGTGCGAGCTCATCTTCGCGCGCAACCTGGCGCGTCGCCTCAGCATGAAGGGCGACCTGCAGACGGCCGTCGCCGCAGATCGCATTCACCGCTTTCTGGCGAAGGACCAGCTCGTCGCGTTCGACCTCCACGCCATGTGGTTCGAGCACGGCATCATCGGCGTCGAGAAGGCCTCCGAGGTCATCATGCAGAAGCCGCTCACGCAGCTGAACCTCGCGGAGCTCGCCGAGCTGCAGGTCGCGATTCCGCCGTGGGGCATGTGGGACGACGTGAAGAAGTGCGCCAACGCCGCGAAGCTCAAAGAGGTGCGTGACGCCATCCTCTTCGAGCTCGCCGCCGTCGGTCACATCAGCGACGAGATGGCGCGCACGGCGACCTCGCAGCCGGTGCGGTGCCTGGCCGTGCGCCGCTGAAAAAGTCAGGGCTGGCGGCGCGCCTGCGTCGACGTTCGGGTCATGAGCCCGAACCATTTGCTTCGACACTTCGAGAAGGCCCAATTGCCGCTGGAGCTCGTCGACCGCCCCTTCATTCGTGGCGCGGGCTCGAGCGAAATCGTGCAGCTCGACGTGGCCCGCCCCGACCGTCGCTCACGGACTGAGCGCTTCCTCCTCTTCACCGGCGCGGCTGAAAACCGTGTCGAGGTCGAGGGCATCGACCCGCGCCAGCGTCAGCTGGTGTTGATGATTCACGAGCCGCGCCGTCGCTTCGAGACACTCGAAGCCAAGCGGGGCAGGGCACGCAAGCCGAGCAACGCCGTGCGTGAAGAGAAGACGCATTGGGTGCTCGAGCACTTCACCCAGAGCTCCAAGCGTCACTTCCTCGCGGGGATGGACGAGCAGCACCTCTTCATCGCGCAGCTGCCTCGCGCGACGTCGACGGTGTGGGCCGCGCACCAGGTGCTCCGCAGCGACGAGCTGCGGCGCGCCGAAGTGGGGGCGTTCGAGAAGACGCTGCGACAGGGCGAGTGGTTCTTCGTTTCGTTGCAGCCTCGCGAGCTGGCAGAGGTCGAAAGGGAGACCTCGCGACCGCTGGCCCGCGTGCGTCGTGACGTGGGCATCGCAGAAGCCGCGGGCATTCGCCGCGGTGGCCGCCCTCACGTCGCCGACGAGGTCTTCGTGCTCGGGAGCCGTGCGTACGTGCGTGGAAAGGTCCGTCACCCTGACCACGCGACCCTCGAGCTGCGAGCGTGGCGGCGCGCCATCGCCAACACGGAGTCGTTCTCGCAGCCGCAGGGCATCGGCTTCGTCGATTGAAGAAGAGGCGCTCGGTCGACGTGACCGGGGCGCCTCGTTTCATTCGAGCGCGAAGAAAGAACGAATGCGCGTGAGCAGCGCGTTGGCCTCGCGGCTGGCGCGTTCGCGTGCGGCGTCGGCGCTCAGGCCTTCCTTCACAGCCTGCAGCTCGACCTTGCGTCTGGCGAGCAGCGCGGCGAGCTGCTCCGTCAATTCAGGGCGCGCGGCGATGACGCGATGGAGCGCCGACTTGTCGAGCCGGAAGCACTCGACCTCGCCCGCGGCGATGACCGTCGCGCTGCGCGATTCACCGGTGAGAATCGACATTTCTCCGAAGAAGCACGGGCCGCTGAGCTGCGCGACCTCGCGGTCGTTCACGCCGTCGCTCACGCGCACCGTCGCGTGGCCTTCTTCGACCAGGTACAGCCAGTGCGCTTCGGCGCCTTGCCGCGTCATCACCTCGCCTTTGGCGAACGGCGCGTAGCGCATGTGCCTGGCGAGCTCACTTCGTTCGGCCTCAGAGAGCGCCGCGAACAGGTCGAGCGTGTCGAGCAGCTTGCGGCGCCGGGCGAGCTGCTTTTCTGTCTTGATGGCTTTGCGGTCGACGGTCTCTTCGGTGACGAACAACGCGTGCGCCGGCATGGCCAGCGACATGTCGGCGCGCTGCAACGCGAAGTACACGCACGCGCGCACGTCTGAGTCGGTCGGGTCATCGACGGCGAGGTCCGTCAGCCAGTAGCGCACCGCGTACTTGCCGTAGGTGTCAGTCATGTCCATCAGCACCACGTTGGGCAGCGGCTCGCGCGCCACGCGGTCGAGGTGTGCGCCGCGCACCGCGCTCTGCACCACGCTGATGACCTCGCCGGGTTGAAAGCGCCAGTCGACGTTGAAGTACACCCAGCGGCGCTGCATCGTCGGCTGCGAGCGACGTCGGCCCAGAATCACCACGTTCGACTTGGTCATCACCGTGTTGGGGATGAGCACCGTTTCCCAGTTGCGGGTCTCGACGGCCGTGTGTCGCCAGCGGATCTCCACGATTTTCCCGGTGACGTCGCCGACCTTGATCCAATCGCCTTCGTCGAGCGAGCTGTCGACCTGCAGCGCGAGGCCGCCGGCGATGTTGCCGATGACGTCTTGCAGCGAGAAGCCCAGCACCGCCGTGAAGACCGCGCTGGTGGCGATGAGGCCCTCGAGGTTCACGCCCGCACGACTCAGCACCGCGACCGACGCCGCGACCATGCCGATGGCGACGACCACGTCTTGAACGATGAGCGGCGTGTGCAGGCGAACGCGCGGCAGCACCACCGAGAACAGCAGCACCGCGCTCGCGCCCACCAACGCGGCGGCCCCGAAGATCGACGTCGGGGTGCGCAGCAGGTCGGCGAGTGACGAACCGGCCGCCACGAAGCCCGCAGTGGCGACGAGGCTCAGCAGGTGACCTGCGACGAAGAAGAACAGCGCCTTGAAGCGCGGCTTGTCGATGGCGACGAGCTTCGAGACGAACGCGACGGCCACCAGCAACAACAGCCACGGCGTGTACGCGCGTTGCGCCTCAGCCCAGAGGGCGTCGAGAAGAATCACCGCGCCAAGTTACACAACTGTCACCCGCACTGAACGACGTCGTTGTGCGTGGTCAGCGCGCGCACGATGAGCACCGCCGCGGCGGCGAGCGGCACCACGCGCTTGAGCACCAACGCCAGCTTCGGCCGTTTCGACAAGGTGCCTGCTCCGAGCTGCACGGCGCTCAAGGCGGGAATACCCCCGAGCGCGAAGGCCGCCAGCAACGACGCGCCGCCCAGCACGGTGCCGGTCGACAGCGCCGCGAGGAACATGCCGTACAACAACCCGCACGGGAGAAACGGCGTCGCGGCGCCCAACAGCGCGGCGCGGCCCGTGGGGTTGACCGCGAGGCTCCATCGCGTGAACGCGCGCGCCACGTGGGTGACGCCGGGGATCGCGGGCAGGCGCTTGCTGACGTCGAGCGCCGTCATCACCAGACCTGCGGCCATCAACCACGGCAGCACAGGAGAAACGTCGACGCGCAACGCCAGCAACGTGGTGCGACCCAACGCGCCCAGCAACAGGCCCACCAGCGCGTACGCGCCGACGCGCCCGACGTGCCACGCAAGCCCTGCGCTGCGCCGGTTCGTCTTCGGCAACGCCACGCAAGCCAGCGGCCCACACATCAGCGCGCAGTGCACGCTCCCGGTGACGCCCGCGAGAAATGCGCTGGCGATGCCCATCGACGTGAGAAGCGGCTCCATGCGTGAGGCTGGAGTTCAACGGGCATGCCGTTCGCATCGTTGCCGCGTGTCGTCATGAATTCCCTCTGTCTCCACTGCGCGAGCCCCGTACCCACCGACGCAGAAGATGCGCAGTTCTGCTGCCGTGGCTGCGCCACCGTGCACGAACTGCTGAAGACGGAAGGGCTCGACCGCTACTACGCGCTCGCCGGAAATCAGGTGGTCCCCGTCGGTGGAGACGGTGCGCCCGCGAGTCATGCGTGGCTCGAAGCGCTCCTCGCAAATGATGCGTCGACGGGTGAGGTCTGCAACCTCTCGCTCGACGTGCAGGGCATTCATTGCGCCGCCTGTGTGTGGCTCATGAATGAGACGTTTCGTCGGCGCACGTCGGGCGGCGAGGTGTTGGTGAACCCGACGCTGGGCACCGTGCGGCTCGACTGGCGGCGCGGCGCGTTCGACGTGCGCGCGTGGGTCGAAGAGGTGGAGCGCTTCGGCTACCGCTTTGGCCCGCCGCGAAAAGAAGCCCAGCCGGCAGGTCGCGAGCTGCCGCTGCGCCTGGGCATCAGCGTGGCGCTCACCATCAACGTGATGCTGTTCTCGGTGAGCTTCTATTTCGGGCTCGCGCCAGACGACGCGGCGTTTTCGTTGTTCTCGTGGCTCGCGTTGGGGCTCTCGAGCCTGACGGTGCTGGTGGGCGGTTGGCCGTTCTTCCGCGCGGCGGCGCAGGGGGTGCGCAGTCGGGTGCTGCACCTCGACCTGCCCATCGCGCTGGGCATCGCGCTCGTCTACGCGGCGTCGGTGGTGCAGTTCATCGCCACGGGCGGGCGGGGAGACGTGTCGTACTTCGACACGCTCAATACGTTCATCTCGCTCATGTTGCTCGGGCGGTTTCTGCAGGAGCGCGTGCTGGAGCGGAACCGGCGGTACCTGCTCGACGACGGCGGCGCCGAAGCGTTGCTGGTGCGGCGGGTGACGGGCGCGTCGATGGAGTTGGTGCCGGCGGCGCGCGTGCGCGCGGGAGACCGCCTGTGGGTCGCGGCTGGTGAGTTGATTCCGGTGGCCGCGACGCTGGTCGACGACGACGCGCGCGTTCGCACCGATTGGATGACGGGCGAGCCTGAGGCGAAGCGGGTGACGGCGGGCACTGCGTTGCTCGCGGGCAGCTTCAATGCCGGCGCGACGGCCTTTCAGGTCGAGGCGAACGAAGACTTCGCGCAGTCGCGGCTGGTGGAGTTGTTGCGACACCCGGCGGCGAAGCAGGGCACCGCGCACCTGAAGTGGTGGGACGCCCTGGCGCGCCGGTGGGTGGTGACGGTGTTGGGCGTCGCGGCGCTGGGCTTGCTCATCTGGTTGCCGCGCGGGGGCGACGACGCGCTGCGGGTGACGGTGTCGCTGCTGGTCATCACGTGCCCGTGCGCCATCGGCATCGCGTTGCCGCTGGCGTACGAGCTGACGAAGTCACGGCTGCGTCGGCAGGGCTTCTATGCGCGGCTCGGTGACTCGTTGGATCGCGCGGTCGAGGTGCGCGACGTCGTCTTCGACAAGACCGGCACGCTGACGTTGGGGCGCCTCGAGTGGGTGAACCGCGGTGCGTTGAGCGACGAAGCGCGCGACATGGCGTGGAACCTCGCGGCGCGCTCGAGCCACCCGGTGAGCATGACCATCGCCGCGGCGCTCGAGCGAATGGGCGCGAAGTACGACGAGTCGGTGAAGGTCACTGAGGTGACAGGGCAGGGCGTGGAGTGCGGCGGCTGGCGACTGGGGCGCGCGAGCTGGGCCTTGAGCCCGGCGCAGCGGGAGGTTTTGACGACGGTGCTCTCATTCAACGGGCAGCTCGTGACGGCGTTCGAGTTCGACGACGTTCCGCGGCCCGGTACGCGCCACGCGCTCGAGCGTCTCGCGGCGCGGGGCTTCAAGCTGTGGCTGCTGTCGGGTGACGCGCAGCCCCGCGTCACGAAGCTCGCCACCGCGCTCGGCCTCGACCCGCGCCGCGCGCTCGGCGACTGCACCCCTGAAGAAAAGTCCAGGCGCATCACCGGGCTCGGCGCCGACCACGTTCTCTACCTCGGTGACGGGGTGAATGACGCGCTCGCCTTCGACCAGGCGCTCATCGCCGGCACGCCCGCCATCGAGCGCCCGGTGATGCCGTCACGCAGCGACTTCTTCCTCGTCGGTCAGGGCCTCGAGCCGCTCTGCGACGCGCTCGACGCCGCGCACCACCTGCGTCGCGTCGTGCGCCGCGTGCTGAGCATCTCCATCGCCTACAACGTGCTCGCCATCGCCGCGTCGCTCGCGGGGCTGATGTCGCCGCTCGCTGCCGCCATCAGCATGCCGGCCAGCACGCTGACGCTGCTCTTCATCACCGTGCGCAGTCTTCAGCCGCCGTCGCGCGCGCACACCCCGCCGTCGGTCTTCCCGCACTTGAGCGCGTCGGCGAAGGCGAGCACGCCGTCGACGTACGCCGACTCGTGGTTGTAGTTGTACACGGCGTCACGCGCGCTCTTCTTGAAGCCCGCCTGCTGCAGGTACTTGCCGACTGACGCGATGGCGTCGTCCATCTCGAACAGGTCGATTTTGCCGTCGCCGTTGCCGTCTTCGGCCCAGCGCAGGCTGGCCGGCATGAACTGCGGAAACCCGAGCGCGCCGGCCCAGCTGCCCTTCACCGTCAGCACGTCGATGCCGCGCGTCTTGCACTGGCGAATGAGCGCCAACAGGTTCTTCCGCCCGCGCGCCCGAATGCTCTCGACGCGCGCCTTCTGCTTCTTTTCTGCGGCCGCCTTCGCTTCTTCGAGCTTCGCCAGCTCCGCCTCGCTCAACTTCTTCTTCGACGGGGCCGGCGGCGGCTCACGCAGCGCCGCGACCGCGTTGGCTTCATCGACGAAGAAGGCCTGCGAGCCGAGCGCGTTGAAGGCCAGGAAGTCGCCGGTGATGGTCCCCAGCTTCGACTCCCACATGAGAATGCCGATGATGACCTCGCGGTCGACACCGCTCTTCTTCTCGGTCGCCGAGAGCACTGCGTCTTTTTCCTGACGAAACTTGAGCCCCGCCTCGATGCGCTCGGGCGCGAGGAACCGCTTCATCAGGTCGACGTGTTCCTGCCGGTGTCGGGCCACCATCGACGGCGCGACGATGCTGACCGTCTTCTCTCCGTAGACGAGCTGCGCGCGCGGGTCGTCGAGCAACGCCACGGCTTCTTCCTTCGTGAGCGCGGTCTCGCCGACCCCACCCCCTGACTTCATCAGGTCGGCGATCAGCGCCTCTCGCTCGGCTTTGCCTGCGCCGAGCTTCGTCGACATCGTCCACGAGGCGGGGCCTGCATCACCCAGCTCCACTCCTCCATCGCCGAGCGCGGCGAGGCACAGCAACACTGCTTGAATCATGAAGCTGACCGTATCCCGCGAGCGCGCTGAGTCGAGTCGCTGGCAGGGCAGGTGCACTGCAGCGTGTTCGTGAACCGTTTCCGTACGAACAACATCGCAGCTCCTGCGTTCATCCCCGCGAGCCAGCATTTTCTGCGGAGCGCTCCGTGAGCGTCATCGCGCTGCAGGTCTTCGTGAGCCTGATGCTGGTGACCGGGGCCCTGGTGCTCTTCGTGTGGACGGTGCGCAGCCGAACGCTCGAGCACGCAGACCGCCTGTCGCTCGCGCCCCTCGAAGACGACCAACCTTCCACGCAGCACCCCGGAGAGAAGCAATGAGTACGCGCATCGAGCGCATCTCGTACGACGACGAGAGCGTCCGCAGGTTCATGTTGGCGTCGATTGTCTTCGGCGCCGTCGGCATGTTGGTCGGGCTGGTGGCCGCGCTGCAGCTCGCGTGGCCGCAGCTCAACTTCGGCCTGCCGTACACCACGTTCTCTCGCCTGCGCCCGCTGCACACGAACGCCGTCATTTTTGCGTTCGTCGGCAACATGATGTTTGCCGGCATCTACTATTCGACGCAGCGCCTGCTGAAGACCCGCATGGCCAGCGACGTGCTCTCGAGCATTCACTTCTGGGGCTGGCAGCTCATCATCGTCTCGGCGGTGGTGACGCTGCCGTTGGGCATCACCAGCTCGAAGGAGTACGCCGAGCTCGAGTGGCCCATCGACCTCGCCATCACGCTCATCTGGGTGGTGTTCGCGGTGAACTTCTTCTGGACGCTCGCGAGGCGGCACGAGAAGCACCTGTACGTCGCCATCTGGTTCTACATCGCGACCATCGTGACGGTGGCGGTGCTGCACATCGTCAACTCGCTGGCGATTCCGCTCTCGCCCTTCAAGAGCTACTCGGTCTTTTCAGGCGTTCAAGATGCGCTCGTGCAGTGGTGGTACGGGCACAACGCGGTCGCGTTCTTCCTGACCACGCCGATTTTGGGGATCATGTACTACTTCCTCCCCAAGGCGGCTGAGCGGCCCGTCTACTCGTACCGCCTTTCCATCATTCACTTCTGGGCCCTGGTCTTCATGTACATCTGGGCGGGCCCGCACCACCTGCTCTACACGGCGCTGCCGAACTGGGCGCAGTCGCTGGGCATGGTGTTCTCGTTGATGCTGTGGGCGCCTTCGTGGGGCGGCATGTTGAACGGCCTGCTCACGTTGCGCGGCGCGTGGAACAAGGTCCGCGAAGAGCCGGTGCTCAAGTTCTTCGTGGCCGGCGTGACGTTCTACGGCATGGCCACGTTCGAAGGCCCGCTGCTCAGCATCAAGAGCGTGTCGGCGCTCGCGCACTACACCGATTGGATCATCGGCCACGTGCACGGCGGCGCGCTCGGGTGGAACGGGTTCATGGCGGCCGGCATGTTCTATTGGCTCGCGCCGCGCCTCTGGAACAAGCCGCTGCACTCGAAGACCGCGGCCGACACGCACTTCTGGCTCGCGACGGTGGGCATCGTTCTCTACATGGTCGCGATGTGGGCCTCGGGCATCAACCAGGGCCTCATGTGGAAGGCGCTCAACCCCGACGGCACGCTGGTGTACCCGTCGTTCGTCGAGACGTTGATCGCCATTCGCCCCATGTACATCGTGCGCGCGCTCGGTGGCGGGCTCTACCTCGCGGGCTTCGTGCTCATGATGTGGAACCTCTGGAAGACCATCTCGGGCGCGAAGAAGGTCGACGGCAGCGCAGAGATCACCGTCACCGAGGCGCCGCCGCAGCCGGGCATCGGCGCGGTGCTCAGCGGTCGCCCGCTCTGGTTCACCTTCGTGGGCCTGGTGATGATGCTGACGTTCTTCGTCGTCGACAGCATCTTCTGGGCGCTCGTCGTGGTGCAGGCGCTCATCGTCATCGGCGAGCTGGCGTACCTGCTGAGCACCAGCGGCAAGCAGAACGACACGCTCACGTGGTTCGGGCTCATCGAGCGGCGGCCCATGGCGTTCACGGTGCTCACGTTGATCGCCGTGCTCATCGGCGGGGTCGCCGAGATTCTGCCCACGGTGCTGGTGAAGCAGGCCGTGCCTGCGACAGGCGCCGCGCAGAAGCCGTACACCGCGCTCGAGCTGCAGGGCCGCGACCTCTACGTGCGCGAGGGTTGCTACGTGTGCCACTCGCAGATGATCCGTCCCATGGAGTCGGAGTACCTGCGCTACGGCGATGCGTCGCGCGCCGAAGAGTTCATCTACGACTTCCCGTTTCAGTGGGGTTCGAAGCGCACCGGGCCTGACCTCCACCGCATCGGCGGCAAGTACCCGAGCCTCTGGCACTACACCCACATGATGGATCCCCGCGCCACGAGCGAGGGCTCGAACATGCCGTCGTACGCGTGGCTCAAAGACGGCCGCATCGACGCGAAGCTGGGCGGCAAGAAGCTCGCCGTCATGCAGAAGCTCGGCGTGCCGTATACCAACGCCGACATCGACGACGCGGTCGCGGCGCAGCAGGCGCAGGCGAACGCGGTGGTGGCCGACCTCGCGAAGAACGGCGTCGCGCTCGAGTGGAACAGCGAAATGGTGGCGCTCATCGCCTACCTGCAGCGCCTCGGTCGAGATGAAGGCGTCAAGCCGCAGACCGCTCCCGTCGCCGAGCGGGGGAACTGACCCATGTACAAACAGTTCTTCGCAGGCATGTCGTTCACCGCGCTGCCGCTCTTCGCGCTCGCGCTGTTCCTCGTGTTCTTCGCGTTGGTGTTTCTGCGCACCTTCGCCTTCCGCAGCAAGCGTGACTTCGACGCCATGGCGTCGCTGCCGCTCCATGATTCCGAGGAGAGCAAGCCGTGAGCGACCCCATTCACGAGTTCGATGGCATCAAGGAGGAAGACAACCACCTGCCGAACTGGTGGCTGTTCATTCTCTTCAGCACCATCGTCTTCGGCTTTGGCTACTGGCTGGTGTTCCACACCACGAAGTCGGTGCAGACGCATGAAGACGTGTACCGCGCAGAGGTCGACGCGCTGAAGAAGGCGCGGCTCGCGGCCACGCCGACGACTGAAGAGTCGTTCGAGTCGCTGCTGGCCGACCCCGCGAAGCTGGAAGAAGGGAAGAAGGTCTTCGCCTCGACGTGCGCGTCGTGTCACGCGGCCGACGGCCAGGGCCTCGTGGGCCCGAACCTCACCGACAAGTACTGGATGCACGGCAACAAGCCGCTGGAAATCTCGAAGTCCATCACCGACGGCTTCCCCGAGAAGGGCATGCCTCCGTGGGGTGGAATTCTGGGGCCCGACAAGGTGCGCAAGGTCACCGCCTGGGTGCTGGCGCAAAAAGACAAGAACCTGCCGGGCAAAGAGCCGCAGGGCGAGCCCCTGGACTAAAGCGATGGTTACGCGCGACGACATCCTCGGCTCGATGAAGGCCGACGGCTCGAGGTTGAGAATGCAGCCGGCCGACGTGCGCGGCCGCTTCATGAATTGGCGGCGGGCGGCCTTCGCGGCGCTCATCGCCTTCTACGTGGCGGGCCCGTTCATACCGGTGCGCGGCCACCCCATGATTCACCTCGACGTCGCGCGTCGGCGTTTCTACTTCTTCGGGCAGACCTTCAACGCGCAGGACTTCTGGCTGGTGCTGCTGCTGGCGCTGGTCTTCGTCTTCGGGTTGTTGCTCGTCACCGCGTGGCGCGGCCGCGTGTGGTGCGGCTGGGCGTGCCCGCAGACGGTCTTCCTCGAAGGCGTCTACCGACCCATCGAGCGCCTGTTCGACGGCTCGCGGGAGCAACGGCTCAAGCTCGACGCCGCGCCCATGACGTGGCGCAAGGCGCTGCGGCGCACGGCGAAGTTCCTCGTGTTTCTCGTCGTCAGCGCGGCCATCGCGCACACCGCGACGGCCATCTTCGTCTCGCCGCGCGAGCTGTGGTTGATGATCAACGAAGGCCCCGCGCTGCACCTCGAGGCGTTCTTCCTGACGTTGGGCTTCACCGCGGTGCTGCAGTTCAACTTCGCCTGGTTCCGCGAGCAGTTCTGCGTGGTGCTCTGCCCGTACGGGCGCCTGCAGTCGGTGCTGCACGACAAGAACTCCGTCACCGTCGCCTACCGCGAGGCGCGGGGGGAGCCGCGCGGCAAGCTGGTGAAGCTCGGCACACCCTCAGCGCCGCGCGGAGATTGCGTCGACTGCAAGCGCTGCGTGGTGGTGTGCCCCACGGGCATCGACATTCGCAACGGCCTGCAGATGGAGTGCCTCGCGTGCACGCAATGCATCGACGCGTGCGACGAGGTGATGGACAAGATTCACAAGCCGCGCGGGCTCATCGACTTCGTCTCGCAGCGTGAGTTGAGCGGCGAGGCGGCGAAGGCGCTGCAGCCGCGCGTCATCGTCTACAGCCTGCTGCTGGGGCTCGCGACGGTGACGCTGGTGACCTCGCTGCTGCTGCGCACGCCCTTCGAGGCCAACGTGGTGCGCACGCGCGGCGCGATGCCCTTCGTCGTCGACGGAGAGCGCGTGACCAACGCGTTCGAGGTGCACGTGTTCAACAAGCAACCCGACGCCGCACAGTTTCGCCTCACGGTGCGCGCTCCCGAAGGCGCGAACGTCGTCGTCGGCACGCCGGTGTTCCAGCTCGCCTCTCTCGAAGACGCGCGGGTTCCGGTGTCTGTGTCATTCGCGCGCTCGCTGCTCGCAAACTCGCCACGCGTCACGCTGGAAGTCGTTGATGACAGGTCAGGTGAGGCTCGCGAGGTGCCCGTGCGCCTGCTCGGCCCGAACCCTGCAATGCCGTGAGTCATGAAAAATATCCTCGTCGCGATGGATGGGTCGGATGCAGCGATGCACGCCGCACGCGTGGCGCTGGACCTGGCCGAGAGAACGCAAGGCGCGCTCACGCTGGTTCACGTGGTGCCCTTCGTGGTGGTGCCCACCGACATGCCCTTCGATGCCGGCCAGTTCGCCGCTGAAGCACTGACGGCCGGTGAGCAGCTGCTCGCCGACGCCGCGAAGGCCCTCGGTCGGCCCGAGTTGTCACGTGTGTGCGTGAAGGGGGCTGCCGGCGACGCCATCAGCGAGCTGGCTGAACGCGAGAACTTCGACCTCGTGGTCGTCGGCAGCAAAGGCCACAACGCCGTGACCCGGGTGCTCATCGGCTCCGTGACGGACCGGGTTGTGCACGTGTGCAAGAAGCCAGTGCTCGTCGTGCGCTGAGCAGGTGAAAAACGCAGGTTCTGCGTTTGGGACGGTGGGTAGCAGCGCAATTCATGCGTAACCAGGAGCGTTGATGAAGCACCGCATTCTCGTGGTGGACGACGAGCAGAACGCTCGTGATGCACTGAAGACCATTCTTTCGGAGGAGGGCTACGAGGTCGCTGAGGCGGCCGATGGTGAGGCCGCGCTGGCCGTGCTGGCCACGTTCCGGCCCGAGGCCGTGCTCTGCGACATTCGCATGCCGAAGTTCGACGGCCTGGAGGTGCTCAAGCGCGCGCGCGCTGACGGCTACGTGGGCACCTTCATGATGATGACGGCGCACGGCTCCATCGAGACCGCCGTGAAGGCGATGCGCGACGGCGCCGAAGACTTTCTGACCAAGCCTGTCGACGTGGGCGCGGTGCTGGCGCGCCTCGAGAAGGTGCTCGAGAAGTCGGCGCTCAAGAAAGAGAACGCGCTGCTGCGGGAGCGCCTGCGCGAGAAGTACCGCTTCGCGAACATCATCGGTGAGTCGGCCGAGCTGCAGGGCGTGTTCGACGTGGTGGCGCGCGCGGCGCCGACGCGGGCCACGATTCTGGTGCTGGGCGAATCAGGCACCGGCAAGGAGCTCATCGCGCAGGCCATTCACGAGGCCTCGCCCCGGCGCGACAAGCCCTTCGTGAAGGTGAACTGCGCGGCGCTCACCGAGTCGCTGCTCGAGAGCGAGCTCTTTGGTCACGAGAAGGGCAGCTTCACCGGCGCGCTCGGTCGTCGTGAAGGCCGCTTCGAGCTGGCGAACAACGGCACGCTGTTCCTCGACGAGCTGGGCGAGGTCAGCGCGGGCCTGCAGGTGAAGTTGTTGCGCGTGCTGCAGCAGCAGGAGTTCGAGCGCGTCGGCGGTACGCAGACGGTGAAGGTCGACGTGCGCGTCGTCGCCGCGACGAACCGTGACCTGGAGGCTGAAGTGAAGGCCGGGCGCTTCCGTGAAGACCTCTACTACCGGCTCAACGTGGTCTCGGTGGTGCTGCCGCCGCTGCGCCGCCGCAAGAGCGACCTGCCGGCGCTGGTGAACCACTTCCTCGAGCACTATGGCCGCGTGCACGACAAGTCGATGACGGGGCTGGCGCCGGGCACGCTCAACGCGCTGCTCTCGTACGACTGGCCCGGCAACGTGCGTGAGCTGGGCAACGTCATCGAGCGCGCGGTGGTGCTCGCGCGAGGCTCGGAGCTGACGTCAGACGACCTGCCGGCGGCGCTGCGCGGGCCGCGACCGGCGGTGGTCGGTGGCGGCAACCTCATTCCCGGCGCGACGCTCTACGACATCGAGCGCGAAGCGATTCTGCGCACGCTGGAGCTGGTCGACGGGTCCACGTCACGTGCCGCCGACGTGCTGCGCATTTCAGTGCGCAAGATTCAGTACCGCCTCAAGGAATACGCCGACGCAGATCGCAGCGCGGCGAAGCCCGAGGTGAATTAGCCGTCAGCGCACGCTTTCGAGCGTGCTCGTGACGACGTGCGGCAACCGCACGCCTTCCGCAGCAGGCGACCGGCGCGAGGCCGGCTTCTTGCCGCGTGCGGCGGCTTCGACCGCGAGCAACGTACGCAGAAACGGTTCGAGCCTCCCGAGGTGAATCAGCCGCACGGCAGCAACACGTCGAAGCGCGCGCCGCCCAGTTGGCTGGCGTGCACTTCGATGCGGCCACCGTGCTGCGAGATGATGGCGTGGCTGATGGGCAGCCCGAGCCCCGAGCCCTGCGACTTGGTGCTGAAGAACGGCTCGAAGATGCGGTCGCGGTCTGCCGGGGGAATGCCGACGCCCGAGTCTTCGACGCTCACGCGCATCGTGTTCCCCTCGCCGGACGCGCTCAGCTTCACGCGCCCGCCTTCCGGGCACGCGTCGAGCGCGTTGATGGCGAGGTTCATGAACACCTGCTTGAGCTGATCAGCGTCGCCTTTGACGTCGGGCAGGTCGGGCACCAACAGCTCGAGCGCTACGCCGCGCTTCGCCGCAGGTTCTGCCAACAGCGCGGTGATGTTCGCGAGCAGTTCCTGCAGCGAGAACGGCAACAGCTTCGCGGGCGCAGGCCGCGCGAACTGCAGGAAGTCGTGAAGAATGTGCTCGAGCCGCTGAATCTCGTCGCGCACCAGCAGCAGCGGCGCGAGCAACGGCTGCTGAATGGCCTCGTCGAGCTTGCGCACGCGGCGCTCGAGCACGGCCAGCTGCAGCCCGGCGGCGTTCAACGGGTTTCGAATTTCGTGCGACAGGCCGGCCGTCAACGTGCCGACCGACGCGAGCCGCTCGGCTGCCTGCGCGCGGCGACTCAGCTCGCGATTTTCGGCGTGCGTCTGCACGTGGTGCACGGCCTTGGCCACGGTGGCGAGGAGATCTGGCGTCGCGCACGGCTTGACGAGGTAGTCCCACACGCCGGCGCGCACGGCCGCCGCAGCCGACTCGACCGACGCGTGCCCGGTGAGCAACACCACTTCACATTCAGGGTTGTCGCCCTTGAGCTCTTCGGCGAGCAGCGTGCCGTCACCGTCAGGCAGGCGGAAGTCGACGAGCGCCACCTGCACCCACCCACGCCCGTGACGCCGCGCCGCTTCGCACGACGCCGCGGTGCGCACCTGGTAGCCGAGGTCGCTGAGGATCTCGGTGAGGTTGTCGACGAACGCCGGGTTGTCTTCGACGAGCAGAATGTGGCCGGTCATCGGCGCTCCTTCGGGTTCGCCGTCGGCAGCCACAACGAGAAGCGCGCGCCGCCCAGCTCGCTGCGATCCACCGAGATTTCGCCGCCGTGCTTCTCGACGATGCGCTTGACGAGCGCGAGGCCCAGCCCGATGCCGCCGGGCCTCGCCGAGACGAGCGGCTCGAACAGCCGCGCGCGCACGTTGGGGTCGATGCCCGGCCCCGTGTCTTCAATGGTGAGCCGCACGCGCCCCGGCTCTTCGCTCGAGGTGCAGCGCACGCGGCCGTTGATGCCGGCGAACCACACCGCGTTCTCGAGGAGGTTCACCACCGCCTGACGGAGCTGAAACGTGTCTCCGTGGAAGTTCGCCGTGGGCCCGACGAGCTCCATCGTCACCGTGTCGGGCTTCTTCACCGAGCGGTCGGCCTCTTCGACGAGCTCCGCCAGCGACGTGGGCGAGAGCCCGAGCGGCTTGTCGGCGATGAGGTTGAGCAGCTGCGTGATGATCTCATTCGAGAGCTTCACCTGCTGGCCGATGCGGTCGAGGTGCTTCATCGCGCGCTCGTCGTGACCGGGGCGACCCTTGAGCACGTAGAGCGAGGTCTCGATGACGCCGAGCGGGTTGCGCAGCTCGTGGCCGATGCTCGCGACCAGCTGGCCGTACGTCGCCAGGCGCTCCGTGCGCGCCTGCGCCACCTCGAGATCTTCCCGGTACGAATGCAGCATCAACGCGAGGTCGAGATCACACGCGCGCTGCACCGACGGCCACGCGGCGTGTGGCACGAGCACCTCGAAGCTCAAGCGCATCACGTTCATCGCCGAGACCATGTAGTGCTGCGGCAGGGCGATGCGTACGTGCACCCGGCCGATGCGCGCGCGCCGCTCGACGTAGGCCTCGTCCCACGGGCCGCGCACGAGCTCGTCCATCCACTTCACGAGCGTGCCTTTGAGCTGGCCCACGTGCCGCTCTCCGCGCGTGAGCGCTGCTGCGGCGTCTGGGTGCTCGAGCACGCGCGCGTAGAAGCGCTCGGCGATCTCCGTGAAGTGCGGCGCCAGCACCGGGTGCAGGGCCCGCAGCGTCGCTTCGTCGTCAGCGCCAAACCCGACGTAGCGTTTCAGGTCTTCGAACAGCGCATACATGCGCGCCTTTCTACGCCCAACGGGCAAGAGGTGTGCTTGAAACCAGAGCGTGGCTGACTCGCAAGGACACCTGGTTTTCGCCTGTGGGCCGAGCCTCTACGCGGTGCCTGCCGACACGGCTTCTGAGGTCGTCAACGTGCCGTCTCTCACGCGCGTGCCCGGTGCTCCGGCGCACCTGCTCGGCGTCTTCGCGCATCGTGGTGAGGTCCTGCCCGTCGTCGACCTCACGCGGTTGACCGGCAAGCCGCTCGACGGTGCCTTCAAGCGCGCGGTGCTGGTGCGCACGCCGCGCGGCGCGGTGGCGTTGACGGCGACGAAGGTGTTGGGCGTCTCGATGCTCGAGGGCGCCTTCGAGCGCCTCGGAGATTCGGGTGTGCATCAACACCTGCGAGGCCCGGCGCGCGCTGCAGCGGGCGAGGTGGCCGTCATCGACACGCAGACCTTCGTGGACTTTCTCGCAAGCGCTTAGGTGAGCCGCGCGCATGACTTTCGGGGCCGAGGTCATCGAGGGCGTCGTGCTGTGCCAGGTCGGCGCGCATCGCCTCGCGGTGCGTGCGGGTGAAGTCACCTCGTTCGCCGACGCCGACGGCAGCGCGCCTTACGCAGGCGTCGGCTTCGACGTGACGGCCGTGAGCCCGCAGCACGCGCGGTTGTTGCGGCACCACGGCGCAGGGCTGGTCGTCGACTCGGTCGAGGTGAACGCCGAACGCCTGCGCTTGATGCCGGTACCGCCACTGCTGACCTCGCTGTGGGGCGGCGCGCTCGCCGGCTTCATCGAGGTCAGCGGGCACCTGTGGCCGTTGGTTTCGCTCGCGCGGCTCACCGCCGGGCCGGAGGCCGTGTCGTGACGACCTCGCCGCTCAAGGGGCTCCACCGGTGGATTACGAACCTCTCGACCATCGCGGTGCTGGTCGGCGTGTTCATCGCCTTCGTCTACGCGTGGATCGCCATCAGTTTTCCCGAAGGTACGCGGCTGACGTTCGGGGTGATCCTCGCGGTGACGATGATCTGCAACAACGTCATCGGCGACGGTGAAGAGCAACGCCGCCTCACGACGCTGCGGCAAATCGGCGACGGCGCGCTGCCGGTGAACGAAGAGAACCTGCTCAAAGCCGCGCGCGAGACCATGGCGCTGCCTGAGGTCTCGTTCTGGCTGTGCCTGGCGTTTCTGCTGTCGGGCTCGGTGGTGACCGCGGGGCTCTGGTCGTTGTTGACGACCGTGCCGACGAACGTCGCGCTGCGCGTCAGCTTCATCGGTGTCGTCATCGCGCCGCTGACCGCGACGATGGCGTTGCTCGTCAGCGTGCCGCGCTCGCGGGCTGTGCTGCGCGCGTTGGTCGCTGCCGGCCTGCCGGTGACGAAGCTGTACGCAGGGCTGCCCGCGCGCTTCTCCATGCGCCGCCGGTTGATGGTGTACGCGGTGCTCTCGCTCTACGCGCCGCTCGCGTTGGTGGCCGAGCTCGCGCTCTCGCGCGTGCGCGGGCTGCTCGACCTCATGGTGCTCGCGCCCGACGCCGCAGCCATGCAGTCGGTCGCCGAGGCGCAGCGCGCGGCCGGGTTGCTGCCGGTGCTTGGGCTCGTGCTGCTCGTGGTGTTCGTCGTCTCGGCGACGGCGTGGCTCGCGGGCTCGATGGTCGGAGATCCGCTCAAGGAGCTCGCGAAGGAAACAGAGCGCCTCGCGCGAGGTGCGCATGGTGAGCCGCGCTTCGTCCCTGGCGAATACGAGAGCTGGGCCGCCGCCGGCGCCATCGCGGCGATGGAGGCACAGCTCGTCGAGCTGCTCGGTCGCCTCGGCGGCGCTGCGGGGTCGATTACCGGCGCGACGAGCTCGTTGTCTGACCAGCAGGGCTCCGGTGACGACCGCGTCGAGCTGCAGCGCGCGAACCTCGACGCCACGAGCGCCACCACGCAAGACCTGGCGCGCAGCGCGCGTGAAATTGCTGCGAATGCGCAGCGCGTCTCTGAGTTGGCGGCCGCCACGTTCAGCGCCGCCCGCGCCGGCCGTGACGGCGCCGACGGCTTCATGACCGCGATGGCGCAGGCGCGTGAAGGCAACCAGGCCATCGCCGATTCGGTGGTGCGGTTGAACAAGCGCGTGCAGCAGGTCGGCCGCATCATCGAGTTCATCAACGGCATCGCCGACAAGTCCGACCTGCTCGCGCTCAACGCAGAGCTCGAAGGCAACAAGGCGGGCGAGGTGGGGCGGGGCTTCTCGTTGGTCGCCGCTGAAATGCGCCGCCTCGCAGAATCAGTCATGCAGTCGACGCAGGAAATCGGCGGCCTCATCGACGAGATCCGCGACGCCACCAACGCGGCGGTGATGGCCACTGAAGCCGGCGTGAAGGCGACCGACGCCGGGGCCGCGCTCGCGCAGCGGGTCGGCGCGGGCCTGTCGCGCATCGTCGACGACGCCAACCAGTCTTCGAGCGCCATGCAGAGCATCAGCCTCGCGACCTCCCAGCAGCAGACCGGGACGGATCAGCTCGTCGAGGCGATGACCGACATTCTTCGCAGCACCGAAGGCGCGAGCATCGCCGCCCGGGAGATGCGCGGCGCGCATGATCAGCTCATCTCGCTCGCCAGAGACCTCGAGCAGACGGTCGTGCGCTTCGAGGTGCAGTCATGACGCTCGAGAGCTGGTTGCAGGGCAAGGGCGCGTGGCTCGTCGCGCCGCTGGTCACCGGGAACTTCGTCGTCGCGGTGCTGGCGGCTCCCTACGCGATGGTGCTCGCTGAAGGCGCCGCGATTGACGCGCAGGTGCTGCCGCTGTTCGTCGTCGCGAGCCTCGGCCTCGCGGTGTTGGCGCTGCTCGGCCTGGCGTCGGGTCGCCTGGCCACGTTCCGCGCGTTGGCGACGGGCCGGCTGGCCTTGAACCGCGAGCATCGGCTGGGCGCGCTCGCCGAGCTCCGCCGACTGCCTGCGCGCCTGTCGTTGTTCTCGTTCGCCGCGTGGGTGCTGGCGACGCTGGTGTTGGGGCTCTCGCTGGTGACGGCGACGAACGCCGAGCCCGTCATCATCGGTCGCATGGTGTTGTTGGGCGCGCTGTTCGGCCCGCTCTCGGCGGTGTTGATTTCGCTGCAGCTCAGCACCCGCTGCAACGAAGCGAGCGACCGCCTGTCGGAGGGCCTCGCGCCGCACGACGTCGTCAACGCTGCGCCCGGCATCGACTGGAGCGTTCGCGGGCGCACGGTGGCCTTCACGGCGCTGCTGACGTCCATCCCCGTCATCGTCTTCGCTGACGTCTCGCGGCGCGCCATCGACGACGTGGCGCGGCGGCTCTCGTCCATCGCGCCGGAGCTGCGGCCCTTCGAGGCGGAGCGCATCTACGGCGAGCTCGCGTGGCGGCTGGGTGTCTTCGGGTTGCTCGCGGTGCTCTTCGCGGTGATCGCTGCGTCTGCTGCAGGTCACACCATCGCCGGCCCGTTGCAGCGGCTCGCGGAGCAGGCCCGTCGGCTCGCCGCAGGTGAGCTCGGTGCGCCGCGGGTCATCGCGGCTGACGGCGAGGTCTGGCGTGTCACCGGCGTCTTCGCCCAGCTTCATGAGCGGTTGTCGGGGCTCGTCGCCAAGGTCGTCGGCGCCGGCCGCGATGTCACTGGCGCCACCGAGGCTTTGTCGCGCACGTCTTCGCGCTCGGAGGCCACCGCCACGGAGCAGGCCGCAGCGCTCAACCAGACCTCGGCGACGACTGAAGAGCTCGCGCGCAGCGCCCGGCAGATCGCCGCCAGCGCAGGCTCGGTGCTCGAGCTGGCCCAGCGCACGTTGGAGGCCGCGAAGCAGGGCACGAGCGACGCCGCCGCGTTTCAGGCCGCCGTCGACCGCATGAAGCAGGACAACCGGAGCATCGCGGGGGCCGTCGAGCGCCTGCAGCGCCGCGTGCAGCAGATTGGGCGCATCGTCGAGCTCATCAACACCGTGGCCGATCGCAGCGATCTGCTCGCGTTGTCGGCAGAGCTCGAAGGCACGCGCGCCGGTGACGTCGGGCGTGGCTTCTCGTTGGTCGGCGCCGAGATGCGTCGACTGGCAGAAAACGTCCTCGAGTCGACGGCCGAGGTCGAAGAGCTGATCAGCGAGATCCGCGACGCCACCATTCGCACCGCCGAGGCCACCGAACGTGGCAGCACGCTCACCGCTCGTGGCACTGCGCTGGCTGATGACGTCACCGCGTCGCTGCTGCGCGTCGCCGAGCTCGCCGCTGAAACGTCGGGCCAGGTGCGCACCATCACGCTCGCCACGCAGCAACAGCAGAGCGGGACGGATCAGCTCGCCGAGGCCATGGCCGACATTCTCGCGGGCACACAGCAGGAGCTCGTCGTCACGCAGCGCCTCACGGAGGTGAACCAGCAGCTGCTGGGGCTCTCGTCGTCGCTGCAGGAAGCCGTCGCGCGGTTCAACGCTCCGCGAGGTTCTTCTTAAGTGTCGTCGGGTCGCGAAAAGCTGCTCGTGCAGTTTCGCGAGCTCGTCACCGAGCGGCTCGCGCGTGTCAGCCGTGCGTTGATGACGCTCGAAGCGGGCCCCGACGTCGAAGCCGGCAAGCAGACGCTCCGTGAGCTGCACGGCCTCAAGGGCGAAGCCAGAATGATGGGCTTCGCCGACGTCAACTCGCTCGTGCACGAGATGGAGGAGCTGGTGCGCGCCGCCGAGGCTCGCGGCTACGGCTTGTCTCCCGGCTCCGTCGACGCGCTGCTCGTGGTGTGTGACGCGGTGCAGGTGCTCTCGGGTTCGGTGGCCGGTGACGCGCCTGATACGGCGAAGCTCCTCGCGTGGCTCCAACAGGCGCTGGGCGCGGAGCGCTCGCTCAACCCTGTCGTCACCACGGCGCCCACGCCTCCGCCGAGTGCTCCGACGCCTGCGCCGCCACCCACGCGTGCTGCGGAGCCGCGCGTCGTCGATGCGTCGATTCGCATCACCCAGCAGAGCCTCGAGGTGCTCACGAGCGCGGCGACGAACCTGCAACAGCGCGCGCGGCAACGTGAAGCGACGGCCGTGCGGCGTCGCCACCTGTTGCGCGAGCTCGTCGCGCTCCACCGCGCCGCAGAAGATCTCGGGCCCGCAGCTCAGGAGCTCGCCACGCGCCTGGGTCGCGCGAAGGAGCTCGCGTCAGACATCAACCGTCGCTCGACGTTGCTGAACACCGACGAGCTCAAGGATCTCTCGGTGCTCTCTGAAGAGGTCACCGCGCTGCGCATGGTGCCGCTCTCGGTGCTCTTCGAGCCGTACCCGCGCATGGTGCGAGAGCTCGCGCGGGAGCTCGGGAAAGAGCTCGAGCTCACCGTCGACGGTGAAGACGAGCGCGTCGATCGCTCGGTGCTCGACGCGTTGAAAGAGCCGCTGCTGCACCTCGTGCGCAACGCCATCGACCACGGCCTCGAGACCCGCGAAGAGCGCGTCGAGTACGGCAAGAACCCACGCGGCACCATGCGCTTGAGCGCGGCTCGTGAAGGTGAGCGCGTGGTGCTGCGCGTGCAGGACGACGGCCGTGGGTTGACGCCGGCGCTGCTTCGCGCGGTCGCCGTTCGACGTGGCGTGCTCGATGAAGCGAGCGCCGCGAGCTTGTCTGACGCGGCGGCGGTCGATCTCATCTTTCAGGCTGGCTTCACGTCGCGCGAGGCGGTCACCGATGTGTCGGGGCGCGGCGTCGGCCTCGACGTGGTGCGCACGCGCTTGCGCTCCGTCGGCGGTGAAGTCACGGTGAACTCCAACCCGGGGCTCGGCGCGACGTTCGAGCTGCGCGTGCCCGTGAGCCTCACCGTCGCGCCGGTGCTCTTCGTTCAAGCCGGTGACGAGACGTTGTGCCTGGCGGCCTCGAACGTGCTGCGCGCGTTTCAGGTCGAGCCGCAGCAGCTCACGGAGGTCGCTAGTAAGCCCGCGCTGCGAATAGACGGTGACGTGCTGCCGTTTTCTTCCGTCGCGTCGATGCTCTTCGCTGCGCCCGAACGTCCGCCTGCAGAAGGTGAACTGGTGCTCGTGCTGCGCGGTCGTGGGCAGCTGGCCGCCATCGCCGTCGACCGGGTGCTCGAAGAGCGCGTGCAGGCCATTCTTCCGTTGAAGGGCCTGCTCTCTGGCTACGCGCACCTGTCGGGGGCCACGCCGCTGTCTGATGGTGAGCTGGCGTTGGTGCTCTCGGCGCCGCACCTCGTGGCGACG
The DNA here is from genome assembly GCA_035910535.1 of Archangium sp. Classification (GTDB taxonomy): domain Bacteria; phylum Myxococcota; class Myxococcia; order Myxococcales; family Myxococcaceae; genus Archangium_A. The sequence continues at coordinate 195,586 of JAMHXF010000032.1, read as the reverse complement.
GCGCATGGTCGTGAACACCGCCTCGGCGCGTCGTCGAGCGCTCGGCGCGAAGTGAAGCGTCGCAAGGTGTTGGTGGTCGACGACTCTCCGCTCACGCGAGAGCTGTTGGTTTCGCTGCTCGAGTCGGTCGGGTACCACATCGTGCAGGCGGTCGACGGTGCTGCGGCGCTCGAGCTGCTCGCGCGCGAAGCCGTCGACATCGTCGTCACCGACCTCGAGATGCCCAACGTCGACGGCCTCGAGCTCACGCGGCGGCTCAAGAGTCACGCTGCGTGGCGCGCGTTGCCCGTCGTCATCGTCACCACGCGCGGCGGCGAGCAGGACCGTCGTCGCGGCATGGACGCGGGCGCAGACGGCTACGTCACCAAGGGCGATCTCGTCCGACAGGACCTCGTCGACGTGGTAGCTCGACTGCTGGCATGAAGTGCGCGGCGCAGGCCGCACGGGAGCTTGAGCGAATGGCATCGAGAGTCGGAGTTCTGGTGGTCGACGACAGTCCGCTGATCCGTCAGCTGATCGTCGAGGCGCTCCAGAAAGATCCAGACATCGACGTGCTCGGCACCGCTGAGAATGGTGAGCAGGCCGTCGCCATGGCCGCCACGCTCAAGCCGCAAGTCATCACGATGGACGTCGACATGCCGGTGATGGACGGGTTGACCGCCACCGAGCGCATCATGGCCGACCACCCCACGCCGATTCTGGTGCTCACCGCCGACCCGCGAAATCAGGCGCCCACGTTGACGCATCGCGCGCTCGCGGTGGGGGCCCTCGCGCTGCGCGTGAAGCCCGGCGCAGAAGGCGACATGGCCAGCCTCGCGCGCGAGGTGAAGTTGCTCGCCAGCATTCGGGTGATTCGCCACGTGCGCGGCGTAAAGAAGGCCGTCGGCAGCTCGCAGTCGGGGCTCACTGAAGTGCCCGCAGCGCAGCCGTTTGCTGCGAGCGCGTTGGGCGTGGTGTGCGTCGCCAGCAGCACCGGCGGCCCGCAGGTCGTGCAGAAGTTGTTGGCGGATCTCCCCGCTGACTTCCCGGCGCCCATCGCCATCGTGCAGCACATCAACGCCGCCTTCGCCGAGTCGCTCGTGAGCTGGCTCGCGGCGTCGTCGAAGCTCAAGGTGAAGGTCGCGAAAGAGGGAGATCTCCTCGCGCCCGGCACGGTGTTGCTCGCGCCCGCCGACGCGCATCTCGTCATCTCGGCGCGTGGCCGCGTCTCCGTCGTTCCCGGTCTCGCGCGTGACGGTCATCTCCCGTCTGCGACGTCGCTGCTCGAGTCGGCGGCGAAGATCTACGGGCGTCGTGCGGTCGGCGTGATTCTCACCGGCATGGGCAGCGACGGCGTCGACGGCATGGCCGCCATTCGTGCTGCCGGCGGCAAGACCATCGCGCAGAACCAGGAGTCAGCCGTGGTGTTCGGCATGCCCGGCGCGGCGATCGCTCGTGGGGTCGTCGACCACATCGTTCACGGTGATGAGGTGGGGGCGGCGTTGGCGAAGCTCGCGCGCGGGCTCGACCTGCCGAAGTGAGCGTCGAGCCACTGCTCCGCTTCGTCGCCGAACGCACGGGCACTGCGCTCTCCCGCCAACAACGTGCGCGCCTCGAAAAGGCGCTGCTCGAACGCGTCGGCGACGACGCTGCGGGCTACCTGAGGCGACTTCAGTCTCGTGACGGTGCGTTCGAGCTCGCGCAGCTGTTGGCGCTGGTGTCGGTGCACAAGACTGACCTCTTCCGTGACGAAGCGCAGCTCGAGGCGCTCTCGACGTGGGTGTTGCGCCCGTGCGTCGCGCAAGCCCGCCCGCTCGCGTTGTGGAGCGCGGGTTGCTCGACGGGTGAAGAGGTCGCGACGTTGTTGATGCTGCTCTCGGAGCTCGGCGCGCACCCGCTGAGCACGGTGCTGGGCTCTGATCTCTCGCCCAGCGCGCTGAGCGACGCGAAGGCGCAGACGTTCACCGCCAGCGTGTTGCGACGCGTTCCCGAGGCGCTGCTCGGGCGGTACTTCTTGCCTGGCGCTCCCGACGGGCGCCGCACGTTGACGCCGAAGCTCCGCGAGCGAGCGCGCTTTCTGCAGCACAACCTCATCGACTGGCCGTACCCGTTCGCCGAGGGCACCGGGCTCTTCGACGTCATCGTCTGCCGCAACGTGCTCATCTATTTCACGCCCGAAGCTGCACGGCAGACGGTCTCGCGCTTCGCAGAACGTCTGCGGCCGGGCGGGGTGCTCGTGCTCTCGGCCGCTGAGCCGTTGCTGGAGCCGGTGGCCGAGCTCACGACGCTCAAAGTTCCCGGCGCGTTCTTCTATGTGCGTGGCGTCGTCACCGCGCCGCCGCCGATGCCCCTGAAGCCGGTGCTGTTGCCGCCGCCGCCGCCGGTGACGGGCGAGTTCCCCGTTCCGCTGACGCCCGAGGAGGAAGGGCTGCAGCTCTTTACGCTCGTGCTCGAGTGGGCCGCTGAAGGCGCTGATCACCCCGAGACTGAAGCGGGCCTCCGCAAAGCGCTCTACCTCGCGCCTCGACTCGCGGCGGCGCGCTACCTGCTCGGGCTGATTCTCGAGCGTCGAGGTGCAGGTGCCGATGCCGCGAACGAGTACCGTCGCGCGCTCGCGTTGCTCGAGGCGGGTGCTGCGTTGCCGTGCGCGTTCTATTTGAACAACGAGCGGTTGCTCGCTGCGTGCAGGCTCAAAATTCCCTCTCGCGACGCGCGCGGTCGGGGCTAGGCACGCGAGCACGCCGATGCGTTTCCTCTACGTCATCGCCACCTGGCTGGTCTTCGTGGCGCTCTTCCCCGTGCTCGCGCTCATGCGCAAGACGCGCGACGGCTTGTGGCAGCGCTTCGGCTTCTACTCGAAGGGGCTCTTGCCTCCCGACGGCACGCCGAGGCTGTGGTTGCACGGCGCCAGCGCTGGAGATCTCCTCGCGCTCGCGCCGATGATCGAACGGCTGCGCACGCGATTTCCCGACGCGAAGATCATCGTCAGCACCATGACGAACACGGGGCACGTGATCGCCACGCAGCGCCTCAAGAAGAGCATCGACGCCGTCATCTTCGCTCCGTGGGACCTCTTCGGCGCGACTCGACGTGCGGTCGCCGCGGTGCAGCCGACGCTGTTGGTGCTCGAGTACACGGAGATCTGGCCGAACCTCATTCGCGCGGCGCACCTCCACGGGGCGCGCATCGCGCTCACCAATGGCCGCTTCTCGCAGAAGCACCTCGGTCGCTACCGCACGATGTTCGAGCTCATCGGCAACCCGCTCCACGACATCGACCTCTTCTTGATGCGCGAAGACGACGAAGCCGAGCGCGTGCTCAAGCTGGGCGCGAGCGCCGAACGGGTGAAAGTCACGGGCAACACGAAGTTCGACGCGCTCGTTCCGCTCGCGGAGGCGGTGGAGGATCACGCGCTCCGTGACGCGCTGGGGCTCGCTCCTGGCGCCCGCCTGTGGATCGTCGGGAGCACGCACGAAGGCGAAGAGGAGCTCATCTTCTCGGCGTACAAACAGCTCGTCGTCGCGACGCCTGAGCTCGTGCTCCTCGTCGCGCCGCGCTACCTCGAGCGCACGGAGCGCGTCGTTCAGCTCGCGCGAGATGCCGGCCTCCACGTCGGGGTGCGCTCGAAAGGCAACCCCGAGCGGGCGCCGGTCGTGGTGCTCGACACCATCGGTGAGCTCGCGCGCGCGTACCGTCTCGCGACGCTGGTGTTCGTCGGCGGCAGCTTCACCACGCGCGGCGGGCAGAACATTCTCGAGCCCGCGGCGCAGGGAAAGCCGGTGCTCTTCGGGCCGCACATGGAGAACTTTCACGACTCCGTGCAGGTGCTCGTCGGTCGCGGCGGCATTCAGGTCAATGACGTCGACCATCTGGTTCGCGTGATGAACGAGCTGCTTGGGCGGCCCGAGAGCATCGAGTCGCTCGGCGCGTTGGCGCGGTCGGCCGTGCGGCAGATCTCCGGAGCCAGCGAGCGCAACGTCGACGCGTTGGCGGAGCTGGTGACGAAGTGAGAATTCTCCACCTGCTCGCGTCGCCGTTCTTCACGGGCCCGGCAGAAGCCGTGACTCAACTCGCGCTCGCGCAACGTGCGCTGGGCCATGACGTGACCATCGCCGTCGACCGCAAGCGCACGCAGACCACGAGCGAAGAGCTCGCGACGCCGCGGCTCGAACCGCTCGGCGTGCTGTCGTCCTTGCCGTTGGAGCTCTCGGTGAAGTCGACGCCGTTCGCGATGCTGCGCGACGTGCTCACGTTGCGCGCGGCGCAGGTCGACGTCGTGCACTCGCACTTCAGTCACGACCATTCGATTCTGCGACTCGGTCGCCCTCGGCACGCGGTGACGATTCGTTCGTTCCACGCGCCGCGCTCCGTGCGTTGGGCGACCCCGGCGGCCGACGGCTTCACCGTGCCGATGGAGTCGCTGTCGCGGAAGCTCCTCGGCCAGAAGGTGATGGTGCTGCCCGCGCTGGTCGGCCCTGAGTTCGTTCCCGCGACCTCGCGAGAGTCGCTGCGCCGTGAGCTCGGGCTCCCGGCGGGCAAGTTGATTGGAATGGTCTCGACGTTTCAGCCTTCACGACGGCACGCGTTGGCGCTCGAGGCATTTGCGCGGCGCACCGATGACGCAACGCTGGTTCTCATCGGCGACGGCCCGCTTGAAGCGGAGATTCGCGCGAAGGCCGGTGAGCGCGTGCACTTCGTCGGTTACCAGTCGGGCGCTGCGTTCGTGAAGCACCTGCAGGCGCTCGACGAAGTGTGGGTGCTGGGGCTCGGCAACGATTGGAGCGCGCGCGCTGCAGCTCAAGCCCGTGCGTGCGGCGTGCGTGTGGTCGCGGTGGACGAAGGCGCGCTGGCGCAATACGCCGACGTCATCGTCGAGCCGACCGTCGACGCGTTGCTCGCTGTTACGGTGACGTCGGGTGCGCTCATGCTCGAGACCCCAGCCGCCATCGCGACGCGCGTGGTCGACTTCTACGAGCGGTGTCGCGAATGAAGCGCGCGCGGTTCGCTCGCGACAGCGTGATTGGGTCTCGCGGGTTCGGCGCCCGACTCATGACGTCGAACGCGCGGAGTGTCACATTGTCGCGAACGTACGAGGCATCGCGAGTTCCGCGCTGCAGCACGTGGTGTTCCTCGCGAGCGGTCACGCCATGAACTGGTACGGCCCGCCGACATGGCGCACGTGGCTGCTCGCGCCGTTCGCGTTCATCTACGGGCTCATCATTCGTCTGTGGCACGCGCTGTACGACGCGGGCCTGCGCCGCGCGACGAAGCTCGACGGAGCCACCATCATCTCCGTCGGGAATCTCGTCGTCGGAGGCGCAGGCAAAACGCCCATCGTCATTCACCTCGCGACCGAAGCGCTCGCGGCCGGGCGGCGCGTCGCAGTGCTGACGCGCGGCTATGGGCGCTCGTCGACGGCGCAACTCCAGTTCACCTCGCAGCAACTCCCCTCTGTCGCTGACGCGGGAGACGAGCCTCGCCTCATCGCGCGCAAGTGCCCCGGTGCCACGCTGTTTGTCGGTGCAGATCGTGTCTCGAGCGCGCGTGATGCCCTCGCCGCAGGCTTCGAGCTCCTCATTCTCGACGACGGCTTTCAGCACCGTCGCCTCGCGCGTGACGTCGACCTGCTGCTCGACGTGGGCACTGGCAACGGCTTCATGCTCCCGGCAGGCCCATTGCGAGAACCCGCGAGTCACGCCGCCCGCGCGACGCATGTGTGGAGCCGTGACGTCGACGTGAAGCACTCGGTCACGCAGCTGCGCGGTCCCGACGGAGTCATTCGGCCCATCAACGGACAGAAGGTCGTGCTCCTGCTCGGGGTTGCCCGACCCGATCGCGTCTGGGCCTCCGTCGAAGCTGCCGGCGCCACGATTCACGGGCTCCACGCCTACGCCGACCATCACGTCTTCACTGCCGATGAACTCGCGCTCGCCCAACGCGACGCCGCCGCGCACGACGCGCTGCTCGTGACGACCGAGAAAGACGCCGAACGACTCCCCGACGCGGCCGCGCACGTTCTTGATCTCACCGTCTCGGCGCCGTCGCTCGCATCGCTCTTGTCGCCCCGCCGGTGAAATGCCAAAGCGCGGAGCCGTGTCGTCATCGCTTCTGAAGCGGTTCCCGAACGTCAAAGTGCTCGTGGTGGGTGACCTGCTCGCCGACCACTACCTCTACGGCCAGACCGAGCGCGTGAGCCGCGAAGCCCCCGTGCTCATCGTTCGCCACGAGCGCGAAGAGCTCAAACTCGGAGGCGGTGCCAACGCGGCCGCCAACGCCGCCGCGCTCGGCGCGAAGGTCTCTGCGCTCGGCGTGCTGGGCCGCGACGTCATCGGTCGCCAGATGACGCAGCTCTTCAAAAAGACCGGCATTCGCCTCGAGTCGGTCACCGCGGCCGTCACCGAGACGCGCACGCGGGTGCTCGCCGGCGGTATTTCCACCAGCCGCCAGCAGATGCTGCGCATCGACCGCGGTACCACCGGCGCGTTGCCTCCCAGGCAGCGTCAATCGCTCGCGGCGAAGCTCCTGCAGGCCGGCAAAGACGCCGACGTCATCATGGTCTCCGACTACGGCGCCGGCGTGCTCTGCGAAGAAACGCGTGGCGTGCTGCGTACGCTGGCGAAGAAGGGCATTCCTGTCTCGGTTGATTCCCGGTTTTCATTGCTCGACTACGCCGGGTTGACGGTTTGCAAACCAAATGAACCTGAATTGGCTGCGTTGACGGGGCTCCCTGTCAAAACAGACGCCGAGCTGCTCGCCGCCGCAAAGGCTGCACAATACAAGCTCGACTGCCAGATTCTCCTCGTGACCCGCGGTCGCAAGGGCATGACGTTGTTCGAGCGCGGCGAGAAACCTGTACACATTCCCGTGCATGGCAGTGAAGAAGCGGTCGACGTGACGGGCGCCGGAGACACGGTCAGCGCCACCTTTGCCCTCGCGCTCGGCGCGGGAGGTACGCCCTTCGAGGCCGCGCGCCTGGCGAACATCGCGGGCTCGCTCGTCGTGCAGAAGCAGGGCACCGCCACCGTCACGCGCCCCGAGCTGCAGCGCGAGCTCAGCCGATGACGCTCGACGACGCGAAGCGGCAGGTCGAGCAGTGGAGAGCCGCAGGTCACTCCGTCGCGTTGGCGAACGGCGTGTTCGATCTCCTGCACGTCGGCCACGTTCGCTACCTGGAAGCCGCAAAGCAATTGGCAGACAAGCTGGTCGTCGCGGTCAATTCAGACAGTTCGACCCGGGCCTACAAAGGGCCCACGCGCCCCGTCATTCCTGAACAGGAGCGCGCGGAGTTGTTGCGGGCCCTGCGCTGTACAGACTTCGTGTTTCTCTTCTCGGAGCCCGACGTTCGCCTCGTCATCCGCGCGTTGAAGCCCGACGTTCACGTCAAAGGCACCGACTACACGCCCGACACCATCCCCGAGAAGGCCGAGGTGGAGGCCTATGGCGGCCGCGTTGCAGTGGCAGGAGATCCGAAGGACCACAGTACGACCGCTCTGGTGGCGAAACTGAAGCCCTAGTACGAGCCGCGTCCATGCTTCGAAGCATGACGGGTTTCGGGTCGGGCACGGCCACCGCCGGCGCAGAGTCGCTCACGGTGGAAGTTCGCTCAGTGAATCACAAATTTTGCGAGGTGAAGGTGCGCGTTCCGAGGGAACTCAGCGCGCTCGAGCCCACGCTCATCAAGCTGGTGAAAGACAGGGTCGCCCGCGGCGCCATCGACGTGGTGGTGCGGCGCGCGGCCAGAACCAGCACGGGCGTCGTGCCGCAGGTCGACCTCGGCCTCGCCCGCGAGTACCTGCGCGCCTGGCGTGAAGTCGCGACGGCCCTGGGTCTCCCCGACACCGTCTCGGTGCGCGACGTGGCGACCTCGCTCAACGTGATCCGCCTCGAGGAGCCGCAGCTGCCCCTCGAAGACGCCAACAAGGCCGTCGAGACGGCGTTGGGCGCGGCCATCGACCAGCTCCGCCTCATGCGGGAAAAGGAGGGCGTGGCGCTCGCGGGCGACCTCACCGCACGGCTGGCGCTCGTCGCCGGCTGGGTCAAAGAGGTGCAAGCGCTCGCGCCGAAAGCCATCGACGCTTACCGGTCGCGCCTCGCGGAGCGAATTGCTGAGCTTTCTCAGGGGCTTGCGGTAGACCCGCAGCGCCTCGCGCAGGAGGTCGCGTTCTTCGCCGAGCGCACCGACGTCGCAGAAGAGATGACGCGCCTCGATTCGCACCTGGTGCAGTTCCACGAGCTGCTGGCCTCGAAGGAGCCCTCGGGCCGCAAGATGGATTTCCTCGTTCAGGAAATGCACCGCGAGGTGAACACCACGGGCTCCAAGTCGCAGCACACCGACATCTCCGCGCGGGTCATGCAGCTCAAGGCCGAGCTCGAGCGCATCCGCGAACAGGTTCAGAACGTCGAATGAACACCCAACCTCAGATGCCGGTCATCCTCTCTCCCGGGCTGCTGCTCGTGCTCTCTGCGCCGTCAGGGGCGGGGAAGACGACGCTGGCGCACATGCTCGAGAAGGACTTCCCGTCGGCCGAGTTCTCCATCAGCTACACGACGCGGCCTCCGCGCGGCTCAGAGCGAAACGGCATCGACTACCACTTCGTCGACACGCTCACGTTCGAGCAGATGATCGCCCGAAACGAGTTCGTCGAGTGGGCCGAGGTGCACGGCAACTTCTACGGTTCGTCGAAGAAGGTCATCGACCAGTCGTGGAAGCGCGAAGGCATCGGCATCTTCGACATCGACGTGCAGGGCGGCACGTCCATCAAGCGCAAGTACCCCGACGCGGTGACCATCTTCATCCTTCCTCCTTCGATGGATGAGCTCGAGCGCCGCCTCCGAAGCCGAGGCACCGATTCAGACGACGTGATCCGCCGGCGCATGCTCGCCGCGCGCGCCGAATGCGAGAAAGGCGTGCAGGCGTACGACTACCTCATCATCAACGACCGCCTGAACGACGCCTTCGAGCACCTGAAGGGCATCGTGATCAGCGAGCGCTCACGGAGAGGTCGCGTCGACATCAGCGCCCTTGGACTCCAAGTTCCCTGAATCACTGAGAAAGTCAGGTTTTCGAAAAACGAACGAGGGGTTGTTGACACTGGGAGGAATGATCACGTATACGGCGCCCCCCCGGCTGCAGACGCATCGCAGGTGGGGCTGTCGGGCGGGTAGTACGGGAGTCGGCGAGTCGTTCGGTGGAACGAAGTCAGATTGAGGAGCTCAGCTCCGTCCCACACAAGAGAATAGGCTGATCACCTGATCAGCCGCTCCGAAGGCCGTAAATCGGCCCCGGAACGAAAACAAGGTGCAGCAAAAACCTTGACGACCTTCAGGCAGCGGATGTAGAAGCTGCCTCCCTCCGACGGACCCGAAAGGGAAAGCGGAGCAGTAAAACAGAAAACAGAATACGACGGCGAAAAAAGTGGTTGCAAAAACGCCGGCGTCATACGAATAAAGAAGAACAACACGGTCGCGAGAGCGGCGGTGAGCAGGAAGAAGTAGAGAAGTTCGCTCTTTGAAAATCGGATAGCAAGCCCAAGAAGTACTGCGAATCTCGCAGTCAAAATAAAAGTCCTGCAACGGAACACACACCGAGCAGGCGCTAGCATCTCCTTCGAGACCGAAAGGTTGAGAGGAGAGAATGCCAGTCAACACACTCTAAGAAAAATCTTGGAGAGTTTGATCCTGGCTCAGAACGAACGCTGGCGGCGTGCCTAACACATGCAAGTCGAGCGCGAAAAGGGCAACCTGAGTAGAGCGGCGCACGGGTGCGTAACACGTGGGTAATCTGCCTTTGGGACGAGGATAACCTGCCGAAAGGTTGGCTAATACTCGGTAAGCTTACAGATTCTTCGGAGTCAGTGAGAAAACTAGACCTCTATTTATAAGTTTAGGCCCAGAGATGAGCCCGCGGCCCATCAGCTAGTTGGCGGTGTAACGGACCACCAAGGCAACGACGGGTAGCTGGTCTGAGAGGACGATCAGCCACACTGGAACTGAGACACGGTCCAGACTCCTACGGGAGGCAGCAGTGGGGAATTTTCCACAATGGGCGAAAGCCTGATGGAGCAACGCCGCGTGTGTGATGAAGGTCTTCGGATCGTAAAGCACTTTCGACCGGGACGAAAAACCTCTGGCTAACATCCAGGGGCCTGACGGTACCGGGAGAAGAAGCACCGGCTAACTCTGTGCCAGCAGCCGCGGTAATACAGAGGGTGCAAGCGTTGTTCGGAATTATTGGGCGTAAAGCGCGTGTAGGCGGCTTGGCAAGTCAGATGTGAAAGCCCTCGGCTTAACCGAGGAAGTGCGTCTGAAACTGCTGAGCTTGAGTGTCGGAGAGGATGGCGGAATTCCGCAAGTAGAGGTGAAATTCGTAGATATGCGGAGGAACACCGGTGGCGAAGGCGGCCATCTGGACGACTACTGACGCTGAGACGCGAAAGCGTGGGGAGCAAACAGGATTAGATACCCTGGTAGTCCACGCTGTAAACGATGAGAACTAGGTGTCGTGGGTGTTGACCCCCGCGGTGCCGTAGCTAACGCATTAAGTTCTCCGCCTGGGAAGTACGGCCGCAAGGCTAAAACTCAAAGGAATTGACGGGGGCCCGCACAAGCGGTGGAGCATGTGGTTTAATTCGACGCAACGCGCAGAACCTTACCCAGACTTGACATCCATCAAACTCGACCCAAAAGTTGAGGTGCCCGCAAGGGAATGGTGAGACAGGTGCTGCATGGCTGTCGTCAGCTCGTGTCGTGAGATGTTGGGTTAAGTCCCGCAACGAGCGCAACCCTCGCCTTTAGTTGCTCCGCAAGGAGATCTCTAGAGGGACCGCCAGTGATAAGCTGGAGGAAGGTGGGGATGACGTCAAGTCCTCATGGCCTTTATGTCTGGGGCTACACACGTGCTACAATGGCGAGTACAAAGCGTTGCCAACCCGCGAGGGGGAGCTAATCGCATAAAACTCGTCTCAGTTCGGATCGGAGTCTGCAACTCGGCTCCGTGAAGTCGGAATCGCTAGTAATCGCAGATCAGCACGCTGCGGTGAATACGTTCCCGGGCCTTGTACACACCGCCCGTCACACCATGGGAGTCAATTGCTCCAGAAGTCACCACAACACGGTGGTGCCCAAGGAGTGATTGGTAACTGGGGTGAAGTCGTAACAAGGTAGCCGTAGGGGAACCTGCGGCTGGATCACCTCCTTTCTACGGAGACCACGTCATCTGGCTCATGCTTCAAGCTGAGTTACGAGATGGCAGAGCGCTTCGGCGCTCGGTCAACCAGGTCAATAAGATTTGCAGATTGGGCTTGCTGTTCGGTTTTGAAGGAGCGAGCAGTCGCTCTTTGAACGATTTGTTGGAGTCGTCGGTTCGAGGATTGAGCCGCTGACCACGATTTTCGGGCCTGTAGCTCAGGTGGTTAGAGCGTACGCCTGATAAGCGTAAGGTCGGTGGTTCGAGTCCACCCAGGCCCACTGTCTTGAACTATTGAGTTCGGGGCTGTAGCTCAGCTGGGAGAGCATCGCCTTTGCAAGGCGAGGGTCATCGGTTCGAATCCGTTCAGCTCCACAACAATTTGTCGGCAGTAGCAGCGTCGACGTGTTCTTTGAAAAGTGCATACGAAGAGTAAGAATTCAATTATTCGAGAGACAAATGTGTCTCTTGTCTCAGCCCGTTGCGAAGAGCAGGGGTCTGGGCCTCGACTTCGAGTGAGACGTTCGATTGGCAAGCCGAGAGGCTGTGAATCGAGGTCAACGAGATAGAGGTAAGTAAGCTACTAAGGGCGTGCGGTGGATGCCTAGGCACTGAGAGGCGATGAAGGACGTGGGTGGCTGCGAAATGCTCCGGGGAGTTGCCAACCGAACATTGATCCGGAGATGTCCGAATGGGGAAACCCAGCTAGCGTAACGGCTAGTTACCTCATCCTGAATACATAGGGGTGAGCGAGCGAACCAGGGGAAGTGAAACATCTCAGTACCCTGAGGAAAAGAAAACAATGAGTGATTCCCGTAGTAGTGGCGAGCGAACCGGGAAAAATAAGCCTAAACCGATGTTTCGAAAGAGGCATCGGGGTTGCGGGTCCACGGTAGGACCACGGATTGCTAGCGAAACTGCCTGGAAAGGCAGACCAAAGAGCGTGATAGTCGCGTACGCGAAAGCGAACTGTGGCCGAGTGGGGTACCCAAGTAAGACGGGACACGAGAAATCCTGTCTGAATCTGCCAGGACCATCTGGTAAGGCTAAATACTACTCAGTGACCGATAGTGTACAAGTACCGCGAGGGAAAGGTGAAAAGAACCCCTGTGAGGGGAATTAAAAGAACCTGAAACCGCATGTCTACAAGCAGTTCGAGCACCACGCCGCAAGGCAAGTGCGAGAGCGTACCTTTTGCATCATGATTCGGCGACTTAATATACGTAGCAAGGCTAAGCCGTTAGGTGGAGCCGGAGCGAAAGCGAGTCCGAAATGGGCGACGAGTTGCGTGTATTATAACCCGAAGCGGGATGATCTATGCATGGCCAGGTTGAAGTGCGGGTAACACCGCATGGAGGACCGAACGCATGAGAGTTGAAAATCTCTGCGATGAGCTGTGCATAGGGGTGAAAGGCCAATCAAATTCCGTGATAGCTGGTTCTCCCCGAAAGATATTTAGGTATCGGCTCGGGTAATTCACTGTTGGAGGTAGAGCACTGGAACGGCTAGGGGTCTCACCAGATTACCAAACCGTACCAAACTCCGAATGCCAACAAGTGTTATCCCGGGACGCAGTCGGTGGGTGATAACGTCCATCGGCAAGAGGGGAATAACCCAGACCGTCGGCTAAGGTCCCCAAGTTTAGGCTAAGTGAACACTAGAAAGGATGTGGAAGGTCATTGACAACCAGGAAGTTGGCTTAGAAGCAGCCATCTTTTAAAGAAAGCGTAATAGCTCACTGGTCGAGACAGTCCGCGCCGAAAATGTAACGGGGCTAAGCCTAGCACCGAAGCCACGGGTCATAACTGTTTTGACAGTTATGGCGGTAGGGGAGCGTTGATGTTGCAGCGAAGCACGATGGTAATGGCGTGTGGAGCGACATCAAGTGCTGATGCCGAAATGAGTAGCGATAAGGGAAGTGAGAATCTTCCCCCCCGTAAGCCTAAGGTTTCCTGGGTCAAGTCAATCTTCCCAGGGTTAGCCGGGTCCTAAGTCGAGCCCGAAAGGGGTAGATGATGGCAAGCAGGTTAATATTCCTGCGCTGGCTGTTAGACGTTGAACTAAGGGGTGACGGAGAAAGCTAACTGAGCCAACCGGTGGTTGTGTTGGTCTAAGGTCGTAGGCGTGCCTGGTACGAATAAAGGCTGGGCAGTCATCGCCGAGAGCCGAATGCGAGCGCGTTAGCGCGAAGTCAGTGATGCTCTGCTTCCAAGAAAAACCTCGTAGGGAGTCTAGCGGTCATCCGTACCGTAAACCGACACAGGTGGGCGAGGCGAGTAGCCTCAGGGGCCCGAGAGAACTCTCCTCCAAGGAACTAGGCAAATTGACACCGTAACTTCGGAAGAAGGTGTGCCCATTGTAGGTGAAGCCGTACAGGCGGAGCTGAGATGGGTTGCAGAGAATAGGGGGTAGCGACTGTTTACCAAAAACACAGGACTCTGCGAAGGCGAGAAGCCGACGTATAGGGTCTGACTCCTGCCCGGTGCTGGAAGGTTAAGGGGATTCGTCAGCGCAAGCGAAGCGATGATCCGAAGCCCCAGTAAACGGCGGCCGTAACTATAACGGTCCTAAGGTAGCGAAATTCCTTGTCGGGTAAGTTCCGACCTGCACGAAAGGAGTAACGACTTCCCCACTGTCTCGGAGAGGGACTCGGCGAAATTGAAATAGCTGTGCCGATGCAGTTTACCCGCGGAAAGACGGAAAGACCCCGTGAACCTTTACTATAACTTGACAGTGACACTAGGGGTTGGCTGTGTAGCATAGGTGGGAGCCTTTGAAGCTGGGCCGCTAGGTTCAGTGGAGGCGCAATGTGAAATACCACCCTGCTGACTTCTGGTGTCTAACCATGGTCCGTCATCCGGATCTGGGACACTGTCTGGTGGGTAGTTTGACTGGGGCGGTCGCCTCCCAAAGAGTAACGGAGGCGCGCGATGGTTCCCTCAGCCTGATTGGAAACCAGGCGTCGAGTGCAATGGCATAAGGGAGCTTGACTGCAAGAGCGACGGTTCGAGCAGGTGCGAAAGCAGGTCATAGTGATCCGGTGGTTCTGAATGGAAGGGCCATCGCTCAACGGATAAAAGGTACTCCGGGGATAACAGGCTTATCTCCTCCAAGAGTTCACATCGACGAGGAGGTTTGGCACCTCGATGTCGGCTCATCGCATCCTGGGGCTGGAGCAGGTCCCAAGGGTTAGGCTGTTCGCCTATTAAAGCGGTACGCGAGCTGGGTTCAAAACGTCGTGAGACAGTTTGGTCCCTATCTTCCGTGGGCGTAGGAGGCTTGAGAGGCTCTGACCTTAGTACGAGAGGACCGGGTTGGACACATCTCTGGTGTACCAGTTGTCACGCCAGTGGCATCGCTGGGTAGCTATATGTGGATTGGATAACCGCTGAAAGCATCTAAGCGGGAAACCGACCTCAAGAATTGGCCTCCCGGGAGCAATCCCATGAAGACCCCTTGTAGACTACGAGGTTGATAGGCCGGGTGTGTAAGTGCAGCAATGCATTCAGCTAACCGGTACTAATTGGTCGTTTGGCTTACTTTACCTTTGTCTCGATGACGCAGGCGCATGCCTGACGTGCAGCTCGAGGTCGAGGTCGAGGCCCTTGCAGCAAGAATGCTGCATTTGAGGCAGGACACAGACATGACTTTCGAATAATTGAATTCTTACTCTTCGTATGCGCTTCTAACGAGATTTCCGGTGGCTATGTCGGAGGGGTCACACCCGTTCCCATCCCGAACACGGAAGTTAAGCCCTCCAGAGCCGATGGTACTCCGCGGGAAACCGCGCGGGAGAGTAGGTCGCTGCCGGATGTTATGCCCCCCACGTCGTGTTGAACGACGCTGGGGGGCTTTTTTTTTGCCCGATTTTCGCGGTCAAACGTCGTCTCGTGCCCAGCTCACGCTGGTTGACTGATTGACGCACCCCCGCGACACGACTATCGTTTTTCCCTCCGAGCCGGCTCGCTGAACCCCTCTCGCCGGCACTGACGTCAAAGCGATTCACTGATGAAGAAGCCCAGCATTTTCGGCAAGTACCTGCTGCTTGAGCGGCTCAATGTGGGCGGCATGGCGGAGGTGTTCGCTGCGAAGGCCTTCGGTGTCGAAGGCTTCGAGCGGATTCTCGCCATCAAGAAGATCCTCCCGACGATGGCGGAGGATGAAGAGTTCATCACGATGTTCATCGACGAGGCGAGGATCAGCGTTCAGCTGAACCACGCCAACGTCGTGCACATCCACGAACTCGGGAAGCACGACGACGCCTATTACATCGCGATGGAGTACGTCGCCGGCAAGGATCTCAGGTCGTTGCTGGAGCGCTTTCGTCGACGCAAGGAGATCATGCCCACGGCGATGGCCGTGTTCTGCGCTACCAAGATCTGTGAAGGGCTCGACTACGCGCACCGCAAGAAGGACGCGCGCGGCCAAGAGCTGTACATCATTCACCGTGACGTGAGCCCTCAGAACATCCTCATCTCGTATGAGGGGGAGGTGAAGATCATCGACTTCGGCATCGCTAAGGCGGCGAACCGAAGTCAGAAGACTCAGGCGGGTATTCTCAAGGGTAAGTTCGGCTACATGAGCCCTGAGCAGGTGCGTGGGCTGCCGATTGACCGCCGCTCCGACATCTTCGCCGTTGGCGTGATCCTCTACGAGATGCTCACAGGCGAGAAGCTCTTCGTTGGCGAGTCGGACTTCTCGACGCTCGAAAAGGTACGCAACGCAGAAGTCCCAACGCCTCGACAGTTCAACCCGAACATCCCTGCCGGCCTCGAGAAGGTCGTCATGAAGTCGCTCGCGCGTGAAGCCGAGGATCGCTACCAGTGGACGAGCGACCTTCAGGAAGATCTGATGCGCTTCCTGCTCGCCGGCGATGCGATCTATTCGGGCAAGCACTTGTCCTCCTTCATGAAGGACGCGTTTGCCGAAGACCTGCTCCGCGAGAACGAGAAGATGGAGCGTTTCGCGTCGGTAGAGCGACCTGAACAGGTCGAATCTTCCGGCATTACGGCGCTGCCCGTTCGCAGCTCGGCTCCGAACGCGCCTCGTCGAAATACGCAACAGCCAGGTTCGCTCGCAGCGCTCTCAGGTGGTGCTCCGCCGCGTTCCCGTTCGTCTCAGGGCGTTGCTGTCGCCAGCGGTTCAGGCGCCGTCGCGATGGGTATTCAAGGCGCCAAGATCGACATCCCGCCTCCCACAGACGAGGAACTCGCCGAAATGGACGGTGCAAAGGACCGCACTGTCATCGTGGATAACTCCACGGGTGCGGCGATGACCGACGAGGGGGCTGCAACGGCGATCGGAATTTCACCCTTCGGGGGGAAACCGGCGCCTGCGACTGCAGACGCAGCAGCACGTCAGCTGCGGCCTTCGGCACCGACGTCTGGCAACTCGACGACACAGGACAATCTGCCCTCGACGTCGAATCGGCCGAGCGGTGGCGTGAAGAACCTGCGTGATCTCCCCGCAGACGAGACGCTGGTCCCCACGCCGCGAAGCTCGCTCGTCGACGACGACACGGGTTCGCATGACCTGCGACCCATTGAGATGACGGGGTTCCGACCGGCGCTCGAAGTTGGCGCGGAGGATTCGACGGGAAACCAGCAGGCGCAAGATGACGGGGATCCGCTCGATTCGACGATGCCGCCGCGTCAGCCTCCTGGTCGCGCGAAGATCGTCATCGGTGACGAACCGGTGGGTGGTGCGACGAGCATCGGTCCGTCTCCGTTCGCGAAGAGCGAGACGCGCATGTACGACACTGGTGAAGAGGGCGACGAAGCAGCCCCTGACCAGGACGAGGCACCCGACGAACAACCTGCAGATGACGGTGAGTACGACGAGTCGCAGCAGGACGACGCACCTGCGGACGAAGAACAGCCTCAAGACGAAGACGAAGCGCCTCCCGAGGACGACGGCGCGTACGAAGACGAGCAGGCCGACGTCGGCACGGATCAGCGCGCCGCGTTGCCGAAGAACGCTGGCCGGCAGTCCGCCCGACGGCAGAGCAGCGCGAATGCGGCTCCGGCTGACGGCAAGCGCAAGGTGCTGCTGATTGCCATCGTCGCGACGGCAGTGCTCGCGCTGGTGGTGATTGGCGCTGCGGCGTTGAAGTTTGCCGGTGGGCCCAAGAGCGGCGCGTTCATCACCGTCACGCCCAAAGACGTTCGCTACACGGTCGTCATCAAGCCGGGCGACATTCGTGTCGAGAACCCGAGCAAGACCATCGAGCTCGACCCGGGCGAGTACACCTTCGAGTTCAAGCCGTCGGTGCCTGGCTACCTCACGTCGAAGAAGCCGGTTTCGCTGAAGGCCGGCAAGACGAGCCCGATCTCGGTCACGTTCACGAAGATGGAGCAGGACCCGGTCGCGGTGAAGGACCCCGTCGCGGAGCCGCCTCAGACGGATGACCCCCCGAAGAACGACCCGTCGCCCGCAGCGCCGGCGTTGTGGACGGCGATCATCGGCAGCGACGAGCCTGGTGTTGAAATCACGCTCGACGGCAAGGTTCGCGGCGAGACGCCCGTGCTCGTGAAGGACCTGGCGATGGGCAAGGCCTACGACTTCTCGGCGAAGAAGGCGGGCTTCGAGCCCATCAGCTTCACCGTCTCGAACCCTGACAAGCTCGAGAAGGTCGAGAAGCAGCTCACGCTGGTGAAGGTCGCGAAGAACGACCCGCCGAAGAACGATCCAGCTCCGAAGAACGATCCTGCTCCGAAGAACGATCCTGCTCCGAAGGCAGACCCGCCGCCCAAGGCTGACCCTCCGCCGAAGAAGGACCCGGTCGTGAAGAACGATCCTCCGCCGAAGGCTGATCCGCCTCCGAAGAAAGACCCGGTCGTCGTCGCGAAGGCTGACCCGCCGCCGAAGAAAGACTCGCCGAAGTCGAAGGCGACAGGTCTCGCGGTGTTTGCTTCGCGACCGCTCGGCGCTGAGGTGTGGGTCGACGGCAAGAACACGGGCAAGAAGACGCCGGTGCCCAAGGCCGCAGCCATCGAGCTCTCCGTTGGCAGTCACAAGGTTCAGTTCAAGCTGAACGGCAAGAGCTCCGAAGTGCAGACCGTCAACATCACGGAGGCCAACAAAGACTCTCCGCTGGTCGTGAAGGGCGAGCTGTGACCTCGCGCGTCATGCGCTGACACTTCAGAAACTCGCGTGGGCGTGGCATAGCTCGCCCATGCAGAGCACGCCTTCAACGACGACTCCGAGCGCGCCGCAGCACACTGCGGTCGACGCTCAGCCGTTCTCGTACCCGCTCAAGCGCGAGTTCATCGAGCCCGATTGGAATCGGATTCCCGGGTATTCGGGCGTCTCGACGGCCGACTGGGAATCGGCGCTGTGGCAGCGGCGGCACACCATCAAGAATCTCAAGGAGCTCAAGGCAGCGCTCGGTGCGTTGCTGCCGGACTCTTTGGCGACGTCGATCGAACGCGATCAGAAAGAGCGCGCCACGATGTCGATTCTGATCACTCCGCACATGGTCAACACCATGAACATGGAGGATCTCTGGGGCGACCCGCTGCGCCGCTACATGCTCCCGGCGCTCGAAGATCGCGACACGTCGTGGCCCAACCACCCGATGGCGTCGCGCGACTCGCTCCACGAAGCGGAGATGTGGAAGGTGGAAGGCCTCACGCACCGCTACCCGACCAAGGTGCTCGCGGAGATGCTCTCGACGTGCCCTCAGTACTGCGGCCACTGCACGCGGATGGACCTCGTCGGCAATGACGTGCCGCAGGTCGACAAGCACAAGTTCTCGGTCGCGCAGCCGGAGCGTTGGAAGCAGATGCTCGAGTACCTGCGCCAGACCCCGACGGTTCGCGACGTCGTGGTTTCAGGTGGCGACGTGGCCAACGTGCCCATCGCGCAGCTCGAGAGCTTCGTCAGCCAGCTGCTCGACATTCCCAACATTCGCGACATTCGCCTCGCGTCGAAGGGGCTGATGGGCATTCCCCAGCATTGGCTGCAGGACAACGTGATGGCGGCGCTCGAGCGCGTCGCCAAGAAGGCCTTCGAGCGCAACGTCGACATCGCCGTGCACACGCACGTGAACAACGCCGCGCAGGTCACGCCGTTGCTGGGTCGCGCGGCCAAGAAGCTGCTCGAGGTCGGCTTCCGTGACGTGCGCAATCAGGGCGTGCTGCTGCGTGGAGTCAACGCGACGTCGCGTGAGCTGCTCGAGCTGAGCTTCATGCTCCTCGATCACGCCCGCATCCTCCCGTACTACTTCTACATGTGCGACATGATCCCCAACTCCGAGCACTGGCGTGTCTCGGTGGGGGCGGCGCAGCGGCTGCAGCACGACATCATGGGCTACATGCCGGGCTTCGCGACGCCGCGCATCGTCTGTGACGTGCCGTACGTCGGCAAACGCTGGGTGCACCAGGTCGCTGAGTACGATCGCGAAAAGGGCATCTCGTACTGGACGAAGAACTACCGCACCGGCATCGAGATGGATGACCCGGAGGCGCTCAACAAGAAGTACGAGTACTACGATCCGGTATTCGACCTCCCCGAGAGCGGCCAGCAGTACTGGCGCGAGCAGGCGGCGCAGGGCGCTCAGCTGAGCCACTCGGTACACGCCTGAGGGCGTGATGCGCTAAGGGCTCATCGATGTCTTTCGAGCCTCATGACGACGTGGCGCCGCACGGCGCGCTCGAGCCGGTTCGCCCGGCTGACCCGTCGTCGCGCCGCCGCGAGCTGTTTCCCACCGCCACCGACGCGGAGTGGGGCGATTGGAAATGGCAGCTCCGACATTCGGCGCGTGACGGCAAAGCGTTGGCCAGGGCCGTGCCGCTGACCGACGACGAGCGTGCGGGCCTCGACGAAACGGCGAAGCTCTTTCGCGTTGGCGTCTCGCCGTACTACCTGTCGTTGATCGACCCGTCGCACCCGCTGTGCCCGGTGCGCATGCAGGCGATTCCCGTGAAGGCCGAAGCGCGCATTCGCCCCGGAGAGCTCGCCGACCCGCTCGGTGAAGACCCGCACCGGCCCGTCGAAGCCATCGTGCACAAGTACCCCGACCGCGTGCTCTTTCTCGCGACGGACACCTGCTCGGTCTACTGCCGTCACTGCACGCGTCGGCGCATCACCAAGGGCGGCGAGGCCGAGCTGACCAAGACGCAGCTGCAGCTGGGGCTCGACTACATTCGTGCGCACCCTGAAGTGCGTGACGTGCTCATCAGCGGAGGCGACCCGTTCATTCTGTCTGACGAGCGCCTCGAGCAGATCCTCGCGCCGCTGCGCGCCATTCCCCACGTGGAGATGATTCGTATCGGCACGCGCGTGCCCGTGACGCTGCCCATGCGGGTGACGGAGCCGCTCGCGAAGCTGCTGCGTCGTCACGCGCCGCTCTTCGTGGTGACGCACTTCAACCACCCCAAGGAGATCACCCCCGAGGCCCGCCGCGCCTGCGAGCTGCTGGTCGACAACGGCGTGCCCGTCGAGAACCAGGCGGTGCTGATGCGGCGGCTCAACTCCGACGCGCGCATCATCAAGGAGCTCAACCACGCGTGCCTCAAGATGCGCGTGCGGCCGTACTACCTGCACCAGATGGACGTGGCCGAAGGCTGTGAGCACCTGCGCACGCCCATCGAAAAAGGCCTCGAGATTCTGCAGCAGCTCCGTGGGTGGACGAGCGGCCTCGCGGTGCCACACCTCGCGGTCGACCTCCCAGGCGGCGGAGGCAAGGTGACGCTGCAGCCCGACTACGTGCTCGAGCGCGGCGCCACCGAGACGACCTTCAAGAACTTCCGCGGCGAGCGCTACGTGTACCCGGAGCCGCAAGAGACCGACTGCACCTGCCCCTACGACACGGTGTGGACGCAGCGAGACTCCGCATGAGCTCACGACGGCGGTTGGTGGAGATTGGCGGCTTCATCGTGTTGCTCGGGTTGGCGCTCGCGCTGTTGACGCTGCGTTGGTCGGGGCACCTCTCGGGGCTCTCGGCGGAACAGTCTGAGTCGTTGGTGTTGTCGCGCTCGTTCGTCGACGGGCAGGGCCTGCGGTTGACGCCCGTGTCGTCGGCGTTGCCGGGGCCGCACAACCTCGTGTGGTTCGCGGCGCAGTCGGCGATGGTGCTCGCTGGCATCGACGTGGTCACGTGGCTGCCGCGCCTCGCGTTGCTCTGCCTCGCGCTCGCGCTGGCGTTGGTCGCGCTTCGCGGGCCGGCGGTGTGGCGGCGACCGGTGCGTGTCGAAGACGCGTTGCCCGCCGTGGGGCTCAGCGTGGCCACGGCGCTCGCGGAGGCAGCGGGGCTCGGCAGCGGTTCGACGGCGTGGGTGCTCGCGCTGTCTCTGGCGGCGGTGTTCGTCGGCCGCGGGTTGCCGACTGGCGCTGCGGTGTTGTCGGGCGTGGTGATGGGGTTGTTGTGCCTGTTGCGCCCGTCGGCAGTGTGGTTGCTCGTGGCGTCGGTGCCTGCATGGTGGTTGGCGGCGAAGGTCGAAGGTCGCAAGGCCACGCGCGAGGCGTTCTCGTTCCTCGCGGCCGGTGCCTTCGTCGCGGCGATGGTCTTCGGCGGCCGGTTGCTGTTGTTGGGCGAGCTCCCGATGGACGGAGTGCTCCCCGGGAACGCCGGCGTCGAAGCGACGCGTGAGTTTCTCGACCGGCAGTCGCGCTGGTTCCTCGCGGCGCTCACGGGGTTGACGGTCGCGAGCATCTGGCGACGTTTTCATCTCCGCGGCGGCGCGACGTTGCTGGCGTGGGTGCTGATGACGGTGGTGCTGGCGAACTGGAGCGAGAACCCGCGCACGCTCTTTCTGGGCTGCGTGCCGTTGTTGGCGATGGTGGTGAGCGACGGCCTCTCGGTGGCGCGCGAAGCCACGCTGGACCTGTCGCGCGAGCGCCCGCTGCGCATCGTGGCGTGGGGCGCGCTGGGTGGCAGCGTGCTCTTGCTGGCGCTCGCGGCGACGGCGTCGTTCTCGCTCGGGCCGATCATGAAGGTGGCGGCGCCGATCGTGCCTCGCCCGGAGCTCCAGAAAGAGCTTCGCGCGCGCTCGCTGCAGCAGCCCTTCGTCGCGTGGACCGACGCCGCCGAGGCCGCGGTGCTGTTTCCAGGGGCGCGAATCGTCGTCGTGAATGCCGCGTCGCCGCGCGTGGAAGATCTGCTGGTGAGCGAAGGCCCTCCTGACATCGTCGACGCGCGCGTGAAGGTCGCGTCGATGCCGCGGCTCGCGGAGGCGTTGACGCTCGGGCCCGGTGACGCCTGGTGGCTCACGGTGCGCTCAGACGACGATGACCCGCGATGCCCCGAGGGGCGCATGGTGCTGCTGTCGACGACGAGCGAAGAGTTGCTGGCGCAGCTGCAGCGTGACGTCGACGAAGAGCAGCTCGGGCGCGCGTTGCTCCATTGGCGCTGTGCGTTGGCGGCGCTGGAGACGGTGCGCTTGCCACCGGCAGATCGCCGACGCGCGCTCGGTGATGCCGTGGCGGCGCGTTCTCAGAGCTTCGAGCGACAAGGCCGGTTGGAGCTGGCGTTGCGTTCAGCGGCGCTCGCCGCGTCGCTCACGTCGGAAGAAGTTCAGCTGCGCGCCCGTGCAGAACGACTGCGGCGAGAACTCTTCGCGCGGTAGTCAGGTGCCCGCGTCGCGGAGCTTGCAGATGCCGCCGTCGGGCTGGCCTTCACGAATGCACTCGTATTGCGGCAGGCACTCGTCGGCGGGCGCGGCGTTCGGCTCGCACGGCTGTGACTCGGTGTTGAACGGCGTGAGCAACGTGCAGCCCACGCCAGCGAGGGCCACGGTCAGCAGCAGCAGGCGGGCGCGCGTCATGACGTCAGGCTCCTACCACGGCCAGCGCGGAGCGCTCGAAGTCGATGACCCGCCTCGCGACTTCACGCACGTCGTGCGGCGTCACGGCGGCGATTTCGTCGGGGTACTTCAGGTACGCCTCGGCGCCGAGGCCGTAGCACGCGTCGAGCGCCATCACGCCCGCGCGCGCCCCGTTGCGTTGAAGCCCGATGCCCTGCGTGCCGATGAGGTGCTCCTTCGCGCGGCCGAGCTCTTCTTCGCTCACCAATTCATCGCGCAGCTTCGAGAGCTCGTCACGAATGCCGTCGAGCGCGGCGTCGACCTTCTCGGGGCTGGTGCCCATGTAGACACTGAAAGATCCCGGGTCGACGCCTTCACTCACCATCGCCGACACGCTGTACGCCATCGAGCGTTTGTCGCGCAGCTCGAGGAAGAGGCGGCCGCTCTGGCCTGACAGCATGGTCTGCATCAGCTCCAACGGGCGCCGCCACGCATCACTCACGCGCGCGCCATTGAAGCCGAGCACCAGCTGCGTCTGCGCCTTCTGCAGCGTGTGCTTCGCGTGCCGCGGCCCGGTCCACGCGGGCTCGTGCGGCATGGTGGGCGCCATGTGCGCGTGCTCGCTCTTCGCACCGAACGCGGCTCGCACGCGGTCGAGCACTTCGCCGGTGTCGACGTCTCCGACGACGGCGAGCGTGAGCTGCGAAGGCGCCATGTAACGCGCGTGGTAGCGGCGCAGCGCGCCAGGCGTCAGCGCCTCGACGCTGGCCCGTTCACCGAGCGTCGAGAGGCGGTACGGGTGCGCGTGCCACAACGTCTTCTGGAACAGCTCGAAGGCGAGCGCCGAAGGTCGGTCGTCACGGCTGGCGATGTCTTGCAGTTGCTGCGCGCGCTCACGCGTGAACTCGGCTTCGTCGAAGGCCGGGTTCAAGAGCACGTCTGCGAACAAGTCGAAGGCGCGCTCGAAGTGCTTCGAGAGGAACTCCGAGCGAAGCGACATGGAGTTGCGGCCCGCGAGCGCCGACAGCGAGCCTGCGAGCGAGTCGACGAGGTTGCTCTGCGCTTCAGCCCCCAGCGACGTCGTGCCGCGCGTCAACGTGCGCGCGAGCAGCGTGGTGAGGCCGTTGTCTTCCGGCGACTCGTAGCGAACGCCGCCGAAGAAGCTGGCGCGCATGGCGAACAGCGGCACCGCGCGCTCTTCACGCACCACCAGGGTCGCGCCGTTGGGCAGCTTCTCGACGGTGATGCCTTCGCGCGATTGCCGGGCCGCGTGAGCCCGCCGTGGCGTCGCCGGCGCCGCGAGCACCCGCGCCGGCAACGACTCAGGTCGGCTCGCGGCGACCCGCGCCAGCACCGCGCGCACCTGCGCTTCGTCGAGCGTCGCGTCTTTCGGCAGCAGGCCGCTGACCACCGCGCGGTCGAACGTGAAGTACCGCTCGGCGACCTCGCGCAGCTTCGCGGGCGTCACGAGGCTGACGGCCTCGTAGTACGCGGCCTCACGCTCCAGCCCGCCGGCCATCGACTCGTAGTAGCCGAGCTTGCGCGCCACGCCCTGCACGGTCTCGCGTTGGTACACGGCCTCGGCTTCGACGAGCGCCTTCACGGTCTCGACTTCATCGCCGTCGACCTCCACGCGCGTGAGCGTGGCCATGACGCGACCTGTCTCTTCGAACGCCTCGGCGAGCGTGGCCGGCGCCGCGATGATGCTGGCGGCGAACAGGCCGCGCTCTTTGGGCGTCCAGGCCCAGGTGCTCACGTCGCGCGCGAGCGAGCGCTTGCGGCGCACTTCGAGTGAGAGGCGCGAGGCGTCTCCCTGGCCCAGCACCATGGCCAGCACGTCGAGCGCGGCGGTGTCTTCGTGATCTGCGCCGGGCACCTGAAACGCGAGGTGCAGATGTGCGTCTTTCACGTCTTCGTGGGCGAGGGCGACGCGCACGCCGGTGAAGTCTGGCTCTGCGGGGCGAACGAAGGGCGCTGCGGCTGCGCGACCCCAATCACCACCGAACAGCGCGTCGACCTGCTTGCGGAGCTCGGCTTCGTCGAAGTCACCGACCGCCGAGAGCACGATGTTCGAGGGCTGGTAGTGCTTCTTGTAGAAGTCGAGCACGCGCTCGCGGGTATGCGCGCGGACGTTGGTCTCGAAGCCGATGACGGGGCGACCGTAGGGGTGCGTGGTGAAGGCCTGCGCGAAGAGCGCCTTCGAGGCGCGGCGCGAGGGCATGTCGAGGCTGCGCTTGATTTCTTCGCAGACCACCTCGATTTCGCGGCTGAGCTCGCCCGCATCGAAGGCGGAGTTCCGAACCGCGTCGGCGAGCACGTCGAGGCCCTGCCACGCGTGCCGGCTGGCCATCACCACGTGGTAGACGGTCTGGTCGAAGCTGGTCCACGCGTTGATTTCGCCGCCATGCGCCTCGACGGAGCGGGCGATTTCGCCGAGCCCACGCCGCGCGGTGCCCTTGAAGAGCATGTGTTCGTGCAGGTGTGCGAGGCCCACCTCTTCGGCGGTCTCGTCGGCGCTGCCGACCTTCACCCAGACTTGAAAGGCGACCACCGGCGCGTGCCGCTGTTGCTCGAAGACCACCGTGAGCCCGTTGGGCAACCTGTAGCGCGCTGTCATGTCGGCCACGCTCTCAACTTCGCGCCCACGGGGGAAGAGGTTAGGCTCGCCGCCGCAACAAGCTCCGACGATGCCTCCCAACGAACTCGATCCGCTCTCCAGCTTGCGTCATGAGCTGAGCGACGAAGACGAACCGCTTTTCGGCGCACCGGTCGCGCGCGCGGCACCTGTTCAGGCGCCGCCCACGCGCGCCGCCGTCGCCACGCCCGCGAATGGTCGGCCTGCGGCAGCGCCACCGCCGTTGCCGCCTCCGTTGCCCAGGCCGAAGACGGGCAAGTTCGCCGCCGGAGCGTTGACGGGCTCAGCGCCGTCGGCACCGCAACCCGGAATTCCGAGCCGCACCGCAGTGGTGCCGCCCAACGCGTCGCCCGCGCTGTCTCAGCTGCAGGGGCTGCAGCCTGCCCCGGCGTTCGCGATTCCGAACATTCCACCGGCGCTCCAGCGGCCGACGTCGGCTGACCCGTTTGGCGAGCCCGCGGAGCCGCGAATTCCTCCGGGCTCCGATTCGGAAGACAAGCTCAAGGTCTTCCGCGTGATGGTGAAGGGCAAAGACGAAGCGCTCGGTCGCGCGCGGGCGCTGTACCAGGGCGTCGATCTCGAGGCGCAGCAGCTGCGCGCGTTGGCGACGCAGATGAAGGGCCAGCTCGAGCTGGCGATGGTCGAGGTCGCGCGCACGGCCGACTACCCGCAGCAGGTCCAGTCGCTCAAGGACATGCTCGAGAAGGACACGGTTCGCGCCGACGTCGCCGAGAAGAAGATGGAAGACCTCGTCGTTCGCTTCGCCGAAGCGGACAACGAGCGGAAGGACCTCACCAACGCGCTGGTGGAGGTCGAGCAGCAGTTCCGCGACGCGGCGGGGCGGCTCGAAGAAGAGCGCCGCGCACGGCAGCAGCTCGCCGAAGAGTTGATTGGCGTCAAAGAGGCGCTGGGCAACGCGCAAGACCGCGTCAGCGAGTTCGCCGCCAAGCTCGCGCAGGCCAAAGAGCAATACGACTCGCTGCAGGGGCAGGCCGCGAAGTTCGCGGAAGAAGCGCAGGCGCACACGCTGGAGATCGATCGTCTCCACGGCGAACTCGAGAACGCGAACGCGACGCTCGACGCTGAAAAACAGCGCGCTGATGACGCCGAAGGCAAGCTCAAGGGCTCCGAGAGCGAGCAGGAGTGGTCGAAGTCGTCGCTCGACCAGGCGCAGACCCGCGTCGGTGAACTCGAAGAGCAGCTCGGCGTGGTGCAGGGCGAAAAGGAGGCCGTCGAAGGCGAGCTGGCGAATCGTCAACAGGCGCTCGACGAAGCGCAGGTCGCAGCGTCGGCGCTCGAAGGTCATCTCGGTGAGCTGCGCGGCGAGAAAGAGGCGCTCGAAGGTGAGCTGACGAACCGCCAGCAGGCGCTCGACGCAAAGCAGGCCGAGCTCGAGACGCTCGCGGGAGAGCTCGAGCGCGCCCAGCGCGACTCGGCGGGCCGGGTGACGGCGCTCGAGTCGCAGGTCCGCGAAACGCAGGGCCTCGCGCGCGGCCAGGTGACGCAGCTGCAGAGCGAGCTGACGCAGCTCCGCGCGACGTTCGAAGAGGCGCAGAGCGTGCTCGCGCAGCGCACCAGCCAGCTCTCGTCGGCGCGCAGCGAGCTCGACCAGCTCCAGCACTCGCAGCAGCGGCAGCAGGCGGAGCTGCAGCGCTTGTCGACGGAGCTCGAGGTCGCCGACTCGAAGGCCTCGCTCGCGCAGGCCGAAGTGGCCGAGCTGCAGGGCACGTTGGAGGCCGTCTCAGCGCAGAGCAGCAGCTCGGTCGAAGAGAGCGATGCGCTCCGCGCGCAGGTCGCGCAGTCGCAACAGCGCGCGGCGCAGCTCGAAGCGCAGCTCCAGTCGTTGCAGCAGCGCGCCTCGCAGACCGACGCGCAGGCGAACGCGCAGCAGCAGCGGGCCGCGCAGGCCGACGCGAAGCACAAAGAGCTCGCCGAGCGCCTGAAGGCCGCCGAGACGAAAGCAGCGCAGCAGGAGGCGCGCGCCACGCAGGCCGAGGCCCGCGCGAAAGAGGCGCAGACCAAGGCCACCGCCGGTGCGGGCAACGACGGCAAGGCGCGCGCGGCCGAAGCGAAGGTCGCGGAGCTGGAAGTGCGCCTCCGCCAGCTCTCGGGCATGGAGCAGGAGTACCGCTCGATGCAGGCCACCGAGATTCAGCTCAAGACGCGCATCGCCGAGCTCGAAGAGCGCGATGAACCCACGGCCGTCAACGTGGTGCCGACGCCGTCGGTCTCGAGCGCGGAGCTCGACAAGCTGAAGGCCGAGAACGCGAACTTGAAGAAGAAGTTGATGAACGCCGAGACCGCCATCGAAGCGGCCGCGTCGCTCAAGTCGAAGGTCGCGAAGCTCGAGGCGCAGCTCAAGGGCGCGAAGAAGTAGCCGTGCAGCCAGTCGCTCCCATCGACGCGCTCACCGGCCTCGAGGCCGCGAAGCTCGGCGTCTACGTTCACTTTCCGTACTGCTTGTCGAAGTGCCCCTACTGCGACTTCGCGTCGACGGCGGCCAAGCGCATTCCCGACGAGCGCTACACGCAGGCGGTGTTGACCGAGCTGTCGGCGCGGGTCGCTGCGTTCGGCCTGCAGGGGCGTGAGGTGACGTCGATTTTCATCGGGGGCGGCACGCCGTCGTTGTGGGAACCGAAGTCGGTGGCGCGCGTGTTGTCGGCCATCGCCACGCAGCTCCACGTCGCGGCGCGGTGTGAAGTGACGCTCGAGGCGAACCCCGGCGCGGCCGATGCGGAGCGTTTTTCCGATTACCGTGCGGCAGGCGTGAATCGTTTGTCGATGGGTGTGCAGAGCTTCGCAGCGCAGACGTTGACGACGCTCGGTCGCGGGCACGACGCCGAGACTGCAGTTCGTGCGTATGAATCGGCGCGACGGGCGGGCTTCGAGAACGTGTCGATGGACTTCATCTACGGCGTGCACGGGCAGACCGAAGCGCAGGTCGAAGCCGACGCGCGGCGCGCGGTGTCGTTGGGCTCGGAGCACCTGTCGGCCTACGCGCTGACGTTGGACAAGGCGTCGCTCGCTGAAGAAGTGCCACTGGCGCGGCAGCTGGCGCGCGGAGAAGTGCACTTGCCGCCCGACGAGACGGTGGTGCGTATGCAGCGAATGGTGCGCGACGTGTTCCGTGGCGCGGCCCTCGAGCGCTATGAGATCTCGAACTACGCGAAGCCGGGGTTTCATTCTCGACACAACGCTCTGTATTGGACGGGCGGCGAGTACCTCGCGGTGGGCACCGGCGCGACGGGCTTCGTGAAGAGCGCCGACGCGGCCCGCTACACGAACCAGCGCAGCGCCGAGAGGTACCTGACGGAGGTTGAAGCCGGTCGGTTGCCTGAAGGTTCACGTGAAGCGCTCACCCGAAACGAGCTCTTCGAAGAGCGCCTGGCGATGGGGCTGCGGCTCACCACCGGCGTGAACCTCGAGGCCGTGTGTGCGGCGTTCGGTGAAGATGCTGCGGCGCGCGCGGTGACGGTGCGGCACCTGGTGAACGCTGGTATGGCGCGGCTCGAGCAGGGTCGGTTGGCGCTCACTGACTCAGGTATGGACGTGCACTCGGCCATCGCAGCGCGGGTGATGTGATCGATGGCCGGCTACTTTCAGTGGATCATCTTGACGGCCATCACCGGGAGCCCGCTGGGCTCTGCGGTGGCGTTGATTGTCTTCTGGTTGGTCTTCGACCGCTTCACGTTCGGCGTGTTTCCCGACCCGGTGCGCTGGGTGCAACGCTGGCGTCGCGAAGGCACGTTGGAGCGCGTGTTGCTGACCAACCCGCACGACGGTCGCGCGCGCCTCGAGCTCGCGGAGCTCTACGTGGCGCGCGGCAAGGGCAAGCAGGCCGTCGACGTGCTGCGGCCCAACTTCGAGCGCGGTGATGACGACGTGCAGACCGTGGTGGCGATGGGCGAGGCCTGTCTTCAGGCGGGCTACGTCGAGCAGGGCGAGAAGCTGCTCGCGCACGCCGAAGAGTTGAGCCCCGGGTTCCGCGTCGGCGAGGTGTTTCTGATTCGCGGCAAGTACCGGCTGCAGCGCGGCGACGCGACGGGCGCCCGCGAGGCGTTGCAGCGCCTCGTGCAACTTCGCAGCGGCACGGTGATGGGGCGCGTGTTGCTCGCGCGCGCGATGAAGGCGACGGGTGACGACGCACCGGCGGCGCTGCTGCGTGACGAGGCCTGGGGCGAGTTCGTCGCCGCTCCGCGGTTTCAGCGCCGAAAGGAGCGCTTCTGGGCGTGGCGCGCGCGCCCCTCGCGGCCGGCGGCGTACCTGCTCATTCTGATTCTCTGCGTCACGTTCTTCGGCACCGTGGTCGTGCCGAGGCTGACGCAGTGGGGGCACCGCTTTCAAGACAGCTACAGCGACCCGTCTCTGCAAGACCCGAACGACTACGACGAGTAGCGCGCGGGCACCGGCGTGAGCTTGAGCAACAGCGCCTCGAGCTGCCGCGCCTCAGCCTGCGTCAGGTTCGAGAACACCGGCTCGAGTTCGCTCATCACGTCGAGGCGAACGCGCGCGTACCAACGGCGGCCTGCCGGCGTGAGGTTGACGCTGACCTGTCGTCGGTCTTCGTGGTTGCGCTCGCGGCGAACGAGCCCGGCGTCTTCGAGTTGGGACAGCGCTCGAGACGTGCTCGCGGGGTCGAGCGACACGCGCTCCGCGAGCGCGACTTGAGAATGCAGCCCGTCGTAGGCGATGCCGGAGATCAACTGCCAGTGCACGAGCAACGTGCGCTGTCTGGTGAGCGCTTTGGCTGCGTTGCCCAGCATCGCGCGGCGTAGCCGGCCGACGGCGCGCGCGAGCACTTC
This sequence comes from Archangium sp., assembly GCA_035910535.1. Lineage (GTDB taxonomy): Bacteria > Myxococcota > Myxococcia > Myxococcales > Myxococcaceae > Archangium_A. Next base: position 165,241 of record JAMHXF010000032.1, on the reverse strand, counting down.
GGTGCGGTCGAGTCTTTCGCGGGAGGGCGCCAAGGCGACGCAGGTTGCCTCAGGTTCAATGCGTGTTTCAAGCAACCATTGTCAGGGTCAACGATTGCCAGATTCAAGTGACGTGCTTAGGTCGCTGCCCGATGCGCTCCTCTGGTCTGGTGGTTTTGCTGGTCTTTCTCGCGGGCTGCGGAGGGAAGCCGGCGGCCAACAAGGTGCGGCCTCCGCCGCTGGTCGTCGCGGCGCCGGTGCTGGTGAAGGACCTGCCGGTGCTGTTTCGCGCGCCGGTCGACGTTCGCCCCATCGCGCAGGCTGACGTGGGCTCGAAGACCGTCGGCTATCTCGACACCGTGCTCGTCGACCGCGGTGACGTGGTGAAGAAGGGGCAGCTGTTGGCCACGGTGCGCCCGTCGGATCTCCCGGACCAGCTGAGCGCGGCGCGCAGCGCGGTCGGGCAGGCGCAGGCCGCGAGCGCGTTGGCGAAGGCGAACCTCGAGCGCGCGCAGGCGCTGGCGCCCCGGGGCCTCGTCTCGCAGCAAGAGCTTCAGAACGCCACCAGCGCAGCGGCCACGAGTGACGCGCAGCTGTCGGCAGCGCAGTCGCAGCTGGGCGTGTTCGCGACGCGGCTGGGCGAGACGAAGCTGGAGGCTCCGTTCGAGGGCGTCGTCGTCGTGCGCCGCCTCGACCCGGGCGCCATCGTGGGGCCAGCGACGGGCGCGGTGCTGACCATCGCGCGGCTCGACACCGTGCGCGTGTTCATCAGCGTCAACGAGCGGCAGGCGCAGGCGGTGAAGGTGGGGCAGACGGCGCGCGTGCGCTTCGACGCCATCACCGAGCGCGTGTTCGAAGGTCGTGTTGAGCGGCTCGCGCCCTCGTTCGACCCGCTCACGCGCACGCTCGACGCCGAGGTGCACCTGCCGAACCCCGACCGCGCGTTGCGCCCGGGCATGTACGGCCGCGCGGAGCTCGAGCTCGACCGTCACCCCGGTGCGTTGGTGATGCCGGTTGAAGCCGTGCAGCTCTCTGAAGGGCGCGCCTTCGTGTGGGTGCTGGAGGGTGACGTCGCGCGCCGCCGTGAGGTGAAGGTGGGCGAAGAGCTCGACGAGCAGCTCGAGATTCTCGAAGGCCTGCAGCCCGGCGCGAGCGTGGTGCTCAAGGGGCTCGATGGTCTGGCTGACGGCGCGAAGGTGCGCGTGCCGTCGTCGAGAGACGCGGGCACAGCTCCGTAGGCGGAGGAGAAATTCACCATGTGGCTCACTCGCCTCGCGTTGAGGAACCCCGTCCTCATCTTGATGATGTCGTTGATGTCGATTGTCCTGGGCGCGGTGTCGCTGCAGCGCTTGTCGGTCGACCTCTTTCCGGCCATCGACATTCCCAACGTGCGCATCGCGACCTTCTATTCAGGCGCGGGCCCTGAAGACGTCGAGAAGGCCATCACGCAGCCCATCGAGCGCGCGGTCAGCGCAGCGCCGGGGGTCGATCGCGTCGAGTCGACGAGCAAGCAGGGCACGTCTCTGGTGACGGTGTGGTTCCAGTACGGCACCAACCTCGATTCAGCGCAGTTCGAGGTGCAGCAGCGCGTCGGGCAGATCCTCAACGCGCTGCCGCCGGGCATCGGCCAGCCGCTCACGCTCAAGTTCGACATCACCAACATCCCCGTGGTGCAGATCGCGGTGACGTCGAACACGCTCGACGAGAAGCAGCTCTATGATCTCGCGTACAACATCATCGAGCCGCAGCTGGAGCGCGTGCCCGGCGTGGCGAGCGCGACGCCCGGTGGTGGCAAGCAACGCGAGCTGCAGGTGCTGGCCGACGTGAACGCGCTCCGGGCGCGCGAGCTCTCGATGCTCGACCTCATCGGCTCGGTGCGCACCTCGAACCTGTTGATGCCTTCGGGGAGCCTGCGCACCGAGCAGCGCGACTACAACGTCTTCACCAACACGCAGGTCGAGACGCTCGACGAGCTCCGCAACGTGGTGGTCGGTTCGGCGACGGCGGACGGGCGCGTCGTGCGCGTCGGTGACGTGGCGCAGGTCGCAGACGGCACGGCAGACCAGACTGAAATCGTCCGCGTCAACGGCGCGCGCGGCGTGTACCTGCGCGTGCTCAAGCAGCCGACGGCCAACACCATCGCGGTGGTCGACGCGGTGCGGGAGCTGTTGCCGAACCTCCGCGGCGTGCCCGCCGACGTGCAGGTGCAGGTGAGCTTCGACCAGTCGAAGTACATTCGCGCCGCGGTCTCGTCGCTGCAGCACGAAGCGCTGCAGGGCGGCCTGTTCGCGATCCTCATCATCCTCATCTTCCTCGTGTCGTTGCGCGCGACGGGCATCGTGGCGGTGGCCATTCCGCTCTCGGTCATCTCGACGTTCACGCTGCTGTATTTCACCGGGCAGACGCTCAACATCTTCACGCTCGGAGGGCTGGCGCTGGGCGTCGGTCGCCTCGTCGACGACTCCATCGTGGAGCTCGAGAACATTCATCGTCACCTCGCGATGGGGCAGTCGCGCCGCAACGCCGTCATCAACGCCGCGCAGGAAGTGGCGATGCCGATTCTCGTCTCGACCATCACCACCATCGTCGTGTTCTTCCCCGTGCTGTTTCTTCAGGGCGTGGCGCGCAACTTGTTCATCCCGCTCGCGCTCACCATCAGCTTCGCGCTCATCATGAGCTTCTTCGTGTCACGCACGGTGACGCCGCTGCTGTGTCTGATGTGGCTCGACTCACACGGCGCGCCACCGAAGGGAATCGGAGGTCGCATCACGAAAGCGCTGGACGCGTTGGATCACGCTTACGCGCGCGCGCTCGAGGTGGTGCTGCGACACCGCGTGAAGACGGTCGCGGCGATTCTGGTTTTCTTCGTGGCCTCGGTGTCGCTCTTCTCGCGCATCGGCACGGAGTTCTTCCCCGAGACTGACGAAGCGCAGTTCTCGGTCAACTTCCGCACGCCCATCGGCACGCGCTCCACGAAGACTGAAGAGACGGCCATCGTCGTCGAGAACGCGATTCGAAAAGCGCTGGGTCTGACTGCCGAGGACAAAGGCGTGGTCACGACGATGATCTCCAGCTCCGGGTTGCCTGCGGGGCGCGGCGGGCTCTTCGGCGGCAACAGCGGGCCTCACGCCGGCAACGTGAACGTGAACCTCGTGCCGCGTACGCAGCGCGAGCTCTCCGACCTCAAGGCCAGCGAGAAGGTGCGCTCGACCCTCGGCGAGTCGTTGCCCGGCGTGCAGGTCTTCTTTTCGACCGGCGGCATCGTGAAGCGCATCTTGAACTTCGGCTCTGCGGCGCCCATCGACGTGGAGATCCTCGGCTACGAGGTCGATCAGGCGCAGGACTACGCGCGCGCGCTGCAAGAGCGCATGCGAGGCCTCTCGGCGCAGAGCGGAGGCCCCTTGCTGACCGACGTGCAGATCAGCCGCGAAGAGAACTACCCGCAGTTCGACGTGAACGTCGATCGCGAGAAGGCCGGTGTGCTTGGCATTTCACAGCAGACCATCGCGCAGACGGTGCTCGCGACCTTGGTGGGCAACACGCAGTTCGCGCCCATTCCGTGGACCGACCCGAAGACGGGCAACGAGTACGACATCAACGTGCGCGCGCAAGACCGCTTTCGTGGCGACGTCGACGCGCTGAAGCAGGCGCAGCTGCGCACGCCGCAGGGCCGGGTGGTCTCGCTCGACACGGTCGCGCAGGTCTCGCGCTCGAGCGGCCCGGTCACCATCACGCGCAAGTACCTGCAGCGCATCGTCGACGTGACGGCGAACGTCGGCCCCGGGCAAGACCTCGGCAGCGCAGCGGCGGCGGTGCAGTCGATTCTCGATGACATGCCGCCGCCCGACGGCTTCACGGTGCGGCTCGGCGGTCAGGCGGCTGCGCAGAAAGAGGCCTTCGCGGGGCTCGGCTTGTCGGTGCTGCTCGCCATTGCGCTCGTCTACATGGTGCTCGCCTCGCAGTTCCGCTCGCTGGTCGACCCGTTGGTCATCATGTTCAGCGTGCCGCTCGGCGTGGCCGGCGTGGCGTTGATGTTGTGGGCCACGGGCACGTCGCTGTCGGTGAACAGCTTCATGGGCATCATCATGATGATTGGCATCGTGGTCTCGAATGGCGTCTTGCTGGTCGACTTCGCGAACGTGCTGCGGCGCCGCGGCAAGTCGCTGCACGACGCGACGGTCGAAGCAGGCCGTACGCGGCTCCGCCCGATTCTGATGACGACCATCGCCACGCTCGTGGGCCTCATTCCCATGGCGTTGGGCATCGGCGAAGGCAGCGAGACCAACCTGCCGCTCGCGCGCGCCGTCATCGGCGGGCTCGGCGTTTCAACGGGGCTCACGTTGTTCTTCGTGCCGGTGGTCTACACGTGGCTCGACCGCTTCGCGCGACGCACGCCAGAAGACCCCGAAGACGACGCACCGACGCACGCGGAGGTCACCCATGGTTGAGCCCATTCTCGCGTTGTTGCTCGCGGCGAGCCCGGCGCCGCAGCCCATCGGCTTCGAAGAGGCGGTGCAGCGCGCGTTGCAGCAGAACCCGTCGATGCGCGTCGCTGAGCAGGACGCGGCGCGTGCGCTGGCGTTGATGGAGCAGGCGCGCGCGCCGTCACTCCCGACGCTCGGCGGGACCGGCACGTTCACGCGCCTCGATGATGATCGACGCCTGGCCGACCGCCTGGTGCTCGGCAAAGAGCAGCTCTCGGCCAACGTTCAGGTCGGCGCGCCGCTCATCGCCACGCCGCGTTGGGCGCAGTGGATTCGCGCGTCGAAGGGGGCCGACGCTGCGCGGGCCACGGCCGACGACGTGAAGCGACAGGTCGCGTTGCTCGCGGCGCGCGCGTGGTTGGCGGTGTTGGCGCAGCAGCGCGTCATCTCGGCGGCGACGTCTGCGCGTGACGCGGCGAAGGCGCACCTCGACTACGCACGTGAACGGTTCGAGGGCGGCGTGGGCACGCGCCTCGACGAGCTCCGCGCGGCGCAGGAGTTCTCGGTGAGCGCGACGCAGCTCGAGACGGCGCTCGGCGAACTGGTGCGCGCGCAGGAGGCGTTGGGTGTGGTGACCGGCACCGACGGGCCGCTCGACGTCGTGGCCTCGGAGCCGGAGTTCAACGCGCCTCCTGATGCAGACCAGGCGATGGAGGGGCTCGAGTCGAATCGCCTCGACGTGAAGGCCGCGCGGGTTCGCCACCAGACCGCGCGCGACGCGACGCAGCTCGATTGGATGGACTACGTGCCGTTGCTCAGCGCGGTGTTCCAGCCGTTCTACCAAAACCCGCCTTCGCTCACGCAGCCGCTCACGGGTTGGCAGCTCAACGTGGTGCTGCAGGTGCCGCTGTATGACGGCGGGCTGCGCTACGGCCAGGCGAAGGAGCGTCGCGCGCTGGCGAAGACGGCCGACGCGCAGCTCGAGGCGCAGCTCCGCGTGGCGCGCAGTGAGGTGCGCAGCGCGTTTCAGCAGGTGACGCACGCCGATGAAGCGATGAAGCGCGCGCGTGACTCGGCGAGCGAGGCCACGGAGGCGTTGGAGCTCTCGACGGTGGCGTACAAGGCCGGCGCGACGACGAACCTCGAGGTCATTGACGCTGAGCGCCGCGCGCGCGACGCGAAGCTGCAGGCCGCGTTGGCTGAAGACAGCGCGCGACAGGCGAGGCTGGATCTCCTCGTCGCCAGCGGTGCCTTTCCGAAGCCCTGAAGTCACCTACAGTCGCGCCCGCGATGGAGGCCTTCGACGCATTCTTGAGAACGCTGGGCGCCTGGGGCTACCCGATTCTCGGGCTCGCGGCGCTCATCGAGTACGTGTTCCCTCCCTTCCCTGGAGACACGGTCACGGTCATCGGTGGCGCGTGGGCGGGGCGTGAAGAGCGCTCGGTGCTGTTGCTGCACGTGGTGTTGACGCTGGGCAGCGTGGTGGGCCTCGCGGCGATGTGGCGCGTAGGCCGGAGCCTCGGCGCGCGCACCAAAGACGCCGCCGACGGCACGAAGGTCTTCGGCTTCGAGGTCGAGCAGGTGCGCAAGGTTCAAGACCTCATGCGCCGGCGTTCGACGTCGCTGCTGTTGCTCAACCGGTTCTTGCCGAGCTTCCGCTCCGTGGTGTTTCTCGCCGCCGGTGCCGCCGACGTCTCGTTCGTGAAGACGGTGGGCCTCGGCGCGGTTTCGGCGGCGGTGTTCAACGCGCTGCTGATTTTCGTGGGCGTCACCATCGGCGACAACGCCGAGCAGCTCGCCACGTTCTTCAGCCGTTTCCGGACGGCCTCGTTCATCTTGTTGGGCGTCATCGTGCTCGGCTTTTGCGCGCGATGGCTCTGGCGCCGACGCGCCTCGTAAGGGCACATTCGCGCACATGCTGCGGTGCGTGGTGTTGCTGATGCTCGTCTCGCTCACCGGCTGCCGTTGCCGGCCGGGCCCGGTGGAACCCGTTGAACTCGGCCTGCGCACGGAGCCCCGGGAGCTCGACTTCGGTCGCGTGCTCGAGGGCTCGCAGAAGACGTTGCCGCTCACGCTCGTGGCGGTGACGCGCGCGTCGATTGAGGTGGAGCTCGCGACGCAGAGCCCGTTCTCGGTGGCGCCGCTCGCCAGCGTTCCCGGCGGCGATGCGGTCGACGTGGCCGTCACGTTCGCTGCCGGCAGTGAAGCGGTGGAGCGCGTGTTGACGCTCACGGTCGGTGAGCTCACGGCCGAGGTGAAGCTGCGCGGCGTCGGTGTGCGGCCCCCGGTGTGTACGCCGTCGGCGGAGTGCATCATCAGCACCTATTCGCTCGAGGAAGATCGCTGCATCGAGACGCAGTCACCTGACGACGCGCCGTGCGACCCCTCGAGCATCTGCCTCGAGCAGGGTCGGTGTCGCAGCGGGCAATGTCTGGGCATCGCGCGCCGCTGCGACGACGGAGATCTCTGCACCGACGACGCCTGCTCGATGGAGATTGGCTGCGTGAATACACCTCGCGCGTGCCCCAACCCCACGGCGGCGTGCACGGTGGCCACGTGTGATTCGCGCACCGGGTGTGGCGAAGGCCCGGCGGCAGATCTGACTCCGTGCGGCCCGCTCGACTGTGTGAGCGTGAACTTCTGCGTGTCGGGCATGTGTCGCACCGAGCCGACGCCCGACGGACTGCCGTGCTCTCCGGCCATCGCCTGTCTGCCCGAGGCCACGTGCCAGAACCAGGTCTGCTCGCGCGTGAACGAAGCCGACTGGAACCCCGACTGGTCAGCGCGGCTCCCGGGCGCTCCGGTGGGTGCGCTCTCGTCGCAGAGCTCGAACCTGTTCCTTTCGTTGTGCATGGAAGACGCCGGGCTGCCGCTCGACGCCGGAGTGGTCGACGCGGGCGCTGACGACGCGGGGCTCGATGATGCCGGTGTCGACGACGCAGGCGTGCTCGACGCGGGCGCGGCCCTGGTCTGCGCGCTCACCTCGTACACGGGCACGGGCTTCGAGCGCTTCACCTACGTCTATGAAGACGGTGCGCCGCGTGAAGTTCGGGCCGTGAGCATCGCCGGGGTGCTGCTCTCGACGGATGCGGGGCTCGAGCTCCGTTCGCCGATTTCGGGTGTGCTCCGACATTCGTTGCCGGTGCAGGTCGGCGAGACGCGCTGGGCGCTCAGCAGTGAAGGTGTCTTTCTGGCCATCGACGGTGGGCTGCAGTCCTGGGTCGATGGCGGTTTGCAGTGGCTCGCCGCGGTCGATGACGACGCTGCCGTGGTGCGCGGCGATGCGCTCTTCGCCTGGAGCGCCGACGCCGGGCTGCTGACGCGCGTGGAGCTGCTCGGCGATGGCGGCGTTGCGCGGCGCGACGTCGTCGTCACCGGCGCGCCTGGCGACCTGCTGCTCACGGCTGACGGCGTGGCCATCTTCCCGGCCTCGGGGCGCGTGCGCTTCGAAGCTGACGGCGGCGCGAGCGCGGTCTCGTACGACTTCTCTGATGCGGGCGCGCTGCGCGAGCAGCACACGCTGGCTTCAGCCGGCACGATGAGCGTCTTCTTCGAGCGCTGTGACGCAGGCTGTGAGACCTGGGTTCGCAACGTCGACGTCGAGTCGGGCGCCACGCGCTTCGAAGGTCGCGTGCTGCGCGATGACGTCGAGGCGCGCATCGTGGCCTCGACGCTCGTGGAGCCTCGCGCCGGGACCTTCGCCGCGCTCATTCGGGAAGAACGTGACGGCGGCCCGCGCGCGTTTCTGCAGTTGTTCATCGACGGCGAGTCGAAGGCGCTGTGTCGGTTGCCCGAAGCTTCAGGCGCCGTCGAGCAGGCGCGCTTCTCGTCGTCGGCGCTCGTCATCACCGCGGCGCGGTCTGATGGTGGGGTGGTGCTCGAGAGCTATGGGCTCGGCGCGGTGCCGCTGTCGACCTTCGGCTGGACGACGAGCGGTGGCGTGGGCGGCACGCGGAGCGACCGCCCGTAGCGTCGGCTCAGTAGTAGCAGTTGAGCGGGTCGTTGTTGCTGAGCGCCGGGCTCTGCCACACGTGCTCGTGAGGAATGACGCACATGCCGCCGCCGGTGATGGTGACGCGAACCTTGCCGGCTGCACCACCGCCGCCGCCGCCGCCCGAGTCCCACCAACTGCCCATTTCCCACTCGTTGCGGTAGCCGCCGCGGCCCGGCGTCGCGCCGCTGTTGCGCACGCCGCCGTTGCCGCCTTCACCGCCGCCGCTCAGGCTGTAGCCGCCCGCCGCGCTGTTGAAGCCGAAGGCCTTGTCGCCGTCTTCGCCGCGCGCGCCGAGGCGGGTCCAGCCGGCGCCTTCGCCGCCGCCGCCGCCCACGGCGATCAGCCTCGAGTTGCGCGCGAAGACATACGGAGCCTCGAGGAAGATGGTGCCGCCCGAGCCAGCGCCGCCGCCGCCTGACTCGCCGATGCCGTTGGAGCGCGAGCCCACGCCGCCGCGGCCACCAGCGCCATTGGCGATGATGCCCGAGCCGTCAGTCAACGCGATGCCGAGCGACGCGGAGATCTGCAGCGCGCCACCACCCGCGCCGCCGAGCCCGCCGCCGGTGTCACCACCGTTGCCGCCTTTGCAGCCCGCCAGCAGGTCGCTGATGGCGCCCGTGCGCTGCGTGCCGGCGGTACCGTTGGTGTTTGAAGAGTACGAACCGAAGCCGCCGGAGCCGCCCGGGCCCGCGACGCCACCGGCGCCGCCGCCACCCGAAGAGGAGTTCGCCGAGTTCGAGCCGTTGCCGCCGTTCGAAGCGCCGCAGCCGACGCCGCCGCCGGGGCCAGGCACCGCCGTGTTGCCGCTCCAGTACGCCGAGAGGTCGATGACGCCGGCGATCTCCACCGTCTCCGTCGACGCGATGATGAGCGGCTTGTCACCCGTCACGCGCAGCGTCGCGCCGAAGGACATGTCGAAGCCTTCGGAGGCGAGCACCATGGCGGGCCCCGTCGACGTGGTGACGAGGTTGATGGTCGGCTTCGTCGAAGGCCACGCACCGCCGAATGCACCGGAGCCCGTGGTGTCGAACGTCGCCGCGCCGTCGATGACGACGCGGTCTGCGGTGACGTTCAGCGTTGCGGGGTCGAAGTTCGAAGGCGTGAAGTCGAACTGGCCGAGGCCGGTGTTCGGGCGACACGAGCCGTCGGGGAAGCAGACGTTGGCGCCGCCGCACGACGCGCCCACGTTGTACGAGTAGATGCAGCCGCCCGGGTTGCACTCGCCGCCCGGGCGGTAGCACATGCCCGACGGCGGCGAGTTGCACGTCTGCGTCGTCATCGGCGTGCAGGCGCCTGAGATGCAGCGCTCGGCGAAGGTGCAGCTGTTGTTGTCGTTGCACAGCAGCATGTTGCACGCCGGGTCGGCGCAGTCGGTCGCGCCGTTGGAGTCGTTGTCGATGCCGTCGAAGCAGGCGATCTCCGAGCACTGGTTGGGCAGACACGGGCCGCCGACGATGCCGCCGTCGGGCAGGTACACGAGGCCGCCGTCAGGGCCTTCGATGCCGATGATGCCGCCGTCGGGGCCGCGAACGAAGCCGCCGCTGCCTCCGGTGCCGGTGCCACCACCCACGCCGGTTCCGCCGCCGGTGCCCCCGCTTCCGCCAGTGCCCGCTCCGCCGCCTGTGCCATTGCCTCCGCCGGTCCCCGCGCCGCCGCCGGTGCCGGTGCCGCCGCCTGCGCCGCCGCCATTCCCCGAGCCACCGCCAACCCCGCCGTTGCCGCCGCCGACCGAGCCCGCGTAGCAAAGGCCCGCGCCGCAGAAGTAGCCGGTGGGGCAGGTCACGGCCGCGCACGCGGACTCAACGCAGGTGCCCGACGGGCCGCACGCCGTACCGGTGGGGCACGTCGCGCCGCCGGGGCCACAGCCTGAAGGCACGCAGGTACCGCCGCTACAGCTGCTGCCCATGGGGCACTCGACGCCGACGCAGCGGCCTTCGGTGCACACGTTGTTCACGCAGACCTGCACGATGGTGCACTGGCTCATGCACGCCAGGTTGCCGGGGCCGGTACCGGTGCCGCCGCCCGTGCCGGTGCCGCCGCCGTTGCCCGAGCCACCGTCGGTGTTGCCGTTGCCGCCGCCGGTACCGCCAGGTGCGGGGCCGGTGCCCGAGCCGCCGCCGTAGCCGCCGCGGGGGTAGCAGACGCCGTCGGCTGCGCAGCGTTGATCTCCCGGGCAGGTGACGCCGAGGCACTTGCGCGACACGCAGCTGTCCTGCACGCACACTTCTGCGGAGCTGCAGCTCTGCGCGGCGCACTGTGACTGGAAGCAGCTGCCCTGAATGCACACGCCGCCGGGGCACGACTTGCCGATGCACGACTCGTCGACACAGCGGCCGCCAGAGCACACCTGCGCCGCGGCGCACGCCTTGCTGCCACACGAGCGCGCGTAGCATCGGCCGCTCACACACGACTGGCCGTCAGCGCAGGACGTCTCGGGACAGCTCGAAGGCGCGCTGCAGACGCCGTCGACCCCGCAGACGAGCCCGGCGGCACAGTCGGCCGTGCTGTTGCACGTGTCGGGGGTCATGGTGCCGCAGTTGCAGCCAGCGAAGACGAGGCCCGCGAACGCGAGCGACAGCACATGTGAGGTCCGCATGGCTGCGCACTCTACACTTTGCGCGGCGTTCGGAAGGCCCACAGCAGGCGTGGTTTCGCGAGCAGCGCGACGACCTCTTTCAACGTCACGCGCCATCGGTCAACGGGCCGCAGCGCACGTTTCGAGGGCACCGGCGAGACCGTGAAGCCCCGTGTGTGGAAATGAGCGCGGGCCCGGGCCAGGTGGAAGTCGCAGGTGACGAGCAGCACGTCGCGCTCGGTCAGCAGCTCAGCGCAGCGCGCGGCGTTCTCGTACGTCGAGCGGCTCGCGCCCTCGAGCTGCAGCGCCGCTGCGTCAGCGCCGAAGGCCAGCGCGAGGTCTCTCATCACGGCGGCTTCAGTGGGGCGGGAGTCAGGGCTCCCTCCCGAGAGAATCAGCCGCGTGGCGTGGCCGCCTCGAAGCAGCGCCACGCCGGTGCGAACGCGGTCGGCCAACGCGTCGCTCGCGTGCCCGTCGGGGAAGACGCGGGCGCCCAGCACCACGGCCGGCAATGCGTGGGGCGGCAACGAGGGCTGCACCTGTCCGACGCGGTGCACGGCGAACGCGAGCGCGCCGAGCAACAGCAGCATGACGAGCAACGTCGAAATCACCGGGCCTCGAAGCGCGCAGCGCCATCGAAGAGCGCGAGGTACGTCGCACCCGCAAGCCTGCTGGGCAACTCGAGGTAGCGGCGCTGCGTCAACACCTCGTCGTCGGCCAGCACCGACGGGTCGAGCATCTCGGCGCCCATCGCGACCCACGCGTGGGGAAACGCGCGACCGTTCTCGATGACGACGCCCAGCACCACGCGCGCGCCTGCTCGTCGTGCGGCCGCCTCGCGCGCGAGCAGCAGGCACCGCGTTCGACCCACTGAGGCCGCGTCGCCGATGCCGCGCGGCGAGGTCTCGAGCCAGCGCGCGCCATCGACGGCTGGCGTGAGCCGAAGCGCGCCCGGGGGCACCGCGAGGCCCGCCGCGAAGGGGCTCTCTGGAGGCGGCTTCGCGGCCGTCGACGTCGCGCGCCACTTCGCGTTGCCCACGGTGATTTCAGCGAGCCGGCCACGCGCATAGCGGGCCTTGAAGGGCGCGCCGGCCAGCGTGCCTTCGACGAGCGCGGCGTCACGGCGGGTGACACACAACGCCTCTTTCTTCGCGCTGCGCTCTTCGACGACGTCGCGACACCCCAGCGCTGGCGGCGTCAGCAACGCGAGCACTTCAGGCGTGCCCTCGCGCAGCGAACGCTCGATGCGGCGCTGCTGCGGGCCTTCCTGAAGGAAGTGCACCGCTTCGTAGAAATACGTGTCGCCCCGCGTGCCCACGCGCAGCTCGGCGACGGGCAGCTCGCCTACCTCGAGCACGAAGCGCGCGTCGACCGGCGTCGCGGCCAGCGTGAGGAGGAGCCAGGCAGTCACGGCGCGCATTCTCGCGAAGAACTGCCTCAACCGACAGCAAGCGAATAGGGTGCCCGCCACGCATGGAGAACCGCTGGTACCTCGCGCTCTTCGGCCCCCTTGGTGGCCTGCTCTCCGGGCTCATGACGGGCCTCGTTCTTCTGGCCATCACCGGCGAGCCGTCGACGTGGGGCGCGTGGCTGGTGCTCTGTGTCATCAGCTCCGGCGGCTTCACGCTGGCGGCGTGGCTCACGTTCTACCAACTGGGCGCGCGCCGCACGGAGCGCCGCCGCGACGTCATCGAGCGGCTCGCAGAAGGCGACCTCACCGTCTCTCCCGCAGCAGAAGGCAGCGACGACGCAGAGCTGTACCGCTTCACGCACTCGCTGCGTCGCGCGCTCTGGCAGGTGCAGCGGGTGACGCGCTCCGTGCATCGCACCGCGCGGGGCGTGCAAGACCACGCGCGCACCGTGCTGGAGGCCGCGCGGCGTCAGGGCGCGGCAGCCGAGCGCAGTGAAAAGGCCGTCACCGGCATGGGCGAGAGCCTCGAGGGCAGTCAGAAGCGCGTGACGCAGCTCGAGTCATTCGCGCGCGACACCACCACCTCGCTCACGGAGATGACCGAGAGCATCGAGACCGTGGCGCGCTCGCTGAGCCTGCTCAATTCGGCTTCTGAAAAGACCTCGTCACGCGTCGAGGCGCTCAGCCAGCGTTCACAGCTCGTCGTCGAGACGGGCGGCGCCGTGGCGCGGCTCACGGTGCAGTCGCGCGAGGCGGTCTCGCTCGCGGAAGACAGCATCGACGCCGTGCGCCGCCGCAGCGACGAGACCGGTGAGCTCGCCCGCGAGATGACGACGACGGCCGAGCAGGGCGTGCAGCTGGTGGGCGACGCGCTCAAGGGCATCAAGCGCATCGACGACACCGTCGGCCGCGCGGCGCGGCTGGTCGACGCGCTCGGCGTGAGCAGCCTCGAAATCGGCCGCGTGGTCGACGTGATTCAAGAGATCGCCGACCAGACGAACCTCCTCGCGCTCAACGCTGCCATCATCGCCAGTCAGGCCGGCGAGAGCGGCAAGGCCTTCGCCGTCGTCGCGACTGAAGTGCGCAGCCTCGCCGAGAAGACGGGCCGCTCCACGCGGGAGATTGGGCAGAAGGTCAAGGCGGTGCGCGAAGGCGTCGAGCGCGCGGTCGAGCTGGTGTTGCGCGGCCGCGACGAAGCCGCGCACGGCGTGCAGCTGGGTGAGAAGGCTGCCGAGGCCCTGCGCGCGATTCAGCACACCTCGCAGCGCGCGCTGACGGCCGTGGAGTCGACGCAGGCAGAGGCCGCGCGGCTGGAAACGCAGGGCACCTCGCTGGTCGACCTGAGCCGCGAGGTCACCGAGCGCGTGGACGAGGTGATGCGCGTGGCCGGAGAGCAGGCCTCGCACGGTCGGGATCTCGTCAAGCAGATGCAGGACATGTCGCGCACGGCCCGTGACGCGTCGACGCGCGCCGAAGGTCAGGTCATCACCGGCCGCGAGCTGTCTGACGCCGTGCTGCGACTGACGGCGGCCATCGACGAGATCCGCGCGGCGCAGGCGGTGCTTCGTCAGGGCGACAGCGCCATCAGTGAAGAGGTCGCCGAGGTGCGTGAAGACGCCCACAAGATTGTGCGCGTGGGCGACGCGCTGAGCCGCGCCGTCGAGCAGCTCTCGCACGAAGCCGAGACGCTGGGGAACGAGGTGTTCCGCTTCAAGCTGCCGCAGGCGCGCGCGGGCGGCACGCTGCAGGTGGGGCTGCACCGCGCGGTGATGATTGACGAGACGCGGGGCTTCGACCCGCTCTTCACGCTCGACCTGCAGCTCTCCGAGTTGTCGGCGTCGATGTACTCGACGTTGGTCCGCTACGAAGACGGCCTGCTGGCGCCGGACCTCGCCGAGTCGTGGGAGGCCGACCCCACCGCGCGTCGGTACCGCTTCGCGCTGCGCAAGGGCGTCACGTTCCCCGACGGCGTGTCGTTGACGGCGGGCCACGTGAAGGCGCACTTCGAGCGCCTGTTGGACCCGAAGGTCGACGCGCCCGACGCGGTGCTCTTCAAGGACATCACCGGCGCGGCGGCGTACTTCGCGGGCGAAGCGCGCTCGGTCGTGGGCATCGAGGTGCTCGACGAGCACACCATCGAGTTCCGCCTCGAGGAGCCGCGCGCGTTCTTTCTGCGCATGCTCGCGCTGCCGTCGACGGGCATCACGCGCATCGACGCAGGGCGCGTGCTGGGCACCGGGCCGTTCAGGCTCGCGTCGGCGACCAGCGCGCTCGTTACGCTCGAGCGCAACCCGACCTACTACATGGCGGGCCTGCCGCTGCTCGCGCGCCTCGAGTTCCAGCTCTTCAATTCACGCCGCGCCGCGCTCGAGGCCTTCACGCGCAGCCAGGTGCAGGTCGTCTCGTATCTGCATGCAGAGAACCTCAAAGACGTGGGCCTCGACCCCGCGCAGTCGCTGACGGTGAACACGCCGTCGGTGTGGTTCCTCGGGTTCCACGCGCAGACGGCTCCGTACGACGACGTGCGCGTGCGTCGCGCGCTGCGTGCAGGCCTCGACGTTCGTGCGCTGGTCGATGGCTTTCACCCCGGCGCTCGCGTGGCGCGCTCGCTGACGCCGCCCACGTTGCTCGAGAGCGACCGCATTCATGAGCCGCGCACCGACATCGGGCTGGCGCGGAGGCTGCTCGCTGAAGCGGGGCACTCGCGGCTGCGGGTGACGTTGAACTACGCGCCCGACCGCGACACGCGTGACGAAGATCGCGCGGTGTTCAAGCCGCTGACCGACGCGGGGCTCGTCGAGCTCGAGCACGTGGAGCTCAAGGACTTCTGGGAGCGCGTGCGTGACGGCCGGCTGCCCATCTTCCGCGGCAACTGGATCGCCGACGTGGCCGACCCCGACAACTTCCTGCACCTGCTGCTGAACTCGAAGGCGCAGAGCTACTACGGCGTCGGCTACAAGAACCCCGAGTTCGATCGCCTCACCGACGAAGCACGCGTGACGGTCGACCCGGGGCTGCGTGAGCAGCTCTACCGAAAGGCCGAGAGCCTGGTGCGCGAAGACTGTGTGCTGGTGCCGCTGTACCACGAGCGTTTCCACGCCGCCGCGAGCCAGGAGCTGCAGGGCCTGCGACTGCACCAGACGCCGCCGCAGGTTCGCTTCGAAGAAATCTGGCTGGGCTGAAGCGCTCAGCGGCGCGCTGCAGTCGAATGCGTGCCGATGAGCTCGCCGCGGCGCGGCTCACCACGCTCGACGTGCGTGCCGTTGCTCACGTAGTCGACCAACTGCAGCGGCAAGCCGTGCGCCGTCTTCCAGTCGCCGGTGTCCATCAACTGAAAGTGGAGGTGCGGCTCGGTCGACATGCCGCTGTTGCCGACGCGCGCGATGCGCTGGCCTGCGGTCACGCGCTCTCCGGCCTTCACCGCCACCGAGCCGCGGCGCAGGTGCCCCAGCAGCGAGAACTCGCCGTCGCGGTGCTTGATGACGATGACGTTGCCGTAGAGATCGCCGCCCTGCGCGCGGTTGGGCGTGTTGTCGCTCGAGCTGTTGTGCACCGAGACGACCACGCCGTCGGCTGGCGCGAGCACCGGCTGATTCCACGCGTAGTAGTCCTCGTTGCGGAGCCCCCGGCCTTCGGAGCTCGAGCCCTTCTTTCGCTGCAGCAGGTCGACCGCGAAGCGCATGTCTGAGACTGACGCGTGGCGGTTCTCGTCCCATGTGCGGCCGCCCCAGAGCACGCTCCATTCTTCTTCGAGCGGCAGCCTGAACTTCGTCTGCACGCGGTACGCGGCGTACGGCGTGGGCGCTTCGGTCTTCGCGCCGTCGATGGTGCCGCTGAGCAGCGTGCCGTCTTCTGTGAGCACCAGCGTCAACACGATGCCGCGCGCCCAGTTCGAGACGGCCATGGTGCGCACGTAGTGGAAGCGGTTGTCGCGTTGACTGAGCGCCTCGCTGATGATCTTCGATTCCGTGCCGTAGCCGCGCAGTGAAGCGCTCAACTTGCGGAGCTCGACACGAACCTCGCCGCGCCGCAGCGCCGCCACGTGCGCGCGCCCGTCAGCGAGCGACGGCTCGGGCTGAGCGGTGACGAGGAGGCTGAGCAGCAGCGCGAGCGACATGACGCCGTCGACTCTGCACCATCGCGCCGGAGGCCGGTAGATCGGCCTCGGCGGCGTTACTCAAAGGGAATGATGGAGACCTTGTCGCCCGGCTTCACTTTGAGTTTTTCGCGCGAAGCCTTCGGGAAATAAACGACCTGGTCGTCCCACCGGACCTGCGTCCGAATGGCGCGGAAGCGGTTGGCGCCCTTCTCGCGCGTGACGCCCACCAGCACTTCCGGGGCCTCGAGATCCCACGGCTCTTTGCCGACGGTCGCCGTGCGGAAGTGGCGAACCAGCGACACGTCGCTCAGGTTGGCCTCGAAGTGCGGGCCGCCGTCGAACGGGTCGATGTGATCTGAATACTTGAAGCCGATGCGCTCCAGCATGCGCCGCACGCCGGCGGTGTTGGGCCCCACCTCGCCGATGATCTTCTGCGCGTTCGCGGGGAACAGCGACGCGTAGATGTCGGACGAGGGGAAGAGCTCCTTGATGAACTCCTTGTTGCGGCGCGAGAGCTTGTCGGCCTCCGTGTAGTCGAGGCCGGTGAACTTCTTGCCGATCGACTCCCACAGCAGCGAGCGGCCGTCCTCCATCAGCGGCGGCAACAGCTCGGCGAGCACGCGCTCCCGGAACTGCTCGCGGCGCATGGCCATGAATAGAAAGCGCACGTAGCTCAGCTGCTTGCCGGGCTTCTCGAGGCCGCTGCGGTGTGGAGGGTCGACGACGAGGCCGCCGATTTCCGTGGGGCCATCGTAGTTGTACCCAATCGACAACACCTTGTGCCTGAAGTGCTTGTCGATGCTCGCCGAGTAGTGCTCCGCCTGCGTCACCTGGAAGTAGATGTGCGGCGCGTCTTTGGTGCCGTGCTGCGCGATGATCATCGACGTACCGATGATGGTGTCGTTGCGCAGGTCTTCGAGCACGAAGAGGTATTCACGCTCGAAGGGGTTCTCGATTTTGCCGGCGAAGCTGTCGACAGACTTCTTGATGAGCCCGGTCAGCACCTTCTCGTTGTTCGGCAGGTTGACGCTGTTCAGCGTCGCGGCGAGCCGCTTCAAACCCGCGAGGTCCCCCCTCGCTACGTCTCGGAGCAGCAGCATTCAAAAGCCTTTAGCTGACGCATGATTTGCAGGCCAGCAGTAGGGTTGGCGCCGATGCTCGACGCAGCGAGTTGGTTGAAGCAGCAATTACCAGCGATGGAAGCGGCGCTTGCGGCGCTCGTCGACCACAACTCCTTCAGCGGCAACCGCGAAGGCGGCCAGCGCGTGGTGCGGCTGCTCGAAGACATCTTCGCGATGCCGGGCCTCGAGGCTGAACGTGTGCCGAGCACGCGCTTCGCCGACCACCTCGTGTTTCGTTCTGCGGGAAAGCCCGGCGTCGCGCCCGTGGCGTTGCTGGGCCACCTCGACACCGTGTTTCCGCCCGGGGTCTTCGAGGGCTACCGCGTCGACGGCTCGTTGCGGCGCGGCCCCGGCGTGTTGGACATGAAGGGCGGCCTCATCGTCATCGCGTGGGCGCTCAAGGCGTTGGCGACGACGGTGGGCCTCGAGACCATCGCGCCGCTGCGCGTCGTCATCGTGTCTGACGAAGAGGTCGGCTCGCCCGAAGGTGCGCCGCTCATTCGCCGCGTCATCGAAGGGAGCTCGGCGGCGTTGGTCTTCGAGTCGGGGCGCGCCACCGACGCCATCGTCACCGAACGAAAAGGCACCGGCTTCGCGAGCGCGACGGCCACGGGTCGCCCGGCGCACGCCGGCAACAACTATTGGGACGGGGCCAACGCCATCTGGGCGCTCAGCCGCTTCGTCGATCGCGCGCAGCAGCTCTCGAGCCGGGACACCGGCGTGACGGTGAACGTGGGCCTCGTCACCGGCGGCACGGCGAAGAACACGGTGCCGGCCAACGCGCGGGCAGAGCTCGATCTCCGCTTTCCCACGCAGGCCGCGTCGGACGCGCTGTGGCAGTCGCTGCGCGCCGCGAGCGTCGAATTGGGTGTGCCCGGCGCAGACGTGCAATTGGCGTCGGGCCCCGGCCGCGCGCCCATGGAAAAACAGCCGGGCACCGATGCGCTGCTGGCCCGCTACAGCCAGTGCGCGCATGCGCACGGCCTGGGCGCCGGTGAAGCGCCACGGCAGGGCGGCGGCAGCGACGGTAACACCGCGTCATCCATGGGGATTCCGACGCTCGACGCGCTCGGGCCGCGGGGCCTCTCGTTTCATACGCCGCAGGAGTACATCGAGGTCGAGACGCTCATCAGCCGGGCGCAGGCGCTCGCGATGTTTCTGCAGGGAGCACCTGACTGAATTGAAGGTTGAAACTCCGGGGCGCCGGGGCGCATGTTGAGGGGCGTGCTGAAGCTGCTCAAGCGAACCCCTGAAATCACCCCCGAGACGCCCGACGAGGCGTTGGTGCGGCGTGCTCAGGCCGGCGAGTCGGCGGCGTTTCGTGCGTTGTTCGAGCGGCACGTGGTGGCCGTGCGGCGCTTCTTGCGAGACCTGCTGCGCCAGGGCGACACCGCTGACGACGCGACGCAAGAGACCTTCGCGCGGGCGCACGCGCAGCTGGTGAAGCTGACGGATCACGACCGCTTCAAGCCGTGGGTCTTAGGCATCGCGCGCAACGTGGCCTTCGAGGCGCGCCGCGTCCGTCAGCACGACGTGCTCGAAGAAGACGACGACTCGACGCCCACGGCCGTGATCCCGTCGCCGAACCCCGAGGCCGTGTTGCTCGACGCAGAGCTCGAGAAGCACTTCGCGCAGGCGCTGAGCCACCTGTCTGAAAACCGCCGCGCCGCGCTGTTGATGCGGCTCGACCACGGCCTCGCGTACGAGGAGATCGCCGCCGCGTTCGGGTGGTCGATTCCCACCGTGAAGAACGAAATTCACCGCGCACGCCTGAAGCTGCGCGCGCACCTGTTGCCTCACCTCACAGGAGAACGTCCATGAGCCGCTGCGGGCGAACTTCACAGCTCGAGTCGTTGTTGACCGTGGAACAACCTGACCTGCGGGCGCACGCGAAGCAGTGTGCGTTGTGCCGCCACGAGCTGAACTGGCTCGAGAGCGAAGCGGCGCTGTTCCGTCAACGGGCGGGCCGCGATGAAGTCGCGCACCTGTGGGCGGGCGTCGAGCAGCGCGCGCCGGTCGCGGCGTCGCGGTCCTGGTCTCGCGTGTTGGGGGTGATGGCAGCGGCGGCCGCGATGTTGTTCATCGTGACGCCCGTCAAGCCGGTGACCTTCGACGAAGGGCCGCTCGAGTCGGAGGCGTTGATGAGCCCCGTGCTGCGTCTGGGCGAAGAAGACCCGGTGTGTTCTCGCCTGCCGAGCGGCATGGGCTTTCAGTGCAAGCCGGCGGTGCCCGCGAGCTTCCTCGCGTCGCGCTGACACCCGAGCTGGTAGGGCGGTCTCATGGCTGCACTGCACTCTCGTTGGCTGGAGTTGATGGAAGTCGTCACCGTGGGCTTGCCGTTCTGCGGCTTCAAGCTCGTTGCCGGGTTCACCTGCGGTGACTCCGTGGTGGGCTGGCTGCTCGTCGCGCTGGGCGCCGTCGACGTGGTGCTCAACCTGGCGAACGCCGTCACGCTGCTCTCGGTCGGGCGTCGCAGCCTGGCGGCGTGCACCTTCGCGCTGCTGACGAGCGCCGTCCTTTCGTCACGTTCACGCGAGGCGCGGTTGGACGTCGGAAACGCCGTCGACACGTTGTTCTCGTTCACGCTCGTCGCAGGGATGATCGGCGGTGGCTTCATCGGCACGCTGCCGGCGAGCCAGCTGCAGGCATGGAACGTGTGCGTCATCATCAACGTGCTGGGGGCGGGGCTCGGGCGCCTCGGGCAGTCGCTGCGGAGCGCGCGGGGCTCGGGTTCTGAAGACGCGAGGCCGCTTCACTGACGGGTTGTGACATGGATGGCCGCATGAACGCTCTGCCCACGCGCGCGCGGCCGCTCGAACGTCTTCGTCAACTCGAAGAGCTGGGGCCTCGTCGGCTCACCGGCACGCCGCTCGAAAAGGCCGCGCAGGAAAAGCTCGGCGCGGAGCTGGCGACGCTGGGCTTCACGCTCGATTGGCGGCCGTACAAGTTCACGCAGAACCTCTACGCGGGCCTCATGGTGCACTTCGGGTTGGCGGTGCTGGGCACCTCGCTCGGGTTCCGTTGGCCGTTGGTGGGGGCGCTGCTGCACGGCTTCGTCGCCGTCTCGTACACGCTCGAGTCGACGCGGCGCGGGCTGTGGCTGCGCAGCCTGTTCCCGTCGATTGCGTCGCAGAACCTGGTGTGCACGCTGCCGGCGAAGGGCGTGGTGCGAAAGCGCGTGGTGTTGCTCGCGCACGTCGACGCGGCGTTCACCGGCAAGGTCTTCACGCCGGCGCTCATCAAGGTGGCAACGAAGCAGCCGCCTCCGGGCCTCGGCTGGTTCAAGAAGCAGCTGGGCACCGCGACGGCGTCGGTGGCGTTGTTGGCGGTGCTGTTCGCGCTCGCGGCGTTCAACGTCTGGTTCGCGCCGCAGTGGTTGCTGGCGGCGTTGACGATCCCCGCGTTCCTCACGTTCGCGTTCAACGTCGACGTGGTGTTGCGCAACCAGGTCGTGCCCGGCGCGGCGGATAATCTTTCCGGTTGTACCGGCTGCGTCGAGCTCGCGTACCGACTGGTCGGCAAGCTCCCCGACGACGTGGAGCTCGTCATCGTCTTCACCGGCTCGGAAGAGGCGGGCACTGGCGGCGCGCTGCGCTTGTCTCAGCAGCTGGAAAAGTCAGGCGAGTGGAAGAAGGACATGACGACGGTGCTCGGGCTCGACACGTTGTCGAACGGCACGCTGCGCTACCTGGAAGAAGGTGAGCTGTGGCCCATCGCCGTGCCGCCTTCACTCGAAGCGGCGCTGGTGGCGACCAACGCTGAAGGTGGCACGCCTGCGGTGAAGTACGTGATTCCCACCGGCGCGACCGACGCGCTGCCGTTTCTGGTGCGGGGCTGGCCGGCGGTGTCGTTGACGTGCATCGACCCTGACATCGGCGCGCCGCGGCACTACCACCACCCGAGCGACACGTGGACCAACGTCGACGAGAAGCAGTTGGGCGAGACCATCGACTACGCGGAGCGCTTCATTCGCCGCCTCGCTACGAGCGCGTGAGGTTTGCCCGCATGACGAGCGCGGTGGGAACCAGCGCGACCCAGATCGACGCGTAGAAGACCGTCAGGTACCAGTAGCGAACGAAGTACCCATTGCCGAGCCCGAGATACACGCCGCAATACAGCGCGTCGCACAGCGCGAGCGGCACCGTGAAGTAGACCGAGTACCAGAGCGCAGTTTTCATTCGCTGCGCCGGAGCGACGCGCGAGAGCACCCACGTGCCCCACACGCCGAGCACCGCCTGCAGCAGCACCGACGCGCAGGCCATGGCGATGGTCGAGTACTGCTGGAAATAGTCAGGCCACCCGAGCGCGAAGAAGCCGGCCCACGCGACGAGTGACTGGACCAGCAGATTGAGGTGCTGTTTCGGACTCACGGTGGCTCTCCTGATGTGCGTCGATTTCTTGCACAGGATGACCGGGGTGTGGTGTCACGAGTGCGCGCATGAACTTCACTCGACAAGTCCTCTTTTCCGTCGTCACGACCGTTTTCCTTGCCGCGTGTGGTGGCGCTTCGCCCGTTGAAGACGCCGGCGCTGGTGGTGGCGCCAACACCGGCGGTGGCACTGCGACGGGTGGCGGCGGTGAGACCGGCGGCGGCACTGCGACGGGCGGCGGCAGCGAGACCGGAGGTGGCACCGCGACGGGTGGCGGCACCGCGACGGGTGGCGGCACTGCGACGGGCGGCGGCACTGCGACGGGCGGCGGCAGCGAGACGGGTGGCGGCACGGCGACGGGTGGCGGCACGGCGACGGGTGGCGGTACCGCGACGGGTGGCGGCACCGCGACGGGTGGCGGCACCGCGACGTGCGCGGACACGTGCACCACCGGGGTGAGCATCTGCGACGGCACTGACGTGCGTACCTGCCAGGTCGACACGCAGACCGGCTGCCGGAGCTTCGCGCTCTCGCAGACGTGCTCGAACGGTCAGACCTGCAGCGGTGGCGTGTGCACTGCGTCGTGCTCCAACCAGTGTGCGCTCGGAGCCCAGCAGTGCGCGTCGTCAGGCGCGCCAGTCGTGTGTCAGACGTTGGCGAACTCGTGCACCGACTGGGTGCTGCAGGCGGCGTGCGGCGCGGGCCGCGTGTGCAGCGGTGGCACCTGCGTGGTGAGCTCGTCGTGCTCCAACCAGTGCACGTTGGGTCAGACGCGGTGCACGGCGGGCGCACAGCAGCAGACCTGTGTGCAGCTGCCTTCGGGGTGCACCGACTGGTCACTCCCGGTGGCGTGCACGTCAGGCCAGACGTGCGCGGCGTCGGCCTCGGCGTGCGGCGTCGCGCAGTGCGCGGCGGGCTCCAAGCGTTGCAGCGGCACGTCTCCGTCGGTCGAGACCTGTGACGTCAACGGCAACTGGTACGTCAGCTCGCAGTGCCCGCAGGCCTGCAGCAACGGCGCTTGCAACGCGACGTCGTCGTGCAGCGCCGGCACCGTGCGCTGCAACGGCACCAGCGTGGAGATCTGCAACTCGTCGGGCACGGCGTGGCTCTACAACCAGACCTGCGCGAACACCTGCAGCAGCGGCGTGTGCGGCGGTGGCTGCACGCCGAGCCAGACGCGCTGCAACGGCAACGTGCCCGAGACCTGCAACGCTGGCGGCACCGCGTGGACGGCGTCGACCTCGTGCATGTACGAGTGCTACCGGGGCGCCTGCACGCAGAACGACCTCGTGGTCGACGGCACCACGGTGACGCTCGAGGGCGACCTCAAGTATTCGAACTCGGTCATCATTCGGAACAACGGGCAGCTGCGCGTGGGGCCGACCGGCCAGCTGAAGATTCGCGCACGCACGGTGACCATCGACGCGAATACGACCGTCAACGCCAATGACTTGGGGAGCGAGACGCGCGGCCGCGGGTCGCCGACGACGTGCTACCTTGGGAGCAGCACGAACTGTCCGCTGCGCACGGGCGTGACGCCAGGCTCTGGCTACGGCACATCGGGGGCAAGCGTGGCCGCGCTGTCGCAGACCGCCTATTGCCCGTACTACGGCGCCAACTATTCATGCACGACGGCGGCGGCCGCAGGTGGCCCGGTGTACGACCGCAACGACGACCTCTCCATCAGCGAAGGCTCGTCCTGGCAGTCGACCCAGGGTGGTGGCCTCGTGCAGTTGATCGCCGACACGGTGACGGTCAACGGGCAGATCACCGCGAACGCCACCGGCACCGGCGCGTCGGGCGGCGGCGTGCTCATCGCGGCCAACGAAATCGTCGGCACCGGCGTCATTCAGACCTCTGGAGCGGGCACTTCGCCGACCGGTGGCAACGGGCGCGTGAAGCTGCTGCGTGGCGTCACCAACAACTTCTTCAGCGGCACCATCGTGGGCAACAACCGCGCGACGACGATGCCGCCGCTCGACCTGGTGTCGGGCACGCACCCCGAGCAAGACCGCTGGTACAACGACGGGCTGGGCGATTGGTCGCTTGCGTGGAGCAAGCCGTTCCCGTCGCTGGTCGGCTACTACTTCAAGCTCTCGACCTCGCCGAACACGCTGCCCAGCAACGCGGCGGGCAACGGCACGCTCATCACCACCGAGAGCCAGACGATCTCGGCTGCTGACCTCACGGCGGGCGAGAACTACGTGCACGTGGTCTCGGTGGACTCGGCGTTCAACGTCGGCACGGTGAAGGCCACGCAGAAGATGCAGCTCAACACCACGCCGCCCACCGTCAGCTCTCCGAGCCACCCGACGCAGCGCACGTGGGGCGGCACCAACGCGCTGTACTTCACGTGGGACAACCCTCAGGCCGACGAGAACTACACGGGCTACTACTTCGTGCTCGACCGCTTCGCCGACACGGTGCCGCCGCCGAACTCGAACAACTTCACCTCGAACAAGCAGGTGCTGTTGTCGAACACGCCCGACGGCATCTGGGTGCTGCACGTGGTGAACCGCGACACGCGCGGCGCCATCACCAAAGCTGCGGCGCACTTCGTGGTCTACGTGGGCGCCAACCCCGGTGCGGGCAACCTCTCGGGCAGCGCGTATGACGGTTCGGCCAGCAACGCGCCGCTGTCGGGGGTGACCATCACCATCAACCGTGGGTTGTTCAGCGTGAACACCGCGTCGACGACCGGCACGTACACCTTCAACAACACGTTGCCGGCGGGCACGTGGGAAGTGACGGCCTCGAAGGCGGGCTACCAGAGCGTGACGCGCACGGTGACGGTGGCGACCAGCGGCTCGGTCAACGAGAACTTCACGCTGCTGCGCGCGCCGTAGTCACTGCGAGTCGTTGGTGGCGAGGTCGGTCTCTGCTTCGAGGCCGGCTGAGCCACCGAGGCTCACGGTGCTCGACACGTACGCACGCGGCACGACCTGGCCGGCGTTCATCGTCGGGGTGAGCGCCGCGGTGGGCACCGCGAGCCCTTCGATGAGCGCGGCGAGCACCACGTAGTGCATCGTCTCGTCGCCCTGAATCGCAGCAGAGATGAAGCGGTTGTTCGGCGCCTTCAGGCCCTTGATGACCTGGTTGTAGGCGACCGACGCGCGGCGCTCTTCGTTGCACGCGAGCTTCATCACGTTGACGGTGTTCGCCACGAAGCCCGTCGGCAGCGTGAACTTGTTGTCGGCCTCGAGCACCGGTGTGCCACCCAGCGCGACGACGGTCTGCGCGAGCAGCGCGGCGTGCTCGCGATGATCCTTCTGGAACTCCACGGCCACCGCGAGCACCAGCTTGCCGAGGTCAGACGCGTCGCCGCTCAACACGCCAGCGCCCTGTGTGTACGCGTCGATGGCTTTGTATTCAGCGGCGAGCAGCGCGTTCATGCTCGCGGTGTCGGCGTCGGTCACGCCCGCGTCGGGCGTGCCGCTGTCGGGCGTCATCATGTTCGAGCCACACGCAGTCAACGCGATGCCGGCTCCGACGATGGCGCTGCCTTGAACGAAGAGACGACGGGTCTTGTCGATGGGCTTCATGTGCGTGGCTCCGTTCACTGCGTGACGTCGTAATAGGGGAGGGTGGGGTCATCGAGCCCGGCCATGCCGTCGATGGTGACGGTGAAGCTGCGGGGCGCGAACTTCGCGGCCGTCGACGCGAGGGCCGCGGCGTCGACGCCTGCGACGGCGGCGGGAGGCACGACGAAGCCGCGCGCTACGAGCTGCAACACGACGAAGTGCTGCGTCTCATCGGAGCCGATGGCCGCCGCGAGCTCTGCGTTGTCGGCGCGCGTGAGGGACTTCTGCACGTCGGTGTACGCGATGGCCGCGGCCTTCTCGGCGTTGGTCGCGAGATCGACGACGTTCTTGATGTTGCCAACGAAGTCGCTCGGGATCTGCGCGGCGCCGACGCCGACGTCATCGGTCGCACCTTGCGCGACGAGGTACTTCACCAGCTTCGCTTCATGGTCGACGTGCTGCGCGCGGTAGTGCAGCGCGATGGCCTTCACGATGCCGCGAAAGCCGGAGAGCGGGTCTGTCGTAGGGGCGCCGTCGATGACGCCCGCACCGGCCTCATACGTGGCGATGGCGTTGCGCTCGGCGCGAATGAGCGCCTTGAGAATTCCGGTGTCGTCCATCGACTGTGCGCGCGCGGCCGATGACTTCACCAACAACGCGGCCATGCCCAGCCCTGCGGCGGTCTTCAACACTGCGTCTCGCCGTGAGAGCGGCGTTTCGTCGAGCTTGCTCATGCAGTCCTCTGGTTCGGGTTCACTGCAGGTACAGAGCCCGGTGCATTCGGTTCGTTACACGCGCCCATGAAACGAAGTCGTGGGCGCAGGCCTCAGTCGGCCATGCGCACCTTCACGACCTCATTGCTGTTCGTCACCACGCTCGCCGGTTGTGGGGGCCCAACGCCGCCGCTCGATGCGGGCGTGCCGGTGATTCACGGCTGCACCGACTATGTGACGACGGCGGAGCGACGTGTGTCCTTCGGCACGGCGAACGACAGCCCCGCGCTCGGCTACGCGCCGAAGTGCCTGACGATTTCGGTTGGGCAGAGCGTGACGTTCGTCGGCAACTTCAACACGCACCCGTTGGTCCCCGGTGCGTTCAACAGCGACGCGGGCAGCTCGGGGAATCCCATCGAGCGCAGAGCCACGGGCTCCGACGCCTTCGTCGTCACGTTCGACGCGCCCGGTCTGTTTCCATACTTCTGCGACCTCCACGCGCCGACGATGACGGGCGTGGTTCAGGTGCGGTGAGCACGGTCACGGCTTCCTGCTGAGGCCGCCACGTGAGCCGAGCTCTCTCCGTGACGTTCGTCGCGTTGTCGAGGCTTCCGGCGAGCACTTTGAGGTTGGACGCCGAGCCGAACGACGAAGGCTGCGGCGAGACTCACCTCCTCGAGTCGCCGCGCTCACGGCACCAGCGTGATCTCGAAGCGGCGATTGGCTTCGCGACCTTCGCGCGTGTCATTCGACGCGATGGGGCGGTCCGGCCCGACGCCGATGGTCTCGATGCGCTCGGCGCTCACGCCACGTTCGATGAGCGCCTTCTTCACGACGTCGGCGCGCCGCAGCGACAGCGAGACGTTGAGCGCCCGCGGGCCTGATGAATCGGTGAAGCCTTCGACGCGAACACGCTGTGACGAGGGGCCGTCCTGAACGAGCTTCGCGACGCGGTCGAGCGTCGGCAGCGACGTCTCGGCGAGCGTGAAGGAGCCCGCCTTGAACAACTGCGTACCGACCATCGCCTCCTTGAGCTCTTCGTTGACGGCCGCGACTTCGACGGGCGCGACCTCGACAGGCGCGACCTCGACAGGCTCCGGTTCAGGCGCGACGACGACCTCCGGCGCGGGCGGAGGAGGCGCCACCACCGGCGCTTCGAAGACCGGCGCGGGCTGCGGCGGCGTCGCGGCCGGCGTGAAGTCGAACGACACCGCGACACCCGCGAGCACCCGAAACGCTGGCGTGCCTGCGCCGCTGCCGAGCCCCAGGCCCGTCACCGCGAACGTCTCGAAGCGCCTGGCGAACGCCCAGCGACCGCCGGCGAGCAGCTCGCTGCCAATCGGCGCGCCGCCGAGCGAGCCGATGAAGCGGTACGACAGCTCCGCGTTCACGGGCAGCCCGACGGTGTGCACCACGGCCGCCGCTTCGATGGTGTTGCGGTTGATGGGCAGGCCCGCGTAGCTCGAGAGCGGGCGCAGCCCGACGCCGACGTCTGCACCCACGCGCAGCCACGACAACACCTGCCGCCCGATGCCGACGCGCGGCACGAAGCCGACGCCTGCGTCACTCGTGAGCGACATCGCGTTGCCCAACGGCAGCAACAACCCCACGCCGACGGTGAGGTCGATGGGGAGGTCGCGCCGCTGCTGCAGCACGCCGGCGCGCACCTGAAGCAGCGTCGTACCGAAGGCCGTCGTCGTCGGCTGCGCGAGGCCGTACGCCTGCAGGGAGTCGCCCTGTTGGTACAGCGTGACGGGGAGGTCTGCGTTCACCTCGAGCCACGACAACGGCGCGTACGCGAGCGTGGCGATGGTCGACACGCGGTGGCCGATGAGCGCGCCCACCTGCGCCCCGTTGCGATTGAAGACCAACGGTTGGTACTCGTACTGGCCCGAGAGCGCCGCGCGGAACTGGCCCTGCTTCAGCAACAGGCCGCCCTGCGTCACCAGGCTGTCTGCGGCGCCCGCGTTCAGGTGCAGCGACTGGCTGTCGATGTACGGCAGCGCGAGCGACTGCTCTTGCGCCTGCGCGACCATCGGCAGCGCCGCCGCGGCCACCACGGCGAGCGAGCGCTTGCGACGCAGCACCAACAGCGCCGCGAAGACCGCCGCCACCCAGCCCCAGCTGCCGTTGCCGGTCGACGAGCACCCCACGCCGCCGCCGGTGAAGCTGTAGTTCGCCTTGAGCACCTGAATCGAGACGGTGGCGGGGCTCGACGTCACGCCGTCGGCCGTCACGGTGAAGGTGAACGAGTCGTCACCCGAGAAGCCCACCGCCGGCTTGTAGACGAGGTTCGGCGCTTCGCCCGAGAGCGTGCCGTGCATCGGCGCGGCGTCGATGGCCCACGTCAGCGCGGCGCCTTCGAGATCTTCACCGTGCAGCTTCACCTCGGTGGCCTCGTCTTGCATCACGGTCACGCTCTGTGACGTGGCGAGCGGCGCGTCGTCGACAGCCTTCACGTTGATGGTGATGGTGGCGACCTGCGAGTCGGCCTGGCCGTCGTTCGCGCGGAAGGTGAAGCGGTCGCTGCCGAAGTAGTTCGCGGCAGGCGTGTAGATGCGCTCGGCGCCGGTGCCGGTCAACGTGCCGTGCTGCGGGCTGCTCACGACGGAGAAGGTGAGCGCGTCGCCGTCGGCGTCGTCAGCGGTCAAGGTGATGGCGACCGCGCTGTCTTCCGCAACTTCGGCCGTCGCGTCGCGCGCCACCGGCGCGTCGTTGGTGCCGCCCACCGCGATGGTGATGGTCGCCGGCGCAGAGTCGAGCTGGCCGTCGTTGGCGATGAAGGCGAAGGAGTCGTCGCCGTGGAAGTTCGCGTTGGGCGTGTAGGTGAGGTTCGGCGCGGTGCCGCTCAGCGTGCCGTGCGCGGGCTGCCAGACGGCGGCGAAGGTCAGCGCGTCTCCGTCGACGTCGCTGCCCGAGAGCGTGACCGCCAGCGCGACGTCTTCACGCGCGGTCAGGCGCTGGGCGTTGGCGATGGGCGCGTCATTCACCGGGCGCACCGTCAGCTGAATCGTCTGCTCGCTCGAGTCGACGCGGCCGTCGTTGGCGACGAAGGTGAACGAGTCGGTGCCGTTGAAGTCGGCGGCGGGCGCGTACGTGAAGTCAGGCGCGGCGCCGGTGAGCGCACCGTGCGCGGGCTGGCGAACCACCGTGAAGGTGAGCGCGTCGTTCTCGACGTCGGTGCCGGTGAGCGTCACCGCCAGCGTCTGGTCTTCGTCGACGACGAGCGCCTGCGCGTCGGCCACCGGCGCGTCGTTCACCGCGTTCACCGTGAAGCTGACGGGCACCTCTGCAGAGTCAGTGGTGCCGTCGTTGACGATGAAGGTGAAGCTGTCGGGGCCGAAGTAGTTCGCGGCGGGCGTGTAGGTGAGGTTGGGCGCGGTGCCGGTGAGCGTCCCGTGCTGCGGCTGCGTGACGACCGTGAAGGTCAGCGTGTCGCCGTCGACGTCGCTGGCGAGCAGCGTGACTTGCGTGGCCAGGTCTTCGTCGACGGTGAGGCTCGGCGCTTGCGCGACGGGCGCGTCGTTCACCGCGCTGATGGAGACGGTCACCTGCGCGGGCGCCGACGTCACGCCGGCGGCGATGGCGACGAAGGCGAAGTTGTCGGTGCCGTTGAAGTCGGTGGCCGGCGTGTAGGTGAGGTTCGGCGCCGTGCCGCTCAGCGTGCCGTGGCCCGGCTGCGTGGTGACCGCGTACGTGAGCGCGTCGCCGTCGACGTCGCTGCCGCTCAAGGTGATGACGACGGCCGTGTCTTCGCTGGTGGTGACCGACTGCGCGGCGGCGACGGGCGCGTCGTCGACGGGCGTGACGAGCAGGCTCACGGTGACGGGCTGCGAGGTCAGCTCGCCGTCAGTCGCGACGAAGCTGAAGCTGTCCTGGCCGTTGAAGTTGGCGTTCGGCGTGTAGGTGAGGTTCGGCGCGCTGCCGCTCAGGCTGCCGTGTTGAGGGTTGCTCACCACGAGGTACGTCAGCGCATCGCCGTCGATGTCGCTGGCCGTCAACACGATGGCCGTGGCCACGTCTTCAGCGAGCGAGACGTTCTGCGCTGCGGCGACCGGCGCGTCGTTGACGGAGTCGATTTCGATGCGAATGGTGGCGACCGCCGAGTCGAGCGCGCCGTCGTTGGCCTTGAAGGTGAAGGTGTCGACGCCGTTGAACGCGGCTTCCGGCGTGTACGTGAAGTCCGGCGCGGTGCCGCTCAGCGTGCCGTGCGCGGGCTGGTCGACGACGGTGAAGGTGAGCGCGTCGCCGTCGACGTCGGTGCCGGCGAGCGTGAGCTGCACCGCGACGTTCTCTTCAGTCTGCACGGTGGCCGCGGTGGCGACCGGCGCGTCGTTGATGGGCGTGACGGTGAGGCCGATGGTGGCCACGTCGCTGTCGATGGTGCCGTCGTTCGCCTTGAAGGTGAACGAGTCGTCGCCGTGGAAGTCGGCGTTCGGCACGTAGCGCAGGTTCGGCACCGTGCCGGTGAGCGTGCCGTGCTGCGGCTGCGTGACGAGCGTGTAGGTGAGCTCGTCACCGTCGACGTCGACGGCGAGCAGCGTGACGTCGGCCTCGGTGTCTTCGTCGAGCGTGAGGGTGAAGGGCGCGGCCGTGGGCGCGTCGTTCACCGACGAGATGTTCAGCGTCACCGTCGACACGTTCGAGTCGAGCTCGCCGTCGTTCACCAGGAACGTGAAGCTGTCGGCGCCGAAGTAGTTCGCGTTCGGCAGGTAGCTGCGCTGCGCGCCGGTGCCGCTC
Organism: Archangium sp.; assembly: GCA_035910535.1. Taxonomy (GTDB): domain Bacteria; phylum Myxococcota; class Myxococcia; order Myxococcales; family Myxococcaceae; genus Archangium_A. Next base: position 134,294 of record JAMHXF010000032.1, on the reverse strand, counting down.
AGCGTGCCGTGCGCGGGCGCGGTGATGACGGTGTACGTCAGCGTGTCGCCGTCGACGTCAGACGCGGTGAGCGTCACCGTGACGGCCGTGTCTTCGTTGGTCGACGCGCTGCCTGCCATGGAGACCGGCGCGTCATTCAACGCGGCGATGTGCAGCGTGACCGTCGCCGGCGCCGAGCTCTCGTCGCCGTCATTCACCGTGAAGGTGAAGCTGTCGGTGCCGTGGAAGTTCGCGTTCGGCGTGTACGTGAGGTTCGGCGCGCTGCCGCTCAGCGTGCCGTTCGAAGGGTTGGCGACGACGGTGAACGTCAGCGCGCTGCCTTCGACGTCGCTGCCCGTCAGGTGCACCGACACGGGCATGTCTTCGTCGCCGTTGAGCGCCTGCGCGTTGGCCGTGGGCGCGTCATTCACCGCCGTGACGACGATGGAGACGGTCGCCGAAGGAGACGTGCTCGAGCCGTCGCTGACGGTGAAGGTGAACGAGTCGTTGCCGTTGAAGTCGGCCGCGGGCGTGTAGGTGAGGTTGGGCGCGGTGCCGCTCAGCGTGCCGTGCGCAGGCGTGCCGACGTTGAAGGTGAGCGCGTCGCCGTCGACGTCGCTGCCCGTCAAGGTGAGGCTCGCGGCCGTGTCTTCCGCCGTGGTGAGGGCGCCGTCGTTGGCGACGGGCGCGTCATTCACCGCCGTCACCGAGAGCGAGATGGTCGCCGAAGGAGACGTGCTCGAGCCGTCGCTGACGGTGAAGGTGAACGAGTCGCTGCCGTTGAAGTCGGCGGCGGGCGTGTAGGTGAGGTTGGGCGCGGTGCCGCTCAGCGTGCCCTGGGCCGGCGTGCCGACCGTGTACGTGAGCGCGTCGCCGTCAGCGTCGCTCGCCGTGAGGGTGATGGAGACGGCCGTGTCTTCGTCGGTGGTGAACGTGCCCGCGTTGGCGACCGGCACGTCGTTCACGGAGGTCACCGTGATGGAGATGGTCGCGGCCGCTGAAGTCGCCGAGCCATCGCTGACGGTGAACGTGAACGAGTCGCTGCCGTGGAAGTTGCTCGACGGCGTGTAGGTGAGGTTCGGCGCCGTGCCGCTCAGCGTGCCGTGGGCCGGCGTGCCGACCGTGTACGTGAGCGCGTCGCCGTCGAGGTCGCTGCCGCTCAGTGTGATGGAGACAGCCGTGTCTTCGTCGGTGGTGAACGAGCCGGCGTTCGCGAGCGGCGCGTCATTCACCGGCGTCACGGTGATGGTGATGGTCGCCGGTGCCGACGTCAGCGCGCCGTCATTCACCGTGAAGGTGAATGAGTCGCTGCCGTTGTAGTTGGCGGCCGGCGTGTACGTGAGGTTGGGCGCCGCGCCGCTCAGCGTGCCGTGCGCAGGCGTGCCGACCAGGTAGGTCAACAGGTCGCCGTCGACGTCGCTGCCGCTCAAGGAGATGGAGACGGCCGTGTCTTCAGCCGTGGTGATGGCGGCTGCGTTGGCGACCGGCGCGTCGTTCACCGGCGTCACCGTGATGGAGATGGTCGCAGGCGCCGACGAGACCGTGCCGTCATTCACCGTGAACGTGAAGCTGTCGGGGCCGAAGTAGTTGGCGGCCGGCGTGTAGGTGAGGTTCGGCGCGGTGCCGCTCAGCGTGCCGTGGGCCGGCGCGCTGACGGTGTACGTCAACGGGTCGCCGTCGACGTCGCTGCCGCTCAAGGTGATGGAGACCGCCGTGTCTTCAGCGGTGGTGCGCGAGCCGGCGTTCGCCACCGGCGCGTCATTCACCGGCGTGATGCTCAACGTCACCGTCGCCACGTTCGAGTCGTACGTGCCGTCGTTGGCCTTGAAGGTGAACGCGTCGCTGCCGTTGTAGTTGGCGGCCGGCGTGTACGTGAGGTTGGGCGCGGTGCCGCTGAGCGTGCCGTGCGCAGGCCCGCTCACCACGGAGTACGTCATGGCGCCGTTGTCGGGATCGACCGCGACGAGCGTGATGGCCTTCGCCGTGTCTTCTGCCGTGGTGACCGACTGCGCCTGCGCGACCGGCGCGCCGCCGACCAGCTGCGTCAGCCCGGCGGTCGAGTTGGTGTACGGCGCGGCGCCCACGAAGTTGGCGGTGACGGTGTGTGTGCCGCTGCTCAGCGTGGTGGTGGCGGCGCTGCTCGCGGTGCCTGCGGCCACGGCGACTGCGCTGCCGAAGTTGCTGCCGTCGACGATGAACTGCACCGAGCCCGTGGCGTTCGCCGGCGCGAGCGTCGCGGTGAAGGTGACCGCGCCGCCGGGCGACGACGGGTTGCTCGAGCTGCTCAGCGTGACGCTGGTGCTGATGGGCGGCGACGCGGTGATGGTGAAGTTCGAAGCGCTGGTGACGGTGGTGGTGCCCGCCGGGTTGTAGATGCGCACGCGGTAGTCAGTGCCCGCCGGCCTCGCCGCGGGAATCGCCCAGGCGTACGTGCCGAGCGTCGCAGGAATCGACGTGGCGATGTCGGCGACGAAGACGCCGTTCTTGTAGAGCGCGATGGTGACGAGCGCGCCGCCCGACTGCGTCCACGTGATGTTCTGCGTGCTGCCCGCGGCCCAGCTCTGGCCTCCGTTGGGGGAGGTCAGCGCCAACGTCGAGGTGTCAGAGACCGTGTACGCCGCGAACTTCGTCCCCGACTGCCCCGAAGGGTTGGTGACGGTGACGTTGTAGGTGCCCGCCGCGAGGCCGGGCACGGTGACGGTCAGCTGCGTGGCGCTGTTGAAGGTCACCGACGTCGCCGAGGTGTCGCCGATGCTGACCGTCGCGCCCGAGACGAAGTTGGCGCCGGTGATGGTGACGCTCTTCGCCTGCGCGATGTTGGCCGTGGCCGGGTTGATGGCCGACACCGTGGGCGAGGCCGTCGACGAGTAGGTGAAGGCGTTGGCGAGCGTGAACTGTTGCCCGTCGGGGTTGACGACCTTCACCGCGTACGTGCCCGCCGCCATCGACGGCACCTTGAAGATGACGGCGTTGGCGCCGAACTGCGTGATGTTGGCCGCGGTGATGGTGGTGCTGCCGATGGTGAAGACCGCGCCGCCCTGGAAGCCGGAGCCGTTGATGGTGACGAGGTCGTTCAGCGTCGCCACCTTCGGGTCGAGGTTGGTGATGACGGGGCTCGCCAGCGCGCTGCCTTTGCTCACCACCACGTTGTCGAAGGTGAAGCCGCGGAACGCGTTGAACGCGGTGTCGTTCGAGTCGAACATGAAGCGCAGCTGCACGTTGGCCTGGCCCGCGTACGCGCTCAGGTCGTACATGTAGTGGCGCCACACGGGCACGGCGGCCGGCCCACCGGAGCTGTAGGCCGCGTCGGCCGGCTGCTGCGCCGCGAACGAGGGGTTCAGCTTGGCGAGCTGCGTGAAGGCGCTGCCGTTGGTCGAGACCAGCACCGTCATCAGGTCGAACGAGGCCGCGGCGGTGCCTTCGATTTCCCACCAGCTGTCGAAGTCGAGCTGCGCCTTGGCCGCGCCGGTCAACGAGAACGACGGTGAGGTCACCGTGCCCGTCTGCTTCACCGACGACGTGCCGCCCTGCTTGGCGTTCTGCGCCGGGTAGGTGGCGCCGAGGAACGTGCCGTTGCTCGCCGCGCCGAACCAGAGCACCTTCGCGCCGCTCGGCGGTGCCAGGTGTGCGCCGTTGTCGGCCAACGTGACCGCGAAGGGGTTGAGCGACGAGGCCACCGACATCGCCTGCGGGTTGGTCAGCACCTGCCACGCGCTGTCGCCCGACGAGACCTCAGTGGTCCACCCGCTGAGGCCGCCTTCGAAGTCGTAGCTGACGACGCTGGTGAGCTCGGCGCGCGTGCGGGCGACCTTCGGCGCGGCTTCGCGTGAGTCGGGTGCGCACGAGGCAAGAAGCACGGCTGCGGCGACGAAGGCGGGCGTCAATCCATGGAGGCGCATGGATCAGCCGTTGTGCAAGGGCGTGACCACCCACGGTTCTCTCGGGACTCGGGGTCTTTGATCCGGGTCTGTCTTGACGACGAGGTGGGTCGCGACCCCTACAGGCTGGCGAGGGCTACGCGGTACAGCGCGCGGTAGCCCATGCGGGGCGCCAGCTCGAAGCGGTCGGCGTGAAAGCAGTCTTTGAGCAGCTGCAGGCCGGCGTCGGTCTGCTGCAGAGAGAGCAGCGTCTTCTCGAGCTCGGTGACGACCTGCGCCGGCGCGCTCATCGACACCGCGACGCCGTCATTGGGCGCCTCTTCGGTGAAGCCCAACACGCGGAACTCGTTCTGCTTCTCGGGCCACAGCTCGCCCACGCCGGTCGCGTCGGCCTGGCCTGCGCGGGCGGCGGGCGCGAACACGCTGGTGACCTCGGCTTTGCCGCTGAGCACCGCCTCGAGCGCCTGCCGGTAGCTGCCGACGAAGTGTTGCTCGCCGAAGGTCTTGAGCGGGTCGAGGCCCTGCTCGCGCAGCCACGCCATGGGCAACAGGTAGCCGCCGACGGAGTCGCGATCTGTCCACGCCGCGCTGACGCCCTTGAGCGCCGGTACGGTCAACGTCGAGGTGGCCTTGGTCAACAACGCGGCCCGGTACACCGACGCGCCGCTGCGCACGCCGCGCACCAGCACGCGCACGCCCATCGCCTCGATGCGCGCACAGACGAACGGAGGTGCCCACGCCGCGTCGACCTTGCCCGCCAACAGCTCGCGCGCCAGCTGCTCGTACGTCGCGCCCACCACCACTTCAGTCTCGCGACCGAGCGCCGCCGTCAGGTGCTGCTGCAGCTGCGTGGCGCGCTCCTGCGCACCGGGGCCGAGCGTCGAGGGCAACGCGAAGCGAACGGAGGTTCGGGTCGGGCGGGTCACGTCAGCTCTCCATCGTGAGGCGCGCGACCTCTTCGTCGCCCAGCCCGAAGGTCGTCTGCAGCAGCTCGAGCACGCGCAGCTCCGCGGGCGACGGCTTGCCCTTCGAGTACGCGATGCGCGAGGCGAGCTGGAAGGCCAGCTTGCGCTGCCGGTGCGACGAGAGCCCGTGGGCCAGCATCGTCAGGCGCGTGGGCAGGCCGTCGGTGCGCACGTTCTCGAGCGCGTCCTGGAGAAAGCCGCGCGCCTGCTCGAGCGAGGTCTCTTTGAAGGCCGGGTTGCCCGCGAGGTTCTCGAGCATGGTCTGCGCCTCGACGCGCTGCACTTCGCCGTCGGCCAGCGACATGAGCATCATCGTCTCGGCGTAGAGGCGCTCGAGCGGCTCACCCAGCGCCTCGGCGAGCGGCGCGCCCGACTCGACGGTGACGAAGACTTTGGCGACCTCGTCGTCGGTCAGCCCGAAGGCCTGCTGAAAGGTCTTGAGCAGCCCGAGCTCGTCGCGCGTCGCCTTGCGGTCGGCCAACGCCACCGACGCCGCGAGCCCGAAGGCCAACAGCCGGGTGCGGTGGTCAGGCAGCCGTTCCTTGAGGCGCTTGACGATGTCTTCGAGCGTGCGCGCGCCCGCCAGGCGCTGCGCCGACGACTCGAGCAGCCCCGAGAGCTCGTTGGCGTGGACGCCCTCGAACTCCGGGCGCTCGAGCACGCGCGCCATCAACTGGTTCAGCTCGACGCTGGCGATGTTGCCGTCGGCGGTGGCCGCGAGCAGCATCACGTCGACCAGGGCGGTGGTGCGATCTCTTCGGGCCTGAGCGATTGCATCACGCGGCATCTGGCGTCTCCGTCTTCAGCTTCACCAGCTCGCCGCCTTCGGCAGGCAGTGACCACAGCTTCTGGTCGAGCAGGTGAGAGGTGTGCAGGTTGCCCATCGCGGACAGGAGCGAGCTCCGGAGCATGGGAATTTCTTTGGCCAACTCGTCGACCAGGCGCTTCACGCGCTTGCGCTGCAGGTTCTCTTGAGAGCCACAGAGGTCGCACGGAATGATGGGGAACTTCATCAGCTCTGCGAAGCGCGCGATCTCGGGTTCTGGCGCGTAGGCCAGCGGGCGAATCACGGTGTTGCGGCCGTCGTTGCTCTGGAGCTTCGGCGGCATCGTCGCGGTGGTGCCCGCGAAGAACTGGTTGAGCAGGAAGGTGTGAATGAGATCGTCGCGGTGGTGCCCGAGCGCGATCTTGGTGCAGCCCATGTCGACGGCCGCCGTGTAGAGAATGCCGCGCCGCAAGCGCGAGCACAGGCTGCACTGCGTCTGCCCCGGCTTCAGCTTGTCCAACACGATGCTGTACGTGTCTTCTTTCAGCAGCCGGTGCTGGTAGCCGTTGTCGTCGAGCCAGCCGCGCAGCATGTCGGCGGGGAAGCCCGGGTGGCCCTGGTCGAGGTTCACCGCGATGAGCTCGAACTTCACCGGCGCGCGCTTCTGCAGCACGCGCAGCAGGTGCAGCATGGTGTACGAATCTTTGCCGCCGGAGATGGCCACCATGATGCGGTCGCCGTCTGCGATCAGATCGAAGTCGTGCACGGCCTTGCCCACGTGCTGGAGGAGCGATTTCTCGAGTCGGTTGAGTTCGTCCACGCGCGCGCGCCGTAGCTCACAATGAAGGTTCTTGCTAGTGGCGGCTCCGTGCCGATTCCTTCAAGCGCAGTCGATGTGATGGAGGCGGCGAAACTGGAGCAGGTGAGCGCCGCGCTCAAACCCGTTCGCGAGCTCGCCGTCGACGTCGAAGCCGATTCGATGCACCACTTTCGCGCGCGCCTGTGTTTCGTGCAGCTCGGCACCGACGACGACATCTTCCTGCTCGACACGCTGGTGCCCGACGTCTCGCCCAGGCACCTCGTCGACACCTTCGCCGACCCCTCCGTCACCAAGTTCTTCCACGCCGCGCAGGGCGACCTCCAGTACCTCGCCGAAGAGGGCGTGCGCGTGCGCGGGCTCTTCGACACGCACCGCGCGGTGACGTTGCTGGGCTGGCCGAAGGTGGGCCTCGCCGACCTCGTCAAAGAGAAGCTCGGCATGACGTTGAAGAAAGAGCACCAGCAGGCCGACTTCAGCCGTCGCCCGCTGCCGCCTGAGCTGCGCGAGTACATCGCCGACGACGTGCGCTACCTGTGCGAAGTGGGCCGCTGGGTGCGCGAGGCCTGCGTGGCCGCCGACGTGCTCGAAGAGGTGCTGCTCGACTGTGAGCGCATGGCCGACGACGCGCAGGCGCGCCCCGACCCCATCGCCGACTTCGTACCCAAGCTCGCGCGCAACGGGCTGACGCGTGAGCAGTTCTCGGTGGCGTGGCACGCCGCGCACGCGCTCCACCGCAAGCGCATGGAGTGGGCCGAAAAAGAGGACCTGCCCATGGGCCGCATGCTCTCGAACATGGCGCTGTCGGCGCTGGCCACGAAGCCGCCGGCCGACCTGCGTGTCATGGCGAAGCTCGAGGGCGTGCGCGGTGGCTTCGTTCGCGCCCACGGCGACGAGGTGATGTCGTTGCTTGCGCAGATCGCCGCTGATGTCGGGTCAGGTGTGTTGAGCGCGCCTGACGAGAAGCGCGATCGGGACCCAAGAAAGAAGAAGAGAGAAGAGGCGCTGACGGAGTGGCGAAAGAAGGAAGCCACTGAACGGAAGGTCACCCCGTCGGTCGTGCTTTCCAATGCGCTGGTAGCGGAGCTCGCCACCAACCCACCTGAAACGGCTGAGGCTGCCGCTAAGGTGCCGTATTTTGGTCCCAAACGTTCAGGGCGTTACGCTGAAGCGGTGGTTGGGCTGCTGGCCCCGCTGAGGTAGAAGGGCCCGCGTTCCACGAACTCAAAGGAGAGTCGTCAATGTTCAACGGCATGTCGAAGCGTCAGAAGGAGCTCGCCCGTCAGGAGCACCAGAAGGAAAAGGCGGCGAAGGCGGAGCAGCGGAAGACCGAGAAGGCGTCCAAGGGTCCTCGCGACCCGAACACGATCGACCCGGACATCGCGCACATCATCCCCGGGCCGCAGCCGATCCCCGAGGAGTAATAAGCAGTTCCATGCGACGACCCGGCACGCAGCGGTGCCGGGGTCGCAGACCGGCCGCGGCCAGCCCAAGCGCATGAAGGAGCAGCGAGCGCGTGGCGAACCTGGTGTTGCTGGTGTTGTGTTTTCTCGCGGGCGTGCTTGCGCGGAGGTCGCGCGCGCTGCCCGAAGACAGTCACCGGGTCGTCAATGCGTGGGTGATGTTCGTCTCGCTGCCGGCGCTCGTCTTCCGCTCCATTCACAGCGCGACGATTGATGGTGCGTTGCTCGGCGGCGCGGTGCTGTTGTGGCTGGTGTTTCTGGTGCCGGCGCTCGTCGTCGCGGTGTTGGTGAAGCGCGGTGGCGCGGTGGCTCCGCTGGGCGCGGTGGCGTTGTGCGCGGGGCTGTCGAACACCGCCTTCGTGGGCCTGCCGCTCATCGAGTCGCTCGGTGGTCGTGGCGCGCTCGGGCCCGCCGCGGTGGTCGACCAGCTGGGCTCGTTCGTCGCGTTGTTCATGTTCGCAATTCCCTTCGCGTCGTGGCTCGGCGGCTCGAGGTCGGGCGCGCGCGTGGTGTTGCTGCGCGTGGTGAAGGCCCCGGCGATGTGGGCGTTGGCGCTCGCGCTCGTGCTCGCGGAGGTCGAAGTGCCCGGCGCGGTCGACGTGGTGCTCAGCCGCCTGGCTGACATGTTGAGCCCGCTGGCGTTGGCGAGCGTGGGGTGGGCGCTCGATCTCCGGTCGCTGCGCGGCAACGGGGCGCGAGTGCTGGTGGGCCTCACGTGGAAGCTCGTGCTGGCGCCGGCGATGGTGTTCGTCATTCTGTGGCTGTGGCGCGGCGAAATCGGGCCCACGGAGCGCATCGTCGTCGCGCAGTCGGCGATGGCGCCCATGGTGACGGCGGGCGTCGTCGCGGCTGATCACCACCTCGAGCCTGGGCTGGCTTCGGCGCTCATCGCGGTCGGCGTGCCGTTGTCGTTGGTGACGGTGCCCCTGTGGTGGCACCTGCTTTCGTGAGGCTTCACGCACTCGCGTCGCGCAGCGAAAGCTCCTCGAGGGGCGCGGTTCGTCGCCGCGCACGCTCGCGGGCGTTTTTTCACGAGGCGCTTCAGAACGTCACGCCGAGCCCGATGGTCGCGGAGAACACGACGCCCGTCGCGTCGAACGTGAGCGCGGGCTGCAGCAACACGCCGAAGCGCGACGCGACGACGGCAAGAATCTGCGCGATGACGGTGCCTCCGAAGCGGACGCCTGCGGCATCGACCAGGAGCGTTGGCGAGAGCCCCAACGTGAAGTGCGACTTGCTGCCGAAGCGCACGCCGGCGCCGAGCCCATAGCGCTGGTTCACGCGGGTCGACGTCGGGTTCAGGTGCACGTGCGCGAGCGCCACCACGCCGATGCCGGGCTTGAAGAGCACGCCCGCCGCACCGCTCAGGCCGAGCTCCGCGGCGACGGTCGACGACAGCGCGACACCACCAAGGACGCCCGCGAGCCCCACGAAGCGCACGTCTGGCGTGCGGTCTTTCTTCGGGCCGCGACGACGCCGCGTGGTGCGCTTCTTCTTCTTCGTGTCCTTCTCGACGGGTGCGCTCTCTTCGACACACGACGCAGGGAGCCCCTCGTCAGTTACGCACTCTCCGTCTTCGGTCTCGAGCACGGGCTGCGGCGCTTCACGGCCGCCATCATTCGGGCCGCTCGCTTCGAGCAACGGTGGCGCGCTGGCGTCGTCGTCGACGACTCCCGACATCAACAGCGCGAGCACGAGGGTGTACGGCATGGGCGCACGCCGTTTGCCCGGCTCTTACTTCTCGCGCAACGACGTCAGAACGCCACGCCGAGGCCGCCCGTGAGCGTGAAGACCACGCCCGTCGGGTCGAACTGCAGCGTGGGTTGCGCCAGCAACGTGAAGTGCTCGCCGAGCACCAGCGCGCCGCGCGCGAAGATGGCGGTGAGCAGGCCGACGGCGGTCGGCGCTCGCGTGGTGGCAGGCACGATGCCGAGCACCGGCCCGATGCCGAGATCGACGTGTGACTTGCTCCCGAAGCGCACTGCGGGCCCGATGCCGTAGAGCTGAATGAGCCCGAACGCCGACGGCGAGAAGTTCGCGAACGCCACCCCGACGACACCGACGCCCGGGCGAAAGACCACGCCGCCGCTCGCGCTCAACCCGAAGACACCCAGCGCGCCGGTGCCCGCGAGCAGCACGCCACCTTGCGCCGTGAGGTCGCCGACGCCGGTGGCGCCGGGTTCCTTCGCGCGCTGCGCTTCACGTTCACGGCGACGCGTCGCGCGAGTCGACGGGCGTGGCGTTTCGGCGACGCACTCGCGCTGGAGGTTGCCTTCAGCGCTGATGGTCTCGCGGCAGACCTGACCGTTCACACGCACGACCCGCGGGTATGTCGCCGGAGCCGACGTGGGGCCGGGCAGCGGTGGCGCGCTCGGCACGTCTTCCGGCGGTAGCACGGGCTGCGAGAACGGGTCTGCGTATGGGTCTGTCGGGGTGAGCTGCGGCTCGCGCTGCACCGGCGGTGCGGTGGGCGGAGGCTGCACGACGATGGGCGGCGGCTGAATCGACTGCGGGCTCACGCAGCGCCCGCCCTCGCAGATGCGATCGCCTTTGCAGTCGGTGTCTTTTCGACAGCCGGGCCCAGCGCCTGACACCACCAACAGCATCACCAGAAGCATGGGCGCAACCTAGCGCGCGCCTCGCGAAGTCAGAGCGAACGAACGAACGCGAGCAACGCTGCGAGATCGTCTGCAGCGAGCGCGTCGACGCGACTCCGCGCGGTCGCTGCTTCACCGCCGTGCCAGCGAATGGCGTCACGAATGGACGCCGCGCGTCCGTCGTGGAGGAAGCGCGCCTTTGGATCTTTCTCCACCAACCCCAGGCCCCACAGCGGAGGCGTTCGCCACTCGGCGCCTTGCGCGACGCCTTCGCCGATGGGTTCAGCGAGCTCGGCGCCGAGGTCATGCAGCAGGAGATCGGTGTACGCGTAGAACGTGACGTCGCGAACTTCGGGCGCCGCCGTCGGTGACGTGCGCAGCGATGGTCGATGGCACGACGCGCAGCCCGCGTACTCGAAGATGGCGTGGCCACGATTGATGACAGGGTCGGCACGCGCGCGCCGCGCGGCGGGAACGCCGAGGTAGCGCATGAAGAAGCCCACCGCGTCGAGGTCGACGGCGCGCGTCTCCGGCTCTCCTCCGTTCGGCGCCGCGCGACACGCGCCCTGCGCCGCCGTGCAGTCGTCGGAGTGCGTCGGTGACGAGATGCCCATGTCGCTGGCGAACGCCGCGGCCGACTGCGAGCTCAACGTCGGCTGCACGGCCTTCCACCCGAAGCGGCCGATGCCCGCGTCATTCGCGAGGCGCGCCACGCGGCCAGAAATTCCGTCGCCGTCGCGATCTTCAGGGTCTTCGAGTGAGAGCAGCGTCTCGTCGCTCACCGCCTCGAGCAGGCCCATGCCCGCGAGGTGCGGCGAGAGCCGGGGCAGCGCGTGCGTGGTCGGCGCGAGCACGCCGTACGTCGGCGAGGTCTGAAAATGAAACGACGGCGCCGCGTCTTCAGCCTCGCGGGTGAAGGTGATGAGCGCTTCGGCTTCGACTCCGGCGATCGCGCGCGGCTGCAGTTGGCCACCGAACACCGGGTCGACGCCGCTGGGCCCCACGAGGCGAAACAGAATGCCCACGTCGACAGTCCCGTCATCGAGCAGCGCTGGAGGTCGACCGCTCGCCGGGTGACACGCGAGACACGACTCCGCGTGAAAGAGCGGCCCCAGCCCGTCGAGGTTCGGGCGCTGTGCGTTGGGCGCGACGACCCACGTGCCGACGAAGAACTCGCGGCCGAAGGAGTAGCCCGTCTGCAGCACCTCTTCGACTTCGGCGGGGCTCAGAAAGGGCCGGGTGCCGTAGCTGCTGATGGTCAGCGTTCCGGCGATCGTCGCTTCGTCAGGCAACGCCACCGACGCGTCGGGGATCTCGAGGGAGACCGACGCATCGGGAACTGAAGCGTCTGGCACCGACGCATCGAGCTCCACTGACGCGTCTGGCTCCGTGCCTGCGTCTTCGGTGGGGCGCGTGCCTCCGCACGCACAGAGGAACAGCAACGACGACAGCGACACGCGAAGCACGGCTAATTCAGTCCAATTCTGAAGTTGATTGTCATTTTCATAACACGCCCGCTATTCGGGGGCGCATGAATCTCAGCCTCCGCCTCACGCTTCTCTTGAGCGCCGCGCTCTTCGCGGCCTGCCCTGCGCCCGAGCCGACGCCCGACGGGGGCTCCGAAGAACCCGTTGATTCCGGTACGCCGCCGGTCGACGCGGGCACCGCAGACGCTGGCGTTGCAGACGCGGGGGTCGTGGTGGTGTTGCCGCGCCTCGAGGTGCTCTCGCCTGAAACGGGCACCGTCTCTTTCGTGCCGGAGACGACGCTGGAGCTCCGCGTGCTCGACGCCGCTGCCGACTCCGTGCGCGTGACGGTGAACGCGTTGCCGGCCGTCACCATCGCCGGGCCCATCGCCAGCGGCGAGACGCGCTCTACGACGCTCGCGCTCGAGCTGGGCGTCAATCGCATTCACGTCGAGCTGCTCGCCGACGGTGAGGTGGTCGACGAAGAGACGCCGGTGTTCTTCGTGCAGGAGTCTCCGGTGCCGTTGCTCGACGTCGTGGCGCCGGCCGCGAACGAGACCACGCTGCGCCCGCAGCTCGACGTCGCCGGTCGCATCATCTCGTCGCGCCCCATCGCCACGGCGACGGTGAAGGTCGGTACGGAGGCGCCGACGGCGCTCGTGTTGGCGGCGGCGCCCGGTGGGTTCCTCTTCACGGGGTCGGCTGCGCTCGCCATTGGCGCGAACACGCTGGTGTTCGACGTGGTCGACGATCGCGGCGAGACCGCGACGGCGACGCGCACGGTGCAGCGCGACGCCGACGCCGTGAACCCGATGGTTTCGGTGGCCTGGCCGCGTGATGGTCAGGCGGTGCGTACGCGTAGCTTCGTGCTGCGCGGCACGGCCAACGACAACGCCGCGGTCTCTGAAATCGAAGTGCAGTTTGCGGGGCAGAACCTGCCGGCCACCATCGCCGCCGACGGCACGTGGAGCCTCAAGGTGCCCGCGGCGCTCGTGCCGGGCGACAACACGCTCACCGTCGTCGCGCGCGACCCCAGCGGCAACGAAGCGCAGGTCGTCACGCACGTGTATTACGGCCAGCGCCTCGGCTCCGGCGGCGCGCACGGCGCTGCGGTGGTGAACGGGTCGATCTACTCGTGGGGCCGCAACAACCTCGGGCAGACGGGCCTCAACTTCGTCTCGCACGAGAGCCGCACCACCTGGTGCGACCGCGCGTTGACGTCGACGAACGACGCGACGCTCTGCAAGGCCACCACGCTCACCACCATCAACACGGTCTGCAACAACCCCAACTTCGTGACGCCCACGCCGGCCGACTCGCCTGAAGCGTTGGCGTGCCGCGCGGCGGTCGCGTCGCGTCGCGTCGACATCTGCGCGGCGGCGGGTACTTCAGCGCCGACGAACTGCGCGACGAGCGCGACGGCGAACCTCTTCACCGCGTGCGACGCCGCCTACGGCTCGGGCACGCCCACCAACGTCGCTTGCAAGAAGAGCCTGGTGTGTGACCCCGCGTACGCGGCCGGCAGCCCGGAGCACGCGCACTGCGTGGCCGTGCTCGCGTCGGTGCCGAGCATCTACCCGGCGCCCGCCGCGCCCTACACGCCGACCGCCGTCGTGGTGCCGAACACCACGTTCGTCTCCGTCTCGCTCAACCAGAACGCGTCAGCCGCGCTCGACTCGAACGGGCAGCTCTGGTCGTGGGGCGACAACGCTTCGGGCCAGCTGTGCCTGGGCGACGTCAACCAGCGCATCGTGCCCACCCTGGTGCCGGCGTTCGTGACGGCGCCTGAGTCGGTCGTCGCCATTTCGCGTGGGTATGATCACCTGCTCGCGCTCGACTCCGCCGGTCGCGTGTGGGCGTGTGGCCAGAACACCGTCGGGCAGCTCGGCGACGGCACCTCGGGCGCCGCCAACAACCGCTCGGTACCGACCACCGTCATCGGTCTGCCGGCGAACATCGTGCAGGTCGCCGCGGCGTCGGCCACGTCGTACGCGCTCACGGCCGACGGCAACGTCTGGGCGTGGGGCCGCAACCAGTACGGCAACCTCGGCAACGGTATGTCGGGCGCTTCTACCGACGCGAACCCGACGCCCGCGCTGGTCTCCGGACTGACCGACGTGGTGATGCTCGCCAACGGCCGCGACCACGTGCTGGCGGTCAAGCGTGATGGCTCGGTGTGGGCGTGGGGCCTCAACGCCAGCAACCAGGTCAACGCGAGCGCGGGCAACGTGCTCTCGCCGGTGCTCGTCATGGGCGTCGTCGATGCGCGCGCCGTGTACGCGAACGGGAACCAGGGCTTCTTTGAAGACCCGCAGGGGCGGCTCTTCGGTTGGGGCCAGAACGGCAGCGGCAACCTCGGCATCCCCGAAGATGACGACCAGCCTTCGCCCACCTTGCCGGTGTTCGGCATCAGCAACGTGCTCGACGTGGGCGTCGGCGCGCTGCAGGGCTTCGCGCTGCGTGGCACGCAGGTCTTCGCGTGGGGCTGGAGCTTCCACGGCTCGCTGGGCGCCGGAAACTCGGCCATCCACACGTGGGCGTACCGCACGCCGGTGCTCGTGCAGTTGCCGTGAGTCGGTGACCTCCGCCGCGCTGTTGCGCCATAAGCGGCGCCATGGCGCGCGCGGGCATCATCGAGTTGTCGATTCAAGGGCGGGGCCCCGAACGGGGCTTCGTCTTCGACCCACACCGGCTCGCGTTGCCGTGCTGGGCCGACGTGACGTCTGCAGGGCCGGCGTTGTTGCTGACGCTCGACCGGCACTTCGACACCGTGACGCCGAAAGACGCGCCGGAGCCCGGGCAGTCGCCCGACGCGCTCGAGGTGCATGCGCGCGACCGGCTCGATCACCGCAACTTCGACCATGTGCTCGCGGCGATGCATGCCGGCGTGTTGACTGACGCCATCATCGTGGCGCGAGCGAAGCCGGTCGGCGCGGTGACGGCTGACTGGGGCACGCACGAAGTGATTGCGGCTCCGACGCTCGACCTCATTTCTGCGGAATGGGGCACGCCGCTGGCGACGCCGGAGAGCCGCCGTGCGCATGCCGCTGTGAGTCGCGCGGCGCGCATCATTCTCGACGTCGACCTCGACTGCTTCACCACGCCGAGCGACGCCGACCCGACGACGGTGGTGCCGTGGTCGCTCGAGCTCATTCGCGACTTCGTCATGCCGCGTGGCAGCGAAGCGTTCTGGAGCGACGTGTTGCCGAAGTGTGTGGGCTTCACGTTCGCGCGCGAGCCGTCGCACTGTGGCGGGCTCATCGCGGGTGGCCGGTTGTTCGAAGTCGCGTGTCAGGTGCTGTTCAGGGAGCTGCTCGAGTCGGACTTGCCGTGAAGCGCGAGTTCGTCAGTGCGTCGCGTTCGCGCAGCAGCACGAGGTGGGTCGCCCGAGAGGCTCGACGAAGTGTGTGGGCTTCGTCGGTCACGCGCGCTGTCACTTCGTCAGGTCACGAATCGCGGCGGTGCGCTTCTTCACCAGCCCGCCGAGCTTGAGCAACACGCCGATACCTCCGCCACGACCGCGCGAGATCAACGCGTCGACGAAGCTCGTCAGCTCCGCGTTCGCGGGAATCCACCACGGGTCGGGGTTCTTGCCGCCGTCGATGATGACGGTGCGCGGTCGCGTGAAAACGCCGTACGAGTACGCCGACGCGGCGACGCCGGGGCCTGACTCCTTCACGCCGGTCCACGGCACGTCGGCGAGAATTCCAGCGAAGCCGTGGTTGTTCACGTAGCCCACGCCGATGTCCATTCGCTTGAGCAGCGCTTCGCCGCGCGTCAGGTCTTTGGTCCACACCGAGCCGTTGAGGCCGTAGCGAGACGCGTTGGCGCGCTTGAGCCCGTCTTCGGCGTCTTTCACCCGAAGCACCGCGACCACCGGCCCGAACGTCTCGTCGCGCACCACGTCCATGTCGTCGGTGCAGCGATCGATGACGGTGGGCTGGTAGCCGAAGCCCGCCCCCACGCGCGTTCCACCGACGGTCACCGTCGCGCCTTTGCTCTTCGCCTGTTCCACGTGGCGTTCCACGACGCCGAGCTGCGCTTCACTCTGCAGCGGGCCGAGGTCTCCGTCGTTGCCGGTCGACACCTTCAGCTTGCCGACGACGCGCGTGAGAACTTCGACGAAGCGATCCGCGATGGCCTCTTCGACGTACACGCGCTCGATGGCGGCGCAGTTCTGACCGCAGTTGTGCATCGCCCACTGCGCGACCCCGACGGCGGTGCGCTCGACGTCGCAGTCGGCGAGCACCAGCGCGGCGTCTTTGCCTCCAAGCTCGAGCGACGTGGGAATCAGTCGTTCAGCCGCGCGCGCCGCGACCTTGCGACCCGAAGGCACCGAGCCCGTGAAGACGATGGCGTCGACGTGGTCGGTGAGCGCCTGCCCGATTTCACCCGCGCCGTGAACGAGGCCCACGAGGCCCTTCGGCAGCACGTCGTTGCAGATGGCGGCGAGCGCAGCGCCGGTGCGCGGCGTGTACTCGGAGGGCTTGAGCACCACGCCGTTGCCCGACAGCAGCGCCGGGTAGAGCGACTTCCAGAAGTTGCCGAGCGGGTAGTTCCACGGCGCGATGATTCCGATGACGCCGCGAGGTACCGCTTCAGTCACGCCACGTTTCCCGGGGAAGTCGAGCGCAGACAGGCGCACCTTGCTGGGCTTGAGCACGTCTTTCGCGACGGCGATGGCGGTCCCGACGTACGGCCCCAGCGACGTGAGTTCGCTGGCCTTGCACTCCGTCGTGGAGCGCCCGGTTTCGTCCGACATCACCTGCGCGAGCGCGTCGGCCTTCGCGAGGATCGCCTGCCCGAGCGCCTTGACGTGCTGACTGCGCGCCGCCAATGGGAGCGCTCCCCACGTGACCTGTGCGGACCTCGCCGAAGACACCGCCGCCTTCACGTCTTCAGGCGTCGAAGCCGTGACGGGCGAGAGGGCGTTGAGGTTCGCGGGGTTCACGCTTCCGGGGCTGTGGGCAGTCATGGCGGCGGACACTGTGCGAACGCGCTGCGTGCCTCAAGCGCGTTAGGTTCGCGGTGTGGAACTCGAGGCTCTGGCTGCAGCGCACGGCTTCACGCTCGAAGAGCTGGCGGCGAACCGTGAACGTCGCTTGAGCCCCGCGCAGCGCGAGCGGGGCCGGGTGACGTACGGCGCGGTGGGCTGCTTTTCGTTCGGCGCGGTGTTGATGCCGGCGTCATTCATCGGCGGTGCGTGGCTGTTGTACGACGACTACGCCAAGCCGGTCTCCGCGCTCGACATGCGCGGGTTGATGGCGCTCGGAATGGGCGGCGTGGTGTTGGGCGTCATCTGCGCCATCGTCGCGGTCGTCTCGCTGGTGATGTTGAGACGGCGTCGCGACGCCTACGAGAAGGGTCACGTCACGGTGCTCGAAGGCCCGCTGCAGAAGGTGCACGTGCGACACGGGCGCAGCGCTGACGAATTTCTCTACGAGCTGCACGGGCGGCGCTTCGTCGTCAACGAAGCCGGTTGGACGCTGGTGCACGGTGGGGCTCGCTACCGCGTGTATGCGATGCGCAGCGAGCTGCTGAGCCTCGAGCCGGTGCCGTGAGCCTGCGAGAACGCGCGCTTGCCTCAGGTCGGCTCGTTGGAGTTGGGTGCAACCTTCGCGCAACGCGCTCGTCTCAACCCTCGTCGTGCTCGTGAAGGTGAAGGTCTCAAGTGAACGTGAAGAAGTGTGCTTCAGAACTGCTCCGCTTCGGAGCGCTGGTTGGATTCTTCTGCTTCTTCTCGTGCAGCGGGGTTCCTGAACCGAAGCCGTGCAGCTTTCAGACGTGTCAGGGCTGCTGCGACACGACGGGGCAGTGTCAGCCTGGTTTTTCGCCGGCAGCGTGCGGCGTGCTCGGGGCGGCGTGTCAGGCGTGCCCCAGCAGCACGAGTTGTTCGAGCGGCGTGTGCCGTTCGAACCTGGGCACGGGCGGTGGCAGCGCGACTGGCGGCGGCAGCGCGACTGGCGGCGGCAGCGCGACTGGCGGCGGCACTGCGACTGGCGGCGGCACTGCGACTGGCGGCGGCACTGCGACGGGCGGCGGCGCGCCCAACGACGGCGGCATGGTGCTGACGGGCGACACCTGCGCCGATCCGCGTCAGCTCACCTTCAACGCCAGCGGTGTGGCGACGTTTGCGGGAGACAACTCGAACTACGCGAGCGACGACCAGGGCAGCTGCGGTGATTCGCGCGACGCCGTCTTCCGCTTCACGCTGACGAGCGCTGCGACGGTGGACATCTCCGCGACGGGTGCCTCGGCGTGGCATGTGAGAACGAACTGTCAGTCGAGCGCGACCGAGCTTGGCTGCAGCTCGACCAACCAGCCGCTCGCGCTCGCGGCCGGCACGTACTTCGTGTGGGTCGAAGCGCAGTCGGCCTATTCGCTGAGCGTGCGGCGCTTGAACGGTGACGACTGCAGCACCGCCGAGCCGATTCTCAATGGCACAGACACGACACAGTTGAACGCGGCGCTCGACATGAGCTTCACGCCCACCGTGCCTTCGAACTCGTGTGGTGTGTCGGGGCCCGATCGCGCGTATCGCTTCTCGATCTCCTCGGAGCGCTCGTTTCAGGCGCAGCTGACCAACACGAGCGGCGTCATGCTCACGCTGATTCTTCAGCGCGTCAGCGGCCTCGACTGCACGGCGGCCACTGAGGTGACGTGCGGCACGACCGTGACTGCGAATTCGCTCCCTCCGGGTGACTACCTGCTCTGGGTGAAGGGCGCGTCGTACGGCAGCTACCGCCTGAACGCGTCGCTGATGTCGCCGAACCAGCCGTGCAACGTGAACACGCAGAACTGCGTCAGTGCATCAGACGGCTGCTACGTGGGCATGTCGGGCACGGTGTGCGTTCCCGCGGGAACAAAGCCGGTAGGCGCCGCGTGTGTCGCGCCGAACGAGTGCATGCGTGGCGCGCAGTGCTTCTCGGCGCCCAATGGCAGCCCCATCTGTCACGAGTTCTGCAACGTCAACGGTGGCGCTCCGTTGTGCCCCAGCGGCAAGACGTGCGGAGTTCTGGGAGGAACGACGCCGCCGAACAGCTTCGGCGCTTGTTTCTGACCTCGCGAGCTACTTCACGAACACCGTGCCGCGGCTGCCCGGCGCTCGGGCTTCGTCGAGGATCGCGGTCTCCGGCTCGAGCCCGACGATGTGGATCGCGCCGATGCCTTCGTCGAGCATCGCCAGGCTCTCTTCGACCTTGGGGATCATGCCGCCCTGAATGGTGCCCGCCGCAATCTGCGCGCGCGCTTCCGTCGGCGTGAGCATCGGGAAGCGCGTCGCCGCGTCGTTCTTGTCGGCCAGCACGCCGGGCACGTTGGAAACCAGGAACAAGCGAGCCGCGCCGAGCCTCCCCGCGAGTCGCGTGGCCACCGTGTCGGCGTTCACGTTGTAGACCTGCCCGTGCGCGTCGCTCGCCAGACAACCAATCGACGCCACCACGCCGATCTTCGCGAGCGACTCGAGCAGCGAGACGTTCACGTTGGTGACATCGCCGACGAGGCCGTAGTCGACGAGCGCATCGCCCACGCGCACCGGGGCGCGGCGCGACGCTTCAACCAGCCCGCCTGACACGCCCGAGGTGCACAGCGCGCTGACCTGCGCGAGCCGCAGGGCTGAGGCCACGTTGATGGCGACGCCACCGAGCGCCTGCTTCATCACCTCGAGTGTCGCTTCGTCGGTCACGCGCTGGCCTGCGACCTGCTTCGTCTCGAGGCCGAGCTTCTTCGAGAGCTCCGTGGCCTGCGGCCCGCCGCCGTGCACGATGGCGACCTTGATGCCCGCCGCGAGAAACTGCTGAACCGCGCGCCCGACGGTGTTCGACAAGCGCTTCACGTCGAGCGCGAGCTCTCCGCCGATCTTCACGACGAACCAACGGCCAGCGAACGTCTCCAACGAGTTCATGGGCCGCGCGACTTAGCGCAAAACGTGAAACAAGCACCCAATGAGCGATTCACCCGCACGTCGCATTGCGCTGTTCATCGACTTCGAGAATCTCGTGACGAACACGGGCATCACGCCGTCGAGCTTCGACCTGCAGCCCTCGCTCGATCGCCTGCTCGAGAAGGGCAAAGTCATCTTCCGTCGCGCGTACTGCGACTGGTCCCGGTTCCGCGAAGCGAAGACGCACCTGCACGAGTTCGGCGTCGAGCTGGTCGACGTGCCGCCCTCCACGCGCGCGGGAAAGAACAGCGCCGACATGCGCCTGGTCATCGACGCGCTCGAGCTCTGCTACGCGCGCGAGCACATCGACACCTTCGTCATCGCCTCGGGCGACTCCGACTTCGTGCCGCTGGCCAGCAAGCTGCGTGAGAACGACAAGTTCGTCATCGGCCTCGGCGTGAAGCAGTCGACGAGCCCGATCTTCGTGAAGGCCTGCGACGAGTTCATCTACCTCCGCCCCGAAGGTCGCTCGGAGCGCGCGCCGCGCGTGGAGCGCGAGAAGAAAGAGAAGCCTGAGAAGGGCGAGAAGCCCGAGAGGAACGACAAAGCGCCGAAGGCGGAGTCGAAGAAGCGCGAGGTGCCGGAGATCGCGCGCCAGGTGCTCTCGAGCCTGCTCGGCCGCGCGACGGGCCCGCTCAACCCGTCGTTCATCAAAGAGACGCTCGTGCGCAAGGAGCCCGACTTCGACGAGCGCGATCACGGCTTCTCGTCGTTCAGCCGCTTGCTCGAGGCCGCCGAAAAAGAAGGCCTGTGCCAGCGCGTGCAGCAGGGTCGCCAGTGGTACGTCATCGCGAAAGACGGCCCGCGGACCGCAGGGGCCTCTGACGACGAGCCCACGATTCACGTCGAAGAAGAGCCCAGCGAAGAGTCGATTCCAGACCCCGTCGAATGACGCGCGTCGTCTTGGCCTTGCTCGCAGGCGCGCTCGCATGCGGCGCCACGTGCATCGGGCTGAACGCGTTGCTCTACGACGGCATCTTCAGTCTCAGAACGTGATGCCGGGCCACGAGGGCAACGGCGCGTCGGCCTTCGGCGGCAGCAAGACGCCCATCGGGTACACGCACGACGTCCCCATCAAGATGCCGGCGGGCCGGTGATTGCCGCTCGCCTTCACGCCGCTGAACGGGAGTCGCCCGCTCGCGCCTGCGCTCGAGCGATTCCAGTGCAGCACGCCCACGCGAAGTGAGTCTGCAGCGCGCTCGAACAGCGCTTCGCTCTTCGTGAACACGGCCGCCGACAGGCCGAACAACGTCGCGTTCGCGTGCGTGATGGCTTCGTCGACGTCGTCGACCACGTGCACCGCGAGGTCCGGCGCGAAGAGCTCGGTGTCGGAGTACCCACGGACGGTTCCCGCTCCCTGCGTCCGATGCACAGCGGGCTTCACGTAGAAGCCGCGCGTACGTGCATCGAAGACGCCGCCGGGCACGAGCGCTTCGTAGCCGCCGCTCACCGCGAGCTGCTGCGCCGCGAGCAGCTGCTTGCGTGTTGCTTCAGAAATCAGCGGGCCCATGAACACGCCGTCATCAGCCGGGTGCCCGACCGCCACGTTCTTCGCTGCGGTCACGAGCCGCTCGCAGAACGCGTCGGCGATGCCCTTCGTCACGTAGATGCGCGAGGTCGCCGTGCAGCGCTGCCCCGCCGTCGCGAAGCCCGAGAACGCGACTTCACGCACGGTGCGCTCGAGGTCTGCGTCGTCGAACACCAACGACGCGTTCTTGCCGCCGAGCTCCAGCGCCACGAGCACGCCGGGGCGGTGCGCGTTGGCGGCGACGATCTTCTGCCCGACGGGCACCGAGCCCGTGAAGAGAATCGCGTCGATGCCCGGGTGCGTGACGAGCTGCTCTGCCACTGGCACCGCGCCTTGCACCACGTTGAACACGCCGGCCGGGAACCCCGCGGCCTCGAAGCACTTCGCCATCAACGCGGCGGTGAGCGGCCCTTTGTCTGACGGCTTGAAGACCACCGTGTTGCCGGTGAGCAGCGCAGGAACGATCTGCCCGTTGGGCAGATGACCGGGGAAGTTGAACGGCCCAATCACCGCCACCACGCCGTGGGGTCGATGGCGGATCTCGCCGGGGAGATCTTCGATGCGGTGGTCTCTGGTGAACGCGGCGCCCTCGGTGAGCGTCACGTCGACCTTGGTGATCATCGCCTGCACTTCGGTCTTCGCTTCCCACAGCGGCTTGCCGATTTCTCGAGAGATGGCGCGCGTGAGCTCGTCGAGGTTCGCCTTGAGCGCGGCCTGGTATTTCTTGAGCAGCTCCGCGCGTGCGGCCTGCCCGAGCTTCCTCCACGCGGGGAACGCACCACGCGCTGCGTCGACCGCCGCGTCGAGCTGAGAAGTCGCCCACGGCACGGTCGCGACGACGTCGTCTTGATCTGCCGGGCTGCGAACGACCAGCTCTCCGTCGGGCGCTGCTGCTGACGAGAACTTCCCGGCGATGAAGTCGAAGTGCATGCCGTCGATATAGGCACCACTCACGGGCACGTCATCGCCTGTTCGACAGAGGTCACTTCGCGCGGCCGTCGGCTCCTCAACGCGCCGCGCGCAGGCCTCACGCGACGGCGAGCTCGACGGCGATGTTGCCGCGCGTGGCCTTCGAGTACGGGCACACCTGGTGCGCGGCCTCCATCAGCGCCTGGCCCTTCGCCTTGTCGAGCTCGGGGAACGAGCCGGTGAGCTTCGCGGCGAGGCCGTAGCCGGTCTCGTCTTTGCCGATGGTGACCTCTGCGGAGATGGTGAACGCGCCCGGGTTGATGCCCTGCGTGCGCGCGACGAGGCCCAACGCGCCGGCGAAGCACGCGGAGTACCCGGCGGCGAAGAGCTGCTCGGGGTTGGTGCCCTTCGCGCCGTCGCCACCCATCGACTTCGGCACGGTGAGGTTGAAGTCGACGAGGCCGTCGTCGGACTTCACGTTGCCACCGCGGCCTCCCTTGGACGTCGCGTTGGCGGTGTAGAGCGGAGTGTTGATCATGGCGTGTCTTCCTCGTTGCTTTCCTCCGCGTTCGCCTCGCGGAGGTGTTGGGTGAGTGCCGTCAGCTCGCCTCGGAGCTGGGCGACGGCGGGGAGCGTGATGCCGAACTGGCAGAGAAGTTTCTCGGGAATGGCGAGCGCCTTTTTTCGCAGCGCGCGGCCTGAAGTCGTCAGCGACACGCGCACCACCCGGGCGTCGGCGGCGTCGCGCGCTCTGGTGACCAGCCGTCGTTGCTCGAGCTTTCCGAGCAGCGGTGTCAGCGTTCCTGAGTCGAGGTGCAGGCGCTCACCGAGGTGCTTCACCGACACCTCGTCGCTTTCCCAGAGCACCATCAACACGAGGTACTGCGGGTAGGTGACGCCCAGCGCTTTGAGCAGCGGCCCGTAGGCCGCGGTCATGGCCCGCGACGCCGCGTAGAGCGAGAAGCAGAGCTGGTGGTCGAGCAGGAGCGGGTTCACGCCAGCTAGATGCACGGCATTTAAATTGGTTGCAATTAAATCGTATTCAATCGAATTTGCCGCGCATGCGCGCGCTGTTCATCGTGACGTTGGTGTGTCTGTCGGCCTGCAAGCCGTCACGTGACGACCAGCTCGGCAAGGTGCTCGTGAGGTGGGGCGGCGCGGAGTGCGCTGCGTTCCTGGCGGAGCGAGGGTGGGCTGCGCACGAGAAGCCCCGGGTGGACGACGACGGCTCCGTGCAGTGCGAGGGCGTTCGTCACGACGAGCACGTCATCATCAACGTCAACCATGCGTTCACGGCGAGCGGGGCGCGAGACGCGGCGGCGCTGTTCAAAGACTCGGTGAAGTACTCGGTGAAGGCGTTCGGCACGGTGTTCGTGCAGACGCGGCAGTCGACACGAATGTCGGCGGAGGCGCTGCTTGACGCGTGCGTTGCTGCGGGGCGCTTCGACGAAGCCGGGCTCCGCGCGTGCATCACGAAGCAGGGCTGGGTGTTCGACGACAAAGACGAAGACGCGTGCGTGTCGTCTGAGAGCTCGACGCGCTGCGATGCGACGAAGAAGCAGGTCTACGGCCGTGCGTACGCGAGCCTGTATGCCGACTCGCTCGGTGGCGCCGCCGAAGCGCAGCGCGCGTACCGACTCGGCGTTGCGCATTGGTCACGCAACGAGTGGAGCCTGTCGGTGAAGGTCGACGACTACGACGCCACGCGCGAGTGGATGCAGGAAATCGAGAAGGTCGCGGCTGCTGGTCTGTGAGTCAGCGTCAGGAGGACTGCTCGACAGCCTGCAGGTATTCGATGACCTGCATCAGGCTCATGGCCGCGAGCCGCACGCGCAGCAGCTTCTCTGCGGGCGACTCTTTCTTCTTGTCGTTGAAGGTCTCGCTGCCCAGCGCGGCACCTACGCGCAGCCACAGCTGCTTGTAGACGCCACGGCCGAAGGCCTGAAACGCAGGGCTGCTCCAGCCCTCGTCGTCGGGCTCGGGGTTCTCTTTTTCGAAGGCGCGGAGCCACGCCAGCAGCTGCACGGCAGACATCTTTGCGGTGTCGGGCTTTTTCATTTCAGAGCCCCAGCAATGCGTCGGCGGCGGCGCGCCCGTCGGCGACCTCGGTCACGGCGGCCAACGAGTCGATGGCGTCGTCGTAGGTGGCGCCGACGTTGGCCAGCGCGAGCAGTCGTTCGACCTTCGTGGCCTTCGTGGTGCCCCACGTCTTCGAGCCGAGGAACGCAGCGATGCGCGCCGTCGTCTCGAGTCGGATGGCCGCGGTCAGCTTCTCGAGCGCCGTTGCGTTGGCCGGGTTCTTCACCCAGCGCTTCCAGGCCTCGCTGTCTGCGGCGAGGCGGCGCTTCATTTCATCGATGGTCATCGCTGCTCCTCGTGTCGTCACGGTCCGGCCAAGGCTTTGAGCACCCACGCCGTCGCGAGGCCCAGGTACGTGCCCAGCGCGATGCCCGCAAGCCCGAGCGTCAACCCCGGCCCCACGAGCGCGCGATTCTTGAGCGCGGCGGCGACGGGCCCGATGAACGGCGGCCCGAAGATGGTGGCCGTCGAGCTGATGATGGCGGTGTCGGCGTCGATGCGAAACGCGGCGCACAACGCGAAGTGAATGATGGCCGCGGCCACCATCACGATGAAGACGAACGACAACAGCATGAGGCTCGTGCCGCTGATTTTGCTCGCGTCGGCCAGCGAGCCCATCGCCGCGCAGAAGATGAGCAACGCGTACTCACCCAATTCGTAGCTGCCGTGCAGCGCGCGCACCTTCGGCAACAGCGACGCGGCGATGCCGAACGTGGTGATGCACAGCATGACGAGCCCGATGTGCAGCTTGCCGACCAGCAGCATCGAGGCGCCCACGCCGAGCGCCGCCATCAACACCGTGAGGCCGAACGCTTTGCTCATGGGCGCGATGTGCGCGCGCGTCCACTTCGAGAGCGTCTCGCCTTCGTGTTCGATGAGCTCGTGGTGCGCTTCCGCTTTGAAGGGCGGCATCACCTTGATCAACAGCCGCTGCGCCACCGACAAAACGAAGAACAGGTACGCGCCGCCGCAGATGAGGTCGGCGGTGTTCAGCACCACGAATGTCTCTTCACGTACCTCGAGCGCGAGCCCGACGGCCGACATGTTCGCCGTGCCTCCGACGTACACGCCGACCAGCATGCCGGCGATCTTCCACCACTCGTCGGTAGAGGCGCGGAACAGCCAGCCCACGACGCCCGCGGCCAATACCGCCGCGACGCACGCGAAGAAGAACGAGAGCAGCAGGTTGCGCGCGAGCTTGAGCCAGCCCTTCAAGTCGGTCGAAAAGAGCAGCAGCGGCACGGCGAGCAACACCGCTCCGCCGGCGAGGCTCTGCCCGAAGCCTTCGTCGAGGCGCAGCCCCGGCAGGTTGCCGAAGATGATGCCCGCCGCGTACGCGAGCACCACGGGGCCGAGCACCTTCGCCGGCTTGAAGCGCTCCGCGGCCCAGATTGAGGCGGCCGGAACGACGAGACAGAACAGCGCGTGCACCACGTTCACGAAACACCTCGCAGCGACTGCACCGTCAACACCGCGCCCGCGATGAGCAGCAGCGCGGCCACCACCACACGAAAGCGCGCTTCGTCGAGGCGGTGATGCACCCACTCGCCGACGCCGATGCCTGCGGCCAGCGGCAGCAACATCCACCCGCTGGTGCGCAGCGACGTCGACGTCAACTGCGCTTCGAAGCCGAGTCGCGCGAGCACCAACACATTCAACACCACCCAGAGCATCGAGAGCGTGGCGCGAAACTTCGCTTTCTGCGGCAGCTCGCGCGCCGAGACGAAGACCGCCAGCGGCCCGCCCGTGGCGAAGATGCCGTGAATGACGCCAGCGCCGAGCAGCGCTGCGACGCGCGCGGGTTCAGGCAGCGACTTCGTCTCGCTTCCTCCGCGCAGCTGCCACACCGCGACCGCCACTACGAAGACGCCGAACGTCGGCTTGAGCCACGTGGTCTGCGTCGCTTGCGTCGCGACGAGCGTGCCGATGCCCAGGCCCAGCGCCATCAACGGCACCATGCGCGTCATCAGGAAACGCCAGTCGATGTGCCTCCACCCGACGGCCACGAGGTAGCAGGACAACACGAAGTTCACCGGCACCAGCACCGCGAGCAACGTGTTCACGTCGAACCACATCGCGCCGAGCGTCAGCGCCACCACCATGGAGCCGAAGCCTGCCGCGGCCTCCACGAGGAAGGCCACGAAGACGATGCCTGCGAGCACCAGCAACAGGTTCAAGCGCGGTTGAAGAGACCGTCGAGGAACTCCACGAGGAAGCCGTCGACCTGCTGGCGATCTGGAATCGAGCCGACCATGCCGTACATCGCGGCGCTGCCGTCGGGCGCGGGCTCACCGGCCTTCAACTTCGACAGACAGTCTTTCAAGTCAGCGAGGAACTTCTCGAGCACCGGGCCCGCGTGCGCGGGCGTCACCATCACGTGCAGCGCGGGCGGGTTCATCTGCCGGTCCAACTTCCAGCCGCGCGCGTCCATCGCGTCGCCCAACTCGTACACGTTGACCGCGTCGCTGTTGAACGCGAACACGCCGGCCACCGGCTCGCCCAACACCGTCAGGCCCATGGCGCGCATCGCTTCCTGCATCTGCTTCGTCGAGTCGAGGATCGACTGCGCGCGCGCGAGGTAGCCCTCTTCGCCGAGGTGGTGCATCACCGCCCACGCGGCTGCAATCGCACCGCCGGGCCGCGTGCCGCAGAACGACGGAGACGCGTAGAGCCCTCCGTTCCAACCCGCGTAGGTGAAGAACTGGTGCTGCCGAAGCGCGCCGCTCCGGTACAGCACCACCGACGCGCCCTTGGCTGCGTAGCCGTACTTGTGGAGGTCGGCCGACATGCTGGTGACGCCGTCGACCGCGAAGTCGAACGGCGCCAACTGACGACCCAGCTTGCGCGCGAACGGCAAGAAGAAGCCGCCCAGGCACGCGTCGACGTGGCACAGCAGGCCCTTCGCTTTCGCCAGCGCCGCGATGCCCGTGATGTCGTCGATGACGCCCTGCGGGTACGCCGGCGCGCTGCCGACGAGCAGCACCGTCTCGGGGCGAATCAGTTTTTCCATCGCGGCGACGTCGACGCGGAAGTCGGGCAGCAGCGGCGCGTGGTCGTAGTCGACGTCGAAGTAGTGCACGGCCTTGTCGAACGCCGGGTGCGCCGACGCAGGCACGATGACGTGCGGCCGCTTGATGCCTTTGACCTTGCGGCCCCATTCACGCGCCGACTTGATGGCCATCATGATGCTCTCGGTGCCACCCGACGTCATGGTGCCTTGAACGTCGTCGTCACCGCTCAGCAGCGACGCGGCCATCGACACGACTTCGCACTCCATCTGACGCAGCGACGGGAATGCGACGGGCGACAGGCCGTTCTCGGCGATGAACTCGGAGTACGCGTCTTTGAGCAACGCCGAGACTTCATCGCCCGCGAAGTACACGAGCGAAAACGTGCGGCCGTCTTTCCACTTCGCGTCTTCACCGTGGAGCGCGCGCAGCTGCTGCATCACCGCGTCGCGTGAGGTGCCGGTCTTCGGGAGCGTCTTTGCCATGGCCAACTCCTACCCGGCCATTTCCCGGATGGGCGCTCTGTTTGATTGATGCATGTCGAACAATCCGATGCATAGGGTTGGGCGCGCTGCGTCTGGAGCGCTGTGCGAAAGGAACCCATGCGTTCGTCTTTGTTGATCTCGCTGCTGCTCGCTTCGTCTGCGTTCGCTGCCGGGCCCGCGCTGTCTGACACCGCCACCGTCGCGCGCCCGCCGCAGGGCGAGTTCATGGGGCTGTACCTGAAGGGCCAGAAGATTGGGTACATGTTCAGTCAGATCGTCCTGTCGGAAGACAAGAAGACGCTGACCGCGGTCACCGAGCTGCACTTCATGGCGAAGGTCGGCAAAGAGGTGTCCGACCGCAAGATGAAGGAGACGCGCGTCTACGAATCGAAGCCCGGCGGGAAGCTGCTCTCGTTCGTGATGGAGCAGTCGGGTGACGGCGGCGAGCAGCGCCTCGAAGGCACCACGTTGCCGACCGGCGTGCGCGTGCTGCGCAAGAAGCCGGGCCTGCCCAACGACGTGAAGATGCTGCCCGCGTCGAAGGAGGTCGTCGAAGACGCAGACCAGGCGCGCGTGGCGCTCAAGCGCAACGCTCCCGTCAGCGGCACCATCACCGACTCCACCGACCTCATGCAGTACGGCGTCACGACGAGCGTCGGCGCGACCGAGACGCGCACCGTTTCAGGCGTCACCGCGAAGTTGAAGAAGGCCATCACCATTTCTGAAAAAGAGAAGGTGCCGACGGAGGCCTACGTCGACGACAACGGCCGCATGGTCGAGGTGCGCTTCGGCCCTACGATGAACGCGTTCCTCGAGCCCGAAGACGTCGCCAAGCGCGTCGACCTCGTCGAGGTGTTCAGTCTCACGCGCGTGACGTTGCCGAAGCCTGCGCCGCCTGAAGCGAAGACGGTGCCCGGCAAGTTCACGATGGTGCTCACCGGCGTGCCCGAGCGCTTCTGGAACAACACGTATCGCCAGCAGTGGAAGGGGCTGGGCAGCGGCAAGGTCGAGGTCGTCGTCTCTGCGGCGGCGCCGAAGGTGCTCAAGCCGCGCCCGCTCATCGACCCGAATGGTGGCGCGAACCTGAAGGCCACCATCGCCGTGGAGTCTGACAACCCGGAGATCGTCAAGCTCGCGAAGCAGATCGCCGGTGACGACAAAGACGCGTGGTCGGTGGCGCGCAAGGTGAACCGCTGGGTCTTCACGAACCTTCAGAAGGACTACGGCGCGTCGTCAGACAGCGCGAGCGACGTGCTGGCGCTCAAGCGTGGTGACTGCACCGAGCACTCGTTGTTGTCGGTGGCGTTGCTGCGCGCGCTGCGCATTCCCTCGCGCCGCGTCGACGGGCTCGTGTACCTGATGAATGACGACAACGTGCCCGCGCTGTACTGGCACGAGTGGGTCGAGGCCTACGTCGGTGAGTGGACGCAGCTCGACCCCACGTTCGGTCAAGACATCGCGCACCCGGCGCGGCTCGCCGTGGGTGAAGAGAGCAGCGCGGAGATCACCCCGCTCATCGGCTCCATGCAGGTCGTCGAGGTCCGCTGAAGACGTTCGGCGAATACGAGCTGCTCCGTCGGCTCGGCGCGGGTGGCATGGGTGAAGCGTGGCTCGCTCGAAAGGGCGAGTCGGCGCCCGTGGTGCTCAAGCGCGTGCTGCGTGGCCTCGCCGAGCGACAAGACGCGCTCGACCGCTTCATTCACGAGGCGCGCGTCATCGCCCGCCTTCAAGACCCGTGCATCGCGCGCATGCTCGAGCTGGGTGAGGTGAACGGCGAGTGGTTCATCGCCATGGAGTACGTCGAAGGTTCAGACCTGCAGTCGCGGTTCGAAGCAGGGCCAGCGCTGACGTTGGCTGAAGTGCATCGCGTGGCGCTCGATGGGGCGTCGGCGCTACTTGCGGCGCACGGCGCACGTGACGCGTCGGGCCGCGCGTCGCCGGTCATTCATCGCGACGTGAGCCCGCACAACCTGTTGCTCGGCGTCGACGGGCGCGTGCGGTTGATCGACTTCGGCGTGGCGTCGCTCACGGGTGAAGGCGAGGGCGGCGGGAAGTACGGCTATTCGGCGCCGGAGCAGCTGATGGACGACGTCGCCGACGCGCGGAGCGATCAATATTCGCTCGGCGTGGTGCTCTGGGAATGTCTGGCGGGGCGCACGTGCTTCATGGCCGACGAAGACGTCGAGGTGATTCGGCTCGTCACCGAGGTCGGCGTGCCGGCGCTGCCTGACTCGGTGCCCGAAGCGTGGAGGGCGCTCGTCGCGCGAATGACGTCGCTCGAGCCGTCGGCGCGGTTTGCGTCGCTGCAGGAGCTCAACGAGGTCGCGCTGCCTGCGGGCGAGAAGGTCCGCGTGCGCGCCTCACGAAGGCTCGCGCTGTTGCGTGACGGCATGACGCGCGAAGAAGCCGAGGCGGTCATCGGCGTGGCGCTGCTGCAGTCGTTGCTCGACTCCGGTGCGGTGCGCGTCGAAGGCGCTCACGTCTTCAAGAACGCCTGAACGGCCTCCACGCAGACCTGCGGCTGCTCTTCATGCGGCCAGTGTCCGGCGGTCTTCAGCTCCGTCGCCGTCGCGTGCGGCCACACCGTCTTCCACCGCTGCAACGTCTCCGGCGTGAACGCGTTGTCGGCCAGGCCCCACACGAGGTGCACGGGCGTCTCCTCGAAGCGCGACAGCCGGTCTCGAAGCGACGCGAAGAAGTCGTGCGACGCGGTCATGCTCTTCGCCAGCGCCCACAAGACGCGCGCTCGCGAATCGGCGTCGGGGAACACGCTCGTGTACTGCGCCCACAGCGCTGCAGTTCGCGTCTGTTGGTCTCCCCACGCCGACTTTGAAATGACGAACGAGAAGTTGAACGCGCGGTACAGCCACCGGAACAGCCCCGTGCCCACGAGCTTCGGCACGAAGCCCTCGAAGGGCCACGCGAACGAATTGAAGACCACCAGTCGGTCGACTTTCTCGGGCTCGTCCAGCGCGCCATCGAGCGCAATCGGCCCGCCGAAGTCGTGCACCACCAGCGTGTACTTCGTCAGCCCCAGCGCCTTCACGACGCCGCGAAACCGCGCCGCATGCGCCTCGGGCCTGTAGTCACCGTCGACCGGACGGGGTGACTTGCCGAAGCCGAGGTGGTCCACCGTGACGCAGCGGTGCGTGGGTTTCAGCGCGGCGACCAGGTGCCGCCACTCGTACGACCACGTCGGCGTGCCATGTGAAAACAGCACCACAGATCCACTGCCTTCGTCGGTCACGTTGAGCTCGCTCACGCCAATTAGACAAGCGCGCTTGTCTATTGAAGGTCAAGTAAGGTTGACGAAATGAAGAAGCCTTCGCTTGATGAACTCCAGAAGTTGCAGGCCTCGAGTCTCGGGTACGTGCTCATTCGCTGTGGGCACTTGTGGAACGCGCGTGGCGTCGCCGCGGTGAACGCCGAGGCCGGGAAGACCGCGCTCCGTGAGGCGCACACGCGCTTGCTCCCGTACTTGCAGCAGCCCGGAGGCGTTCGCATCACCGAGCTGGCGCGCCGGCTCGACGTCACCAAGCAGGCCGTGCAGCAGCTCGTGGCCGAGCTCGTCGACCAGGGCTTCGCGAGCCTCGAGGTCGACCCCGCTGACGCGCGGGCCCGCCGGGTCACGTTGACGGAGAAGGGTGTAGCGGCCTCGCTCCACGGCACCGGCGTGCTCCTCGGCATCGAGCGCGACCTGACGCCATCGTTCGGAAAACGTGATGCGAAGGCGCTCCGGCAGTTGTTGAGTCGGCTCCTCATGATTCTCGAAGCGGAAGCCCCCGATGCCACGTGACGTCGAACACTTCGCGAAGCTGGCGCGGCTGCTGGAGCTCGAGCGTCAGGCCGAGCGCTGGCGCCTCGCGCAAGACAAGCAGCAGTTGCCGCTCGCCGAGCTCGAAGCGCGGGGCCTCGTGGTGCTCGACGTCGAGACCACCGAAGAGAACGTGGGCCTCGGCGGGCGCCACCTCGTCACCTTCATGCACGAGTCGAAGCGGCGCCTGAGCACGCGGCTGGGGCCCGGTGACATTCTCGCGGTCTCTCCGCGCAAAGCTGAGGTCGAGAACCCGCCGACGGGCACCGTCGTCTCGGCCACGCGCACCAGCGTAGTCGTCGCGTTCGAGCGCCCGCCGCCGCAGTGGATGGGGGAAGGCCGGCTGCGCCTCGACGTCACCGCGAACGACGTCACCTTCGAGCGCGCGAAGACAGCGCTCAAGCGCTGGGAGGCGATGGACTCAGGGCAGAAGCGTGACCGCCGCGAGGTGTTGCTCGGCAATTCGCCGCCGCGCTTCGACCGCCCGCCAGCATTCACGCCGTCACGCCCGCTCAACCCGGAGCAGCTCGACGCCGTCAGCCTCGCGCTCTCGGCGCGCGACGTGGCGCTCGTGCACGGCCCGCCAGGCACCGGCAAGTCGACGGTGTTGTCGGAGCTCGCGATTCAGTGGGCGCGCCAGGGCCACCGCATTCTGTGTACCGCCGCGAGCAACGCCGCCGTCGACCACCTGCTGGAGCTGTGTCTCGACGCGGGGCTGAACGCGATTCGGGTCGGTCACCCGGCGCGTGTGTTGCCGCACCTGCAGCAGCACACGCTCGACCTGCTCGTTGAAGAGCACCCCGACCGAAAACTCGCGCGCGAGCTCTTCGAAGATGCGTTCGACCTGCTCGGCTATGCGCGCAAGCAACGCAGTCGGGGGCGCAGCCGTGAGCGCTTCTCGAACGCCCGCGAGGCCAGCGGCGAGGCCTACAAGATGATGGACGACGCGCGCGTGCTCGAAAAGAAGGCGCTCGGCTCGATCCTCGACGGCGCGCAGGTGGTGTGCGCCACGCTCTCGATGCTCGAGGGCTCGGTGCTGCGCAGCCAGGCGTTCGACGTCGCGCTGCTCGACGAGGCCACGCAGGCCATCGAGCCGTTGTCGCTGCTCGCGTTCTTGAAGGCGCCCACCGTGGTGCTCGCCGGCGACCCACAGCAGCTCGCGCCCACCGTCATCTCGATGGACGCCGCGAAGCAGGGGCTCGGGCGCTCGCTCTTCGAGCGGCTGCTCGCTGACTACGGTGACGACGTGAAGCGCATGCTCAAAGAGCAGCACCGCATGCACGAGACCATCATGCGCTTTCCGTCTGACGCGACGTACGGCGGGCAGCTGCGCGCGCACCCGGCCGTGGCGCAACGCACGCTCGCGCCGCTGTTGAAGAACGAGCTCGACGCGCCGCCGGTGCTCTTCGTCGACACCGCAGGCAAAGGCTTCGACGAGTCGAAGACGCCGCAGACCGAGTCGCTGCGAAATGAAGGTGAAGCCGAGCTCATCGTGGCGCGGGTGCGCGCGTTGCTGGCCTCGGGGCTCGCGGCCGCAGACATCGCCGTCATTTCGCCGTACCGCGCACAGGCGCAGCTGCTCCGTGAGCTGCTGCAAGACGTGCCGGAGCTGGAGGTCGACACCGTCGACGCGTTTCAGGGGCGTGAAAAAGAAGCTGTGCTGGTGAGCCTCGTGCGCAGCAACGCAGTGCAGCAGCTGGGCTTCCTCGAAGATCTGCGGCGCCTCAACGTGGCCATCACGCGGCCGCGTCGTCACCTGTTTGTGACAGGCGACACGGCGACGCTCAGCGCGCACCCGCTCTACGCGAGGTGGCTCGACTTCATCACCGCCGCTGGTGGCTACCGCTCGGCGTGGGAGTGGGGCGAGTGACCCTGACGATTTTGCGTGGCTGCATTGCAGCGACGAAATACGTCACACGTTGACTCGACCCCTACACGACGCAATCCGCGAGGTTGGGTTGCGGCACGGTCAGTGCTTTGGCTTGGCGACAGCCATGACGGAGTCGCTGTCGCCGAGACTGGAAGTCACCGTCGAAAACGGGGTGTGGGTCGTTCGCCTCGAACGCGCCGGTGGAAAGTTGCAGGAGTACCGCTGCGCGACCGAGGCCCAGGCGAGGCAGCTCGCCCAGGCGCTGACACCCAAGCCCGCTTACTGACTGCAGGGAATCGCGCTGCACGAGCCCCACATGCCAATGCGGTTGGTGCGCGCCTCGGCTTCGTAGGTCGCGAACTCGTCTTCGCGGGAGCCCCCTGACGGCGGCACGTAGAGAAAGCACGCGTAGCCGCGCTTCACGAGCTCTGCGTTTACGTCGACGGCCCCGACCTTCACGTACGCGAGGGTGCGGTTGAAGCGATCGACGCAGCCCGCTTCGTCGTAGGTGAGCGCGACTTCTTTACCCAGCACCGTGTCGGTGGTGAACGTCTTGGCCTCCTGGCCGTAGCAGTCGTTCTTTCCGCCGGTCGTCTCGGGCGTGTCTGCCAGCAACAAGCGCAACCTGGTGCCGTCGGTCAGTTGGACCGTGTCGCCGTCGATGACCTTTTCCACCGTGCCGCTCGACGGGCCGCATTTGCTCTCGGGCGTGCAACCCGAGAGCAGCGCGAGCGCCAGCACCCACTGCTTCACGGGCAAGCCACGTTCACCAGGCCCGGCGTGCCGCGGTTGCCGGTGCCGTAGGTCGTGCCCGCCGGCGTCTGGCAGTGGTTGGTGTCGTTGTCGGCCGGCGTGAGGAACAGCGGGTTGACCTGCTGCGAGATGCCAGCGCCACCGCCGACCGCGGTGATGCTGTCGGCCACGCCTGCGTCGGG
This sequence comes from Archangium sp., assembly GCA_035910535.1. Lineage (GTDB taxonomy): Bacteria > Myxococcota > Myxococcia > Myxococcales > Myxococcaceae > Archangium_A. The sequence continues at coordinate 99,793 of JAMHXF010000032.1, read as the reverse complement.
GTTGAGCAGCCTGATGACGGTGGTGGCGGTGAGGCCGTTGCCCGGCAGCGTGCTGATGAACGGCGGGAGCCCACCGTTGGCGCCGGCGTCGGGGTTGCGGCCCACGACGTAGTACGCGCCGGCCGTCGTCGACACACAGGTCGTCGACGCGACGATGGGCCGCAGCGTGCCCCCGGCGTCGGGGTTGGAGGCGATGGCGAAGCTCACGCCGTTCAGATCGAAGGTGCTGCGCGCGGTGAACTCGAAGTACTCGCCGTTGGGGTGCGAGATGGGCGAGGGGTCGGTCATCCACTCGGTGATGACGAGGTCACCGTCGGGCGGCGGCACCAGCGCGCGGCCGGCGTCGAGCGCCACGTCGAAGCAGCTCCCTGCGGCGATGCACGCGTGGTTGGCCGTGCCGGGCGAACCGAAGTTGGTGCCCGTGGGCAGCCACTTGCCGGTCGACGGGCAGAAGTTGCTCCACACGTCGTTGGCGACGGCGTCGAGCACGGCGGGGTCGAGCTGCCATGACGCGCCGGCGTTGGCCGACGGCACCGAGAACTGCACCTCGTCGACGCCGGCGTCGCCGCGCCGCACGCCGATGCGGTGGTTGCCCGTGTTGGTGAACGACGGCCCGCTGTAGACGAAGCGCGGCGAGGGCAACGTGTCGTTGACGAACGGGTCAGCGCTGCGGGCCACCAGCACGTACTGCCCGGGCTCGACGTGCATGCACTCGTTGCTCGTCAGCCGCGAGCTGCTGGTGTTGTTGTAGACGGTGAGATCGTTGAGGTCGACCGGCGCCCGCGCGTAGAGCTCGAACCACTCGCCCAGCGAGGTGTCGGCGGGCGCCACGGGGTGCACCATCAGCTCAGAAATGACGAGGTCGCCGGCGTTGGGCGAGGTGATGGGGCGCATGCCGCCGTCTTCGATGCACGTGCCGGTGGTGGCCTCGGGCACGCAGACAGGGTTCTCGCTGCCAGGCGTACCGGCGTTGTTGCCGAAGTACAGCGTGCCCGGCGGGGTGTTGCAGTAGTTCGCTTCAATGGCGAAGGGCACGGTCGGTGGCTGCTGCGCACCGTCGAGCATTCGGCTGCGCGCAGCCCGCGCTGCGTTGGTGTAGGTGAACTCGCCGAGCACCAGCGAGCCGCAGCGAATGCCCACCACGCCGCTCGTGTTCGACAGCGCGCCGAGGCCCGCGCCGTAGCTGTAGTTGATCCACGAAGGGTTGGTGCCCGAGCGCACGTCGCCCATCACGAAGTAGCTGGTGGCCGGCACGGCCCCGGACGGAATGACGTGCTGCACTTCGCCGGAGCCGTCGACGGCGCGGCGGTACAGCGTGAGGCCCGTGAGGTCGAGCGCCGCGCTGCGCGTGTTGTAGAGCTCGAACCACTCGTTGCCGGTGTCGGTGCCGTCGGGGTCCGCCATCACCTCGGTGACGATGAAGTCGCCAGCCGCGCGACCGCTGCAGTCGACGCTCGCGCCACACGGCGCGTTCTCGACGCCCGGGCTGCCGGAATCACCGCCTGCCCACGCCGCTGGGGCCGGGCAGAAGTTCAAGGGGTCGTCGTTGTCGGCGCTGGTCAGCTTCGTGGGGTCCAGCTGCCAGCTGCGGCCAGAAATCGGCGCGGAGGTGGTCGCCGCGTCGAGCAGCGTGTCGTCGGCGAAGGTCACGCTCACGGTGCCGGCGCTGTTGGGCAGGTTGAGGCCGCTGTACACGTACCTCGGCGTGGGCAGGTTGCCGTTGCCCACCGCGCTGCGCGCCAGCACGGCGTAGCCGCCGGCCTGCACCGTCAGACACGTCGGGCTGGTGATGAGGTGCGAGTTCAAGCTGCCGCCGCTGGTGCGCAGCTTCAACCCGTTGAGGTCGAAGGCGGTGCGCGCGAGCACTTCAATCCACTCGCCGACCTCGTCGGCCACCGCCGACGGGTCACCCATCACCTCGGTGATGACGAGGTCGCCAGCGGCCGGCCGCACGATGGGCCGAGCCACGCCGCTGCCGTCGACGCAGGTGCCTTCGACCGCCGTGGTGGCGCACGTCGCGTTGGGAGCGCCGGGCGTGCCGCGGTTGCCTCCCGAATACGCGGGCTGCGTGACGGGCGTGTCGCAGAAGTTGGCCTCGAGCGCGGCGCGGTCGGCCGAAGGTTCCGTGGCCCCGTTGAGCTGGTACGAGCGGCCCGCCGCCGTCGCGCGGGTCCACGCCAGCTTCGAGAGCTCGCGCTCGCCGCAGCGCACCGCGACCTGACCGCTGCCGTTCGAGAACGAGCCCAGCGCGCTGTTGTAGGTGTAGCCAATCCACGCGGGGTTGGCGCCGCTGCGCACGTCGCCGAACGTGAAGTAGCCGCGCGCCGGCGCCGTGCCCGCGCGCACCACGTGCGTCTTGCTGCCGGAGCCATCGACCGATGAGTAGACGAGCGTGAGGCCCTTGAGCTCGACGGGGCTGCCCAGCGCGTTGAAGATCTCGAACCACTCGTTACCGGTGTCGGTGCCTTCGGGGTCGGGCATCACTTCGGTGATGACGAGGTCTCCGGTCATCAGCGCCGTGCAGGGGCTCTCTTCAGTCGGGGGAGGGCAAGCAGACAGCGCGGCGAGCGCGCACAGCATGGAAACGCGTTTCATTTTATTCACCGTCATCCTTGTCGAAGCCCCCGGCCTTGGAGTCGGTCGACAACATCTGCTCGAGCTGCTCGCTGGGTGCGAGCACCTGCCCGGGCAAGGTTACCTGCATCTGCAGAGAATCGGTTCCGCGGGAGTTGCGGTATTTGTTCACCACGCCGCGCACCTGCACGTACTCGCCGCGCTTGAACTGCAAGCCGGTGTTGAGCAGCACGTCGCGGTCCCAGAAGACGATGTCGAAGTTCGAGGTGCGGCTGCGCGCGAGCTTGACGACTGCGGGCCCATTTTCACGCTGCACCACGTCGGCCACGGCGCCCAGCACGGTGACCTCCTGGCCCAGGCGCTGCTCGAGCTTGAGCATGGCGTCCCAGCGGGTCAGCGCGATGTGTGACTCGGGCGTCTGCTCCTGGTCGCGCTCGAAGCGGGTGATGGCGACCTCACGTTCGGCCCACCAGCGCAGGCGCTCTTCGTAGTCGTCGTAGTGCATGCCCTTCTCGTTCCAGATGCCGCGCTTGGCTTCGCGCGCTTCTTTCTGGGCCTCGATGAACTCGCGGTGAAAGCGGCGGCTGCGGCCGTACTTCACGAAGTACGGGCTGTGGCCCGCGCGCACGCACTCGATGTTGTAGTTCACCCACTCGCCGTTCTTCTTCACGAAGACGTACGCGAGGTAGCGGCCGTAGAAGTCGCGGATCTCGCCGGGGTGATCCCGCTCGAGGCGCAGCACGTCGACGCCCGAGAAGAACTCCTTGGCCCACGTCTTCGCGTCTTCACCGGCGGGCGTCGCCATCTTCACCGGGCGCGACGACTTGCCGCGCATGCTCTTCTTGTACTCTTCCCAGCCCGAATCGAAGGCGTCGCGCTCTTTCTGCTTCTTGAACGTCTCTTCGGTGTCGATGGCCAGCAGGCGCATCGAGGCCTGCAGGCCCTTCACGCGAATGGTGTCGCCGTCGAGCACCGCCGACGGGCCCTCGAAGGGAAACTCGCCGAGGTCGAGCGAGACGACCTCGAGCTTCTTGAGCAGCGCCGAGGTCTCGTCGCGCGTGAAGCGCCGGGTCTCACGCGTGGTGCCGCAGCTGGCGAGCGCGATGACGGCGAGGGGAAGCAGGGCGCGGGTGAGTTTCATCGGCATCTCCTGGCTTCAGAACGCGTAGCGCACGTCGAGCTGAAAGCGGTGCTCCGGGTTGGGGAAGCGGTTGAGCGTCGAGGCCCGCTGGTCGAGCCACACGAAGAGGTCGTAGCGCGCCGACAAGCGCGTGCCGCGGCCGATGAGCCAGCTCGCCTCGAAGTACGTCCACACGTTCTCTTCGAGGTACGCGCGGTCGCTGATGTCTTGATTCAGGTAGCGCGTGCGCACGCGGAACTGGAGAAAGTCCACCGGCTGGCTGTGCAATTCGACCCACAGCTGCAGGTCGTTGCGAAACTTGTCTTTGTACCGGAAGTCGTCGCGCCACGTGAAGAAGCCCTGCGCCGTGCCGCGGAGCTTGCGACCCAGCGGCGCGAAGTCGAGGCGCACGGCGGCGCGGTAGAGATCGCCGCCGCACACGAAGGGGTCGCCTTCGGTGTACACGGTGGTGCCGCTCGAGCAGGTGCCGCGCTGGTCGCTGGTGAGGTTGCGGTTGCGCACGTCGATCCACACGGCGGGCTGAAAGAACTTCCAGCCGGTGAAGTCGAGGCGGGCCAGCGCATAGAGGTTGGTGACGCCCGCGGGCATCGAGCCCTCCATGGCCCACGGGTTCACCCAGAAGTCGGCGCGCACGCGGGCTTCCCAGTCGCGGTTGAGCCGGCCCAACCAGCGCACGCGCGCGCCGGCCTCGTTGCGTGAACGCAGGCCGTCGATCTCGTCGGGAGAGCTGACGGGGCGCGCGAAGGGCGTACCGAACTCCGGGTCGTAGAGGCGCAGCGAGAGCTCGAACTCGTGGCCCTTGGGGCTGTACGTCGAGCGCTGCTCGATGCCGAAGCCGCCGCCGTTGCCCCCGGGCCGGCGATCGAAGGTGCGCGTGCCTTCAATGTAGAAGTTGAACGCGCGCCACGCCGCGTGCGCGTCGGCGCCGATGGCACCGAAGGCGCCGCCGGTCGGGTAGCGGCTCCATTCCTGGAAGTCGAGCTGCAGCGGGGTCTGTTGGAAAATCGGCAGCGCGCCCCAGCCGGTGACGCCGAAGGTGAGGCGCTGAATCGGCTTGTAGGTGATGTGACCGCCGCCGGCGACCTCGTCGAAGACGCTGTTGAGCGTCGAGTACTTCAGCGTGCCCGGCCCGCCGTTGACGTACACCGGCGGCGCCTTGCACGAGGCGTTGTTGTCTTCGCGGGGGTCGTCGCAGAAGCGTCGATCGTAGAGCTCGTACTGGTAGATGGAGCGCTGCTGGTACGACGCGAAGCCGTAGAGTGAGATGGAGCCCTCGTCGCCGACCTTGAGGTCTTCGATGCTGCCGGCCACGCCACGAAACACCTCGCGCCACGTGTAGTCGGGCGTGATGTAGCGGTTCGCGCCGCTGCTCATGTCGCAGGCCGAGGCCGGGTCCGTCGCGACGTCCGGGTTGGTGATGCGGCACGTACTGGCGAGGTCGTTGGGCCGACGGTAGTCGTCGGTGAGGTAGATGCCGCGCGGCGTGATGCGGCGCGTGGTGTCGAGCGTGAGCCGTTCACCGAAGCCGATGGTGTACGTGCCGACGACGAGCTTGGCCTTGCCCGGTGCCCACATGGCGAAGGCGCGTGGCAGCTGCGGCGCGTAGCGGAAGTCGGTGATGCCCAGGGCGTCGTTGAGCCCGTCGTAGGTGGGCGCGTTCGTGCGGCGGCGCGTGGTGAAGGCCATGAAGCCGGCCGAGAGGTTCTGTGGGCCCTTCAGGCGGGCGCTCAGGAGCGCGGGCGGCGCGACGTCGTCAGCGGTGGTGAAGCGCGACTGGGCGTGGATCTTTCCTGAAATCGGCAGCACCGGCCGCGCCTCGTCGATGCGGATGAACGGGGCCATCTGAATCAGCTGCTCGGCGGTGATGGCGCCGGCCGCGACGAGCTCCGTCGGGTCTTCGATGCGCCCCTTGGCCGCGCGGTACTCGAGGATCGCGTCGACGTCGGAGTAGCTGAGGCCGGGCAGGTCGTAGAGGCGATCGCGGTCGGCGGAGTTGAGGTCGACGCCTTCTCTGATCAGCTCGAGCAGCGTGTCGGCGGTCGCGTCGGAGATGTCACCGCGCTGCTGGAGATCGAACAGATCCTCCTCGTCGTCGACGGTGACGGTGTTTTCATAGATCGCAGCGCGGGCCGCCCCGGCGACGAAGAAAGCAGTGAGGGCGACAGCTACCGGGCGCATCAAATGAGGTGGGCACGCTACACGGGCACCCGCATCGTTTGATCGTCAAATTTCGGAAGAAGTTGCCGCAGTTTGCACACTTGTCACGGATCAGCCCTCGGTCGGCTCGTCGGCGATGAAATTGTCTCCGAAGAGCGCGTCGTACTCGAGCGTCCACCAGTCGGCCTCGAGCGCACGGAGCTCACCGGGAGGCGCGTCGTGCCACGCGCCGTCGGCGTCGCTGATCAGGTTGGGCGAGACCACCGGAAGCCGTCGCCGCACTGCGTCCAGGAAGTCCATGTACGGCGTGCCCGGCGTGCCCGTCTCTTCGAGAATCAGCGGGCCCAGGAAGGTCGAGCTCATCGCGCCCAGCGAGCGCGGGCCGGGCTTGACGGTGCTCCACACCAGCAGCGGCACCTCGTAGAGGAACGCGCGCCGCGTCGGCTCGAGCTGGTTGATGCGATCGATGGAGTCGACGACACCTGTCTGTCGCAACGTGAGCGGCAGGCTGGGCAGATGATCTCCGAAGAACACCAGCACCGTCGGGCGCCCGCGCTTCTCGAGGTAGTCGATGAGCGCGCCGAGCTCGTGATCTGCGTGGTTGATCGCCTCGAGGTAGGTGCTCAGCTCTGCGCGTGCCGCGTCGTCGAGCGGGCCTTCGAAGCGCACGCCGGGCGCCGGGTAGCGGTTGGGCTCGTAGGGGCCGTGTGCTTCCACGCTGATGCCGAACATGAACAGCGGCGCCTGATCAGCCTCGAGCGTCTTGATGATCTCCCGCGTGAGCAGCGCGTCTGACGGGTACCAGGTCTTCCGCTCCGAGAGGTCGACCTGCTCCATCGTGGTGAAGCGCTGAAAGCCGAGGTGTTGGTAGACCTGCTCCCGCTCCCAGAACCAGCGATGGTAGATGTGCGCCGCTTCGGTTCGGTAGCCCTCGGCCGCGAAGATGCTGGCCAGCGACTGCTGCTTGCGGCGCACGTACTGCTGGTACGGCACCGAGCCCGGCGGCAAGAACCGCATCGAATGGCCGGTGAGAAACTCGAACTCGGTGTTCGCGGTGCCTCCGCCGAAGACCGGGGCGTAGAGCGCGCCTGACGCTGCTTCGCGCTGCAGGCGGTGCATGTTGGGCAGCGGGTCGTGCTCGAAGGTCACGCCGGGGAGCCGCGTCGGATCGAAGAACGACTCGCTCATGATGACGATGACGTCGGGCTTCACCTCGAGCGTCTCGTGCTTGTTCCCCTGCCCGAGCGCGGCCTGCACGGTGTGACGCGCGTAGGCGGCCGGCTTCTGCACGCCGGCCGACGGCAGGTTCATCATGAAGGCGAGCAGCAGCCCGTTCTCGCGGTAGTTCTCAGACTGCATCCAATAGACGTGACGAACGCCCAGCGGCTTGAGCACCTTGTCGGGGCGCGGCGCGAGCCACGCGACGACGAGCACTGCGGGCACCAGCAGCGCGGCGCGGTGCTTCCAGCTCAGCATGCGAGGGCCGAAGCGCAGCGACGCGATGAGCGCGACCGTCAGCGCCACCGCTCCGATGACGAGGGGGGCGAGCCCGTAGCGCGCCGTCACGAAAGGCATGACGTCCCAGGCCTCACGAAACAACAGCAGGTCCCACGGGAAGAGCGGGCGGCCGAGCGTCTTGAGCGTCGAGGCGTGCGCCATCGCGATGATCAACGCCAGCGTCGACGAGACCAGCACCGTCGTGATGGCGCGGCCGATGAGCGCGAAGACCGTCAGGCCGAGCAGCGCGGCGAGCAGCGTGTTGGCGAGCGCCGCGCGGGGAAACAGCTCGAGCCAGCGCGAGACGTTCATGTCTGGCGGGCGGTACAACGCTTCGATCGCAAGGCTGACCAGCGACAGGGTCAGCACGACGAGCAAGAGCTGCGCAGAAAACCGGGCGGCGGGAGACTTCAAGAGGCTGGAGGTCGGCCTAGCAGCACCCGCGCCCGGCCTTCCATAGGCAGCTCCACCTCTTCGACCGTCAGGCCGAGCTGCGTGGCGAGCTCCGCGAGGTGACGCATCCACGGTTTGTAGGGCATCGAGTTGTCTGAACAACACGGCACCACCGCGAAGCCCAGCTTGTGCTGCGCGGCGTACTCGATGATGACGCGCGTCGCGCCGTCGGGGTGCATGCCCACCACGAGGTCGCACTCGCACGGCTCGGTCAGCGTGAAGTCGCGCTCCGCGAAGGTGACGGGCAGGTGCTTGTGGCGGCGATCGAACGTGGTCACCTGACAGCCGCGGCGCACCAGCGCGTCATTCAACTTGCCCTGACCTCCGGCCACGTCGAAGACCCGCGTGGCGGCAGGGAAGCGGTCGCGGAGCAGCTCCGCGAAGAGATCAAAACGTCGTTTGTCGGCCATGGCTCACTCGACGGCAACCAGCCGCACCTTCTTGTAGATGCGGCGGTCGAGAGGCAAGCGCGCGTCGATGAAGCCGAGCGCTTCGTCGAACTCGAAGGTGAAGGTGGGCACCGGCGGCGAGATGCTGACCACCAGCTCGAAGCTCCACAGCGACGAGATGACCGTCTTGCCTTCGATGGCCTCGGCGGGCGGCGGCGGCAGCTTCTGGGCCGCGTTGCGCACGTCGTTGAGCGCCTCTTTGTCGATGTTGGCGTCGGTCGAGGGCTGCACCAGCTCGACCTTCGTCACCTTGCCGTCGGTGTTCTGCACCACCCGAATCACCGCGCGACGCGTGGTGCGGAACTGGTCTCTCAACGTGCGCGCGAGCTCCTTGCGCTGCTCGAGATCGAAGCCGTTGGTGCCGCCGATGCGATCGTTGATGGCGCCGCGGCGGTTGGTCTCGAGCTTCGTGTCGCCCATGGGGTTGCCGGAGCCGCCGTAGGTCTGCGCGCGGTCCTGCCAGATCTCGTTGTAGAGCTTCACGTTCTCGCCGGTCTGCTCGATGAGGCCCTTGAGGCCGCTCTTGGCGACGCGATCCGCGTCCCAGTTCTTGAGCAGCGCCTTGCCCAGCGCCGAGTAGTACGGGTGCACGAGCCCGCGATCGACGCGGCCCCGGCCCAACGTCTCGCGCGTGAGATCTCCCACGAGGTTCTTCGGCGCTTCGAGCGCGCGCAGCCCGCTGTTGACGATGATCTCCGGCTCCACCCCCGCGTCGAAGCGCATCACGATGGTCGAGTCGGGCACGAGGCTCGGCCGCAACGACGGGCGCGGCGCTTCGGGCTCCGGGGCATCGCGCGGCACGTCGCTCGCCGCAGGCACATCGGACGGCGGCGGCTGGGGCGCGGGCTCCGGTTGTGGCGTCGTCACGGGCTTCGCGCGCGGCGGCGGGCTCGGCTTCACCTGGGGCTTCGCCGGCTCCGGCGGCTGCTCGGGCTCCGGCTCGGGTTCCGGCGGCGACTCGGGTTCAGGTTCGGTGAAGGTGAACTCTGCGGTGACGTTGCGCGGCTCCACGGGCGGCAGGGGCTGGCGCCAGAGCCAGGCCATCACCGCGAGGTGCGCGCCCACGCTGACGACGAGCGCGAGCAACCCCCATCTGTTTTCACGCGGCCCCACGGCAGTTCGAGTCTGCCCGACATAACGCGGGAAACACCTGCCCGCTCAGCGTTGATGACGTCGCTGAAACAAGAGCAACAGGAGGAACGTAAGGACCTCGGAGCCCGTCGAACACCCCGCGTTCGGCCCCTGCGCTTCGCCGAGCGCCAGCAGCGAAATCGGCGGCGGCGCCGTGCACACGCGAACGCCGTCGACGCCGGCCAGACAGCGCTCCGGGTTCGGGCAGTCGCTGGTCATTCCGCACGGCACCCGACAGCGCAGGTTGCCCGCGGGCCCCGTGCACACCGAGCCACGGATACAGAACTGCGCGCCCGGCGTGCAGGCCGCACCCGGGGGCACCGTCGGCAGCTGCACGTGCTGGCAGACCCCGCGCGCGACATCGCACGAGAAGCCAGCAGCGCAGTCGTCATCGTCGGTGCAGGTGGTGCTGCAATACGTCTGCGCGTGCTGCGCGTCGTCGGTGCAGACGCGACCGACGCACTGCAACTCGGAGCTGCACGCGCCGCCGGGCGCCACGCAGTCGGCGTCGGGCACGGCGCACGCGCCCTGCGCGCAGAGGTTGTTGGTAGCGCATTCGTCTTCACGGTCGGCGAGCCACTGCGTGATGAACGTGGTGTACGAGTCGACGCGGGTGTCGGCGCCGTCGGTGCAACTCTCACTTCGCGTGAAGCTGTGCACGCCGATGACTCGTTCCACGCCGTCGTCGAAGGTCATGAACGTCGGCCCCCCAGAGTCGCCGTGGCAGATGCCGCGCGAGGTGAAGTCGCCCAGCGACAGAATGACGATGTTGAACTGCCGCAGCGTCAGCTCGACCTGGCGACGAACGCCTGACGCCTGGCCGTTGCCGATGGTGCCGTAGCCGACGGCCCTGACGAGCTGACCTCCACGCCCCTCGAGCGTCGCCGTGTTCCACGCCTTGGGCGTCACGGGCTGCGGGCGCTCGAGCAACAGCAGCGCGATGTCGTTCGCGAGCGTCGCCGCGTTCCACGACGGGTGCAGGCGTGTCTCGGTGACGCGCACGGTATTCACGCCGAACTGCACGGTGCTCTCGTCTGCCGCGTTGGTGGCGGTGATGCGCACCGAGCTGGAGCCGAGAATGCGCGGGTCGGCACAGTGCGCGGCCGTCAGCAGCGTGCGCGGGGCGATGAGCGTCGCGGTGCAGAGCGAGGCGGCGCCGTCGTCTCCGCGCAGGTACAGCATGTAGACGGCGTCATCGTCGGGCGCGAGCTGCCCTCCGACGATGGCGTCGGTGCTGGTGGCGGCACCCGACACGTCTGCCACGCCGCACGCCGCGAACATCGAGACCGCGATGAGGGCCAGGGAGCGCATCGGGCGGCGAGTCTGCCGCATTTCGGCTCAGGCGCGACGGCGACGGAGCAGCAGCGCCCCGAGGAACCACAGGCCACCACCGACTGACGCGCAGCTCGGCGCTTCGTCACCCAGCGCGACGCTCGCGGCAGGCACGGTGATGGCCGTGAAGCGCACGTTGCCAGGGCGGCAGTAGCGGCGCGCGTCGGAGCCCGCTTCGCACACCGAGCCGTTGGGGCAGTCGGCGGTCACCAGGCAGTCTTTCACGCAGCGGCTGATGCCGTTGGCCGGGCCGGTGCAGATGGAATCGACGCAGAAGTCGGTCGCCGCGTAGCAGCTCTCGAAGAGCTGACGCTCCGGGCGCTGCGTCATGATGCAGCTGCCGCCGGTGCACGACATGCCGGTGGGGCAGGGGTTCGCCGCGCTGCAGGCGCGCGTGCAGTACGTGTCGGGGTGCTGGGTGTCGCTCACGCACAGGCGCTCTTTGCACTGCGCCGGCGTGTTGCAGAACGAGCCCTCGGGCACGCAGTCTTCGTCGGGGCGGCCGCACGGCAGTTGCGAGCAGACGTTGTTGCGCACGCAGTCTGCGGGGCAGTCGGCGTCGAGCGCGGGGTCGAGGCACTCGGCGTCGCACACGCCGTCAGCGGCGCACGCGCAGTCCTGGTCGATGGGCGCGCAGCCCGCGAGGCACTTGCCGTCGAGCTCGCAGGAAGGCGCTTCCCACACGGCCATCTGCTGGCGAACCCATGGCGCGACCTGGTCGACGCGCCCGTCGTAGCCACCGTAGATGCAGTTCTCGTCGCCGTAGCTGACGACGCCGACGATGACCTCACTCGTGCTGCCCGGCATCACCATGAAGCCCGGGCCGCCGGAGTCTCCAGAGCACGTCTGCTTGCCCTGCGCGCCCGACTCGATGGTGAGCGACTGAATGCTGCGCAGCGGAAAGGTGACCTCGCGCTTGGTGCCTGAGTCTTGCGCGCTGCCCGAGGTGATGCCGAAGCCCACGTGGCGAATGTTGCGGCCCACCAGCGAGTTGGTCATCGCCGTCTCGTTCATGGGAATGGGCGTGATGCCCAACAGCGGCTCCTGCAGGCGCAGCACGCCGAAGTCCCACACCGAGCCGTTGTAGCTGGGGTGCTTGATCTGCGTGGCGATGCGCACGGCCTGCGTCGACGAAGCGGCGACGGTGCCGACGGTCACGTAATAGGTCTGGTTCGAGCCGTAGGCGTTGATGCAGTGCGCGGCGGTGAGCACCGTCTTGGGCGCGATCAACGTACCGGTGCAGAGCGATTCGTAGCGGCTGCCATAACGAATCGCGATGGCGACGACCGCCGGGTCTCCGGTGGCGATGGTGCCGCCGACGATTTCTTCGCGCTGCGTGGCGGCGGTCTCTTTGAGCTCTTCCGTCGGCCCACAGGAAATCAGGGCCAGGGTCAGCAACGGCAAACAGCGGCGCACAGACATCAAGTTGAACTCCAACGAAAGAGGCGACGCTGCGCTTAGCAAGGTGTGCGTCAGGGTGGGAAGAGTGCCCGGCCTGCGAATGTCGGATCCTCAGGAGTTGAGAAACGGGTTACCCTGCAGGCTCTCGTGGCAACGCTGCTCAAAGGCGCGACGGTGGTGGACGTGGAGCCCGCGCACGTCGAGCCGGCGGATCTCCGCATCGAAGGTGACCGAATCGTCGAGCGCGCGACGGTGCTCGAGCCGCGTGCGGGCGACGAGGTCATCGAGCTCCGCGGCAAGCTGCTCTTCCCCGGGCTCGTCTCGGCGCAACATCACCTTCATGGAACGTTGTTGCGCGGCTACCCACGCAGCGCGGTCGGCTTCGAAGCAGAGCAGCGTGTTCGGCTGCGGCTCGAAGAGGTGCTCGACGGCGATGCGCTCGAAGCGGCGGTGACGGCGGGCGGCCTCGAGGGCCTCTTCGCCGGCACCACCACGGTCTTCGACACCACGGCAGCGCATCGTCATGTCACCGGCGCGCTCTCTCGCGTGGCGCAGGGGCTCAACCACGTGGGCATGCGCGCGGTGCTGGGCTTCGAGGTGAGCGATCGCGCCGGTGCGCTGGCGCGCGAAGAGGCGCTCGAGGAGTGCGTGAGCTACGCGCAGCGCGCCCGCGGTCGCTATCGCGGGGCCATCGGCCTGGGCTCGTTGGGCTCGCTCTCTGACGACGCGCTGCTGGGCGTGCGTGACGCGCGAAAGAAGAACGCGCTGCTGTTGCTCGCGCGGCTCGCCGAAGACCCGCATGAAGAAGCGCAGAGCCGTGAACGCTTCGGCGCCACGGCCAGCGAGCGCTTCGTCGCCCACGAATTGCTGGGCAGCCGCGTGGTGCTCTCGCACGGCGTGCACCTCACGTGGCCCGAGCTGTCGTCGCTCATCTCGGCGGGCACGTGGTTGGTGCACACCGCGCGCTCCAACATGTTGAGCCAGACGGGCCACGCGACCGTCGCGAAGTTCGGCGTGCGGGGCTGCTTCGGCACCGACGTCATGGCGCTCGACGTGCTCGCCGAGGCGCAGGCCGCGTGTCTGCGCACCGCTGATTCAGGCCAGCCCATCGACGTGCTGCGCTTCATCGCCAATGGGCACCGGCTCGCGAGCGAAGCGTTCGGCAGCACCGTCGGCCCGCTGCAGCCCGGCGCCGCGGCAGACCTGCTGGTGCTCGACTACCACTCGCCCACGCCGCTCGACGGCGCGTCGCTCGCGGCGCATGTGCTGACCGGCCTGTCGGCGCGCAGCGTCGAGTCGGTGATGGTCGACGGGCTGTGGCGGTTGTGGAAACGAAAGGCGCTCGCGCTCGACGTGAATGAGGTCGCGCGCCACGCCAACGACGCTGCTCGCTCGGTGTGGGCGAAGATGCGCGAGGGTGGCGCGGCCTGAAGTCGCCCGCTACACCGTGGGCATGCTGACCCTCGTGCTGATGAGTGCGCTCGCCGCGCAGCCTGTGGTGGGCGACCTCGCGCCTGACTTCACCGTCACCTCCGTCGACGGCGTCGAGCTCAAGCTCTCGAGCATGGTGGAGCGCGGCCCGGTGGTGCTGGCCTTCTTTCCCAGGGCCTTCACGTCGGGTTGCACGCGTGAGCTGACCGCGTACCGGGATCGCTACGACGAGGTGCGCACGCACGGGGGCGACATCATCGCCGTCTCGACCGACGACGCGGCCACGAGCCGCAAGTTCCGCGACTCGCTCAAGGCGCAGTACCACTTCGTCGGCGACGACAAGGCGAGCCTCGTGAAGCAGTACGACGTGAAGACGTTCCTCCTCACGCTCGCCAAACGCGTGACCTTCGTCATCGGGCCGGGCCGCAAGGTGCTCGCCGTGCAAGAAGGTGGAGACGCCGTCGACCCCAGCGGCGCCGTCGCGGCCTGCAGCCTCCGCGCGGCCGCGGCGCTCGACCTCGTCACCGGAGACGCCGGCACGCCCTGAAGTTTCACGGCCGTGTGCTTGACGGTGGGTAGGTGTGCGTGCTCATTCGCGCCACCTATGAACTTCAAACCTCTCGTCCTTGGCACTGTCATCGGCTTCATGGCGGCAGTCGTGCCCTCGTGTGGCACTACCAGCTCATGCGGCCCCGAAAACTGTAACGGCTGCTGCGACTCGGCGAACAAGTGCGTTCCGGTCTCGGCCAGCAACTCGAACAGCGCGTGTGGCAAGGGCGGCGCGACGTGCAACGACTGCACGGCCACCACCACGGTGTGTGACCAGGCCAGCTTCGTGTGCGTGACCGGCGGCACGGCGACGGGCGGCGGCACCGCGACGGGTGGCGGCACGGCGACGGGCGGCGGCACGGCGACGGGCGGCGGCACCGCGACGGGCGGCGGCACCGCGACGGGCGGCGGCACGGCGACGGGCGGCGGCGCGGGCGCGTCGTGCAACGTGCAGTCGCAGACGTGCACCGGCGCCAACGAGCAGTGCATGCCCATCAACCAGCAGGGCATGGGTCAGTGCTTCGCGAGCGAGTGCAACCTCGTCTCGCAGAACTGCGCCACGGCGACGGACCGCTGCGTGCTCGCGCCGTCGGCTGACGGTGGCCTCGCCCGCGAGTGCTTCGCGGCCGGCACCAAGCTGCAGGGCGCGGCTTGCACCCCGCAGACCGACGACTGCGCCAAGGGCCTGCAGTGCGTGAACAACAAGTGCGAGAAGTTCTGCAACCGCAACGCCGACTGTGGCGCTGGCGGCACGTGCGCCATCTTCGTCAGCTTCCCCAACGCGCCGCACGGCTCGCTCATCTGCCTCTATGCGCCGGCGTGCGACCCGCTCCTGCAGAACTGCGCCGTGGCGACTGACGCCTGCTACTTCCTCGACACTGCGGGTGGCTGCGTGCCTGGCGGTACGAAGGCCATCGGCGAGACCTGCGCCGGCACCAACGAGTGCGTGAAGGGCTCGCAGTGCCTCGGCGACATGAGCGGCAACCCGGCGTGCCGCGCGTTCTGCAACCTCGACGCCGGTATGCCGAGCTGCGCGGCTGGCACGTGCAACCCGCTGGCGAACCAGGCGGGCATGGTCTCGGGCTACGGCGGCTGCTTCTAAGCCGCCACTGCTTTTGAAACACGACGGGCGGAGCGGCTCTCGCTGCTCCGCCCGTTTTCTTTTCTTCAGCTCTTCGCGGGCTGCGGCTGCGGCAGCAGCGTGGCCAGCATCGATTCGGGTGTGGGCGTCGGCGGGCGCGGCTCAGCGCGTGAACCGAAGCGCTGCTTTTCCTGCCGCTTGAGCTCGGCGCGTTGCTCGTCGGTGTACGCGAGGTGCGCGTGCTTCACGTCGTGCTTCACCACGCGCAGGTCGCTGACGATGCCGACCCACGAGAGCAGCTTGAGCACGTAGTACGTGGGGTCGAGTTCCCACCAGAACCAGCCCTGGTTCACGCTGCTCATGTGGAAGTGGTGGTTGTTGTGCCAGCCCTCGCCGCAGGTGAGCAGCGCGAAGAAGAAGTTGTTCCGGCTGGTGTCGGTCGTCAGGTAGCGACGCTTCCCGAAGATGTGTGAGAGCGAGTTGATGGTGAACGTGCCGTGCCACAGCGCGATGGTCGGCACGATGGCGCCCCACACCACCCACGGGAAACCGCCGATGGCGTACAGCACCACGAGGCCCACCAGCGGCGGCACCATGAAGTGCTCGTTGAGCCACTTCAGCTCGGGGAAGCGCGCGAAGTCTTTGACCGCGTCGTAGTTCGTCTTCTCGAAGCGCTTGGCGAGGATCCACCCCATGTGGCTCCACCAGAAGCCGCGGCGCGTCGGCGAGTGCACGTCTTGCTCTTGATCCGAATAGCGGTGGTGGTGACGGTGGTGCGCTGCCCACCACAGCACGCCCTTCTGCGCGCTCGACTGCGCGAGCCACGCGAGCATGAACTGAAACACGCGACCGGTCTTGAACGTGCGGTGCGAGAAGTAGCGGTGGTAGCCGGCCGTCACGCCGAACATGCGCACGTAGTACGAGCCGAGCGCGAGCAGCACCAGCTCCCACGAGACGCCGGTGAACGCGACGAGCCCGATGAGCAGGTGAAAGAGAATGAAGGGAAGGCTGACGAACCCGTTGATGCGGTCGAGCTTCGGGTCGTAGCTGGCAGGTGCCTCGGTCACGTTGACCTCCTCGAGTGATGAATGAGGATTCAACGCCGGGCGCGGTCACCCGACTGTCATGACGCCGGTGTTTGCTTGAGCGAGGCGAGCCACGCGGCGAAATCGGCGCGCGTTCGCAGCGAGCGGAGATCGGCGTCGCGCTCGGCTTCGTCGAGGTCGGCGTAGCCATTCTGCGCCGCGAGGTGCAGCAGGCGCAGCGCGTCGTCGGGCTTTCCAGCCAGCGCGAAGGCGCACGCGGCGGTGTAGGCGTGCTGCGCCGTCGGCTCTTCTCGAAACGCGGCTTCAGCCACGGTGGCTGCCGCGTCGTATTGCTTCCGCACGTAGTGCACGCGCTCGGCCGCAGAGAACGCGAGCGCCATACGCACACGGGGCAGGGCGCGCGCTTCGGCTTCACGCCCACCGCGAATCAACGCGCCGGCGTACTCGTGGAGAATCGTGTCTTCGGGCGTCGCGTGCGCGGCCTGAGCCCAGAGCGGAATGGCGCGCGCCTCGTCGCCGATGAGCGAGAAGGCCGCAGCGAGCGCGTGCACCGGCACTTCGAAGCCCTGCACCTGGCTGTAGTGGTCGAGCGCGCGGCGGCCGTTGCTCTGCTTGAGCGCCACCCACCCGAGCAGCACGTGCGCGCGGCTGCGCAGCATCGGCGGCGTGGCTTCGGCTTCGACCAGCCCCTGCGCCAGCATCGCGGCTTCCTGCAGCTTGCGCTCGCGGTACAGCGCTTCGGCCCGCTCGATGACGACGGTGAGCGGGTGCGCGACAGAGCCCACCGGCAGCTCGCCACGGAAGTACGCGCTCACGTTGTAGATGGTGCGCGCCGAGAGCATCAGCACCACCACGCCCAGGAACGGCTGCCTCACGAGGAACGCGAACAGCAGCAGGCCCGCCGCGAGCGCCAGCGCCACCAGCTGCGCGACGAGGAAGCCCGGGCGCCCCAGCATGCGCGTGAGCACCAGCTGCGTGAGGTTGCCGCCGTCGAGCGCGCTGATGGGCAGGAGGTTCAGCACCGTCCACCACATGTTCGCCATGAAGATGCCTTTGGCGAAGTAGCGCACGGGGTCTGCGAGGCCATCGCCTCCGAGGAGCGCGATGGCGCCGGCGACGACACCGAAGAGCAGCCCCGCCCCCGGGCCTGCGAGCGTCACCAGCGCCTGGCGCCACCACTCGAGCTCCGGCAGGCCCTGCGCCTGCGTCACGCCGCCGAGGCCCACGAAGTGAATCGACGGCTTGAGCCCGAAGACGCGCGCGGCGACCGCGTGGCCCAGCTCATGGGCGAACACCGAGAGCGAGACGAGCAGCATCCACCCCACGGTCACCAGGCCCAGCGTCACCGCGCGTTGCGGGTGATCTGCGTCGGCGAGAATGTCGCGCGGCCAGCTCGTCGCCGACGGCGTGCCCACGAAGCTGTACGCAATGAACCCGCTGATCAGCAGGTGGCTGAAGTGGAACTCGACGGGAAATGGCCCGAAGCGAAAACGAATCACGACGAGCCCGTGTAACACCCACGCGGTGCGCGTGCCTTTGGTTAGAAGCCCACGCATGGCCGAGCCGTTCAAAAACCTCATCGGAGCGCAGCAGGTCGACTGGCTGGCTACGCGGCTCACCAGCGCGTGGAGGTCGTTTCCCGCTGCGCAGTTTCGTCGGCTGGCCACCAAAGGCCTCGAGGCGCTCGAGCTCAAGGCGCGCGCCCGCCACATCGCCGATGCGCTCGAGGCCACGCTGCCCCGCGAGCCGGCGAAGGCGTTCAAGATCCTCATCGGCGCCATGGAGTCGCCGCTCGAGGTCACCGAGGGCTACGGCGGCAGCGTCTTCCGCTACATGGCGCTCAGCGAGTTCCTCGAACGTCACGGGCCGCAAGACGTCGAGGCCGCGCTGCCGGCGAACTACGAGCTCACGCAGCGCTTCTCGAGCGAGTTCTGCATTCGTTCATTGTTGTTGGCCGACCCGAAGCGGGTGCTGCAGGAGCTCGAGCGCTGGGCGCGCGACGAGAACCCTCACGTGCGTCGACTCGTTTCGGAAGGCACGCGCACGCGCTTGCCGTGGGGCCGTCAGTTGCCGCCGTTCATCGCCGACCCTTCGCCGGTGTTGCCGCTGCTTGAGGCGCTCAAAGATGACGCCAGCGAGTACGTGCGCCGCTCGGTCGCCAACAACCTGAACGACCTCTCGAAAGATCACCCCGACCTCGTGAAGAAGCTCGCGAAGCGGTGGCTCAAGGGCGCGTCGAAGGAGCGACGTCGGCTCGTCGAACACGGGCTGCGCACGTTGCTCAAGAAGGGCGACGCCGACGCGTTGGCGCTCATCGGCGCCGGAGGCGGCAGGCTGTTCGCGCGCGGCGACGTGCAGCCGGTGAAGGTGAAGCTGGGAGAGCGCGTGACGTTTCGCGCGACCGTGCGCAACGACGGCGAGGTCGCCACGCACGTGGTCGTCGAGGCGCGTGTGCACTTCATTTCGCGCACGGGAAAGTCGGTGAAGCCGTTTCGCCTCGGGCGGGTCGACCTGGCGCCCGGGGAAGAGGCCGAAGTGCGCCGCACGCTCGAGCTCTCGCACCGCAGCACGCGCACCTTGTTTTCAGGCGACCACGACGTCGAGCTGCAGGTGAACGGCGCGCGCTCTCCATTGGGGGTCTTCCGCCTGACGGTGTGAGCGGGTACAGGCGCTCCACCATGTTGCCGATTGGCCCGTACACGCTGCGCAACCGCTTCATCCTCGCTCCCATGGCCGGCGTCAGTGAGATGCCGTTTCGGGTGCTGGCCTTCGAGCAGGGCGCCGCGCTGTGCCCCACGGAGCTCATCAGCGCGCAGGGCCTCTTCCGCATCAACACGCGCACGCTGCGCTACCTCCGCTACGACCCGAAGGTCGAGACGCCGTACTCGCTGCAGCTGTTCGGTGGTGAGCCGGAGGTGATGGCGAAGGCCGCCGTCATCGCGAAGCAGTACGGCGCCAACATCATCGACATCAACATGGGCTGCCCGGTGAAGAAGGTGACGAAGACCGGTGCGGGCTCGGGCCTGCTGTGCGACTCGCCGCGTGCAGGCGAAATCGTTCGGCAGATTCGTGAAGCGACGGGGCTGCCGGTGACGGTGAAGATCCGCTCCGGGTGGGACTCGAACCAGAAGAACTTCCTCGAGATGGCCGACGTGCTGGGCGCCGCCGGTTGTGCCGCGCTCGCGGTGCACCCACGTACGCGCGCGCAGGGCTACTCGGGCAAGGCCGACTGGTCGGTCATCACCGACTTGAAGCGCCACGTGGGCAACGCGTTCCCCGTCATCGGCAACGGTGACGTGAAGTCTGTCGACGACGCGGTGCGCATGCTCGAGACCACCGGCTGCGACTACGTGATGATCGGCCGAGGCGCGCTGGGAAACCCGTGGCTGTTCCGCGAGCTGCTCGGCGGGCCGAAGCCCACGAATGAAGAGCGCTGCGCGTTGGTGCTGCGCCACTTCCGCTGGCACATGACGTTTCAGGCTGAGGCGCGCGTACACCGCGAAGAGCTGCCGCCGGAGCAGCGCGCGAAGAAGGACGAGTTTCAGGGCGTGCACAGCTTCCGCAGCCACCTGGGCTGGTATTCGCACGGCCTGCACGGCGCGTCGGCGTTCCGTTCGCGCGTGAATGCTGCCGACACCCAGAAAGACGTCGAAGACGCGCTCGAGCAGTTCTTCCTCGGCGCGTCGGTCGACGCCGCGGCGCTCGATGGCGAGCAGGAGCTCGACTACCGCACCGCGCTCGGCTGATCAGGCGTTGCGGCCGCCGCCGTGACCGCGGCGATCTCGTCGCTTGGTCTCGGTGCGTGGGCGCGTGTCGCCGGGCATCGCGAGGCGCGCGAGCTCTCGCTGCAGTTCGAGCCAGCTCTCGAAACGAATCACGTCGAGCGTCTCGTTTTCGAGCGCGACCTTCACCGCACAGCCGGGCTCTGCGTCGTGACGGCAGTCGTTGAAGCGGCAGCCCTTCGCCAGCGCCTCGATGTCGTCGAAGGTCTTGGCGAGGCCGCTGCCCGCAGTCCACAGCTGCACTTCACGCACGCCCGGCGAGTCGATGATGGCGCCGCCGCGCGGCAGCACGAGGAGCTCCCGGCGCGTGGTGGTGTGGCGACCGCGCCCGTCATCGCGCGTGGTGCCCGTTTTCATGACCTCGGCGCCGAGCAGCCCGTTCACCAGCGTCGACTTGCCGACGCCCGACGAGCCCAGCAGCACCACCGTCTTTCCCGGCCCGATGAGCTCGCGCAGCGGCTCGACCCCTTCGCCCGTCACCGCGTTGATGACGTGAATGGGCGCTTCTCGGGTGATGGCCTGCACGTCGGCGAGCTGCTCGTCGAGATCGTACGCGAGGTCTTTCTTGTTCAGCACCACCACGGGCGCCGCTTTGCTTTCCCACGCCAGTGTCATGAAGCGCTCGAGGCGGCGCAGGTTGAAGTCGCGGTCGAAGCCCATCACCACCAGCACAGTGTCGAGGTTCGTGCCCATGACCTGCGGCAGCGAGTTCTCGCCGGCCACCTTGCGAATGAAGGCCGAGCGGCGCGGCAGCACGCTCTGCACCAGCGCTTCACCGGACTCGGGAATGCGCGCGGCGACCCAGTCACCGACGGCGGGCAGGTCGCCCTGGTCTTCCATGTCGTGAATCAACTTGCCGCTGGTGCGCGCCCAGTGTTCGCCGCGGTGCGAGAGCACCTTGAGCTGCTTGCGGTACACGAGAATCACGCGCGCGGGCTCGAGGCCCTTCGCGGCGAAAGGCTTCATCGCCTTTTCGAAGTCGTCACCCCAGCCCTGCAGTTGTTTCCAGTCACTCACGCGAGGGCCGGAGACGATGCGTCGGAGCTCAAGCTGACGGGTACCCGACCATGCGGTCCTTCTCGGGGTCGAACACCCCGAGCGCGAGGCACTCGGCGATGTCTTTGGGCGCGAAGGTGGTGCGACCGGGGTTCTGCAGCTCCGGTGTTTTTTCCATCGCCTCAGGCAGCCGGTAGAAGGGAATGGCCGCGTTGAGGTGATGCACGTGGTGGTAGCCGATGTTGGCGGTGAACCAGTTCATCACCGGGCCCATCACCAGGAAGCTCGACGAGTCGGTCGCGGCCTTCACGAAGGTCCAGTCGCGGCGATCCGCAACGTGGCCTCCGGGGAAGTTGTGCTGCGCGTAGAAGAGGTACGCGCCCTCCATCGCCGCCCACCACATGGGAATGAGCCAACCGAAGACCCAGAGGTCGAAGCGGCCGAACACCGCCGCCACCGCGCCGAGGCCGTACACGAGCGCCAGCGACACCAGCGCCGACCAGTGCTTCTTCGGCGCGCGCACGAACGCGCTGATGCACATGCCGAACGTGAACACCGTGAAGACGGCGAGCAGCATGTTCCACGGGCTGCGAATCAACTTGTAGCCAACGCGCTGGCCGCGGCTCATCGACTTCCACATGCCGGTGGTGACGACCGGGTAGCTGCCGATGTGCGAGCCGACCATCTTCGCGTTGTTGGCGTGGTGGTAGTTGTGGCTCTCTTTCCACACGCTGGGCGGCACCAGAATCGAGACGCCGAAGACCCAGTACACGGCCTCAGCGAGCTTCGACTGCCGCAGAATCGCGCCGTGCTGGTAGTCGTGAAACAGGCAGAACACGCGAACGATGGTGAGGCCCTCGAGAATCGCGAACGCCACCCGCAGCGGCCACCACGGCGAGAACATCGCGCCGGCCGTCAGCGCCGTGAGCAGCGTCAGCGACGAAATCGTGGCCCACCAGCCCCTGGCTTTGTCTTCTTCGGTGAAGGCTCGCGTCGCGACCAGCAGGTCTTTCTCGCTGCGCGGCGCACCAGCGGCGACCGGAGGCGCTTCAACAGGTGCGGCGGCGTCGGCCAGAGGCAGGTCGTCGGCAGGGAGGGCAGGCGTCATGGCTCTGTGGCGACTAGCACAACCCCGTTCGGCCGCCCAAGAGCCACAACCCAGCGAAACTGATGGGTGTTCTCACTCTCGTGCGTGCAAGACCTGCGTCTTCGCCCAGGCGACGATTTCGTCTTCGGTGGCGCGGGTTTCGACGCCGAGGGGTTGGGCCCGCAGCTTCATGGCGCTCTGAAAACCAAGCACCACCACGCGCACCGCGCGGCTGGTGGTCACCACGCCGATGTCACGCACGCGCAGCCCTTTGAGCAGCATGGCGTTGAGCCAGAACGGCGCCAGCCCGGCAGGAATCAGCGTGGTGCCCTGCGGCAGGCTGGCGATGAGAATGATGGGCGCCGTCTTGCTCGCTTCGAGCAGCGGCGGGAGCAGGTGCTCGCACTCGGGTCCGGTGATTTTCCCCGGGACGAAGCGCACGACCCAGACGCCGGGGTGCGCTTCGAAGACCGTATTGCGATTTTCCATTCACTCCCCCCGAGTGACGAGACCGTCAGCTCACATTGTCCCAGCTGTAGGCCTCCGCGTCGAGCGCGTGATCAGCCAATGACTTGATGAGCTCGTCGTCGTTCTCGTCGATCTTCGCGAGGTTCGACTTGATTCGTCGGGCGACCTGGCCCGTGAGCACCTCGAGGATCTCGATTTCTTTGGTGACCGACGCGGCGCCCTTGTCGCTGATGGCCGTCGAGACGCGCGACATCGTGCAGGTGAGCACGAAGAGGTCGATCATCATGTCGGCGAGGCGCCGGCTGGCGAACTGTTTGCCGATGATGTTCTTGCCGTGCTTGCGCAGCACGCGGTCCACGGCGGTGGCGAGGTCGACGGTGAGCGACTCCACCGCCAGCTGCTGCTTCTGCAGCGCCGGGTGCACTTTGGTGAACTTTGACTTTTCACGCTTCACGTAGGTGGTCGCGAGCGAGGCGCGGCGCCGCGCGTATTCAGAGATGACGCCGAAGCCCTTGATGGGGTTGTCGAAGATGCCCTTGAGGCTCGCGCTGATTTCTTTGAGCTCGCTGCCGACCTCGTTCATCGCCGTGAGCGCGATGAAGAGCCGCAAGATGTCGTTGGTGCCCTCGAAGATGCGGTTGATGCGCGAGTCTCGCAGCGCGCGCTCGTAGGGGAACTCGCGCATGAAGCCGTTGCCGCCGGCGATCTGCAGCGCCTCGTCGATGGTGCGGAACATGGCCTCTGAGCCGAACACCTTGGTGATGGCGGCTTCGACCGCGTAGTCCTCGTGGCCGGAGTCGATGAAGTGGTTGACCATGTTCACCGCTGATTCGACCGCGTAGCAGTCGACCACCATGTGACCGAGCTTCTGCTTGATGAGCCCGAACTCGGCGATGGGCTTGCCGAACTGCGCGCGCTCTTTGGCCTGCTTCGTCGACAGCTCGATCATCTTCTTCATCACCCCAACCGAGCCGCCGCCGATGCCGGTGCGCCCCGAGTTGAGGATCTTCATCGCCACCTTGAAGCCCTTGCCGACCTCCCCGAGCACGTGGCTCTTGGGCACCTTCACGTTGTCGAGAATGACGGTGGTGGTGTTCGACGAGCGCAGGCCCATCTTGTCTTCGTGTGGCCCCGTCGACACGCCTTCCATGTCGCGCGTGATGATGAACGCCGTCATGTTCGAGCGCTCGGCCTGCCCGCCGGTCTTCGCGAACAGCGTGTAGAACTGCGCGATGCCGCCGTTGGTGATCCACAGCTTGCTGCCGTTGATGACGTAGTGATCCCCCATGTCGACGGCGGTGGTCTTGATGCTCGCCGCGTCAGAGCCCGCGCCCGGCTCGGTCAAACAGAACGCGGCGATCATCTCTCCGGTCGCGAGCTTCGGCGCCCACTTCGCCTTCTGCTCTTCGGTGCCGAACAAGAGCAGGCCACGCAGGCCAATTGACGAGTGCGCGCCCACGGTGACGGCGACGGAGCCGTCGTAGCGGGAGATCTCCTGCAGCGTGCGCGAGTACGCCGTGGTCGACATGCCCATGCCGCCGTGCGCTTCGGGGATCAGCAGCGAGAACAGCCCGAACTGGCGCATCTCCTCGATGAACGAGTCGGGCATCTCGCCTTTGGCGTCCCACTCGCGGAAGTCTTTCTCGTGCGGCTTGAGCAGCTGCTCGAGCGAGCTGCGCACGTTCTTGAAGACCTCCTGATCTCCGTCTTTCATCTTCGGGTACGGGAGGATCTGCTCCTCTTCGATGGAGCCGAAGCACAGCTGCGACATGAAGGACGGACGTTCGTTGGCCATGTCGCGTTGCATAACAGACGAGGGGTACGTTTCGCCGCATGACTCCCGTGGAGCGGCTCGTCGCCGACGCAATGCTGGACGTGGCCGTCGAGCGGCTCACGACCTTCCATCCCGGCTGTCAGATCTTCATCTTCGGGCCCGACGGCGACCCGTTCTGGGCGCACTACCAACCCGATGAACGTGAGCTCGTCGTGCTGGAGCTGGCCACGAAGCACCTCGAGCAGAAAGAGAACGCGGTGGCGCCGCTGTCGTTCACCGGCTCCACCGGCCTCTACACGGCGTACGTGCTCGACGCTGAACACACGCTCTTCGCGGTGGTGCTCGCGCGAAAAGGGCCTCGCCCGCCGGCAGAAGCGAAGGTCAGTCGCGCACCGCGTACAGAAGACGCGCCGCCCCCGGCCCGGCGGCGCTCTTCGTCAGCGCTGCCGTGACCCGGGCGAAGGGCCAACGCGTGTGGCGCCGGTCACTTCTTCTTCGCGTTGTCCTCGATGAACTTCACGCCCTTCTTCACGTCGATGCCGCCGCCTTCGAAGGTGCGGTTGAGCGCCTCGAGGCCGACCTCGATGACGCCCTGGTACTTGTAGCTGTCCTTCGAGGTGGAGCGCGGGCCCGCCGTCGCTTCGTTCACCGCCCTGGTGGCGTCGAGGCCCTTCTGCAGCCCGGCCTTCACCGCGTCGGCGGTCGCGTACAACGCCTTGTCGAGCGCCGGGTTGGGCGCTGGCGCCTTGTTGACCTTCGGCAACCACCCACCGGTGACCTGCGACGGGGCGGGCGAGACCGGCTTTTCACCGGCGAGTTGGCTGCGGAGCTGACGGAGGGGAGCGGTAACGGCCTTCTTGATCTGCGTCATGTGGTGCACCTTTCGAGTGACGGAGGGATCTCCGCCACCCGAGAAGGTCGCATGCACCTCGACGCCCGTTGTTCCCGGATTCGGGAACGAGATTCCTGAAAACAGGAATCAGCAGCGCAGCTCGGCGAACGGTGAGGCGGCCGCGCGGTACCGCGCTTCGATGAGCGACGACTCGATGTTGCCGCGCTGCCAGTGCCGCACGCCGATGAGGTACGAGGCCACGTGCTCGTCGCCGGGGTAGCGCATCCACAGGCGGCGCTCGAGGCGCTCGATTTCGCGCGCGTCGGTGTTCACGAGCTGAACGGCCTCGTGCAGTGCCTCGTCGTGCGTCACGCGCAGCTCCGCCGAGAGCACGTGCACGAGGTTGTTCGGGTTGCGCTGCGTCAGCACTTCCTTCGGGTACGAGGCGATGTCGTTGAAGAAGGCCACGGTGCGCGTGCACGCGCGGTTGAGCCCCGCGAAGTCGGGGTCGGCCAGCACGTCGTCTGAGAGCCTGGTGCCGTACGCGAGCTCGATGAGCGCGCACGCGGTGTACACGGCGCTGTCGTATTCGCGCTGCAGCTCGTACGCGTGGAGGCGCGGCGTGGTGTTGGCCAGGTAGTGCCGGCAGGCGGGCAGGGTGCCGTGCAGCAGGTAGTTCTTCACGTGGCCCACGAAGCGCACGAGCCACGCCTCGCCCATCTGCGCCAGCGCGCGCTCGCGGAACTCGAGCATCAGTCTGTCGAGCGGCGTGACGTCGTCGGGCGCGTGGCCGTCGCGCAACAACGCCACCGCACGTTCGGCTCCGGCGGCGATGTGCTCGAGCTTCAACTCAGGAGATCCCGGAGCCCGTTCGTCGTGCGCGTCGTCGAAGAAGAAGAGCCAGTTGCACCACAGCGCGCAGATGCGAGCCCGCTCGATTTGAGCGGCCGGGTACACGTAGCCGACGAGGGTATTGAAGGCCTGAAAGCGGCGCCTGTTCGTGGTGTCGAGCAGGCCCAGCCGCTCGGCGTCTTCCGTGGCCAGGCGCTCGATGGTGTCAGATTCCGGGTGCCTGCGAGCGCCCGACAAAAGAATGAAATCGTCTCTTCGCAACATGTGGTGACCCCCCAACGCGGCCTTGGTTTGAACAGCAATCGTGGCGGGTAACACAGGGGTCGAGAACGTCGTCAGTGGGGCGCCGCCTGATGAACGTGCGTTCAGATGATCAGAACGCGCGCTGCATGTCGTCGACGATGCTGTCACCGCGCACGAAGGCCGCGCGCAGCTTCTCGAGGCCGTGAAAGTCGACTGACTTTCCAGACGCAGCCATGGCTTCGGTCCACAGCGTTTTTTCGCGCGCGGTGAGCTTGCCGTCGACCACGCACGCCACGGCGAGCACCTTCAACGAAACGCGCAGCTCACCGGGCTCGAGCGTCTTCAGGTTCGAAAGAAACTGCCCGACGTCATCGAGCTCGTTGTGGCCGACGTCACCCGCGCGCCGCGTGACCGACGAGAGCAGCCGCACGAGGTTGGGGTGGAGGTCTTGCGTGCGCACGATGGCGCTGGCGACCGCGCGCACCGTCGACAGGCGACCTTGCGGCGACATGTTTGGCAGCGCGTCGAAGAACACGCGCACCAGCTCTTCGATGGCTGAGGGCCCGAGCGCACGAATGCGCGCTTCGCGCAGCACCTTCCACGTGACGAACGCGTTCCACGAAGCGGTCACGGGCAGCGCGACGAAGGGCAGGTAGCTGCGCAACGCCACGCGGCTGAACAACCTGCGAATGAGCAGCTTGACGACGAAGTTGGTGACGCCGACCTTCGCTTTGTACGCGAGCGAGGCGACCACCAGCCGCCACTTCTGCGCTTCGCGATGCGGGTTCACGCCGACACCCATGTCGACCGGGTTCGGCAGCTCGAGCGCCGCGCGGGCGAGCCCGTCGACCAACGCGTCGTCGCTCGACGCGCGGTCTTCGCCGAAGAGCTCGATGCCCGCGACGCGCGCCAGCTCGTGCACCGAGCGCAGCGTGTCCCAATAGATGAAGGCGATTTCGGAGACTGACGCGACGACCGTCACCGCGCCGACGAAGCCCCAGTACTTGATGAAGTCTCCGCCGAAGGCGCGCTCGGCGAAGACCTCGGCCGTGGCGCACGCACCACCCGACAGCGCGCCGACGAGCGCGGCGCGGGCGATGGCGCCGAGCTCTACGCGCTTGAGTGCGCTGCGCTCTTCGGCGTTGAGCACGTGAATCGCGTCGCCCGACGAGAAGGCGCGCACCTTGCTCGAGCGGCTGGCGAAGTAGCGCCGACCGACTCGCGCCATGAACGGCGGCTTCGCAGGCACCGTCACGACGCGCGGAGCCTCCGCAGCTGCACGACGATGATGCCCACCGCCGCGAGCCCGAAGATGACGGGCGAGATGTTCGTCGCCGTCACCCACGCGCTGTCGTCGGTCATCAGCTTCGCCGTACCAGCGAGGTATTCTTTCGTGGTGCCCACGTGCTGGTACTGATCAGCGGTGATGAAGAGGAACAGGCCGAAGCCCAGCAGCGCCGAGGCGAACGCCACCCACGCCAGCGCGGTCTGCTTCACGTGAATCAACGCGGCGACGCTCAAGCCGCCGATGCCGCCCCACGCGGAACACACGAAGAGGAACAGCGCGTAGAGCGGCACCAGGGGCAGGCCCGAGGTGTCCATCGCGTAGAAGAACATCCAGTCGGTGCGGTTGAAGAAATGCCAACCCACCGAGAAGCCGTACACGAGGCCCCACGCGGCCGAGAGCTGGCCCACGCGCCAGACCTCTTCGATGCCCTTGATGCGGATCAGCTTGAGAGAAATCAGCGCGAGGATCGCTCCGGCGAACAGCGTCGTCGGCGGGTCGATGAGCACCGTAGCGAGCGTCATGCGGCCGACTTCTGCTCTGTCGGTGGCGGGGGCGTCAATCGGCGCGTCGTGGCGACCTCGCGGAAGTAGTCACACGCGGGCGTCCACTGCCGTTCCATGGTGGTGCGGTCGACGCGGTACAGCCCGAAGCGCGGGCCCCAGGCCTCGAGCCACTCGAAGTTGTCCATCAGCGACCAGTGCAGGTAGCCGCGCACGTCGACGCCGTCGTCGATGGCCTGCAGCACCTGCTTCCAGTGCTCGTAGAGGTACTGCGGGCGGCGCGCGCCGGTGCGATCATCGAGCCCGTTCTCGGTCACCCACACCGGCAGGCCGTAGCGCTTCACCTGTCGCAGCGTCTCTCCGAAGCCCTCGGGGAACCACTCCCAGCCGAGGTCGGTGAGCCCGCGCCGGTGCCTGTCGACGAACTCGAAGTTCACGAAGGGCGGCGTCATCTGAAACTTGAGGTGCGCGCGCGTGTAGTAGTTCACGCCCACGAACTCGGTCGACCCGGCGGCGCCGTCGATGACCTCGCGGCCGGCGGTGAAGCCCGGCATCTGCAACTGCAGCACGCCGGTCGCCAGCGCCTCGAGAAACGCGTGGTTGTAGTTTGCCTCGGCGAGCCGCGTGAGCGCCTGGTCCATCGGGTGCCATCGGCGCGACGGCGCGAAGCGCAGCAGGTTCTGCGCGATGCCGATGGGCGCCGGGTTGTTGCGCGCGCGCAGCGCCTGCCGCGCGATGACGTGCGCGCGCACCAGGTTCGTCATGGCCGCGAAGGCCTTGCGACCGTCTGAAATGCCCGGCGGCATCAGCCCGCTCAGGTACCCGCCGAGCAGCAGCACGTTGGGCTCGTTGATGGTGGTGACGATGACGTCGAGCCCGTCGAGCAGCTCGGCGCAGCGCTTCACGTAGCGCTCCCACGACAGCAGCGACGACAGCTCGTGCCACGGCGTCTCGAGGTGAAACCACTTCGGGTGCGTGAAGTGATGAAACGTGACGACGGGTTTGATGCCCGCCTTCACCAACGCCTCGAGGCGCGCGCGGTAGCCGACCCAGGCCGCCTCGTCCCACTCGCCGCGCGCAGGTTCGACGCGCGCCCACTCGATGCTCAAGCGGTACGCGGTCGCGTTCACGCGGGTGATGAGCGAGACGTCGTCGAAGAAGCGGTTCCAGTGATCGACGCCGTCGCCGCAGCGCGCGTTCGGGTCTTTGCACTTGCCGGCGCGCTCCCAGTCGGCCCAGTCGTTCTCGATACCGCCTTCGACCTGGTACGCGGCGGTGGCGACGCCGAACGTGAAGTCACTCGGGAAGTTCTTCACGGCGAGTCGATGACGTTGAGCACGCGCATGGCCGCACACGCCGCGCCGTAGCCGTTGTCGATGTTGAGCGTCAGCACGCCCGGTGAGCAGCTGGCGAGAATCGCGTGCAGCGCAGTGTGGCCACCTTCCGCCACGCCGTAGCCGTTCGACGTCGGCACGCCGATGATGACGCCGCCGAAGAGCCCGCCGACGACGGTGGGCAGCGCTGCGTCCATGCCCGCGACGACGATGGCGACCTTGTGCCTCTTGATGTCTTCCACGCGCTCCATCAACCGCCACAACCCGGCCACGCCGATGTCGACGATGAGCGAGCTGGGAACGCCGTGGAATGAAAGCGTGCGCCGCACCTCACGCGTCACGTGCGCGTCAGACGTGCCGGCGGCGATGACGGCGATGCGCGGCGGGCCCGCTTCGAACTTCGGCTTGCCGAAGTACGCCGTGCGGCTGAGCGCCTCGTAGTTCAACTCTGCGCGGTCTGACGGCGGCAGCGCGTCGAAGTGGGCCTGCGTCAGCCGCGTGAGCAACAGCGGGTGGCTGAGGGCGCGCGCCTTGCCGAGAATCTCCGTCAGGTGTTCGACGGTCTTGCCCTGACAGAAGATGGCCTCGTCGAGGCCGATGCGTTGCACGCGCTGCAGGTCGAGGTTCACTTCGTTCGACGACATGGCGCCGCGATTACCGCACTTCAGCGGCTTCCGCCTGTGGTCGACAGATCCGCCGCCGGGCCGGGCCACACCGTCAACGCCGCGCCCACCTTGAGCCCGCGCGCGGAGCCGACCGCCGGGTTCCATTCTTTCAAGTCGGTGACGTGCACGTCGAAGCGCCGCGCAATGCTCCACAGCGTGTCGCCCTTGCCGATGCCGTAGGTGACCTTCTTCTTCCCGTCGACGGTGGCGACCGCGACGGTGCCCGCGACGGCGACCTTCTGCGTCGGGCCCGACTGCGTCCCGGCGGGCACCTCGTCTTCGGGGCGGCTGGCCTTGATGCCCGAGCGACGCGCGCGCGCGACCTGCCGCTCGATGGCTGTGTCGGCCTTGCCCGCCTTCATCGCCGTGGCGCTCGGCACCGGCACGATGAGGTCGCTGCCCAGCTTGAGCGAGCGCGCGCTCTTCAGCTCGTTCATGCGCAGAATCGCTTCCTGCGCCGAGTGGTACTGCTGCGCGATCTTCGAGAGCGTGTCGCCCTTCGCCACGCGGTGAATCTTGAAGTTGAGCCGCTCACCGGGCGCGTACTTCGCGAACGACTCGGCGAACTTCTCCTGGCGGCCCTTCGGCAGGCGCAGCACGTACGGCTGCGCTTCAGACGCGGGCGGGGTGCACCAGCGCTTGAGCTCGGGGTTGAACTCCTGAATTTCGTCGAGCGTCGAACCGGACGCCTGCGCGATGACCTCGAGGTCGACGGAGTCGGTCAACTTCACCTCGTCGAAGGCGAACGGCGTCTCGGGCGTGAACTCGTCTTGCGAGAAGCCGAACGCCTCGGGGTGCTTGGCGACGAGCGCGCAGGCGATGAGCTTGGGCACGTAGTGCTTGGTCTCTTTCGCGAACGCGTAGCCCTGCTTGCGCTCGAACGTCGAGAGCTCCCAGAAGTCCGACGTGCCGTACTTGTCGACCATCTTCCGCACGCGGCCGCCGCCGGTGTTGTAGCCGGCCCACGCGAGGTACCAGTGGCCGAGCTCGCCGTGCAGCTGCGTGAGGTAGCTCGCCGCGGCGTGCGTCGACTTGATGGGGTCGCGGCGCTCGTCGACCCAGAAGTCGTCGCGCAGCTTGAACATCTTCGCGGTGCCGGGAATGAACTGCCACGGGCCGACGGCCTTCGCCCACGACTTCGCCTGCGTGTTGAAGCCGCTCTCGATCATCGACAGGTACACCGTGTCGCGAGGCAACCCACGCGCCTCGAGGATCGGCTGCATCAACGGAATGTAGCGGTGGCTGCGCGACATCCACCTTCGGAACCACTTGCGGCCGCCACCCTGAAAGAAGTGGATGTACTGCGCGACGAGCGGCTGCATCTCGACGGGGATGTCGTAGCGATCGACGACGCGGCTGACGTCGAAGGTCGCCACGTCAGTGACCGGGTCGAGCTGAAAGGCGAGCTCTTCACCGGCGAGCTCTGCGGCGTCGAGCGCGTTCTCGAGGCGGTCGCGCGTCAACGAGCCGTAGCTCAGGTGGCTCAGCTCGCCGCGGAGGTTGGTGCCCGCCGGCGCGGCCTCTGCGACCTGTGGGTCGATGGCCACGTCTTCGAGCGCGCGCATCTCTTCGAGCTCGGCTTCGTCTTCACGAACCTCGAGCGGCTCGGCGCTGACGACGATGCCCGCGTCGACGGGCTCGGCGGCGAGAATGAGGAGGGCGACGGTCAGGAGCATGTGATCGAACGGAGAAAAGTAGACCCCTTCTCACGCAGGTCAAACAAAGGGAAGGCCTCGGGGCATTCCGCTCGGGCGGGCAAATTGTGCTCGCAGCGCGGGGTAGAACCGCGCGCCATGAACTCGAACCTCTTCACGCGTATGCAGGAACTCCGCGACCTCGGTGGCGCCATCGGCCTCGCGAGCTGGGATCAAGAGACCTACCTGCCGAAGAAGGGCGAAGGCGGGCGCGCGGCGCAGCTGAGCACGCTCCAGGGGCTGTACCACGAGCGCCTCGTCGATCCGCGCCTCGGCGACTGGCTCGCCGACGCGAAGCCCACGAGCGACGACGAAGCCGCGATGGTGCGCATCTTTTCGAAGGAGCGCGATCGCGCCGTGAAGATCCCCAGCGTGCTCGTGAAGGCGCTCGCGCAGGCGCAGTCCCTGGCGCTCTCTGCGTGGCGTGAAGCGCGCGAGACGAAGAACTACGCGCTCTTCGAGCCGCACGTGCAGAAGCTGGTCGAGCTCCGCCGCGAGCAGGCCGACGCCTGGGGCCACGACGGCGAGCGCTACGACGCGCTGCTCGAGAACTACGAGCCGGGCATGCGCGTACAGCGCCTGACGCCGGTGCTCACCGGGCTGCGCGAGAAGCTGGTGCCGCTCGTGCGAGCCATCGACAGCAAGCCGCCGCCGCGCCGCATCTTCGAGGGCAAGACCTTCGATGCTGACACGCAGTGGAAGTTCACGATGACGCTGCTGAACGCCATGGGCTTCGACCTCGACGCCGGTCGGCAAGATCGCTCGACGCACCCCTTCACCGGAGGCACCGGCCTGTTCGACGTGCGCCTCACCACGCGGCTCTTTCCTTCGCTGCCGTTGTCGTCGGTCTTCTCGACGATTCACGAAGGCGGTCACGGGCTGTACGAGCAGGGCTTCAACCCTGTACATGAGCGCACGCCGTTGGCGCAGGCCCCGTCGATGGGTTTGCACGAATCGCAGTCGCGGCTCTGGGAGAACGTGGTCGGCCGCAGCCGTGCGTTCTGGTCTCATTTCTATACACAATACAAATCAGCCTTCGCGGCGCAGTTGGTTGATGTGTCTCTTGACGAGTTTCTGCGTGAAGTGAACCGCGTCGAGCGCAGCTTCATTCGCGTGGAGGCTGACGAGGTCACGTACAACCTTCACATCGTGCTGCGCTACGAGCTCGAGCTGCAGTTGATGCGTGGCGCGCTCGACGCGAAAGATCTGTCAGACGCGTGGAACCAGAAGACGAAGGAGCTGCTCGGGCTCACCGTGTCGAACCCGGGTGAAGGCGTATTGCAAGACATCCACTGGGCCTACGGCGAGTTCGGCTACTTCCCGACGTATGCACTTGGCAATTTGTACGCAGCGTCGCTGTGGAGCGCGATGAAGCGCGACGTGAAGGGCCTCGAGGCGTCGATTGCACAAGGTGAGCTGGCGCCGGTGAAGCGGTGGCTGCGCGAGAAGGTGCACGTCGAAGGCTTCCGCACCGACGCAGAAGCGCTCGTCACGCGCGTCACGGGGCAGGGCCTCACCGACGCCGACTTCGTGGCGTACCTGCACGAGAAGTACGGCGCGCTGTACGCACTCTGAGTGAAACTGGCAGCGGGTTTGTTACATGGGTGCGCATGATCCGATCTGCCCTGTTCCTTTCCGCCGTCGTCTTTCTCTCTGCCTGCCCCGACCCTGCGAAGAACAAGACGCAGGCAGTGGTCGATGCGCCGAAGGCCGCGCCGGCCGTCGTCGCTGAGCCGATCGTCGGCGCCACCACGTACGACTTTAGCCAGGAGGGCTCGAAGTTCACGTTCGTCGGCGCGAAGGTCACCGGCAAGCACGACGGTGGCTTCAAGACGTTCGACGGCACCATCGAAGTGCCGGGCGCCGAGCTCGCGAAGGCACGCGTGAAGGCCACCATCACGCCCGCGTCGGCGTTCACCGACTCCGAGAAGCTCACGGGCCACCTGCTCAGCGCCGACTTCTTCGACGTCGAGAAGTTCCCTACGGCGACGTTCGTGTCCACGTCGATCAAGCCCTCGGGTGACGCGTTCGAAGTGACCGGCGACCTCACGCTGCACGGCGTGACGAAGAGCATCACCTTCCCCGCGAAGCTCGCGCTCAGCGGCGACGAAGTGACCGCGACGGCGGAGTTCGCCATCAACCGCAAAGACTTCGGCATCGTGTACCCGGGCAAGGTCGACGACCTCATCGCCGACAACGTGGCGATGTCGCTCGACCTGCACGCGAAGAAGAAGGGCTGATTCGTGCGCGTCACCGTGCGCTTGTTTGCAGCCGCGCGTGAGCGGGCTGGCGTCGGCAGCGTCGACGTCGAGCTCACGCCGAGCGCATCGGTGGCGCAGTTGCTCGCGGCCGTGGTGGCAACGAAGCCGGCGCTCGCTTCGTTGCTTCCGCAGCTGCGGGTCGCCGTGAATCAGGAATTCGCCGCGGCCGATGCGATGGTCGAAGAAGGCGCTGAAGTGGCGCTGATTCCTCCCGTCGCCGGTGGGTGATTGCTTTCAGCTGTCTGGCTTCCGCAGCCGAGTGCCTCCGCGTTTGAGTCTACGAGGGTAGCTGCGCCGCTGCGCTGCGTCGTCGATGCGGGCAGCCGTTAGCGCGAGTGGCGCTTGAGGCACGCGTCGTAGCGGCGCTGCACGGACTTCGCGAACCACGCGGTCGAGCGCGTCGTCGACAACTTGCTCGAGCGGAGCTCGACGTCAGGCAGCCGCGCGTATGGCGCTGGGCGACGAGCCTGCTTTTCCCACTCGGCGCGCACGCGCTTCCACGTTTGTGTGTTCTCGAACGCGCGCGTCTTCTCGCGCTTTGCGTCGGCGCGGGTTCCGCCCAGCGTCGCGAGCGCCTTCATGGTGTTCGTGTCGGTCGTCTTGAGGCCTCCGTCGGCGCCGTACGCGAGGAGATCCCCGTCGAGCGCGAGCGGCGTCTGCGAGAGCTTCGCGACCTGTTCCTGGAACGCCGCGTTGCGGCTCGAGAACTCACCGGCGTTGTAGTCGGCGAAGCGGAAGATCATCGCGTCGTAGTCGGCCTCGAAGTTCCACAGGCGCGCCGAGCCGTAGAGCAGGCCGCCGGAGCGCGTGTAGAGCGCATCACGAACGCCCGCAGGGTCGCGCTTCAGTTTCTTTGCGTGCTGCTCGGCGAAGCGAACGCTCACCTGCATCGAACCGGCGGTCGTCACCGGGTTGTGCGCCTCGAGCGAGCCGTCGGTGAAGAGCCGCGCCCCGAGCTCTGCGACGCCGTAGAGGAGCGGTCGGCGACGTTGGTGCTCGTCGAGGAGGTCGCGGAAGAGCACGTCGAGATCTGCCTCGGTTCTCAGCGTGTTGATGCGCTGCCGGAACGTCCTCGTCGCGCCGTCGGGCTTCACGTCGAGCAGCTGCTCGAGCACCGACGGGCCGAGGGGCCCGAGCTTGTCGGCCTTCTCGTCGAGCGCCTTTCGGGCGATCGCCGGGAGGTTCGCCACGGTCGGGTTCGCGTCGACGCCTGATTCCTGTTCAGCCACGGCGATGACCGAGCAGGTGTGCTCGAGGTCGACGGGCAACTTGTTCTCGTCGAGCGCGGAGATCAGATCTCTGGCCCAGCCCTCGCGGTCGTCGACCTTCGCGGGAAACAACGCGCTGACCTCGTCGACCGACATGCGCGGCGGGGCGGCTCGGTGCGCGCAGCCGACCATCGTCAGAAACATGAGGCTGAAGAAGCTGGGGCGCATCTGCGCTTACGATGACGACGTTCGCGGGCTGGGCAAAGTGTGTCGGTACACGTCGTGACGATTCGGTGATTGTAGCGTCAGCTCCAACTCGACGGTCCGTCTCGGCGTGACGTTGAAGAACATCTCGTGCTGAGCAAATCGAAGGACGCCGCACCGAGAGGGCCGAATGATCCGCATGAGCAGCTGCCTGGAGTGACGCTGGGGCGACGACGTTCGAAACGACCTGCCGCAGGTCGTTTTGCACGCTCGACTCCGTGCATTGGTTGACGCTGAGTTGCTTGATTGTGAAGGCGCGCTTGTTTTGGCGCCGCTGGCCGTCTGGCTTCGTCCCGGCATGAACCTGGACGTCACTGGTCGCGAGGCGTTTGCGAACAAGTTCCACGTGGAGGACTACCTCGACTCCGACGCGGTTGTCCCGATGTCTGAGCAGTTGTTCTGTCAGGGAGCAAAGGCCACGCTTGGGCTTGCGCAGCGATTGAAATCGAAGGAGCGTTGTCGTGTGTTCTTGAGTGTCGACGGCGACACGGCAACTCTTCGCTTTTTCGGTCTTTGGACGGGGTCCTCTTGGTGTGTCGACGACCCGGATCAATACATCCAGGAAGCTGTCTTGATGATTGACGTTGGTTTGCCGCGACTCGCGGATGATGCTCTCGCGAGTGATATTGCAAGCTCAGAGAGAGGGTTTCGAAGCCCCTGCAGGGGAGAGCAATGGGTTCCCAAATCGCCGAACCCCGATTGGGGCTGGCTCGACAAAGACGAAAGTGTCTGGGTTCCGACGGGGCCGAAGCCGTCGATTGCGCACGGTGGTCCTCCACTGGGATAGACAAAATTACAAGACTAGCGGACACGAGAACAAGTATCCTGGAGGGTATACGCGATGAGAGAGAAGGAGCTGCGGCTTCGGCCGCCGGAATTTTACTCTGAAATAGACGAAGAGTTGTTTTTTATCGGCCTACGTCTCGTCGGCTGTGTACGGAAATACGTGGGGCGGGGGAGTGAACTGTTAGTTACCGTGAGCGGCGACGACCTCTCTGAGCTTGAAGCTGTCCTCCGCAGATTCGGCGTTTCGATCCCGGCGCGCGGAAAGCGTCGGTAGGTGTCGAATTTCAAGATGGATCTTCCGACGATTGACCTGCTCCCTCGCTCGACGAGGTCGTGCGCGCCGTGACCGACGTGGGGCAGGCGGCCTCGTCACGTTTACCGGTGCGGTGTGCAGGTTCCCGACCAGTGCGAATCGGGGCAATTCACGTCTGCCAACAGTTCAAGAACCACCGGCGCCGCGAGGTCTTGGCGTTAAATTATAGGATGTTCAATGAATGATGCAGTTTTGGATGAAAACGGCTTCCTTCGCGGCATTTCGTACCACGATGGTCAGGTTCAAGGTCTCGTCATCTCTGAAGGCAGAGTGTCGCTCGGGCTGCGTTCCGTTGACGGACGCTGCCACGTGCTGGAGTTTGGAGGGGTGTCAGCCTTCTTTGCGGATGCCGTTAGAGAAGGAAATGTTGTCTTGAGCGTTCGGATTTTGAACGCTTCGAATGTCTGGCGGGATGAAGAGTTGAGAGAATTGGTGCGCGATAAGTTTGGTCTGGACCTTTCGGCTGGGTCGAATTGCGAACGGTTTGTTGCTCGACTGGAGACGTCATATGGTGCTGAAGTGCTCGCGGTGTGTACGGAATGGTCTGTTGTGCGTGGTTTGGTGGTTGTGAGTCGTCGTGAACAGTTGTAGCGACTTGTTCGCCATTCAAGACACACCGCGCTCGCTCGACGAGGTCGTGCGCGCCGCGATGCATTTTGCAGCAGGACGTCTTGCAGTCGTTCAGG
Source organism: Archangium sp. (assembly GCA_035910535.1). GTDB lineage: Bacteria > Myxococcota > Myxococcia > Myxococcales > Myxococcaceae > Archangium_A. The sequence goes on along the minus strand of JAMHXF010000032.1, from coordinate 62,518 downwards.
TTCCACGCGCGACGCACATAAGGGTGCGCCAAATCCATCGAAAAAGGCCCGAGAGTGGCTAGAAAACCATGGCTGGACTCCTCCTGTGAAGTGAGAGCTGCGACAATGTTGTTTTATGGTTACCATGAAGGCAGTGATGAGGAGTCTCCTGTTCCTCTTGGTGAGGTGACGATTGCCGCGTCGCCCATCGTTCTACGTCGCATTGCGAAGTTCCTGAGCTATGTCGCAGATCAGATGGAGAAACACGGAGCCTCATTTGATCATGAGCATTTGCAGGATTTCGATCGGACAATTCCGAGCCGTCCGGCGCTAGTGGTTTCAGCAGTGCGCGGTCGCGCTAGCGACGCGGAGTCGAGTGAATAGTTTTTTTGGGATGTTGGGTGATGGTTAAAGCTGGCTCTTTGAGGTTTTGCTTCTTTGTGTTTTGGTTGTGATGCCGTTGGGCATGGCGCGAACGCGCGAGGGCTTCCTGTGTCTGGCGACGCTGATGAATACCTGCAGACGGTTGCTGATCAGATTCGGTCCGGCGGGTCACTGAACCGGATCGTCGAAGTCGCGGGAAAGCGGATACAATATTCAGCGTTCCGCTACCTGGCGTGGCTATCAATGCTGGGAGAATCCATGGGGTTCCGTAGCCCGACGACTGATGAGGTGCGCCGGGTTTCGAGACGGAGGTTAGTCTTCCCTCAGGCCGACGAATGGATGCGTTCAATCGAGAGACGAAGGAAATCATTGAGTTGAAGCCAAGTAATCCACGGGCAGTTAAGCGTGGTGAGAAACAAGTTCGAGATTGCTGTGCTGAATGTGATGAGGTCTTTGGTCCTGGATATAAAGGGAGAGTAGAGACGTATGGCTGATGGCCGTATTGTCTGGGATGGCTACTTTAGCGCAGTCCTGCCTCGAGGATGGGAGGATGAGGGTGACTCCAAAGTGATCTCCTTCTTTGATCCCAACGGAGTGGGTGCAATTCATATATCGTTCGTTCGAACTTCGAGGGTTGCGGTCAGCGACTTGTGTGATTTGAATCAAAGGTTTGCGGGTGCCGAAGGGCTCGGTGTGACGCACTCTGTGGTGTGTAAGGTGGGCGGGTTCGACGCCGCCACGTTCGAGGCTATGACGGGCGGCGCCGAGCCGAGGTACTGGCGAGTGTGGCACATTGGAGCGCGAGGCCGTGTGGCCTTTGTCAGCTATACGAGCTCGGCCGAAGATTGTGATGTGGAGCGGTTGGCCGTTGATGCGCTTGTCGCGAGTATTGAGTGGCTCTGGTGAGAGTCTCAAACGAGAGGAGGGGTATTCTTAACTTGGTGTCCTGTTGATTCTCGGGAGAGCGCACGGCATGTGTGTTTGTGTTTTATTTCTTGGCGTGCGCGTCGCGTGTGAGTTGTTTGTCTTCGTTGCATGATGCCTTTCGGCGACGTGTTCATCATTCAAGACACACCGCTCTCGCTCGACGAGGTCGTGCGCGCCGTGACCGACGTGGGCAGGGCGGCCTCGTCACGTTTACCGGTGTGGTGCGCAACCACTCGCGAGGCAAGACCGTCACGCGCCTCGACTACGAGGCTTGCGGCGAGATGGCGCAGAAGAAGCAGCTCGCGCTCTCGACGCCGCCGAACGTCATCGCTCGCGACTTCAAGGCGAGCGCGCCGAACGAGAAGTGGGTCGGGGACATCACCTACCTGCGAACGCGCGAGGGCTTTCTGTGTCTGGCGACGCTGAGGAATACCTGCAGACGGTTGCTGATCAGATTCCGTCCGGCGGGTCACTGAACCGGATCGTCGAAGTCGCGGGAACGCGGATACAATATTCAGCGTTCCGCTACCTGGCGTGGCTATCAATGCTGGGAGGATCCATGGGGTTCCGTAGTCCGACGACTGATGAGGTGCGCCTGCTCTCGAGACTTGCGGAGATTGCAGGGATGGAGTCGTGTGATGATTGGCTTCGGACATTGCGTGTGCGTGATATGAATGACGGAGGTATGGGCTCGATTGAGTTTGACTGTCTTCATTCAGGCTCGTCTTCTCGAGAAGGGACGGTTCGCCTCGCAGCAGTGCAGTTTGCGGATGCGGATGGTGTGGAAGTGATCGCATCCCTTAATGCGAGGGCAGATGGTGTTCCTTTTGAGCTTGATATGTGGAAGGCGGATTTCAGTGGGTTGATACGTGTGCCTGATGAGTTTCGTCGGTTGGAAGAGTGATGGGTGTGTGTTGCTGAAATGGATCGAGCGTCGTGTGGCATTGTCATACTCGTTGAATGATTTCTCGTAGCGACTTGTTCACCATTCAAGACACACCGCTCTCGCTCGACGAGGTCGTGCGCGCCGTGACCGACGTCGGGCAGGGCGGCCTCGTCACGTTCACTGGCGTCGTGCGCGACCACTCGCGCGGCAAGACCGTCACGCGCCTCGACTACGAGGCCTACGGCGAGATGGCGCAGAAACAGCTCGCGCGCATCGGCGCCGAGACCACCGAGAAGTGGCCCGGCACGCGCGTCGCCATCGCGCACCGCGTCGGCGAGTTACGGCCCGGTGACCTCGCGGTCGTCATCGCCGTCTCTGCGCCGCACCGTAAAGAGGCCTTTCGCGCCTGCGAGCACGTCATCGATCGCCTCAAAGAAGACGTGCCCATCTGGAAGAAGGAATACGCCGACGACGGCGAAGTGTGGGTCGGCCTCGGCCCCTGAAGGAATGTTGCGTTCCAGTGATTTCGGCTAAGGCGCTGCCAGCACGGCCGAAACCCACGAGGGACTGCACACCATGAATTTCAGACACGCTCGCTTCGCGCTCTTCGGAGGCCTCCTCGGCCTGTTGATCGCTGTCACCCCCGGTTGCCAGAAGAAGTGTGGCCCCGAGAACTGCGCTGGTTGCTGTACCGACAAGGCCGAATGTGTCGGCGCCACGAGCGACGCGCAGTGCGGTGCCGGTGGCTCCCTCTGTGGTGCCTGTAGCGCCGACCAGGCGTGTACCGAGGGCGCGTGCGTGACCAAGGTCGTCGAGATGCCCGACGCCGGTCAGGTGTGCACCAAGAACGACGAGTGCGCCACGGGCTGGTTCTGCAACACCACCACCGGCAAGTGCGCGGAAGGCGAGCCGCCCTGCCAGAACGACTTCGACTGCGCCGCAGGCAAGATCTGCGACGGCATGGGCACCTGTGTTGCGGGCAAGTCGTGCAACGCCGACTTCGCCTGCCAGGAACTCAACGACCCCGAAGACCGCTGCTACCGCTACGGCATCGGCTGCGTGTGTGACCTGCGCGGTGATGACGGTGGCGTGGGCACCAGCGGCACCTGCCGCGTGCGCAAGTCGCCCTGCACCCAGTGCGAGAGCGACCTCGAGTGCGGTGCCGACCCCATCATCTTCGGGCCGCCGGACGGCATCGGCGCGGGTCGTTGCCGCGCGCTGCCGGGTGACACGAGCGGCGCGAAGTACTGCCGCTACCAGATCGTCGGCCAGTGCCAGTGCGGCACCATCAATGACGGTCAGGGCTACTGCATTCCCCAGTCGAACAGCTGCGACAGCATCGGCTGCAACCTCGACAAGGACTGCCCGTCGGGCGCGGTGTGCAGCGTGAATCGCCCCGACGCCGGCGCGAACTCCTGCGGTGGTCAGTGCGTGGCGCGTTGCCGCTGGGACTTCGCTTCGAAGGACAACGTGGCGCCAGGCTGCAAGCCCGGCGACGTGTGCTGGGTCGACCAGAAGAACCTCGACCCGTCGTCGCTGTACTACGGCGCCGGTCGCTGCAAGCCGCCCTGCCAGAGCACCGCGGAGTGCGGCCTGTCGGCCGGCAACCCGTTCGGCGGCCCCGACCTGGTGTGTGAAGCCGAGAAGCTCTCTGACGGCACCGACGCGCAGCCTCGTTGCCGCGCGCGTGGCGACTGCATGGACAGCCTCGAGTGCGAAGAGCTCCCGTCGGGCCAGCCGTACCTCGGCTACTGCGACCGCGGCACGTTCGAGTGCAAAGAGGACTGCCGCCCCGGCGTCGACCCGGTCACCGCGCTCCCGTACAAAGACTGCCGCTCGCCGTACGCGTGCACCGCTGACGCGGGCGTCAACTTCTGCCGGCTCGAGTCGTGCGTCGAGCAGGGTGGCGCGGCCATCGCCTGTGCGCAGGGTGAGTACTGCTGTGGCGACGACAAGAACTTCGACGGCGTGACCGATGCGTGCCCGCCGCTCGCCGAGCGCAACGCGGCGGGTTGCTACAAGGCGCCGAAGCCTCCGTTCTGCACCGTGTGCGGCGTGGGCGCTGACCTCACCGACCCGATGCAGGCCGGCCTGGCCGACGCGGAGTGCCTCGCGCTCATGCCTCCGCAGTGGGTGACGTGTGCGAACGGCGCCAAGACGCCGAACTGCAGCACGCTGCGCCCGCGCTGTGTGTACGCCGGTGACAAGGCTGCGCAGGGCGACGGCGTCAACGTGTGTGCGCTGCCCGGCGTCAACGACATCGGCACGGTGTCGCTGCGCTACGGCGACACCCGGAAGGATCAGATCGCCTGCCCCAACAACTACCGCTCGCAGTTCATTCGCCCGCAGCCGAACCCGAGCATGACGGGCTACTGCCAGACCAACGAAGACTGCTCGCCGCGCCTCGCCGACGGCAGTGCCGACCCCGACGGCGGCGGCATCTGCGAGCCCGACCCCGAGCTCCGCTTGATGGACGGCACGTTGCTCAAGGCCTGCCGTTGTGAGGCTGGCACTGCCGACCTCAATTGCCCGAACGGCGCGTACCCCATCGGCCCGCTCAACTCGTTCTGCAAGGCGGCGCTGCCCGGCACGCGCTCGTACTGCATCGAGACGGTGGTCTGCAGCGGCACCCCGAACATCTATTACAACACCACCGACAACTTCGGCTGCGGTCTGTAATCGACGGCCCAGTGTCCGAAGACGACCACTCAGAGCCGGTCGTCTTCGGGCCCGCCGTCGACGGGTTGCGAAAAGCGCTTGGAGATCGCTTCACGCCGCAGCTGCGTGAGGCGCTCAAGCGGGAGGGCGTCGATCTCGACAAGGTGCAGGTGGCTTACGGCCTGGGCACGTGGCTGACGGCCATTCGTTTCATCGCCGATGCCATGGGCGCTGAAGTGGCTCCGACGGAGCGCTACCGGCACCTCGGTCGCCAATTTGTGCACGGCTTCGTCGAGACGCCCATCGGCTTTGCGGCGCTCACGGCGGGCAGGGTCTTCGGCGTGAAGCGAACGCTGCTGCGCATGGGCCGCAACTTCAAGACGGCGGCCAACTACATCGACTCCGAGGTGCTCGACGTGGGCCCGAAGGAGATTTCGATTCGCACCTTCGTGCCCGAGAAGTTCCTCAAGAAGATGAGCGAGCAGAGCAAGTTGTTCGTCGAGTACCGGCAGGGCGTGCTCGAAGCCGTGCTCGAGGTGCTGAGCGCGAAGGGCCACGTGGAGATCGTCCGCGCCGACCTCGCGCGACACGACTTCACGTACCGCATCACCTGGCAGTGAGCCTCAGGCGTTCTTGAAGGCGCGGGTCCCGGCGACGACCGCCCGGTAGCGCTCGAGCTCGCTGGCCGTACGTTCAGCCGACCACCCCAGCTTCGTCGCCATGCGCGCGGCGACCTTCGGGGCGATGCCGAGGCCCTGATCGCGCGCGCGGAGCACCAGCGGAATGCGGCGCGACAACACGTCATCGAGCGTGCGGGCGAACTCGTCGTCGATGGCGAGGTCGACCTGCGCGAAGACTGACGGCAGCTCGGGGTCCAACCGGTCGAGGCCGGAGGCGTCTTGCTTCGCGCGTTCGAGCAATGCCGGTGCGCGCGTGCCGTATTCACCTGCGAGGTAGCGGGCGCCGCCGTCGGGCAAGCCGTGACCTTCGAGTGACTTCTCGAGCGCCGCGAGGCCTTCGTCGGTGCCGTCGAGCCCCTGCGAGCCGGGCAGCGGCCGCGTGGCCGTCGTCGACTTCGTCGTCACACCCAGCTGCGGCAACGCGCGGTCGACCACCTGCGCGGCCATCAACCGGAACGTCGTCAGCTTGCCGCCGGCGATGGTGACGAAGCCGGGCGAGTCGTAGATCTCATGTTCACGCGAGACGGCCGAAGCGCCGGCGCCTTCGTCGTCGGGCTTGAGCAGCGGCCGCAGCCCCGACCACGTGGCGAGCACGTCGTCTTCAACCAGCGAGGCCGTCGGGAAGTACGAGTTGGCCGTCTCGAGGAGATACGTGACGTCTTCCTTCGTGGGCTCGAGCTTGTCGGGCGAGCCGTCGAAGAACGTGTCGGTGGTGCCGACGACGGTGCGACCCAGGCCCCAGGGAATGCAGAACACCGCGCGCTTGTCGCGGGGGCTGTTCATCATCAGCGCGTGCTTCACCGGCAGGCGCGCCGCGTCGACGACAATGTGAATGCCCTTGGTGGGCTTCAAGATGCGCGGCTCTCCGGCGAGGGCGCGCACTTCGTCGCTCCATGGGCCGGTGGCGTTGATGACGACCTTCGCGCGCGCGGTCACCGACGCGCCGGTCTCGGTGTCTTCGACCACCACGCCTTCGACCTTGCCGCTCGCGTCACGCAGCAGCTTGCCGGCCTTCACGTGGTTCAGCACCACCGCCCCGAGCGCCTGCGCGTCGAGCGCGCACTCGAGCGTGAGCCGCGCGTCGTCGGTCAGGCAGTCGTAATAGAGAATGCCGCCGTTCAAGCCCTGTGACTTGAGCGTGGGCTCGAGCTTCATCGTCTTCTTCGCGCCGTAGGTGACGTGGTTCCGGTAGTTCCCGAAGAAGCAGAGCGCGTCGTAGATCCACAACCCCAGCGCGAGCGTGGCGAGGAACCGGCGGTCGCCCTTGTAGTTGGTGACCAGGAACGGCAGCGGGCGCACGAGGTGCCGCGCGAGCTTCATCAGCCGCTTGCGCTCGTTGACCGACTCGAAGACCAACGCGAACTCGGCGTGCTCGAGGTACCGCAGGCCGCCGTGCACCAGCTTCGAGCTCTTCGACGAGGTGCCGGCCGCGAAGTCGAGCTTCTCGACCAACGCGACCTTCAACCCACGCAGCGCCGCGTCGCGCGCGATGCCGGTGCCGGTGATGCCGCCGCCCACGACGAGCACGTCGAACTGCTCGGTGGCGAGTTTTTCGAGTGCTGCCTGTCGCTTCGAATTCGGAGTTTCCACTTCAGATCTTCCGGCGCTTCCCGGTGCGCTTGTAGGCGAGGTAGTCGCTGACGATGGTGGCGTGATCGAACACGAGCTCGTTCATCGGCAACGTGTCGATGGTGAAGCCCTTCGCGTCTGACGCGTCGTCGCTGCCCTTCGGGTCGCCCTCTGCCCAGCCGATGAACACCGTCGAAATGGTGTGCTTGCGCGGGTCGCGCGCGGGGTCGGAGTAAGTGAAGAACTGCTCGGTCAGGTCGACCTCGAGCCCCGTCTCTTCACGAACTTCACGAACGCAGGCGGCGTGCAGTGGCTCACCTTCGTCGACGAAGCCACCGGGCAGCGCCCAGCCGATGGGCTCGTTGCTTCGCTTGATGAGCACGATGCGGTCGCCCGGGAGTTCGACGATGCAGTCCACGGTGGGCGTCGGGTTCTTGTACTGAGCCATGAAGGGTGAGCGGTTTCTTACGCGCCGCGTCGTGCGCCTGCAAATCAATGCTGGCGAAGCCCGGTGCAGGTCGTCAGGGTTGCGCGCATGAGCGAATTCTCGACGGTGATGAACGAGACCCGGGTCTTTCCTCCGACGCCGGAGTTTTCGGCGAAGGCGCACATTCGCAGCCTCGACGAGTACCGCGCGCTGGTCGACGCGGCGAAGAATGACCCCGACGCGTTCTGGTCGGCGCGCGCGAAAGAAGAGCTCCACTGGGAGACGCCGTTTCACACCGTGCTCGACTGGAAAGACGATCACGCGAAGTGGTTCGTAGGCGGCAAGACGAACCTCTCGTTCAACGCGCTCGACCGTCAGCTGGGCACGCGCGGCGACGTGGTGGCGCTGCGCTTCGAAGGCGAGCCGGGAGATCAACGCTCGTACACGTACAAGCAGCTGCACGCGGAGGTCTGCAAGCTCGCCAACGGGCTCAAGCAGCTCGGCGTGAAGCCCGGAGATCTCGTCGGCATCTACCTGCCGATGGTCTCTGAAGCGGTCATCGCGATGTTGGCGTGCGCGCGCATCGGCGCGCCGCACTCGGTGGTGTTCGGCGGGTTCTCGGCTGAAGCGCTGCGAGATCGCATGAACGACTCGAAGGCGAAGGTGCTGATCACCGCCGACGGTGGGTGGCGCAAGGGCGCCGTCGTGCCGCTGCTCGAGCACGTGCGCGCGGCCATGAAGCACGGCGTGCCGACGGTCGAGAAGATCATCGTCGCGCAGCGCACCGGCACCACGCCGCCGCAGCTCGAGGGCAACGAGCTGAGCTGGGACACGCTGCTCTCGAACCAGGCGGCGAGCTGCGAGCCCACGTGGGTCGACGCAGAGCACCCGCTCTTCGTGCTCTACACGTCGGGCTCGACGGGCACGCCCAAGGGCATTCTCCACACCACCGGCGGCTACGGCGTGTGGACGTCGCTCACGTCACGCTGGGTCTTCGACCTCAAGCCTGACGACGTCTACTGGTGCAGCGCCGACGTGGGGTGGATCACCGGGCACAGCTACGTGGCCTACGGCCCGTTGATGAATGGCGCTTCAGTGGTGCTCTACGAAGGTGCGCCCACCACGCCGGGGCCCGACCGCTTCTGGGACATCATCGAGCGGCACAAGGTGACGATTCTCTACACCGCGCCGACGGCGATTCGCTCGTTCATGCGGCTGGGTGAAGAGCACATCAAGAAGCACGACCTGTCGTCGTTGCGCGTGCTCGGCAGCGTGGGCGAGCCCATCAACCCCGAGGCGTGGGTCTGGTACCGCGACGTCGTCGGCCAGGGCCGTTGCCCCATCGTCGACACGTGGTGGCAGACCGAGACGGGCGGCATTCTCATTTCACCGCTGCCCGGCGCGACGCCCACCAAGCCCGGGAGCGCGACGTTGCCGCTGCCCGGCATCTTCCCGGAGATCCTCGACTCGCAGCACAAGCCCATCGCCGTCGGCGCGGGCAAGCTCTTCATCACGCGGCCGTGGCCTTCGATGCTGCGCACGGTGTGGGGCAACGACGAGCGCTACAAGAAGGGCTACTTCGGCGAGCTGCCCGGCGTGTACTTCACCGGTGACGGCGCGCGGCGCGACGAAGACGGCTACTTCTGGATCATCGGCCGCGTCGACGACGTGGTGAACGTGGCAGGGCATCGCCTCGGCACCGCAGAGGTCGAGAGCGCGCTGGTGAGTGACAAGCGCGTCGCCGAAGCCGCCGTCGTCGGGCGCCCTGACGACCTGAAGGGCACCGCGCTCGTCGCGTTCGTCACCGTGAAGGCGGGCGTCGCCGCCGACGACGCGCTCAAGAAGGCGCTCTCGTTGCACGTGGGCAAAGAAATCGGCGCCATCGCGCGGCCCGACGAAATCCGCTTCGCGACGGCGCTGCCCAAGACGCGCTCGGGAAAAATCATGCGGCGCCTGCTGCGCGACGTGGCGGCCGGCAAAGAAACGAAGGGCGACACGTCAACGCTCGAAGATCTCTCGGTGCTCGCCGCGCTGCGCAGCGACGAAGAGTGATGGCGTCATGAAGAACTTCAAGCCGCAGCCAGGAGCGTGGTTCGTTAGCCCGTAACGACCATGGGAGATCCGCTCTTCTGGCATCGGCTCCAGTTCGCGTTCACCATCATCTACCACTACCTCTTTCCCCAGCTGACGATGGGGCTGGCGCTGCTCATCGTGGTGATGAAGTGGCGCGCGCTGAAGACCGGCGACGACACGTGGGCGAAGGCGGCGCGCTTCTGGGTGCGAATCTTCGGGCTCAACTTCGCCGTCGGCGTGGTCACCGGCATTCCCATGGAGTTCCAGTTCGGGACCAACTGGGCGCGCTTCAGCCAGCTCACCGGCGGCATCATCGGGCAGACGCTCGCGCTCGAGGGGCTCTTCGCGTTCTTCCTCGAGTCGTCCTTCCTCGCGATGTTGGTCTGGGGCGAAAAGAAGCTCGGGCCGCGCAAGCACTTCGCCGCCGCGGTCGCGTTGCTCGTCGGCAGTTGGTTGTCGGGCGTGTTCATCATCATCACCAACGCCTTCATGCAGCACCCGGTCGGGTACACGCGCGACGCCGACGGCGTGTTCTCGCTCACCAGCGTCTCGGAGTACCTCTTCAACCCGTGGGCCTTCGCGCAGTACGCGCACAACCAGATGGCGTCGTTGGTGACTGCGTCATTCGTCGTCACCGCCGTCGGCGCGTTCTGGTTTCTGCGTGGCACGTACCTCGAGCAGGCGAGGCTCAACTTGAAGGTCGGCACCACCGCGGGGTTCATCGCGTCGGCGCTCGTCGCGTTCCCCACCGGAGACATGCAGGCCAAGCTCGTCGCGAAGCACCAACCTGCGGCGCTCGCGGCGATGGAGGGGCGCTTCGAGTCGGGGCCGCGCGCGACGATTCACCTCATCGGTCAACCCAACGTCGCCGAGCGCAAGTTGGACAACCCCATTGGCGTGCCCGCGGTGCTCTCGATTCTCGCGTTCGGTGACATCGGCGCGAACGTGACGGGCCTCAACGACATTCCCCAGAGCGAGTGGCCGACGAACATCGAGCTGCTCTACTACTCGTTCCACGTGATGGTCGGCCTCGGCACGTTGTTCATCGGGCTCATGGCCATCGCCGTGCTGTTCCGGTGGAAGGGTTGGCTCGAGCAGCAGCGCTGGTTGTTGTGGGCGCTGATGCTGGCCGCGCCGTTCCCGTACATCGCCAACACAGCGGGGTGGATGACGGCGGAGCTCGGGCGTCAGCCGTGGCTGGTGTACGGCGTGCTTCGAACCGCAGAAGGCGCGAGCCCGACGGTGCACGCCGGCAGCGCGGCCTTCACGCTCATCGGCTTCACCGGCTTGTACGCGGTGCTGGGCTTCGTCTACCTGGTGCTCGTGGGCCGCGAGCTGCTGCACGGGCCGGAAGGCGAGGCGCACCATGCCTGAGCTCTGGTTCTGGCTCGTGGGGTTGATGTTCACCGCGTGGGCGGTGCTCGATGGCTTCGACTTCGGCGTCGGCATTCTTCACCGCGTGGTGGCGCGCACCGACGAAGAGCGACGGCAGGTCATCGGTGCCATCGGCCCGGTGTGGGACGGCAACGAGGTGTGGCTCGTCGCCGCGGGTGGCTCGACGTTGCTCGCGTTTCCCAAACTGCTCGCGGCGGGGTTCTCGGGGCTCTACCTGCCCGTCATCTTCGCGGTGTGGGCGTTGATGCTGCGCGGCGCGTCCATCGAGCTGCGCAGTCACCTGGGCTCGCCGTTGTGGCGCGCCTTCTTCGACAACGCGTTCTTCCTGGGCTCGCTGCTGGTGCCGCTGCTCATGGGCGTGGCGCTGGGCAACGTGCTGCGCGGCGTGCCGCTGACAGCTGCGGGCTACTTCGAGCTGCCGCTCTTCGGGAGCTGGACGCCCGACGGCGAGCTCGGTGCGCTCGACTGGTACACGCTGCTCTGCGGGCTCTTCGTCACGATGGCGCTGACGGCGCACGGCTCGACCTGGTTGGCGCTCAAGACTGACGGCGTGGTGCAAGCGAAAGCGGTCGCGCTGCAGCCGAAGTTGTTCATCGCCACGGGCGTGCTCTGGGCGCTCGGCGGCGCGGCGACGTTCATCGTGGCGCCTCCGTCGTTGGGCGTCGGGTTCTGGGTAGGCATCGCGTTGAGCGTCGGTGGCGCGGCGGTGGTGCTGACGCGCCGTCGTCACGAGCTGCAGGCGTTCCTCGGGAGCTGTGTCTTCGTGGCAGGTCAGCTCGTCACGGCGCTGGGCGGCATGTTCCCCGTGGTGCTCCGTGCTCGACCGACGCCGGAGCTCTCGCTCACCGCGACCAACGCTGCTTCACGCGGTGCCGGCATCGACGGCGCGCTCATCTGGTGGGTGCCGGGCGTGCTGCTCGCCGCGGGCTACCTGTGGTGGGTATTGCGGCACTTCCGCGGTCGAGTGGCCTGAATCAGAATGGCGCGATGGCCGCGCGAAAGAAGCGAACAGTTCGTCTCTCCGGTTGGATTCACCGCACCTCCGAGTCGGACGAATGCGCGGCCGCCGACGTGCCCGACGAGCTGAAGCGCGCGCTGAAAGCGTGGAAGGCAGGCAAGGCGACCGAGCGCGACGTGCTGCCGATTGCGCAGAAGTACGTCGCCGCGAACTTCGTGCCTGAAAACCTCTCTGATGCGGACGAGCTGTTTTCCAGCGGTGATGACGTCGAAGGGCTCGACGTCGCGGTCGACGCGCTCTTCCTCGAAGAAGGCCGTCTGTTGCCGAAGGTGAGCGCGTCGGCTGTCTTCGTGGTGGCGGTGAAGGCCGCGTTTCCAGCCGATGAAGAGGCGTTGGCGCAGTGGCAAGAAGACAACACGCCGCTCACCGACGCGGTGAACTTCTTCTGGCGCTTCGGTGACACCGAGCTGGTGCTGGGGGAGGTCGACGAAGCCGGCGTGGACTTCGAGGACGCGGCTCAGACATCGTAGAAGCTGCTGAGCACCAGCCAGCGCCGCTCTTCGAGCGAGTCGGCCTGGAGCGGCGTCGTGTAGTGCCACACCGGCAAGCGGTACGCGGTCACCGTGCCGTTCGCGCCGATGGGCGTCATCTCGGTGAAGTAGCCGTTGCGCTCGTACACGAGGAACTGCTCACGGATGCCCGGGCTGCAGAACGTCAGGTGTACGTCGACGTAGCCATCACGCATGCGCGGGTCTTCAGGGTGGTGGTCGGTGTGCGGGCCTGCGCCGTCGCCCTTGCGGTACGCGAAGATCTGCCCGGTGTGCGGGCCCTCGAGCTCCCGCCCCGCGAGCGCCGCGCAGAAGCGCAGGTAGCTGGGCGACGACACCATCGCGGTCAGCCCACATTCTGCGGCGAGCTCCTGCGCGAGCTTCGAGCCCGGGCCGGTGTTGGGCACGGCACGCATGCGACCGACCTTCGGCAGGTGCTCTTCGTTGGCGATGTCGCCGCCGTTGGCCGCCGGGAGCCGGCGCGCGAAGACCACCAGCAGCTCTTCGAACAACGTCGAGAGCAGCTGCGCGGCGCCGTCGATGGCCGCGCGGTCGAGCAACGTGGTCGACGTGAAGAAGTTCTCGTGGCGCAGCACCTTGCAGGCTGGGTGCTGGCCCGCGAGCACCTGTCGGCCCTCGGGAGAAAGCAGCGCCTCGAACTCGGTCGGGAACTTCTTCATGTCGGCAGCGTAGTGCTACGCAAACGGCATGGCGCTGGAGATCATCGAGGGCTCGCTGTGTTGCGTCGCAGCACCGCTCGCTGCACAGGGCATGTCGATGCCGCTGCCGGCGCTCAACGACGAAGAAGGCGCGCGCCTGCCGAGCTCGTTGCCGCCCGTCGTCGACGCGCACGTGCACCTGTTTCCCGACGGCGTCTTCGAGGCCATCTGGCGGTGGTTCGACACGCACGGCTGGCCCATTCGCTACAAGCTGCACACGCCGCAGACGCTCGACTTCCTCTTCTCGCGCGGCGTCTCGAAGATCGTCGCGCTGCACTACGCGCACAAGCCGGGCATGGCGCGGGCGCTCAACGACTACGTCGCAGGTCTCGCCTCGGGAGATGAACGCGTCATTGGCCTTGCCACCGTGCTGCCAGGAGAACCGGGCGCGCGAGACATTCTTCGCGACGCCTTCAACAAGGGCCTGCGCGGCGTGAAGTTGCACTGTCACGTGCAGTGCTTCGCGCCCGACGCGCCGGAGCTCCACGACATCTACGAGACCTGCGTCGAGTATGGCCGACCGTTGGTGATGCACGCGGGTCGCGAGCCTGCCTCGCCGGCCTACAAGTGCGACGTGTACGCGCTGTGCGGCGCCGAACGCATCGCGCGCGTGCTCGAGGCGCACCCGAAGTTGCAGCTGTGCGTGCCGCACCTCGGCGCCGATGAGTTCGACGCGTACGCAGACCTGCTCGAGCGTCACGACGGCCTGTGGCTCGACACCACGATGGTGGGCGCGAACTACTTCCCGCTCGAGGTGCCGCGGCGCATCTTCGAGGTCCGGCCCGAGCGCATTCTGTACGGCACCGACTTTCCCAACCTGCCCTACGCGTGGGACCGCGAGCTCAAGCAGCTCATGAAGATGAAGCTCCGCGACGAGCACGAAGCGGGCATGCTCGGCGGCAACGCGCTCCGGCTCTACGGCGCGCGTTGAACACCCGCCCATACGAGAGGCATTTCATGCGTCTGATGCTCGCGTTGTCGCTGTCCATTCTGTCGTTGCAGTCCTTCGCGCAGGCGCCTGACAAGAAGGCCGCGCTCACCGAGAAGAAGAAGGCCGCGAAGTCGAAGGCCGACGAGCGCAAGAAGGCCGCTGATGAGCGCAAGAAGACCAGCGCCGCCGACTGGAAGAAGAAAGCGGACGACGTGAAGGCTCAGCAGAAGGCAAAGCTCGAGACCGCGAAGGCCGACTGGAAGAAGAAGGTCGACGAAGCGAAGGCCGCAGCGAAGGCGAAGGGCGACGAAGCGAAGGCGAAGAAAGACCCGGCCTCGAAGTCGGAAGCCGCGAAGGCGAACGCCGAAGTGAAGCGCGCTGAAGCGCACGCCAGAGCCGAAGCGGCCCGCGCGAACGCCGAGGCCGCCGCAGCGCAGGCCCGCGCCGACACCGACGCGAAGCTCGCCGCTGCCAACGCCGCGGCCGATGCAGACATCGAGAAGGCCAACGCCGACGCCGACAAGGCCATTGAAGAGGCCGCGGCAGAAGCCGAGTGACGCTGGGCGGCGCGCGTCAGAAGTGCTGGCGCGCTCGCAAGTGAAGTGATTGCGTCCGCCGCCATGATCACCAAGCGCGACGCAGCGATCGCCACGTTCCTCCGGAGCGTGCCCGTCTTTCAGGACTTGAAGGGCCCGAGCCTCGAGATCCTCTTCGAGTTCCTCGAGGAGCGTCGGTGGGACGTCGGCGAGCTGATCTGCAACGAAGGCGAGCTCGGTCGCACGCTCTACGTCATTCGTGAGGGCGAAATCGAAGTGCTGCGCAAGAGCAGCTCCGGTACCAACCAGGCCATCGTGAAGCTGGGCCCCGGCGAGTGCTTCGGTGAAATGACGCTCGTTGAGCTGCAGCCGCGCAGCGCCACGTGCGTCGTCCGCAAGAAGGCCGTCACGTACTCGCTGACGAACCTCGACCTGTGGAACCTCTACAAGTCAGACAACTTCGCCTACGTCATCGTGCTGCAGAACATCTGCCGCATGCTCTCGCGTCGTCTTCGCAAGGCCGACAGCCGCATCGTCGAGTTCATCGAGGTCGCCGAGCAGAAGCCGACCGTCGCCAGGAAGAAGGCGGCCGCGAAGAAGAAGAAGTGACCGATGTTCACCGGCCTCGTCAGCGACCTGGGCACCATCGAGCGCGTCACGCCGGGGCCCGTCACCGACCTCTGGGTCGGCTCTTCATTCACCGACTTCGTGATGGGCGAGTCGATCGCCTGTGACGGCGTGTGTTTGACCGTCGTCGAGTGGAAGGGCTCGTCGTTCAAGGTGCAGGTCGCGCCCGAGACGCTCAAGCGCTCGACGGTCGGCCGCTGGCAGGTCGGCACGCGCGTGAACCTCGAGCGTGCGCTGCGCATGGGAGATCGCCTCGGCGGCCACTGGGTGCAAGGCCACGTCGACGCCGTCGGCGCGCTCAAAGACGTGAAGACCGAGGGCGGCACGCTGGTGCTGCGCTTCTCTCTGCCTCCGGCCATCGCGGCGTTCTTCGTCGAGAAGGGCTCGGTGTGCATCGACGGGGTCTCGCTCACCGTCACCACCGTCACCGCCGATTCGTTCTCGGTGATGTTGATTCCCGAAACGCAGCAGCGCACGTCGCTGGGCCGCAAGCGCCCGGGTGACGACGTGAACCTCGAGGCCGACATCATCGGCAAGTACGTCGCGCGCATGATGGGCGGTCGCGGCGGGCTCACGTTGGAGCAGCTCACGGCCGCCGGGCTGGCGTGAGAGACGAGCTGCGGGTTGCGGCGCCGTTTCTCGTGCCCGAGTTGAAGCTGTGGCTGCTGCCTCCCGACGCGCCGAGCTGGCACGCCGTCGATCCATCTTCGCTGGGCATGCCGTACTGGGCCTTCGCGTGGCCGGGCGGGCAGGTGCTCGCGCGCTACCTGCTCGACCACCCCGAGGTGGTGCGCGGCAAGCGCGTGCTCGACTTCGGCAGCGGCTGTGCGCTCGAAGGCATCGCCGCGAAGTGGGCCGGCGCGCGTGAAGTGGTGTGCGCCGACATCGACGCGGTGGCCGCCGAGCTCGCCGTGCAGAACGCGAAGTTGAATGGCGTCGAGCTCGTGGTGACGACGGAAGATCTCATCGGCCGTGCGCTCGACTTCGACGTCGTGCTCGCGGGCGACGCCTGCTACTCGAAGGAACTCTCAGCGCGCGTGGTGCCGTGGCTGCGCAGCTCGAAGGCGGTGGTGCTCTTCGGCGACCCGCTCCGCGTGCCCGGCGCGCTCGATGACGCGCAGCGCCTGGCGACCTACGACGCCAGCTTCGACGGCGACCCGCGCGGCCTGACGACGTGGCCGACGCACGTGCTGCAGTTGGCTACCCGGCTGCGCCGATGACCTGCGGCGGCGGGCGACGCTGCGCGCGCCACAGCAGCCATGTGCCGAGCGCCAGGCCTCCGAAGAAGATGACGAGCGTCGTGGGGTGCAGCAGCAACCACGGCTCGCGCAACACGCCCCACTTGCCGGCGATCTCGATGGGCGTCCACGCGATGATCATCGCGCCCATGGCGTAACGAATCGCAGGGCCCCAGCCGTTGTACTGCGTCAGCCGGTACACGCAGTAGATGGTGCCCGCGAGCGAGGCGACCATCACGCCGTTGGTGAACAGGCCGTGCACGCCGAACACGTCTTCGTCGTAGGCCCACAACAGCAGCAGGTAGAAACCCCAGACCGTGGTGGCGTACTGAAACGCGCTGCGCGGCCCGTAGTTGTCGATGCGGCCGGTGACCAGCTGCCCACGCATGGTCGGCACGCGTTCACGCCAGAAGAGGAACACCGGGCACCGCGACGACTCGAGGTACAGCAGGTACGCCATCACTAATACCAGCGCGCCCCACGTGTGCTTGAGCAACACGTACTCGCCGTAGATCGCGATGAGCTGCCCGTCGACCGCGGTCACGGCCTTCGCCACGCCGAGCTGCCGGGAGGCGATGGTCAGCCCGTATTCCACGGCGCCCGTCCAGATCATGTTGCCGCCGAAGATGCCCACGATGGTCTGCGTGGCGTCGCTCTTGAGTCGCGAGGTGATCCACAACAGCAGCAGCCCGATGGCCGTGAGCCCCAGCGTCGCGACCCACAACGAGCGCGTCACCGGCAAGGTCTTCAACACCACGTCCCGACCGGCGTGCGCTTCGACGAGCGCCGCTTCAATGACGGCCTTGTTTTCAGGCGTGCGCGCTTTCTTCAACGCGGCGTCGAGCTCTTCGGTCAGCGGGCGGTCGGTGAACATGCGCGCAGGCGGGCCCGAGGGCTGCGGCGCTTCGACGGCGTGCTCGGCGGCGTTGATCACCACCATCAGCAGGTGGCCGGCGGCCAGCATCAACAGAATGAACGCGCTGGAGAGCGTCGTGCGGAGCGCGGTGGAAGACTTCATGACGGCGTTGGTTATTGAAAGTCATTCGCAAAGACAACCCCACGCACCTATCGGTTGCGCGCCTCGACGCTCCGCGACATGAGGCCCCGCATGCCGAACCTGGAGTCTGAGAAGCGCAGCATCGCCCTGGTGCAGAAGGCCATCGCCGACGTGCGCAAGGGCAAGATGGTCATTCTCACCGACGACGAAGATCGCGAAAACGAAGGCGATCTCGTCATGGCCGCCGAGCTGGTGACGCCGCAAGCCGTGAACTTCATGGTGAAGCACGCGCGCGGGCTGGTGTGCCTGTCGCTGACCGACGAGCAGGTCACGAAGCTGAACCTCCCGCCGATGGTGACCGACAACACCTCGCCGAGGCAGACGGCCTTCACCGTGTCCATCGAAGCGTCGCAGGGCGTGAGCACCGGCATCTCGGCGCACGATCGCGCGCACACCGTGTTGACGGCGATTCGCCCCGACGCGCTGCCGGCCGACTTGTCGCGCCCGGGGCACATCTTCCCGCTGCGTGCGCGTGACGGCGGCGTGCTCGTGCGCCCGGGGCACACCGAGGCCTCGGTCGACCTCGCGCGGCTCGCGGGGCTGACGCCGGCGGGCGTCATCTGCGAGGTGATGAATGACGACGGCTCGATGGCGCGGCGCCCGCAGCTCGTGCGCTTCGCGAAGAAGCACAAGCTCACGCTGCTGGCGATCGCCGACCTCATCACCTACCGGCTGGCGTGTGAGCGGTTGGTGCGCCGCATCGGCGAGACCGTCGTGCGCCGTGAGCCGTATGGCGACTTCACCGTGTACGCGTACTCGACCGACGTTGATCAAGCCGTGCACCTCGCGCTGGTGATGGGCGACGTCGCGGGCAAGAAGCCGGTGCTCACGCGCATTCACCGCGCGACGCCGCTCTCAGATCTGCTCGATCACATGACGGGCGAGGGCTCGCTCAAGCGCGCGTTCGAGCTCATCAAGAAAGATCGACGCGGCGTGGTGGTGCTGCTGCAGAAGCACGTCGCCGGGCCCGACGCGTTGCTGGGCAAGCCGCCGTCGAACGTGCAGGCCGTCGAAGGCGCCGACGGGCAGGCGCGGCTCAAAGAGGTCGGCATCGGCGCGCAGATCCTTCACGACATCGGCGTTCAGAAACTCAAGCTGCTGACCAACACGCCGAACCAGATCATCGGCGTCGAGCGCTACGGAATCGAAGTGGTGGAGCAGATCCGCCTGGGAGTAGGGTGACCGCCGATGCCACGCACGTTCGAAGGCAACCTCGTTGCACCCAAAGGCCGGTTCGCGATCGCCGTGAGCCGCTTCAATTCTTTCATCACCGAGCCGCTGCTCACGGGGGCGCTCGACACGCTCCGTCGCCATGGCGTGGCTGACGGCGACATCGACGTCTTTCGTTGCCCCGGTACGTTCGAGCTGCCCGGCGTGGTCAAGCGCGTCGTCGGCTCAGGCACGTACGTGGGCGTCATCACGCTGGGCTGTGTGATTCGCGGCGGCACGCC
Source organism: Archangium sp. (assembly GCA_035910535.1). Classification (GTDB taxonomy): domain Bacteria; phylum Myxococcota; class Myxococcia; order Myxococcales; family Myxococcaceae; genus Archangium_A. The sequence goes on along the minus strand of JAMHXF010000032.1, from coordinate 43,475 downwards.
TCACTTTGAATACGTGTCTGGCGAAGTCAGCAAGGGCATCGGGCAGCTGGCGATGAACGCCGACTGCGCAGTGACGTTCGGCGTGCTGACCTGCGACACGGTCGAGCAGGCCGTCGACAGAGCGGGCGTGAAGGCCGGCAACAAAGGGAGCGAAGCGGCGGTGGCCTGCCTCGAGACCGTCAATCTGTACGCCACCATGGGAGCGAAGTGAGTGGGTGCGCGTCGTCTCGGTCGTGAGCGGGCTCTTCAGGCGCTCTACCAGCTGGAACAAGACCCGAAGGTTCAAGCGCTCGGCGCCCTCGACGCCGCGTGGACGGCGCACGACGACGAAGGTCCACGTGACCCCGCCGCCGACTCGTTCGCGCGCACGTTGATCGACGGCGTGCAGGCGAACCTCGCCGACATCGACCAGGTCATCGAAGCGCACTCGCACAACTGGCGGCTCGAGCGCATGCAGCGCATCGATCGCAACGTGCTGCGCATTGGCGTGTACGAGCTCAAGCACCTGTCTGAAATTCCGCGCAAGGTGACCATCAACGAGGCCGTAGAGCTGGCGAAGACGTTCGGCAACGAAGCCTCGAGCTCGTTCATCAACGGGCTGCTCGACCGCATCGCCGGCACGGTCGGCAAGGCGTGAAACCGCAGCAGCTCACGGCGGGGCTCGACGCGCTCGATGCGCTGGCCGGCATCGAGGCGCTGTGCTGCTTCGTGACGGAAGACGAGCGGCCGTTGTCAGGCGCGGCGGGCTTCCTCGACTGGCGGCTGTGCGGTGAGTTGTCGCGCGTGCTGCAGTCGGGCTTCTTCGTGGGCGCCCCGGGCGACAAGTTGCTGGTGCCGACTGATTCACGGGTGCCAGCCAGGCGGGTGTTCGCGGTCGGCCTCGGTCGTTCCCAGTCGGTGACTGCGCTCGGGCTCGAGCACGCGTTGACCGGCGCGGCGGCGATGCTGTCGAAGGCGCAGGCATCGTCGGTGGCGCTCGCATTTCCTGCGTTACCGAAGGCCGTCGCCGCGCAACGTGACGAGCTCGTCGAGCGCGCGTTCGCGCCGCACTTCCAGGGTGCGGTGGCCGTTTTTTCGCCGTGACCCGGTGGTAGGCTTTCGCACGTGTCGACGACGCGCAAAGTCCTCATCGTGGAGGATTCCGGAGCAACCCGGGAGCTGCTGCGCGCGGCCTGCGAGACGTTGAGCGAAGTTGAGGTGCACACGGCGGTCAGCGGCTTCGACGCGCTCAAGGTGCTGCCGCGTCATCGCTTCGAGTTGATCATCACCGACATCAACATGCCGGACATCAACGGCCTCGAGCTCATCAACTTCGTGAAGAAGAACCCGCACTACAAAGACGTGCCGCTCTTCGTGGTGACGACCGAGGGCCGCGAGCAGGACCGCGATCGCGGCTTGATGCTGGGCGCCAACGAATATGTCGTGAAGCCCTTCGAACCCGAGGCGATTCTGGTGCTCGTGCGGCAGTATCTGAAGCTCTGAAGACTCCGACTGCATGACGGCTCCCCGGGCGTTGAACGAGTTCATCGCGGAGGCCAACGAGATCCTCGAGGCGCTCGGGCGTGAGCTGTTGGCGCTCGAAGCACAGGGCGGCGCGGAGCCCGACCCCGATCGCCTCAACGCCATCTTCCGCGCGGCGCACTCGCTCAAGGGGCTGTCGGCGATGTTCGGGCTCGACGCGATTTCACGGCTCGCGCACCGCGCTGAAGATCTGCTCGACGCGTTGCGGTTGGGGCGCGCGGTGCTCAACGCGCCGCTGCTCGATGGCCTGGGTCAGACCGTCGACGTGCTGCAGAGCATGTTGGGCGAAGCGTCGCGCGGTGAAGACTCGGCTGACTTGCGCGCGGCTGCTGAGGCGCTGGCCAGTGACCTGTCGCGGCTGGCCGCCGGCGCTCCGGAGCTGGAGGTCGACGTGCTCGATCAAGTCGGCATCGACCCGCAGATTCGCGCCGTCTTCACCGAGTACGAAGAGCACCGGCTCCGCGAGAACGTGAAGAAGGGCGTCGGGCTGTGGAAGGTGCGCGCCGTCTTCAGCCTCGAAGACTTCGACACACGCCTCTCGGCGGTGAACAAGCTGCTCAAGCCCATGGGCGAAGTCATCAGCACGCTGCCCAGCTCGCAGCCCGGTGACGACGCGTCCATCGCCTTCGACCTGGTGTTCGGCAGCTCCCGTGAGCGCGCCGAGGTCGAAGCGGCGCTGCCAGACGGCGTGTCTCTCGAGCCCCTGGCGCAGCGCGTGTTGACCCCCGCGCCGCCTCAACCTGCGCGCCCGTCGCCGACGCCGATGCCCACGCGCAAGCCGTTGTGGGACGACATCAGCGCCACGGGCACCGCGCTCACGCCGCTGCCGATGGCGGGCTCTCCGTCGGGCATCAGCAGCCCCAGCCGCGTCTCGCAAGACAGCCTCCGCAGCCTCACCAACACGGTGCGCGTCGACATCGGCCGGCTCGACGGGTTGATGAACTCCATCGGCGAGCTGTTGTTGGTGCGCAGCAACCTCGAGCGCCTCGCCGAGAGCGCGCGCCAGAGCACAGGTCACGCGCTGCCGAAGTTGTGGGGCCAGGAGCTGCAGCGAGAAGCCCGCGCGCTCTCGCGCCGCCTCGATGAATTGCAGAAGGGCGTGCTCGACGTGCGCATGGTTCCGCTCGGGCAGGTCTTCGACAAGCTCGCGCGCTTGATGCGTCGCCTCGTGCGCGAGTCGGGCAAAGAGGTGACGTTCGACATGTCGGGCGGCGACGTCGAGCTCGACAAGCTCATCGTCGAGGAGCTCTCGGACCCGTTGATGCACCTGCTGCGCAACGCGCTCGACCACGGCGTCGAACGACCCGAGCAGCGCAACCTGCAGGGGAAGCCGACGCGCGCCACCATCGGTCTGCTGGCGCGGCAGCAGGGCAACAACGTCATCATCGAAGTCAAAGACGACGGCGCCGGGCTCGACGAATCACGCATTCGTGAAGTGGCGCTCGAGCGCGGCCTCGTCACCCGGGAACAGACCGACGAAATGGAGCGCCGCGAGCTCTTGAACCTCGTGTTTCAGCCCGGTTTTTCGACGCGGCGCGACGTCTCCGAGCTGTCGGGTCGCGGCGTGGGGCTCGACGTGGTGAAGACGAACCTGCAGCGGCTCTCGGGGCTCATCGACATCGACAGTCGGCGCGGAGACGGCACCACCTTCACGCTCACGCTGCCGCTCACGCTGGCCATCATCCGCGCGTTGATGGTGAACGTCAGCGGTCGCACGTACGCGATCCCCTTGAACGCGGTGCTGGAAATCGTCTCGGTGAAAGACGACGCGCTGCGCACCATCGAGAAGCGCGAGGTGTTCGAGGTGCGCGGGCAGACGATGCCCTTCATTCGCCTCGCGCGCGTCTTCGGGCTGCCAGAAGAAGACCGCAACGTTCACTACGTGGTGGTGGTCGGCCTCGCGCAGCAGCGCCTCGGGTTGGCGATTGACGAGCTGCTCGGCCAGCAGGACATCGTCACCAAGCCGTTGAGCGGGCGGCTGCGTGGCACGCCCGGGGTCTCTGGCGCGACAGAGCTGGGCGACCGGCGCGCGGTGCTGGTGCTCGACATCGGCGCGCTGCTCGAAGAGCTCGTGCGCCACCAGTTGGAGCCCCGTTCCGCGTAGGCTGCGCGCTCCCGTGTCGTCGCGTTTCGCCGAGCTGTTGGACCGCTTCTTCTACCGTCCCGACGAGGACGTCGGCCCGTTTCTCGCCGATGCCCCTGAGAGCGATCGCGACGCGAACGCGGCGCTCGAAGAGACGCCAGAAGAGTTCCTCTCGTTCGTGTTGGAAGGCGAGACCTACGCGGTGCCCATTCACGCGGTGCGCGAGATCCTCAAGATCACCGTGGTGACTGAGATCCCCCGCGCGCGGCGCAACGTGCTCGGGCTCATCAACGTGCGCGGAGAGATGTTGCCGCTCTACGACGTGAAGGTGCGGCTGCGCCTGGCAGAGCAGCCTCCCGTGGTGCGCGCCGCCGCCGACGTGCCTCGCTCGGCGCGCATTCTGTTGCTCAAAGATCTCGAAGGAGACGCCGGCGTGCTCGTCGACCGTGTCGATGGCGTGGTGAAGTTGCACCTCTCGAAGCTCGAGGGCACGCCGGAGCTCGGCGTCGAGCGCAACGCCATCGCGGGGCTCGCGCGGCGCGGCGACGACATGTTCATTCTCCTCGACGTCGAGCAGGCGCTGGCATGAGCGACGAGCTCGTGCAGCTCTGCGTGGTGCGCATCGGCAGCGAGACGTACGCGCTCGACCTGAAGCGCATCGACGAGATCATCCCCGTGCCGCAGCTCACTGCGTTGCCACGCGCGCCGTCGTTTCTCGAGGGCGTGGTGCGGCTGCGCGGTGAAGTGTTGCCAGTGGTCGACGCGCGCAAGCGGCTGCATGTCGACTCGACCGCAGCGGCGGCAGTCACGCCGTCGGGCAAGCCGCGACGCACGGAGCGGCTGGTGGTCTGTCGGGTCGGTACCAGAAGAATCGGCGTGTTGGTCGACGCGGTGGCTCAAGTGCGGCGCGTGGCGCGCAGCACGCTCAAGCCGGCGCCGTTGGCGTCGGCGCACGTGTTGGGGGTGACCGGTGAAGGCGCACAGTTGACGATGTTGCTCGACGTGAAGGCGCTCCTGACCGAGGACGGCTCGTGAGGTGGTTGCAGGCCGACGCCGCCGCAGAGTCCCGATACCGCGCGCTCGACGCGCTCCCGGTTGCGGCGCAGGCCGTCGAGCCGTTGCTCGCTGCGCTCAAAGACGAGAGCTGGCGCGTGCGTCGCCTCGCGGCAGAGCGCCTCGGCGCTCTCGAGCCAACGACTGACATCATCGGGGCGCTCATCGCGTTGCTCGCTCAGCGCGACGAGACTGGTGCGCGAAACGCGGCCGCGTCGGTGCTGGCGCAGCTCGGTGCACCGACGCTCCCCGCGGTCGTCGAGCTGCTCCGCCACCCCGACCCTGATCAGCGCAAGTTCGCGGCGGACATTCTCGGTGAGCAGCAGCGCTCCGAAGCTGTGGGCCCGCTCGTCCATGCGCTGAACGACGCTGACGCCAACGTTCGTACTGCCGCTGCTGAAGCGCTGGGTCGCGTCGGTGGGGCCGAGGCGCGACGGGCGCTCGAGCTCCTGCTCGGCTCGCGCGACGTGATGTTGCGCGTGTGCGCGCTCGAGGGGCTGGCTTCACTGGGGCTCGCGCCGTCGCTGCCTTCGCTCGTGCCGTTGTTGAGTGACCCGCTCACGCGCCGGAGTGCGTGGCGGCTGCTGGGCCACGTTCACCACCCGACGGCCGCGATGTTGACGGTGCGAGGGTTGTTGGCGCGCGAGACGCGTGACGCTGCGTTGGTGGCGCTCGGTTCGTCGCGAACGCCGTGGGGCGCCGACTTCGAGGCCGAGTTGCGCACCACGCTGCGCTCGGTCATCGACCTTCGGCTGTGGCTCGAGTCTGCGTTGTCGAGCAGCGAAGACGAACGGCACCTCGGCGCGTTGTTGTTGGCGCGCGCGCTCGGTGACGCGTCGCTCGCGGTGCCCATTGCGGCTTCGGTTCGCGGCGCTCACGACGGCCAGCTCGCGCTCGATTCGCTCGTGCGTATGGGCTCACCGGCCGCGCGCGTGTTGCTCTCGTCTGCCGAGACGCTGGCCGACCTCCCGGGTGAAGCGCGCGCCGTCGTCACCGACGCCATCATTCGGCTCGCTGAGCCGAGCCTGGTGCCGTTGTTGATCTCGCTCGTCGACAGCGGCGACCCCGAGCTGGCGGAGCTCGGCGCGCGGGCGCTCGGGCGCACGCGAAGTGTCGACGCGGTCGCGCCGTTGCTGCGGCTGTTCGAAGACGACGCGCTGGCGGTGCATGCGTACCGCGCGCTGGTGGCGCTCGCGCAGAGCTGGCCCGACGAGGTGCGCGCCGCGTTGACGCCGTTGGTGCAGCGTCGGCTGCAGCCGCATGAGGTTCGCGCGTGGGCTGAAATCGTCGGTGCGCAGGCCGCAGACGTGCTTCGTCGCGCGATGCACGACGCCGACCCCGCGCTGCGCGCCGCTGCCGCCGAGGCCTCGCTGTCGACGCCCGCAGACACGCACGCGGTGCTGCAGGCCTCGTTGATGGACGAGTCGCCGCTGGTTCGTCGCGCCGCCGCCCGCGCCATTGCGCACCTGCCTGCGGCCGAGAGCATCGCGTTGCTGCAGCGCGCGCTGGCCGACCCCGACGCTTCGGTGCTCGCGCTCGCGTGCACGGCGGCGGGTGAAGTCGGCTCCGTCGTCTCGGCGACCCGGCTCCGTGAGCTCTGTCGTCACGCAGACGCGTCGGTGGTGTTGGCGGCGGTCGAAGCGCTCGCGTTGCTGGGCCGCTTGACCGACGAGCTGTTGCTGCGCACGGCGACGCACGCCGACGAAGAGGTCGTGAAGCTGGCGCTCTCGCTCGGCGCAGATCGCCCGTTGCTGCTCGACAAGGCGCTCGCCGCGCTGACCCACCCGCGGTGGGACGTGCGGGTCGCCGGCGCCAGGTTGCTGAGCGTCTCCGCAGGTCGCGATGCGCTGGGGCCGTTGCTCGACAGCGTCGCGCGTGAGCCCGACCCGGTGGCCAGGGCGTTGTTGAGCGACGCCGCCGATACGCTGACCCGGCGGGTGTGAGCGGTGGGCCCGGGAGAGTCACGCCTGGAGATGAGCGCCGAGGAGCTGCACCTGCTCCGCGACATCTTCTCGCGCGCGTCGGGCTTCATGCTGCGCGCGGAGCTCAAGTTCATCGCCGAGCGTCGCCTCGCGTCACGGCTCGAGCTGCTCGCTCTGCGCGACTTCGCGGCGTACGCGCGCTACCTGCGCTTCGACGCGCGCGGCGCCGACGAGCTCGAGACGGCCATCGACCTGCTGGTGCCGCACGAGACGTACTTCTTCCGTGAGCCGGTGCAGCTGCGGTGCTTCGAAGAAGAGCTGATCCCGATGCTCGAAAAGAAGAACGAGCGCTCGCGCGGGCTGCACGTGTGGTCGGCGGGTTGTTCGACGGGCGAAGAGGCGTACACGTTGGCGATGTTGCTCGACGCTCGCGCGTCCCTCGCCGGTTGGAACCTCGACATTCTCGGCACCGACCTGTCGCGCAAGGCGCTCACTGCGGCGCGCAAGGCCGAGTACGGCACCATGGCGCTGCGGGCCACCACGCTCGAGCAACGCGCGAAGTACTTCGAGCCGCTCGACGGCGGTCGCGTGAAGGTTCGCCAGCGCTTCCGTGACCCGGTTCGCTTCGGGCAAATGAACCTGCTCGACGCCGGCGCTGCGTCGTTGCTGCCGCGCTTCGACGTCATTTTCTGTCGCAACGTGCTCATCTACTTCGACCAGCCCACGCGTCGGCAGGTGGTCGAGCTGTTCTTCGATCGACTCAACGACGGCGGCTATCTGCTGCTGGGCCATTCAGAAAATCTGCTGCACCTCTCGACGCGGTTTGAGCTCGTGCAGTTGGAGGGCGATCTGGTGTACCGGAGGCCCGGGCCATGACGCGCGAGAAGTTGCAGCAGCCGATTCGCGTGTTGATCGTCGACGACTCGGCGACCAACCGCAGAGCGCTCTCGAAGGTGCTGGAGTCTGCGCCGGGCATCGAGGTCGTCGGGCGCGCCGCCGACGGCGAAGAGGGCCTGAAGCTCGCGCTGCAGCTCTCTCCCGACGTCGTCACGCTCGACCTCGAGATGCCGAAGATGGACGGGTACTCGTTCTTGCGGTTGTTGATGGCGCGCAAGCCGACGCCGGTCATCGTGGTCTCGTCGTACGGCCACCCGTCAGACGTCTTCAAGGCGCTGCAGCTCGGCGCCTTCGACTTCGTGGCGCGGCCCAACGGTGGCGAAGCGAGCTTCACGGCCATGCGCTCGGAGCTCATCGAGAAGCTGCGCTCGGCGCCGTTCATGCGGCGTGAAGAGCGCAAGGCCCCGGTGCTCCGCGCGAAGGCCGCGACCGCGAAGAAGTTGCCCGACCTCACGCGGCTGGTGTTGCTCGGCGCGTCGACGGGTGGGCCGCCGGCGGTGCAGAAGGTGCTCGAGTCGCTCGCGGGGCTGCCGGTGTGCGTCGTCGTCGCGCAGCACATGCCTGCGCTCTTCACGCGCGCGTTCGCCGAGCGGCTCGATCAGGCGATCCCCTTCCGCGTGGTGGAGGCGGCCAACGGCGACCCGGTCGTCGCGGGGCGGGTCTACGTCGCGCCGGGTGGTGAGCAGGTCGAGCTCGATGAGCGCAACGGCAAGCTGGTGCTGTTGGTGAAGATGACGACGCCTGGCGACGCCCACGCGCCCTCGGTCGATCGCCTCTTCACCAGCGCCGCGAAGGTCGCGCCTCCGGGCACGCGCGCGGTGGTGTTGACGGGCATGGGCGACGACGGCGCGAAGGGCGCTCGCGCGCTCGAGAAGGCCGGCGTCGAGGTGTGGGCCGAGGCCGAGTCGACGGCGGTGGTCTTCGGCATGCCCGGCGCGGCGATCAAAGCGGGGGCCGTGAAGCGCGTGTTGCCGCTCGATGAGCTGGGCCCGGCGCTCGCCCGTGCATTGGGTTGAAGTCAGGCGCGGCGAAATTGTCTACCGTCGCGCTCGCCATGACGATTCGTGCGTTGGTTGTTGATGACTCGATGCAGCTGCGGCGCAGCGTGATGTACGCGCTCCAGCGCATCGGCGACATCGTGTGCGTCGAAGCGCAAGACGGCGCCGAGGCCATCAAGAAGTTCCAGGGTGGCCAATTCGACATCGTGTTGACCGACATCAACATGCCGGTGCTCGACGGGCTGAAGCTGACGTCGCACCTGCGTAGTGACCCGGGCAACGACAGGTTGCCCATCGTCATCATCACCACCGAAGCGGCCGAAGAAGATCGCGAGCGCGCCATGAAGCTGGGCGCGTCGGCGTACCTCATCAAGCCGGTGAAGGCGCAGGAGGTGCTCGACACCGTGCGCCAGCTGCTCTCGCTCGAGGAGTGACACGTGCTGCTGCCGTCGTTGCTGCTTTCGCTCTCTGCGGTGCCGATGGTCGACCTCTCACCGTACGTGGTGAAGCCGTTGCCCGACGGCGCGCTCGAGTATTCGTATGATCTCACCGCCGTGAAGGGCGCTGGCGGTTCACCCGACGCCATCGCCGCGCACGGCGAAGAGAAGGTGAAGGCGTTTCTCAAGGCGCTGCCGAAGACGATGAAGCTCCGCGTCGAAGCGGGCGCGCCGTGGGAAGTCTCCGCAGGGCGCGGCGTCGAGACCGGCAAGCTGGCGACGGCGTTCACGAGCGTCGCCGACAACGCCATCGACTCCGACAACCCGCTCGCGCTCAAGAAGGGCTCGAAGCTGCGGCCCCCGTTGGACCCCGCAGAACCCAAGCTGCTGTTCTCGGCCGAAGCCGTCGCGTGGCAGGTGCGCCAGCTCGAGCAGAGCGCGCTGGCCGGTGAAGAGCTCGACACCGAAGCGCTGCGCCGCGAGCTGTGGAACCGCGTGCTCTCGTCGTCGCTGGCTCGGCACCAGCGCGGCACCGGTGACGTGAAAGAAGGCTCGTTGGCGTTGGCCGCGCGCGTCGCCGCCGGCGTGGCGTGCCTCGACAAGACGAAGGTGCCCGCCAACGTGCGCGCCGATGCCGACGCGTCGGGCGCCGTCGACGCGGAGATTTCGCGCCTCACCCAGAGCCCCGACGCACTGGTGGCTCCTGCGCCGTGGAGCTGGCGACCTGAGTCGTCGTGCGCGTGGGTTCGCATGCAGGTGATGGCGCAGCCCTTCGAGCGCTCGCGTGCAGGTTCGGCGGCGGTGTTGCTGTTCCTCGACATGGCCACGAAAGACGCAACGCTGGGCGCGCTGTGGGACCGCGTGCGCTCTCGGCGAGATCGTTTCCTCGGCGTGCCCACCAAAGAAGCCATCGCGCTGTGGAAGGACAAGGCGGCGGGAAACCCGGGCGAGAGCCTCGAGCGCCTCAACGATTTTCTCGAGTCACTCCCCGTCGACGAGCGGCTCCCGCCGGGCCTGGTGGCAACGGCCAACACGCCGTTCAACACGTTCCTCTCCGAGCTCTCGGGCGTCGAGCGTCGCGAGGCCTACGCAGAGCTGGCGAACGCCGTGGCCGACGGTCGGGTGAACCCGCGCCTCGAGTCGTGGCCGACGGCGCGCGAATCCATGCTGGCGCCGCTGTGCGCGACGGACGCGGTGAAGAGCGTTCGCTTCGACGGCGACTGGAGAGATCGCCTGCAGGGCGCGTTCGCCACGTTGCTCGGCAGCGCCGCAGAAGGCCGCGCGCGCGGGGCAGGCATCGAGCGGGAAGACGGCGAACGCAGCAAGCTGGAGGTTCGCCTGCTGGTGCCTCCGGCGCTCGAGGTCGAGCCCGTGCCCGAGCTCTATTCACGTGCCGCCACGTCGCTCGAGCGGCTCGTGCAGGCGCTGCAGGCCGAGCAGCTTCAGGGCCTGCAGGCGCGCGGCCCCGACGGTCAAGCCGCTGGTGCGGTGCTGGGCGCGGCGAAGGCGCTGATTCCGCGGCTGCACGGCCTCGCGGCGTTGGCGAACCCCGAGACTGCGGCGGCGAAAGAAGCAGCCGAGGGCCGTCGCTGGGCGAGCGCGTGGCGCAAAGAGCCCGCGCTCTCGCGTGACGTTCGTGAAGCGTCGGCCTCGCCGGTGTCGATGTCGGACGAGCGCCAGCACGCGGCGGTGGTGGGTGTCTCGCGGCGCGAGCTCGCGGTGTCGTTCGCGAAGCCGCCGAAGATCTCCGCCGTCGGAGGTGCAGCGGCCGGCATCAGCTTCGAGCCCTCGGAGCAGCGCTACATCGTGCCGGTGCTCGTCACCGTCGACACCGTCGCCTCGCCCACCACGCGCCCCATGGAGCGCGGCAAGCTCAAGGCGCTCGTCGACAGCGTGCAGCGCGACGCGCACCAGGCTGAAGGTGCGTTCGCCGAGGCGCTCAAGAACTGACCGTCACTGACCGCACTGGTAGCGGACCAACTGCGCGCCCTGCGCGGTGCGCGCCAGAAACAGCACGCCGCCTTCAGGCAGCACCTGCAGCTCACGAAACGTCTCTTCAGGCGTGGAGTTCGCCGGAATCTGCGACGCGGCGAGCGGCCGCCCGTCGAGCGGGTCGAGGCAGAGCAGGGTGATGGCGAACTGCGGCACCTCTGCAGTCGAGCCCGGCGCCTCGAGAATGGTGCCCAGGTAGATGATGCCGCTGCGATCTGCGTCGAGCGCGTTGAGGCCGAAGACGCGCTGCCCCAACACCAACTGCCGCGTGAAGCGGTGCTGCAGCGACGGGCGGTCGATGGCCGTCACCGTCACTGCGCCGCTGGCTCCGTCGACGATGCCCGCCGTCAGAAACGTGCGGCCATCACCAGCGGGGCGGCCGGGCACCTCGGGGCGCTCGGGGTTCACCTTGCCCGACGTGTCTCCGATGCGAATCGAGTCGCCGTGCTCGCGCTCGACGTACACGTCCTCTCCGTCGACGAAGAGGCCGCTCGACGCGCCGCCTTCTTCGAGCCCTTTGCCTTCAATGGGCAACTCACCGAGCTGTTTCCCGTCGGGGCCCAGCACCGCGACGGCTTTGTCGACGAGGCGGTCCATCACCAGCATCTTGCCGTCAGCCGTCGTCACCACCTCTTGCCCGGCCTGCACCGGCAGTGGCACCGAGCCCAGCTGCTTTCCGTTGCGGTCGACCTTCACCAGCCGGCCATTCACTTGATCCAGAATCCACGTCTGGCCGAGCGCGTCGACGGTGAAGCTCATCGGCCCCTCGGGGTTCGCTTCGTCGGGCGCCGTCTTGCCGAGCTGGTTTTCACCGCTGCCCCAGCCGAACTCGGCGACCACAGTGCCGCCACCTGTCCGCGCCGAGGGCACTCCACCATCACCGCTGACCGCCCCTGTCCTCAACGCCGACACCCGCTCCGCTGCAGCGCGGTCGATGCCCGGCGCCAGACCTCCGTCGCGCGCCACTTCTTCCGAGACGAGCTCGATGCCGCCTTCGGTCGGCCGCGTCAGCAGCCACACCACCAGCGCCACCACCACCAGCCCGATGACCGCTCCGATTCGTGCGTTCCGGCTCATGAAGCGGCGCTTGAAAGCACGGTCTGGCGGTGTCGTCACGTCTGTCTCCTTGCGGGGTTGAGACCCCACAAGTGCACTGGTTTCAGACAGCCTGTTCTCGATCAACGCAGAGGAAACGGGGGAAAAAGTACCCGTAAAATGTAAATCAACTTGTCGGTTTTGCGGGTCTTCCGAGCGGGCTTCCTGATCGGCACGCGGCTCGCAAATGGGGTCGCGCATGAAGACGACGCTCCGACTGATGGTGCTTTCGGCGACGGTGGTGATGGTTGGTTGCGCTGGCACGGCCGGCGACACCGAAGCTGAAGGTGAAGTGCTGGTCGGCGCCGATGATCTCGCCTCCATCTCGAGCGAGCTGAGCGGCGGTGTGGCGCTGGGCTCGACGCTGAAGACGACGTCGAACCTGAACCTGCGCACGGGCGCGGGCACGGGCTACCAGGTTCGCCTGGTCATTCCGCAGGGCGCGACGGTCACCACCGTGAACCGCACCACGCCGTCGGGCGCGTTCTACAACGTGAAGTACAACGGCGTGACGGGCTGGGCGAGCGGCGCGTACCTGACGCTCGTCTCGTCGCCGACGACCCCCACGACGCCTTCGGGCTCGGTGCGTGATGAGGCCATCGCGCGCGCCAAGGGCGGCGTGGGCTTCTCGTACTGGTGGGGCCACGGCCGGTGGATTCCGAACGGCGCGACGTCGTCGACGAAGGGCACCTGCACCGGGAACTGCCCCAGCTGCTCGCACGGCGGCAGCTACGGCGCCGACTGCTCGGGCTATGTGGCGAAGGTCTGGCACGTGCCGTCGACCAACACGACGATGACGACGGACTCGCACCCCTACGGCACGATTCACTTCGTCGGCAGCAACCCGCTGTGGAGCACGGTCAGCCGCTCGAACGTCATCAAGGGCGACGCGCTCGTCTACAACTCGGGCGGCGCGGGCCACATTGTCATCTACGAATCGGGCGATGCGTGGGGCTCGATCTGGGCCTACGAAGCGCGCGGCTGCAGCTACGGCATCGTGCACAACCTCCGCTCGGTCACCAGCGCGTACAAGGGCATTCGCCGCGCTGGTTGGTGAGCAGGCTCGCCAGTTCGTGAAGTCGACCGGCGTCGTGCTCTTCGGGAGCGCGGCGCCGTTGTCGTTTTGGCGTGCAAAGCGGCGACGGAGTTCGACGTGCCAAAGTACGCGCTGGACTCGTCGAAGCGCGAGACGTGCAGCGCGAAAGCGAACGTTCGACACGTCGATGTGAGTGCGGTGTTTGGAAGGTGGCTCCGACGCGTCGACGTGTGAGTGTGGTGTTCGAACCACGGCACCGGCGCATCGACGTGAAGCTGCGACGCGCCGACGTGAGGCTTCGACTTGCCGACGTGAGGCTTCGACTCGTCGAAGTGAAGCTCCGACTCGTCGCTCGAACCCTCCGACTCTCCGCGCGTAGGGGGAGACCGGCGTTGAGCGTGCGGCTACCGTTCTGCTTCCATGACGAGGGCTGCAAAAACCTCGGTTTCCGATGTTGCTGCAGCTCTCAGCGCTGTGCGTTCCACACGTGGCGCTGCATCTCGAGACAGAACGCGTCGAAGGCGTCGGTCGACGAAAACGCAGTGCCTGGTACGTTGAGGCTCTCGTTGAGCGCGAGCCCTTCGTGCTGCGTGTGAAAGAACACCGCGAGAGACCCGGCGGCGAGGCGCTCGATGCGCACGCGGTTCCACCCGATGAGCTGCGTGCCGTCGGAGTTCGTCACCGACAGCCCGAGCTCGTTGACCGAGAGTTTGATTCTCTCGACGACGGTCGCGGCGGCGAGCTCGTCTTGCCACTTCGTCGAGCCGACGTGCTGCGTGAGTTTTCGTGCAGCGCGCCGCGCTTGAAAGAGGAACCCGAAGATCCACCCGCCGACCCACAGCACCGGCAGCGCCACGAAGAACAGGCACAGCGCACCACCGAGCGGAATACCGGCGCGTTGCGTGGCGAAGGCGATCGACGCCGCGCCGACCACCACGAAGGCCGCTCGCATGAGTCTCGCGCGCACCAACAGGCCCTTGAAGCGCTCTTTCCCCGGCGTGAGCGACTGCGGGAGCGCGCCCGGCTTGAGGCGGCGTTGCTCGAACTCGACTTCATGCTGCGAGGGTTCCACGCGCGGCGGAGCGTAGACGCAAACGTCTCGCTCCCCTACAAGGCCGCGCCCATGACGTTTCGTTACGAGCCCTCTGTCATCGAGCCGAAGTGGCAAGCCGCCTGGGAAGAAAAGCAGGCCTTTCACACGCCCACCGACCTGACCGAGCTCAAGAAGAAGCCCAAGTACTACGTACTCGACATGTTCCCGTACCCGTCGGGCGCCGGCCTGCACATCGGCCACCCCGAGGGCTACACGGCCACCGACGTCATCGCGCGCATCAAGCGCATGCTCGGCTTCAACGTGCTGCACCCCATGGGCTGGGACGCGTTCGGTCTGCCTGCGGAACGTTCGGCCGTGCGCGAAGGCATTCACCCGGCCGTCATCACCAAGCGCAACGTCGACAATTTTCGCCGGCAGCTCAAGCGCATCGGCTTCAGCTACGACTGGTCGCGCGAGGTCGACACCACGTCACCTGAGTACTACCGGTGGACGCAGTGGATTTTCTTGAAGCTCTACGAGCGCGGCCTCGCGTACATGGCCGAGGTGCCGGTGAACTGGTGCCCTGCGCTCGGCACCGTGCTCGCGAACGAAGAGGTCAAAGACGGCAAGTACGTCGAGACCGGCGACGTCGTCGAGCGCCGCATGATGAAGCAGTGGATGTTGAAGATCCCCGTGTACGCAGAGCGCTTGTTGACCGAACTCGAGTCGGTCGACTGGCCCGAAGGCGTCAAGGAGATGCAGCGCAATTGGATCGGCAAGTCAGAAGGCGCGGAGGTGCAGTTCCGCGTCGACGGCCGCGACGACTCGTTCATCGTCTTCACCACGCGCCCCGACACGCTGTTCGGCGCGACGTACTGCGTGCTCGCGCCTGAACACGCGTTGGTCAGCGTCATCACCACGGCCGCTCAGAAAGCCGCCGTCGACGCCTACGTCACGACTGCAGGCCAGAAGACCGACCTCGCGCGCACCGACCTCGCCAAAGACAAGACCGGCGTGTTCACCGGCGCGTACGCCATCAACCCCGCGAACGGCGCGAAGGTGCCGGTGTGGGTCGCTGACTACGTGCTCTCGACGTACGGCACCGGCGCCATCATGGCCGTGCCCGCACACGACGAGCGGGACCACGCTTTCGCCAAACAGTTCAAGTTGCCCATCATCGAGGTGGTGAGCGGTGGCAAAGACGTTCAAGAGACGGCGCACACCGAAGAAGGCGTGGCGGTGAACTCAGGGCTGCTCGACGGGCTCAAGACGGAAGCCGCGAAGCAGCGCATGTTGGCGTGGCTCGAAGAGCAGAAGCTCGGCGTGCGGCGCGTGCAGTACCGCCTGCGTGACTGGCTCTTCTCGCGGCAGCGCTACTGGGGCGAGCCGTTCCCCGTCGTGCACCTGGAAGACGGCACCATCGCCACGATTCCCGAGGCGCAGCTGCCGGTGACGTTGCCGCACGTCGACGAGTTCAAGCCGACGGCCGATGGTCAGCCTCCGCTCGGTCGCGCCGGCAACGACTGGTTGATGGTCGAGCTGCCCGACGGTCGCAAGGGCGTGCGCGAAATCAACACCATGCCGCAGTGGGCCGGCTCGTGTTGGTACTACCTGCGCTTCCTCGACCCGCACAACACGAAGCAGGCGTGGGACCCGGAGCTCGAGAAGTACTGGATGCCCGTCGACCTGTACGTGGGCGGCGTGGAGCACGCGGTGTTGCACCTGCTGTACGCGCGCTTCTGGCACAAGGTGCTCTTCGACATCGGCGTGGTCAGCACGCGCGAGCCGTTCCAGAAGCTGTTCAATCAGGGAATGATCCTCGCGTACTCGTTCAAGAGCGAGAGCGGGAAGTACTACGGCCCCGCTGACGTCGACGATCGCGAAGACGGCGCGTACGCGAAGGCCACCGGCGAGAAGCTGCACAAGCAGATCGAGAAGATGTCGAAGTCGAAGTTCAACGTGGTGAACCCCGATGACGTCATCGAGGAGCACGGCGCAGACGCGCTGCGGCTCTTCGAGCTCTTCATGGGCCCGCTGGAGCAGGTCAAGCCGTGGCAGACCACCGGCGTGTCGGGCGTCGCGCGCTTCATCGAGCGCGTGTGGCGCCTCATCGTCGACACCGAGACCGGCGGCGCGGCGGCCAAGCTGCAAGACGTGCCCGAGAACAGCGACCCTGCGCTGCAGAAGGCGCTGCACAAGTGCATTCAGGCCGTCGAGCGCGACACGCTGGGCATGCGCTTCAACACCGCCATCAGCCACATGATGACCTTCGTGAACGAGGCCACCGGCGCGAAGGTGCTGCCGACGTCGATCGCGAAGGCGCTGGTGACGCTGCTGGCTCCGTACGCGCCGCACGTCGCAGAAGAGCTCTGGACGCGCATGGGCGGTGAGGGCTTCGTCAGCGTGCAAAACTGGCCGAAGTTCGACGCGTCGCTCATCGTCGAAGACTCGGTGACGTACGCGGTGCAGGTGCTCGGCAAGCTGCGCGCCGAAATCAAGGCGCCCATCGCCGCCACCGAAGCCGAAGTTCGCGCCATCGCCGAAGCCGACGACAAGGTGAAGGCCGCGCTCGCGGGCAAGTCGGTGAAGAAGTTCGTCTTCGTGCCGAAGCGCCTCGTCAACTTCGTCGTCGGATGAGGTGGCTGACCCTCGTCATTGTGCTGTGCGCGTGCGGCTACCGCTTCACGGCGCCCAACAGCGCGTTGCCTGCCGGGTTGACCTCCGTGCAGGTGCCCGTCTTCGACAACCGCACCGCCGAGGCGTCGGCTGAAGTCTTCTTCACGCAGGCGGCCCGCGATCAGCTCCAGCGCGCGGGCCGACTCGGAGGCGACGCGGCTGAGGGCACGCTGCGCGGCTCGATTCTCACCGTCACCGGCGGCCCGTTCATGACGGCGCCGACGCTGCCCCGACAGCCGGGCATGCGGCTCTCGGTGTCGGTCTCTTTCAAGCTCGAGAAGAAGGGCCAGGTCATCGCCACCGCGGTGGTCAGCAACACCGAGGAGTTTCCTTCTGGCGCCGACGTGCTGCTGACGGAGTCGAACCGCGAAGCGGCGCTGCGTCGCCTGGCTGACAGCGTGGTGCGCGAAGGCCTCGAGCGCCTGCAGAGCGCTCCGTAGAAACGACAAAACCGACGGCCCTCGGAGAGGACACGTCGGTCGAGACCCGCCGTCGAACGGCTGAGCGGTCGCTTACTTCGCCGCTGCGGCGAACTTCTTCGTCGCTTCGTGCGTGAGGCGGCCGATGCGGCGGCCGGCGTTCTTCGAGTGGAGCACGCCCTTGGTCGCGGCCTTCGCCAGCGCCGACGTCGCTGACGCGAGCGCGGTCTTGGCCTTGGCCTGATCGCCGCCGGCGATCGCCGCGCGCGCTTCCTTGATCGCGTTCTTCACGGTGCTCTTCACGGCCGAGTTGCGCGCATTGCGCTTGATGGCCTGACGGTTGCGCTTCTGCGCCGACTTGGTGTTCGCCACGGGGTACCGCTCCTTAGAAAATTGGAGAAAAACGAAAGAGGCGCCGCCTTAGCGGCAGGGCTCCGCACGGTCAAGCCGGATCACTTTTTCTCGGCTGCCTTGGCCTGGTCCCAGAGGGCGTTCATCTGATCAAGCGAGCCCTCGCCGAAGGCCACGCCCTGCGCCTCGAGGCCCTTTTCGACCACGTGAAAGCGCGTGGTGAAGCGGCGGTTCGCGGCGCGCAGCGCGTCTTCAGGCGCGATGCCCAGGTGGCGCCCGAGGTTCGCCAGCGAGAACAGCACGTCACCCAGCTCATGCTCGAGCGCGGCTTTGTCTTTCGTGATCAGCGCCTCTTTCAGCTCTCCGACCTCTTCGTCGAGCTTGGCCATGACGCCGCTCACGTCGGGCCAGTCGAAGCCGATGCGCGAGGCCTTCTCGGTCAGGCGCTCGGCGCGCTGCAAGGCGGGCGCGTCGCGGGGCACGCCGTCGAGCACGCTGCCGACGTGGCCGTTCTTCGCCTTGCGCTCCTGCGCCTTCAACTTCGCCCAGTTCTCGAGCACCTGCGTGCTGTTGTCGGCCTTCGCTTCACCGAAGACGTGCGGGTGTCGGCGCTCGAGCTTGTCGGCGATGGCGTTGGCGACGTCGGCGAGCCCGAACTCGTTTTGATCAGTCGCGAGCTGCGCGTGGAAGACGATCTGAAAGAGCAGGTCTCCCAGCTCTTCCTTGAGCGACGACCAGGGCGCACCTTCGGCGACACGGTCCATCTCCTCGAGCACCTCGTAGGCCTCTTCAATGAGGTACGGCCGCAGGCTCTTGAGGTCCTGCTCGCGGTCCCACGGGCAGCCGTCGGGCGCGCGCAGTTTGCGCATGATGTTCGCAAGTCGCTCGACGGCGATGCCGATGTCGCTCATGCGCGGCGCTCTAGCATCGAAGTTGTCGCGACACGCGCTGGGCTCGCCTAAGGTGCGCGTGCCCCCGATGAGAATTCCGGCGTGTCTGTTCGCGATCGCTTTCCTGACTTCGACGTTGGCGTTCGGTCAGGTTGATCTCGTCGATCCCGACGCGCCGAGGCCTCCGCCGCGCCCGAAGAAGGCCGTCACCGCGAAGCCGCCGCCCGACGACGCTGACATCGTCGACGACCCCAACGACGGCAGGCTCGTCGCGCCGCCGACGGTCAAGAAGGCCCCGCCGCCGACGAAGAAAGCCCCGCTTTTCCCCGAGCCGACGAAGCTCGAAGCGCCGCCGAAGAAAGAGCCGCCGACGATGGTGGTGCGCAACGTGTCCGACGCCGACCTGCGCGCGGTGTGGAACAAGTGGGCGGCCGCCAACAGGTCGAAGAACGTCGCCGCCGAGCTGGCCGCGCGCCGTGAGCTCGTCGCGACCAGGCAGCTCATCGGCTCCACGAACATGGAGCTCTGGGCCGTCGGTCTTCTCCGCGCCGCCGAGGCCTGGGAAGAAGCCGGAGACAGCGGGGCGGCGGTCGAGATCGCGGTGACTGCCTCGGAGCTCGCGCCCGATCTCCCGGCGACGTGGTTTCTGCTCGCGCGGCTGTACATGCAGGCCGACCCGAGCGGCGTCGGGCGCTACCTGAGCGCCTGGCAGAAAGGTCTCTTCGCCGAGCTGCGCGACGCGCGTTACCTGCGCCCGTTGGTCGCCGATCTCGCGGCCGTGCTGTTGATCGCGTTGATCATCACCTGCGGGGTGGTGCTCGTGGTGCTCGCGCTGCGCCGCGGGTACTACTTCCTCTACGACTTCCACTTCTTCTTCCCTCGAGCCGCGGCGCGTTGGCAGACGAGCGCCATCGCCTTGCTGTTGTTGTCGTTGCCCATCGTCTTCCGCATGGGCGTCGCGCCGACGCTGCTGGGGCTCTTCGCCGCGCTGACGCTGTACCTCTCGCTGCGCGAGCGCGTGGTGGCGGTGGTGTTGATTGGTCTGCTGGGCTTCGTGCCGCTCATCGCGGGCTTCGTCGTCGAGCGCACGGCCTTCGCAGAAACGCCGGCTGAAGATCTCTACCGCATCGAGCGTGGCGGGCCCGGCATCGAGCCGTTGGTGCAGCGCTACGAGAAGCTCGCCGCTGAAGACAAGGTCGGCTTCGCGGAGCGCTTCGTGCTCGGCCACTACCACCTGAACCGTGGCCACCTCGATCAGGCCATCGTGCACCTCAAGGGCGCGCTCGCGCTGCGGCCTGACGACGTGCCCGCGAAAATGGCGTTGGCCAAGGCGTTCTTCCTGTTGGGAGATCTCGAGAACTCGCGCTCGATGTTCGACACGCTCAAGAGCAGCGCCATCGGGCTGGTGAACCTCTCGCGCGTCTATTCGCGGCGCGTGCAGGTCTACGGCGAGTCGAACCTCACGGAGCTCGACAAGGCGAACTCCGCGTTGATGGAGGCGCGTCAGCTCGACCCGTCGGTGCCCGCCATCGCGGCTGACGAACCCCTGCCCAGGGAGATCATCGGCAACACGTACCTGCGCACGTTGCCTCTGCAGCAGGCCGACCTGTTGGCGCTCGCGAAGGGTGACGTCGCCGCGGCGCGCGTGCGCAGCCAGTTCTCACAGCTGCTGGTGGGCGACGTGCCGTCGGCCATCGCGCCGTTCTTCCCGTTGCTCGTCGCGCTCGCGTTGCTGGGCTTCGGGTTCTTGAACAACTCGCTCGAAGCGGCGCGCGTCTGCAACCGCTGCGGCCGGCCGGTGAGCCGTCGTGGCGACCCTGACGTCTCACCCGGCAGCGCCATGTGTACGCAGTGCGTGAACGTCTTCGCGCGCAAGAACGTGGTCGCGCCCTCGGTGAAGGTGCGCAAGCAGCTCGAGGTCGCGCGCTACGAGAGCCAGAAAGAGCGCGCGTCGACGGTGCTCGGCGTTTTGTGGAGCGGCATGGGCCACGTCTTCGCCGGCATGCCCGCGCGCGGCGCTTTCTACGGGTTCCTCTTCGTGGTGGCCATCACCGGCGCGGTGCTGCGCTCGGGCGTGGTGCGCGCTCCGTATGAAGGCGCGCCGGTGGTGATCAAGCTGCTGCCCGTCATCGGGTTGTTCCTGCTCGTCTACCCCTTGTCGCTGCTCGCGCTGCGCCGGAGGCAGAGCTAGCCATGGCGCTCAAGGGCACCCTCAAAGACTTCGGCATCGCCGACATTCTTCAGCTCATCGGTCAGCAGACGAAGACCGGCGCGCTGACGCTCACGCACAAAGACGACTCGGTCGCCGTGTCTTTCAAAGACGGCAACATCGTTCGCGCCGAGACCACGCACCGCAACCGCAAGGAGCTCATCGGCTCGATGCTGGTGGCGGCGCAGCTCGTCAGCGAACAGCAGCTGGAGTTCGCGCTCGAGACGCAGAAGCGCACGCTGCAGCGGCTGGGTGACGTGCTGGTCAGCCAGGGCGTCATCACCGAGCAGAAGTTCAAGTCGATGGTGCAGCTGCAGACCAGCGAGACGCTCTTCCGGCTCTTCGGGTGGAAGTCGGGCACCTACGAGTTCGAGCAGAAAGACGTCGAGACCGAGAACACGCTGGCGCCGCTGCGCGCCGAGTCGGTGTTGATGGAGGGCTTCCGTCGCGTCGACGAGTGGCCCGTGGTGCGCAAGCGCATCACCTCGCTGCAGATGACCTTCGAGAAGGTCAAAGAGCTGCCGCCGGCGGAGCTCGAGAAAGACGACTTCGACGCCGCGCTCGACGACGCCTTCGGTGACGCGAAGGAAGAAAAGAAGGCCGTCAACAAGGGCGAGTTCCAGTCGGTCGGTGAGAACGAGCGCCGGGTGTACGGGCTCATTGCGACGGGGCGCACGGTTCAGCGCATCATCGAGCTCTCGCAGCTGGGCGAGTTCGAGACGGCCAAGGCGCTCTGCAACCTCATCAACCTCGAGTACGCGAAGGGCATCCCCCCGGCGGGCAAGGGTGGCGAAGAGTTCGAGAGCGACCGCGCGCCGTCGGCGGTGCTGGGCGTGCTCGGCCGCATCGCGGTGACGATGGTGGTGGTGGGCGCGCTGTTGTTCATCGGCACGCGCATCGACTTCGGGGCCGTGAACCTCGGCCGCAGCAACGCGACCACGTACACCGACCCTGCGGTGCAGCGCTTCTCGAGCCAGCAGCAGATGTCGCGGTTGTCGGCGGCCATCGAGTTGTACCGGCTTGAAAAAGGCGCGCTGCCGGTGGCGTTGACGGAGCTGGTCGACGCGAAGCTGTTGGCCGCCGACGACCTGCACTTCCCCTGGCGCGACACGTATTTCTACCGGCGCTCGGAAGACGGCACCTACGTGCTGCTGCCGCCGCTGCGGTGAACGGCGTCTGACGCCACGGGGTCGCAGTTGGTCTGCGATGAAACACTTCACGCTCATTTGCGCACTGCTGTCTGGTGGTGGTTGCCAGCTGGCGTCGACGCTGAACTCCGGCGGCTGGGCCGTCGAAATCGAGCTCCCCATCGACGGTGGGGACGCTTGTTCGGAGCCGCTGGTTGAGGTGTTCCACCCAGCGGGCGGCATCGACGACTACTGGGTGCCGAGCGTCATTGATGAGCACGGCCTGATTCGCGAGTTCCGTAACGACGCCGGCATGGTCGTCCGTCGCACCATGCTCGAGCTGCAGGGTCGGCAATGGGTCGAGCGGGAACTGCACACCCGACTCGATGTCGTGCAACAGATTGGGGAAGACGGAACGCTGTGCGGGTTGACCTGGGACCATCCTTCAGGAGCCGGCACGTTGCGTTTGGAATATCCAGACGGAGGGACCGCCGCGCCAACTGCTGGTGGTTGTATTGGCTTTCGAAACGGCTGGTGGGTGACGTGGCATGGCGGCCACGTGTTGCGTGGTCGTGGCAACGACGTCGAGTCGCTTGGCAATCTCGACGCGGGTGTGATCCCCGGCGTGTTGGCTCCGGGCACTGTGCCGGCTGTTCAAGACATTCGGGACGACGGTGAGGTCATTCTGTTCGTGAACTTCAGGGAGCCGGGCGGGTGGCTTCTGCCGTCGAGGCTCGAGCTCCAACCGCCAGACAACGCGGGGCCCAGTGCGCCTGTTGGTTTCGCCGACGCAACGCCTGTGGGTTCTACGCAAGGGCAGTTCATTCACCTGCCGTACTCGTGGGACCGCGAAGGCCGACCGCACCAGCTGGCGCTTGGTGCGTACCGAGATCGGATTTCCGGTGTGGGCATCGTTCGTGGACATTCAAGCGGGCGGATCTGCACCACGCTGTCGATCAGTGACGACGCCAGCCGTCAGGTTGCGTTCTGGAAACGCGACGGCGGCTTCGTTGGCCCGGACGTTCTTCGCTCGTTCGACGCTGGTTTCGAGCCCTACGACTGCGCTCCGGTTACCGACGATTGGTACCTTGTCTCGTACCCAAGGCCATTCCCCCTCGGTGCGAGGCTCGCGTTGCTGCGCTTTCAAGTCGATTGCTTGCCGTAGCTGCTTGCGGCGTTGACCCGCCAGCAGGCCTCCACTAAGGGCACCGCCACCACCTGACCTGTACCCCTCCGCGGGTCACGGTGGACAAACCTCGGAGCGGGAGTCGCAAACATGATCGAAGTGGAAAAGAAGTCGGAGTTGGTCGCGAAGTTCCGTACGCACGAGAAGGACACGGGCTCGCCCGAGGTTCAGGTTGCGATCCTCTCGGAGCGCATCAACGAGCTCACGGAGCACTTCAAGACGCACAAGAAGGACTTCCACAGCCGTCGTGGCCTCCTCAAGATGGTCAGCCAGCGCCGCAGCTTGCTCGACTACCTCAAGGGCAAGGACCTCACGCGGTACAAGAAGCTGATCGACGCACTCGGCATCCGTAAGTAACGGACCGTGCATCAACGAAGGGGCGGCGGAGCAATCCACGCCCCTTCGGTGTTTCAAAACGCCCGTGGATTGATTCTTTGTTCGAAGGCTCCGAGTCGCTCGGGGCCGTCGATCAGGGGGTCAAAGCCGCGGCGTCTCAAACCAAACCGAAAAGAGACAACGCATATGGCAATGATCCGGAAGACAGTAAAAGTCGGCGAGCGCGATCTCATCATCGAGACCGGCCGCATGGCGAAGCAGGCCGACGGCGCGGCAGTCGTGCGCTACGGCGACACGATGATCCTCGCGACCACGGTGAGCGCGAAAGACCGCAAAGACATCGATTTCCTCCCGCTGACCGTCGAGTACAAAGAGAACTTCTTCGCGGCCGGCCGCATCCCCGGCGGGTACTTCCGTCGTGAAGGCAAGCTCACCGAGAAGGAGACGCTGACCAGCCGCATCGTCGACCGCTCGTGCCGCCCGCTCTTCCCCGAAGGCTACGCGTACGAGACGCAGATCATCATCAGCGTCATCAGCTTCGACAAGCACGCCGAGCCCGACGTTCTTGCGCTCTGCGCGGCCTCGGCCTCGCTCGCCATCTCCGACATTCCGTTCAACGGCCCCATCGCGTGTGTTCGCGTGGCGCGCGTCGAAGGCAACTTCATCGCCAACCCCAACGCCGATCAGCGCTCGAAGAGCGACATCGACCTCGTGGTCTCGGCCTCGAAGGAAGCCATCGTGATGGTCGAAGGCGGCGCCGAGGAGATCTCGGAAGCCGACATGGTCGCCGCGCTCGATTTCGGTCACGCGCAGTGCCAGCCCATCATCAAGGCGCTCGAAGAGCTCCGCGCCGAGCTCGGCGTGAAGCAGCGCGAGTTCGAAGCCCCTGCGAAGTACGACGCCGCGCTGAAGGAACAGTGCAAGGCGCTCGCGTGGGAAGGCATCAAGAAGGGCTACGGCATCGCCGAGAAGCACGCGCGCTATGGCTCGTTGAAGGTGACCAGCAAGGAAATGCAGGCCGCGCTGAAGGCCAAGCTGGCCGACGCGTACACGCCTGCGATCGAGAAGCAGGTCAAGGCGATCTACGAAGACCTCAAGTACGAATACATGCGCGACCTGACGTGCAGCGGTGGCCGCATCGGCGGTCGTCCGCACGCGACGGTTCGTGAGGTCAGCGTGGAAGTGGGCCCGCTGCCGCGTACGCACGGCTCGGCCATCTTCCAACGTGGTGAGACGCAGTCGCTCGTCACCGCGACGCTCGGCACCGGTGAAGATGATCAGCGCATCGAGACGCTCGCCGGCGAGATCAGCCGCACGTTCATGCTGCACTACAACTTCCCCCCGTTCTCGGTGAACGAGACCAAGCCCCTGCGTGGCCCCGGTCGTCGTGAAATCGGTCACGGCGCCCTGGCGGAGCGCGCGCTGCGCAACATGCTCCCCGGCAAGGACACCTTCCCGTACGTGGTGCGCATCGTCTCGGACATCCTCGAGTCGAACGGCAGCTCGTCGATGGCGTCGGTCTGCGGCGGCACCATGGCGCTGATGGACGCAGGCGTTCCCATCAAGTCGCCGGTCGCGGGCATCGCGATGGGCCTCGTGAAGGAAGGCGACAAGGTCGCGATCCTCACCGACATCCTCGGTGACGAAGATCACCTCGGCGACATGGACTTCAAGGTCTGCGGCACCGCCAAGGGCATCACCGCCGTGCAGATGGACATCAAGATCACCGGCATCACCACGGCGATCATGTTGAAGGCGATGGAGCAGGCCCGCGTGGGTCGTCTCACCATCCTCGACACGATGCTCAAGGCGCTGCCGACGGCTCGCAAGGAAATCAGCCAGTACGCCCCGCGCATCACGAGCATCATGATCCGCCCGGAGTACATCAAGAACGTCATCGGCCCCGGCGGCAAGGTGATCAAGGACATCATCGCCCGCACCGGCGCGTCGATTAACATCGACGACACCGGCAAGGTCGACATCGCCTCGGCTGACGGCGACGCAGTGAAGGCCGCGATCTCGATGATCCAGGCGCTCACGCGTGAAGCCGAGGTCGGCAAGATCTACCTGGGTACGGTTCGCAAGGTCGTCGAGTTCGGCGCCTTCGTCGAGCTCTTCCCCGGCACCGACGGCCTCATTCACATCTCGGAGCTCGCTGACAAGCGCGTGAAGACGGTGGACGAGATCGTGAAGGAAGGCGACGAGGTGATGGTGAAGGTCATCTCGATCGACGGCGGCGGAAAGATCCGCCTGTCGCGCAAGCAGGCCCTCGCCGAGCGTTCGGCCGAAGCCGCTGCCGCGCCGCAGGCCTGATTTCAGCTCGCTCGAGCTGAAGTGATTCAAGGGAGAGAGGCCGCGAGGTCTCTCTCCTTTTTTCTTTCTACCTCGCGCCGCCGTCGGTCATTCGTGCGGCGCAGCTCCCGCCGACACAGCGCGCGCGGAGCTCGGCGACATCGCGGGGCCCGCGCAGCCCGGTTGTGGGCCGCACGCGTCTCCGGTGGGGGCCGTGCATTCACTGGCCGCTGCACGGTCGAAACACGCGCACGCTTCGAGCACGTCGGCGCGCGCGCGCACGAGCGGATATTCGCAGTACGGCACGCCGTCGTTGCAGGCGTTGGGGCAGCTGGCGACGACGCAGTCATCGTCGGTCGCGCAGGTGCCAGCGGGCAGGGTGACGAACGGGTCTTTCAACGGGCCACAGCCCACCAGACACAAGGCCACGAAGCAGAGTGCGCGCATGCGGTGGCGTAGCGTAGCTTCGTGAACGCGCATGTCGCTCGGTGGAATGACGCATAGATCGTCGGCGTTGTCGGCGCGTTGAACGGGGACACGTGGCGACCAGCACGCTCGGAGGTGTCAGCCGTTTCTTCGGATCGTTCCGCTGGCTCTTCATGCCGCTGGGCCTCTTCGCGCTCGTCGCCGTCGGAGTTCACGCCGCGGCCGACGTCGTCGACGACCAGGTTCTGCGCGCCGTGGAGTGGCTCGACGCGCTCTTCGACGGCTGGCTCGCGCCGCACGAAGCGACGGCCGCGTGGGTCAACCGCATCGACTCGAAAGAGCGCACGCTCATCGCGCGTTGCATCGCGTTGACGTGGGAGCTGTTGGTCGACTTCTTCGTCGCGCTCCCGGCGCTCGGCTACGGCGAGCAGGACGAGGTCGAGCGCAAGTTCGCGATGACGAAGGAGACGTGGCGCACGTTGCTCAAGCGCGTGAACCAGCAGCCGACGCCGATGCGGTTGGTTCGCCCGCTGGTGACGGCGGTCTTCGCGGTTGGTGGTGCGTACGCGGTCTCTCGCCTCGTCGAGTCGACGCTCTTCGTCGGGCTGGTGGGCGATGTCGCGCCGGCTGACGTGTCGTCGTGGCTGGCGCGCGTGGCCGGCGGCACGGCGATGACGATGGTGTTGTTTTCACACGGTTGGCGCGCGGTGTTGCGAGCGCTGCAGCACGCCGACGCCACGTGCAACGCGTCGAAGCACCCGTGGTGGGCCGGCGCCTGGGGCACGGCGCTTTCGCTGCCGCTCGCGGTCGCGCTCGTGCTGGAGGCGGGGGCCGTGCTCTCGTTTTTCCGATGAGCACCACGGCGTCGTTTTCACGGCCGTCGCGCGGGCTGCTCGACTTCGTCGGTGCGGCGTTGTGCTTGTGGGCCGCCGCGTACCACACGCCCGTCGGTGCGCTGCTGCGTGGCGTCGCCAGCAAGTTGACGTCGACGAAGACGACCGCGCGCCCGCTGCTCGCGTACTACACGGGCGGCGTTTACGAAGCGCACGAGCTCGAAGCGCCGACGCCGACGCTCACGGTGCCCGACGTGCAAGTCCTCGCTGCGATTCCTCCGGGCCGGGCGCTGGGGCGCGGCGTGTACGCGTCGGCGAACCTGCTGCCGCCCGAGCAACGTCGGGTCGTCGACGAGTTCGCCCGCCGCTACGTGCTGCCGTTGGCGACGCCGGAAGATGCTGCGGCGCTCATCGAGCGTGCGAAGGCCGATTTTCACGGGAGCGAAGAGGCCGCGGTGCTCGCTGTCTTCGTCGGCTACGACGTCGCGAGCTACGCCGCGTCGCGTGCGCGGGCAGAAGGGCGAGCGCTCGAGCTCGAAGTGCTCGCGGCGCGCTTACCTCCCTCGAGCGCGACGGCTATCAACGCTGCATCGACCGCGTTGACGTTGGGTACTGCGTACGGGTTGTCGTGGCCCGTCGCGCCGGGCACGCGCGTGTCGTCTCCGTTCGGTTGGCGCAACCACCCGACTCTCGGCCGCGGGCAGTTCCACACCGGCGTCGATCTCGCGGTGCCCGAAGGTACGCCCGTCAAGGTCGTCGCCGATGGCGTGGTGCGCCGCTCGAGTGAAGACGCGGTGAACGGCCGCGTGGTCATCGTCGAACACGGCCGCGGCGTGAGCACGGCGTACTGTCACAACTCGTTGCTGCAGGTGATCACCGGCCAGAAAGTGAGCGCCGGCGACGTCATCGCGTACTCGGGGACGACGGGGCGCAGCACCGGGCCGCACGTGCACTACCAGCTCGAGCTTGGCCACAAGCCGATGGACCCGTTCGCGTTCCGCGGCAGCAAGCCGTTGGTGCTGGAGACTCCACCGCCGCCGCCTTCGAGGCCGAACCTCAAGAAGGCCTTCGAGCAGTTCGGCCCTCCGCCCGCGTCAGAAGAGTGACGTCGGAACCGCGCTGCGTCGACTCACGTTCCAGTGCTAGACGCTCGAGGCATGAGCGTGACTGTGAAGGTGCGTCGCGTGCGACCCTCAGAGCTGCCCCTGCCGAAGTACCAGACGCCGCTGTCCGCCGGCATGGACCTGCTGGCAGAGCTCCCCGAGCCCGTTCAGCTCGCGCCGCTCGAGCGACGGCTGATTCCCACGGGGCTCTCCATCGAGCTGCCGGCGAACTTCGAGGCGCAGGTGCGGCCGCGCAGTGGTCTGGCGTTGAAGCAGGGGCTCACGTGCCTCAACTCTCCGGGCACCATCGACGCCGATTATCGCGGTGAAATCGGGGTGTTACTCATCAACCTGTCGAGCACGCCGGTGACGCTGCAGCGGGGCGATCGCATCGCGCAGCTCGTGGTCGCGCCCGTGGTGCAGGCCAGCTGGGCCGAGGTCGACGTGTTGACCGACACCACGCGCGGCCAGGGAGGCTTCGGCTCCACCGGTACGGGACGTTGATGCACACATCGTTCTGGTCTAAAAACCTGAGTTTGATTCACGCTTTACGTCGCTCCCACGGTTGACCTCCGAGGTTCTTCCCGTTGCTTTGCTACCGCTGCGGCACCCACGTTCCGGACACGGCTGAGAAATGTCCGACCTGCGGGCAGAACCTGTCCAACGGTGGGGTGCGCCAGGCGACAGGTACGTTCAGCCGGCGCCGCGCTGCGACCAGCGTCATCGAAGGGGCTCCGTACAAGCCCCAGGATCTCGTCGCCAATCGCTACCTGATCAAAGACATCGCGGGCGTGGGCCCGTTGGGGTTCGTCTTTCGCGCGCACGACAAAGAGATCGACGTCGAGGTCGCGCTCAAGGTCATCAACCCCAAGATGTTGCAGTCGCCCGACGAGCGAAAGCAGTTCGCGAAACAGATTCGCCTCGCGCGCAAGCTCTCGCACCCGAACCTCGTGCGCGTGTACGAAGAAGGCGAAGAGGCCGAGCGGCCGTACTTCACCTCGCAGTTCCTCGACGGGCTGACGCTTCGGAAGATCATCGACCTGCGCCTGCAGAAAGGTCAGTTCTTCTCGCTCACCGAGATTGAGCCCATCCTCGCGCAGATCTGCGCGGCGCTCGACGGCGCGCACAAGGTCGGCCCGCACAGCAACCTCAAGCCCGACAACGTGCTGGTGCTGCCCGACCTGTTGAAGGTCACCGACTTCGGCCTCGGCCTGGCGATGCCGCGCTTGCCCTTCGTGCAGGCGATGAAGGCGCGCAAGAGCGACCGCTACCTCGCGCCTGAGCTCGTCGAGGGCAACGAGATCGACGGCCGCGCAGACATCTACTCGGTGGGCGTGATTCTCGGAGAGATGCTCTCGGGCCTGACGCCCGATGGCTCGGTGCCTGAGCTGCAGCGCCGCAACCCCGAGGTGCCGGCGCAGCTCGAAGGCATCTACCGCAAGGCCGTCAACAGCAACCCCAACGCGCGCTTCAAGACCGCCGGCGACCTGATGGCGGAGGTCGCCGAGCTCTCGAAGAAGCTCGCGCCGCCGCCGCCTCCGAAAGCGCCGCGCGCCGAGCCGGCGAGTGGTGCGCAGCCAGCGCCGCGACCGCGCACGTCAACGGGCATGCTGCAGCTCTCTCCGCGCCGCGACAAGCCGCCGCCGCCGGTGCCGGAGCTCTCGATTCCCCCGCCGCCGCCGCCGGAGACAGGTGAGACGCTGCTTCCCGACGCGACGCAGCCGGTCGACCCTGCGCAGATCGCCCGCGCGCTGAAGAGCGACTCGGAGTTCCGGAAAGATCGCGAAGAGACCGAGGTCATCGACTCGGGCATGTTCATCGCGCAGCTCGATCAAGACGACGTCGTCGAGACGCGCGCGATGGTCGAGACGGTCGCGCCTCCGCCGGCCCCCGCGCCGCCGGTCTTTCAGCAGGCGCCGAAGCAGCCGAAGCCCAACCGCACGTGGATGCTGGTGACGTTGCTCATCGTCGCCGGTGTCGGGGTCGGCGCTGGTGGTGGCTTCATGTTGATTCAGCGCCAGAAGGCGATGAACAACCCGCCTGCCGTCGAGAACCCCGTGGCGCCGACGGCCGACGCCGATGCGGCGCGCCTGGCGGCCGAAGCGGCGGCGAAAGAAAAAGCGGCCGCTGAAACGGCTGCCATCGAGAAAGCCGCCGCCGAGAAGATCGCGGCCGACAAGGCCGCCGCCGAAAAAGCTGAAGCCGAGCGCCTCGCAGCAGAGAAGCTGAAGGTTGTGCCGCCGCCGGTCGACGACAAGGCAGAAAAAGCCGAAGCCGCGCGACTCGCGAAGGAGGCCGCCGCGAAAGAAAAAGCCGAGAAGCTTGCGGCGGCGAAAGAAGCGGCTGCCGAGAAGGCCGCAGCCGACAAGAAGGCCGCTGCCGAGCGCGCCGCTGCTGCGAAGGAAAAAGCCGACAAAGAGAAGCTCGTGGCTGCCGCAAACCCCATCGCTGTGTCGAGCGGCGGTTGCCCCGAGGGCATGCGCGCGGTCGCTGGTGGCTCATTCAAGATGGGCACCGCGCCCGGCGACCCGATGATGGGCTTCGACGAGAAGACGCTGTCGGCTGTCGAAGTGGGCGCCTTCTGCATCGACGCCTTCGAGTACCCGAACAAGCGTGGTTCTTCTCCGACGGCCAGCATCGGCTTCGCCGACGCCAAGCGGTTGTGCGAAGCGCAGAGCAAGCGCCTGTGCTCCGAGGCGGAGTGGGAGAAGTCGTGCAAGGGCCCGGGCGGCGCGAAGTGGCCGTACGGCGGAGCCTTCGACGCAGACGCCTGCAACACCGAAGACGACATTGGCGACGCGCGCAGCATCGCGCCGGCGGGTCGCTTCGCGAAGTGTCGCAGCGGGTTCGGGGTCGCTGACCTCTCGGGCAACGTCGCCGAGTGGACGTCTGACCGAATCATCAAGGGCGGGTCGTTCGCGAGCGGTGACTACGCCGTGCGCTGCTCCGCGCGGAAGAACGGCGCGTCGTTCGCGAAGTCCTCCGAGGTCGGCTTCAGATGCTGCTCCGATCAGCGCTGATTTCGGCGTTGTTGCCGTGTGTCGTCTTCGCCGCCGAACGCCCGCGCGTGGTGGTGGTGAAGTCGTCGTCGCTCACCGCGTACGCGCAGGTCATCGCCGGCTTCGCTGCCGAAGTGAAAGGGCAGGTCGAAGAGATCACCCTCGAAGACGGCCCTGACGCTGCGGCGGCTGCGTTCAAGAAGATCGCCAGCAACAAACCTGCGCTCGTGCTCGCCATCGGGCCGGCGGCCGCCGTAGGGGCGCGACGTCAGTTCAGCGACGTGCCCGTCATCTTCTCGATGGTGCCGTACTTCGAGAAGTACGAGCTCGAAGGGCAGAACACGACAGGCATCGCGTTGACCTCAGACCTTTCGCTGGAGCTCTCGGCGTTGCGCGCGGTGCAGCCGAAGGTGAAGCGCGTCGGCGTGCTGCAAGACCCGAGGTATTCGAAGGCCTTCGTCGACAGCGCGTCGTCGGCGGCACAGTCGCGGGGGCTCAAGCTGGTGCCGCTCGACATCGACAGCCCTTCGAAGCTCGACAAGGTCTTGTCGTCGGCGAAGGGGCAGGTCGACGCGCTCGTCGTTGTCTCAGACAAGACCGTCGGCAACGCCGCGGTGGTCGAGCGCCTGCTGCAGTGGAGCCAGGACGAGAAGCTGCCCACGGTCGGGCTCGCCGCTGCGCAGGTGAAGCAGGGGGCGTTGTTCGCGCTCGCTCCGGCGCCGCTCGCCGTCGGGCAGCAGGCAGGTCGCATTGCCAACCGAGTGCTCGTCGAGAAGGTCGACCCGGGCGCGATGGCGGTGGCGAACCCCGAAGGGCTCGAGCTCAACGTGAACCTCTCGACGGCGAAGAAGTTGGGCGCACCCGAGACGTTCGCGCTCGACGC
The DNA here is from genome assembly GCA_035910535.1 of Archangium sp. Lineage (GTDB taxonomy): Bacteria > Myxococcota > Myxococcia > Myxococcales > Myxococcaceae > Archangium_A. The sequence goes on along the minus strand of JAMHXF010000032.1, from coordinate 11,678 downwards.
GGTGACGTTCGCGGCACGCCAGAGCCTCACGGTCAAAGTCGTGGAGTGACGTGGTAAGCGCGGGCGCATGCTCCCCCGCTATTCCCGCCCTGAAATGACGGCCCTCTGGTCGAACGAAGCGCGCATGCGTCGCTGGCGTGACGTGGAGCTGGCGGCGTTAGAAGGCATGGTCGCCGAGGGAATTGCACCGAAGGCTGCGTTCGAAGTGTGCAGCGCAAAGGCCGGTGATTTCACCGCCGCCGACGTGGCGCGCATCGACGACATCGAGAAGACGACGAAGCACGACGTCATCGCGTTCCTCACGTTCATGGAGGAGCGCATCGGGCCCGAGGCGCGCTGGCTTCACTGGGGCATGACGTCGAGTGACGTGCTCGATACGTCGTTGGCGCTCATTCTGCGCGACGCGGCGACGTTGCTGTTGACCGGTGTCGACCGCGTGATGACGGCCATCGAAGCGCGCGCCTTCGAGCACAAGCTCACGCCGATGATGGGCCGCAGCCACGGCATTCACGCGGAGCCCATTTCCTTCGGCCACAAGCTGGCGATCTGGTTCGACGAGATGAAGCGCGCGAAGCACCGGCTCGAGCAGGCGCGAGAGGTCATCTCGTTCGGCAAAATCTCAGGAGCCGTCGGCACGTTCGCGCATCTGCCTCCGTCGGTCGAAACGCACGCGATGCAGCGGCTGGGGCTCACCGGCGCGCCTGCGTCGAGTCAGATCATTCAACGAGATCGTCACGCTGAGTTCTTCAGCGCGTTGGCGTTGCTCGGCGCCAGCATCGAGAAGTTCGCGGTTGAAATCCGCCACCTGCAGCGCACGGAGGTTCGCGAGGCTGAAGAGAACTTCACGCCGGGGCAGAAGGGCAGCTCGGCGATGCCGCACAAGCGCAACCCGATTCTCTCGGAGAACCTCACGGGGCTCGCGCGCCTGCTGCGCGGCTATTCGGTGTCGGCGCTCGAGAACGTGCCGCTCTGGCACGAGCGCGACATTTCACATTCGTCGGTCGAACGAATGATTGGCCCCGACGCCACCGTCGTCGCCGACTTCATGCTGCACCGCTTCGCGGGGTTGATGGAGAACCTGAAGATCTACCCGCAGAACATGCAGAAGAACCTCGAGCTGCTCGGTGGCGTCGTGAACTCACAGCGCTTGTTGTTGGAGCTCGCGAAGCGGGGCCACGATCGCCAGGCCGCGTACGTCATCGTTCAGCGCAACGCGATGAAGCACTACGAGCACGGCACCGACTTCAAGACCGCGCTGCTGGCCGATGCTGACCTGCTCGAGACGATGTCACCTGCCGACATCGAGGCGTGCTTCACCACCGGCTACCACCTGCGCCACGTCGACCAGATCTTCGAGCGCGTGTTTGGTCGCAGCTGATCAACGCTGGCGCGCGCGTGAGCGGCGAAGGTCGAGGGCGTTCATCACCGTCTCGACTTCTTCCGGGTCGAGCCCGCGCGACTCGAGCTTGCTCTGAATGACGCGTGCGCTGTCGCCGCGCGCGTGCATCGCCCTCGCTGTCGAATAGGGGGTCCCGTCGTCTTCGACGGGGCGGCGCTGCACCGCAGGGCGGTTGACCGGCGTGGCGTCTCGGTCGTCGCGCAGGCGCGGGGCTTCGTCATCTGGCTGCGGCAGCCCACCTTGCTCGAACACCGTTCGCTCTGCGCTCCAGCACACCCACAGCGCGAAGATGCCGAACGCCGTGCCGATGGGCACGTTGAAGAGCGCCAGCACGGCGAACACGGTTTGCAACGTGCGGCCCCGGCCTTTCTCGACCGCGTAGCCGAGGTAGGCGAAGGGCGTTGCGAGCAGCAGCAACACCGCTGAGAGCAGCATCAACGTGTCGGGGGGCAACTTGTCGCCGGCGACAATCCACAAGAAGACTACGAAGCCGGCATAGAGCGCCGCCATCAACCAGTTCAGCACCGCGAGGATTCCGAGCATGCGTACAAGTGTGCTCGATCGCGACGGCTCTCCGCGTCGACGTCGCGAAAAAGAGTTTCGTGTCGATGATTTGTGCCGCCCAGCTCAGAGCAGCCTGGCAGCACGCAGGTTCTGCTCGATGCGCGCCCTGACGTCGCCCACCTCGAGTGAGAACGCAGCGCCGGTGATGCGCTCGAAGGCCGTGAGGTACTTGTCGGCGAGCATCACGCGCACGTCGTCGGGAATCGGCGGCGGCGCGCCCTGACCCGAGAAGCCGCGCTCGGTGAGGAGCCACTGCCGCAGGTTCTCTTTGTCCAACATCTGCTGGGCCTCACCACGCTCAAAGCGTTCCTTCGAACCGTCGGCGACCCAGAACCGGCTCGAGTCAGGCGTGTGCATTTCGTCGACGACGACCAGCTCGCTGCCGATGAGGCCGAACTCGTACTTCGTGTCGACCAGAATGAGGCCCTGCGCCGAGACCTGCTTCTGCCCTTCGACGAAAATGCCCAGCGCTGCTTCTTTCGCGCGTTCCCAGTCGCGCGCTGACATCAACCCGCGCTGCACCACGGCGGCTTCGCTCAGCGGCTCGTCGTGTTCCCCGATGGGCGCCTTGGTCGACGGCGTGAGCACCGGTTGCTCGAAGGCCTGGTCTTTCTTCAGGCCCGGCGGCAGCGACAACGCGTACGGGTCGCGGCCCGCTTCGTAGTCGCGCCACAGCGAGCCGGTGAGGTGCGCGCGCACCACGAATTCGACTTTGAAGGTCTCCGCACGGCGCCCCACGATGACGCACGGGTCGGGCATGTCGAGGACGTGGTTCTTCACCACGTGCGCGGTCTTCTTGAACCAGAAGTGCGCCAGCGTGTTCAGCAGGTCGCCCTTGAAGGGCAGCGTGGTGAGAATGTGGTCGAACGCCGAGAGCCGATCGGTGGTGATCAGCACGAGGCGCTCTCCCTTCGCGTACGTGTCGCGAACCTTGCCCCGGTACTTGTGACCGAGGGTGGGAAAGTCGGTGTCGTCGAGCGTGTGCGGGAGCTGTGCGGCGAGGCGGGCGTCAGCCATGCGCCGCGCGTATCAGCGAGTCGGAGCCGCCGCCATGTAGACGAATGACGGATTCAGGCGCAGCTCGCCGTCGATCCACGCGGCGGCGTACGGCGCGCCAGGCGTGCGAACTACGGTCACGGGCCCGTCGACCTTCACGTTCCACAACGTCAGCAGCGAGCGCGCGATCTGCTCGGCGGCTTCACGTTCAGACAGGCCCTGAAACGCGTCACGGCGATCATCAGCGAAGCGATCTCCACGGGTCTCGAACACGAGGTCCCACGGGGCGCCAGCGTCGGTCGGGCCGAGGAGGTCGGCAGAAGGATCGAGCGCAGGCGCGGCGACGAATGCGCCCGCGACGTCGAGCGGGAAGAGCACTGCGCCACGCGTGCCGGCCTGCTGCGCCGACTGCCGGGCGACGTCGCGGAAGAGCTCCACACGAACCTGCGGCGACTCGAACTCGAGCCATTCAGCGGTGCTGATCAACGCCTGCGAAGACGAGAGCGAACGAGAAGACGCGCCTCCGACACCACACCCGGCGGCCAACACCAACGACACGCTGATCAGGACAGTTCGCAACACGGCTTCGTCACTATACCCTCGAAAAGCCCCCCGAGCCAGACGAAGGTCGCCCCTCGAATGGTGAGCCCGGTCGTCATCTGCCATCAGTTGCGCTCACCCGAGAACCTCGCGTCAGTGGCGCGCGCCATGGCCAACTTCGGCTGCAGCGAGCTGATTCTCTCCGACCCGCAGACGCACGAGTTCCGCGCGGCCGGGCGTATGGCCGTGAAGGCCGACCCGGTGCTCGACAAGCTCGCTGTCGCGCAGACGCTCGACGAAGCACTCACCGGCGTCGTCTACGCCGTCGGCTCGACCTCACGTGCGCAGCTCAAGCGACACACCCCGCTCACGCCAGAGCAGGCCGTCGCCAGGCTCGCAGCACATGCTGCGCGGGGAAAAGTGGCGTTGGTGCTCGGCGGTGAAAAGCGCGGCCTCTCTGACGACGAGCTCGCGCGGTGCCACGACGTGTTGGTGATCCCGACGCCCGGCCCGCAGCCGTCGATGAACCTCAGCCACGCGGCGGCCGTGCTGCTCTACCTGTGCGCGCGCCACGAAGCGCCAGCGCCGGCGCCGACGAAGGGCGCGTCGCTGCAGTCGATTCACCGACTCGAAGCGAAGATGAAAGAAGCGCTGCTCGCTGCGGAGTACCTGAACCCGCAGGCGCCCGAGCACGTGCTCTTCGAGCTCTCGCGCGCGCTCGTGCGTGGCGGCATCACCGAGCGCGAGGCGCAGGTGTGGCTCGCGGCCTTCGAGCACCTGCGCCGTCGTTGACTCAGCCCTTCGTGCGCTTCGAGATGATGGCGTCGATGGCCTTGCGCTCGTCTTCGGAGTGACGCTCTTTGGGCGCGCTGTTTTCCTGCGTCGAGACCTTCTTCTTCACTTCGTCGGCGAGCACCTCGGCGTCGCCTTTGACCTTCTCGAGCCGCGGGCCCTGCTGTTTCCACGTGCCCTGCATCAGCTGCCACGGCGTGCGCCCCGAGACGTCAGCCGTCGCCAGAAAGATGCCGAACCCGACGCACAACGAGGACCAGAGGACGAAACGGAGGATGCCCATGGCGCAAAACTACCTGCGCCCACATGAGGATCCATTTTTCGCCGGTGCGCGACGCGCATAGAAGCGTTTCGTGGACTTGGAGGCACTCCGAAGGCGTGCGCGGGAGCGTGGACAGCAGCTCTCAGCGTTGCCGAACGACGGCATCGATGCGTTTCAGAGTGATGCGCTGGCGTTTTTTTCGCGCGTGCCCGAGCCGCCGCTGTACCGCCGTCGCGACGACCCGACGCGCGCGCAGGCCACCACGCTCGTCGACGAAGGCCTGCTGCTGCTCGCGCGTTCGTGGCGCCTGGGCAGTGAAGTGCGCGCCTTCACCGCTGCCCTCGAAGCGCACCTCGTCGCGGTCTCGTTGATGTCGGAGGGGCGCGTCGAGCACGCTGAACCCGCGTGGCACGACGCGCTGGCGGCCGAACGGGTCGCCACCGCGCCGCTGCGCTTGTGGAGCCGCACCGACGACCAGCGCCCCGAGGTCTTCGAGAACAAGACCGGGCGCTCACGCTTCGACCCGCGCCCCGACGCGCAGGTTGAAGCGAAGCTCGCGTGCCCTGCGTGCCGCAAGGTGAGCCAGTTCGCGCTGTCGCCTCGCGTGGCCTCGCATCGCCTCACGTGTACGCACTGCGCGAGCCCCTTCGTCGCCTACGTCGCGGAGCTGCGTGAGCTCGAGATTCAGTCGCTCGGCCGTCAGCGCCGCCGCTACCGTTTTCGTCTCGAAGAGCTCTCGGGGCTGGCGATGCGCGTGGAGTTCGACGACGCGGCGCAAGCAGAGCTCGGGGCCTCGCGGCGCGACCTGCTCGCGTTTCTCTACTACCCGGAGACGTACCTGCGCGGCGTGCTCAACCTCAACACCAGCCGCGTGCTCTGGGTCTCGTCGCCCGGCGCGTGCTTCGTGGCGACGGTGGCCTTCGGTGAAGGCGCGCCGGAGCTCGACACGCTGCGCGCGTTTCGTGACGACGTGCTCTCGCGTCACGCGGCGGGGTTGCGCTTCATCGCCTGGTACTACCGTGAAGGCCCCGCGCTCGCGGCGTGGGTCTCGAAGCGGCCCAGGCTCAAGGCCGCCACGCGTTCGGCGCTGAAGCTGCTCACCGACCTTCTCTGAGCGCCCGTCGCCGATTGAAGCGGGCTGTTATGAGTCGCCTCGTGAGTGACGAGGCCCATAAGAAGAAGCCCATCGACAAGGTGACCCTGGCGTTCGTCGTCGCGCTGCTCGGCGGCGCGGCGTTGCTGGGGTGGCAGGAGGCCTTTCACGGTGCGGGCATCATGCCGGAGGGAACTCCGGCGCCTGCGTTCTCGGTGCAGCGGCCTCGTGGAGACTTCGTGTCGCTCGAGTCACTGCGAGGCAAGGTCGTCGTCGTGAACTTCTGGGCGACGTGGTGCGGCCCGTGTCGCGAAGAAATTCCGTACCTCATTCGCGCCATCGAAGACTTCTCGGGCGAAGGCGTGGCGCTGGTCGCCATCAGCAACGACGACCTCGACAAGCAGCGCGAGGCGGTCGACGAATACGTGCGCCGCGTGCCACAGCTCGGGCCGTACGTGGCGTTGGGGCGGCCCGACGTCGGCCACGCGTACGGCGTGCGCGCGTTGCCGTCGATGTTCATCATCGATCGCCAGGGTCGCGTGGTGGCCTCGCATCAAGGCCAGGCCAGCGAGAGTCAGATTCGGCGCTGGCTCAAGAACGCCGTCGCCGACTGAGTCACTTCTTCGGCGCCGGCTGCGGAGCGCCCTTCGTTTCGACTTCTTCGAGCAGCTTGAACTCGGTGCGGCGGTTCTTCGCGCGGCCCAGCGGCGTGTCGTTGGTGGCGATGGGCCGGTCGAAGCCGAAGCCTTCAGAGCGCAGGCGCCTGGCCGCGATGCCCTTGCCGACGAGGTAGGTTTCGACGGCGCGCGCGCGGCGCTTCGAGAGGTTCACGTTGATCTCCCGTGAGCCGACGCTGTCGGTGTGACCTTCAATCTGCACGGGGCCGACGTCTTTGTTCTTGGTCAACACCTGCGCGACCTCGTCGAGCAGCTTGAACGAGCGCGGGTCGATTCGGTCGCTGCCGAACTCGAAGAGAATCTGGTTGTTGATGCGAATGCGCTCCGACTCGAGCACCACTTCTTCTTCGTCTTCGGGAGGAGGGCAGCCGAAGAGCTGCGGCGGGCCCGGTTCATCGGGGCACTTGTCGACATTGTCGGGAATCTGGTCGCCGTCTCTGTCGGGGCAGCCGTCGAGCTGTTGCAACCCGGGCTCGTCGGGGCACGCGTCGACCTTGTCGGGCACGCCGTCGTTGTCGCGGTCGGGCTCGCGCGCTTCGGGGCAGCCGTCGACGTCTTCGATGCCGTCGAGATCTTCGGCTTGATCAGGGCAGCCGTCGACGCTGTTGGGAATGCCGTCGTTGTCGTCGTCGGCTTCGGCGGCGTGTTGGTAGCTCACCGCGAGTGAAACGCGGAGCGTCTCGCGGCCGTAGCCGGTCTCGCCCAGGCCCTTGCCTACCGAGAGCTGCGCGCCCCAGTTGCCGGCGATCTGCGTGCGCGCGCCGACCATCGCCTCGAAGGGCGTCTTGAGCGACTCCGCTTCAGTGAAGGTGAAGGGCGCTTCGGCCGCAGTGGCGACGTTCACCTCGCCGATGAGCTGGTTGTTCTGAAACTTCCACACGTTCGGGAGCTCGATGATGGCGCCACCACCGAGCACGAATTCCTGCCCGACGTAGAGATTCAAGAAGCGACCGGGCGCCGTACGCAGCCGCCAGCCGACGTTGCCGACGAGGCGAACGGGCCCCAGCGCGCGCTCCACGGCGACGCGCGGTGCGAAGACGATCCCGCGGTCCGACATGAAGCTGTCGACCCCGCCGAGAGGGAAGCGCACCTCGAGAATGCCGGCGAGCCCGACGATGGGGATCTCGCTCTGCTTGAGGATCTGCACGCGGCCGAGCACGCGCGGCGCGCCCAGCCCGAAGGCCGCTGGCGGCGTGGTGGGAAAACCCTGCGCGTCGAGCAACCCGAAGTTGTGCGCCTGCGCGACGAAGGGAATGTCGGCCGCGACTTCGATGCGCGAGTGCAACTGGTACGCGCCCATCAGGTGAATGTCGGTGCGGAAGGGCATGAGCTCGCCCAGGCGCTCGTTGCCGAACTTCGCCGACAGAATGCCGATGTTGAAGTCGACCAGCGCCGTCAGCTGAAACGAGCGCGTGTTGAGCAGCTCACCACCTTCAAGGGTGAGACCCGAGTCCATGCTCGGGGTGAACTTGAAAGGCACCAGGTCGATGCCACGCGCGCTGAACGCGTCGAGTGGCTGAGCTTGAGCGACGCCCGCGACGCAGCACGACAGAGCGATGATGAGACGAAGCGAGCGCACCGCGTGAAAGTGTACCCCCCTGACTCGCTCTGAAAAGGAAACTGCGGTGCTACAGAGGTGCTGCAGTTACTTTGCGAGGAAGTCTGTCGCCTCGATGATGCTCAAACGATCCGCCGAGAGTGGAATCGGCGTGACGACGATCCGTTGATCAGCCTGCAGCACGTCGTCGGGTTTGGGCGTCGGGTAGGTGATGGGCGACGGCGCACCTGACGTGAGGTTCTTCTTCAGGGCCTCGGCGTCGCGGGTGACGAACGCGAAGTTGAGCGCTCCTGCGCGCACGTACTTCTGCAGCGCGGCCTGTGCGTCGGTCGGCGTGATGGTGCCCAGGCGCGTGCGCACCGCTTCGAGGAAATCAGGCGTGCCTGAGATGACGTCGTCGATGGCCCAGCCGAGGCGCCGTTGATCAGTCAGCGCCCACACGCGCGTGGCACCGCCGAGAAACCCGCGCGCCGTGTCGAAGCGATCCTGAAGAATCGGCGCCGTGCGCGACTGCTCGAGGAAATACAGCACCGCGCGCGTGGCGAACACGCCGTTGGCTGGCGTGACCGGACGCAACCACAGCATCACGTCTTGCTGGCTGCGCAAGATGTTGGGGCGCGGCAGCGACTCCCAGCCGTCTTGTCGGTAGTGCTGCGCGTACGCGTAGGTGCCGTAGTTGAGGCCGCGGCGATCGCGCACTTCTTGAAACAACACGCCGTGTTCCTGCCTGTGCTCACCGAAATACGAGAGCGCGATGAAGAGGTCGATGAAGTCGGCGTCGCCGCGACGGAGACCTGACGCGAAGCCGAACGCGCCGGCCGTCGACGACGTGTCTCTGCGCACGATGACGCCGGAGCCCATGGGGCCTGCAGCGGTCGGCAACGGCGCACGCGTCGCGCCGGTCGGCGGCAACGCGCTCAACGCCTGCTTCACTTTCGCGCCGAGCGCTTCGTCGACACCGCCGGCGAGGCCGATGATGAGGCGGTCTTGCGTGAAGGTCTGCTGCCACTGCTGCTTCACGTCGTCGACGGTGAGCGCGGTCAGCGTGGCTTCGGTGCCGATGATGGCGTGGCGGTACGGGTGGCCTTCGAAGAGCAGCGCGTCGAGCGCGGCCTTGCTCAGCTCTTCGTCGTTCTCTTGACGGAGGCGGCTGCGCAGTGACGTGAGCTGCTCGGCGCGCAGCCGCGTGAACTCCTTTTCGTCGAAGCGCGGAGCCAGCAGCGCCTCGGTGAGGATCTCGAGGAAACGCGGGAGGCGGTCTCGATGAACGCGGCCGGTGATGGTCGTGAATTCTTTGTCGGTGTCGCCGCCGAGCTCTGCGGCCATCGGGTAGAGCGCCTCGAGCAGCTGGGCCGAGTCGAGCGACTTCGTGCCGCCCTCGAGCAGCAGTCGCGTGGTGAGCGCCGTCACGCCTTCTTTGCCGACCGGGTCATCGACGGAGCCCGCGCGGAACACGAGGCGCACCGAGACGATGGGCTTGTTGGCGACGGGCTGGAGCACGAGCCGCAGGGGATCCACGGCAGGCAGTGGCCTGTAGAGCACCGGAGCCGTCGGAGGTGCGACGGGCGCTGCGGTGGAGCTCTGCACTGCCTCTTGGGGAGGAGGCGGCGTGGTGGCGCACGAGCAGGCGAGCGCGGTCAGCAGCAGGGCGCGGTTCACTGGTTGGCTCCGACGGTGAAGTTCATGGTGGTGCGGTTGGTGTCGACGAGGTGCTTCTTCGCGAAGGCGCTCAGGTCTTTCGCGGTGACCTTCGCGATGTTCGCGTACAGCGTGTCGATGGCGTCGGTCGTACCGAACACGCCGATGTTCAACGCGAGCGAGACGGCGACCTGCGACGGCGTCTCCAGCTCCATCTGCAGGCCGTAGCGGAGGTTGCTCTTGATGTCGTCGAGGCGCTTGCCGTCGACCTTGCCCGACGAGACGAGCGCGACCTCAGCCAGCATCGCGTCGAGGACCGCTTGACGAGCCGCCTCAGCCTTGAGGCGCGCGTCGAGCCCGAACAAGCACGGGTCGCGGTGGTGGTCGTAGAACGCCGAGAAGCGCTCGACCTTCTGGTCTTGCAACACGAGCGCGCGGTGCAGCGGCGAGGTAGGGCCGACGAGGTACGCGCCGAGCACCTGCTGAACCGCTGCGTCCATCGTCTTCGGTGACGCCGCGGGTGAGCGCCACGCGAGCCCGAGCCGCGGCAGCGTGGGGTTGGGCCACGAGAGGTTCGCGGTGCGCGCTTCTTTCTGCGGTGGCTCGACGGGCACGTCGATCTTCGCTGCCTTGCCGGCCCACGGGCCGTAGTGCGCGGTGACGCTCTTCATGACCTGCGCGTCGTCGAAGTCGCCGACCACGATGAGCACCGTGTTGTCGGGCGTGTACCAGCGCTTGAAGAACGTCTTCGAGTACTCGTAGCGCTTCGGCATCTCGAGAATGTCTTCGTAGAAGCCGAGCGTCGTGTGGCGGTACGTGTGCTTCGTGAACGCGGTGGCGAGCGTGGTCTCTTCGATCTTCAAGCCGGGGTTCGACGCGCTCTTCTGGTACTCGCCAGCGACGGCCTGGGCCTCGGTTTGAAACGCGGGCTCGGCGTAGTCGAGGTTGCGGAAGCGGTCTGCTTCGACGTCGATGAGCGTCTCGAGCCCGGAGCGCGGGCCGCTCACCGTGTAGACGGTGACGTCGTCGGTGGTGAAGGCGTTCTCGATGAAGCCCGCGCGACCCAACAGCGCACCACGCGTACCTTCGGGGAAGCGCTGCGTGCCGCGGAACATCATGTGCTCGAAGAAGTGCGCGAAGCCGGTGTGGCCGGGCTCGACCTCATTGCGCGAACCGACGCGCACCACCGTGTAGTAGGCGACGAGCCCCGGTGAATTGAAGGGCACGCGGACCACGCGCAGCCCGTTGGGCAACGTCGAGACTTTGGTGGGAAACGGGAACGCCGGCGGTGAAGCGGCGAGCGCGAAAGAGAGCAGAAGCGGGGCGAGCATCACCCGGCTCTTCAGCCCGTCAGACGGAGGGTGACAAGCGCGACGAAGTGGTTAAGTAGGTCGCAGTTCTTTGAAAACGGGGGCGACAAGGTTTCGACGGGGGCACAGACGTTCCCGGTCGCGTGTCGAGTGGGCTCACACACTCGTAAATACAAATGAGCAAAAACCACAAAAGCCAACGACAACGTTGAGCTTGCGCTGGCCGCCTAAAAAACGGTTCACGCACGGTTGCTTCGCCTTCTGCCAGTGAGGTGAAGGTCCAACCGCCATAATGCTGGCTGGCTCTCCGAGTGCCTGAGCGAGGAGAGCGAGATCGAGTCAGGACCGGTTCATTCAGTTTCCTGTTCGGGAGAAACGAGTGAACTAGCGCTGTAAAACTCCGGACTACACACGTAGTGACTTGGAACAGAAGGCTTTCGGACCCGGGTTCGATTCCCGGCGCCTCCATTTCTCAAAGGTCGCATAGAGTTCGGCAAAGTTCAACCGCTGCTCATGTTTCGACCTAAGATGTTGTAATCATTGTCTGTCTCGGTTCGCCGTTGCCTTGTGAGGTTCGCCACCTTCTCACTACCTTGGGGGTAGCGCCGGGGGTAACGCTCGGCTGTCACCAAGGAGACTGACGATGCGTGGGGGTAACAACAAGCTGAGCGTGAAGGCGATCCAGGCGTGGGTGAACGACCCTGCGCGGTCGCCGAAGAAGCTGACCGACGGCGATGGGTTGTTCTTGAAGGTCACGCCCGCGGGCACTCCCGTTTGGCTGATGAAGTACCGCCGCGGCTCGGGCGACACGCTGATCTCGTTCGGCGCTTTCCCGGAGGTGTCGCTCTC
>JAMHXF010000031.1:0-1051 GCA_035910535.1 Archangium sp. | reverse complement strand
GAGCTTGCCGAGGGCGCGCTGGAGAACCGCGTCGTTGGCGAAGCCCGGCGCCTTGAGCCGCTTCTTGTAGCGGGGCGAGCGGGCGAAGTCGGCGAGCGTAGCGAACATGCGCTGCGCCTCCTGGCGAAGCTCGCCCGCGAGCTGCTTGTTCCCGAGGTCAGCCGCCGCCGAGGCGAGCCGCCCGAAGGTGTGCTCCGACAGCGTGAAGCCGAAGAACTCGCGAGCGATCTCCGCTGCCTCGTGCGCCTCGTCGAGCACGAGCAGGTCGAACGCAGGCAGCACGAGGTCTTGCCCCGTCGCCTGACGCACGGCGAGGTGCGCGAAGAGCATGTGGTAGTTCGTGACGACGATGTCCGCGCCCTGCGCCGTCGCCTTCGCGTGCTCGGCGTAGCAGTCGTCGCGGAACGGGCAGCCGTCGCCCTTGCAGTCGTCGGAGCCGACGGAGAACTTCGACCAGACCTGCGCGTGCGGGATGAAAGCCAGCTCGGAGACGTCACCCGTCTTTGTCGCCTCGGCCCACGCGAGCACCTCGTCGACCTGCCGCTGCTGGTCGTCGTAGTAGAGCCCGCGCAGCTCGCCGCGCGCCTCGCTCTCGGCCATGCGGTCGAGGCAGACGTAGTTGTTGCGGCCCTTGAGCAGGGCGAAGGTGAACGGCCACGGCAGCACGCTCGCGAGCATCGGCAGGTCCTTCCTAACGAGCTGCTCCTGCAGCGCGATGTTCGCGGTCGCGATCACGACGCGCTTCTTCTCGTGGTGCGCGTGGTGAACGGCCGGCACCGCGTACGCGACCGACTTGCCGGTTCCGCACGGCCCTTCGCCGAGGGCGTGACGCCCGCCGCGCATGGCCTCATCGACCATGCGGGCGAGCGCCACCTGGCCCTCGCGCATCTCGTAGCCGGGGAACCGCGAGGCGAAGAGCCCGCCGTCCCCGAAGACCTCGGAGAGGTAGTCATTCATCGGTGGCTCCTCGCGGCTCGCTCAGGCGAAGGGATCGACCTCGGTCTCGGCGGCGGCAGGCGCGGCGCTCTCCGTCTGGAGCTGCTCGACGAAC
>JAMHXF010000030.1:0-116080 GCA_035910535.1 Archangium sp. | reverse complement strand
TTGGTGAAGTCGAGCTCGCGTTTCGCACCATGCCTGCGGGCGCAGGGCCGCTGCTCGGCATCACCGGCACCAACGGCAAGAGCACGACGACGGCGTTGCTGGGCGAGCTCGTCAAGCAGCACGTTCCGCGCACGTTCGTCGGTGGCAACCTCGGCACGGCGTTCACGTCGGCCTACGAGAAGTCGACCGAAGCGCCGTACGCGATGCACGTCATCGAGCTGTCGTCGTTTCAGTTGGAGGGCGTGGTCGACGCGCGCTTCAAGGGCGCCGCGATCCTGAACCTCACGCCAGATCACATCGACCGCTACGCGAGCCAGAAAGAATACGGCCTCGCCAAGGCGCGCATCTTCGACACGCAGGCCCACGGCGACTTCGCCATCGTCAACGGCGACGACCCCGAGGTGCTCGAGCTGTCACGCCGCGCGAAGGTGCCGGTGTACGCCTTCACGCTCGACGGCACGCGCACCAACCCCGGCTTCAGCGGCATGGCGGTGGGCAAGGGCGACAAGTTCGCGCTCACGTTCGGCAAGCTGGCGGTGTTCACGGTGAAGAACCGGGCGCTGCGCGGCGCGCACAACCTGCAGAACGCCATGGCGGCCACGTTGATGGCGCGGCTCGCTGGCATTCCCGACGACGCGATTGCCCGCGGGCTCGATTCGTTCCCCGGGTTGCCGCACCGCCTCGAGTTCGTTCGTGAACGCAACGGCGTGGAGTGGATCAACGACTCGAAGGCCACCAACGTCGACTCGTCGCTGGTGGCGATGAAGGCGCTGCGCGGCGACGTGTGGCTGATCGCCGGAGGAAAAGGGAAGGGCGCGCCATACGCGCCGCTCGTCGAAGCCGCGCGCGGCAAGGTGAAGGGCGTCATCACCATTGGCGACGACGCGTCGAAGATCGCTGCCGCGTTCAAGCCGCTCTGTCCAGTTCATGACTGCGGCACCATCGAGAACGCCATCGCGAAGGCGGCTGAAATCTCGACGCGCGGCGACACCGTGTTGCTCTCGCCTGCGTGCGCTTCGTACGACCAGTTTCAGAACTTCGAGCAACGCGGGGACATCTTCAAGACGCTGGTGAGGTCGCTCCATGAGTGAGCGTCGCCCTTCGTACGATCCACTGCTGCTCGTCGCGGTGCTGGGCCTCGTCGGCTTCGGCCTGGTGATGGTCTACAGCGCGTCGGCCATCACCGCGCAGGACAAGCTCGGCGACTCGTTCTACTTCTTGAAGCGTCAGGCCACGGCGGCAGGCGTCGGGCTGCTCGCGATGGCGGTGGCGATGAAGCTCGGCTACCGCCGCATGGCGCGCCTCGCGTACCCGCTGCTCATCGTCACCATCATCTTGTTGGTGCTGGTGCTGATTCCCGGCCTCGGCACCATGGTGGGCGGCGCGAAGCGGTGGCTGCGCGTGCCCGGCATCTCGATTCAGCCCGCTGAGATCGCCAAGGTCTCGTGGGTCATCTACCTCGCGTACTCGCTGGCCAAGAAGCGCGAGAAGGTGAAGCACTTCTCCATTGGCTTCGTGCCGCACCTGGGCCTCGCGGGCCTGTTGGTGTTGCTGTGCATGCTGGAGCCCGACTTCGGCAGCTCCGTCGCGCTGCTCTTCTTGATGTTCGTGATGCTCTTCGCCGCCGGCGCGAAGCTCTCGTACATCCTGGGCATGGTGCTGGCCGCGATCCCCTTCGCGTACGTGGCCATCGCGTCGTCGCCGTACCGCATGAAGCGCATCACCGCGTTCCTCGACCCGTGGGCCAACCGTCAAGGCTCCGGCTACCAGGTCGCCGAGTCGCTGATGTCCATCGGCTCTGGCGGGCTCACGGGCCTCGGCCTGGGCGACGGCCGACAGAAGTTGTTCTTCCTCCCCGAGGCGCACACCGACTTCATCTTCGCCATCGTCGGTGAAGAGCTCGGCCTGCTCGGCGTGGGCTTCCTCATTTCGTTGTACGGCATCGTCATCTGGCGCGGGCTGCGCGCGGCGCTCAACGCGACCGAAGCGTTCGGCACGTACCTCGGCCTCGGGGTGGTCTCGCTCATCGCGTTTCAGGCGTGCGTGAACATGGCCGTGGCGATGGGCGCGGTGCCGACCAAGGGCCTCACGTTGCCTTTCATTTCGTACGGCGGCTCGTCGCTCATCGTGTTGATGGGCGCTGCGGGCCTGCTGCTGTCCATCTCGGCGACCGCTGAGACCGGCGCGCGTCGCAAGGCGAGCGTCGTCAAGGCGCGCAGCGCCCCGATTCCCACCGGGGGCCTGGAGCCCGCGTGAGAGTGCTGATCGCCGGCGGAGGTACAGGGGGCCACCTCTTCCCGGGCATTGCGCTCGCGGAGGAGGTCGTCACGCGCCACCCGAAGAATGACGTGGTCTTCGTGGGCACCGATCGCGGGCTCGAAGCGCGCGTGGTGCCGCAGAACGGGTTCGTCTTCGAGGCCATCAAGAGCCGCGGCCTCAAGGGCATGGGCGTGGTGAAGCTACTGCTCGGGTTGTTGTTGCTGCCGTTGAGCTTCATCAATGCCGTGTCGCTTTTGCGGAAGTACCGACCCGACGTGGTGGTGGGCGTCGGCGGCTATTCGTCGGGCCCCGTGGTGTTGATGGCGTGGCTGCTGCGAATTCCCACCGGCATTCAGGAGCAGAACGCGCTGCCGGGGTTCACCAACAAGGTGCTGGGCAAGTTCGTCGACGCGGTGTTCCTCTCGTTCGAAGAGGCGCGCGCGTATTTTCCTCGCGGCCGCTCGCACGTGCTGGGCAACCCCATTCGTCGCGGCCTGCTCGAGAACTTCCTGCGCTCGAAGAACAAGCACGAGCTGTTCACGCTGCTCATCTTCGGGGGCTCGTTGGGCGCTCGTGGGTTGAACACGCGCGTCGTCGAAGCGCTGCCGTTCCTCGACGACTTGAAGGGCGCGATTCGCGTCGTTCACCAGACGGGCAAAAACGATCTCGAGACGGTGACGAAGGGCTACGCGGCGCGCGAGTTCCCCGCAGAGGTGCGCGAGTTCATCGACGACATGGCCGGCGCGTACCTCGGCGCGGATCTCGTCGTCTGCCGTGCGGGCGCGACGACGTTGGCCGAGCTCACCGTTTGCAAGAAGGCGTCGATTCTCGTGCCGTTTCCCTTCGCGACCGACGATCACCAGGCCGTCAACGGGCAGGCGCTCGTCGACGCTGGCGCCGCCGTCATGTTCCGTGAAGCGGAGCTGACCGGCGAACTGCTCGCGAAGACCATTCGTGAATTGAAGAACGACCCCGCGCGCCTCCTGAAGATGGAGAAGGCCGCGGGCCAGCAGGGCCGCCCGGAAGCCGCGCGCGAGATCGCCGACGTGCTCCAGCAGCTCTGCCTCGACAAGTGGGGCGCGCTCACCGGCCAGAAGCGCGAAGGCGAACCGCTGCGCCCCAAACCTCCGGAGAAGCAGTCATGATCGGCAGCCGCTTCAAGTCGCGCAACACCGCGCGCGTTCACTTCGTCGGCATCGGCGGCATCGGCATGTCGGGCATCGCCGAGGTGCTGCTGAACCTGGGCTACGCCGTCAGCGGCTCCGACCTGAAAGAGTCAGATGTGACGCGCCGGCTCGTTTCGCTCGGCGCGCGCATCGACGCGGGGCACCGCGAAGAGAACGTCACCGACGCAGACGTGGTCGTCATCTCGTCGGCGGTGAAGAAGGACAACCCCGAGGTCGTCGCCGCGCGCCGCAAGAAGATCCCCGTCATTCCCCGCGCCGAGATGCTGGCCGAGTTGATGCGGCTCAAATACGCGGTCGCGATCGCCGGCTCGCACGGCAAGACGACGACCACCTCCATGGTGGCCACCGTCTTGAACGCCGCCGGCCTCGACCCGACGGCGGTGGTCGGCGGCAAGGTCAACGTGCTCGGCAGCAACGCGAAGCTCGGCAAGAGCGAGCTGATGGTCGTGGAAGCCGACGAGAGCGACGGCAGCTTCCTGCACCTGCACCCCAGCATCGCGGTGGTCACCAACATCGACCCCGAGCACATGGACCACTACCAGACGCTCGACGCGCTCAAGAGCGCGTTCATCGAGTTCTGCAACCGGGTGCCGTTCTACGGGCTGAACATTCTGTGCCTCGATCACCCCAACGTGCAGGCGTTGTTGCCGCACATCGAGAAGCGCTTCGTCACCTACGGCAGCTCGCACGCAGCCGACTATCGCCTCGAGGGTATTTCGCTCGACGGGTTCAAGACGAAGTTCCGCGCGTTCAGGCGCGACGTCGACCTCGGCGAGTTCACCGTGCAGATGGTCGGCGCGCACAACGCGATGAACGCGCTCGCGGTCATCGCGGTCGCGGATGAGTTGGACATTCCGCTCGACACAGTTCGCACGGCGCTCGAGAACTTCGGCGGCGTGCAGCGGCGGTTCACCGTGAAGGGTGAGGCCGCGGGCATCACGGTGGTCGACGACTACGGCCATCACCCGACGGAGGTTCGCGCCACGCTGGCGGGCGCGCGCAAGGCGTTCGGGCGCCGCATCGTCGCTGCGTTTCAACCGCACCGGTACACACGCACGAAGGATCTGTTCGAAGACTTCTGCACGGCGTTCAACGACGCAGACCTGTTGTTTCTCACCAACATCTACGCGGCCGGTGAGGAGCCGATTGAGGGCGTGTCGTCAGAGAAGCTGGCCGAGGCGGTGCGCGCGCACGGCCACCCCGACGTGACGTTCGTCGAGAAGCGCACCGATTTGATCAAGGCGCTGAACGCGCGGCTTCAGCCGGGTGACATCGTCATCACGTTGGGCGCGGGCGACATCACGTACACCGGCCCTGAGTTGCTGACGTCGCTTGGAGCGCAGTCGTGAGTTCGTCGCCCATCTCCCCAACCCTCTCCCCGCTTCGCAGGGAGAGGGAGTTTTGAACTTTCTGACGTCACAGGAGCTGACGACGAACGCGCCGCTCGCGGCGTGGACTTCTGTTCGCGTCGGCGGCGCCGCTGAGCACCTCGTTCGTCCTGCGACGCCCGACTCGCTCGTGCAGACGCTTGCCTTCGCGAGAGCCGAAGGCATTCCCGTCACGATTCTCGGCGGCGGCGCCAACACGCTGGTCGGTGACTTCGGCGTGCGCGGCATCACGCTCAAGTTGAACAACGACTACTTCCCCGAGGAGGTCGTCGACACGCGCGTCACCGTCAACGCGGGCTCTGCCATTTCGCGCATCGTCACCTTGATGACGAAGAACCAGCTCGTCGGAGCCGAGTTCCTCGCGGGAATTCCCGGCACGCTCGGCGGCGCCACCACGATGAACGCCGGCACCAAGAACGGCGAAGCGATGACCGTCATCGAGGCCGTCGAGCTCGCGACGGCCGACGGCATCGGCTGGGTCACCGGCCTCACGTACCGCTACCGCCACACCGACCTCCCCGCAGGCGCCGTCGTCACGCGCATTCGCTTCAACCTGCGCCGCGGCGACCTCGCTGAGTCGAAAGAAAAGATGAACGCCGACCTCGGCTACCGCAAGCGCACGCAGCCGCTGAGCCAGCCCAACTTCGGGTCGGTCTTCACCAACCCGAAGGGCCATTTCGCCGGCTCGCTCATCGAGCAGGTGAACCTCAAAGGCCACCGCATCGGCAACGCGCAGATCTCCACGCTGCACGCGAACTGGATCGTGAACCTCGGCAACGCCACCGCCGCCGACGTCACCGCGCTCATGGCCGAAGCGCAGAGGCGGGTGCTCGAGAGCGCGGGCGTCACCCTGACCCCCGAGGTCAAGCGCATCGGGAGGTTCACCAATGACGTTCCCTGAGCGCTACAGCCACATATCTGTGGTCGAAAAATTGCGGGGTCGCCAACGCGGCCTGACGATGGAGGGCGTCGCGGCGTTCTGCGCGATCTGAAAGCCATCGTGTTCTCCACCAAGCGCAACCGCCGCCGGGTCGATACGGCGAAGAAGACGGGCGAGCTCAAAGCCGCCGCGACGAGCCACGGGCCGGTGGTGCTCAAGGTGCTTGGGCTGCTCGGCGCCTCGGTCGCCATCTTCTTCGGCGCCATGCACGGCATCGCCTGGGCGCGCACCACGCCTTTCTTCGGGCTCAAGACCGTCACCGTCACTGGCCAGGAGAGCGCGACCGACGTCGAGCTCGCGCGCCTCGCGGGCATCGCGCTGGGTCAGAACCTCTTCGTGATGGACGTGAAGGTCATGGAGCGCACCATCGACACGCACCCGTGGGTGAAGTCGGTGAAGGTCTCGCGCCACTTTCCTTCGGGCCTCACCATTGACGTCGAAGAGCACCGCGCGGTGGCGCTGCTCACCATCGGCGAGCTCTACCTCGTCAACGAAGAGTCAGAGCCCTTCAAGCGCATCAAGCCGGGTGACTCGTTCGACCTGCCGCTCATCACCGGCATCGATCGCGAGACGTTCACCGAGCGCCGCGACGAAGCGTTGACGCAGCTTCGTCAGGCCGTGGCCGTCATCGACGCCTACGCCGCAGAGCCGTTGGTGAAGAAGCAGCCGTTGTCAGAAGTGAACCTGCACCCGGAGGGCGTGACGGGCGTCACGTGCGACGGGCAGGAAATCGAATTTGGCGAAGGGGACGTGGCCGCGAAGTTGGTGCGGCTGGCTCGCGTGCGGAAAGAACTGCACGCCCGTTCGATGGTGGCCGAGGTCATTCGCCTCGACAACCGCGCACGGCCTTCATGGGTCGCAGTGCAGATCTCCACGAAGAAGCCCTGAGAGGGGTTCCTTCGCGGCGTTGAACATCTCTCGCCTCGAAAGAGGGAGGAGCTTCAAGAACATGGCAAGCAAGAAAGACGGAGAGATCATCGTTGGGCTCGACATCGGCACCACGAAGATCTGCGCCATCGTCGGCGAGCTGACCGACGAAGGCATCGACATCATCGGCATCGGCTCGCACCCTTCGAAGGGCCTGCGCAAGGGCGTCGTCGTCAACATCGAGACGACGGTGAACTCCATTCAGCGCGCCATCGACGAGGCCGAGGCCATGGCCGGCACCGAAATCACCCACGTGTACACGGGCATCGCCGGTGGTCACGTGAAGAGCTTCGGCGGCCGCGGCGTGGTGGCGCTCAAAGATCGCGAGGTGCGTGAAGCCGACGTGGCGCGGGTCATCGAGCAGGCCAAGACGGTGAACATCCCCGTCGACCGCGAGGTGATTCACGTGCTGCCGCAGGAGTTCATCGTCGACGACCAGGGCGGCATTCGGGAGCCGCTGGGCATGACGGGCGCGCGCCTCGAGGCCAAGGTGCACATCGTCACCGGCGCCGTGGCGTCTGCGCAGAACATCATCAAGTGCGCGAACCGCGCGGGCTTGAACGTGTCTGACATCGTGCTGCAGCCGCTCGCGTCGAGCGAAGCGGTGCTGACCGAAGAAGAAAAAGAGCTGGGCGTGTGCCTCGTCGACATCGGCGGAGGCACCACCGACATCGCCATCTTCCAGAACGGGTCGATCGTTCACACCGCCGTGCTGGCGCTCGGAGGTCACAACCTGACCAACGACATCGCCGTCGGCCTGCGCACGCCCACCGAGCACGCCGAGCGCATCAAGCAGAAGTTCGGCTGCGCGCTCACGGCGATGGTCGAGAAGTCCGACATGATCGAGGTGCCCTCGGTCGGTGGTCGCGACGCGCGCGTGATGGGGCGTCAGATCCTCTCGGAGATCCTCGAGCCCCGCGTCGAGGAGATCTTCCAGCTCGTGCACCACGAGGTCGAGCGCAACGGCTTCTCGGAGCTGCTGACCTCGGGCGTCGTCATCACCGGCGGCTCGACGCTGCTGCCCGGCATGACGGAGCTGGCCGAAGAAATCATGGGCGTGCCGGTGCGCCGTGGCGTGCCGCGCGGCATCGGCGGCCTCGTCGACGTGGTGAAGAGCCCCGTCTACGCGACCGGCGTGGGCCTCGTCGTCTACGGCGCGCGCCACCAGGACCGCAGCATGTTCCGTATCCGCGAAGAGAACGTCTTCAAGAAGGTGAAGCGCCGCATGGGCGAGTGGCTCCAGGAAGTCTTCTGAAGTCACGCGTCGCTGCAACAGCCACATAGCTGAAAACTTGCGGGCTCTTTTGGCCGCGCGAAGCTGTCACCCACTTTTGAAGAAGGACTCCACCATGGACCAGTTCGAACAGAGCAAGCAGGCAGCGAAGATTCGCGTGGTCGGTGTCGGCGGCGCGGGCTGCAACGCGGTCAACACCATGATCGCGTCAGGCCTCGAGCGCGTCGACTTCATCGCGCTCAACACCGACGTGCAGGCGCTGGCGGCCAACAAGGCGCCGGTGCGCATGCAGATCGGCAAGGAGCTCACGCGCGGTCTCGGCGCGGGCGCGAACCCGGAGATGGGCCGTCAGGCCGCCACCGAGTCGCGTGAAGAGATCGCGCGACTGCTCGAAGGCGCCGACATGGTCTTCGTCACCGCGGGCATGGGTGGCGGCACGGGCACGGGCGCGGCGCCGGTGGTGGCCGACATCGCGCGCGAGCTCGGCTGCCTCACCGTCGGCGTCGTGACCAAGCCGTTCATGTTCGAGGGCAACCGCCGCCGCAAGGCCGCGGAGCAGGGGCTGCAGGAGCTCAAGGCCGCCGTCGACACGCTCATCACCATTCCCAACCAGCGCCTGCTGACGATGTCGACCGAGCCGTTGCCGCTGCTCGACTCGTTCCGCAAGGCCGACGAAGTGTTGCTGCACGCCGTGCAGGGCATCTCGGATCTCATCCAGTACCACGGGTACATCAACGTCGACTTCGCCGACGTGAAGACCATCATGGGCGAGCAGGGGCTGGCGCTCATGGGCACCGGCCGCGCGTCGGGTGAGAAGCGTGCGCTGCGCGCCATGGAGCAGGCCATCTCGTCGCCGTTGCTCGAAGACGTCAGCATCGACGGCGCGCGTGGGTTGCTCATCAACATCACCGCCGGCCGCGACATCACGCTTCAGGAAATCAACGAAGCCATCTGCATCGCGCAGGACTCTGCCGACCCGGAGGCGAACATCATCTTCGGCTCGCTGGTCGACGAAGGCGCGAACGACGAGGTGAAGATCACCGTCATCGCGACTGGCTTCGTGTCACGCGAGACCGCGCCGCGCCGCGCCGCAGTCGTCGAGCAGCCGCGCGCGCAGCCGCAGCAGCAGTCGTTGCTGCGCTCGTCGCAGTCGGGCATCAGCGCGCCGCCTCCGATGACGAGCTCAGGTTCGTCGCCGGCGCTCGAGGTCGCTTCACTGGTGCCCGGGCGCTCGAGCCCCACGCCTGTGCCGACGCGCTCGCTCTCGGGCGAGCACCGCGTCAGCCCGCCCACGCGCCTCACTAGCGCGCGCGACGTGAATCTGGACGATGAGCAGTACGACATCCCCACGTTCCTGCGCCGTCAGGGGCACACCGAAATGCCGTAGTTGGACCGTCGTTTTCCTCCCCGGAAAGGACTGAAGGCGACCTGGGCTTCGGCTCGTGTCGCCTTTGGTTTTTCTTCCAAGGGAGGCGGTCTGGCCGTACACGTCGTGGCCGATTCACTTCAAAGGGAGAAACACACATGGCTCGTATTCTGGTTGCAGCAGTGTTGGCTGTGGGCATGGTCGGTTGCGCGGGTTCAGCCGACGGCAAGGTCGCAGGTCACAACCTCGCGGTTGCTGACGCGATCTTCGGTACCTACAAGGGTAACGACGGCAAGAACCTCGGCGTTCAGGTCTACTTGTCGGACAAGCCGAATCTCTGCGACTCGCTCAAGGCGAACCGCAAACAGAAGGGCGCGACGTCGCTCTCATTCTTCCTGATTCGTATCGGTGACGCCGACGTGCTGGCGCCCGATGCCGTCGACTACACCGTGAGAACTGGGCTCGACGCGTTCACGACGAAGGGCAACAACGCGTACGCCGGGTTCGATCGCGAAGACTCGTCGTGCGCGTCGACCATCAATGACTCGGCAGGCGGCGGCAAGAGCGGGCTCATCAAAGTCTCGAACGTCAAGCCCGAGGCTGGTGGCACGGCCAACGCGACGTTCGACGTCACGTTCGGCGACGGCAGCTTGAAGGGCTCGTTCAACGCGCAGTACTGCGACCTCGCGTCGCTGACCAACAACCCCAACTGCGAGTGATTCACCGCAGTCGGTAGAAATAAAGAACGGCGCCTGGGTTTCCCCGGGCGCCGTTTTCATTTGCGCGCTGTCGTCAGCCTTACAGCGCGGTCACGGTCAGGTTGTCGAAGAACAGCTGCGCTTCCCAGCTCGAGAACCCGAAGCGATCGTGCCCCTTGCCCGTGAGCGGGAGCGGATCTTCGAAGCGCATGAACGGCGCGCCGTCGATGAACCACGACAGCACCTTGCCTCGACGCTCGACGCGCCAGTGGTACGAGCGGCCCTGCTCGACGCGGAACGGGTTGGCTTCAACACGAACGCGCGTGTCGTTCTTGTAGATGCCGGCGGCGACCGGGTCCGGGTTTCCCTGCGTGACGGCCTCGAAGCGCGGCGCGTGCTCGTCGAGCCGCGCGATGATGCTGATGGAGTTGTTCCACCCGCCGTGAATCAACACGTAGCCCGACGCGTGGTCGCTGCCGTCGCCGAAGATCTCCACCTTGATGTCGCCCTCGGGAGACATCGACTTCACGTCGAACTCCACCGCGACGTCGTTCGGCAGGTTGGCGAGCAGCCACAGCGGGTTGTTCTTCACGCCCGGCGAGAGCAGCCAACCGTCGGGCGTCGTGCGCCACAGCCCGCCGGTGCTCCAGTACTTCTCGGCCACCGTCGACGGCGACGAATAGTCATCGCGGAAGGGCAGCGTCTGCGTCGCCTTCTCGGGCGAGCGCACGAGGAAGTAGTGCAGCATCGGCAGGTTCACGAGCAGCACCACGCCCGCAATCACCAGCAGCGAGGTGCGACCGAGCTTCGCCGGCGGGCTCCAGTCTCCGTTCGCCGGCGCCTCTTCGTTCTCTTTGACTGCCGCAGCCTTCGCCATGACCCGTCACTCCTTGGTGCTGTTGTATTTTTCCCAGCGCTCTTCGAGGGCCTTTTGCTCTTTGGCCTTTCGTTTCGCGAGCGCGTTTTCTGATTTGCGGACGCGCGCCTCTTCTTCGGAAGGGCGCACGAAGATCTGAAACACCGCCCCGGCCAGCGCGAAACACCCGGCCACCGAGAGCACGGCAATAGGGCTCCCCGCGAGCCAGTTCACCGCCGAGACGAACGGGTTGAGCGCCGCCATCAGCCCCAGTACCGCGAGCCACGAGCCCACCACCGCCGACAAAATCGAACCCACCAGCCGGTTCATCACCACGCCCGCCGCGCCGCCCAGAAAGAACCCCGGGCCGAAGCCGAGGATCCAATCGTTGGGGCCGGCGATCTGCCCGCCGATGAGCCCCGCGGGTACGCCGAACGTGAAGAACACCACCACCGGCGGCCAGATGAGCCCCGCGCCCGTCAGCACAATCGTCGAGATGAGCGTGATCTGCCGAATGCTGCTGCCGAAGCCCAGGCGCGCGGCGAGCGGCGCAGCCCAGATGGTGGCGATGAGCGCACCCAGCGGCGCCGCCACGAGCCGGAACAACTGACGACCGCCGAACAGCAGCATCAACACGCCCACCACGAAGGCGACGAGGCCGCCCCACACGGGCATGAAACGAAACACGCCCACCCACCCATGCGGGTCGAGGTGTCGGTACGGCTCGAAGGCGCGCTCCAGCTGGTCCACGTCAGTAACGAACGGCTGCGAGAATCACGAGCACGACGAACGTCGCCGCGGCGGCCGCGACGAAGAGGTACGGCTTCGGAGGCACGATGGTGCGGCTGATGAGCTCTCTGGCCACCGCTTCGGGCGTCTCGGCGACGACGGCGCCTTCAATCGAAAGCTTCTTCGCGAGCTCTTCAGCGGCCTTCGGGTCGTCTTTGCCGACCTGACCTGCGAGCACTGCCTGCGCGAGCGTGCGCGCCTGCACCATGTCGCCGCGCTGAAACGCGTCGTACGCCACGCGCAGCACCGAGCGACCGTTTTCCGTCTTGTTGCCCTTCGCCATGGCGCGGCCGAATAGCCCATTTCGGCGGCGTGCGCGACGACGGGAACCGGCTATATGAAGCGCGTGCTTTCCCGTCGGGCGCTCCTCGCTGCTGCCGCTGCGTCATCTCTCCCAGCGCGCGCTTTCGGTGACGCCTCCCGCTTCATTCCCGCAGTCGTGAAGCACGGCGGCCGTTGGGACGTGCGCACCTCCGGCCTCCGTCGCCTCGCGTGGGAACTTCAGCGCCGTACTTCTGTCGAGGTGCTGCTCGAAGCGCGGCCCATGTCGCTCGACTCTCCGAAGTTGTTCGAGCACCCATTCTTGTACCTGTCGTCCGACGGCGACTTCCCCTCGTTCAGCGCGTCGGAGGTCGAGAACCTCCGCCGCTACCTCACGTTTGGTGGCTTTCTGTTCGCCGACGCGAACGACGGCTCCGATGGCGCAGGCTTCGACGCCGCGGTGCGACGTGAGCTCGGCCGCGTGTTGCCACAGACGCCGCTCGCTGCGTTGCCGCTCACGCACGTCATCTTCAAGAGCTTCTTCCTGCTCGACAGCGCGCCGGGCCGTTTCTTGAACAAGACGACCGTCGAGGCGTGCGTGCTGAACAAGCGCGCGGCCGTCGTGTATTCGCAGAACGACGTTCTGGGCGCGCTCAACCGCGACGAAGCGGGCACGTGGGAATACGAGCCGTCGCCCGGCGGTACGCGGCAACGTGAGCTGGCCACGCGCCTCGCGCTCAACCTCGCGATGTATTCGTTGTGCCTTGATTACAAAGACGACGCGGTTCACCTGCCGCTGATCATGAATCGACGTCGGTGATGGAGTCGCACGACACGCTGCAACTCGTGAGCTTGTCGCCGGTGCCGTCGTGGGCGCTGGTGGCGTTGTCGTTGGCGGCGGTGTTCGGCGTCGGCTTCGCGTGTTGGGGCGTTCGTCACGAAGCCTCGAGGCGCCGCAAGTGGCTCATGTGGTCGCTGCGCGTGCTGGCCGGCGTGTGCGCGCTGTTCTTCTTGCTCGAGCCCGGGCTCCGTCGACTGCAGGTCGCGCGCGTGAAGAACCGCGTGGCGGTGCTGGTCGACCGCTCGGGGTCGATGGCGTTCCCCGTCGAACCGAAGGCCGGCTCTCGCAACGACGCAGTGGCCGACGCCATCGCGAAGCTGTCGCCGGAGTTTCAGGCGATGGGAGATCGCTACGCGTTCGACGTGTTCGGCTTCGACCCGGAGCTGGGCGCGGTGACGGTTGAGCAGCTGCGCGCACAACCGCCGCTCGCGAACCGGACTGATCTGTTCGGTGCGCTGCGCGCCGTGAAGGCCGGCGACAGCGGAGGCGCGCGAAAGCTGGCCGGCGTCATCCTCTTCAGCGACGGCGCCGACAACGCCGATCTCGCGAGCGGCCTCGGAGAACGCCCGCGCGCGATGCTCGAGCAGCTCGGCGTGCCGGTGACGACGGTCGCGGTGGGTAAGGGCGGGTTGACCGACTTGTCCATCGACGCGGTGAAGGTCGACGACTTCGCGTTCGTGCGCAATTCCATCTCTGCCGACGTCGAGGTGCACGGGCGCGGCTTCAAAGATCAAGCCGTGCAGGTGGTGCTCAAGCGTGAAGGCGCCATCGTGGCGACGAAGAGCACCACGTTCACGTCGAACGACGAAACGCAGACGGTGAAGTTCACGTTCACGCCCGATCAGACCGGTCGCTTCGTCTACACGGTGACGGTGCCGACGTACCCCGAAGAGGTCGTCGCCGAGAACAACACGAGGTCCTTCGCGCTCAAGGTGATCCGGGATCGCGTGCGCGTGCTGCTCGTCGCCGGGCGCCCCACGTGGGACGAGCGTTTTCTGCGCGGCGTGCTGCGACAAGACGCGAACGTCGAGCTGATCAGCTTCTACATCTTGCGAAACGGCAGCGACGACTCAGGCGTGCCGGCGGGCCTCGAGCAGCAGGAGCTCTCGCTCATTCCTTTTCCGCGCGACGAGATCTTCCAGAAGAAGATCGACACCTTCGACGTGATCGTCGTGCTGAACTTCGGGCACGAAGACTCGAGCATCTCGCTCGCGCAGTACCGGCGCGACATCGAGCACTACGTCGAGCAGGGCGGCGCCTTCGCGTACCTCGGCGGAGATCGATCATTCGGCGAAGCGCAGGCGACGTCGATGAACCCGTTCGAGCGCGTGTTGCCGGTGACGACGGCGGGCCCCGGTGACTTCAGCCCGTTCATCGCGAAGCTCACGGCGGCAGGGCAGCGTCACCCCATTACTGCGCTCGCGGTTGGCGGCACGTCGAGCGAGGCGGCGTGGGCTGCGTTCCCAGCGATCCCCGGCATGAACCTGACGCGCGCGCGCGCCGACGCGACAGTGTTGCTCGCGCACCCGACGACGCTGGTCGACGGCAAGCCGGCGCCGCTGCTCACCATCGCTGAACAGGGGCGGGGCCGCGTGCTGGCGATTTCGACCGACGCGAGCTGGTACTGGGCGTTTCCGTCTCACGCGAGCGGCGCGCCGACGCGCAACTACGAGCGCTTCTGGAGCAACGCCATTCGTTGGCTCGTGCGCGACCCTGACTTGACGACGTTGTCGGTGACCGCAGACCCGTCGAGCGTCGAGCCTGGCAAGCCGGTCGGCGTCGTGGTCGTCGCGCGGTTGCCTGACTACCAGCCAGCGCCCGGCGCGAAGGTGGTCGTCGAGTTGGTCGACGCGAATGATGGTCGTGTCGTCGGCACGCAGACCGCAGAAGCCGGCGCCGACGGCACGCTGCGCATCGAGTTTCCACCGCCGCCTCCCGGTGCGTACAAGGTGAACGCGCGCGCGACGAAAGACGAGAAGCCACTGGGTGAGGGCACCGATG
Organism: Archangium sp.; assembly: GCA_035910535.1. Taxonomy (GTDB): domain Bacteria; phylum Myxococcota; class Myxococcia; order Myxococcales; family Myxococcaceae; genus Archangium_A. The sequence continues at coordinate 101,333 of JAMHXF010000030.1, read as the reverse complement.
CCGTCGCCGTTCGCGCGGTCGGCCCGGAGCTCGCCGATGCGCGCGTGAATGCGCCGTTGCTCGAGGCCATCGCGAAGGCGACGGGTGGGGCGTTCTTCGACTCGGTGAACTTCACGTTGTCCGACGTGCCGTTGCGCGAGCCGCCCCTGGTTGAAGTGGGCCGTTCCCGCGACGAAGCCGTGTGGGATCGCTGGTATTGGCTGACGCTGCTCGTGGTGTTGCTGGGCCTCGAGTGGGCCGTGCGCCGCCGCTTCGGCTACGTCTGATTCAGATGACTATCGGCAGCTCAGTGGTGCCGAAGGCCGGCGCCCAGACGTCCTGAAATTCGCGAGAGTTGATGTGCCTGGCGATGCGCTCGAACACCTCGCGCACGGTCCCGATTTCCCTGCCGCGTGCCGTCAGGTTCTCGACGAGATCGTCGGCGTCGAAGTTCGTCGCTGTCGGGCGCTCGAGCAGCGCGCGCGGTACGAGCTCGGGAGCGAAGCGCGTGTGGCGATACATCGTCACGCAGCCTGCCTCGTCGAGCACCTGGGCGTGCAGCGGCAGCTCGCGCACGTTGAACACCAGCTTCAACTTCGAGCGATGCGGGTCGAACCCGCCACGAAAGCGATGGTCTCCGCGCGGTATGAGCAGCCGGTCGACGTAGCACCACGCCCGCGCACCAGTGGGGTGCAGAAACCGCCGCACGTTCTTCTCGTCGAACGTCGCGCCGCGCGCGTGCTCACGGAGCGCCTTCAACTTGGCGTCGAAGCCCTCGAGCCCCGTGTCGCGGCCGCGCAGAAATGAACGAATGCGCTTCGTCAGTCGTGCGCGATCTTCATCGACCAGCAGCTCATCGAAGCGCGTCTTCAGCCCCGCGAAGTGAATCGGCACCAGCTCATCGATGGTCGCGCCACGCAGCTTCCACTTCGCGTGCAACGTCTGTGCGGCTCTCGGTACTGGCTTGAACGAACGAGCCTCGCCCGACCGTGGAGTCGTCCACACTGTGATGCACGGCTTGACCTTCGTGCCGGTGAACGTACCCGCGGGCAGCGCGTGTACCTCTCGCAACGTCATTCGCGACGCCAGCGCCTGACGCACCGGCTCATGGGCCCACGCATCGAGCAGCGTCGCAGACGTGAGGAACGCCAACGCCCCGCGCGTGCCCGCCAGTCTGAGCGACGCCTTCAAGAGAAAGAAGACGTAGTCCTCCCGGAGCGAAGTGCCTTTCTGCAGCGTCACGCCGTCGGGCAGCCACGAGCACGCGGTCGCCCACGCGTTCGGCTTCTTCAGCAGCGGCGAGGTGCCATTCCACGGCGGGTTCCCCACCCAGAGCTCGAAGGCGTCACCGCGCGGCGGCAGCAAGTCGTCGAGCAGCGCATCGCCCACGCGCACGGTGGCGCGCGGCACACGAGCCCGACAGATTCGCGCCGAGGCTCCGTTGAGCTCGAGGCCCAGCAGCTCCGCGCGTGGCCAGCGCTTCGCGGCCGCCGACAAGAACGCACCGGCGCCGCACGCCGGGTCGACCACCCGCAACGCGCCGCGCTTCGGCACGAACGGCGCGACCTCATCGAGCACCTTCTCGACCAACCACGCGGGCGTGAAGAACGCGCCGCGCAGCTTCCGCTCGTCGCGCGGGAGGTGTGCCGCCAGTGCTTCCTCGTTCAGCGACTCGGGCATGTGTTATGCGCGCGCCGCAATGACGCTCCGCCGCGTACACCTTCGCATCATCGGGCTCGTGCAGGGCGTGTCGTATCGCGCCGCGACCCGTGACGAAGCAGCGCGGCTCGGCGTGCAGGGCTGGGTTCGCAACCTGCCCAACGGTGACGTCGAAGCGGTGGTCGAAGCCGCGTCGGACGTCATCGAGCGCTTCGTGTCGTGGTGCCAGCGCGGCCCCGAGGAAGCGCGCGTGAAGTCGGTGGAGGTCACCGACGCCGCTGCTGACGCACCGTTCTTTTCCTTCGAGGTACGGCGATGAGCTTCGGTGGAGACCTGCTGTTCGCGCCGCTGTCTTCGATGCTGGGCATTCGCGCCGGCATGAACGTGTGCGTGCTGCACGCGCCCGAAGGTTTCATGGAGGCGTTGATGCCGCTGCCGGAAGGTACGGCGTTGGTCGAGACCTCCACGCTCGGGCTCGACGTGCAGGTGTTGTTCGCCACCAACAAGCTGGCCGTCATCGACCACCTCACGCGCCTCATTCAGAAGATGGCCGTCATGGGTGCTGTCTGGGTCTGCTTCCCGTCGCAGGGCGACGCGCACGCGCCGAGCGAAGAGTTCGTTCGCCTCGCCGCGCTCGAGCTGGGGCTCACCGACGTGAAGAAGTTGATGCTCGACCCGGCGTGGAACGCCTTGAAACTCCAACGAAAAGGGAAGCCGCCGCGCCCTGAGCTGCCCGCCGCGCGGGCGTAAATAAGTTTCCTTCGCTGGCAGATTCGTGGAACGCTTGCTGCGACAACTAATTTTTTAGACGGGGCTCTTGCGTCGTACTCACGTCGAGTGCGCACCCACAGCAGGGTAGAGGGCGAAGTCGGCTCAGCGCGGCGTAGTCAGTCGTTCTGGGTACATCGATTCAACCGGCAGGGGGTCAGGTGGTCGACCTTCGCGGAGTGACACCACATCGTGAGCTTTGTGCGAGTGGCGCCGCCTCCTGTCATGTGGTGCAGCCATTGGTGCAAGTGAACCCCGCGTCCCGTCCGTGGGGTCCTGCGCGCCGTGCTGCACAGAACGGATTCGTACATGAGCAGCGTTCTTGTGATCAACGCCGCGGGTCGGGAGACCCGGGTTGCGCTGGTCGAGCAGGGCCACATCGCTGAGTTCTATCTCGAGCGAAAAAAAGACAAGGGCATCGTCGGCAACATCTACAAAGGGCGCGTCACGCGCGTGCTCCCGGGCATGCAGGCCGCGTTCGTCGACATCGGTCTCGACAAGGCGGCGTTTCTCTACGTCGGCGACGTGCTCTTCGACCCCGACGTCACGCGTCACGAGTTCGAGCTGACTGAAGGCGAACACGACGACGAAGTCCCCGACGTTCCCGAAGAGTCGACTGAAGAAACCGAGACCGTCGCGCCGACGCCGGTCGACCCGCTCGTCGTGGCTGATTCGACGCCCGTCAACGGCACGGCGGCCCTCGAAGCCGCCCCGACCGATTCGACGCCGACGCCCGCGCCTGCAGTCGAGCCCGCGACGTCAGGTGCGGAGGTCGTCGCCGCTGCCGTGGCGGCCGCAGAAGTGCCGACCGGTGCTGAGGTTCTGGCCGCGGCCGTGAGCGATGCCAGCCCTGCTGCGAACGGCGCCGAAGTGTTGGCCGTCGCGGTCGAGACGCAGGGTGCTCCCGTCGCCGAAGCGGACAAGGTCGAGGCGCCGCGCACCAACGCGCCCCGCGACGTTCGCTTCAAAGAGAAAGAGAACAAAGAGCAGCGTCACCGTGAGCGCGACCGCGATCGTCAGCGCAAGGCCGAGCCCAAGAAGCAGCAGCGCATCGAAGATCTGCTGAAGGTCGGCCAGGAGGTGCTCGTTCAGGTCTCGAAGGACCCCATTGGCACCAAGGGCGCGCGCATCACCTCGCACATCTCGATTCCCGGCCGGCACCTGGTGTTCATGCCGACCGTCGATCACGTCGGCATCAGCCGCCGCATCGGCAACGAAAAAGAGCGCCGTCGTCTGCGCGACACCGTCGAGCGGCTCCGCCCGCCCGGCACCGGCTTCATCGTTCGCACCGTCGCCGAGAACGTGCCGCAGGAAAAACTCGAGGCCGACATCCGCTTCCTCATCGAGGTGTGGAACGAGACGGTGCGAAAGAACGAGAAGGTGCACCGCGCGGGGTTGATGCACCCCGACCTCGACCTGATTCTTCGCGCGACGCGCGACCTCTTCGCGCAAGACATCGAGAAGCTGATCGTCGACGACCGCGAAGAGTTCGAGCGCGTGCAGCGCTTCGTCGAAGCGCAAGACCCGACGCTCAAAGAGCGCGTGGTGTTGCACGACGGTGAAGAGCCCATCTTCGACGCGTACGGCATCGAAGAAGAGATCAAGCGCGCGACGGCTCGCAAGGTGTGGCTGCGCTCGGGCGGTTACCTGATCATCGACCAGGCCGAAGCGCTCACCGCCATCGACGTGAACTCAGGGCGCTACGTCGGCAAGAAGAACCTCGAAGACACGATCGTCAAGATCAACACCGAGGCCGCGAAAGAAATCGTCTACCAGCTCCGCCTGCGCAACATCGGCGGCATCATCATTTGCGACTTCATCGACATGGAGAAGCAGCAGAACCGAGACAAGGTCTTCAAGTCGCTGCACGAGGCGTTGGGTCGCGACAAGGCGAAGACCAACGTGTTGCGCATCAGCGAGCTTGGCCTCGTCGAGATGACGCGCAAGCGCGTGCGTGAGTCGATCGGCCGCGTGCTGCACGAGAACTGCGGCTACTGCGCGGGTCAGGGCTACGTGAAGACGGCCACCACGGTGGCGTACGAGATCTTCCGCGAGCTGCGGCGTTCGGCGGGGGCGTACAAAGACCCCACGATGGTCGTGCAGGTTCAGACCGAAGTCGCCAACGTGCTGCAGAACGAGGAGCGCGAAGAGCTCCGCCACCTGATGGATCGTTTCAACAAGTCGATTCAGGTCAAGGTGCGCAGCGACTACCACCGCGAGCAGTACGACATCTACGCGCGGCCGGTTTCGGGCGTCGAGATCAAGATCGCCGGCACGCAGGTTGAGCACGACCCTTCGACGTACACGAGCAACCGCAAGCCCGGCAGCAACGAGGCCAAGTTCGACCGCGGCGGTGGTGGCGGCGAGCGCAACGAGCGCAGCGACAAGGGTGGTGGCGAGCGCAACGAGCGTGGCGACCGCGGCAGTCGTCGTGACCGCGAGCGCAACCGCGACCGCAATCGAGGAGGCGGCGGCGGTGGCGGTCAGAACCGGCAGCAGCAGAACCAACCGCGTCCGTCGTCACCCAACCCGCCTCCGTCGGCGCCGAGTAACGGTGGCGGCACTCAGGAGTAGGTACGCATGAGCGGAACCGTCGACCGGCGCATCGACGTGCGCCGCACCATCAACCACGAGTTCTCGTCGGTGGATCAGTTCATCAGCGAGTACGTGATGAACCTGAGCCGCAGTGGCGTGTTCATCAAGTCTGACGATCCGCTCCCGGTGGGCACGAAGGTGAACCTGCGCTTCACGGTGATCTTCGAAGATCTCGAGATCATCGAAGGGCTGGGCGAAGTGATGCGCGTGGTGCCGCCGGGAACCCCTGACGAAGTTCCCGGCATGGGCGTGGTGTTCGTCGAGCTCTCGCAGGTCTCGCGAGAGCTGGTCGAACGTATTCTCGTGCGTCGCTGAAGCACTCCATGGCCGAGACACCCGTTCCCCAGCCGGCGCCGGTGAGTTCGGCCAACAGGTGGAGTGCGCGTGCCGTCTCGTTCTGGCGGCTCGTCGTCTCGGTGGTGGTCGGCTACCGCGGCGACGCGCTCGCGCTGCGCGCCGGCAACCTGACCTTCATCACCATCACGTCGCTGGTGCCGTTGGTCGCGGTCATCTTCTCGTTGCTGCACGCCTTCAACGCCAAGCGCATCGACCCGCTGGTGCTGAAGTTCTTCGAAGACATCTTGTCTCCCGGCGGCCGCGCGCAGTCGGAGCAGACGATTCGTACGTTTCTTTCAGCTGCGAACTCTCGCGCCGCAGGCAGCGTGTCTTTCGTGGTGGTGCTCGTGTCGGCCGGGTTGATGCTTCGGCACCTCGACGCGTCGCTCAACGACATCTGGAAGGTGCGAACCAAGCGCCCGATTCTCGTGAGTCTGGGCCTGTACGCGGGCGTGTTGCTGGTGGGCCCGCTGTTGTTTGCGGTGTCGTTGCTCGGCTCGCAGAGCGCCAAAGATGCCATCGGGTGGTTGCAGTTTCCCTTCGCGCCGCAGGCTTTCTTTGTGGGCAGCGTAGTGGCGGCGGTCAGCCTCTTCACGGTGCTCTACAAGGTCGCGCCGCATGCGCCGGTGCCGTGGCGTTCTGCGCTGACGGGTGGCGCCATCGCCGGCCTCGCCTGGGAGATCGCCCGCCACATCTACGGCGGCATCGCGAGCGTCTTCTTCAGCGCCAACAAGGTCTACGGGTCGCTCGGCATTGCTCCGCTGTTCCTCATGTGGATCTACGTGGGCTGGTACATTTTGCTGTCGGGCGCGCGGCTGGCGTACGCGGTCGAACACAAAGACTTCCACGACGAGTTTCAGGACCTCATCGAGCACCCGCGCAGTAACGAGCTCATCGCGTCGCGCATCGCCGAAGAGGTCGCACGGGCGGCGCTCGAGGGGCTCTCTGCCCCGACACCTCGCAACCTCTCGGTGTTGTTGCGGTTACCGGAGCAGCGCGTGCGTGAGTTGGCGGGCGTGCTCATCATGGGTGGGCTGCTGACGGTGACGGTACGCGGCGGGCTGAAACCGGGCCGTGACCTGTCGAGCCTGACGCTGGCCGACGTTTCGGCGGCGGTAGGAGGTACGGCGCGCGTGAACCGCGAGCGCACCGGTCATTTTGAAAGTGTGGCGCGGCTGTTCTCGACGGCCGACGAGACAACTATCGAGAAACTCAAGGCAATTTCCTGGGCCGACCTGGCGCAGGGTGAACCCAAGAAAGTCGAAAAACCGTAGCTTTCTTGCAGGGTTGGGGACTTCATGGCTACCATCGGGACAAATCCACAATGATTCTAGACCGTTGGTCTGGACACGCAGGGGGAACGCTGGTGCTCAAGTCCGATCTCGTCAACATCCTGGTTGCGAAGAAGGGCGTCACGCAGAAGCAGGCGGAGGCGACCGTCGAGATGATCTTCGGGGCGATGAAAGACGCACTCGTCGCCGGCGAAAACATCGAGATTCGTGGCCTCGGTGCCTTTCACGTGAAGCACTACGGCGCCTACCAGGGTCGCAACCCGAAGACGGGCGAGCCCATCGCAGTGCGCTCGAAGCGCGGCCTGCTGTTCCGCGCCGGTAAAGAGTTGAAGGACCGGGTCAACCGCCCCGGCCCCGACGGCAAAGTTCCGCCGCTCAACCCCGGCCAGTAATCAGGCCTGCACCGCAACAAGCCGGCCGACGGGGCGCACCTGCAGCTCCGGGTCGAGTTCGCTGAACGTCAGCACCGCGACTTCGGGGAACGCACCCTCAATCAGTCGACGCAGCATGCGACGCACGTCGGGCGAAGACAGCAACACGCCCTTGCCCTGTCGCGCCACGCGCTTCACACCTTCGAGAATGGCGCCGGCTTCGCTCGGGTCGAGCGCCGCGCCGCCCTGGCGCAGCGTCTCTTCGACGGCGGGGTCGACCAACCACGCGAAGAGCGGCCCGTTGTTCGCGAACTGGTGGCTGATCTGCCGAGCCAGCGCGATGCGGCACTTCTCGGCGAGCTGCATGGCGTCGCCTTCGGTCGCCGGTGAGACGAGCGCGTCGAGAATCGCGCGCAGGTTTCGAATGCTGACCTGCTCGTGCAGCAGCTTCTTGAGGACGTCGGTCAGCAACGGCAGTGGCACCTTGTTCAGCGCTTCTTTCACCAGCGCTGGTGACTGGTTCTCGAGCGTAGCCAGCGCGGCCTGCACCTCCTGCACGCCGAGGAAGTGCGCAGCGCGCTTCCGCAACAACAGCGTGAGGTGGTCGACGAGCAGCTCCCGACCCGAACGGGCGACGAGCCCTTTTTCAGCGAGCACTTCTGCGGGCGACGAGACGACCGCGAGCACGCGACCCATCGCGTCTTGTGCCGGCGCTGCCTCGAGCCCCGCCGCCTTGAGATCGTTCGCGTTGCCCAGCACGAAGCGTTCACCTTCGGGCAAGGCTCCGCGACCTGCGGGCACTTCGTCGACCGCCAACGCATAGCCACGCGACCCGACCGGAGCGCCCGTGCGCACGCGGAACGCCGGCACACGGACCCCGAGGTCGAAGAAGAGCCGCTCACGCACGGTGTTCAAGTCGACGTGCACGAAGGCCTGACCGTCTTCTTCGACCAGCGAGGTCAACTCCGGCGCGAGGTCGAGCACCAACGGCGCCACCGCCTGCACCTGGTCTTCGAGCTTCGAGGCCTGCGCCGCCGGGGTGACCTTGTCTTCGGTCTTCTTCTGCGAGGGCTTCTCGCTCGAAGGCTTACTGCGCATGCGTTGCAGCCCCAGGCCCGTCAGCACGGCGAGCGCGGCGATGATGATGAAGGTCAGGTGCGGCATGCCCGGCATCGCGGCGAACGCGAGGCACAGCCCGGCGACGACGTAGAGCGCCTTGTGTTGCCCGAAGAACTGCGCACCGATGTCAGTGCCGAGCGAGTCGTCTTCGGTCTCACTGGCGACGCGGGTGACGACGATGCCCGCCGCGACGGCGATGGCGAGCGAGGGAATCTGCGAGACGAGGCCGTCACCGATGGCGATGAGCGCGTACGTCGACGCTGCTTCCGCTGCGGTCATGCCGTTCTGCAGCACGCCGATGACGATGCCTCCGAGCAGGTTGATGAGCGTGATGACGAGGCCGGCGATGACGTCGCCCTTCACGAACTTCATCGCGCCGTCCATCGAGCCGAAGAGCTGTGACTCGCGCTCGAGCGCACGGCGACGGGCGCGGGCCTGCTCTTGCGAGATGGCGCCGGCGCGCAGGTCCGCGTCGATGCTCATCTGCTTGCCGGGCATGGCGTCGAGCGTGAAGCGCGCGCTGACTTCGGCGACGCGCTCGGCGCCCTTGGTGACGACGAGAAACTGCACGAGTGTAAGAATCGAGAAGATGACTGCGCCGACCACGTAGTCACCGCGCACCACGAATTCGCCGAAGGCCTGGATGATCTCACCGGCGTGTCCTTCAGACAGCGCGAGCCGCGTCGACGAGACGTTCATCGCGAGGCGGAAGAGCGTGGTGATGAGCAGCAACGTGGGGAACGACGCGACCTTGAGCGCGTCTTTCGCGTAGAGCGCCGCGACCAGCAACGCGACCGCCGCAGCGAGGTTGAGGGCGAGGCCGACGTCGAGCGCCCATTCAGGCAGCGGCACGATCATCGCGCCGATGATCATCGCCATCACAATGGCCAACACGACGTCAGACGACGACTTCGCGCGAGCCAGCACCTTCTCGACGAGTGCGAGTAGCGAGTTCACGGCTGCTCCTTCTTTTCTGCGGTTTCGAGGGCGACTTTCAGAATGGCGGCGGCGGCCTGGTACAGCTCTTCGGGCACCTCTTCGCCGACGTCGTAGTGAATGAGGCTCCGCGCGAGCGGAATGTCGCGCACCACGGGAATGCCGAGCGCTTCGGCTTCTCTGCGGATCTTCAAGGCGTCTTCCTCTCGTCCTTTGGCAACGATGTACGGGGCGTCGCTCTCGTCTTCGGCGTAGCGAAGCGCGATGGCGATGTGCGTCGGGTTCACCACGATGGCGCTGGCCTTCTTCACGCCGCGCGCGGTGCCTCCATTCGACAACTGCTTGTGAAGGGCTTTGCGCTTCGACTTCTGGTGCGGGTCGCCGTCGGAGTTCTTGTGCTCCTGCTTCACTTCTTCGTGCGACATCATGAGGTCCTTGATGTGGCGGCGTTTCTGCAACGCCCAGTCGGCGAACCCGAGCGCCAGCAACACGACCGCCGCTTTCACGACGAGCGGCTTGAGCAGCGAGAGCAGTGCGACGAAGGCCGCCGCGCCGTCGTGGTGAACGGCCGAGAAGGCGAACGACGCGTTCGACTGCACGGCGCTCCAGAAGAGCCAGAAGATGATGGCGGCGACCGCGAGACCCTTGAGCACGTCGATCAGCTGCCGCACCGAAAAGAGCTTCTTGAAGCCCTCGATGAAGTTGAGCCGCTCGAGCTTCGGCGCCACCGCGTCGGCGTTGAACTCGAGGCCACCCGTCGTGGCGACCGTCGACGCGAGCGCCGCCAGCACCGCACCGACGAGGCTCGGGAGCGCGCAGGCCGCTAACACCTGCACGCCGTCACGCATGGCGGCCAGCGGCGCGGTGTCGTGAGCGCTCAGCAGCGAGCGCGTCCACGACGTGAAGCGGTGCGCGGTGTCGTCGGCGAAGAGCACCGTCGCGCCAAGGCCGCCCAACGTCACGGCGGCCGACGTGAAGAGCTTGCTGCGCGGAATCTGGCCCTTCTTGCGCGCGTCTTGCAGCTTCTTGCTGGTCGGCTGGTGGGTCTTCTCGCTCATGGACGGGTGGGTCCTTGAGCAGGTCTCGCGCCAAACTTTTATCGAGTTATTTCAGTGCGTTGGCGTGCTTGTCCGTCCGCCGGGGGAGACGGAGTATGGGCGCCGTGTGGCGCTTCGCAGTGTTGAGCCTCGCCGTAACCGGCTGTTCGAGCCCCGAACTGCGGGGCATCGACGTCTCGCACCACAACGGGGCCATCGACTGGAGTCAGGTCGCGGCGAGTGGCGTGCGCTTCGCGTGGCTCAAGGCGTCAGAAGGTGGAGACGTGGTCGACGCACGGTTCTCGGAGAACTTCGCGGGTGCGCGGAGGGCGGGGCTCGCGGCCGGCGCGTACCACTTCTTCACGTTCTGTCGGCCGGGTGACGACCAGGCCCGCAACTTCCTCGCGGCAGCGCCGGTGACAACCGGTGCGTTGGCACCAGTGGTCGACGTGGAGTTCGTCGGGAACTGCCGCGACGCGCCGACACCTTCCGTGATTCGTGGAGAGCTCGAGCGCTGGTTGGTGCTCGTCGAAGCGGCGTGGGGCCGGCGCGCCATCGTCTACACGACGCCCGACGCCGACGAGCTGTTGCTGGGTGGGCTCGCGCGTCATCGCTGGTTGCGCTCGATTGGCCGGCGGCCCAGCGGCACGTGGGCCATCTGGCAGCGCGAAGACTCGGCGGAAGTCCCGGGAATCGAAGGCGCGGTCGACGTCGACGTGTTCCGCGGAAAAATGCACGAGCTCGAAGCCTTGTAGGTTCAAGCGATGCTCACGCTCACGTTTGCGATGGTCGTCGCTCAGCTGCACCTGCCGTCGGTGACGATGGAGGTCGGCCAGACCCGACGCGTTTCGTTGCCTTCGCAGGTTCAGCGCCTGACGGTGTCGGGCGTCAGCCTGTACGACGCCCGGTTTCCTGAGCCCGGTGTCATGGAGTTGGTCGCCTACTCGCCGGGACGCACGACGGTGTTGCTCTGGCTCGTCGATGGTCGTCGCGCGACGTTCGACCTTCGGATTGACCCGGCGGCGGCGAAGGCGAAGCCGGTGAAGGTCGTTCGCACTGAGCTTCAGGGGGTGACGGTCTTCGAGCTCCCGGAGCAGCTCACGGAGGTGACTGAGGTCATCGAGCTCGACGGCGGTGTTCGACTCGTGGGGCGCACCGCGCGTGGCGCACGCCTGGAAATCGACCTCGCCCCGAAGCGCTGACATTCAGCCCACCAGCCCGCGAAACGAGAGCGACGTCAGCTCATCGACGTGGGTGAGCGCAAAGTCCTGCAGGCGGGTGGCGATGAGGCCAATCATCAGCCAGAGCACCGCACCTCCTCCGAGGATGCGCAGCGGCGCGCCGGTGTCTTGCAAGTTCATGTTCGGTGCTGCGCGCGAGGCGAGGCCGAGGCACGCGTCGATGGCGAGCTGCATCGCGGCGATCGGCGCGCCGATGGCGAAGCCGGTCGCGAAGGCAGTGCCGACGAGCCCCGCGAGATGCAGCGCGACGTCTTCGGTGTGATGAAAGGCCCCCGGCGCGACGAGGCCGTAGCTCTTCGTGAGCGCCCCCAGCATCAACGGCAACACCACGCCCGCGGAGCCGAGCGCGAGCAGCAGGTGGTACAGCGCGTCTCCCGTCGCGGCCTCTTTCGTGCCCGACATCGGCAACGCGGCCTCGGCTGACGAGCCGCGAAAGAGGTCGACGAAGCGCCCGCCGATGCGCGCGGCGTCGAACGGCAACGCGGCCACCAGCCCCAGCGACGTGCCGAAGAGCAGCTCTTGCGCGGCGAGCCCTGAGAACGCGAAGGCGTCGGTCACGTCAGGCGCGCCGATGCCACCAGCGCTGTGAACGAAGAGCGAGAGCGCCAACACCATGCCCAGCTTCACGTGCGTCGGGGCGTGCGTGCCTCCGAACAACGGGCACAGAAACGCGACGGGCAACAAGCGCGACGCGATCAGCGCGACGGCGATGACGTGCGGCTGCAGCGAGTCGACCGCGAGTTGCAGCGCGAGCGTGTTCACGACGCCACCGCTGGCAAGGTCATCAGCAGCTGCGTGGTGAAGCGCGTCAACTGCGCGCCGATCCACGGGCCGGCGATGACGAGCGCCAGCACCGCCGCGCAGAGCTTGGGCACCACCGACAACGTCGACTCCTGCAGTTGCGTGGTGGCCTGAACGAGCGACATCAAGAAGCCCACCACCAACGACGCACCGATGGGCGGCAGCGAGGCGAGCACCATCAACAGCAACGCTTCACGCGCGAGGCCGAGCAGCAGAGAGGTGTCCATGGTGTTCACCGGTACCCGAGGATGAGACCGCGCGAGAGCAGCGCCCAGCCGTCGACCGCGACGAACAACAGAATCTTGAACGGCAGGCTGACCTGGCTCGGCGAGAGCGTCTGCATGCCGAGCGCGAGGAGGATGTTCGCCAGCAACATGTCGAGCACCAGAAACGGCAGGAAGATGAGGAAGCCGATGATGAAGGCCTCTTTCAGCTCGGTGATGACGAAGGCGGGCACGATGACCGAGAGGTCCTTGTCGCTCACCGAGGTGCTCTCATCGACCGGGCGAAGTTCACGCGCCATGTCGACGAAGCGGGCCCGTTCTTCGTCGCTGCCGTGCTTCACGAGGAAGTCTTTGAGCGGCTGCAGCACCGTGCCTGCGCGGTCGAGCATGCCCACCGCGTCGGCGCCTTCGGAGTACTGCGCGCGACCCTCGGCCCACATCTTCTCGAACGTCGGAGACATCACCGTGGCCGACAGCACCGCCGCGAGGCCAGTGAGCACCATGGTCGGCGGCGCCTGCTGCGTACCCAGCGCCGACCGCACGATGGAGAGCACCACGACGATCTTCGAGAAGCTGGTCAGCATCATCACCGCGAAGGGCACGATGGCCATCGCGGCCAGCAGCCCCATCATCTGCACCTGGTTGCTCGCGAAGCCGTCGTTGGGCAACTCGATGCCTTTGGCGAAGGCCGGCGTGGCGAACAACATGACGAAAGCGGCGCGCTTCATGACACGGCTCCTTGCGACTCGATGACTTCAGGGGTGGGGCGCGGTGAGACGCGCTGAGGGCGACGGGCCGGGCGAATTCGCGCGAAGCCGTCACCGTGCACGACGAGGTAGGGCTTGCCGTCGACTTCGACGAGTGCCAGGCCCGTGCGCTGCGAGAGGCCGACGCGCTGCACGACGTTGAGGCGCGGCGCGCTCTTGAACTTCGAGCCCAACTGCAGCCCGCCGCGCGCCTTGATGAACCAGACCGCGATGCCAGCGACTGCCGCGACGCCCAGCACCACGCGGGCGACGAGCGAGGCCGACGCACCTTGCATCGCTGCGACCAGCGGAGCGCAGAGCGCCAAAGCGCAGGCTCCGAACAACTTCTGACGAGGAGTGAGCGTCATCGCGGGCCTCAGAGCATCGAGATGATGCGGGCGCCGACTTCGCCTTCGATTTCAACCAGCTCGGCCCGGGCGATGGCCTTGTCGCCGATGCGCACCAGCACGTGCTGCGCAGCGTTGATGTGGAGCGGCAGCACTGCGCCGGGCTTGATGCCTCCCAGCTGGTGCAGCGGCAGGCGCAGCCGGGTGAGCTCGATTTCAACTTCGACGGGCACGGAGGGATCGACCTGGGACATGACGGACTCCTGGGTGGGGCGGGGAACGGCGCGGGAAAGGGTGAAGCCCAGCTCGGCGAAGGTGCCGCGGAGCTCGAAGGTCGGCGTGACGAGGCGACCGGAGCCGGTGAAGCCGAAGTGGTGGAGCTCGACGCCGCCGATGAAGACGACGTCGCCCGCCGTCAGCGAGTGCGCTTCGTCACGCGGCAGCAACGACGAGCCGATGATGCAGGTCGCCGGCAACGTGGCCGCGCCGACTTCATCCAACATCGCGGCAGGTGCTTCGGCGGGCAGCGCGTCGAGCTTCGCTTGCAGCCAGAGCGCGGGCAGCAACACGCGGGCGCCGCAGCGCGTCTCACCGAGCGCGAGGTCGAGCTGCAGCGCCACGTGGCGACGGCGCGCGTCGAGGGCGCGCAGCACTTCGCCACGGTCGAGCGTTACGGCGACGAGGCGCGGCGCGAAGTGCGCGAGCGAAGGTTCTGCGCGCAGCTCGGCGAACAGCGACAGCACGACCCACCCCAGCGCCGCTTCTTCGACGGGCAGCAGCCGCTGCGGCGGGCCCATCGACTCGCGGCCACCTGCGATGCGGTGCAGCAGTGCGCCTGCACCGAGCAGGTCGAGCTCGACGACCGCCAGGCCATCGCCGCCACACTCGAGAATGAAGAAGAGCGCCTTCGCCGCGAGGTGAGAGAACGGGTGCAGTGTCGCGGGCTGGAGTCGCGCGTCGACGATGAGCGAGGTCTTGAGCTGCTCGCCCAGCTTCTGCGCGGCGCGGCTGCCGGCGGCCATCAACTCCGCCATCGCCTTCGGTCGCTCACTGACCGCGAGGTGCGCACGCGTGAGCTTCGTCATGGGCGTCAGGCGAACCTTCGACGCGGGCGACATGGGCTGCGACACCGGCCTGGGAATCGTCACGCTCAGCGTCGAGGTCACCGTGGCGTCGTTCTTTGAAAAGCGGGGCATGCAGGGGCTCTTTTCAGGAGCCGCGCCAACCGCCGGGCCAATCAATACAGACACTTGCGGAACTGCGCCGTCCGCCGCGGGAGACAAACCAAAGGCGGTGCCCCTCATCAGGGCACCGCCTCGACCCACATCAACGCTCGGCTCGGGGGAATCACCGAGCGCTGACCCGTTCACCCCTTCCCGGGGGGTGACTCCACGCCTCCCACCCACGCCCACATCGTTCCCGCTGCCTCCAACCCACGCCCCACCTTCGGAAACGACTCCACCACCCCACGCCCGCATCGTCTCCGCTACCGGCCCGCCTCTCTCACCAGCCGCGCCGCCAACCCACGCACCACCTCCGGAAACGACTCCACCTCGCCCTTGAACTGAGGGAACTGTTGCCGCATCGCCAGGGGAAACGATGCGACGACAGCGGCCCGCAGAACTCCGTCCACGCCCACCACCACCTCCTTCAGCCGGTCAGCTGCGCCCGGCCGAACTCCGAACTCGTGTGCCAGGCGAGCCTGTCTGCGCCCCGAGTCCCACTGCTTCACGTGCGCCGCGAACTGAGTGGCGCGCGTCTGTGATTCCGTTGCGAGGCCGGCGAGCAGCACCTCGGCGCGGTCTCGGTGCATCGCGGTGACGAAGAGCGCCACCTTCTCTGCGAAGCCCAGGGTTCGGGCTTCTTTGGACTTCTGGCGGTCGACCTTCGTGGCGCTCACGTCAGGCCACCTTGCGCTGCACGGCCGGGTTGATGACAGGGCGCGCCGGAGCCGGTGGCGGCGTGGCCGCGGCACTCGGAGCGACGGGCATCGACTTCGGTGCGGCCTTCAAGCTGCGCATGCGCAAGGTCAAGCCCACCAGCGCCATGGCCAGCACCGAGAGCGCGATGCCCAGGCCGATGACGAGCGGCTTGAGCGTGCTGCGCGTGTCGACGCGGGGCGGGGCTGACGGAATCACGACGGGGTCGACGACCAGCACCACGTCCTCTGACTGGAGGCCTTCGACCGACGCAGCGACGAGGGCCCTCAGCTGTGCACGCTGTTGCTGCAGGCGCTCCAGCGCATCGGGGTGTGCGCGCAGCAACACCGAGGCCTTCGAGGGCGTCGCAAGCTGACCCGGCCGCGGCGCGAGCGGTACGACCAGCTCCACCGAGGCCGACGTCACGCCGTCCATCGTCTCGAGCGACTCTTCAATGTCGCCTTCCTGCGCTTCGAGCTGGCGGAGCCGTTCAGCCGAAGGCGTGTCGATGAGGCCGGCGTTCGCCGCGAGGGTCTGCGTCTTGAGGCGCGTCGGGCGGGGCAGCTTGAGTTCGGTCAGCACGCGCATTGCGTCGGTCGCCTGCGAGTCGTCGAGCTCGATGGCCCACGTGGGCTTCTTGCCCTTCTCGGGCACTTTCTTCGCGTCGAAGCCGCGCGCCACGAGCGCCGAGATGATCTCGTTGGCGTCGCGTTCTTCGAGGCCGTGCTGAATCTGCGTCGCGCAGCCGGCCAACAACATGCACAGCAGAAGGAGAGAGCGTTTCATGGGCGTCACACCTGGGTCTGGAGGACCTGCTTGATGCCGCCCGTGGCCTTCTCGACGACCTTGCCGGCGAGGTCGAGCTCCTGGGAGGCGCGGTACACGTGGGTCTGCAGCGAGAGCAGCTCAGCGGGTGAAAACGACTTCCCCGACTCGGCGACCTTGAGCAGTTGCTCCATGCGGTTCTGCGCGGCGTTTACCTGGTCGAGCACCTTGGTGGCGGTGACCTGTTTGGTGTCGACGGCGCCGACTGACTTCGTGCTTTCTGCGCGGCACTTGCCGGCTTGCGCCTGCTGCACCGAGCTCGCTTCTTTCAGTGGCGGGTTCTGAACCGGCGTCGGTGCGTTCTCGAGGCGTGCCTGGCCCTTCATCACCTTGCCGAAGCTCTCGCCGGTCTTCTGTGGGCCGCCTGCGCCGGAGATGTTCGAGGGGCCGGCGCTCCCGAGTGGGTTGATCGCCATGACCGTTACCGGATGTTGTTGATGGCTGACTTCGCCGAATCGTGGCGAACCTTCAGCACGTTCGAGAGCGTGTTGTACTCACGGCTCTCGTTCTGCATCTGCATCTGCATCATCATCGAGCGGTCGGCTTCGGCTCTCATCTGGCCGATGGCGCCGCTCATGTCGCTGCCAGCGCCGATGGAGGTGTTCATCGCCGCCTGCGTCGCACCGCTTGCGCCGCCGACGCTGCCCACGCTGTTGCCACCACCGATGTTCGTCACGCCTGTCGCTGCGAGAGATGCCGAACGTGCGCCACCGCCCGAACTCGCGAGCGCGGTCACGTTGCTGACCGCCGCGCTGATGACGCCAGCGCCGGGAATGCCGGCGCCGCCGAGCAGGGAGCCTCCGACGTTGGCCGCCGTCTGCAGCGCGTCTTTGAGCACGTTGCCGAACTCGTTCTTCGGCGTCTGACGAGCGACGGTGGGGGTCAGCGAGATGCGGTTCGACGAGTCCATGTGAGCGTCTCCGGTGCTGCGTGGGTGACGGAGCGCTCTTCAGGACTCGTGCCGACGCCAAGTGCGCGGAACTCGGTCGAACCCGCAGTCTCAGCAGTGAGACTCGTTTCCCGAACGGGACGGTGCTCGTCAGTTCGCGTCGGGGTCGAAGAAGGACATCAACTGCTCGCGGCGTTGATGTGCGTCTTCCATCGCGAGGGAGATGAGGTCTTTGGCGTACGCAGCGTCGAAGAGGAGGTAGCTGCCGAGCTCCGCTTGCGTGAAGAGATTCGAGCCCGAGAGCCGGTGCAGCAGGCGCGTGGGAAGAGGCGCCTGGGTCTGCGTTTTGGCGAGCCGCTCGAGGTGCGGCCGCGCGAGGTCGGCGAGGTCTCGGCTGGGTCGAACCACGAGATCTTTCACCACCCGGTATGGCTGGCCACGCACGGAGCTCAGCGCGCCATTCATGCGCGCCACGAAGTCGTCGCCGTAGGCTTTGCGGCCGCTCTCGAGCATCTCGTTGAGGCGACGGAGGCGATCGAGATCGTACTCGGTGCGGTCGACCATCAACGCGTTGAGCACCTTGCCGATGACGTGTGGCGTGGTGGGCATCGCCTTGAGCTTCGGCGGGTCGACGTCGGCGCGCGGCTTGTGGCGCAGCGACAGAATCAGCACGCGGTCTGCGCCGAGCCGCAGCGCTGGAGAGAGTGGGGTGTTCTGGCGCACGAAGCCGTCGCAGAAGTACTCGTCGCCGACGCGGGCCGACCGGAAGATGAGCGGAATCGCGGCGCTGGCGAGCGCGTGTTCTGGGCCCAGCACGACCTCTTGCGCGACGCGGTACGGGTCGCGGCTCCACTTCGGCAGGCCGGGCTCTTTGCGCTGCACGAAGACCACGGTGCGCCCGTCGCGAATGCGCGTGGCGCTGACCGAGACCGCCGAGCACAGCCCGCGCGCGAGGTTGGCGGCGATGCGGGGCCAGTCGATGGAGTGCCGAACGAGGTGCTCGATGGGCTCGGGGTGAAAGAGATCATAGAGCCGCCAGCCTTCGGGGCGCTCGTTGGCTCGCGTGGCGCGCCAGATCTTGCGGCTCACCGAGTAGAGCGACTCACCGTCGACGCGGAAGACCTTCTCGAGGCTCAGCCCAGTCCACAACGCCTCGAGGCCTTTGCCCTGCTCGTCGGGCGTGTGCATGGTCGCGGCGATGAAGCAGGCGGTGCTGGCGCCGACCGAGGTCCCCGAGAGCACGTCGAAGCGCACGTGCTGCCGCGCCGATTTCGGGAGCTCTTCACGCAGGTAGCGGATGACGCCCGCTTCGTATGCGCCGCGCGCACCGCCACCTGAGCAGACCAGACCAATGCGCGGCTTCGTCACGGCGCCGAAGGTAACGCGGGTCGAAAAGTTGCGGGTGCTACATCGTGATCAACACTGCTCGAGGTCTGTAGCGCCCACCATCAGGAGAACGTCCATGCTCACCGTCACCGCGCAGTCTCCCATGCCCACCCGGTTTCACCCGCGCGTCGACGCGGGCTTCATGGTCAAGCTCTTCACCGGAGGCCGCGCGGTCATCGCGAAGGCCACCGACCTCTCGATGGCGGGGCTCAAGCTGGTCGGTGAGTTCGGCGCCGCTGACGACCGCCTCACGCTGTGCATCCCCATTCCCGGGGATCGTGAGATCGTCACCCAGGCCACCGTGCGCCGGCGCACGGAAGAGAACGTGGCGCTCGAGTTCGATCAGCTCGACTGGGACGACATGTTCGCGCTCGCGCGGTTTCTGCACCCGCGCCTGCCGTAACCGACGTCAGCCGTTCAGGCGCGCTTTGAGCTGCGAGACGAGATCGAGCAGCTCGGCGCCGCGGAAGGGCTTGTGAATGTAGCCGTTGGCGCCGGCCTTCATCGCCGTCTCGACGTCTGACTTCTTGGCCTTCGCCGTGAGCATGTAGATCGGCGTCTTCGAGGTGCGCACGTCGGCGCGCAACATTCGGCACACGGCCACGCCGTCGAGCTGAATACTGCCGACCGGCGGCAAGACGACGTCGAGCAAGATGAGATCGAACGTCTGCGTCTTCGCGAGCTTGAGGCCGTCTGCGGCGTGCGGCGCGGTCTCGACCTCACATTCGACGTCGGTCAACAGGCTGCGCACGAGCTCGCGAATGACGGGCTCATCTTCAACTACGAGGATGCGGAACGGGCCGGCCATGCGCGTCACCGAGCCTACTCGTACGCGAGCGCTTCGACGACATCGAGTCGCGCGGCGCGGCGGGCCGGGTAGATGCCGGCGATCATGGAGGCGAAGGTGCCGACGAGCACCAGCAGCAGCGCGCTGGCCCAGGGGTACGAAAACGGGAAGTTCCAACCGGTTGCCTGCACCCCGACGATCTTCGTCACGATGAGGCCCACCACGCCGCCGGTGGTCACGCCGAAGAGGCTACCGGTGAGGCCGATGAAGAACGCCTCGCCGGTGAAGAGCTTGAGCACGTGGCTGCGGTCGGCCCCGATGGCGCGCAACAGCCCGATTTCACGCGTGCGATCGAGCACCGCCGCCAACAGCGTATTGACGATGCCCAGCAGCGCGAGCGCCACGGCGACCACCTCCATCGCGTAGGTGATGCTGAAGGCCGAGCCGAGCATCTTGCGCGCTTCGTCACGCAGCTCCGCGTTCGAGAGCACGAAGAGGTTGTACTTGTCGCCCAGCTTCGCGCTGATGTTGGTGCGCGTCTCTTCGAGCTTCGAGAGCTCGTTGAGGTACACGTGAAAGGTGTCGACCTGGTCGTTCTTGAACTGCTTCACGAACAGGTCGCGGTCGAGGATCACCGAACCTTGATCTGACGTGTAGTCGATGATGACCGCAGCCACGGTGTACGTCCGCTCGCCCGTCGGCGTCTTGATGGGGAAGGTCGAGCCGACCTTGAGCGCGCGGCGGCGCGCGAGGTTCTCGCTGAGCACCACGGCGCCGGCTTCACGTTGCGCGCGGTCGGGCAGCTTGCCTTCGAGCACCAGCGGCTTGCCCTTCGACGCGTAGATCTCCGCGTTCAACGAGGTGATGAGCACACGCAGCCCGAGCACGTCGTGCTGCATCAAGCGCACCGGGTCGATGGCCTCGATGTTGCCCAGCGCGCGCAGCTCTTCTTCGACGGAGGCCTGCATCGGCTGGTTCTGCACACCGCCCAGTCGCGCCGACGACGTCACGAAGAGATCTGCGGGAATGGCCTGCTCGATCCACCGGTCGGCGCTGCGCTCGAAGCTGCCCACGAAGCTCGCGAGCGTGATGGCCATGGTGACGCCGATGCTGAGCGCCGAGACCGGCACGGCCGTGCGCAGCGGCGCGCGCGCGAAGTTGTCGGCTGCCAGTCGCCCCGAGATGCCGAACAGCGCGGTGCCCGGTCGACGAAACGGCACGTTCAACGTTCGCAGCACGAGCGGCGAGAGCAACGTGACGCCCATCAAGATGAAGAAGATCGACGCGTAGCCGCCGAGCGGCAGGTTTTCGATCGGCGGAGGGATCTGCGAGACCGGCCAGGCCACCGCGAGCAGCGCGACGCCGAGGTACGTGGGCCACGACTTCACGTCGACCGCGCCGGCGCCGATGGCCGCGTCTTTGCGGAGCGCCTCGACCGGCTGCACGGCCGACGCGACCCACGCCGGCCGCAGCGCCGCGAAGACGCTGCCCAGCACGCCCATCGTCAGCCCGATGAAGAGCTCCGTCGGCCCGAGCTGTACGTCGCTGGTGTTCACCCGCGTGTAGAGCGCCGAAATCGAGCTCGAGACTGAACCAATCGCCAGCTTCGCGACGACCACGCCCAGCGGCAGGCCCAGCAGGCTCCCGAGCAACCCGAAGATGGCGGCTTCGAAGGCGAAGAGCGCACGAATGCGGCGCCGCGTGGCGCCCAGCGCGCGCAGGGTGCCGATTTCCCGGCGGCGCTGCACCACGCTGATCGACATCGTGTTGTAGACGAGGAACACGCCCACCAGCAGCGCGACGCCCGAGCCCAGGTTGAGGCCGAGCTGAAAGCTGCGCACCATGGTCTGCACCGAGGCGCCGCGGCGATCGGGCGAGTCGACCTCGATGCTGCTGCCTACGGCTTGCTGCAGGCGCTCCTTCATGGCGTCGAGGCCGACCTTTTGATCGATGGCGACGTCGATGCGCGTCAGCGTGCGGCCCTTGCTGAACGCCTCCTGCAGCGAGCCGAAGAACATCACGCCCACCGCGCCGCCGAAGGCCTTGAGCGGGCCCTTCTCTTTGAGCAGCCCGTGAATGATGAACTTCTGCGCGCCGCTCGGCGTGACGAGCTCGACGCTGTCGCCTGTCTTCAAGCCCTTCTCTCGCGCGTAGCGGTCGGCCACGAGAATTCGATCAGTCGAGTTGAGGAACTCGAGATCGTCAGCCAGCTTGCCCACGTCGGTGTCGACGCCTTCGTAGGTGCGGAAGTAGCCGTCATCGAGCAGGTCGATGCCCAGCAGATACAGGTTCTCGCCGGGCTTGCCCTTCACCGGCGCGATGACGTTGATGCCGCCCGACGCGTGCAGCACGCCGGGCACGCCGCGAAGTTGCTCGAGCAGCTCTTCAGGCATGCCCGCCGATTCAGCCGCCACCGTGAGGTCGGCCTTGCCGGCGACGGTGTCGATGGTCGAACGGAACGCGTCCATCACGGTGCGGTTGATGGCGGCGATGCCGACCAACGTCGCGACGCCCACGGCCACACCGACAAGCGTCAACAACGTGCGCAGCGGAGCGTCGAAGACGTGCCGGAGCGAGACCAGCCGAAGCAGAGACCCCATGAGCCGCGCGACCTTAACGGGCGCTCCGACGCGACGCGGCGAAAACTACTTTCCGAAGACCTGCTCGGCCTCGGCCATCGAGAACGCGAGGTGTGCGGCGTGGCCTTTGAGGTGGCGCGCGAGGCGCTCCATGTGCACGGCGGCCTGCGCGCTCTTGCCGACGACGCGCACCACCCGACGCACGCCGAAGCTGCGGAGCCGCTCGCCGAAGCTCTTGAACTCCGCCAGCAGATGCGGGCCCAGCTCCTCGAGCTCACGAATGTCTGAGAGCACGTCGACCGGAGCGCGCAGCCGGCTCAACGCGTCGTCCAACGCGCGGGCTGCGTCCTTCGAGCCTTCGCCGGTGGGGCGACCGCTCATCACGATGACGACTCTGTTTTTACCGACGTCTGCTTCGATGCGGACCACGTTGGGTTCCTTGAAAAAGAACCCCCCCAGTGAACGCGCGCCACATACACGAGTCGATCACGCTCGTCACGCGGCTGCGCGGACTGGGTCATCTCCGACGATGTGCCCGTCAGCGAGGCGCACGAGGCGATCTCCAACCTCTGCGGCGCGCGGATCATGGGTCACCATGACGACCGTAAGGTTTCGCTCGCGCGTCGCGTCACGAATGAGCCGCAGCACCTCACCGCCAGTCTTCGAGTCGAGGTTTCCCGTGGGCTCGTCGGCGAGCAGCAGCGCGGGCTCTGACAGCAGCGCCCGCGCGACCGCGACGCGTTGCATTTCACCGCCCGAGAGCTCATCGGGGCGGTGCGACGCGCGACCCTTGAGGCCGAACTGCTCGAGCAGCGCTTTGGCTTTCGGCTCGAGCTCGTCGCGCGAGCGGCCCGAGAGCAGCTCGGGGAGAATCACGTTCTCGACGGCGCTGAGCGTGGGCAGCAGGTTGAAGAACTGAAAGATGAAGCCGAGGCGATCCCGGCGGAACTTCGAGAGCTCGTCGTCGGGGAAGCGGCTGATCTCTTTGCCGTCGATGCGCAGCGTGCCGCTGGTGGGCACGTCGAGCGCGCCGAGCAGGTTGAGCATGGTCGACTTGCCAGAGCCCGAGCTGCCCATGACCGAGAGAAACTGCCCCTTGGGCACCGTCAACGAAACGCCGTCGAGCGCGCGTACCTCGGTCTTGCCGCGGCGGTACACCTTGGTCACGTTCAACACTTCGATCATCGCATCGCTCACAACGACACCACGCTTTCCTTCTGGGTCCACCCTTCGAGGGCGTTGGGCAAGCGCACGCGCACGAAGCGACCTGACGTTTCCATGATGCGAACCTTGAGGCCGGCGTGCACTTCGAAGGCGACCTTCGCCGTGTCTCCGGGGAACTCGAGCACCTTCGCCGAGTCGGGAAGCACGACGCCTTCGATGACGTTCTCGCGCACGTTCGCGGCGATGCCGAGCGCGCCACCGAGCACCGCGCCGAGCAGCAACAGCACAGCCGCCACCAACCCGGGGATCAGCTTTGCGCGGCGCCTGGCGAACCACAGCAGCGCGAAGCCCAGCCACCAGCTGACGAGAAACGCGATGGCCACGAGGCGCTCGTCCATCGCGGCGGCGAGGCGCTGCGTGAAGGGCACCGAGCCCTCTTCACCGACGACCTGGTCGACCTGCTTGTGGCGCGCGACGGCGAGGTTCACGGTGATGTCGTCGTCGTCGCTCAGGCGCGCGGCGCGCTCGAGGAACAGCACCGCCTCGCCGAGGTGACCTGCCGCGAGGTGCGCGGTGCCGAGGTTGAACAACACGTCGGGCCCGCCGAGGCCCGCATCGAGCAGCTTCTGGTAGCGCTCGGTCGCGGCGGCGAGATCTCCGCGGTAGTACGCGTCGTTCGCTTCGACGAAGAGCGCCTGCGCTTCTTGCGGCGTGTACTGCGCGAGCGTCAGCGCCAACAGCAGCGAGGTCATCATGCCCAGCCCCCCATCGCGGCGGCGGCGTCGTCGATGGCCTTGCGCCGCGCCGACGCGTCACCCATGCCCGGCGCGTAGCGGCCGAGATCGCACAGGTCGAGCACCGCGAGAATTCGTGCGCGTTCGGCCTCGGAGATCTTCGCCTCACTCAACTTCGCCGTGAGCTCGGCGCGCGTGAGCGCCGACGTCGGCACGCCCAGCTTCGCCGTCATGAAGCCCGACAACGCACGCTCGACCTCTTCGTAGAACGCGACGGTCGAGCCGGTCTTGAGCAGCTTCTGCGCGGCGGCCAGGCGCTTCTGGGCCGCGCGGGCGTCACGCCTCTTGAGCGCTTCAGGCGTCTTCTGGCCGAGCGCACCGAGCGCGAAGCCGAGCAGAGAGCCCAACACCGAGAGCGCCACCGGCGCGAGCGCTGCGGGCACGAACCAGGGTTGGCTCGACAGCGGCTTCGGAGGCGCCGCGAAGTGCGCCGTGTGCCGCAGCGACTTGAGGCCGCCGCCGACGAGCTGATTCTTCGGGCCGTCGAGCCCTCCGATGGTCGGCGTGCCGGGCACCGTGAGCACGTTCGCGCCGCCCGTGCCGGGGCGAACGGTGAGGGTGATCTCATCGACGCGCATCTCGTCGTACTTGCGCGCCTCGGGGTCGAAGAAGGGCACCGCCAGCGCGGGCAACGTGAAGGTGCCGGTCTGCTGTGGCACGAGCGTGTACTCGATGGTTCGTGAGCCGCCGACGTGCGAGCGCGAGTTGGTGGCCTTGTCGGTGGTCTCCGGGTCGAAGGCCCTGAACGAGGGCGGCGCGCCCAGCGGAGGCAGCGTCACCGACTGCAGGTTGCCGCGGCCTTCGAGCACCAGCTTCACCTGCACCGGCTCACCGAGCGCGACCTCGGTCTGAGAGACCTCGCGCGAGAGTCGCCAACGCCCCACGACGTTCGTCGAAGGGCCGGGCGGCAGGTTCTTCACCACCAGCTCGAGCTCGTTGCCTTTGCGGTGCACGCGGCGGCCGGCGTACAAAATGTTGCCGGTGGTGATGTCGGCCTCGGGCGCCTCGATGGTGACGGTGCCCGGCTTGAGCGGGAAGACGGCCTTCTGACGCAGCATGTACTCGCGGTACGGCACCCCGCCGATCACCCGCTGCGTCGAGTTGAGCTGCGAGGGCGACTTGAAGTCCTGGCTGAGGAAGCCGTCGAGCTTGGGCATCGTCACCGAGTCGACCGACGAGAGATCGACGCGCGAATAGAGGTGAATGGTGATCATCACCTGCTCGCCGACGTAGACCTCGGTCTTGTCGAGCGACATGCGCATGAAGAGATCGCTGTCGCCGCGCGGTACGACGGGCTCGTTGCCGCCGGCGAACGGCTCGCTGCGCGGAGGTGGATCGAAGTCGTCCATTCCCGGAGGAAAGAAGCCGGGCGGAAAGCCGAACGGGTTGTTGGCCTGCGGTCGACGCGTGGTGCGCTCGGGCTGCAGGCGACCCTTCACGGCCTGAATCGTCACCGTGTTGGTGTGGATGAACTTGCCGCCGAAGGTGAGCGTCGCGTACGGAATGACGAGCGTGCCCGTGCGGCCCGCGCGCATGGTGAGCGTGTGCTTCTGCACCTGCGTCATCACGCCCGCGCCGCCAGGGCCGACGGAGTAGCTCATCTGCGTCGACTGGCTGCGGCCGAGCACCTCGAAGTCGTTGGAGACCGGCAGCCCCAGCACGGCACCTTCGGGTGCATTGCTGATGACGATGTCGAGTCGGAAGGTGTCTTCGGTGCCGACCTTCTCGGCGTCGGCCTGCATGGAGAATTCGGTCTCGGCGCGCGCGGGCGCGGAGGCGATCAGCGCAGCGACGATGACGAGGGCGCTACCAGTCCTTGCCATGGGGATCACTCTTCGGAGCCTTCTGCTTGAAACGCCAGAGCTGCAGATTTTTTTCGGTGCTCTTCATCGAGTCGAGGAGCTTCTCGGCGTCTTGTTTGCTCACGTCGAGACCGCCGTCGGGCAACATCGCGGGCTGTTCTTGCGGGGAGCCTGCGTCGCTCTCTTCTTCCGTGCCGCCGTCGCTGCCCGCATCACCCTGTGACGATTCGTCTTCCTGGCCGGCGTCACCTTTTTCTGACTGCTCACCTCCGCCGCCGTCACCTGAACCACCATCGCCCTGACCTCCGTCTCCTTTGCCGGTGCCCGCGTCGGTGCCGCCGTCTTCGAGGCCGCCGTCGCCGTCGCCACCGTCCGGTTTGCCGCCGTCGGGCGCGCCCGCATCGCTGCCGCCATCATTGGGCATGCCCGCGTCGGAGCCGCCGTCAGGGCGCCCGCCGTCGTTGCCGCCTGCGTCAGCGCCGCCGTCTTGGCCCTTCGAATCTTCCGGCGGCAAGTCCCGCAGCAGCACCTCCATGTTGTGGCGCGCGAGCTCGTCACGCGGGTTCTTTCGCAGCGCCGCGCGGTACTGACGCAGCGCCTCTTTCTTGTCTCCTGCGACCGCCGCGACGTTGCCGAGGTTGTAGTGAACGTCGCCCGCAAGCTCGCCGGTGCGATCGAGCTCGAGCGCCTGTTGCAGCGCCTGCTTCGCCTCGTCGTTGCGCTGGAGTTTGTGCAGCGCGAGCCCTCGGTTGTAGTGCGCGCGCGGGTCTGACGGCTTCTCTTTGAGCGCCGCGTCGTAGTGGAGCAACGCCTCTTCGAAGCGGCCCGCCTCGTACGCGTCGGTGCCCGCGGCGATCTCCGGGTGATTGCGCTCCAGCGGCCCGGCGGCCTGCGCGTCGCTGGCGAACAACGAGAGCAGCACGGCGATGACCGGCGCGGCCTTCTTGATGCGCCGCCACGACGGCACGATCAAGAACCCCAGCGACAGGAAGCACAGGCCGATGAAGAGAAACGGCTGGTACGACTCGCCGTACTTCATGGTGACGCGGCTCTCGAGCTCGCTCTTCTGCAGCGAGTCGATGACCTTCACCACCTCGGCCATCGCCACGCCGCGCGGTTGGTAGAAGAACTCGCCGCCGGTGGCCGAGGCGATGGCCGTGAGCCCTGCGCGATCGAGCCGCGTGATGACCGTCGTGCCGTTCTCGTCTTTCTTGTAGCCGACGACCTCGCCGCTCCGATTGAAGATGGGAATCGGCTCACCTGCGTCGCTGCCGATGCCGATGGCCAACACCCGCGCGCCGAACTCTTTGAGCCCGTCGATGCCGTCTTTCACGTCACCGGTGAGATCTTCACCGTCGGAGAGCAGCACCACGACGCGATCTTTCGCGCCCCGGTCTGCGTTCTCCAACACTTGTCGCGAGAGCTGCAGCGCCGCGCCGATGTTCGAGCCACCTTGCGGCATCTGCTCCGGGTCGACCGCGCGCAAGAACAGCTTCGCCGCCGCATAGTCAGACGTGAGCGGGCACTGAATGAACGCGTCGCCCGCGAACACCACGAGGCCCACGCGATCTCCCTTGAGCGAGTCGAGCAACGAGCTCAGCTCCAGCTTCGCGCGCTCCAACCGCGAGGGCGTCACGTCGCGCGCGTACATCGACTTCGACGCGTCGAGCGCCACCACCACGTCGATGCCGCGCCGCTTGGCGACCTCGGCTTTTTCACCGCACTGCGGCTGCGCGAGCGCCAGCGCGAAGAAGATGAGCGCCAGCGTGTACGTCGAGCTCTGCAAGGTCGGCAGCACCAGCGAGACGCCGGGCGCGAGCAGCGGCGCCAGGCGCTCCGACAACGCGTTCTTCACGCGCGCACCGCGACGAATCGACACGACGACGGCGACGAGCCCCAGCACCAACGCCACGCCGATGCCCGCGAGGAACCACGGCTGCGCGAAGCCCGCTTTGTACCCGAGAATCGTGAAGCGCCACGGCGTCACGGGAACACCCTCAGCACCGTCGACTTGAGGAAGAACTCGAGCACCAGACAGAGCGCCGCCGCCAACAGGAACACGTGGAAGTGCTCGCGGTACGTGGCCATCGCGCCGCCTTCCATCAACTTGCTGCGCTCGAGCGAGTCGAGCACCTTCTGCAGGCCTTCTTTGAGCGAGTCGCGATCGGTCGCGCGAAAGAACTCGCCGCCGGTCATGGTCGCCATCTTCTGCAGCAGCTCCGGGTTGATGGGAATTTCGACCTCGCGCCACGCGGTCTGCCCGAAGTGATCGAGCCCAGCGGGGAAGGGCACCTTGCCGCCCTTGCCCACGAGGATGGTGTACACGGGAATGCCGAGCGCTTTTCCGGCCTCTGCGGCGTCGAGCGGAGAGACGCGGCCCGCGTTGTTGTCGCCGTCGGTGATCAGCACCACCACGCGGCTCTTCGCCTCTGAGTCACGGAGCCGGTTGAGCGCCGTCGCCGTCGCGTCACCGATGGCCGTGCCGTCTTCCAACACGCGCGTGCGCAGCTGCTTGATGACCTCTTTGAGCACGCCGTAGTCGAGCGTGAGCGGCGCCTGCGTGTAGGCCGCGCCCGAGAACACCACGAGCCCGATGCGATCGTTGCTGCGGCCCCCGAGGAACTCGGTGAGCACTTCCTTGGCGACGTGAAGGCGGTTGTTGGGCCGAAAGTCTGCGGCCTCCATCGACGTCGAGAGATCGAGCGCGATCATGATGTCGATGCCTTCAACCGAGAGGTCTTTGATGCGGCTGTCGCGCTCTTGCGGCCGCGCCAACGCCACGACCGCCAGCGCGAACGCCGCCACGCGCAGCGCCGGCAACACCCACAAGAAATACGGCCGAAGGCCGCGCCCCTGCTTGATGAGCTGACTGGCCGCAGAGAAGCGCAGCACCGCGCGCCGCCGCCGCTCGACCCACGCCCACACGAGGAAGGTCGGCGCGCCCAGCAGGAGCCACAGAAACTGAGGGCTGTGAAAACCGAAAGACTCGATCACGGCTTCGTCGCGCCCTGAGTGGAGTGAATGATGCGGTACGCGAGCTCGAGGTGCGTCTTGCACTCTTCGACGGTCGGCAGCTGCTTCGCGTAGCGAATGTAGTCGGACGCCTCGGCGAACGCGGCGACCTCCGGCATCGGCAGGCCCGGCGTGATGCGCGAGTTCAACGCCGAGAGCAGCTCGGGCGTGGTGCTCTCGAGCGCCTCGATGCCGTACATCTCGCCGAGGTAGCCGCGGACGATCTCCGAGAGGCGGAAGTAGTACGGCTTGAACTCGCCCTTCGCGGGCAGGTTCTCGGCGGCGAGCGCGTCCAACGCCTGGCGGGCGCGCACGTGCACCGGGTCTTTGGGTTTCTCTTGCGCGGCGACGACAGGCCGGGGCCGCTTCAGGTACCGGTACAGCGCGTAGCCACCGAGCGCGAAGGCCAGCAACGCCGCCAGCGCGTAGAGCAACCGCCAGCTGCGAATCGGCAACTCCTGCGGTGGCTTCACGTCGTAGAGGTTTTCACCCTTGGTCTGTGAATCAGCCGGGAGCGACGAGGCGACGGTCAGCTTCACGCGCGGCGCAGGCAACGTCGCGGCTCCTTCCGGCGCGGCCACCTCGAGCTCGAGCGGCGGCGTCTGCAGCTCACCCAACTTGAAGGCCGAGAGCTTCACCAGAATCGTGGTGGTCGACGTGTCGGTGCCGTCGACGCGCTTGCGCTCCTGGCCCAGGTACTCGAAGTCGCCGAGGTCGCCGGGCGTCTTCAATTCGTAGCGCTGCGTCGGTGCATGCGTGATGACGAGCTCGAGCGTGGTGGGCTCACCGAGCTTCACGACCTCAGGTGTCACGCGCGCGAGCAGGTGTTCCGGAGGCGCGAGGCCTGCGTCAGGCTCCTCGGCACCCACGGCTCCCGACAACGAGATGCACATGGCCAGCAACAGTCGAGACAAGGCGGGCGACACTTTCCCGAGAACACGCGACGACGCAAGGCTTGTTCCGTTAGGCTCTTCATTACCTATGAGCCAATTCCCTGTGGACGTTGACGCTGAAGCCATCTTCGTCGACGGCACCTGGTACACCCGCGAAGACCTCTCGCGGCGCATTCGGGCGATGTTGGACGCGGGCGATTTCAACGTGGCGCAGCCGTCGATGGCGCTCCAGGAGCTCACGCAGATGATGCATGGCGTGCGCACGCTCGCGTTCCGCGCACCGCCTGAACTGGCAGAGGCGCTCACGTTGTTGGCCACGCGCGCGCAGCAATCGGTGGGCGCCGTCATTCGTGAGGCCGTCACGCAGTACATCACCGACGCGAACTCGGGCCCGCAGGTGCACGCAGAATTGGTGCGCAGTGAAGAGACCGTGCGCGCGCCGCTGCCGCTCGCGACGAGCACCACCAGCGAAGAGCTGCCCAACGTGGTGGTCGACGCGTCTGTGGCCGGTGCTCCAGTCATCGCCGGGCCGGGCGCGCTCAAGGCCGCGGGCGTCGAGCCGATGGAGCTGACGCAGCGCAAGGCTCCCACCACCGACGCCGAGCGCGCCGAGCAGGGCTGGTTCAAGCAGTAGTCGAAGTGGGCTACACGCCGCTTCGTGATTCACGCACTTCCGTTGTTGGTGGCGCTCTCGGGCGCCGCCGCTCCGCTGCCTCCATGGATGACCGGTCAGAGCAACCCGGCTGACCTCTCCGTCACGCTCGTCACGTTCTCGCCCGGTGACACGCTCGTCGAGTGGTGGGGCCACTCGTCGTTCGTCATCGAAGACCGAACGCTGAAGCAAACGCGGCTCTACAACTTCGGCATGTTCGGCCCGCGCGAGGGCGACGACACCGGCGGCTTCATCAAAGACTTCATCAAGGGCCGGCTCATTTTCTGGGTCGACGAAGAGTCTCCGGGGTGGACGTTCAACCTCTACAAGCGGCTCGATCGCGACGTGCGCATTCAAGAGCTCGATCTCGAGCCGGAGGAGGCGCTGCAGATCGCGAAGGCGCTCGGCACGCACGTGCTGCCCGAGAACAAGTACTACCGGTACCACCACTACATCGACAATTGCTCCACGCGGCCGCGCGACATGATCGACGCGGTCATCGGCGGGCAGTTGAAGGCCGCGACGTCGGTGCCCTCGAAGTACACGCTGCGTCAGCAGACGCTGCGCTACGCCATGGTGAACCCCGGGTTCTCGCTGATCCTCGACTTTCTGCAGGGCGACTTTCTCGACAAGCCGATGTCGCAGCAGGGCGACGCGTATCTCCCCGACGAGCTGGAGAAGCAGTTGTCGGCGCTGCAGGTGAAGCGCGCCGACGGCACCACGCGGCCCATGGTGAAGCGAGAATGGGTGTGGTTCCAGAGCTCGCGACCAAAGCCTCCGGAGTGGCCGCCGAACTGGGTGCCGTACGAGTTTCTCATCGGGCTGGCGCTCGCGGGCCTCGCGCACCTGCTCGGGCACTGGGGGCGTGACGGCAAGAAGCTGCCGCGCGTGCTGCTCGGGCTCTACACGTTGGTGGTGGGTTTGGTGCTGGGCATTCTCGGGCTCGCGCTGGGCTTCTTGATGACGTTCACCGACCACGACGTCACCTTCCGCAACGAGAACATTCTGCAGGCCAACCCGCTGACGTTCGCGTTGGTGCCGCTGGCGGTGATGTTGATGTGGGGCGCGAAGCGGGCCGCGAAGTGGAACCGTGTGTGGTGGTCGGTGCTCGCGGCGCTGTCGGTGCTGGGTGTCTTCATCAAAGTGCTGCCGTTCGCTGATCAGTCGAACTGGAACATTCTGGCGCTCGCCGTCCCGGTGAACGTCGGCTTCGCGGCGCTGTGGTGGCTCCACGAGAAGCACCAGCGCCGGGTTGCGCGCTGATTCGGTAACGAGAAATTACAGGTGCTGAAAATGACCGTGTCGTCGCCACGCCGACCATGTGTGATGACTCGCGCGACGATCATGCTGTGCGTGGTGCTGGCAGGCTGCGCGCCGCAGACGACGGACCCACGGCTGGTCTCGCAGCACGACGCGATCTTCGAGTCTGCAGGCGCCGAATACGGCGTGCCGGCCGAGCTGCTCAAGGCGCTGTCGTATTCGCTGACGCGCTTCGAGATGGTCTCGAGCGACGAAGAGTTCGAAGGCCGCGCGCCGACGTTCGGGTTGATGGCGTTGACCGACGCCATGTCGACGGACCCACGTGCTCGCGTCGAGGCTGAAGCCAACGTTCGCGCCGCCGCTGCGTGGTTGCGCGCGCGCGCCGACGTCGATCGAATCGAGCGCAGTGACGTCGACGCGTGGCGTGAGATCGTCGCTGACTACGCGCAGGTCGAACACCCGGAAGCGCGCGCGGAGTTCTTCGGCGATCTCCAGGCGCTGCTCGGTGTGCGCGGCGCCGTCGGCGTGCTGCGCCAGGCGCTCTCGCCTGACTACGATCTCGGCACGTGGCGGCCGTCGCCCAACTTCAATTCACGCGGTGGCCGCACGCCGCTCTTCGTCGTCATTCACACCTGTGAAGGCGGCTACTCCGGTTGCTGGAGCTGGCAGACGAACCCGGCCGCTGAGGTCGGCGCGCACTACACGGTGAAAGAAGACGGCAGCGAGGTCTCGCAGCTGGTGCGCGAGTCGGATCGCGGTTGGCATGTCGGCGCCGCGTACCAGTGCGGCAACAACAACGGCGTGCGCTGCGATCTCAACGGCGTGAGCACCAACAGCATCTCGGTGGGCATCGAGCACGGCGGCTACGCGTCGCAGGCCAGCTTCCCCGCGGGGCAGATCGACGCGTCGGCGCGCCTGGTGTGCAGCATCACGCGGCGCTGGGGCATTCCCCGCGACCGAAACCACATCCTCTCGCACGGACAGTTGCAGCCGGCGAACCGCACCGACCCGGGCGCGAACTGGCCGTGGGCGCAGTTCATTCAGAAGGTGAAAGATCAGTGCGGCGACGCGCCTCCGTCGTGCGACCGCACCACCGGTGACTTCACGTTCAGCTGTGACGGCGCGCAGGCCGGTCAAGCCTGCGTGTTGATGGACGAGCCCGGCGACCCGCATTCGTGGGGCGACAACTATTTCTGCAGCAAGCAGGACCTGGGGCTCCGCTGGTCAAACTCCGGCGCCATCGCGGGGATGGACTGCGTCGGCGTTCACGAGTCGGCCGACCCCAACGCGTCGGCGTGGGCTGACAACTTTCTGTGCGCGCCGAAGCAGGCGGCGTACGTCTTCAGCTACTCGAGCGCGGGCCCCATCGCCGGGAAGTCGTGCGTGCACCTGAACGAGACGCTCGATCTCGCGAACTCGTGGCACGACAACTTCATCTGCTTCGAGCCGCGCTACGCGTTCACCAACGGTGACTTCACCTTCAAGGGCGACGGCGCCATCGCAGGCCAGCACTGCGTGAACGTGAACGAACCGGCAGACCCCGACACGTGGGCTGACAACTTCTTCTGCAGCACCACCGAGCTCGGCATGCAGTGGTCGAGCGCGGGCCCCATCGCGGGCCTCGAATGCACCAACGTCACCGAGTCTGCGGAAGCGCAGGCCGCGGCGTGGGCCGACAACTTCCTCTGCGTTCCGCCGGAAGCGCGCGTGCGCTTTCACTGGAGCTCGGCCGGCCCGCTGAGCGGCTACGACTGCGTGCGCTGGTACGAGCACGCCGAGACTTCAGCGACGTGGGCCGACAACTGGCTGTGCGTCGAGACGTTGCCGCCGATTGTCACGCCCGAGCCTGACGCAGGGGTCGTCGTCAGCGTCGACGCCGGGGTTCCTCCGATTGCGCCGCCGGTCATCAAGGTGCCGCCCAGCACGCAGCTCACCGAGCCTGAAGGTGTGGTCGGTGGTTGTTCAGTCGGCGCGCCGGGTGTGTTGTTCGGCGCACTCGCGCTCTTGCTGCGTCGCCGTCGCTCGTAGGAAGGCGTACGTTGCAGGCGTGTCGACCGCTCGTCACATGCTGCATTCCTACGAGGACTACCTTCGCATCGAAGAGACGAGCGAGGTTCGTCACGAGTACTTTTCTGGCGACATCTTTGCGATGACGGGTGGCACGCCAGAGTACGGAGCGTTGGCATTTCAGGCCGGCGCGGTGCTCAAGGCTGCGCTTCGTGGCTGCACCCGTTGAGTTCTGGCGTTCGAGTTCACGTCGCCAGCAGCGGCTTGATCACGTACCCAGACGTGTCGTTCGTCTGCGGACCGATTGAGCGCTCCACGCTGGATCGCCACGCGATCGTCAACCCCGTTGTCCTCGTGGAAGTCACGAGCCCGACCACCGACGCGTACGATCGCGGTGAAAAGCTGCGCAACTATCAACAGCTCCCGTCGGTGCAGACCGTCGTCTTCGTCTCGTCATTTCGTGAACCGCGCGTCACGGTCATCGACCGCACGGCAGACGGTTGGAAGACGTCAGAGTTTCTCGCGAGCACCACCGCGCAACTGAGCTTTCAGCACGCGCGCTTCGAGGTCGACGACGTCTACTCGGTGCTCAAGACGCTTTGATCAACTCGGCGACGTGGTTTCTCACCACCGCCACCACTTCTTCACGAACGCGCGCGCTGGCCTCGGCATCACGATCTCGCCACAGCTCCGAGACGACGACGCCCATCACCGCGTCGCACATCACCTCTGAGGCGAGCGTCACGCGCTCGAGGGGCAGCTTCGGGTACTCGGCGCTCAGGCGCTTCGTCAGCACGCCCGCGAAGCGATCTCGCTCGGCGACGACGGGCTTCATCCACCCGAGGCGCGCGATGGTGGTGATGGTGGCGCGCGTGCGATCTGGCTTCTCGAGGTACATGCGCAGCGTCGCGTCGACGATGAGCGGCAGCGCGCGATCGAACGACATCGACTGCGTGCCGACGACCTCCTTCTCGAGCGCGGCGAAGTTCGCGTCAGTCAACCGCGCGAGGAACGCGCTCAGCAGGCCTTCCCGGTTGGCGAAATAGTCGTACAGCGAACCGATGCCGACGCCGGCGCGCTGCGCGATGCCCTGCAGCGAGACTTTCTGAGGGTCGCCGGTGCGCTCCAGCAGTTGGTCCGCGGCTTCGATGATGGCGTTGACCACCGAGCGCGAGCGCGACTGCTGCGGCTTCTTTCTGAGGAACTCCGACTCATCAGGCATGGCGGCGGCGGAGTGTGTCACACATGACGAAGCCCCGGCACCAGAGCGGTCACCGGGGCTTCATTCGACGAGCAACGACTTACTTGAAGTTCGCGGCCGCGAAGTCCCAGTTCACGAGCTTCTCGAGGAACGTCTCGACGTACTTCGCGCGGAGGTTGCGGTAGTCGATGTAGTACGCGTGCTCCCACACGTCGCAGGTGATGAGGCACGTCGCGCCCTTGGTCAGCGGCGTCTCGGCGTTGCCGGTGGTGACGATCTTCAGCTTGTCGCCTTCCTTCACCAGCCAAGCCCAGCCTGAACCGAACTGCTTCACCGCGGCCTCAGCGAACTGCTTGCGGAAGTCGGCGTAGCTGCCGAAGTCGCGCTTGATGGCCTCCGCCAGCGCGCCGCCGGGCTCGCCGCCGCCGTTGGGCTTCATGGAGTTCCAGTAGAACGTGTGGTTCCACACCTGCGCCGCGTTGTTGAACACGCCGCCAGAGGACGACTTCACGATCTCTTCGAGCGACTTTTCAGCCTCGGGCTTGCCTTCGAGCAGGCCCTTGAGGTTGTTCATGTACGCCTGGTGGTGCTTCTCGTAGTGGTACGAGAACGTCTCTTCGGTGAGGTGGGGAGCGAGCGCCGTCTTGGCGTAGGGCAGGGGATCGAGTTCGAACTTCATCGAGAATGCTCCATGGGTTTCGGGTTTGACCGATTTGAGACTCAGTTAACGGCCTGATGGGTGCGTTGTCAGCAGCGAATGCTTCCTTGCGTCGGGCGGACCCACCGTCGTACTGGAGCGCCGTCATGGCCAACGATTTCATCATGCAGCAGCTCAACGACTTCCAGGCTCGCGTGAAGAGCCTTCGGGGGTCTCTTTGACGTCGACCGCAAGAAGAGCCGCATCGCGCTGATTGAACGCGATTCGACGTTGCCCGACTTCTGGAACGACAACGTCAAAGCGCAGGGCATGCTGAAAGAGAAGACGGCGCTCGAGAAGCAGCTCCAGTCGTTCGAAGCAGCGCAGCGCAAGCTCGACGACGCCAAAACGCTCATCGAGCTCGGCACCGAGATGAGCGACGCCGCCAGCTCGCAGGAAGGTGAAGCGCTGCTGCCAGTGGTGGAAGAGGCGCTCAAGCAGCTCGAGCTCGAGAAGATGCTCTCGGGTGAGAGCGACCGACTCAACTGCTACGTCGACATCAACGCGGGCGCCGGCGGCACCGAGTCGATGGACTGGGCCTCGATGCTGCTGCGCATGTACACGCGCTTCTGTGAGCGCCGCGGTTGGAAGGTCGACGTCAACGACATCAACTACGGCGAAGAGGCGGGCATCAAGAACGCGTCGCTGCGCATCGAAGGTGATTTCGCCTACGGCTACATGAAGGCCGAAATGGGCGTGCACCGGCTGGTGCGCATCTCTCCGTATGACTCGAACGCGCGCCGTCACACGTCGTT
The DNA here is from genome assembly GCA_035910535.1 of Archangium sp. Lineage (GTDB taxonomy): Bacteria > Myxococcota > Myxococcia > Myxococcales > Myxococcaceae > Archangium_A. The sequence continues at coordinate 65,260 of JAMHXF010000030.1, read as the reverse complement.
CGCGTCGGTCGACGTGTACCCGGAGATCGACGACCAGATCAAAATCGACATTCCCGAGAAGGACTACGAGCTCAAGTTCATTCGCGGCAGCGGCGCCGGCGGTCAGAAGGTGAACAAGACGAGCTCGACCGCGCAGCTGCGCCACTTACCGACCAACATCGTGCTCACGGTGCAGACCGAGCGAAGCCAGTCGGCCAACAAAGACATGGCGTTCCAGATTTTGCGGGCGCGTTTGTATGATCTGGAAGTGAAGAAGCGCGAGGCCGAGTCGGCGGCGCGCGAAGGCAATAAGTCAGACATTTCGTTCGGCTCGCAGATCCGCAGCTATGTGCTGGCGCCGTACCGCATGGTGAAAGACCTGCGCACGGGCATCGAATCGGGTCAGCCTGACAAGGTGCTCGACGGCGACCTCGACGAGTTCATCACCGCACAGTTGATGGGCGTGAAGAACCCCGCCAAGTCACTCCCGGAGTAGCGGGCGCAGCCCGACTGTCTTGTTGTCAGAGGGTCGACAATGACACCGATATGTAGGTTATGGTCCGCCTCCTTTCTTCGGGGACGCGAGCTTCATGGCCTGTAGCCGTTGTGGATCAGAGCAGCACGTCACTGTCGACTGCCAGACGGCGGTTGGTGGTGCTGCGCCATGGTCCAGCGCTTCTTCGGAGCACGACACCAACATCTCGCTTCAGTCGCTGCAGTCTCCGTCGCGGACGGGCAACACGCCGGTCGATCCACTGCTCGGGCTTCAGGTCGGCAGCTACCGGATTCTGCGCCTGCTCGGCACCGGCGGTATGGGCTCGGTGTACCTGGGGGAGCACTCGGGCATCGGCAGCCGCGTCGCCATCAAGTTCCTCCACGAGCACCTCGCGAGCAACGCCGACCTCGTGCAGCGCTTCTACGCCGAGGCGCGAGCGGTCAACGTCATCGGGCACGCGAACATCGTCAGCATCTTCGACATGAACGTGCTGCCGCCGAGCCGCTACTACCTCGTCATGGAGTACCTCGAGGGGAACTCGCTCGAGACGCAGATCGCGAAGGGCCCGGTGCCCATGTCGCGCGCGGTGCCGATTCTCGCGCAGATCTGTGACGCGCTCGATCAAGCGCACCAGCTGGGCGTCGTGCACCGCGACCTGAAGCCCGAAAACCTGATGCTCGTGAAGCGCGGTCGCCAGGCCGACTTCGTGAAGATCCTCGACTTCGGCATCGCCAAGCTCCACGTGACGATGGCCGGCCGCAAGACGGCCACCGGCGTCATCATCGGCACGCCCGACTACATGGCGCCCGAGCAGGCAGGCGGTGACAACATCGACGGCCGCACCGACCTCTATTCGCTGGGCATCATCGCGTACGAGCTCGCGACCGGAAAAACGCCGTTCGCTGGCATGCCCATCACCGCGATGTTGGTGGCGCACCTGACGCAAGAACCCAAAGCGCCGCACCTCATCAACCCCAACGTCTCGCCGGCGATCTCGTCGGCGATCATGAAGGCCATCGCCAAGAAGCCCGAAGCGCGCTTCGCGACCTGCGGCGACTTTGCGACGGCGCTCGAAGAGGCGCTGAAGGCGCCGGCGGCGAACATCAGCCCTCCGCCTTCCGGCTCCTGGGAGTCGGCCGCGCAACGCGCCACGCCCGCGCCGCCTGAGGGGCTCGAAGCGCGCCTGACGCCCGCGTCGTCGGCGTCGCGTGAAGGCACGCCAAAGACGCCGGTTCAGGTCACTGCCGCACCGCCGCGCTTCGTAGCCCGCTTCGAGGTCGAGGTGAAGTTCGAGAACGGCAAGACCGCGACGCTCTCGTGTCAGGACGTCTCGCGCGCCGGCTGCTTCCTCGTGAGTGACGAGCTGCCGCGCGTCTTCTCGCGCATCACGCTGACGTTGCCGTCGGCCGGCGCGGTGCAGGCCGACGTCGTTCGTCACGTCAGTGCAGAGCAAGCCCTCGCGTGGAACATGCCGCAGGGCTTCGGCGTGCAGTTTCTCTCGGTGAAGCCGGAGCAACGTGAAGCGCTCGACAGGCTCACGCGTGGGTTGCCGGTGGCGCCGGTGGCGCCGACGCCGGTGCAGTCAGTCGCTGACGACGCCGTGGCCGAGCGCGCGTTGGTCGATCTCCGCAAGCGCATTCAAGGAGATCATTACGTGGTGTTGAGCCTCGCGCAGGAGACCGACGTGCCGCACGTGCGCGCGCGTGGTCGCGAGCTGAATGCGCAGCTGCGTGATCTGCAGTCGCGCCCGTTGTCGCCTGGTCAGATCAAACAGGTCGACGCGGCCATCGAGCGCATTCGTCAGGCCGTCGACGTGCTCGGCACCGTGCAGAAGCGCGCCGAGTTCGACGGCATGCGCTTCAACTGGCGCGGCGTGGCCATGTGTCTGGCTGCGGGCCTGCGCGCCACCGAGCTCGAAGACATTCGCAAACGGTTCCTCTCGTCGAACCCGGGCACGGAAGCGCGCGTGCAACTGCACCTGCTGACGGCCAATGGCCACGAGCGCGACGGGAACTTCACCGACGCGCTGCGCGTCATCGATCACATCCTCAACATCGACCCGCTCAACCTCGAGCTGCATCACCGTCGCAACGCGCTGCTCAAGAAGACGTGACTCCACCATGCGCCTCGTGTCGCTCGTTCTGCTGTTGCTCTCGACCGAGGCGCTGGCTGACAAGGTCAAAGAGGTCCGCGCCCGCCGCGCTGCCGAAGTGAAGGCGCTCGTCGAAAAGGCCGGCCTCACGTACCCGGTCGACGAGGTGTACCTGCGCGCGTTCAAGAAAGAGCGACAGCTCGAGCTGTGGGCCGGCAAGCGCGGTGAGCCGATGAAGCTGCTCAAGACGTACGCGTTCTGCGCGGCGTCGGGCGAGCTCGGGCCGAAGAGAAAAGAAGGCGACCTGCAGGTGCCTGAAGGGCTCTACGAGGTGCCGTCGTTCAACCCGTTTTCCGACTACCACCTGTCGATCAAGGTCTCGTACCCCAACGCCAGCGACCGAGTGCGCAGCGACGCGAAGCGCCCGGGCGGCCTCATCTACCTCCACGGCAACTGTGCCAGCATCGGCTGCATCGCCATCGAAGATGAGCCGATTGAAGAGGTGTACCTCGTCACCTTCGACGCGAAACACCGCCCGATTCGCTTCGACATCTTCCCCGCGAAGCTCGACGACGTGGCCGCGCTGGGAGACTCGCCGCACCTCGAGTTCTGGAAAGAGCTCACCCCTGCCTACACGTCGTTCGAGCGAACGAAGCGACCTGCACAATTTCGTGTGAGCCCGAAGACCGGCGCTTACATCGTGAAGTAGGTTGCACAACTGTCCGTGACGACGGGGTTTGTTGGGCCGGGAACCCTGTCTCACGGACGTTGTCCAATCGTCCTGTCGGAGCATTTCGTTGAATGACGACCGACCGGAGGACGACGTGGCGAGCGATGTGTTGGAGCTCCCAGGACACCTGATGAAAGACGCGGAATCGTCCGTGCCCGAGCATTTGCTCATCGCGCGGTTGCGTCGCGGCGACGCGGCGGCCTTCGAGCAGCTGGTGCGCACGAATCAAGATCGCGTCTACGACTTCTGCGTGCGCATGCTGGCCGATCGCGAAGAGGCGTTCGACCTCACGCAGGAGATCTTCATCAGCGTGCACCGCCACATGGACAAGTTCCGCGCCGACGCGAAGCTGACCACGTGGATCTACCGAATCGCGCGCAATCACTGCCTCAATCGCTTGAAGTACTTGAAGCGCCGCGGGCGCGGGCGCAGCGACGAATACGGCGAGAGCAACGAGCTCTCGATTACCGAGGCCATGGGCGGCACCGAGGCGCCTGACGCGGCCGTCAGCAGGAAAACCGACCGCAAGCTGGTGCACCAGGCCATTACCGAGCTCGACGAAGATCAGCGCGCGTTGGTGGTGCTGCGTGACGTCGAAGGCCTCAGCTACGAAGAGATCATGGATATCACCGAGTTGCCCGAGGGCACGGTGAAGAGCCGCCTGCATCGCGCTCGCGAGAAGCTGGCCGGCATTCTGACGAAGCTTGAAGAGAGCTTCGCCGATGGGAGAGACTGACGCCGTGCGACGCGAACTTTCAAAGAATGAAGTCGAGCGCCTGTTTCTGGGCGCGGTCGACGGTGCGCTCGCCGAGAAAGATTCGAGCGCGCTCGACGCTGCGCTGGCTGAAAACCCGGAGCTCAAGGAGCGCTTCAAGAAGTACGAGCGCGCCATTTCACTGCTGCGTGACGAGCCGAAGCACAAGGCGCCCGACGCGCTGTCTTCGTTGATTCTGCGCCGCACGCGCCGTCGTCGTTTTCAGCTCCGCGCGCGCGAGTTCCCGCAGTTCTCGGCGTTCCCTGCTGAGGTCGTGGTGCCCATGTTGATCGCCGCGTTGGTGGCGCTCTTCATGCTGCTCGCCTCACCGTAGAGCTTGCCGACTGGCCGGGCGCGTGGTGAACGCGCGCCATGGCTGACGACGTGAGCGCGGCGGAGCAGAAGCTCCTCGACGAGCGGAAGAACAAGGCGAAGCAACTGCAGGAACTCGGTGTGAACCCGTACGGAAACGGCTTCACGCCTGACTCGCTTGCGGGCGAGCTGCTCAAACAATTCAACGACGTCGCCCCCGAGAAGCTCGAAGCCGACAAGCCAGGCCCCTTCACGCTCGCAGGTCGCGTGGTGTCGGTGCGCGACTTCGGCAAGGCCGCGTTCGTCGTGCTGCAAGACCGCAGCGGCAGCTTGCAGGTTCACGTGAAGAAAGACGTGCTCGGCGACGACGCGTTCAAGGTGTGGAAGCTCACCGACCTCGCTGACTTCGTCGGCGTGACGGGCACCTTGTTCAAGTCGAAGACCGGCGAGCTGACGCTGGCCGCCACGAGTTTGAAGTTTCTGGGCAAGGCGCTGCGTGGTCTGCCCGGCAAGTACAGCGGCGACGACGCGAAGGTGAAGCTGACGCCCGAGCAGCTGGCGCGCGTGAAGGCCGCGGCTGAAGCGGTGATGGCGGCGGTGAACGCGGCGGCGCACGACCAGCGCGAGGTGGCGCGCAACGACGCGGTCGCCGAGCAGTCGAAGTCGCTCGCAGGTGACGAGCTCAAGGCGCTGCCCGGCGCGGTGAACAAGGCCTGGGCTGAATCACAGGCGCTCGCTGACACTGAAGAGCGCTACCGCCGCCGCTACGTCGATCTGCTCTCGAACCCGAGCGTCAGGGAGACCTTCAAGAAGCGCACGAAGCTGGTGCAGTTCATTCGTGAGTTCTTGAACCGCCGCGACTTCCTCGAAGTTGAAACGCCGATGATGCACTCGCTGGTGTCGGGGGCGGCGGCGCGACCGTTCGTCACCCACCACAACACGTACGACATCGACCTCTTCATGCGCATCGCGCCGGAGCTGCACTTGAAGCGGCTCGTGGTCGGTGGCTTCGATCGCGTCTACGAAATCAACCGCAACTTCCGGAACGAGGGCGTCAGCACGCGCCACAACCCGGAGTTCACGATGCTCGAGTTCTACCAGGCGTACGCCACGTACGAAGACCTGATGGACCTCACCGAAGACATGATCTCCGAGGCCGCCGTCGCGGTGACGGGCTCGTCGATCGTCAAGTACGGCGAGCACACCATCGACTTCAAGAAGGGCTGGCCGCGCATTCCGATGACGGAGTCGATCTCCGCGCGCGTGAAGGAGTTCTCGGCTGCCGACTTCTCCGACGTCGAGAAGCTCCGCGCCGTCGCGGCACGTCGCGCAGAAGAGAAAGACAAGGCCAGCATCGCCACGATGAACACCGGCGAGCTCATCGGCACGCTCTTCGAGCAGTACGTCGAAGGTGAGCTGGTGCAGCCCACGTTCATCACGCAGTTCCCCGTCGAGACGAGCCCGCTCGCGCGCCGCAACGACGCGAACCCCGCAGTGACGGATCGCTTCGAGCTGTTCTGTGTCGGTCGCGAAATCGCCAACGCGTTCTCTGAGTTGAACGACCCCGTGGACCAGGCCCAGCGCTTCCAGTCGCAGCTCGACGCCAAGACGCGCGGCCAGCAGGAGACGATGGACTACGACCACGACTACATCCGTGCGCTCGAGCACGGGCTGCCGCCCACCGCCGGTCAGGGCATTGGAATTGATCGCCTGGCGATGCTGTTGACCGACGCCCCGTCGATTCGCGACGTCATCCTCTTCCCTCTGCTCAAGCCCACGAAGTGACCCGCACCCAGAAGCTCGCCGTCGCGTCGGTGTTGCTGCTGCTCGGTTTCATCGAGCTGCTGGTGGGGCTCGTGCGCGCGGAGCTGCTGCCGTTCGTGCTCGGCGAGTGGAGCCTGGGCCTCATGGGCTGGGGCTTCTTCGTCGACTTGCTGACCGGCGCGGGATCAGTGCTGGGTCACGCCGAGGCGGTCGCCACGGTGAAGGCCATCGGCACGCCCAGCGCGTTGGCGCTCGGGCAGACGCACCTCATCGTCGGCTCGTTGGCGTGGGTGGCCGGGTGGGGCCTGCTGGCGTTCACGTTCGAGCGCGCGCCGGTCTCGACCGCAGCGCTCAGCGCGGCAGCGGGCAAGCCGTTGCACCCGCGGCTGGCGACGTTCGTCGACTTTCACTGGGGCACGCTCGCGGCGTTCGGCTTCGGCATCTTCCTCGCTGAGGTGGCGTTCATCGGCGCGTACCTGCTGGTGGTCGGCAAGGGCTCGGTGCAAGGCGGCGTGGTGCAGGGCGGCTTGTCGCCGGTCTCGTCGTTCCTCGTCGCGTTCGCGGTGTCGATGACGCTGGCGTTCGCGGGCGGCTTCCTCGGCGCGGCGAACTCGAAGCGGCTGTCGACGCCTGAAGCCACGTTGGCGGTGCTGTACTTCGGGTTGCCCGTGCCCGTGGTGCTCACGGCGATGCACTTCGTGCCGGAGCTGATGCTCAAGCTCGGCTACCGGCTGCGTGAGGTCGTCTACCTGTCGTCGCTGCTCGGCGAGAACCAGCCCGCGCTCGGCTATTGGATCATCACCATCGCGCTGTTCCTGGCGCTCTTCATCGGCATCAGCCTCGGCTTCGTGTCGACGTCGTCGGGCAAGGTTGACCTGCGCCTGTCGTACGAGTTGTTCATCGCCACGCGGCACGTGTCGGTGTTCCGCGTGCGCCTGCTGCTCGGCGTCTTCGGCGTGCTGATTCTCGGCATCATTCCGCCGTTGATTCTCTGGGCCATCATCAACGCCGCCGAGCGCGTGGTCGAACGTACGCGCATCAAGCGGCTCGGTCAGAAAGACCCGCTCGTCGCGGCGGCCGCGCTCAACGACGTGAAGTTGAAAGAGCAGTCACCCACCGCGCTGATGACGGCGATTTCAGTCGGCGGCGTGGGCGTCGGCGTGATGGCGCTCGTCATCGTGTTGTCGGTGATGAGCGGCTTCGAGGCCGACCTGCAGAAGAAGATCCTCGGCACGAATTCGCACGGCGTGGTCATGCGCTACGACCCGCAGATGCCGGAGTACGAGGACATCATGAAGAAGGTGCTGGGCGTTCGCGGCATCGCCGGCGCCACGCCCTTCATCTTGAACGAGGTGATGATCTCGTCTGACGGCAACATCTCCGGCTCGATGATCAAGGGCATCGACCCGGCGTCGGTCGGCTCCGTCACCGACATTCCAGAATACCTGCTGCCGGGCGGAAAGTTGGAGTGGCTCACGGACCCCACGCAGATCAAACGCAAGCGCCTCGCCGAGCTGAACGAGCCCGCGTTCGACAGCAAACCCGCGGGGCCCACCGACATCGAGCGCGACCCGCTGCTCGAGCTGCCAGCGCCCGACAAAGAAGTCGAAGTGCAGCTGCCGGGCATTCTCATTGGCCGTGAGCTCGCGTCGTCACTGCGCGTGGTGGTCGGAGATCGCGTCAACGTGGTCTCGCCCATCGGTGGCGAGCTCGGGCCTCAGGGCCCCATGCCCAAGAGCCGCCCGTTCCGCGTGGCGGGCATCTTCTATTCGGGCATGTACGAGTACGACTCGAAGTTCGTCTACATCCACCTCACCGAAGCGCAGACGTTCTTCAACGTGAAGGGCGCCAGCGGCATCGAGGTGAAGGTCAAAGACATCGACAACGCGCGCGGCACCATGAAGGCCGTGTACGACCTGCTCGAGGGCTACCCGTACCGCACCAAAGACTGGGGCGAGATGAACAAGAACCTCTTCGCGGCGCTGCGGCTCGAGAAGCTGGTCATGGGCATCATCTTGTCGATCATCACCATCGTCGCGGCGGGGCTCATCGTGGCCACCGTGGTGATGCTGGTGCTCGAGAAGCGCAAAGAGATTTCAGTGCTCAAGGCGCTCGGCGTGCCCGACGGCGGCATCGTTAAGATCTTCCTCGCCGAAGGTCTGCAGATCGGCGTCGCCGGCTCGGTGCTGGGGCTGATTTCCGGCCTCGCGTGGTGCTTCTTCATCGAGCGCGTGGGCATCAAGCTCGACCCGCAGGTCTATTACATCCCCGCGTTGCCGGTGCGCATCGAGCCGTTCCAGACGGCGCTCTCGGTGGTCATCGCGATTCTGGTGACGTTCCTCGCGAGCATTTACCCGGCGCTCAAGGCCTCGCAGGTCGAGCCCGTCGATGGGTTGAAGGCGGAATGATGAGTGCCTCGTTTCTCGAAGTCGAAGACGTGCACAAGTCGTACTTTCTCAACGGGAAGCGCATCGACGTGTTGCGTGGCGTGACGGTGGGCATCGAAAAGGGCGAGCTGGTCTCGCTCATCGGCGCGTCGGGTTCGGGCAAGAGCACGTTCCTCCACGTCGTCGGCACGTTGGACCTGCCGGCGTCGGGCCAGCTGCGCTTCAAGGGCAAGTCGGTGTTCGACATGAACGACGCGGCGGTCGCGGAGTTCCGCAACCGCTCCATCGGCTTCGTCTTTCAGTCGCACTTTCTGCTGCCGGAGTTCACCGCCGAAGAGAACGTGGCGATGCCGGCGCTCTTTTTGCGACAAGACAAGAAGAGCGCACTCAAGCGTGCCCGCGAGCTGCTGGAGCGCGTCGGGCTGGCGGAGCGCGCAGAGCACAAGCCCGGTGAGCTGTCGGGCGGTGAGTCGCAGCGCGTGGCGCTGGCGCGTGCGTTGATGCTCGAGCCCGACCTGCTGTTGGCTGACGAGCCCACCGGCAACCTCGACCCGAAGACCGGCGAGGGCATTCACGCGTTGCTGCGCGAGGTGAACAAAGACCTCGGGATCACGGCGATCGTGGTGACGCACAACGAGGTGCTGGCGAAGTCGATGCCGCGCCGACTGCGCCTCAAAGACGGCCTCGTGGTGAACGCTGCAAACGACGTAGCGGCCTGAAATCGTTCGGCGTTTTCCCTCGTATTGCGTGCGGCTTCGTACTTATACGTGCGCCGCCCTTCGCCGTGATTTCGCGCCTCTTCTTCATGCTGACTTGCCTGTGTGTGGCCGCGCTGACGGCCCCGCTGACGGCCCGCGCGCAGCTGCTGAACGACGCCCCCGCGCGCGACGAGTCGGACCGCATCACCGAGATCCGTGTCGAAGGGAACCGCCGTGTCGAAGCGCCCGCCATCGCGCGTGCGCTCAAGCAGAAGGTCGGAGATCTCTTCGACGGCTCGCGCACCAGCGACGACCTCCGCGCGTTGTGGGCGCTCAAGTACTTCAACGACGTGCAGTTGTTGGTGCAGCGCACGCCTGCTGGCGTGGCCTACGTGGTGCGCGTCACCGAGAAGCCGACGGTGCGTTCGGTGCAGCTCTCGGGCAACGACGAGCTCTCGAAGGACGACTTCAAAGATCTCATCGACATCAAGGCCTTCACGATTCTCGACGTGTCGGCGGCCAAGCGTAACGAGAAGAAGATCCTCGATAAGTACGTCGAGAAGGGCTTCTTCCTCGCTGAGGTGAAGCACGAAGTTCGGCCCATCGACGCCGAGGGCAAAGAAGTCGACCTCGTGTTCGTGATCGCCGAGCACGCCAAGGTGATGGTGAAGGAGATCATCTTCCTCGGCGTGCAGAAGGTGCCTCAGGACGAGCTGAAGTCGGTGATGGGGACGCAGGAGGGCGGCTACCTCTCGTTCCTCACCAGCCAGGGCACGTACCGTGAAGAGCTCTTTCAGCGCGACCTGCAGATCATTCAGATGGCGTACTTCGACCGCGGCTTCATCAACGTGCGCGTCGACAAGCCCATCGTCACGCTCTCGCCTGACAAGCGCTTCATCACCATCACCATTCGCATCGAAGAGGGCGAGACGTTCAACGTCGGCAAGCTCGACTTCTCGGGTGACCTGCTCGTCAGCAAGGAGCTGCTCCACAAGTTGATGAGCAGCAAAGAGAACACGACCTTCAATCGTTCTCTGCTCGCCAAAGACATTCAGGCCATCACCGACGTCTATTACGACTCGGGGCACGCCTACGCGAACATCACGCCCGTCACCGCGGTCAACGCGGAGGCGAAGACCATCGACCTGACCTTCGACGTCCAGAAGGGGCCCAAGGTCTACATCGAGCGCATCGACATCGTCGGCAACACCAAGACGCGCGACAAAGTCATTCGACGCCAGCTGCGTGTGTACGAAGGCGAGCTCTTCAACGGCACCGGCATGCGCCGCTCGAAAGAGAAGGCCACGGCGTTGGGCTTCTTCGAGAGCGTCGAGGTCACGCACAAGCCCGGCTCAGACGGTGAGCACGTCGTGGTGCAGGTCGAGGTGAAAGAGAAGTCGACCGGTACGTTCCAGGTGGGCCTGGGCTTCTCGAACGTCGAGTCGTTCATCTTCACGGCGCAGATCGCGCAGCAGAACTTCCTCGGGTGGGGCCAGTCGGTCTCTGCCAGCGCACAGATTTCGGCGCTTCGTCAGTTCTTCCAGCTCAGCTACTTCGACCCGTACTTCCTCGACACGAACTTCATCTTCTCGGTCGACGCGTACCGCACGCAGCTCGACTACTTCGGCTTCGTTCGCGACGCCTTCGGCGGCACGGCGAGCCTCGGCTACTACCTCGTGCAGGACGAGATGAGCTTGAACGTGGGCTACACCTTCGAGCGCGTGAACGTGACCGTCGGCAGCCAGGCCACGGGCGCGGTGTTGGCCGGCCAGTTCCGCAGCGGCGTCACCAGCGCGGTGCGGCTGTCGTGGACGTGGGACAAGCGAAACAACCGCCTCTTCCCGTCGCAGGGCTGGCTGTCGTTCGCGTCAGTCGAGACGTCGCCGTTCTTCCTCAACCCGTTCAAGCCCGAGGAGCAATACAACTTCAACCGCTTCACGGCGTACCAGCGCGTGTACTTCCCGCTGCCGTTCGGCTCCGTGTTCAAGATGAACGCGCAGATCGGCTACCTGCAGGAGCACTACCCGTCGCCGCAAGACGGCCGTCGGTTGCCGGTCAGCGAGCTCTATTTCCTCGGTGGCATCAACACCATTCGCGGCTACCCGCTGCGCCAGGTCGCGCCGCAAGAGCTGGTGTACGGCGCGCTCGCGCCTGACTCTCCGGTGTCGGCGCTGCGCGTCGGTGGCAACAAGCAGTTCATCTTCAACGCTGAGCTCGAGATTCCGCTCATCGAGAAGGTCGGCATTCGTGGCGTCATCTTCTTCGACGCCGGCAACGCCTTCGGCCGCGACGTGGGCTTCTTCCAACAAGACCCGGGCAACCCTCAGGTGACGCCGCTCGGCTTGTTGTACTCGGTCGGCTTCGGTGTGCGCTGGTTCTCGCCCATCGGCCCGCTGCGCTTCGAGTGGGGCATTCCACTGACGCGTCGTGCAGGAGACCAGCCGATTCAGTTCGAGTTCAACATCGGCAACTCGTTCTGAGCGTCACGAGCGCAGCATCATCGCCGCGATGCCCATGCCCAACAGCGTGAGCCCGACGCCAGCGCCCATCATCAGCAGCTCGATGCCGAAGGTGCGTGGCTGCGCGGTGGGCTCGAGGGCTTCGACCAACGGAGGCAGCTCGGCGACGGCCGGCGTGACGACGGGCTCTGGCGGAGCAGAAGGCGCGACAGCCGTCATTTCCTGGGGCGCACGTTCAGATGAGTCGAAGCGCAGCACGGTCTGACCCAGCTCGACGGTGTCGCCGGTCTTGAGCTCCAGCGGCTTCTTGAGCAGTCGACCGTTCACGTACACGCCATTCATCGACGACGGCACGGTCTCGAGAAAGAAGGCCTTGCCGCGCTTCATCAACTTCGCCTGCTGACGGCTCACCGCGCGATCCCGAATGCGAATGACGGCGTCGTCGGCGCGGCCGATGAGGTTGTCTTCGAATGGAATGGGGAACACGCGACCCTGGTCCAACCCGGTGACGCAGGTGAATGACGCAGCCCGCGTATCTTGAACGTCGACGGCGGCGCCGCTCAACAGTTGCCCGGCAACGAAGGCGGTGTCGATGCTCTTTCGTGACTCGCGCAGCTTCACGTCGAGCACCCGGCGAATGATGACGTCGTTGGGGAGCTTGAGCTCTTCGTCGGCCACCACGAGCCGCGGAATGCGCGCAGGAAAGAGTGATGCACCGATGCGCACCGAGCGCTGCGCCGTGACGCTCAACTGCTGGCCCGCCGACGTCAGCGAGAGCAGGGCGTGCGGCAACCCGTCGAGGCGAATGTGATCCTTCAGGCTGCCTCCGACGGTCAGCGTGCCGTCAGCGAGGTCAACGCGCGTCGTTTCGTGGTTCCAGATGATGTCGATGAGCATGGCGCGCCGTCGACAAAGCAGGGTTGATGCCGTCGCTAACCACGCGAAATCACCATGGCTCACTTCTCGAAGAGTCCGCGTTGCGAGAACGCATAGTCTCCGCGCCGCGATGCGTCTCAATGCCCTTCTGTGCGTGGTGATTCTCGGAGCCAGCTGTCGTGACGAACAAGCGGGGCCCCGGCCGAAGTCGAACCCGCAGCGCGCCCCGGCGCCCGTGTCGAACCAGCTTCGCGCTCTCGACGCGGCGCCAGCGAACCTCACCCACACCAGCGGCGCGACGTGGGCAGGAGGTGCGGTGACATACCTGGGCAGCATCGTGGAGCCCGCGAAGCCGCAGCCCGGCCAACAGGTGCAACTGCGCCACTACTTCCGCGCCGACAAAGCCGTCACCGGCGGGCCGTGGCGCTTCTTTCTGCACGTGGTCGACGAGTCGACGCGGCAGCAGGTGGGCAACCTCGACCACGAGCTTCAGCAGGGCGCCGCTCCGCTCGGTACGTGGCCGCAAGGCAAGGTCATCGAAGACGTGCACGCTTTTCAGATGCCCAATTTCAACGGCACGTTGCGGCTCCACATTGGCTTCTGGAACGACTCCGGGCGGCTGCCCATTGACACGGCGGCGCTCGCTGACACCGATGGTCGTGTGCTGGGCCCGAAGATCGAAGGCCCCACCGCGCAGCCGCTGCCCGAGTACCCGATGGCGCGCGCCACCAAAGCGCCCGTCATCGACGGCAAGCTCGACGACGCGGTGTGGGCGAGCGCGAAAGAAGTGCCGCTGACGCGCAGCTTCGACGGTGGCCCCATCACGCGGAAGACGACCTTCCGCATGGTGTGGGACGACGAGAACCTCTACGTGGCGTTTCGCGCAGAAGACCCCGACGTCTGGGGCTCGCTGCGCAACAAAGACGACGCCATCTACAACGAAGACGTGGTCGAAGTTTTCATCGACGCCGACGCTGACGGCCGCACGTACAACGAGCTGCAGGTCTCGCCGCACAACGTGAACTTCGACGCGAGCTTCGTCGCCCGTCGCAGCGATCTCGCCGAAGCCATGAAGTGGGAGTCAGGCATGAAGAGCGCCGTCTTCATCAAGGGAACGCTCGACGACGACAGCGACACCGACGAGTACTGGACCGCCGAGATGCAGATCCCCATCGCGAAGCTCACCGCAGTGCCGCACCTGCCGCCGCAGAAAGGCGAGCGCTGGCGCTTCAACGCGTACCGCCTCGAGCACATCGCGCGGCGCACCAACATCGAGGGGCAGTCGTTCTCGCCCCTCTTCGTCGGTGACTTCCACGCGTTGCCGCGCTTCGGCTGGCTCGTCTTCGAGTGACTACTCGTCGGCCCCTGGCGGCGTCGACGAGATGCCCCAGATGTCCTTCGCGTATTCCTTGATGGTGCGGTCAGACGAGAAGAAGCCCATGCGCGCCACGTTGATGATGCTCGAGCGCCACCACGCTTTCTCGTCGACGTACTTCGTCGCCATTGCGGCCTGCGCCTTCACGTACGCGTCGAAGTCGGCGAGCACGAGGTAGCGGTCTTCGTTGATGAGCGAGTCGACCAGCGGGCGGAAGAGAGCCTTGTCTTCAGGCGAGAAGAAGCCCGACGCCACGAGGTCGAGCACTTCTCTCACGTCGGCGTTGGTCTCGTAGATTTCGCGGCCGGTGTAGCCACGGTTCCACGTCGCGGTGACCTCTTCGGCGGTCTGCCCGAAGAGGAAGAAGTTCTCATTTCCCACTGCGTCGCGAATTTCGATGTTCGCGCCGTCGAGCGTGCCGACGGTGAGCGCGCCGTTCATCGCGAACTTCATGTTGCCGGTGCCCGAGGCTTCCATGCCGGCGGTGCTGATCTGCTCCGACACGTCGGCTGCGGGAATGATGCGTTCAGCCAGCGACACCCGGTAGTTGGGAATGAAGTTCACGCGCAGCCCGGTGCGCGCCGCGTCGCTGTTCACCACCTCGCCGATGCCGTTGATGAGCCGAATGATGAGCTTCGCCGTGCGGTACCCCGGCGCGGCCTTCGCGCCGAAGAGGAACGCGCGCGGGTGAATGAGCGACTTCGGGTCGTTGCGCGCCTTCGTCCACAGGTGGACGATGTGCAGCGCGTTGAGCAGCTGCCGTTTGTATTCGTGCAAGCGTTTGATCTGCACGTCGAAGATCGCGCCGGCGTCGAGCGACGTCCACATCACGTCGCGCAGGTGCGTCGCGAGGTCGACCTTGTTCGCCAGCTTCGCGTCTTTGAACTGGCGAACGAACTGCGCGTCGTCGGCGAACTTCTCGAGCTCCGAGAGCCGGTCGAGGTTCTTCGCCCAGCCGTCACCAATGGCCTCGGTGATGAGCTTCGAGAGCCGGGGGTTGCACGCCAACAACCAGCGCCGCGGCGTCACGCCGTTCGTCTTGTTGTTGAAGCGCTCGGGGTACATTTCGGCGAAGTCGTCGAGCACGTCTTCTTTGAGCAGCTTGCTGTGCAGCGCGGCCACGCCGTTGACGGAGTGACTGCCGACGGTCGCCAGGTACGCCATGCGCACCTGCTTTTCGCGGCCCTCTTCGATGAGCGACATGCGCTGCACGCGCTCGGTGTCGAACGGCCAGCGGATCTGCACCGTGCGCAGAAAGCGCGCGTTGATTTCGTAGATGATCTGCAGGTGTCGCGGCAGCAGGCGCTCGAACAGCGTCACCGGCCACTTCTCGAGCGCTTCGGGCAGCAGCGTGTGGTTCGTGTAGCCGAACGTCGCGGCGGTGAGGCTCCACGCTTCGTCCCACGGCAACTTCTTCTCGTCGACGAACACGCGCATCAACTCGGCAATGGCGATGGCGGGGTGCGTGTCGTTCAACTGAATCGCCACCTTCGTGGGGAACTGCACGAAGTCGGTGTGGGTCTTCAGGTAGCGCCGCATGATGTCGGCGATGGAGCAGGCGACGAAGAAGTACTCCTGCTTGAGCCGCAGCTCCTTGCCGGCCTGGTTCTGATCATTCGGGTACAGCACCTTCGAAATGACCTCTGAGTCGTTCTTCTCGACGACGCTGCGCTCGTAGTCGCCGTCGTTGAACAGCGCGAAGTCGAACTCTGCGGACGCGCGCGCCTGCCACAAACGCAGGGTGTTCACCGTCTTCGCGCCGAAGCCGGCGATCGGCGTGTCCCACGGTACGCCCATGACCGTCTTTCCGCCGACCCACTGCGAAGCCATGCGGCCGTCGGGCAACTGCGTCTGCTCGACGTGACCGTAGAAGCGCACCGGCACCATTCGATCAGGGCGAACCATCTCCCACGGGTTGCCGAACTTGAGCCACTCGTCGGCGCGCTCGACCTGGTACCCGCGCAGAATCTCCTGCGTGAAGATGCCGAACTCGTAGCGAATGCCGTAGCCCACCGCCGGCATGTCGAGCGTCGCCAGCGAGTCGAGGAAGCACGCCGCGAGGCGCCCCAGGCCGCCGTTGCCGAGGCCCGCGTCGGGCTCCATTTCGAGCAGCGTGGTGAGATCGACGCCGAGGTGCCGCAGCGCTTCGCGCGTGGGCTCCCACAGGTTCATGTTGATGAGGTTGTTGCCGAGCGCGCGGCCGAGCAGGTACTCGGCCGAGAGGTAGTACGCGCGCTTCACGTCGTGCTGGTAGTAGCGGCGCGAGGTCTTCACCCAGCTCTGCGCGAGGCGATCCCGCACCGTCAACGCGAGCGCCGTGTAGCGGTCCCACGCGCCGGCTGAATCGAAGTTCTTGCCGCGGGTGAACTCGACGTGTTCGACGAAGGCGCGGCGGAGTGCTTCGGGAGAAGAACCGGTACGAGCGTCAGAGGCCATGCGCCGCGTTTAGTGCACGCGACCGCGTGGACCGACCCCAAAGTTCCACTTCAACGATAGGCGAGGTGCTGCCGAGCGCGCTGTGCAAACGCGAGCGGGTCCACGTACCAGCGTGGGCGCGGCGGCCGATGCGTGACCACGGTGTCGGCGGTCAGAAACGGCACATGCTCGGTGACATGGCTCGAGTCGACGTGGGCCTGACGGCGGTAGTCGTTCGGCGCTGCGCGCACCAACAGCTCGAGAGGTGATGCGACATGCAAGCTGGCGGCGATGACGGCCACGCAAGAGGAGTTGCGCTTGAGAGAGCCCGGGTGCGCTCGGCGCGGTGATGCTCCCCAGGCACGACAGAACAAGACCGACGCGGCGAACCACAGCCCGCCCGAGGTGACGTCACTGCGCGCTGGCGACTGGCTTCACAGCGAGGCGCGCGGCGGTCTCGGCGATCTTCTCTTTGAAGTCGTTGAGCAGCTCTCCGGGCAGCGGTTCAGCGCGCGGGAAGTTCTGGTTCAGCGGGTTCGACCAGCTTCCGCCACGCTTGAGCCCGAAGTGCAGATGCGGCCCTGTCGTGTATTTGCCGGTGTTGCCAGACTCAGCGAGCACGGTCTTCTGCGCGATGCGCTGGCCGACCTTCACGAGGATCTTCGAGAGGTGCATGTAGCAAGACTCGAAGCTCATGACGTGTTTGATGCACACGATGTTGCCGCCGCCTTCGTCCCAGCCGGCGCGGGTGACGGTGCCATCAGAAACCGCCCACACCGGAGTACCGACGGGCGCGTGGTAGTCGACGCCGTTGTGATTGCCGACGTAGTTGAGCACCGGGTGAAAGCGGCTCCCGAAGCCGCTGGTCACGTGCGCGTACTTGAGCGGCGACTTGAGGAACGTCTTGCGCGCCGACAGGCCGTCTTCGGTGAAGAACGTCTCGACGCCGTCTGGCATCTTGTAGCGGAACGAGCGCTTCGTACCGACGGACCTGCCGACGTACTCAGCAGCCAACACGCGGCCGTATTCAAGCGTGCGGCCTTTGTGAATGACCTTCTCGACGACGGCGCGCATGCGGTCGCCCTTCTGCACGTCGCGGTAGAAGTCCACGTCCCACGCGAAGACGTCAGAAAGCGTGATGGCGATGTTGGGGTGCTCACCAGCGGCGATGGCCGCGTCCCACACGTTCGACTCGACGGTCAGCTCGACGGTGTCGACGCGCTGTTCACGTTCAATTTCACGTTTGCGGCCGATGTAGCGATCGCCGTCGCGGCGCACCTGCCACTCGGTGAGCAGGTTGCGACGGTAATCGAGCACGTCGAGCTGCCCGTGACGAAACACGAAGCGAAGCTGGTCGCCGGGGCGCGCCTTGCGAAAGTTGAACTCCGCGGCCTCCAGCGCCCCGTGCACTGAATTGACGGTGCCCTCGTCGAGGCCGGCGGCGTACATCGCGGCCGCGACGGTCTGATTCTTGTCGAGGCGTCGGTTCTTGATGCGCGTCGAGTCCTGCGCGCTCAAGAGAAGGCCAGTAAGGGCGACGGCGACCAGCATGGCGCCGCACCTTAAAGGAGCTTTGAACTCAACGCTCCTTCGCGGCTCATTTTTGTGCGGCGCGCGCCTGGAAGTCAGCGCGGAGGTCGGTCACCACGAAGTGACGGCGCGCGAGACCGTCGGCCTCCTTCGGCGTGAGCAGCTTCACGAGCGGCTTGAGCACGGCGGCGAGCGCTTTGTCTTTGTTGACCAGCACGTCGACGAAGAGCACCGCCGGTGACGACACCGAGCGCGCGAACTTCTCGAGCTGCGCGGGCTGCTCTGCGAGCACTGAAATCGCCGTGCGCGTCAGGTCTTTCGTTCCATCGGCGCTCTGCAGCACGTCGTCGCCGCGAATGTGCGGCGCCAGCTTCGTGCGGTCGCTCTTGCTCAGCTTCGCGCCATCGTGCACCAACTCCAGCGCGAGCTTCGCGTCACCTGAGTTCACGGCGTCTCGCAGAATGCGCTCCGTCAACGCGGCCGAGTTGGCCCCCAGCGTCGTCGCCGCGCGGTAGATGCGCGCGCGCTCTTCAGGGCTTCCGGCGGGGAGCTTCGAAGCCAGGCGCTCGGTGATGACTCGCGTGCTGTCTTGACCGAACGTGCTGGCGACCTGCCTGGCGTGACCGAGGCGAACGTTGAACGAGGCGCCGCTCTTCAGCCCAATGGCTTCGTCGATGACACCCTCGAGCACCTTCTTTTCGCTCGGCGAACTCGAGCGACCCCAGCCGCCCGCTTTCACCGCGGTCGCCGCCGGCTCCTTCTTGGGGCTGGGAGGAACTGCGGGGAGGCTGGTGCGACTCGTCGAGGTGATTTTCATGGGACACATTGGGTGCCGACCATCGCGCAGTTGATTCAACACGTGTCACAAGATTTACAGCGCAATGGAAAGCTTTAGAGGTCGATCTTCTTCTCTGTGAAGTGTGTGCCGTCGTGGCGCAGCAGGTGGCTCTTGCCTTCGACCCTGGTGACGATGCCGACGGGGCGCTTCCACAGCGCTTGCAGGTTCTTGAGCGTCTCTCTCGCGTAGTTCGGGTCGAGATCGCTGCCGTCGTGCTTGTGTGAGAGCACCAGCTCGCCCTTGTTCTCATAATTCGCGTCGGTGACGTCGATGACGGGCTGGCCGAAGTTGGTGAGTGACTGCAGCAGCTTGTCTTTGACCTTCTTGAACTCGCGGGTGGCAATTTCCCACGTGTTCTTCTTGTCATTGAAGTTGAAGGCAAACAGCTTCTGTTCGATCGCGAACTCGGGCGTCAGAAACGCGTCGATGAACGTGATGTCGTTGTAGTGCTTGCGCACCTCGAAGATCTTCTCGCGGCCGGCGCCGAGGTTCTTGTCCCAGCTGCGGCGCAGGCGCAGGTCGTCACACTCTTCCCACTCTTTGCCGAAGCGACCCTTGTTCCAGCGGTCTTCGATGTCTCGATAGAGCTCGATGCCGAGCTTGTATGGGTTCAGCTTGCCCTGCTGTGTGGCCATCGTGCCGGAGTGGTGATCGGCGTAGTCGATGATCTCGTGATCTTTGAGCGCGCGCGTCGTCATGATCGTGGAGTGCCAGTAGCTGGCCCAGCCCTCGTTCATGATCTTCGTCTGGCCCTGCGGCGCGAAGTAGTACGCCTCGTCGCGCACGATGGAGAGGATGTCGTGTTCCCAGTCTTCGAGCGGCGCGTGCTCGAGGAGGAAGGCCAGCACGTCGCGCTGCGGTCGCTCGGGGAACTTCTTCTCGAGCAACTTCTCGGCTTCGACCTTCTTGTTCTGAGAGTCGACGAACTCGCGCGGGTTCATGTACGGCCGCATGTAGTCGCGGTCGACACGAATGCCCTCGGCGCGCTGGTTCTTCTGCTCTTCGGCGACGCGCGGGTCGGGGTTTCGTTTGATGTGGGGCGCGTATTGATCGATGAGGTTCTCGAGTGAGAGCGCCACGTCGATGAAGTCTTCGACCTTCTCGACGCCAATCTTGTCAATCCACCGGCGCACGCGAGTGGCGTGGTTGGCCATCTCGTCCATCATTTTGCGGTTGGTGAATTTGAACGTGAAGTTGTTCTTGAAGAAGTCGTTGTGGCCATACACGTGCGCCATGACGAGCTTCTGATCGACCTCGGCGTTCGCCTCGAGCAGGTAGGCGTACGACGGGTTGTTGTTGATGACGAGCTCGTAGATCTTCGAGAGGCCGTACTCGGAGCTCTTCGAGAGCTGCTCGTATTCCATGCCCCAACGCCAATGCGGGTAGCGCGTGGGAAAGCCGCCGTAGGCCGCGACCATGTTGAGCTCGTCGGTCGAGAGCACTTCGAAGACCTGGTCGAAGCAGTCGAGGCCGAAGGCGCGGGCGTACCCTTCGATCTCGTTCTTGATGTCCTGCAGTCTGGGTGTCAGTGACTTAGGCATGTGTGGTTAGCGGCCCTTGCCCAGGAAGTCTTTAATCGAACCGTAAATTCCGTCTTTGTCGGCGATTTCACTCAGCGAGATCTTGTCGTTGTCGCCGAGGTGCTCGCGCAGGTCTTTGATGAACTGCCCAGAGCCGTAGGGCGACTCGACCTGGCCATACGCGAACTGGTTCACGTCACCCAGTACGTCTGTCTTGAGCAAATCAATGCACTGCCGCGTGTCGTCGGCCGACCAGTTGTCGCCGTCAGAAAAGTGGAACGGGTAGATGTTCCACGAGCTCGCCGGGTAGTCGGCCTTGATGATGTCGCGGCACAGCTTGTACGCGCTCGAGATCATCGTGCCGCCCGATTCGCGCGTGTGGAAAAACGTCTCACGGTCGACTTCACGGGCCACGGCGTCATGAATGATGAAGCGTGTCTCGAGGCCTTTGTATTGAGACTTGAGCCACGTATCGAGCCAGAAGCTCTCGATGCGAACGATCTCCTTCTGTTCGTCGCCCATCGAGCCAGACACGTCCATCATGTAGATGATGACCGCGTTCGTCTCCGGCAGGTTCTCCATCTTGAACGTGCGGAAGCGAATGTCTTGCTTGATGGGAATGATGATTGGCTTGTCTGGGTTGTACGTGCCGCTCGAGATCTGCCGCTTCAGCGCTTCTTTGAACGTGCGCTTGAAGTGCCGCAGTGACTGCGGGCCTACGTTGTTGATGCCCGTGTACTTGATCTTCGTGGTGACGATTTTCTCGCTGCCGCGGTGCTCGATGTTCGGCAGCTGAAGCTCTTCGCCCAGAATCGCGGCGAGCTCGTCGAGCGAGACGTCGACCTCGAGCACGTGCTGGCCTTCACCTTCGCCAGCCTTGCCCGAGCCGTCACCCGGTTGCTGTGGTCCCTGGCCGATCTGATCTCCGGGGTTGCCTTCACCCTGGCCCACGCCGCCTTGCCGTGAGCCATGTTTGAAGTGCGGCACGTCGATGAACGGCACGGGAATGGAGATGAACTCCTTTCCCTTCTTGCCGAGCATTTCGCCCTGCTGAACGTACTTCTTCAGGTTCTGTTTGATCTTCCCGCGGACGATTTGTTTGAAGCGACTGTGATCTTGATCGATGCGCAGGGCCACGGCGTCATTCCTTCGCGTCGCCGCGAGCGAAGATGGAAGCGACGAAGTTGAGAACGTCGGTGGCCGACTCTTCGTCGTACCCGAAGTTCTTGATCAGCCGGCTCTTCACCACGTCGATCTTCTCTTGCGTGTCTTTATCGACCACAGAGCTGACCAACGTCTTGAGCTTGATGCTGTCTTTCTGATCTTCGAACAGTTTCAGCTCGAGCGCCTTCTGCAGACGCTCGTTGGTGCGCCAGTTGAAGGTCTTGCCGTCGATGGCGAGCGCGCCGATGTAGTTCATGATCTCGCGGCGGAAGTCGTCTTTGCGCGAGTCGGGAATGTCGATCTTCTCTTCGATCGACCGCATGAGGCGCTCGTCGGGCTCTTCGTAGAGGCCCGTGTACTTGTTCTTGATCTTCTCTTTCTGGGTATAGGCCTTTACGCTGTCGATGAAGTTGCTGCACAACTTCGCAATCGCATCTTCGTCGGCCGAGATCGCGCGCTGCACCTCGTTCTTCACGATGTCTTCGTATTCCTGCTTCACCACGTTCAAGAGCTCGCGGTACTTCTTGCGCAGCTCCTCGTTCGAGATGAGCGAGTGCTGCTTCAGGCCGGTCTCGAGCTCGTTGAGCACCATGAACGGGTTGATGCTCGACTCGCTCTTGTCGCTCACCAGCGCGTTGCTGATCTTGTCTTGAATGTAGCGGGGCGAGATGCCTTCGAGGCCTTCGCGCAGCGATTCTTTACGAAGCTCTTTGATGTTGTCTTCGGTGAAATTCGGGAGCGTCTTGCCGTTGTAGAGCTTGAGCTTCTGAATCACAGACAGGTTGTGCTTCTTCGGCTCTTCGAGGCGCGTCAGCACCGCCCACATGGCCGCCATCTCGAGTGTGTGCGGCGCGATGTTTTTTCCGCGAATGCGCGTCGAGTTGAACTCCTTCTCGTAGATCTTCACCTCTTCAGAGAGCTTGGTGATGTACGGCACGTCGATCTTGATCGTGCGGTCGCGCAACGCTTCCATGAATTCGTTCGACTCGAGCTTCTTGAATTCTGGCTCGTTGGTGTGCCCGATGATCACCTCGTCGATGTCTGTCTGAGGGAACTTCTTGGGCTTGATCTTGTGCTCCTGCGTGGCGCCGAGCAGGTCGTAGAGGAAGGCCACGTCGAGCTTCAGCATTTCGACGAACTCGATGACGCCGCGGTTGGCGACGCAGAACTCGCCGTCGAAGTTGAACGCGCGCGGGTCGGAGTCGCTGCCGTACTCGGCGATGCGGCGGTAGTTGATGTCGCCGGTGAGCTCCGTCGAGTCCTGATTTTTTTCGTCTTTCGGCTGGAACGTGCCGATGCCGATGCGGTCTTTCTCGCTGAACACCAGGCGGTGCACGCGCACGTGGCTGATCAACTTGGTGATGTCGCCCTGGTAGTGCTGCAGCAGCAACTTGAAGATCAACCGGCAGTGTGGGTTCAGCTCACCGAGGTCGGGGATCGTGTAGCCAGCCGACGGCGGCACCAATTCGCTGAAGAGCTTCTCGCGTGAATCACGCGGAATCAGCTTGAGCGGCTCTTCATGCAACGGCGACTTGATCTGGCCTGAGAGCACCGAGCCGTCGAGCAGCGTCAGCTTCTCGGGGAAGTTCCACGAGTATGTGTAGACCGCGCCTTCTGCGGTCTTCGAGTAGTCCTCGATGCCGCGCTTGAGCACGCGCGCGATGGTCGACTTCGACGAACCGACGGGGCCGTGAAGGAGAATGACGCGCTTCTCGGCGCCGTAGCCGTGCGCAGCGGCCTTGAAGACGTTCACCAACTTCATGAGTGGTACGTCGAGGCCGAACACCGCGTCGCGGCCGCCGTTCTTCTCGTCGCTGAAGAAGTGGTAGCGAACGAGCCGCTTCTTGTTGTCGATGTATTCGGTTTTGCCGTGGCTCAAGATCATGTCGTACGCGCGCTGGTACGCGGTGCGCGTGACGCGCGGGTTCTGCCGCACGATCTCGAGGTACTCGTCGAAGCTGCCTTCCCAGTTCAGCGTCTGGTATTCGCGCTTGTCCTGCAGTGCGGCGATCTTTTGCGACCAACTCGTCGAGCTCATTGTCGTAGGTCCCTTGCCCAGTGCGGCCAGTGATTCAGGTCTCCCCCGTCGCGGGTTGGGACCGCGGATGCGGCGCGGGGCGAGGAACTGCCGAAGATGAAAGCAGAAGGTCGACGCGCTTGGGAACGGTCAGTTTTCTACCCACACGACACGCAAGTCGTACCAGGTCACCGATGGCGCGAGGCCGTGCACTCGGGTCTTCGCTGCGTCGAGTGATTGCCGCGAAGTCATGAAGAGGTACGGCTGATCTGCATAGAGCCGCGCGTGCAGTTGTCGCTCGAGCGCGCGCCGTTTGGGGAGGTCGAACTCGCTGCGCACCTGCTCAATCAGTCGATCGACTTCGGGGCTCGCGTAGCCGACCCAGTTGGAGCCGCCGTCGATCTGCGACGAGTGGAACATCGGGAAGAGGTCCTGCTCGGTGTCGAACTCTGTCCACAGTCTGCTCACGGCGTCGAAGTCACGCCTCGCGACGCGCGCCGAGAGCGTGGAGGTTTCTACCTTTTCGATCTCGAGCTCGATGCCGACGGGCTTGAGCTGCTCTTGCAGCATCGGCACGAGCTTCCCGAGCCGCACCTGCGTGCCGGGGAGCAGGAAGCGAAACCGGAGAGGGTTGCCGTCACGTTCGACGACGCCGTCGCCATCGCTGTCGACGAAGCCCGCATCGGCGAGCAACGCGCGCGCTGCATCAGGCGAGAACGCGAGCGGCTTCACGGCCGGGTCGCACGACTCGCTGCCTTGAAGGTACGGGCACACGGTCGGCACTTCGAGGTCGAGATCGACGATGCGGGAGATCAACTTCGCGTCGTAGAGATGCGCGAGCGCCCGACGAACGCGCACGTCGGCGAAGTCGGGGCGCGCTTCATTCCACGCGATGTACGAATAGCTGTTGTCGACGCTCTTGATCCGGTTCCAGCCGCGCTGCGCCCACGCGCTCGACTCGAGGCTGCGCCAGAGCTGCGGCGTGATGGCCGTCATCAGGTCGAACTCGCCGCGTTCGAACATCGCCGCGGCGGCGGTGTGATCCTTCACGAAGCGAAACACGATGCGCTCGACGCGCGCGTTGCCGCCGTCACGGCGCTGCAAGGACAGCGACTGCCCGCGTTCCCACGTCGCGATGACGAAAGGCCCGGAGCCGATGGGCTTCTTCAGCAGCTCGGTCCAGTCGCCGCCGAGTTGAGCTGCTGAAAGCACCGGCAGCGTCGCGATCGCCCGCAGCGCAAAAGGCGAGGGTGTCTCCCACGTGAGTTCGACGGTCTTCTCGTCGACCGCTCTCCACGCGCCGAGGCCAGAGAACGAGCCACGCAGCGCACCGGTCGTTCGCTTCACGTCCATCAGCGCGTCGAACGTGGCGATGACGTCGCGCGAGGTGAGCCGCGTGCCGTCAGAGAACGTCGCGCCTTCACGCAACGTGAACGTCGTGACTCGGTGCGCTTCGCTGTCGGCCCACGCTGCGGCGAGCGCCGGGCGAAGCGCCCCGTCGGCGCCCACCTCGAGCAGCGTCTCGAGCACCAGGCCCTTCATCATGCGATTGGCCCACCCATCACGACACGCGTCGTCGAGGAGGTTGAGGCACGACGGCTCGTTCATCACGCGGACGACGAGCGCGCCGCCGTCCTGGGGCGCGCCGGCCTCTTGCGGGAGCTTGCCTTCGAGCCACTCGCGGCTGGCGGCTGGGCCTGCGTCACCCGGCGACTTCGAACGACAGCCGCACAGCGCCACGAGCGTCAGAAACACGAAGAGCCGCACGCTTCGCAGCGTAGCGGCTCTCGTGGGCACTCCAGCGAACTTCAGATGACGTTGAGGTCGCGCGGCGCGTTCATCGCCACCACGTACTTCGCGAAGTGCGCTTCAGGCATCGAGCGCAGCACGCCGTATGGGTCACGGAAGTACACGCGCTCGTTCTTCACCGAGTCGAGCGTCACGGCGTGGTTGACGTCGCCTTGATCGATCTGCAGCACGATGGGGCGGTTCTGTTCTCCGCGCGCCGTGTACGTGCGGAGCTTCTCGAGCGCCTTCGCGCCGTCGGCCTCCGTGAGGAACTGCTTCGACTCGTAGTTCACGCCGAAGAGCTGACGGAGCACCTGCGTCTGCTGCGCCGGCTTGAGCCCGCGCTGCTCAGCGCCTGTCTTCTGGTTCACCGACTTCTGCGCGTAGGGGTCGAACTGCGAGTCGCGACCGTTGCCGTACTCCATCGCCGCGTTCTGGAAGATGGTGTGGCTCACCGAGCGCCCATCGCGCGCGCCGGTCTCGCCTGCTTCGAGCACGAGCTCGCCACCGCCGCGCATCTTCGCCTTGCCGTTGGGCCCGGTGAGGTCGGCCATCAGGCGCGCGTATTCGGCGGGCTCGTCGGCGACCAACTCGAACTGCATCGAGGTGACGGTGCACGTCGGCGCGTCGCCTTGATCGATGCGGTTGGGATTCGCGATGTCGCGCAGCACACCCTCGAGCACTTCACTGCGCGTGGTGTCGGAAGCAGCCTTGGGGTTCAGCGGCTCGGTGGCGAGGCGCGCGAGGTTCGAGAGCAGCGTGTTGCCTTTGCTGTCGACGTCGGTGAGCGCTTTGGGGACCTTCTCGAGCACCGCGCCGACGAGCGAGGCGACCTCGTTCGACGCGCCCTTGAGCACCTGACCCAACTGCTCTTGCTGCGTCTTCGAGAGCTTGAGCGACTTCGAGAAGTTCGTGACCTGCGCGGCCGTCGAGCCGGCGCCGCTCAGGAACGACGGCGTCTCGAGGCGTTCGAAGATGGCGTTGCGCAGCGCGAGGCTGTCGGCGGTGTCTTCGCGGCCGACCAGCGCGTTGCGAACCGGGTCTTCATTCGCGAGGTCGAGCGAGCTGAACTTGATGCGCTTGCCCACGCCGTCGTCCGTCGTGCCACCACGCGTCGTGGTGACGTTCTTCGGCGTCACGAAGGTGCTGTTGTTCGAGTAGCCGGGAGGCACCGCGACAGGGCGCGCTGGCACCGGCTGCAGGTCGGGCCGCACCGGGGTCGTCACCGTGGGCTTCACGACGGGAGTCGTGGGCACACGAACCGTGGAGAATTTCGGGTCGATGGGCATATTCATTACATTGTCGCACGCGGTCGGGACTTGTTGCGTGCCCGAAAATGGCCGTGAAAACGCCTTTTTCCGCTAGCTTCGGGGCCACTCGTGGATGCATTCGGTCGTTACACTTTGCTCAAACGCCTTGGGGCAGGCGGCATGGGCGAAGTGTTTCTCGCGAGGGTCGAAGGCAGCGCCGAGGCGCTGGTGCTCAAGCGAATTCTGCCGCACCTGACCGAGAACCCGCGGTTCCTGAGGCTCTTTCTCGACGAGACGCGCATCGCCTCGCGGTTGATTCACCCCAACATCGCGCGCATTCACGAGCTCGGCGAAGTCGAGGGCACGTGGTTCGTGGCGATGGAGCTCGTCGCCGGCAAAGACCTCCGCGAGATGCTCAAGCGCACGCGCGAGCAGGGCCACCATGTGCCGCTCCCGGTGGCGGTGTCGATTGCCATCGAGGTCGCCAAGGGGTTGTCGCATGCGCACGGCGCGACCGACGCGCAGGGCCGTTCGCTGCACATCGTTCATCGCGACGTTTCTCCGCACAACGTGCTCATCGGCCGCGATGGCCAGGTGAAGTTGATCGACTTCGGGGTCGCCAAGGCGGCGAACAAGTCGGTGCAGACGGGCACCGGCATTCTCAAGGGAAAGTTCCCGTACATGTCGCCCGAGCAGGCGAACGCGCAGCCGGTCGACCCGCGCACCGACGTGTTCGCGTTGGGCATCGTGCTCTGGGAGATGCTGTGCGCGCGGTACCTCTTTCGCGGCAAGACCGACGCTGCCACCTTGAAGTTGGTGCGTGAGGCGCAGGTGCCCACGCCGTCGTCGTTGCGCGACGACATCCCCGAGGCGCTCGACCGCGTGCTGTTGACGGCGCTCAAGCGCGACGCGAGAGATCGCTACCCGACGGCCGAGGCGTTTCGTGAAGCGCTGGCAGGGGTGCTCTCGAATCTGCCGGTGCCGAACCTCGTGAAGTGGGTCGCGGAGTACGACGACGTGCCCGGCTTCGATGACGACGACGAGGTCGAAAGTGAGGCGCTCGCGTCGGAGAAAGCGTCTGAAGAAACACAGCTCGAGTCCCACGAGCGCCCGACGGTGGCCGACGCGCCGAGTCGTACCGACAACCCGGTTCGTGTTCGGCCCACGCGCAGTGAGCGCGCGGCGATGGCTGACACGTCGACGAGTGAGCGCCAGCTCGAGCAGGTCAAGGCGTTGCTCGCGCAGGTCGCGGGTCGACCGACGAACATCGGGCCGCAGGCGACGAGCTTCGTGGGGCGTGTCGCGGAGCTGGCAGATCTGCATCAGCTCTTTCGACAGGGCGCGCGGCTGATCACCCTGCTGGGCCCGGGCGGTACGGGAAAGACGCGGTTGTCGCTGCAGTTCGGCTCGCAGCTCGTCACGCATTTTCAGGCGGTGAATGAGCGGGGTCGCAAGCGCGGCGGGGTGTGGTTCTGCGATCTCACTGAAGCCAGAGATCGCGAAGGTGTCTGTGCTGCCGTCGCCCGCGCGCTCGGCGTGCCGTTGATCGCCGGCGACTCGGTGACGCAGCTCGGCCACGCGATCGTCGCGCGCGGAGAGACATTGCTGGTGCTCGACAACTTCGAGCAGGTCGTCGCCATCGCCTCGGAGACCGTGGGGGCGTGGCTCAAGGTCGCTCCGAAGGCGCGCTTCATGGTGTCGTCGCGTGAGCTGTTGCGCGTGCCCGACGAGACCGTCTTCGAAGTGCCGCCGCTGCGCGTTCCCCGAGACGCGAAGGAAGCGCGCGGCGCCGAAGCGGTGCAGCTCTTCATCGAGCGAGCTCGGGCTGTGCGCGCCGACTGGGAACCCGCCGAAGCCGAGCTCGCGGCGATCGCGGAGATCTGCAAACAGCTCGACGGCATGCCGTTGGCGATCGAGCTCGCGGCGGGCCGCATGGGGGTCTTGATCCCTTCGCAGCTCGTGACCCGGTTGCCGCGGCGCTTCGATGTGCTCGTCGATCGCCGTGGTGCTTCAGAGCGACAGGCCACGTTGCGCGGCGCCATCGACTGGTCGTGGAACAACCTGACTCCTCAAGAAGCGTCGGTGCTCGCGCAGCTGTCGGTGTTTCGTGGCGGCTTTCTGGCTGACGCAGCCGAAGCCGTCGTCGTGTTGCCGGGGCGCACGGCGGGCGCCGCGCTCGAGGGGCTGTTCGCGTTGCGCTCGAAGTCGCTGGTGCGCGCGTACTTCCCGACGGGCGACGAGAGCCACACGCGCTTCGGTCTCTACGAGACGATTCGTGAGTACGGCTGGGAGAAACTGCAGGCGATGCCCGAGCGCGATGGGGCGTTGACGCGTCACGCGCGCTGGTACCTCGATCTCGGAAAGAGAACCGCAGCGCGCGCCGAGAGCAGCAAGCCGTTGCTCGATGCGCTCGATCAAGAGCGAGAGAATCTTCAGACCGTCTTCGAGCGTCGCGTCGACAAAGAAGGCGGCGCACCCGATGCGCTCGCGGCGGTGCTGGCGCTCGACCCGTTGTTGACCATGCGTGGCCCCTTCGGTGCGCACCTGCAGCTGCTCGACACCGTCGTGGAGCGCCTGGGTGATGAGCCTGCGTTGCTGTCGTCTGGCCTCGAAGCGCGGGGGCGTGCGCGGTTGGCGCGCGGGCGCGCGGCCGACGCCCAGGAAGATCTGCAGGCGGCCAACGAGCTGGTCATCGACTCCGGTGACGTGGCAGCGCAGGGGCGCATCGAGTTCTTGATCGCGATGGCAGAGCGCCAGCAAGGCCAGCGACGCGACGCGCGGGTTCGCTTCGAGCGGGCCATCGAGCTCCTCCGACGTGTCAGCGACGATCGCACCCGTGGGCGCGCGGTCAGCAACCTGGCCGTGCTGCAGCACGAGCTCGGCGAAGACACGGCAGCGCTCGTGACCTACGAACTCGCGTTGGAGATTCATCGCATCGTGGGAGATCGCCGCTTCGAGGGCATCACGCTCGCGAACCTCGGCGTGTTGCAGCAGGGCCTGGGGTTGCTGAAGCCGGCGCGCGCGAACTACCAGGCCGCGTTGACGATGCACCGCGAGCTGGGGAGCCGTCGGTCAGAAGGCATCAGCCACATCAACCTGGGTGATCTCGCCGCCGAGCTCGAGCACCCGGGGCAGGCGCTCGCGCACTACGAGAGCGCACTGCAGATCGTTCGTGACGTCGGCGCCCGGCGCTTCGAGGGCATCGCGCTGTTGTCGCTGGCGTCGCTGCACCAGCAGTACGGTGAATACGACGATGCGATGCGGCGCTTGCCTGACGCCATCGACGTGTTCCGCGAAGTTGGTGAGCAACGCTACCTCGGGCTCGCGCTGGGCATTCGCGCTGCAGTGTCGGCGCTGCTCGGGCAATTGCCGACCGCCGAAGAAGAGATGGTCGAGGCGTCGCGCGTGTTGACCGAGGCGGGTGACCCCGCGTTTCTCGACGCGCTCGATCTGTACCGAGGTCACCTCGAGTTGGGTCATGTGATCAGCACGCGCTCAGAGAATCAGGCGCGGGTGCTCGAAGAACGGGTTCGCAAGCGCATCGCTCGTGCTTTGCAACCGGGGCCTCCCGACGACTCGCATCCGACAGGAACTCCGTCGCCCGCAGATCGTTCAGAGCACGTGCGCGCCGCGCTGCGTTCGCTGCGCGGCGCGATGGCGGACAACGGGAAGCAGGCATGACCCGTTGGTGGTGGCTCGTGGCCGCCGTGGTGTTGCCGAGGCTGGTGGTTTTTCCCTTCAACGAGAACCTCGCCGGCGACTCGATCGCGCGCACGTGGCTGGCGCATCGCTGGCTCGAGCGCCCGCATTTCATCTTCGGGTTCGACGGCGGCGCGAAGCAGTTCGGGCCGCTGCACATCTACCTGCTCGCGTTGGCGGAGTGGCTCTACCCGTCGCTGCTCCACGCGGGGCGCATCGTGAGCCTCGTCGCGGGCTCGCTGACTGCGTGGCCGCTCTTCGTCGCGACGCGGCGGTGGTTCGGCGAGCGCGCCGCGGTCTTCTCCGTGCTCTCTTTTGCGTGCTGGGGCGTGCACGTGCAGTGCTCGACGACCTCGGCGGGTGAGGCGCTCAACCTGCTGCTGGTGATGACGGCGATCGCGACGTCGTCTCTCGGCGGTGGCTCGGGTCGTGGGTCAGCACTCGCGCTGACGCTTGCGTGCGCGACCCGCTACGACTCGTGGCTGTTGGTGCCGCTGCTCGTCGCCGCTGAATGGCAGCGTCACGGCTTTTCGCGTGCGTTCCGGTACGGGCTCGTCGCTGCGTCTGCTCCGTTCGTGATGCTCGCTGGAGACCTCGTCGCGCGAGGCGCCCCGTTCTTTTCATTTCGCTACATCGACGCTTTTCATCGCGCGTGGTGGCCGGGCGAGGCGGCGATGTGGGGCGAGGCGCTGTACCGCCTTGGTTGCGCGCTGTGGTGGCCTGCAGTGGCGGTCGTCACGTTGACGCCCTTCATCGCGCTGCCGGGGTTCGTGGGGCTCCGTCGCGCGTGGTCTGAGCGACGCACGCTGCGTTGGCTGGTGTTGCTGATTCTGGTTCCGACCGCGCTCTACACGGCGCGCAGCGCGCTCTTTGCGAGCTTCGTGCCGCTCGCGCGCTTCACGTTGAAGGAGCTGCTGTTGCTGCTCCCCTTTTCAGGGTGGGTGTTGAGCGAAGTGCGTTGGCGTACTCCCGCCATCGTCATTGCGGCGGCGTGGTGCCTGGCGCTGGCCTCGTTCTCGTTCGCGCCAGACTCGCGCTGGTCGTTTTCGTTGAGGTCCATCTCTGCGACGTCGCGCCTCGAGACGGCGCTCCGTGAACAGGCGCAGTGGCTCAAAGACGGAGCGCTCGTCGTCGATGTCGACCCGCGCGGTTACGACGATCTGCAGCTGAGCTACTTCTCAGCGGTGCCTTTTGAGCAGCAGCATCGACGACGGTACGAGTACTACTGGCAGACCGCTCCGAACGAGCCTCCACGGTGGTTGGTGCTCTTCGACGGCGGCGCCATGGAGCGCGCCGGCGAGGTCGAGCAGCTCGACGAAACCCACGTTCGACATCGCGCGGCGACCTACGTGCTTCGCCAGCGCGGTCGAAGTCGCCTTTACGAGCGCGTCACGCCGCCAGCTTGAGCACGCGCTGCGCTTCGGTCGCCATCGGGTGGTCGACAGGCGCGAGCTTGAGCAGCTCCTGCGCCGCGCGACGCGTTCCCAGCTTGTCTCCGAGCCGGAAGCACGCGAGCGCGAGGTTGTACCGAATGACGATGGCGTCAGGCGCAGTGCCCAGTCGAACCGCGCGGTCGAGCAGCGAGCGCGCTTCCTTCAGCGCCTCGGTGCCTCCTTCCTCGAGCAGCATGATGGCGAGGTTGTTGAGCGGCTCCCACGCGAGTGGGTTCGAGACGATCGCTGCGCGGTAGCAGCGCTTGGCCTCCTTCTTGTCCTTCGTCGCGTCTGAGAGGCCGCCCAGGTGGTACAGCGCGCGCCAATTGCCCGGCGAGAGCTTGAGCACCTGCTTCAAGGCCTTCTCAGCCGTGTCGAAGCGAAGTTGCATGGTGTCGACCACCGCCGCGAACAACCACGCCTCTTCATCGATCGGCGCCAACGTCGTCACCCGCCACGCCTCACGTCGCGCCGAGTCGAGGTCTTTCAGGTGCAGCGCGATGACCGCGCGCTTCGACGGAATGAGCGCGTTCTTCGGGAAGCGCGGCGTGGCGTTGTCGAGCAGTTGCGCGGCGAGCTCGAGCTGGCCCGTCTCGGTGAGCATGTCGGCCAGCGTCACCACCGCGTCGAAGTGCTTCGGGTAGGCCTCGACGACGTGGGCCAGCACACGCACGGCCTCGGTGCCGCGGCCAGCCTTGAAGAGCGCGTTGCCGAACTGCACGCCGACGTCGGGCGTCGCGGCGCCATGCTGGAGCGCCAACTGGTAGCTCGCCGCCGCGTGGGACCACTTCTCTTGCTGCGCGGCGATGCGGCCCAGGTTCACGTGCGCCATCGCGAGTGCAGGCTCGTGCTTGAGCGCGCGCTGATGGAGCTCGATGGCCGCCTCGAAGTTGCCCTTCGCCTCTTCGATGACGCCGCGCAATGAGAGCGCCGGTGCGCACTTCGGGAAGACGTTCAACACGCCGTCGACGATGATCGTCGCCTCGTCAGTCTTCTTCATCAGAAACGCGACGCGCGCGATGCCGACGAGCGGCAGGGGAGAGCGACCACCGCTCTGTTTCTGCGCGTGCTCGAACATCGCCGCGGCGCGATCGAGGTCATTCTCACTGAGGTACCGCTCGGCTTCCGACAACAAGGGCATGATGTTCACGTCAGGCTCCCTTCAATGGTGTGGTTCGTCTCGACGCTGTCTTCCCAGCCACCTGATTCTTCGTGCGACTCGTCGACCAGCTTCGTGTCGTCGTTGTCGCGGGACGTGACGGCGTTGCCCATGCCGTTCTTGCCGGCGAACTGACTGAGCATGGGGCCGACGTTCTTCGCTGCGTCACCGATGACGGAGTTCGCCTTGCTGCCGTCGCCCTGGCCGCCGCCGAACATGCCGCCGACCATCTGGAAGAGGCCGCTGATGATCTGGTTCGCCGCGCCGAAGATGCCGCTGATGGCGCTGCCGGCGTCTTTCATGTCGATCTCCACGTCGATGCGGAACGAGAAGCCCACCGCGACGGCAGCGCCGAAGCCAAAGGCGAGCCGGTACTTCCCGTCGGCGCCCAGCTCTCCGTGGAGTTCGATGCGTGCGCCTGCGCCCGCGTGCACGTTGGCGGTGATGCCCACCTTGCCGCCCGGAAAGCCGCCCTTCGCGCTGAAGCCGGCGCGCGCACCTGCGAAGGCGCCCGCTTCGGCATCGACCGCGGCCTGGGGCGGCGCGAAGGAGACGGTCGCCCGTGCGTCTGCCTTCGCGCCTGCCCCGGCCTCGGCCCAGGCGTCGGCCTCGCCTGTCACCATGCCGCCCAACGCGCTCATGTTGCTGCTCGCTTTTGCGTCGCTCTTCACGCCGACTTCACTGCTGGCGCGCGCGTTGAGCCCGTCGAGGCCTGCGCTCGCTTCAGCCTGTGCGCGTGCGGCCGCTTCAGCGCTGACGCGTGCGCGGCCTTCGATTTGCGCGACGTCGGTCTTGATGCTGCCTTCGACTTCAGCCGAGGCGCCGACGCTGGCGTCTGCCTTCACCTTCGCGCCGACGCGCCCGTTCGCGTTGTAGCTCTCGCTCTCGGCTGACGCGTGCGCGTGTGCTTCGGCAGCCGCGCGGCCCTGCATTTCGATGCCTTCGTCTTTGTACGAGCCGCTGACCTCCACCTTTTCCTGCACGCCCACGTAGTCGCGTGATCGATTGGCTTCGCGAAGCTGGTGGTCGGTGGTGGTGGTGTGCTCGACGTTGCTCTTCGCTTCAGGCTTCGATGCGGCGGCGCTCGAGCTGGTGTCGGCCGTCGGCTGGGCGTTTCCACCCTGGCCTCCGGCCTTGCCGATGAGGTCGAAGATCTTGCCGAGAATTCCACCGAGCTCCATCGCGTTGCCGGTGGCGAGCGCGGCGCCAATCGGCCCACCGAAGAGCGTGCCGATGATGCTCATGAAGTCTGGCGCGCCGCCCTGCTGGCCCTTCATCTGCTCCAGGCCTTGCGAGGCGAACTGGCCGATGGAGTTCTTCGCGGCATCGCCGAACATCGAGGCCATGCCGCCCTTGCTTGCGCCGCTCGTGGTGCTGCCGGCCGACGGTGCATCGAAGTCGTGTGACTCGATTGCGCCGTGACCTGCAGGTGCTCCGACTCCGTCGATTCCGCTCATGAAGCCTCCGTGGGTTGGAGGCTCGCTGTGCAGAACTGCGGCCAAGCTGAACTACGCGGTATTGCGACGATTTCGCGAACGAGACGGGTCTACGTTTCGGGACTCACCGTGCGCGGCTGCGAATCCATCCACCCTTGGAGGATGAGCATCGCGGCGACCTGATCGATGACTTCTTTGCGTTTTCGTCGCGAGACGTCGGCCTCGAGCAGTGAACGTTGTGCGGCGACGGTGGTGAGGCGTTCGTCCCAGTAGAGAACGGGGCGGTGGGTGGCGTCCGCGAGCGCGGCGCCGAACTTTCGCGTCATCTCCGCACGCGGGCCTTCGGAGCCGTCCATGTTCAAGGGGAGCCCGATGACGAAGCGCTCGACGTTGTAGTCGTCGACCCTGGCGACGAGCGCCTCGAGGTCTCGACGCAGGCCGCGACGTTCGAGCGTCGGCAGGCCTTGCGCCGTAATGCCCAGCTCGTCGGTGACCGCGAGGCCAATGGTCTTGGTTCCGAGGTCGAGGCTCATCACGCGCATCGTGGGCACCCTACAGTCCACGATCTCGGATCGCTACGCGGTTGCAACTGAGTGAATTCCGAGGGGTTTCGGTTGGCACGCGTCCTGCGAGGTGGGCTGCGAGTTCACCTTCACCAAGGAGCAGACAATGACGATTCAAAACACGCAGCGCCCGACGCACGGTCCGATTCAGCAAGGCTCGGAGGAGGTCAATCACCGCTCGATGCAGGCGATGCAGCCCGCCATCGTGCCGCCACCTCCTCCTCCGTCGAACACTGCAGCACCAGCACCAGCGCCGCGGCCGCCGCCGCCGCCCCCGTCTCAGTCATCGACGCAGGGTGCCTCGGGCTCGACGAACAATGGCCCCACTGGCTACGCGGCCGTGAAGACCGACATCGAAGCTCGGCTCGCCGACAACGAGGACTACCAGCGGCTGGGTACTCAGATCTCAAAGACCGAGAGCCTGATGGGTGACTTCTCGGCGCTCGTTGCCTTGAAGATTCCCGGGCGGCCCGGCGAGAGCGCGCTGTCGATGGACAACATTCGTGCAGTTGCCAACGACCCGTTCCGTACTCCGTCCGAGCGGGCCGCTGCGCAGCGCCTCATCGACAACCCGGAGATTCTTGCCAAGTTCATGAAGGGTGACGACAAGGCCAGCCTGAGCGACTGCCTCTCCATCGTTGAGGGGCTGCGCGCAGAACGGAAGGCCATCAAGGATCAGGTCACTGCCGAGGTGAAGGCTGAGCGAAACGTTCCGACGCCTGGCGTTGGTACGACTACATCGCCGATCACCGGCGGCACGACACCCAATCCAGGCGAGACGACCCCGCCTGGTGCGACGACTCCGCCTGCTCCCGGTGCTGATATTCCGAAGCCTCCTCCGTCGACACTTCCTGGCATCGACGGCGCGCTCGAGAACCTCGGAAACAGCGCAGACCATCTGGTGAAACAGATGGAGGCGATTGCCAACGACCCGAACATGGAAGCCGGTCTCAAGGCCGCGAAGATGGCGCAGCTTCAAGCGAAGCAGCAGTCAGTCATGAACATGCTCAGCCAACTCTCCCAGATGATGTCGAACACCGCGAAGTTGTGGTCGGACATCGCGATGAACTCCGTCCGCAACATCAAGTGAGGCCACGACCATGACCACGCTCGCTCAAGACTTCGGCATCACTTCCGACCAGGCGCAGGCCCTCACCTCGAAGGCCTTCGAGCTCCTCGACGCAGGAGACCTCGACGGCGCCGTCATCATCTTCACCGGCATTCTCGTGCTCAACCCGTACGACGCGGGCGTGCACGCAGCGCTCGGCTCCGTGCTGCACGAGCAAGGCAAGTTCGGCGAAGCAGAAGCGTCGTACGACGAGGCGATTCGGCTCGATGGCTCCACCGTGTTGGCGCGCGTGAATCGCGGCGAGCTGCGGCTCAAGCGCGGAGACAGCACCGGCTTTCAAGACCTGGAGGTCGCCGCCAACGTCGTCTCACCCATTCAGCGCCGCGCGCAGAACCTGCTCAAGTTCTTCGCCCGCTGATTCAAGGGGTTTGCGAAACACGAACGAACACGACGATCACTTTTCCGAGCTCCGGCAACTGAAGTCACATGGCTCGCTTCGCTCGTCTGTTCGCCGTGTTCTGTGTGGTGGGGATGGCCGCTCCAGCGGCCGCACGCTGTCGTTACGTGGCGGTGCAGCTAGCGCCGGGCCAGACCGTCGTCGGGTACATGAAGCACCGTCGTCACTGCGACCCGATCATCGCGCCCGCGCCTGTTCAGTACGTGCAAGCGCCGCCCGTCGTGTACGCGCCACCGCCGCCGGTCTACGTGCAGCCCGCGCCGCCGCCCGTCATCTATTCGCCTCCCCCCATGGTGTACGCAGCGCCTGCTCCCGCCCCGGTGGTGGTGCAGCAGCGCGTCGCGAAGCCAGTCAACACGCGACCGGGGTTCCTCGCCATCAAGTACATGCCGGGCTTCTCGACGACGGTCGCAGCTCCCGATGGCCCGGTGGAGTTTGGTGAGCCCGGCTTCACGCACTCGCCGGGGCTCGAGCTGCGAATCGCGCGCTGGTTCTCGCTGCGCAGCGACCTTGAGTTCCGCCAGAACAGCCGCACGTGGGACGTGCTCGGCGTGAAGGTCTCGTTGTTCCCGAGCTCACCCGTGAAGCCCTACGGCTCGGTGTCTTTTGCGGTGAATGAGAACCTCGGTAACCCCGGCAAGTTTTCGTTCGGCTTCGCGGCCGCAGCGGGGCTCGACGTGTTCTTCGGCAAGCACTTCTTCCTCGAAGCCGAAGCGCGCTACCGCATGACCCCCGGCGCTTGCTGCACCGAAGTTCCCACGTTGACCGGCGTCATCGGTGGCGGTGTGGCGTTCTTCTGAATCGCCTCGATGCGCTGCGCGATGGTCGGGTGAGAAACGCCCGACAGCACGTACCAACGCGGAGGGCTCGGATCGACCTTGTTGATTCGGCCGAGCTGCGTGAAGAGTGACGTGAGCGAGGTCGCATCGCCGGTCAGTTGAAGCGCGTAGAGATCAGCCGCGAGCTCCCTTTGGCGTGAAAGCGCCGCAGTGAAGGGCGTGACGAGCTGCACCGTGAGGTCGAACACCAGCACCAACAACGGCAGCACGCGCACGTCACCGCGCTGGGTGATGCCGTACCAGGTTCGTTTTGCAGCCACGCGAAACAGCCATTCAAGAAAACCCAGCAACGCAAACACCGCGAGCGGCGAGAGCACGCGACCTGGCCACCGGGACTCGTGAACGTGACCCGCTTCGTGCGCGACGGCGGCGACGACTTCGTTCTCGCTCATCGACGTGAGCAGGGTGTCGGTCAGCAGAATCGTACGCGTCGGCCCGGTGCCGGCGAACGCGGCCTGCACGCGCTTCGACTTCTCTGAGGTGTGCACCACGAGAATGTCCGCGAAGGCGATGTCGGCCTTCTTGAGGACCTCTGTGATGCGCGTGCGCACCGGCCCGTCAGCCAGCGGTGTTTGATCGACGTAGAGCCGCGCGCGGTATGGGTCCATCGCGGTCGACACCACGAGCGCCAACGACGCGGCGAGCCCGACGAGCCACCACCAGTGCTTCGTCTTTCTCGCCACTCCGAAGAGCCCGAAGGTGAGCGCGCTCACCGAGAGCAGCATCAACGCCTGGCTCTTGAGCCCGTCGAGCAGATACGCACCGAGCGACTCGTTCGACATGCCGAACTCGTGTTCGCGCACGTACCCGAACCACACATTCACCGGCAGGTTGATGAGTGAGAGCAGCAGGAAATAACCGAGCGCGAACACCAGCGACGGTTTCCACCCCGCATCACCCCAGATGCGCGTGAGCGGAGAATCACCGGCCCCCCGTGCCAGGCGCGCCGGGTACCAACGCCACGCGAACGCGGCGAGCAACGCCAGCACCACGGGCCACACCACGAGGTCGACCAACGCCGCCGTGTAGACGGGCGAATGGTACGCCTCGATCTCGACGAGCTCGGCTGCGGTGTAGAGCGGCTCCACGCCGCGGCGAGCTTACGACCCGGGCGGCGTCGCCGGGCTCTTCTCTGCTTCTTCGGCCTTCGCTTCGGCGAGCAGCAGCTGCTTCATGCGCGTCAGGCTCTCTCGTGTCTGCTGAACGAAGGGGCTCGACGCGCCGATGCGTTCGGCGGCCTCCAGTGTGCGCTCGTACACGGTGATGGCCTTGCTGATCAGCACGCGGATCTTCTTGCGCAGCTCGGCGCGGTACACGTCCTGCTCGGGGGCGCTCAGCTCGCCCGGCGCGGGCGCGTTCATCATGTGCTCGTACATGCTCTCGTACAGCCCGCCGATACGATTGCCTGACGCGGTCGCCCAGTAGCCATTGCCGATTCGAATCGCGCGCAGGTAGTGCCCTTGCGACGACAGCAGGAGCTCTGACTTGTACTCGAGATCTTCGGCCAGCTTGTCGGTGCTCTTGCTGCCGTCGAGCTGCACGGCCTCGTAGTGAAGGCGGAAGATCTCCCCGAGGAAGAACTGCGCCTGGCCGGGGAAGTAGTCGTCGACGAGGTCTTTGTCGGGAAGCCCGTTCCAATAGGTCAGCGCGCTGCGCAACGTCGACTCGGCGGCGTCTTTGCTGCCCATTTCGAGCTCGCAGATGCCCTGCTGCACGCGCGCTTCGATGCGCTTGTCTGAGGCGAGGTCGCTGCGATCGGCGATGGCGCGCAGCAGCTCGATGGCCTCGGTGTAGCGCTCGAGGTGGTAGTCGCACTCGGCTACGCGAAACGCAGCGTCGAGCGCGTCAGCGTTGCCCTTCGTGTCGGCGAGCACCGAGAACCGAACCCACGCGTCGTCCCACTCCTTCAACTTCTCGAGCGCGAGCCCTGCGTTGTAGAGCGCCGGTCGGTAGTGCCGTGACTGCGGGTGAAAATCGCAAATGCGGCCGAAGTAGCGAGCCGCCTGCGCGTATTCTTCAGCCGCATAGAAAGACGTCGCCGCCGCGAAGAGCTCTTCGTCGTTGAGCTTCTCGAGCTCGAGGTCGCCGGTGATGAGCACCTCGTCGAACTTCACTTCTTGTGCGTTGCCGACATTGGCTCCGCGCGTGTGGGCACAACCCGCTGCGACGAGAACCACGAGGCTCAACCACGGTGTCAGGCGCATGCGCGTGAAATCACTTTCGTGAAAGGTACGAAGCCATCGACACCGCCGGTTTTCGATGGGTTCCGGCCAGCTTAACGAGCGTCGGGCGCCAGTTCGAGCAGGCGGTCCCCCCACAACCAGGCAGACGTCTCGTACAGCCCTTTCAGCTCGTGCACGTCGTGCTCGAAGCGCGGCACGAGAATCAACGGCGTGCCTTCACAGGCCTCACGCAACCTCGCCACGCCGCGAGCGTCTTGCCGGGCCTGGAGGTCGTTCTCTTTCAACGTGTCTTCGAACTTGCCGCGCTTCGCAGGAGGCAGCCGTGCCACTTCTTCCCACAGCGCAG
This sequence comes from Archangium sp., assembly GCA_035910535.1. Taxonomy (GTDB): domain Bacteria; phylum Myxococcota; class Myxococcia; order Myxococcales; family Myxococcaceae; genus Archangium_A. Next base: position 25,632 of record JAMHXF010000030.1, on the reverse strand, counting down.
CCGGTACGGGCTGGTGCACGCGGTTCACGACGATCGCCGCCACGCGCATTTTGTTCTGCTTGAGCAGCGTGTGGAAATGCACCGTCTCGTCCAGCCGCTCGGGCATGGGCCCGGTGACCAACACGAAGCTCGTGGAGTCGGCCTCCAACAGCGCGCGCGTCTGCCGTGCGCGCTCTTTGAAGCCTTCGTTCATGCCGCTGATGTTCAGCATGAAGTCGGCGAGCTGCTGCAGTGTCTCGGTGCCGGTGAAGCGCGCGATGGTCTTGGTGACGTAGCTGCCGCCGAGGTTGAAGAGCTTGAGCCCGATTTTTCCCGCGGCGAGCGCCGGCGTCAGCAGCCACTTCGCTGCGTCATTGTCCATGAAGTCGAGCAGGCGGTTGGGCGCGTCGAGAAAGTCGAGCGCGTGCGCCGTCGGCGGCGTGTCGAGCACGATGAGCGGGTAGTCGCGCTGCGTGCGCAGCTCCCACAGCTTCTCCATGGCCACGTATTCCTGGCTGCCGGCGAGCGCCGTCGAGAGCGACTGGTAGAAGCGGTTCGCGAGGATCTTGTCGCGCTTGTCGGCGGGCGCGTGACGCATGATCAAGTCGTCCCACGTGCGCTTCATGTCGAGCATCATCGCGCGCATGGTGGCCTTCGGCTTCAGGCCCGCTTCGGCGAACGTCGCCGGCGCGATCTCCATTTCGGCGTTGCCCAGCGCGTCGAGCCCGAGCGAGTTGGCGAGCCGCCGCGCCGGGTCGATGGTGCAGACCAGCGAGCCCTGACCCTCCATCGCGGCGCGCAACGCGAGCGCAGCGGCCACGGTCGTCTTGCCCACGCCGCCGCTCCCCACGGTCAACACCACGTCGCTTGATTCGACGGCCTCGCGAATGGCGTTCACTGTGAACCTCCGAGCGCGTGGGCGACCTGCTCGATGGCCTGTCGATTGAAATCGGTCAGCAGCAGCCGCGGCACCGTGATGACAGGCAGCCCCAACGTCTGCAGTCGCTTCGCGCTCTCGATTGACATGTTGGCGCGCACTTCGTGTGCACGCGCGAGCTCCTGCAGCGCCGGCGAGAGGCCTTCAGCGTCAGCCGGCTCGAAGCGCGGCGAAATGAAGCCGTTGAGCACCACCACGCGGGGGTGCATTTTCACGCGCCGGGTGAGCGCGTCGTTCAACTCGATGGTCTCGTTCACCGGCATCTCTTCAGGCAGCGACACCAGCACCACCGCCGTGAGCTTCGGGTCGACGAGGAAGTCGCGCATCCACGCGGCGTCGTTGCTCATGGCGCCCGGCGGCACCGTGTCGATGATGACCTGCGGCACCGAGAAGAACGTGATGGCGTGGCCCGTCGCCGGCGCGTCGATGATGATTCGGTCGAAGCGCCACGAGCCGTCGGCGCGCTTCTCTTTGAGGTGAAAGAGAATTTTGCCCAGCAGCACGAGCTCCTGCAGCGAAGGAATGAAGCGCAAGAAGTAGCGCACCACGCGGTTCTCGAAGACCGCGTTGTAGATGCTCTCGAACTTCAAGAGCATGAGCGCGTATTCACGCAGCGCTTCTTGCGGGCGCACGTCGACAGCCCACAGGTTCTCGTCGATGGCGGTGACGTTGGGCCCGACCTCAGGTTTGCCCAGCAGCTGACTGATGCGCTCGCGAGTGTTCACCTCGCACACCAGCGTTCGCTTGCCTTCACGGGCGCTCTGAACTGCGAGCGCAGTAGCCAGCGTCGTCTTTCCGACGCCGCCTTTTCCAGTCACGACGATGAGTCGCTTGTCATTCAGTTCTTCGAGCACGGCGAAAGCCACATTGACATGGCGGGTGGTGGAACGCAGCATCCGCCGCCATGCTGAAAGACAACCCGATGATGAAGAAGCTCGTGGCAACCGGCGAGGAGCGCATCGGCAAGTTGGTGCAGCAGCTCATGTCGAACGAGAAGTTCGTCGCTGGCGTGCAGACCATCGTCACGCGCGCGCTCTCGGCGAAGGGCACGGCCGACAAGTCGATTCGCACCGCGCTCTCGGCGATGAACCTGCCGTCGACCGGCGATCTCGAGACGCTGCGCGAGAAGATCGACGACCTCGAGAAGCTGCTCGGCTCACTCGAGACGAAGATCGACTCGCTCGCCGACGCGAAGAAGAAGTGACTCGTCGCATCGCCTTCATCAACGAGAAGGGCGGGGTGGGGAAGACCACGCTCGCCGTCAACGTCGCTGCGTTCTTCGCGCAGAAGCGCAAGCAGCGCGTGTTGCTCGTCGACCTCGACACGCAGGGCCACGCCGCGAAGACGCTCGGCGTCGACGTGCGCGCCGGCGGCCCGACGGTTTTCGACTTGCTGACGAAGCCCGGCGTCGAACCCAACGACGTCACGCGGCCCACGGCGGTCGAGAACCTCTGGCTCATTCCCGCGTGGAAAGAGATGGCCGAGTTCCCCACCGTCGCGGCGGCCGACCCTCAACGCGCGCGCCTGCTCGCGACGAAGCTCGAGCCGGTCGAAGGGCGCTACGACGTCGTCGTCTTCGACGCGCCGCCTTCATTCGGGTTGGTGACGACCAACGTGTTGCTCGCCGCTGACGAAATCGTCATTCCCGTCGCGACCACGTACCTCGCGCTCGATGGCTGCGCGGAGATGGTGGCGACGGTGGAGCGCATCTCGAAGGAATACGGCCACGAGAAGCTGCGCGTGACGCAGATCGTCCCCACGCTGTACCGGAAGACGCAGCTGTCAGACGAGATCGTCGACAAGCTCAAGAGCTACTTCCCGAAGAAGGTCACCGAGCCCATCAGCCTCAACGTTTCCATCGACGAGGCGCAGAGCCACGGCAAGACCATCTGGGAGCACGCGCCCTGGAGCCGGGGCGCGACGTTGTTGCAGCAGGTCAGCGAGCGCATCGAACGCGCCCGCTGAGGTTCAGCCCTTCTTCTTCGACGACGGTTTGGGCTGCGACTCTTCGAGCTCTTTGAGCTTCTGCTCGAGGGTGTCGATGCGGCTGACCAGCGTCGACAGATCCCGCCCGAGCGCCGGCAGGTTGCCGACCACGTTCTCGACGGCCGTCTTCACGCGTTCGTCGACGCGCGTCTGCCATGCCTCGAAGACCTTCTGCGACTGCGCCAGCAGCGCGGCCGGCGTGACGTCTTCGGTCTGCTCCCGGCCCAGCAGCGTGTTGATGCGCGCGCCGGCCTGTTCCTTGATGGCGTCGACGCGCGGGCTGACCTGGGTGCTGATGAAGTCGTTGAGGCGCTCACCGGGCTGGCGGATGATCTCGCGCAGCACCGACAGCGGCATCTGGTTCTTCTTCTTTTCTTCTTCGAAGACGATCTGCGCCAACGTCACCGAGGTCAGATCTTCCTTCGTGCGGTTGTCGACGATCTTCACTTCGACACCCTGCTTCACCATCTCGGCGATCTCGTCGAGCGTCACGTAGCGGCTCTCGACGGTGTCGTAGAGCTTCCGGTTGGTGTACCGCTTGATGACCTTCGGTTCGCGAACGGTCGTTTCAGCTTCGCTCATGGACTTAGGAACCCCTTAACGCAGTGCGACGCTCGGCGTACCACCTGCGTTGCTCTGTGCCAACCGCGCGATTTCGTTTCGGAACATATGTAGAGTGCGTACCCGGCCGCGATGATCGTCAAGTGTGAGCAGTGCCAGACCCGGTTCAAGATTCCGGACGACAAAGTCACCGACAAGGGAGTGAAGGTCCGCTGCAACAAGTGCGGCCACACTTTCCGAGTCACGCGCGACATGGCGCAGCCTGCGACGAGTCAGTCGCCGGCCGTACCTGCCAGTGCAGATCCCTTCGCGCGCTTCGGTACGACGCCCGAGCCTCCGAGCGCTGAAGTCACGCGCCCCGGTGTCTTCGCGCTCGGCGTCGAAGCGACGAAGAGCCCCGAGCTCGGGTTGCCGAAGAAGGCGCCGCCGTACCCCAACGCGCCCGCTGCGCCGTTCGACTTCGGCTCGCTGACACCTCCCGGAGCTGCCGCTCCCACGGTGCCGTCGGTGCCCGCGTTCATTCCTTCGTCGGTCGCGGCGCCGCCGTCTCCGTTCGACTTCGCGGCCATCGCACCACCGCCGCCGACCACCGCGTCTGCGCCTGCGCCGTCAGCGTTCGACTTCTCGACGTTCGCGGCTCCGGCGCAGCCTGCACCGCCGCCGCCCCCTCCGAGCAACGGGCCGCCGCCGCCCGCGTTCGATTTCGCAGCGCTCGGTGCAGCCCCTGCGGCGCCCACGCAGTCTGCGATGCCGGCCTTCGACTTCGCGCCGCCGAGCAAGCCGACGTCGAGCGCGCCCATTGACGATGTGATGACGCAGCAGGTGCCTGCCTTCGGCGGTGGCTCGGCGGGGGGCTTCTACGCGTCTGCTGACGATGCGCCGGCGCCAGATGTCTCGTCGTTCGACGGCGCTGCGGCGCGCGCGATGTTCGACATGCCGGCGCCAGCGCCGAGCGCGCTGCCAGACCTCCCGATGCCGGAGCCGGAGCTCGCCGCGCCTTCGACGTCGACCTCGCAGCCGCTGGCGCGCATGTCGGCGCCGTCGCTGCCTGCAGTGGCTGCGGCCATGCCTGCCGAGCAGCCGCGCAGCCGTCGCACGGCCGTCGGTGTCATCGTGAACGTGTTCATCGCCGCGCTGCTCGTCTTCGGGCTGGTGGTGGTGGGCAGCGCGTACCTGAACGAAGGCAAGGTCTCCGCCGAGTCGCTCTCGCTCGAGAACCTGAAGAACACGTTCGCGCCGTCGGTGCCGTTCGTGGCGAGCGACGTGTCGAACGGCCTGTACGTGACGCGCGCCGGGCGGGCGGTGTTCTTCGTGCGCGGCGAGGTCGCGAACCGCAGTGACAACGCGGGGAAGCTCGTCGTGAAGGCGGAGATCGTCGAAGACGGCAAGGTCGTACGGTTCGCCGAAGCCTTCGCGGGTGAGCCCGCGACCGCCGAGGAGCTGTACCTCGTCGACGGCGCGGACGCGCTCGAGGCCCTGCAGCGCCGCGTCGAGAAGCGGTCGACGGCCATCAACGCCGGTGGCGCGGGCGCCTTCGTGGTGGTCTTCACCGAGTACCCGCCTGACTTGAAGGGCTTCCGGGTGCGCGTGTCGGCGCGAGCGGTGGCGAGCAACCCCACCGCCACGAAGTGACGTCGCTCGATGACGCGGCGCGCGCCACCGTGCGCCGCCTCGACGCGCTGGGTGGCGGGCACGAGGTGCTGCGAAGAGCAGCCGCCCGCGCGCTGGGCGAGCTCGACCCTCCCGGCGCCACGGAGCTGCTCACGTCGGTGATGCGCTGGTCAGTTGAGCGCTGGGAGCCCGCGATGCGCGTGTTGCCTGCCTTCATGCGCGCGCTCGAAGAAGACGGCGACGTGATTCCCCACCTCGCGCAGCTCCGGCAGGTCGCCGCGCTGCACGAGCAAGACGAGGTGACCTACGTCTTCACCGAAGGTTCGGCGGTGATGCGCTACGAGGCCGACGCTGCCGCGCGCGCTGACGCGAAGCTCTTCACGTTGCCGCTGGGCGTACTCAAGTCGCGGGCCCGGTTGACGACGAACCCCGACGAACTCTCGCGGCTCGCCGTCGCGAGTAACGCTGCGGTGATTCGTGAGGTGCTCAAGAACCCGCGCCTCACTGAAGATCTCGTGGTGCGCATCGCCGCGCGAAGGCCTGCGCGCCCCGAGCCGCTCGAAGAAATCTGGCGCGCGCCGAGGTGGAACACGCAGCCCGCAATCCGCCGTGCGTTGGTCTTCAACCCGTACCTGCCGCCGGAAGTGGGCGTGAAGATCGTGCCTACGCTCGGGCCTGCAGACTTGAGGCTGCTGGCTGCAGATCGACAAGTTCACTTGTCGATACGCGAGCTCGCGGGGCGGCTCAGCGCTTCGGCGGCGCGTCGATGACTTCGCCTTCGACGGAGCCCTTGTCGATGCTGCGCGACGGCTTCACGTCGACGAAGCCTTCGCCCTGCGACGCCTTGCGGAACGAGTAGACGAAGCGGCCCACGGCATTGCCGAGCGAGCCCATGCGTGAGGCCGAGAAGACGATCAAAAGTATTGCGACGAGCATGATGATCTCGCCGGTGCCGAGGCCCATGCGGCGCAACGTGCCTCAGCCTGAGTGCCGACGCAACTTGACGACCGCCGCCCGGCGGAGCAGGTGAGCGCCCATGCCGATGCGCATTCTGGGTCACCGAGGCGCGAGCGCGGACTTTCCCGAAAACACCCTCGAGGCGTTTCGTGGCGCGGTCGCGCAGCGGGCCGACGGCGTCGAGCTCGACGTCATGCGCTGCGCGTCGGGCGAGCTGGTGGTGTGCCACGACGAATGGCTCGACCGGCTGGCGGGGCTGCGGCTCGAGGTGCTGACGACGCCGTGGCATCGGCTGCGACAGGTCGACGTCGGCTCGCGGCTCGGCTTTGCCCCGGCGCGAATTCCGCTGCTGCACGACGTCTTCGACGCGCTGCCGCCAGAGGCTGTCGTCAACGTCGAGCTCAAGTGCGAGACGGTGGAAGACCACGGCTTGAGCGAGGCGGTCGGCGGGTTCCTCACCGAGCGACGGCTCCACGAGCGCGCGTTCGTCTCGAGCTTCAACCCGCTGTGCCTGGTTCGGCTCGCTGCTGCCTACCCGACGCTGCGGCGCGGGTTTCTCATCGACCCCGACAAGGCGTGGATTCCGCAAGCCTGGCTGTGGCTGCCGGTGACGGCGATGAGCTCGGTGCACCCGCACTTCTCGCAGGTGACCACGAACCGCGTGAATCGCTGGCACGCGCAGGGTTGGGAGGTGGCCGTGTGGACGGTCGACGACGTCGTCGAAGCCAAGCGGCTCCGCGCCATGGGCGTCGACTGGCTCATCACCAATCGCCCCGGCGAGCTGCGTCAGCGGCTCAAGGAGCTGTAGTTAGAAGTCGAAGCCGATGAGGCTGTTGTACGCAATCACGGCGGGGATCTGCACCTTGCCGACGCGCGGGTCGTTGAAGCTGTCGGCGACCGTGTAGCTGACCTCGAAGCCCAACTGCACGACGCCCGCGATGAAGCGGAAGCCGCCGTAGAACCGGTTGTTGGTGTTTTGCGCGGCCTGCACCGACTCGAAGACGAAGAAGTTCTCTTGCGACGTGGGGTCTTTGATTCGGTCCGACTCGGCGAGCGACCGCGAAGGCTTGAAGTCGACGCTGCCCGACGTGGCGCCTACGAAGGACAGGTTCCACCCGACGTACGGCGTCAGCGTCACCATGCCCGCGATGGCGAACTGCTTGCCCACGCCCAGGTCGAGGCCACCGGCCGTCACGTCGAAGTCGCGCGTGTTGAGCAGCTTCGTGACGTACGCGCGCACCCCGATGTCGGGCAGGTACGTGAAGCCTTCGTTGAGCGCCCACTTGAGCTCCAGCGTGCCCGAGCCCATGCGGCTCTTCTCGAGCCACGCCGCGCGCACGCCGAGCTCGAAGCTCCACGGCAGCCCCTTGCGGATGTGAATCGACGGCAGCAGCACTGCGCCCTGAATGGGGCTCGTGGTGGGAATGTTGGTGGCTGCCACAGCACCGCCGAAGTCGACCACCGACAGCTCGACGCCGATGGCGAAGGCCGAGTGACCGAGCGTCTCAGGCGGCGCGAGGTTGACCGAGGTCATCGCCGCAGCGAGGCGGCGGGTGAAGACACGGAAGTTCGCGTGGGCGTCGGGGCGGTAGCCTTCGCCACCTTCGACCGGGTTTCCCAGTTGGTAAATGCGGAAGTCGTAGGCGTCCGCGAAGGCGGTGGCTGACGAAAGCACACCGACGAGGAGCCACAGGCGACGGAACATGGGGGCGAACCCTAGCCCCGCCGCCGTGACTCATCAATTTGTCACTGCTTCGGAGGCGCCGCGCCTTCCTTCTGCGCGACTGCGGGCGGGCGGCGGCGAATCACGACCGATTTCCGCGTCGCGAAGTCTTGTGACTCGCGGGCGACGATGGTGACGAGGTTGTTGCCCTCTTTGAGCGAGAAGTCGGTGGTGAACTTCACCTTGCCGGCGTCTTCAGGCGTCGCGCTGCGGAAGTAGACCTTCTGGTCATTCACCAGCACGAACACGTCGAGCATCTGCGGGTCGGTCACCACGCTCGAGAGCGTGAACTTCTCGCCGTCGATGACCGCGCCACCCTGTGAAGGGTCGACGTTCATCGAGATCTGCGCCGGCGTACGGAAGTGCGTCCACGAGGCGTCTTTCGCTGCGGCCACTTTCTGGCCCTTGGCGTCGCGCAGGTCGCTGATGCGCGCGAAGACGAAGCGGTCTTTTTCCCACTCGACGCGCGCCATGTTGCCGCCGCGCGCCTGCTCGGTGACGACCGCGCCCTTCGGCAGGCGGGCCAGCACGCGCTTGCCGCTCACGTCGGCGTAGATGTCGGCCTTGTCGGCGAGGCGCGAGGTGGCCTTGCTGGGCTCGAACGAGACGACGGGCGCGTCAGGCGCGACCGGAATCTCGAGCTTGTCGGCGGTGAACTCCTGCAGCGGCTCGTCGATGACGGCGTAGCGGAGCGCGAAGGTGTCGTCTTTGAACGCCTTCTTCACTTCCAACTGAAAGCGCGAGGTCTTCGTTTCGCCGGGGTTGATCTCGCCCAGCTTGAAGCGGCCCTTCTCGATGAAGATGTTCGCGTCAGACGCGTTGCGCACCGACGAGAACACGTCGAAGGCCTTGCCCGCGCCCACGTTGCTGACGTCGATGATGACGCCCACGGTCTCACCGCGCTGCGCGAGGCCGTCACCGTTGCAGGCCGCGCAGTCGTCGACGATGGACCACGTGAACGCGAACTGCGGGCGCGGAATCTCGACGATGGTCAATTCACCGGCCGTCGATTCACCGACCACACCTGAGTCGTCCTGCAGCTTCACCGTCACGCCGTCACGACGCGAGGCGAGGTCTTTGGGGATCTTCACGTTGACCGTCCACGTCTTCTTCTCGCCGGGCTTGACCTGGCCGAAGAGGAACTCGCGGCGATCGAGGTAGCCGTTGTCTGACTCGATCCACGCGCGGAGGCGCTTCACCGCGTCAGCGCCCTTGTTCTCGACGGTCAGCTCGAGCGGCACGGTCTCACCGGCGGTGATCTTCTTGTCAGAGCCGGGCTTGAGGCTGCTGCTCAGCACCGGGTTCTTCGGCGTCTCGCCAGCGGTCCAGTCGATGCCCAGGCCCGTGATGGCGTCGGCGATGCGCTTGTCTTCGACCTGCCGCTGCTCGGCCACGAAGCTCTTGCCGGCTTTGATCTGCTCGTCGCGACGAACCTGCGGAGCGGCCAGCAGATACTGGCGCGCGAAGGTGACCTCGAAGTCTTCCTTCACCTCGTCCTGGCTCTCGGCGTCGAGCTGATCGTCGAGCTCTTCGTCGTGCGCGCTGCCGTCGCTGTCGGTGAGCACGTTCTTGCCGCCCTTGCCGGCGGTCTTCTTGTCGTCCTTCTTCTTTTCTTCCTTCAGGTACTTCACCGTCTCGAGCGGCTTCTCGCGCACCTGCACGTCGTCGCGCTTCTTGGCCGCCTGGCCGTTGGCCGGGTTCGCGAAGTGCGCCTCGAGGTCGGCCTCGCCCATGGTGCGGCGGGGCGCGAACACGTCGACGCGCTCTTTGCTCACGCGCGTGGGCAGCAGCTGAATGTCGGGCGTGATGCCCACCTCTTGAATGCTGACGTCGCCGGGCGTGAGGTACTTGGCGATGGTGAGCTTGAGCGCCGCGTCGTCGGGGAAGTTGTCGTAGAGCACCTGCACCGAGCCCTTGCCGAAGCTCTGGCGGCCGATGATGACGGCGCGGTTCTGGTTCTTGAGCGCGCCGGCGACGATTTCAGAAGCTGACGCCGAGCCTGCGTTCATCAACACGGCAATGGGGAAGGCGTCGTCGTTCTCGTCGGCGTGGGCGCGCTTCTCTTCGCGCAGCTTGTCAGACAGGCCGACCGTGCTGACGATGGTGCCCGACGAGAGGAAGAGGTCGCTGACCTGAATGGCCTGCTCGAGCAGCCCGCCGGGGTTGCCGCGCATGTCGAGCACGAGGCCTTTGATGCCGGGGCCGCCGCCGCTCTTGCGAACCTGCTCGGAGAGCTCGTCGAGCGCGTTGCCCAGGTCGCGCGTGGTGTTGCCCTGGAAGTTCTTCACGCGCACGTAGCCGACGTTGCTCGCGAGCAGCTTGCTCTGAATCGACTCGATGGTGATGAGCGCGCGCGTCACGGTCATCGCCGCCGGCTTTTCCCAGCCCTTGCGGTTGACGGTGATGGTGACCTTCGAGTCGACCGGGCCGCGCAGCTTGCCGACCGCCTGCTGCAGCTCCATGTTCATTGTCGACTCTTCGCCGATGCGCAGAATCTGATCGTCTTTCTTGATGCCTGCACGGAACGCGGGCGTCTTGGGCAGCACCTTGACGACGGTGAGCACGCCTTCACGCATCTGAATGACGAAGCCCAGGCCGCCGAACTCGCCCTTCGTCGAGAGCTTCATCTCCTGGTACAGCTCGGGGCGCAGCAGCACGGAGTGCGGGTCGAGCGTCTGCAGCATGCCGTTGACCGCCGCGTACTCGACCTCGCGCGCGTCTTCGACCGGGCGCATGTTGCGCGTCACGAAGTCGAAGATGTCTTTCAGCGTCCAGCTCATCTTCCAGATCGAGTCGACGTGGGAGATGTCGTAGTCCTTCAGCTTGCCGTTGACGTTGACGCGCAGCTTGCCGGTCTCGGCGTTGCCGTCGACCATCACTTCAGGCACCGACTTTTCGACGGCTTCGAGCGAGGCGACCAACATTTCTTTGGGGCGCACGCGCTTGGGGTCGACGTAGTTCTCTTTCACGTAGTGCGTGACTTTGCTGAGCACGCGGAGCGCCGAGAGATCGTACGGGCCCTTCGGGTCTTTTTCGTCGACGCGGGGGGCCGCCACCGCTTCCGACATCGTGAGGGTCAAAGGAGCCCGGTCGTCGCCGGAGAACGCCCACGCCGTCATGAGCGCGGCGATCACGGCAACTCGACGCAAGGTGTACATGTGGTTCCTTCTTTCCTTCTGTTGGGAAATTCAGGTGTTTCGGAAGCCTCAAGCCTAATCACCACCGGCCCAGCAAGAAACGACCAACACGTGGCGGCGGTCTTCGTTCCTTAGAACGATCAGGCAGTGCTCAGCGCGCCCTCGTCGAGCAGGCGGCGGTACAGCAGCGTGCCCGCGACGACGGCGACCGGCATCAAGAAGAAGTTGAGCACCGGCACCCAGAGCAGCACGTACAGCGCCGCGCCGAAGCCGAGCGCCAGCCCGATGCGTTTGCGCAGCGTCTTCACCACCAGCGAGAACGGCATCAGGTGGCGCGCCATGGGGTTCGAGAGGTGCTCGACGGAGCTCCAGAACATCGTCCAGGTGGACGAGAGGATCACGTACGCGACGCTGCCGACCGCCGGAATGAGGTTGAGCGGAAGCAGCACCACCACGCCCACCAGCATCACGCCGAGCCGCAGCAGCGTGTGCTTGAGCGACTCGAGGGTGCCCTTGACCAGACCGCCGAACGAAAACGGCTCCGGCGTGAACTGGCCCACGGCCGCTTCGGTCGCTTCGGAAATGGGGTCTTGCAGCGGCGCCAACGCGAGGTTCGGCAGCGTGAGCGCGAAGACGACGAAGAACACGAGCGTGAAGACCACCGCCAGCGTCATCGCCGCGGCCGCGCGCAACGTCGAGTTGCCCGGGCTCAGTGCGCTCGCGAGCGCGCTCCCACACAGCCACGCGCCAGCGCCTGCGAGAATCAGCACCGCGGCGGTGACGAGCGCGCAGAGCAACGAGAGCCCCAGCAGCTTCGGTGTACGCACGATGAGCGCGAAGGCACGGAAGGGGAGTGACAGACCGGTCAGAAACGTTGATTCCATGGCTCGTTGGCGGACGTCCGTTATATGCGGCGCCCCCCGCCATGTCCCTCGACGTCAAGCAGACCGAGCATCGCCCCGTCGGAAACGTAGATGAGCTCGTTCAATTCCTGCGTGACGCAGAAAGGCCTGGCGGTCGGCTGTTGCTGGGGCTCGAGCATGAGCGGTTGGTCTTCCCTTCAGGCTCGCACGGGCCGGTCGCGTACGACGGGCCGTCGGGCATCGGCGCGCTGCTCAAGGGCTTCGGCGAGTTTGGTTTTTCTGAGTTTCGTGAAGCGCCCGAGCTGCCCGTCATCGCCATGCAGCGCGGCACGCAGACGCTGACGCTCGAGCCGGGTGGGCAGTTCGAGCTCGCGGGCTCGCCGTTCGAAACAGCCGGTGAAGCGCACGCCGAAAACCTGCAGCACACCGCCGAGTTCAAGCAGGTGCTCGCGAAGCTCGGGCTGCGCGCGGCGGGCCTGGGCTACCGGCCGTTCTTTACGCTGCCTGAAATGCCGTGGATGCCGAAGAGCCGCTACGGCGTGATGCGCGAGTCGCTGGGCGCACGCGGCACGCACGCGCACCACATGATGTTGATGACGGCTACGGGGCAGGTCTCGCTCGACTGGCGCGACGAAGCCGACTGCGTGGCGAAGGTGGTTGCGTCGGTTCGAATTTCTCCGCTGTTGGTCGCGCTGTACGCGAACTCGCCCATCGTGGCGGGCAGGGCGAGCGGCTTTCAGTCGTTTCGCAGCCGCGTGTGGAACGACGTCGACGCGGGCCGCTGCGGCTACCCGCAGGCGATGTTGGACGGCTCGTTTTCATACCGCGCGTATGTCGAATGGGCGCTCGACGCGCCGCTGCTCTTCATTCGTCGCGACGGCAAGTATGTCTGGCCGCGGCTGACGTTCCGCGAGTTCTTGAAGCACGGCTTCGACGGGCAGCCGGCGACGCATTCGGACTGGGTCGATCACCTCTCGACGCTCTTCCCCGAAGTGCGGCTCAAGAAGATCGTCGAAATTCGCGCGGCCGACTCGAACTCGCCGGCCATGACGAGCGCTCTGGGCGCGTTGATGCGCGGCCTTCTCTACGACGCGCAGGCGCGCGAGCAGGCGACGAACCTGTTCCCGAAGGTCTCGCCCGACGCGCACCGTGCGCTGCACCACGCGGCGCAGGTTCACGGGCTGGGCGCGCCGGTGGGCGACAAGACGCTCGCCGACTACGCACCCGAGCTGCTGGCCATCGCGCGCGGTGGCCTGTCGCGCTTGAGCGGTGATGACGGAGCCCTGTTGGCGCCGCTGGAGCAGATCGCCGCAGACCGCGCTTCACCTGCCGTTCGCGTGCTCGCGGCCTTCGAGAAGTCGGGGCCGGCGTTCGTCGATCAATTCGTCATCTGAACCGAGACGTCGACGAGGCGCGCGGCACTTCTTTCGAGCGCTGCAGGTGCGCTGGCTTCGCGCGCACCAGCGTGCAGAGCGTGGCCACCTCGAAGGTGAAGGTCTCGAGCGTCGCCTGGCAACACCACGCGCTCGAGGCTCGAGGTGAGCGCGTAGCGACCCAGGGTTGACGCAGCGCCTCGAGCATTGACGACTGTTTGTGCGCACCGCGCGCGCTCGAGCCCGTCGAGGTTCACCTTCGTACCGACACCGCGCTTGAAGGTGACGTCTTGGAGCAGCGTCGTCAGCGGCGTGGTGGGCAGCGGACCGAGCGCCGTGGCCTACACCAGAATCGCGACGACGCCGTCGAAGGGCCACAGCAACGCCTGCTGGGTGGCTCGCGAGCAGCGTCACCAGCATGCGGGCCACGCGCGGGTCGGGCTCCACTTCGGCTCAGGCGGGCTTGCGACGTCGCCCAGGCCTCGAGGCGCGTGCCGACGCTCGGGTCAAGGTGTCGCGCCAGGTCTTGAGCAGCGTCGACGTGAGCGTCATCGCAGGTCGAAGCGATCGAGGTTCATCACCTTCGCCCACGCGGCGACGAAGTCGTGTACGAACTTTTCTTTGCCGTCGGCGCTGCCGTACACCTCGGCCACGGCGCGCAGCACGGAGTTCGCGCCGAACATCAGGTCGACGCGGCTCGCCTGCCACCGCGCGGTGTTCGTCTGGCGATCGTTGCCCGAGAAGAACTCGCGCGTGTCTGAGGTCGGCGCCCAGGTCGCGGTCATGTCGAGCAGGTTCACGAAGAAGTCGTTGGTGAGCGCGTCGTTCTTGTCGGTGAACACGCCGTGCTTCGAGCCGCCGACGTTGGTGCCCAGCGTGCGCATGCCGCCCACCAGCGCCGTCAATTCAGGCGCGCTCAGCGTGAGCAGCTGCGCCTTGTCGATGAGCTGCGCCTCGCTGGGCACGGTGTTGCCCTTCTTCACGTAGTTGCGGAAGCCGTCGGCGACGGGCTCCAGCACGGCGAACGACTCGACGTCGGTCTGCTCTTGCGTGGCGTCGACGCGGCCGGGTGTGAAGGGCACGGTGACTGTCGTGCCGCCATTCTTCGCGGCCTGCTCGATGGCCGCCGCGCCACCGAGCACGATGAGGTCGGCCATGGAGATCTTCTTGCCGAAGCCGGTCTGCACCTTCTCGAGCGCCTTGAGCACCTTGCCCAGCTGCGCGGGCTGGTTGACCTCCCAGTCTTTCTGCGGAGCGAGGCGGAGGCGCGCCCCGTTCGCGCCACCGCGCATGTCGGAGCCGCGGAAGGTCGACGCCGAGGCCCACGCGGTCGACACCAGCTCGGAGATCGACAGGCCTGAGGCGAGCAGCTGCTTCTTCAACGCGGCGAGGTCGCCGTCGTTGAGCGACGTGGGCTCGGCGTTGGGCAGCGGGTCTTGCCAGAGCAGCGCTTCGCTCGGCACTTCAGGACCGAGGTAGCGAGCCCTCGGGCCCATGTCGCGGTGCGTGAGCTTGAACCACGCGCGGGCGAAGGCGTCGGCGAACTGCGCGGGGTTGGCGAGGAAACGCCGGGAGATTTTTTCGTACGCGGGGTCGAAGCGCAGCGAGAGGTCGGTGGTCAGCATCGTCGGCAGCTTCTTGCCGCCGCCGAACGCGTCGGGAATCGTCGGCTGCGCGTTCTTGGCGACCCACTGGTGTGCGCCGGCGGGGCTCTTCGTCAGCTCCCATTCGTGCGCGAAGAGCAGCTCGAAGAAGTCGTTGCTCCACTTGGTGGGCGTGCGTGTCCACGTGACCTCGAGGCCTGAGCCGATGGCGTCACCGGCGATACCCGACGCGTACGTGCTCTTCCACCCGAGGCCCTGTCCTTCGAGCTCTGCGCCTTCGGGGTCGGCGCCGACGTGCGAGGCCGGGCCCGCGCCGTGCGTCTTGCCGAAGGTGTGACCGCCGGCGATGAGCGCGACCGTCTCTTCGTCGTTCATCGCCATGCGCGCGAAGGTCTCGCGAATGTCGCGCGCGGCCTTGAGCGGGTCCGGGGTGCCGTTGGGGCCTTCGGGGTTCACGTAGATGAGGCCCATTTGTACGGCGGCGAGCGGGTTCTCGAGGTCGCGTTCACCTGAATAGCGCTTGTCGCCTTCGAGCCACTTCGACTCGCTCCCCCAGTACACGTCTTGATCCGGCGCCCAGGTGTCGGGGCGGCCGCCGGCGAAGCCGAAGGTCTTGAAGCCCATGGTCTCGAGCGCGACGTTGCCGGTGAGAATCAGCAGGTCGGCCCAGGAGATTTTCTGGCCGTACTTCTGCTTGATGGGCCAGAGCAGCCGGCGCGCCTTGTCGAGGTTGACGTTGTCGGGCCAGCCCGAGAGTGGGGCGAAGCGTTGTTGCCCACGGCCTCCGCCGCCGCGGCCGTCATGCGTGCGGTACGTGCCGGCGCTGTGCCACGCCATGCGCACGAAGAGCGGGCCGTAGTGACCGAAGTCGGCGGGCCACCACGGCTGTGAATCGGTCATCAGCGCCGCGAGATCTTTCTTCAGGGCGGCGTAGTCGAGGCTCTGAAAGGCCTTCGCGTAGTCGAATGCTCCACCGAGGGGGTTCGACGACGGCGCGTGCTGATGGAGCAGGTCGACGCGCAGCGCTTTGGGCCACCACTCCCGGTTCGACGTGCCGGCACCAGACGTGTGATTGAACGGACACTTTGTCTCGGTCTTGGGAGTGGTCATGGCGGTGACCATAAGAACTTCGACCGTTCGCTCAAGCGTTTCGGCGCCAGAAGTCGTCAGGGAACCACTACGCCTGCCGAACGAAGAGCCCGAGGCCCGAGAATCGACCTCGCCCCAGACACAGCGGCCCAGCCACGCTCGTCGGCCACGTCAGGCGCACGTGGAGTCGCGGGAACTTCGTCAGGTGACTCGGCACGGCGTAGCGCGAGGCCTTTTCAACGCCAGCGATGAAGCCGGTCTCGCGTGTCTCGATCGCTGCGCTGAACGCGAGCTCGTCGCCGAGACCTGCGTGACGCAGTGCTTTGCGCACCAGCGCTTCACGTCGTTTTGCGAGCCGCTCGAGGAGCGCTTTTTGCTCGTCGCTGCCCGATGCCTTTCGGAGCTTGTCGCGCAACCCACCGGGGTCATCGTGGCCCGGCAACACCATCGGGGTCACGGTGGTCCAGGTCGTGGACTCGCCCACATAGTGCTTCAACACGCGGTCTTTCTCTGAGGTCGCGGCCAGCACGGCCTGCACTTCGCCGGTCTTCTCGTCGATGAGGTCGACGCCGCCCAACGCGCGCTTCGCCCACTCGATGTCGACGCTGCGCGAATCAGTCGAGAAGAGGAGCACCCGGCGCACGGCACCGACGGTCTCCGCGCCCGGTCCACGCGGTTCGATGCTGGGCACGGGGACGAGCAGCAACCGTGGCTCGTCGCCGTCACCATGGCCCATCACCGAGTCACGCACGCGCGCTTCGGGCCAGCCGGCGCGCTCTGCGGCCGTGCGCACCGCGTGTCGCAACATGCCGGCCACCGCCATGCCTCGTCGCACGGGGTCGAACGCACGAAAGTTGTCGGAGTCGACGCGCATCAGCGTGAACGCGGCGACGTCTGGCGCGGGGCGTTGGTCGGTACGCGCATAGCGGGTGATGGCGAAGGTCGAGAGCGCCGGTGGTGGGCGCAAGGTCGGGTCGGCGAGGCTGGTGCGCATGAGGAACGCTTCGTGTCGTCGGTCGAGATCGTCCAACGTGCCGGCCGTCGGCGCGCGCAGCTCGCAGCGGCCATCACTCCTCGGTTCCCAGGTCTTCAGCGGGGCTGACAACGTGGCCAACTGCGCGCCGTCGACGACTGCGCCGTCACCGACGACGAGGTCGACGCCCCAGCCCAGCGCCACCACGCCGCGCGTGGCGGTGATGAGCGCCGCGATCTGCGCCTCGTCTTTGTCGAGCGGCCACGCGTAGTGAACTGCGGCGTCGTCCGGGATGCGGGACGGGCGCACGTTCTTCATGGCGCGATGCTCGGCAGCGTTGCCTTCGTCGCCCTTGCTCCATTGCTTGCCGACGAGGTCCATCGCGTTGTGCGGCACTGACAGTCGGTAACCCGACGCGCTCTCCGTTGCTTCGGGCGCGACCACGAGCGGCGCTGGGCGCTGCTCGAGCCACGTCAACGCGCTGCGCGTGTCTGCCAGCGTTCCCGCTCGCGCCGACGCTGCGACTACGGCCTGAAACGCGCGCAGCGGCGAGGGCGGCCACTCCGGAGCGCCTTCGTCTCCTCGGCCGTGAAACCACGGCGAGAGAAAACGAAACGACAACACGAGGTTGCGACTCATTTCGCCTTCGCCTTCTTCTTCTTGCCCTCGCCGATCGTCTCTTCTTTCGCGAGCTTGGTGTCGAACTTCACGGTCTTGCTGTCGCCGACGCCGAACGCTGCCGCCGCCTTCTTGGCGAAGGCCAGCGCCGCTGCGTGCGTGAGTCCCGACGTTTCACGACGGCCATCGGCGAAGACGACCTTCGACTCGGGTTTCTTGTCGCTGTCGAGGACGAGGTTGCAGCCTTGTCGCAAGAAGCCCACTGCGGGCTTGGTGAAGGCCACCAGCGCCAGGCCCAGCAGGTACGCACGAAGCTTCTTCGTTTCCTCGGCGTTCTCACCACGCAGCAGTCGCAGGGCCGCCACCTGAAGTGTCACTTCACGGCGAATATCTCCCCTGGCGATCACCCCGCCGTGTGTGTTCGAGGCAGGCACGTGGCGGAAGCCACGCTCCGAGTAGGCCTTGAGCGCGTCTTTGTCTTCCGTCGCGTCGAGCAACTCCTCTTCGACGTACTCGATGGCCGGGTTGTACTGGGCGGAGCGCGTCAGCTTCGCGACGTTGAACGCGCGAATGGTTGCAGCGAGCAGGCGCGGCGCTTTGGCCTGCGTGTCGCGTGAGTCCCAGACACCGAACAACAGTGACGTCGGTGCCAGCTTCGCGAGCGGCACTGCGTTGCCCTTCTTCAGCGCCTGAAACGCCTTCTGCAGCGCGTCTTTCAACTCGGTGCAACGGACGATGGCATCGCCTGCGCGGTGACCGGCCTCGAGGATGCTGATCTTCTTCTCTTTGCCCGCCTCGACCACGAGCTGCGGCACCAGGCTCGCGTACTCGCCTTCACCGAACATGGGCTCGATGCGGTTGGCCTGTGAGCCGACGGAGTCGATGAGGCAGACGTTCTCTCCGTTGCCCAGCTCGTTGATGTTGTAGCCGCCCGCGAACTCCTTGGTGTTCTCGGCCGACGCAAAGGTCGGCGGAAAGAAGACGCCGTCTTTGCCTTCGACGGGGCTCAGGTACTCGCGCAGCACGACGGCTGCCGGTGCATCTCCAGAGTCCGCGAGCCACGCCTCAATCTTCACTTCACTCATGTGCATCTCCAGTCACGGGAACGGCGGGTGAAAAAGCTTTGTGTTTGCGCTGGTCGGTACGGAAGGCGCTCTCGAAGGTGAAGAGCGCGCCCTCAGCAGGTGTCGCGTCGGCCATGGCCAGCGCGGCGAGCGTCACGGGCAGCGCGCTTCGCCACACACGGTAGCGGTAGACGCGGAGCTTCGAACTCGCCGGGCGAAAGCGTTGCAGCCCGACGAGAGTGAAGAACTCCGTCGCTGGAAAAGCCACGGTCGCCAGCGACAGCGCGTCAGACGAGAAGCCGATGTCGAGCGGCAGTGCGTTCGCGCCTCGGCGGCCATCGAAGTAGTAGGGCTCGACCTTCTTTCCGTCGGTGCCGGTGACGACGTGACCGCCATCGAAGAACCCCTTCGTGACGGTGTTGGGCAGGTCTCGTTGCAGGCTGACCGCGATGCGATCGACTGACATGCGACCGGCCCACGTCTTCAAGCCGCGCTCGGTCTTCCACCAGTCGAGCCGCAGTTCGAATGGACCCGCGAGGCGCAGCGCAGACGACGTCTGGTTTCCTGCCTCGAGCACTTCGAGCGGCGCGTGCGCGGTCTTCTCGACGAGTTCTTTCAGGTCTCCTGCGGACACCACGAACTGCGCGCCCTCGAAGTGCGCCGTCGCATCGGGCCACAATCGCTGCGCCAGCTCGAACACGCCGCAGCAGCCGAAGAACTGGCCCGGGTTGGTGAGGTCGACGTCGAGGCGGATCATTCGGCCACCTCTTTGTCTTCCGAACCGAGCACGTCGGCGGCGCGCAGAATCGACTCGAGCCACGCCAGGCCCCAGCGGCCATAGCGGCGTTGCAGCCGGTCGAAGCGCAGCGGTACCTCGCGGACCAGCGACGCGATCACTTCGTCCCTCACGTCGGGGTCGAACGACTCACGCTCGGGGAAGTGCGGGCGCGCGCGCCCGTGGTGCGCGGCGACGGCGTGCATCGCGAGGTCTTTCTCGTCGGCGGTCAATCCGCTGAAGTCGCCGTCGTGCAGCGAGCCGAGTTCATGGCGGTAGCCGCCCAACTCAGCCGGCTGCATCGGGCCCTTGGCGAGCGGCTCGCTTTTGAAGTTCTTGACGGAGCGCTGCCACACGCGCCGCGTCTTTCCGAGATCGTGTTCGCGCCCAGCCTGAGCCAGCGCCTTGCGCTGTGCTTCAGGCAACGCGAGCCGCTCGGCGATGCGTGCGGCCCACTTTTCGGTGCGCTGCAGGTGCAGCTTGAGCAGCAGCGGTTGGCGTGCTGTCCGCGACCCATCGTCATCGGCGCGCAGCGAGACCGCGTAGAGGTGCCACCAGTCCGCCGCGTCGTCGTCGTCTGGCTTGCGCTTCACGGAGCGGACCAGGCGCATTCCGTCCGGCGCGTCGGCCCCGTCTTCCGTTTCGTCTACGCGCCGCTCGCCGTCTTTCGGCCCGATGTCGTAGTGGTCGGTGGAATCAAAGTCGGCAGCACCATCGAGGAGGCCTCCGTTCAGTCCCCCGGCTTCGGGCGACAAGATCAGCGTCGCGTGGTCGAGGCTGGGGTTCTTCTTCGAGTCATAACGCTCGACCAGCGCGCCGAGGTTCACGAACTCCGCAGGCTTGTCGTGGCGAACGAGCCAGGCCTTGAGTGTGTTTTCTTTGTCGCGCGAGACGATCTTCTCGAGGTGCTTCAAGACGCGGCTGGTGACGTCGCTCAACGTCTCGCGAGAGCGCAGCGGGTAGTCGTCGAGGAAGTCGTCGAGCGATTCCCGTCCGAGGTGCTCCGGCGTCAGCCACGCCACCTCACGCCGCCACGCGATGGTGGTGCGCGGCGGCTCCCACTCGGCGACGCCGTGCAGCCACTCCGCTACCGGCGGTCGGCCCGGCAGCGGCTCGGTGATGGTGGTGTACGACCAGCGATCGAACAGCAGCGCGTCGACGTGGTGAATGTTCGGCTGCGGCGTCGACGCTTTGATTCGCGCATCGCGGGGCAGGGCGCGCAGCGCGGCAGGAGACACGTCGCGGCGCTCATCGTCGCGAACCGGGAGCTCATCGAGCAGCGCTTTCGTGAAGAAGCGCGCGTGGTCGTATTCGTCCTTCCGTTTGCCGGGTTTGTCGTCGTCCTCATCTTCCTCGTCGCCCTCGGCTTTCGGCTTCGGAGGCTCCTTCAACTTCTCGCAGTACACGTGCACCTGCGCGTCGCCCTCGCCGTACCGATTCACGCGGCCCAGGCGCTGCGCGAGCGCGTCGAACGGCGGGAGGTCGGTCACCAGGTGATCCGCTGAGAGGTCGATGCCCACTTCTCCGGCCGACGTGGCGACGAGAAACACCGTTCCGCTCTTCAGCGTCACGCCGTCACCGGGTCGCGGGAGGAATCGCGCGAACACCGGGTTGGTCACCAGCCCATCGCGCTCCGCGCCGCGCATGGTGCCGGTGAGCGTGGTCACCGCGTCCTTCTTCGCCTTGCGCAGCGTCTGCGCGCACTTCTCGGCGTGGTCGACCGACGAGAGAAAGACGATCACCTTTCCTTCGAGATCGGCGGCCTTGGCGGCAATGCGGTCGGGCAGCTCTTTTCGGTCTTCGACGAGGTGGAGCTGCAGCCCCTTCTTCGCGTTGAGCCGCTGCTGAACGACCTCGTGACGCGCGTCCGCCTCGGTCATCGTGAAGTCGGGTTGCTCGCGGCCGGTTGCAGAAAGCGCGAGCACCTTGAGCGGTCGGGGCTCGGCGCTGCGTTGCTGCTCGGCGGCTACCGCAGTGAGCAACGTTTGAAAGGCGGGCTCAAGGTGCGCTTCGTCGTGCACCAACAACGCGTCCTGGCCGAGGAAGCCGGCGTGCAGCGGTTTGCTCTTGAAGCCACAGCCATAGCCGCTGAAGAGCAGGCGACTTCCGATCATGTCGACCGTGCCGACGATGATGGCAGGGCGCGCGGGGTCACGGCGCCACGCCGCGTTGTCCGCGAACTCACCGCGCAGCGTGCTGATGGCCAATGGGTGTTCCGCCTTGACCGCCGCGAGCGCGTCGATGGCGTCGCGAAGGTGGCGCGCTCCGGGCGTCACCAACTGTGTGCGAATTCGTTCTGCTTCTGCAGTCGACTGATCAACCACCGTGCGGCGGTTGACGACGTACACGAGCCGTCGCGGGAGCTTCGGGTTCTTCACCAGCGCGAGGAGCCACAGCGCGATGACGCTCGTCTTGCCGAGGCCCGTGGGCAGATCACACGCCTTCGGGAAGTCACCGACAACGAAGCGCTCGTACAGTGCTCGCTGCCACGGAAACGGCTTGTTGCCAGTGAGCAGCGCGAAGTCGTCGTCAAAGGCCATGAGTGACTCTTTAGTGAGAGGGTCCGACATCTCGAGTTGAGGGGTACGCCAACTGCCCGGAAACACGGTGCTCCGGACTTCCTCAGGGGGCCTTGCGACGTGCCTCAGGGGCGCTGCGCGCTTCCTCAGGCACCCGGTTCGGCGCCTCACCCGACGGCGGCGAGGTTCCTCACCCACTCCGGCGCGGCTCCTCAGGCGTCCGGAGTGGGCGGACAAGCGTGCTGCGTGCTTCCTCAGGCTTCAGGTGTGGGCGTGGTGTCGCCCGCGCCGGGGTCGCCCACCTTGCTGGCGCGGCGCCCGTACACATGGTCCAGCCGGTAGAGCGGCTCGCGCTGCTTGTCTCCGCTGTACGCCGCCAACCCCTGTGCAGACAGGTGCTGCAACACATCGAGCAACAGCCGCTCGAGCCGCGCCGTCGTCCGCCCGTCGAGGTGCGTGTCAGTGCGAAGCAACCGCGCGTCGCGACGCAGGCCTTTCTGTTCATCAATCAACAGCCGAGCCTCAATCACCAGCGTGTCGACGCGTGTCTTGTCTGGCAGGCGCTCTCGGTAGGCGCGCACGTTTTCAAGCACCTCCTCCATCTTCATCATCACCACGTTGAGCCGCTGGGTGTTGTTGGTCTCGAGAGACAACAGGTTTCCCGGCAACCCCGCCGCCTTGCCGATGAGCCCCAATTCACCTCGAATGACAATCAACCGCGCCCGCGCCGCCTCGGCTGACGCAGTTTTTGCCTTGCTCGCTTCGACCTGTCTGTTTTGCGCCGCGTGCAGGGGTGCCAGCAGGTCGCGCAATAATTTCACCCGCTCGAACTGCCCGTCGCTCACCCGGTAGCCGCGCGCCTGCAGCGCTGCGGCGTCACCCCGGGCGCGCAGCAGTTCTTCAGCGTCGGCGACGAGATCTGCCGCGTGGCTCGTCACCTCGGAGAACGCGTCTCCGAGCGTCGCGGCCTCGGCCAGCAGCCCGTCTTTCGTCGGTGTCTCGGTTGGAATCCACTTCGCCTTCACAGTCACTGCCACCACCTCGTCCACCGCAGCCATCAGTCACTCCGAACCGCGCCCCCGAACTCAGACGCGGCGCGGAACATAGACATGTCTGCCACAAACTTGTGCAACTAAATAATTGGAGCACCATTCAATACATGGGTGATGAGGTCGATGGGCTGCCGCTGATTCCTGCTCGCATGGTTAATGAATTCTCGTACTGCCCGAGGCTCTTCTTTCTCGAGTGGGTCGATAGGGAGTTCGAGGACAACCACTTCACCGTCGAGGGCCGCGTGGTGCATACGCGCGTCGACGCTGGCGAGGCGAAGGCGCCGTTGGCTCCCGGGGGCGAGGCGCCGTGGCGTGCGCGCAGCGTGGAGCTCAGCTCGGTGACGCTGGGCGTGTCGGGGAAGATCGACGTGGTCGAAGGCGAGGGCGGCGACGTGGTGCCTGTCGACTTGAAGCGCGGCGCGGTGCCCGACGTACCCGAGCGCTCCTTCGAACCCGAGCGCGTGCAGCTGTGCCTCTACGGTCTGTTGCTGCGCGAGCACGGGCACTCGGTGAACCACGGAGAGCTGTACTTCGCCGGCTCGCGCACGCGCGTCGAGGTGCCCTTCGATGACGCGCTCGTCGCGCGCACGCTGGAGCTGGTGGCGCTGGCACGCGAGGTCGCGAAGAAGCCGGTGCCTCCGCCGCCGCTGGTGGCGAGCCCGAAGTGTGTCGGCTGCTCGCTGGCCTCGCTGTGTCTGCCCGACGAACTCAACCTGCTCACCGGGCAGGGCACCGCCGAGGTGCGCCCCATGTTCCCCGCGCGCGACGACGCGCAGCCGCTGTACGTGCAGGAGGTCGGCGCGCGCGTTGGCGTCAGCGGGCAGTGCCTCGAGGTGCGCGGGCGCGAGCGCGAGAAGCTGTTGGACGCGCCGCTGGTCGACGTGTCGCACGTGGTGCTGCTGGGCAACGTGCAGATCAGCTCGCAGGCCGTGCGGGAGCTGAGCAGTCGAGGTGTGCCGGTGGCGTGGCTGAGCTCCGGGGCGTGGTTGTCGGGGCTGCTCGACGGCATGGGCCATGGCCGCGTGGCGTTGCGGCAGGCGCAGTATGCGGCGGCGTCGAGCGAGGCGACTCGGTTGCCGCTGGCTCGCGCCTTCGTCGCCGCGAAGATTCAGAACGCGCGCACGTTGCTGCGACGGAACCTCGACGCGCCGACGCAGGGGTTGATGTTGGAGCTCGCGCAGTTGGCCGAGCGCGCGGCAGTGGCTGAGTCGATGGAGACGTTGCTGGGCCTCGAGGGCAACGCCGCGCGCATCTACTTCGGGGAGTTCAGCGGGCTGCTGCGGGGTGATGACGAGGTGCTCAAGGCCTTCGACTTTTCGACGCGCAACCGGCGGCCCCCGAAGGACGCGGTGAATGCGTTGTTGTCGTTCGCCTACGCGATGTTGACGAAGGACGTGGCGGTGGCCGCGCGGCTCGTGGGCTTCGACCCGTACCTGGGGTTTCTGCACCAGCCGCGACATGGGCGGTTGTCACTCGCGCTCGACGTCATGGAGGAGTTCCGGCCCATTCTTGCTGACTCGGTGGTGGTGAATGTCATCAACACCGGGGTCGTGGGCCCGGGAGATTTTTTGTCGCGCGGCGTGGGCGTGGCGCTGAACTCAGAAGGGCGGAAGAAGTTTCTGCGCGCGTGGGAGCGGAGGTTGGCCGAGCAGGTCACGCACCCGGTCTTCGGCTACCGCGTGAGCTACCGGCGCATTCTCGAGATGCAGTGTCGGTTGTTGGCGCGGCACCTGATGGGCGAGGTGCCCGAGTACCCCGGCTTCAAGACGAGGTGAGTCGTGCGGCAGAGATTCCTGGTGACGTACGACATCTCCGACGCGAAGCGGCTGCGGCGGGTGTTCAAGGTGATGAAGGGGTACGGCACGCACCTGCAGTTGTCGGTGTTCTCGTGCGATTTGACCGAGATGACGTTGGTGATGATGAAGGCCGCGCTGAATGAGGTGATTCACGCGCAGGACGATGCGGTGCTCATCGTCGACGTCGGGCCGTCGGAGGGGCGTGGTACAAGCTCCTTCGAGTGCCTGGGGCGCGCGACCAGACCCCCTGAGAAGGGGCCGAAGATTGTTTGATCTCTGGCATGGGTGAATAGCGAGCGGCGACGTGATGGTCGCGTCGTGCAGGCCGCTCGCAGGGGTGTTTGTGCAGTCGTGTCGCGGTGTTGAGCGGGCGGGGTGAGTGGTGATGGGGGGGTGGTGTTGGTGGTTGGGTGGGGCGCTCGAAAACGCGGGGCGAAGTAAGCAGTAGAAGTGGTAGTTCTGAAGAGGGAGTTCTCCGCGCTCACCGAGCGCGGCTTCGTTGAAGCAGGAAGCGCTCGTGACGTGCGCGTGAGGGAGTTGCTGTTCTCCGCGCTCACCGAGCGCGGCTTCGTTGAAGCATCAACAGGCGCGGCGTCACAGGGTGCTCGCAGTGCATTGTTCTCCGCGCTCACCGAGCGCGGCTTCGTTGAAGCGAGATTGCTTCGTCACACCGCGCGGGCAGGTCCGCGTTCTCCGCGCTCACCGAGCGCGGCTTCGTTGAAGCTGGGACAAGACCAAGGGGCTCGAGCTCCTCGGCAAACAGTTCTCCGCGCTCACCGAGCGCGGCTTCGTTGAAGCCCGAGCGCCACGTTGCGCGCCATCCGAGAGGAACTGCAGTTCTCCGCGCTCACCGAGCGCGGCTTCGTTGAAGCACGAAGGGTGACCGCCTCGAAGTCTTCTCGGTGAAAGAGTTCTCCGCGCTCACCGAGCGCGGCTTCGTTGAAGCGTCGAAGCCTGTTACGGCTGTCGATGCTGGTGTGGCGTTCTCCGCGCTCACCGAGCGCGGCTTCGTTGA
>JAMHXF010000029.1:0-9160 GCA_035910535.1 Archangium sp. | reverse complement strand
CAGGTTTCTTCGAATGCGACGTGGGGTGGCTCGTTCGGCGTCGGCACGTATTCGGTGCGCGAGCCCGAGTTCGGTGTTCGCCGGTTTCCGCTCTCGACTGCCCTCGGCATCAACCCGCTCATGTTTCGCCACATTCAGCGCGGCGTGCCGTTGCCGACAAACGCGCCTACGTCGGGCAATGGGTACCCCAACCACCAGGTGCACAATGCAGGCGAAGTGTGGGCCGTCATGTTGTGGGACTGCTACGCGGCGCTGCTGCTCGACCCGCGGCTCTCGTTCAACGAGGCGCAGCGCC
This sequence comes from Archangium sp., assembly GCA_035910535.1. Classification (GTDB taxonomy): domain Bacteria; phylum Myxococcota; class Myxococcia; order Myxococcales; family Myxococcaceae; genus Archangium_A. The sequence continues at coordinate 8,865 of JAMHXF010000029.1, read as the reverse complement.
GCATGAAGGGCTACCTCGTCGCCGCGTTCAAGGCGACGCCCATGACGCCCACGTTCATCGAGGCGCGCGACGCGTTGCTCTCGGTGGCCGCAGCGGCTGACCTCAACGACTCCCTGTCATTCTCGGCCGCGTTCGCCCGGCGCGGCATCGGCAGTGGCGCGTCGGGGCCGGCGCGCGACAACCCGCACAACGTGCTCGTCGTCGAGAGCTACCGCATGGCGGGCTCTGCGCGGTTGCTCTCGATGTCGGTGCACGAAGCGCCCGGCTCGTGCGACGGCGACGGTGTGCTCGACGCCGATGAAGACGGTGAAGTTCACGTCGAGGTGCGCAACCTGGGCCTCGAGGCGCTCGTCGCCGGCGACGTGAAGGTGACCATCACCGCTACACCTGAAGACCTGTCTTTCCCGCTCGGGGCGACGGTCGACGTGCCGGCGCTCGCGCCGTCTGCGGTGGCGCGCGTGGTGGTGCCGGTTCGCCTCGCGCATGTGCTGGGCCTGCGCTCGCTGACGTTGACGGCCACGGCGGTGGGCGCCTCGCTCGTTCCTCCGGTGACGTCGATGCAGTTGCCGGTGCTGCTCAACTCCGACGAGACGCCGGCGGTCAGCACCAACGACGACTTCGAGGCGGCGGTGTCGGTGTGGGCCCCCGGCGCGAACCAGGCGCTCGACGTCACCGGTGTCTTTCGGCGCACGCAGCCCACGCCCACGCAGCGCTTCTGGTTCGCGCCACCGGGCGAGAGCGCCGCCGACGTGTGGCTCACCTCACCGTCGCTGCAGGTCGGCAGCGCGCCGCTGTCGGTCTCGTTTCAGCACCGCTACGAGTTCGAGCGCGAGGGCCTCACCTTCTTCGACGGCGCGGTGGTGGAGCTCAGCGCTGACGACGGCCAGAGCTGGGTCGACGTCGGCGCGCAGGCGACGCCCGGCTACGTCGGGGCGGTGGTGGTCGGCGCGCAGCACGCCAACCCGCTGGCCGGGCGCCGTGCCTTCGCGGGCCGCAGCGACGCCTGGCCGGCCTTTCACCTCGAGACGTTGAACCTCGGCACGACGTGGGCAGGCCGCACCGTGCGGCTGCGCTTCCGCCTCGGCTCCGATGCCGCGCGGCGTTTGTTCTCGCGAGGCTGGGAAATCGACGACGTGCGCTTCACCGGCCTCACCAACACGCCGTTTCCTCAACTGACGCCCGACCTCAACCACTGCACGAACACCGCGCCGGTGGCCATCGTCGGGGTCTCGTATGCCGTGAATGAAGGCCAGCGCGTCACCTTGCAGCCGCGCGCGTTCGACGCCGAGCGAGACCCGCTGACGCTCACGTGGACGCAGGTGGCGGGCCCGCCGGGTGCGCTCAGCGGCAACATCTTCATCGCGCCAGAGGTCGACGTCGACACCGAGGTGACGTTGGCGTTGCGTGCCTTCGACGGCCGCGTGTCGAGCGCCCCCGCGAACCTCCGGTTGCTGGTGCGAAACCTCAACCGGGTGCCGCAGGTGGTGATGCCCTCGTCCATCAACGTGACGCCCGGTACGCCCGTGACGTTGACGGCGACCGCGCGCGATGACGACGCGGCGCCGTTGACCTTCGCGTGGTCGCAGGTCTCGGGCCCACGCGTGGCGCTCGTCGGGGCCGACACGTTGAGCGTGTCCTTCGTGGCTCCGCTCGGCGAAGAGCGGCAGGTGGTCGAGCTCCAGTTCATCGCGCGTGACGCCTTCGACAGCTCGGCGCCGGGCACGGTCTTCGTCACCGTCGAGACGCCACCGCCGCCACCACCGCCGGTCGAAAGGAAGCCGCGGAGCGCGCCGCCTGAGGGCTGTGGTTGCGCGGGCGGCAGCGAGGTCTTGATGGCGCTCATGGTGTTGTTGTTTGGCCGTCGTTTCCGCTCGACGCCCGCGCGCAGGTGAAGTGAGGAGCGGCCATGACCATCGCCATCGGTTCGTCGCTGCCCGAAGCTACGTTGTTCGAGTCCACGAAGTTCGGAGACGCCTGCCCGCTGTCTCCGGACCCCGTGTCGGTGGCCACGGCGAGCAGGGGCAAGAAGGTCGTCATCTTCGGGCTGCCCGGCGCGTACACGCCGACCTGCAGCGCGCAGCACGTGCCCGGCTACGTGAAGGAAATCGACGCGCTCAAGAGCAAGGGCGTCGACGAGGTGTGGTGCGTGTCGGTCAACGACGGCTTCGTGATGGCCGCGTGGGGCAAAGAGCTCGGCGCCATCGGCAAGGTGCGCATGCTGGGCGACGGCTCGGCGGAGTTCGCGCAGAAGCTGGGCCTCGTCAAAGACCTCACCGCGGCGGGCATGGGCCTGCGGGTTCAGCGCTTCTCGATGCTGGTCGACGACGGCGTGGTCAAGCAGCTCAACGTCGAGGCGCCCGGCAAGTTCGAGGTCAGTGACGCGGCCACCATGCTCAAGCAGTTGTAGGTGTGGTTTTTTACGACGCCTGTTTCTGGTGCATGACGCGGTAGTCTCGACGCCATGAAAATCACCCAGTCGAAGCAGTGCTCGTTGCCGGGTCCCAAAGCCGTCTCCGTCGACGAGGTGGCGAAGAAGGTGTTCGACAGCAACTCGACCATCAAGATGTCTGAGGCGCGCGAAGCTGCCAAGCGGCTCGACCTCAACAAGGACTCGTTCATCAGCGACGCCGAGCTCAACGCCGGCGTCGCAGACAAGCCCGACCTCCGGGGCGGCCGCGAGGGCAAGCTCGACACCATCGCTGCAGGCGTCGCGCGCGAAGCCATCAACGACGCGACCACCGCCGCGCTGAAGGACAAGTGCGAGCAGCTCATCACCCCGGGTTTCGACCCCCAGAGCTGAAGTTCACCAGTTCAGGTACTCGGCGCTCGGGTACTTCGCGATGCACTGCTGCTTCACCGCACGCACCTGCGAGCTCGACGCCGCCGACTTGAGCTCGTTGATGACGACCATCAGCTGCGCGTTGTCACTGCGCGCGCACGCTGCGAGCACCACCGCCGCGAAGCCACGCGCGCGCGCCGACGGCGTCTTCAGGTCGGCACGCAGCCGCGACCGCGTCTCCCAGAGCGTCTCCCAGTTGCCGGCCTTTTCGAGCCCGGCGATGTACTTGAGCAGCTCCTGCTCGTCGTGCGTCGGCGGCGCTTCGATGACCTTCGGGCGCACGGCCGCGATGCCGGCGTCGACCACCTCGAGCCCCGCGTCGGGGTCTTCTTCTTCCAGGCCCGCGTCGATGACTTCGGCGATGACGACCGCCGCCTTCACGCCTGCGTCCATCACGAAGTTGCCGTCGCTGAGCATGACGTAGCCCGCGTCGCGCATGCCCGCGCGGTAGCGCTCACGCTCGGCCCAGTTGTCCATGCGGGTCTTCGAGATGACGGCGCCGATGACGCCGGTCACCAGCAGAATGCCGATGATGACCTTCTTGCCTGAGACCAAACGCGCCGGCGGCGGCCCGTCGACCTGCGCGACCGACGGAGGCGGCGTGGCCAGCAGCAGCGGCCCGCTCGACGGCGCGCGCGTGGCGCCGCCCACCATCGACGGGGTCATCGGCATGCCCGGCTTGAACACGCCGCTGCTCTCGTCTTGCGGTACCTGCGCGAGCGTCTGGCCGGTGAGCTCGGTGAGGAAACTCTCGATGTCGCGCGTGCGCTGCGGGCGCTCTTTTTCGAGCGCGTGTTCGACGGCCTGCACCACGCTGGGCGGCAGGTCGGGGCGCGCGGCCGCCAACGACGGCGGCTTCTCGTAGGCGATGCGGAAGACGACCTTGGCGATGCTGTCGGCGTTGAACGGCGCCTGCCCGGTGAAGAGCTCGAAGCAGATGCTGCCGAGCGAGAACAGGTCGCTCTGCGCGGTGACGTCGCTGTTGTGGCCCAGGGCCTGCTCGGGCGACATGTAGAGCGGCGTGCCGATGAGCACCGCGTCGGTGGTCTGCACCGTCTTGGAGTCGGACAGCTTCGAGATGCCGAAGTCGAGCACCTTGACCTGGTCACCCAGCGCCGTGGGCACGAGGAAGATGTTCTCGGGCTTGAGGTCGCGGTGCACCACGCCGGCGCGATGCGCGGCCTGCAACGCAGCGCTGACCTGGCGCATCACCGCGGTGACCTGCTCGAGCGTCATGGGCCGGCCACCGGCGCGCGCGGCGAGGCTCTGGCCCTTGAGGTACTCCATGACGAGGTACGGCTGCCCCGTGGGCAGCGCGTTGAAGTCGAGCACCTGCACGATGTTCGGGTGCTCGAGGCGCGCGGCGATTTCGGCTTCACGGCGAAACCGCGCCAGCGCTTCTTGAGGCAGCGCCGCGTCGACGTGCAGCACCTTGATGGCGACCTGCTTGCCGGCCAGGCGCCTGTGTCTGGCGAGCCACACTTCTCCCATGCCGCCGCGCCCGAGCGGTCGCTCGACTTCGTACGTCTCGGCGATGACGACGCCCTGTGAGAGCAGCGAGGTTCCTTCACTCATGGTGGGCGCTCCTCTACCAACGTGGCTGGAGTTCCGCCCCGCTTTTGCGCAGAGTGCTCCGATGCTCCTCCCGCTCATTGCCCTCACGCTCTCGCAGGCGCCTGCACCCGTCGACGCCGCAGCCTTCAAGGACAAGTTGCAGCTGCTGACCGACGGAAAGGGTCACTACGTCGCCATCGACCCCGAGGCTCCGTACGAGTCGACCACCAGCTTCACCGGCGACGGCAAGACCTTCGCGCGCATCCCCGTCTTCAGCGGCGGGCGCAGCGGCTCCGAGTCGTGGAGCATGGCGTTCTGGGACCCGCGCGTGCGCAACAACGGCAACAGCCCCGGCTCCATCGAAATGAAAGAGGGCGGCAAGAAGTACGTGGCCACCTGCGCGAAGAAAGAGACCGAGCTCAAGTCGGTGCCTGCCGACGAAGCGAAGAAGCTGCTCGCCGCCGCCACGTTCACCGACACCACGTGGACGCGCCAGCCCGAGAAGCTGCTCCGCGACGACACCGGCGTGTACTACCTGGTCGACCGTTTCCGCGCGCGCGACGCCGCAGACCGCCGCGACTTCCGCGTGTTCATCGGCCACAAGGGCGCGATGAAGCAGATGCCGCTCAAGGAAATCGTCGACGACACGCAGGGCATGATTCTGGCCACCAAGAGCGGCGACCTCCGCCTCGTGACCAAGGGCGACAAGCTCGAGGGCAAGTGGATCAAAGGCAAGACCTCCACTGCGCTCGTGGAGATCAACCTCGACAGCTACGACACCTCGCGGATGATCTACGTCGACCTCGGGCCCTACGCGGGGCAGCGCCTGGGCACGCCCTGTGACGACTTCATGTAAGCCGTGAGCGAGAAGCTCATCTTCCTGCAGACGTTCGAGGGGTTGGTGCGCGCTTATGGCGCCCGCTTCACGCCGGAGCTGCTCACCAACTTCAGGCTCTACGGCTTCGACCCTGAGCGCCTGTTGCCGGCCTACCCGCAGAAGACCTTCATCGAAGTGCTCCGGCTGCTCGGCCGCGCGCTGCACCCCGGCGCCTCAGAAGAGGACGCCATTCTGCAGATAGGCCGTGGCTTCATCGACGGCTACGGCGAGACGCTCGTGGGCCGCGCCATGCTGGCGATGATCGGCATCATCGGCCCCCGGCGTACGCTGGAGCGCCTCACCCGGCAGTTCCGCACAGGCAACAACTTCTCAGACACGAGGCTCACGCAGAGCGGTGCGAACGAATACCAATTGTGGTGCAACGAGGTTCGCCTGCCGGGCTGGTACCAGGGCATCGTCTCGCGCGGCCTCGAGGTCGCCGGCGCCAAAGGCGTCACCGTCGCGTTCGTCAACCGAGATGACAGCGGAGGAGGCACCTTTCTCATTCGCTGGGACGACAAATGAAAGTGGTGCGGGCCGCCCATTGAAGTAATGAATCAGCCCACTTTCACTCCATGAGCACGGGGCAAGCCAGCCAACGACTCCGACCCTTCAAGCCGCAGCGCTTCGGTCGGTACACCTTGTTGATGCCGCTTTCGACTGGCGGCATGGGCGAGGTGTTTCTTGCGCGCCTCGAGGGGAGCCACGGCTTCGACAAGCCGTGCGTCATCAAGAAGATTCTCCCGCACCTGGCGAAAGAAGAAGGCTTCGTCGCGCGCTTCGTCGACGAGGCCCACATTCTGGTCAAGCTCTCGCACGGCAACGTCGCGCAGGTGCTCGACATGGGCGTGCACGAAGGCGCGCCGTACATCGCGCTCGAATTCGTCGACGGCAAAGACCTGCGCCGCGTGCTGGCCCGCATGCGTGAGCGCGAGCTGCCGCTGCCGTTGTCTTTCGTGCTCTCGGTGATGACGCGCGTGCTCGACGCGCTGGCCTACGCGCACCGCAAGCGCGGCGACGACGAGCGCGAGCTGAACCTGGTGCACCGCGATGTGAGCCCGCAGAACGTGCTCATCTCGTACGAGGGTGAAGTGAAGGTCATCGACTTCGGGCTCGCGAAGTCGGCGCTCTCGGTTTCGAACACCAACCCCAGCATCGTGCTCGGCAAGTTCATGTACATGTCGCCCGAGCAGGCGCGGCACAAGACCGTCGACCGCCGCAGCGACCTGTACGCCGTGGGCCTGTGCCTGTGGGAGCTCGTCACCGGTAAGAACCCCTTCGAAGACACGCCCTCGGGCGAGCTGATGGGCAAGGTCGGTAGCCCCGACATTCCGCGCCTCAACACCGTCGAGCCGCTGTGTCCGCTCGCGTTGTCAGAAGCGGTGGCCAGGGCGCTCGACCCCGACCCCGCGCTGCGTTTTCAGACGGCCGAAGAGTTCCGCGGAAGGCTGCAGTCGATTCTGCAGGACATCGACCCGCTCGCCGGCGCCGAGAGCACCAGCCGCTTCATGCGCGACGCGTTCGCCTCCGAGTACCAGCAAGAGCGCCGCATGCTCGCCAGCGTCAAAGAGCAGGCGCGCGCGCTCGAGGCCGACGAGCCGGCGAAGACCGAAGAAGAGACGATTCAAGGTGCGCAGTCGCCCTTCGCGAAGGCGTCGGTGCCTGCGCGGTCCATCGTGTTGGCGGGCGACGAGCCCACGCCGTCGGCCGACCGCATGCGCGCGCTCAACCCCGAGGCGCTCTCGTTCATGCCCACGCGCAAGGCCGGTGCGCCTGCGGGGCCGGTGAAGAAAGACGACGTCCACGAAAAAGAAACGATGCCGGCCATTCAGCTCAAGCTCGACGCTGAAGCCGCGCCGCCGCCTGCTGCTTCGGCGCAGATTCGTGCGCGCGTGCTGGCGAAGTCTTTCGAGAACGAGTCGACCGAAGCGGCGACGCCGTCGATGGCCGAGCCCGAGCGGCTGCCGTCCATCATGATTGAGGGCTCGACGCCTGATCAGGCCATCACCGAGCTCGAGACGCCCGCCGCGGTGATGCCGGCGCCCGTCGCGAAGCCTGCGGTGAAGAAGAAGCCGGCGCGCCCGCCTGTCTCGAAGAAGTTCGACAAGGTCGAGAAGACCGGTGAGCGCCAGGCGCTGAAGGTGCCGCGCGCGGCCGCGCCGCCGTCTCCGCCGCGAGGCCCGCAGCGCACCGACACCATGGTCATTCGCGTGCCGCTCGCCGACGCGCCGCCAGCATCACGTGCGCCGAAAGCGGCGGCGAAGAAGAGCTCGACGTGGGTGTGGTTCGTGGTGCCGGTGCTCGCGATTGGCGCCGTCGGCGTCTTCATCGCGTGGGACATGCAGCTCGAAAAGCAGCGCGCGCTGCAGGGCGATGCGCCGGTCGAAGCAGAGGCGTTGCAGGTCGAAGTGCCGCGGCCTCCGCCGACGCCGAAGCGCGTGCCTCCGCCGCCCCCCGTCGAGACCATCATCGACGAGTCGCTGCCGGAGCCAGAGCCCCAGGCCGTCGAGAAGCCGAAGCCGCCCGTCATCGAGACCGCGCCCGCGCCTGCCGCGAAGAAGAGAGCCGCGCCGGTGGTCATCAAGAGCTCCGGCGGCTCGTCGGGCGCCATCGCGCTGCGCGAGCTCGCGACAGACTTCAACAAGCTCATCGACGAAGGCACGCAGCGCCAGTTCCGGCTCAAGCTCACGCAGCTCGAGAATCAGGTCGACGCGAAGGGCGAAGACCCCGAGTTCCTGGGGCGCGTCGAAGCGCTCCACCAGGACGTGAAAGCGGCGCTCTCGAAACAGCGGTAAGGGAGGCGTCGTATGGCGCCGGTTCTCGAGCTGACGAACATCGCCGCAGGCTACGGCCGCACGCGCGTGCTCGAGCAGCTCTCGCTCACGGTGCAGCCCGGTGAAGCGTGGGTGGTGCTCGGCCCCAATGGAGCCGGCAAGTCGACGTTGGTGCGCGTGGTGATGGGCCTCGTCGCGCCGCTCGAAGGCAGCGCGCGCGTCGGTGGCCTTCCCGTGCCGGGAACGTCGCCGCGTGAATTGGCGAAGGTCGCCGCGTGGGTGCCGCAGGTCGTCGACGACGCGACGGGCTTCACCGGCCTCGAGGTCGCGTTGATGGGTCGCGCTCCGCACTTGTCGGCGTGGGGTGTGCCTGGCGTGGGCGATGAAGCGAAGGCGCTGGAGGTGATGGCGTCGCTCGACGTAGCGCAGCTCGCGAAGCGGCCATTGGCGGAGGTCTCGGGTGGTGAACGACGCCGCGTGTGGCTGGCGCGCGCGCTGCTGCAGGCGCCGAAGTTGTTGGTGCTCGACGAGCCCACCGCGTTCCTCGACGTGCGGCACCAGGTCGAGACGTTGCGCGCGGTGAAGTCGAAGTTGTCGAACGGCCTCGGCGTGGTGGCCGTGCTGCACGACGTAAACCTCGCGATGCACCTGGCGACGCACGTGTTGCTGCTCAAGGGCGGGCGCGCCGTGGCGCAAGGGCCCGCGCGTGACGTGCTGACGGCCGAGCGGTTGTCGGCGCTCTACGACATCGCGATGGGGCCTGCGGGCGAGGGCGTCTTCGTGCCCCGGTGGGAAGCACCGTGAAGTGGTTGGCGCTCGCG
>JAMHXF010000028.1:0-118057 GCA_035910535.1 Archangium sp. | reverse complement strand
GGCGGCGTCATCGGCGGCGGCGCAGGCGGCGGCGTCATCGGCGGCGGCGCAGGCGGCGGCGTCATCGGCGGTGGCGCAGGCGGCGGCGTCATCGGCGGTGGTGCAGGCGGCGGCGTCATCGGCGGCGGCGCAGGCGGCGGTGTCATCGGCGGCGGCGCAGGCGGCGGTGTCATCGGCGGTGGTGCAGGCGGCGGCGTCATCGGCGGTGGCGCAGGCGGTGGCGCAGGCGGCGGCGTCATCGGCGGTGGTGCAGGCGGCGGCGTCATCGGCGGTGGTGCAGGCGGCGGCGTCATCGGCGGTGGTGCAGGCGGCGGCGTCATCGGTGGCGGCGCAGGCGGCGGCGTCGTCTGCGCGCCAGGCTTCGCCGACTGCGACAACAACCCGAACAACGGCTGCGAATCGAACCTCAACGCGCCCAACACCTGCGGCAGCTGCGACAACTTCTGCCCCTCGACTCCAAACGGCGTTCGCACCTGCACAGCCGGCACCTGCGGCGTCGCGTGCGTGAGCAACTTCGGCGACTGCGACGGCTTTCTCCTCAACGGCTGCGAAGCGCGGCTGACCGCACCGACGAGCTGCGGCTCCTGCAGCAACGTGTGCTCGATGAGCCAGTCGTGCACGAACCAGCAGTGCGCCGCGTGCCCGATGTCACGCGCGCTCACGCTCAACACGACGCAACAAGGCACCGTGCCGCAGACGCAAGGCACGTTGACGCCGCCTTCATGCGCGTCCAACTCCATCGGCGGCGAAGACGTGTGGACGCTCACGCTCACTGCCGCAGCGCTGGTCACGCTCGAGACCGGCGGCGCCATGGACACCGTGCTCTACGTGCGCGCCGCGTGCGGCTCGACGGCCGACATCGCCTGCAACGACGACACGCCGACCCTCGGTCAACGCAGCCGCCTCATGTTGACGCTGCGGCCGGGCACGTACTTCGTGCTCGTCAAACGCTGGGGCCCCAACGCCATGGGCCCGGTGAGTGACTACACGCTCTCGGCGACGGCGGTGACGAACACCTCGTGCGCTGCGGCGACGGCGCTGACCCCAGGCACGCCGCTGACGCAGAACTCGATGAACGGCGTGACGCCGAGCCCGGCATGCACGTCAGCAAGCGGTGGCGAGCTCTTCTACTCACTCGACCTGCCCCCTAATCACCGCGGCGAAATTCGCGTGACGCCCGCCGGCACGGCGAGCCTCACCACACGGCTGCGCGACACGTGCAGCAGCACGACGTGTCTCTCGAGCGCGCAGGGCGTGACGCCACAGTCCATCACGCTCGACAACCCGACCGGAGCGACGCGCACCATGAGGGTGTCGGTGGCGGCCACCACGGCGGCGAACTCGACGTTCACCATCGACTCGGCGCTGACGGCGCTTCCGCCTCGGCCGTATCTGATCAGCCCCATCACAGCTGCGTGCGACGACCTCAGCATGGAGCCTGATGTTCTCGGCCCAACCACCATGCCCGTCATCGACGACGACGTGACCACGCCGACGCGCGCGCTGCCGTTTGCGTTCTCGTACTTCGGCGCGCCGGTGACGCACTACTCGTTGGCGACGAACGGCTTCGCGCAGCTCCACCAGAGCGCGCTGAGCGCGACGAGCAACGCGTTTCAGAACGTCTCGATGCCCAACCCGGCGCAGCCCAACGGAGTGGTAGCGCTGCTGTGGGACGACCTCACGCCTGTCTTCGGCACGAGCTCCATGCGGGTGCGCACGCTCGGCGCTGCGCCGTTGCGTTCGTTGACCGCGCAGTGGAGTGACTTCAGGTTCCTCCAGGGAGGCGCGCGACCGGAGCGCCTCAACTTCCAGCTCAAGTTCTTCGAGACCACCGGCGTCATCGAGTTCCACTACTGCTCGATGGAGCTCTTCGGCGGCGACCCGTTGATTCTGACGGGCAGCACGTCGACGGTGGGCGTCGAGAACCTCGCCGGAACCGACGCGGTGCTGCACTCGCACCTCACGCCGAACAGCGTGCTCAACGGGCAGGGCTTGCGCTTCACGCCTCCGTAGTCGCGAGTCGTTTCACGCCGGCGCTGCGAAGAGAAGGCGATTGGTCGGCCGACGAAGGCGGTGGAGTCGTGACGACACGAGGACAAACCAGGGTCCCCGAGACGAAAGACAATCTGCGCGCCCGTTTGGCTTCGTGCGAAGCAGAGAACACTGCCCTCCGCGCCGAACTCGTCGACGAGAAGGAGCGCGCCGAGAAGGCGGAGGCCGAGCGCGACGAAGCCCAGCGCGGTGCGGCCGCGAGGCGTGCGACCATCGAGAGTTTCAAGGCTTCGGTCGGGACCAGGCGCGCGCCCCTGTACCCGGTCGGCTCCCTCGCCGTCATCGAGCGCGATGTCTACGCTGGTGACGACGGCGACGGCATGGTGTTCGAAGACCGCGTGGAAATCGCTCGCGTAGACGAGGTGACGTGGAACGAGCAGCTGGACGGCTACGACTACATCACTACGGTGAACCCGGGCATGCCGGATGAGTTCCGCCACAGGTGCTTCGAGACCAGCCTCCGCCCGCCATTCGTTGAACAGTTCGTGCTGGATACGATGAAGCTGCAAAGCACTGAACTTGTCGCCTGCTCGGAAGGCGAGAAGGGCCACGAGACCGCCCACTCGATGCTCGCACTCATCAAGTCCTACGAGCACATCCTCAAAGAGCGTGAGCTGCTGCGCGAACTTGCGAGGGGCGCGCCGCGCCACCGCGAGGGCTGCAAAAAGCACCCCTGAAGTGCCTGCTGCAGCTCTCGCTGCGAGGCCGGTCCCCGCAATCCAACGCACGCCGTCACCGCATCAATCGCGCGAACGGCCCCAGGTTGGCCACGAGCGGGTTGAGCGGCGTCTCGCGCTGCCCGATGCCGAACGTCGTCGCCTCATCGCAGTCGGCCTCGAACGTGCCGAACAACCGGTCCCACACGATGAACACGCCGCCGAAGTTCTTCCCGCGCAGCCGCGGGTGATTCGAGTGATGCGCGCGGTGCAGATACGGGCTGTTGAACACCCACCCCGCGCGGTTGAGCCACGACGGCAGCCGCGTGTGCAGCAGAAACACCAGCGCCGTGTGCACCGCGTACACCGGCAGGTAGACCGACAACGGCACGCCGCTCACCGCCAGCACCAGGTGCACCGTCAACACCGAGAGCGGCGAGAACATCGACGTGCGCAGCGACACCGACGCATCGCAGTGCGTCGCCTGGTGATGCACCTCATGCAGCGCCCACAAGAATGACGACCGGTGCTCCGCGCGGTGCTGCCAGTAATACAGCGCGTCGACCGCGATGAAGGCCGCCGCGTAGGCCCACGGCCCCTCGCCCCACGACCACGGCACCAGGCGGGTCAGCGCGGCGTACACCCCGAGCAGCACACCCCCCAGCGTCACGCTCACGAGGCCGGTCAACGCGCCGCACGCGTAGTTCGACAGCCGCTGCTTCCAGATGGTCGCGCTCATGAAGACATGAACGCACGAACCGTCACCTACGTTGCGTTACGAGTTCATCAACCTTCAATAACCAACAGCAATCAAGCCGAAGCGCGACGCTGGTACTGCGCGACGACGAGCGAGCCACCCGTCGGCCGCCGGTGCACCCGCAACGACGACAACGAGCGACCCACCGTCAGCTCCGGAGGCGCGTCGAGGCCCGGGCCTGCGTCGCAGACCTCGAGGCGCCAGCCATCACTGTTGAAGAACACCGACGCCACGCCACCACGCGCGTGCTTCACGGCGAGCCCCGCAAGCTCTGCCAACGCCAGAGACAACGTCGTCGCCTCGTCGGGCATGAAGCCGGTGCGCAGCGCCGCCTCGTGAACTTCGAACGCCGCCGCGTAGGTCTGCGCCGAATTGAAGCAGTCCCACACGTGCGCCTGAGGTGGCATCACGGAGTCGAGTGCCGATGCTGCCAGACCATGTGTTTCAACGACGAGCATGAGACCTCTGTCAGCGAGGTTCGTGCCATCGAGGTAACGGCGTGGATCCAACATGTTGCGTGACGTGACGCCGGGTGCGTCGCACCCCTGCAATTGCAGAAGTGAAAGCTACCGGGCGGTCACCTGCGTCTCGACGGAGTTGAGTCGCCACACCACGACCACCCACAACAGCATCGCCAGCGGCGCCAGCACGCCTCCGACCCAGGGCCGCAAACTCGCGCTCAGCGCACCGGGCACGGCGGCGACCACGGCCAACGACGCGGCGCCGATGGCCGCGAGCACCACGCTGCCCTTCGTGCGCAACGTCGCGCTCGCGCCGGCCCACGCACCCATCAGCCCGATGATGACGACGCCCACGACGGACCCTTCCGCCACCAGCTGCGCGAGCACCGTCACCGAAGTGAGGAACACGTACAGGCTCGCCACCAGCACGTGCACGATGCGTTGAAGCGTCGCCATGCGCATGCACAACGCGCGAACCCGCAGCTGATTTCCGCGACCTCGGGCGTGAACCTCAAGGACAGTGGAGTGAGCGCGCCCAGCGACTGCATCGCGTGCAACGGCGGCGCTCGTTCACCGGCACCCACGACGAGGTGCGCTGCTCGACAAGCCAACGCCCGTCGTCGACTTCGAGTCACGCCACGCGCAGGTGCGGCAGCGCGTCGGGGTCGAAGCGCAGCGGGGCTTCGACGCGCTCCTTCACCAGCGCCAGGGAGTGCGCGCACGACAGGCCGTCATCGATGCGCTCGTCGAACGAGTAGCGCACCAGCGCGATGGTGCGACCGTTGACCTCGCGCGTCTTGCCGAGCGCGGCGAAGAAGGGGCAATTCCCCCACTCGTAGAGGTGGTGGTACGCGGCCTCGAGCCCAACGCTGCCGAGGTTGGCGACGAACATGCTCGTGTAGAGCGGGTCGTGCGCGATGGTGCTCGCGGGCAACAGGTTCCACGAGTCGGCCCAGCGCATGAACTTGAGCGCCAGCTTCGTGATGAACACCGGCAACTTCGTGGCGAGCGCGACCTCGCGGTCTTCAGGGCGCTGAACCTCAGAGCGCCCCGTGCGGATGTCGGCGTTGAGCAGCTTCGCCACCTCGAGAATCGAGCTGCCCTGCGGCACCTCGCGCTTGATGGTGACGAGCGCCGCGGTGTCGTCGAGCTTCTTCTTCTTCGCAGCGAACGAGAGGTGCACGCCCTTGCGCTGCCAGATTCTGCCGCCCGACGTGAAGCGGTTGAGCCGCGGGCGCTCGTGCAGCGACTGCGCGACGGCCCACATGAAGACGTGAAACACGGTGATGCGGTCTTCAGGGTGCGCCTCGTTGAAGGCGTCGACGAAGCGCTGCGTGTCGGTCACGTCGAGCTCCTGCTCGAAGTACACGGTGGCCTCACTGCGGCGCTCCATCAGCAGCGGCATCAGCGCGCGAGTGGCCGAGAGCTTCTTCACCAGGGTTCCGTCGGGGCGGGTCGTGAGCATGGAGACTGGCAATGCAGTCGCCGTGCACAGCGCCAAGTTCGCGAGAAGACGCGAAGCGGCGTGGGCAGTTGTGCAGCGCTCACGCCGGCGGTGTGCATGACGTTGCACACCGCGCTTCACCGCCACCAATGACCATGGAACGACGCGCGGAAAACCCGACACTCGTCACATGCGCATTCAATCGTTCGCTTCCGTGAATCTCTTCTGGCGCGCCTTCAACAAGGGCGACACCTCGTTCAGCGTGGGCGTCGCGGAGGGCATCATCAGCCCCGGCCAGCACGTCGACTGGAACCACGCGCACGGCGCGCTGAAGCTCGAGCTCAAGGTCGAGAACCTCTGGGGCGCAGTCATTCTGGCGCCAGGCCGCGTGCACCTGAACGACGACGGCGTCGAAGTGCGCGACTCGCACTACGTCGTGCAGACGCGCGTCTTCCTCCCCAACCTCTGAATCACCCCACGCCAGGTCACCGGACGTTCAACTTCAGCGAGCCCTGCACTTCGCCGTACTGCGTGCGCTGTCGTGCACGAACACGGCGGTCACGGCCTGCTTCACCGCGCCCGTCTCACGCGAGCTCCGTCGCGCGCGGCGCTGAAAATTGGTCTGCAAGTTTTCGGCAGCGCTTTCCGCCGCAGTTCCGCTGGCTGAAAACTTTTGCATCAGGGCGCTACAGGCATGCTGCGCGCACTTTCAAACGAGGAGCGCCATGAGCTGGACTTCAACCGCGGTCATTCGCACGCAGCAGACGTGGACAGTGCAGGCCGAGTCTTCGACCGGTGAATCGGCGGAGCTCTCGTACGAGACCGAAGCGCAGGCGCGCTACTTCGCCGCGGTGTTGTCGCTGCGACCTGCGTCGTTGCCGAAGCAGGCCATCATGCGCCACCTCGCGACGCTGCCTGAAGCCCCGCCGAGCGCGCCACGAAACCGCAGCCGCCGCGCGCAGGGCTGAAAACACCACGGGCCGCGACACGGGGAAGACCCGCGCCACGGCCCGCGGTGGTTCGACGTTTTACTGGGCGGTGAAGGTCAGGTTCAGCAGCTCTTCCATTCCCTGGTCCCACTCCTGCACGACGATGAAGACCACCAGCGGCGCGGCCGTGGTGTTCGGCACCACGAGCGTCTCAGGGTCACCGTCGGAGCCGACGTCGATACACGCGATGTCGGTGGCCATCGTGCAGGTCGGCGCGCGCGCGAAGAGCACCGGGTCACCAAAAGCAGTCGGCGTCGCCACCACCGTCAACGTCTGCATCGCGGGAATGGTGACCTCGTAGACCACGTCGGCGCCCGCCGCGCTCGCGCGGCAGCTGGCTTGACCGGCGTAGTCAGGGTTGGCGGCCGCGAGGTCGGTGCTCAAGCTCACCGTGCCGCCCGTCAGCGTCACCACCTCCGGCGACGAGCAGGTGTCGTTGGTCGGCGGCAACACCGGCGCGCCGAGCGTCAGTGAAATGCCGAACTCCGCGTCGTCGCTGTCAGTCGAGAGCACCACGAAGTACGTGCCCGCCGGCAGGTTGTTGACGGCCACGCGCGCCTCACCGGTGAAGAAGCCCACCTCTGCACAACCGAGCTCGGTGCCGGGGTCGCACGCGCCGCCGCGCAACGACACCACCATGTTCGAGGTCGGCCCGGCGACGCCATCGAGCACCACGCGCTGCGCCTGCGTGGTGGTGAACGTGTAGACGACGTCGTGCTGGACGGGGCCCCACCCGCACATCGGCTCCGTGAGGTCGGCGCCGGCGAGCGCCGCGTTGATGCTCACCGACGTGCCCGGCACCAGCGTCGCAGGCATCGCGCAGGTGTCGTTGCTGGGCACCGTCGGCGGCGCAGAGAGCGTCAGCGACAGGCCGATGACGGCTTCGTCGGTGTCGGCGGCCACCACCAGGTAATACGTGCCCGCCGGCAGCGCGTTGAACGAGAGAATCTCGTCGTCACCCCAGTAGCCGTTGTCGGTGCAGCCTTCGACGGCGCCCGTGTCACACGCGCCGCTCCGCAGCTCGAGCAGCACGTTGGTGTCGAGGCCGGCCGTGGCCTCAATCACCACGCGCTGCGTCTGCGTCGTGGTGAACGTGTAGACGAGGTCGTGCACGATGTCGTCGAACGCGCAGTCGACGGCGAGGTCACCCGACGCAGAGAACCCGTCGACCATCAACGTCGCGCCAGGCACCAGCGTCTCGGGCATCGCGCAGGTGTCGTTGGCCGGCGGCAGCACCGGCGCGTCGAGCGTCAATGAGATGCCCGTCGTGCCCGGCAGTACGGTGCTCCGGTACGCGGCGACCACCACGAAGTACGTGCCCGCAGGCACGTTGAGCAGGTCGAGCACCTCGGTCGTGCTGAGGGTGTTGTCGGAGCACCTCAGCTCCGAGGCCTCGTCTTCGCAAGGCGAGGTGCGCAGCGAGAGCACCACGTCGGTGCTCGACTCGTCAGCCGAGACGCGAACGCGCTGCGCCTGCGTGGTGGTGAATGTGTAGACGACGTCGCCGCCCGTCGCGAACGTGGCGCACGAATACGTGTAGTCCTTCACGCCGTCGTTCAGGTTCACCGCCTGCGAGACGTTGGGCGCGAGCACCACCGCGGTGCTGCAGACCTCGTTCGCCGGCGGCAGGGTCGGCGCCGAGAGCGTGACGGACAGCGAAAAGTCACCACCACCCGACGTGTTGGAGTCGAGCGCGAGCACGTACGTGCCCGGCTGCATGTTTCGCTTCACCAGCGGGCTCGTCGTCGCACACGCGAGCTCGTTGCCGCCAGTGCATGACGAGAGCAACGCGAACGCCGGCGCGTACTGCGAGGTCGCCGCGGGCGTGACCTCGACGAGCACGTCTTGCGCCTGCGTGAGCGTCAGCTCGTAATAGAGGTCGCGACCGCCGGCCGAGTTCGCCGAGCAGCTCAACGGCTCGTTGCTGTTGTTGTTGGTGGCGCCGAACGTGGAGCCCATCACCGTGGCCACGTTGTTGGTGAACGTCAGGGGCGTGGCCGCGCCGCACGTGTCATTGGCCGGCGCGACGACGGGCGGCAGCAGCTCCACGAGGAGGTTGAAGGCGCCGGCCGTGTCGGTCGGGTCGGCGCTGTCGACCATCACGTACCAGGTGCCCGCAGGCAGGTTGTCGACGGTGAGCGATTCAGGGTCGGAGCTGCCGCTGCTGTTGCTGCAGGCCAGCGTGTTGAACGACGGGCACGGCGAGGCCAGCACCGAGACCACGAGGTCTTGATCTCCCGAAGACGTGTTGTCGGCGATGACCTGCAGCGCCGCCGGCTGCGTCAACGTGACGGCGAAAATCATGTCGTTGCCGCTGCCCGCAGGGTTCCCGCAGGTCGAGGTGTACTGGTCACTCGCGAAGAACAGGTCGACGCTCACGCTCGCCGAGGTGCCGCCGTCGAAGTCGACCGCGATGGCGTTGTTGCAAAGGTCGCCCGGCGTGAAGACCCCGCCGTCATCGAACGGGTCGATGTTCGTGCCCGCGTCTTCCACGAGGCCGCCGCCGTTGCCGCCGCCCGTCACAGAGCCGCCGCCCGTCGCAGAACCGCCGCCCGTCGCAGAACCGCCGCCCGTCGCAGTGCCGCCGCCCGTCGCAGAACCGCCGCCCGTCGCGCTGCCGCCGCCCGTCGCAGTGCCACCGCCGGTGGTACCGGCTCCGCCACCAATCAACGACACCTCACAGAGGCCGCTGGTGGTGTTGCACGTGGTGCCGGCGCTGCAGCCGGTGTCTACACACGTGGTCTTGGGAGGAGTGCACGCAAACACCAGCGCGCAGGACGCGACAAATAAGCCGAGACGTTTCATGGAGGGCCCAGGTTCGAGGAGAACGGCGCGCTTACACCACAGCCGCACACCCCCACACCATGCAACCCACGAAGAACATTGCGCGTTACACGAAGTGCTACGAGACGTCCCATGCGCGTCGCCTTCGCTCTCGTCGTCACCCTCGTCTCTGGCTGTGCCCCGACCCCGCGTACGCCGCACACCGCGCCGACCGGCGTCGAGGCGTGGGGCGATGCCGTCGACTGGGCGAAGGCCGGTGAAGAGGCCGTGGAGGTGCTTCAGGCCTACCTGCGGCTCGACACCACCAACCCGTCAGGCAACGAGACGCTCGGCGCTGAGTATTTGAAAGCGGAGCTCGCCGAAGACGGGCTGGAGGCGACGATTCATGAGTTCGCGCCCGGCCGCGGCTCGCTGGTGGCGCGGCTCAAGGCCAGCGCGCCGTCGGGGCAGAAGCCGCTGTGTCTGCTCTCGCACATCGACGTGGTGCCCGCCGAAGCCGACAAGTGGCCGACCGAGACGGGCCCGCTCTCGGGCGTGGTGAAAGACGGCATGGTGTGGGGCCGCGGCACGCTCGACATGAAGGGCATGGGCACGCTGGAGCTGCAGACCTTCCGCCTGCTCGCGCGCCGCCAGGTGAAGCTGCACCGCGACGTGATTCTGCTCGCCGCGGCCGATGAAGAAGTGGGCGAAGGAGGCATGAAGCTGCTGACCGAGCAGCTGTGGAGCGAGCTCGACTGCGGCCACGTCATCAACGAAGGCGGCATGGGCGTGAAGGGCCTGCTCGCCGAAGGCCAGACGACGTTCGCCATCAGCGTCGGAGAGAAGGGCATTCTGTGGCTGCGCATGACGGCCGAGGGCGAAGCGGGCCACGGCTCCACGCCGACCGATGAGCGCGCGCCGACGCGACTGGTGAAGGCGCTCGAGAAGTTCGCCGCGCGCAAGCCGGTGCCGCGCATTCAGCCCTCGATGTACGAATTGCTCCGCCGCGTGGGCGAGAAGAACGGCGGCGCGAATGGCTTCGTGATGCAGCGCCCGGCGCTGGTCGACCTCTTCGCGATGAAGAAGCTGCTGGCCAAGCCGACGACGCGCGCGGGCGTGACCGATACGTGTCAGGTCACCGGCTACGAGGGCAAAGGCAGCGCGCCCAACGTGATTCCCTCGGCGACGAGCGCCATCATCGACTGCCGGTTGCTGCCGGGGACGACCCCGAAGGCGCTGCAGGAAGAGCTCGAGGCGCTGGTGAAAGACGTGCCCGGCGTGAAGTTTGAAGTGCTGCAGGCCTTCGAGGCCGGCGTCTCCGAGACCGATGACCCGCTCTTCGACGCGCTCGCCCGACACGTGGTGAAGGGCCGCAGCGACGCGGTGGCAGGCCCGGTAATTTCACCCGGCTACACCGATTCGATTCTGGCGCGCGCGAAGGGTGCGCGGGCGTACGGGTTCGTGCCGTTCGAGGTGACCCCCGAAGAGCTGGCGACGTTTCATGGCCGCGATGAGCGCGTGAGCGTGACGAACGTGCACCGCGGGCTCGAGGTGCTCTTCCGCGCGGTAGTCGACGTCAGCGCGCTGGCGCCTTGAAGGGCGACGACAACCCGGTGTCATTCACCGTGCGCGTCGCCGGCTTGCTGTGCCGGCTCCCAACCAAGGGAGCTCACTTTGCGGGCGCGGGTTAGTTGCTGAAGCCAGCGCGCATCCGCGCAATTTCATGCTCCAGTGCGCCGCCATGCCGAAGCAGTGGAAAGAAGAATTCGATTTCTATGAAGCGCGGGCGACGAAGGGCCGCGCGCTGGTCTCGTTGGACCTCGCCGCCGGAGCGCACGCGCCGGTGACGTCGCACCCGGTGCGCCTGCAGTTCCGCGTGAAGATGCTCAAGCCACGCGAAGACGGGCTGCGCAGCGCCGAAGAGGCCGACGCGCTGTTCGCGCTCGAAGACAAGCTGGTCGCGGTCGCGCTCGAGAAGCTCGACGCCATCTACGTCGCGCGGGCAGTGGCCTACGGGTACTCGGAGTTCTACTTCTACGTGCCCGCCGTGCACCGCAACGCAGCGCCGTCGCTGCTGGGCGAATCAGCGCCGTACGCGCTCGAGTTTCACGCCGAAGTCGACGCCGACTGGGAGCGCTACCACCAGCTCTACCCCGACAAGTTCAGCTACCAGCACATGATGAACCGCCGCGTGCTGCAGCAGCTCGAGCTCGCGGAAGACGACCTCACGAAGTCGCGCGAAATCGACCACATGGCCTTCTTCCCCTCGGAGCTGCAGGCGAAGGCCGCTGCCGAAGCGCTCGCGGAGGCCGGCTTCCGCGTCGACGCGCCGCGCGCACCCGAGAAGGCCGAACACCCGTGGGCGCTCGAGTTCCACCGCGACGACGCCTGTGCCGACGGTGAGGCCGACGAGTTCGTCGACGAGGTGATGGAGCTCATCGAGCCGCACGAAGGCGACTACGACGGCTGGGGCTGCCCGGTGCAGAAGAAGGAACTACCGAACTGACAGCGCGTTGAGCCGCGCGACGAAGGTCTCGACGCGGTCGTGACGGCTCGTTTCGCGCAACGCGGCCCAGTACGACTCCAGCCGACACGTGAGGGCGGAGACCGAGGCGCTCTCCACACATCGCCGCGCCATGAATCGCGACCGCACGTCGTCGGGTGCCGATTCGACGGCTCCGTCAAAGCCGTCGCACGACCGGGTCACGAAGATGACACCCGGAGGACCAGGCAGACAGTCCTGGAGACCCCTGGTGCCGTCGGACTCACGAACGTCGAGCAGCGCCAGAGACTCGAGAATCACACTGACGGCGGCTCGGCTGAGCTGCGTGGGCGACCCACCCGCATACGTGAGTTCGCCTCCGTCAGCAGACCAGCGAAGGCGCGTTTCAACCGGCGCACACGACTCGCAACCACGCCGGTCACGCACGACGAGCACACCACGTCGACACAGCGACTCGGTGCTGGCCCAGCTCCCGACCCGAGGCTCGGGAGCTCGCGGAGCCTCAGGCCACGCCACGAAACCGGCGACGACGGCGATGACCAGCGCGCTCGCCAGCAACCACTTCATCGATGCGCGAGGTCGATGCCCAGACCTTCGCTCGCGAACGCGCTCATGCGCCCGACGACCTGCTTCACGGCGGCCTGCACATTCTTCCCCGCGAGGTCACAGGCCTCCTCGAGCTTCTTCTTGCAGCTCAAATCACCGCACACGAAAACGCCCACGCGCTTCTTGTTGCTGAGCGTCGTCGTCAGCATCGCGACCTGATTGCCGCCGCCGTGGCTGTGACACCACGAACACAGCTGCGGCCCCTGCGCGGCCGCGCCCTGCGTGTCGAACGCGATGCCCGTCGGCACACCGTCGACCGGCGCGAACACCAGAAACACGCGACCACCAGCCGGGTGAACCCACGCCACGTAGTCGCGGAGAATGAGCGGGAACTTCAAGTCTGCCGGGAGTTCGACCTGCTTGCGGTCGCGCGTGCGGAACGTCTCGAGCAGCGCCTCTTCGTCATCGAGCTTGAACACGGGCGGCAGTCTCCCAGAGCGCGCCGGGAGACCGCCACCTGGCTACTTGCGCAGCTGCTCTTCGAGCAGGTCGCGCGCAATCTTGAGGAAGTTCTCTTCGGTCAACACGCCCACCAGCTTGCCGTCGAGCAGCACCGGCAGACAGCCGACGCGCTTTCCGCGCATCAACGAAATCGCGTCGAGCGTCGAGGTCTGCGGCGTCAACGACATCACGTCACGGCGCATGACTTCACTGACCGACGCGTCTTTCGCCGCGCCACCGGCAGAGAGGAACCGCAGCACCGAGCGGTACGAGACCAGGCCCACCAGCCGGTGCTCCTTGTCTTCGACGAGCACGTAGCGCACGCGCTCCCAGCTCATGATGTTGGCCACCAGGTCGACCGCGTCGTCGGCCTCGACCGTGAAGAGGTCCGTGGTCATGAACTGCTCGACGCGCTGGTACGTGTGCTTCGTGGCGCCGCTCTCTTCGAGCCGCGCGTGCTCCCATTCAGCCACGGGCTTGCCTGCTTTCTGTCGTTCGATGGTGGCCGCCACCAGCGCCGCCTGACGCTGACCGGCGCTGCCTTTGTCTTTCATGTTGTGCAGCGACTGCGTCATCCACCGCGCGCCCGTCTTGCCGGCCCGAATGCGCGCGTCGACGATGCCGAGGTACCGCTTGATGTCGGCCTCGTCGACCTGCTGCGCGCGCAGGCCCGCTTCAGCGGCGGGAATGAGCGTGTCGAGCACCAGCTTCGAGGCCGGCAGCTCTTTGCCGTCGAGCCAGTACATCGGCGCCATGTAGCCCTCGCGCGCCGCTGCGTAGAAGTTGCCCGCCGCGTGGTCGAAGTCGATGCGCTGCGTGATGTCTTCGTAGCGCTTGCTGAACTCAATCATCACGCCGCACCAGAACGCGGCGTTGGCGATTTCGTCGGGCACCGAAGGCCCGGCCGGCATCACGCGGTTCTCGATGCGGAGGTGCGGCTTGCCGTCGATGATGCCGTAGCAGGCGCGGTTCCACCGATAGATGGTGCCGTTGTGCAGGCGCAGCGACTTGAGCTCCGGCGCCTTGCCGTCGGCCACCATCTTCACCGCGTCTTCGTCTGAAGCCGTGCCCACCAGCGTGCGGAAGCGCGCGATGTCTTCTCGGAAGATGTCGGTGATGTCGCGCTCGACGAAGCGCGTGCCGAAGGTGACGCGCGCGGCCTGGTCTCGCAGGTGCTGCGTCTTGCTGCGCGTGTCGACCGACTGCTGAAACAACGCGATGCGCGTCTCGGCCCACAGGCGCTTGCCGAAGAGCAGCGGCGAGTTGCACGCGATGCTCATCAACGGGCCGGCGAGCACCTGCGCGAGGTTGTACTGGCGCGCGAAGTCGTCGGCGTCGACCTGCAGGTGCACCTGAAAGCTCGAGTTGCACGCCTCGACCATCACCGAGTCGTGGGCGATGACGAGCTCATCGAGGCCCTTGATGGAGAACTCGAAGTCGCCGCCGCGCAGCGCCGCCACGGCCTTGCTGAGCGCGAGGTAGCGCGGGCTGGGCACCATGTTCTCCATGCCCAGGTCGGCCTTGCGCATGGTCGGCAGAATTCCGACCAGCACCGCCTGCAGGCCGAGCTCTTCGGCGGCCTTCCACGCCTGCTGCATCAAGCCCGTCATTTCGGCTTCGAGCTTCGAGAAGCCCGTGCCGGTGAAGTCTTGAGGCGACGCGTTCATCTCGAGCTGAAAAGCGCCGAGCTCGGTCGTGAAGTGCGGGTCTTTCAGCCGGTCGAGCATCTTCAGCGCGCCGGGAGCGGGCACGAAGGCCGGGTCGGTGAGGAACATCTCCTGCTCGGCGCCGATGCGGCGAACGCCTTTTTCAAAGCGCCCTTCCTGCAGCATTCGCTCGAGGGCGCGGAGGTCGTTCAACACCGCCCGCATGAACGCGCGACCTGTCTTCGCGTCGCGCTCGGTTTCGATTTCTTTGTGTGCCCGCGTCGTCTCAGTGCCCAGAAAGGCCTCCGGTTGATCAGCGACTCGTGAAAATCATCGCATACCGGTGACGCAGCGCGTGGAGATTCACGAGGCCGCCACACGCCTACATGTCGGCGTCAGCCGAACCACTGCGCCAGGTACTTCGGGAGCATGTCTCGCCACGTCATCCAGTCGTGCGGCGTCTGCTTGCCCCACGAGTCGACGCGGTTGGGAATGCCCTTGTTGCCCAGCACGCGCGCCAGCGCCCACGACTCGCTGATGTCTTCGGCTTTGCCTTCGCCCGACGGAATCAGAATGAAGCGCGAGCGCAGCTTCTCGAGGTGCGGCCCCGAGAGCGTGGGCACGAAGTGCAGCGGCGAGCTGACCCAGTAGTCGTCACCGAAGCGCTCGGCCGACATGAAGCGGCGAATGTCGAACGTGCCCGACATACAGATGGCCTTGCTGAAGACGTCGGGGAAGCGGCAGATGACGGCGGCGGCGTGAAACGCGCCGATGCTGGCGCCCGCCGAGACGACCTCGAGGTTGTCGTTGCCACAGTCTTTGCGAATGGCCGGCACCACTTCGTGGCGCACGTACTGGTGGAACTGGTTCAACAACCACTGCCGGTGACCGGGCGACCCTTCCTTCTGCACCATGGCCAACCCGGCGACGGAGTCGCACGAGTAGACCTTGATCTTCCCCGCGTCGATGATCGGCGAGAGCACCTTGATCATCAGGAACCGCTCGATTTCTTCGGCGTCGCCTCCCGCAGTGGGGAACAACAACACCGGCTGCCCGAATGTGCCCCAGCGGACCATGGAGGCTTCACGCTGCAGCCGCTGCGAATACCAACGAGCCGAGGTCTTCACTGCTGATCAGCCCTCCACTGTTGAATGCGACGGAAGAAGAGCTCGGTGAAGGGCTCGACCTCGTGCGACGGGAAGAGCGCCGTCACCTTCTGGCGAATGGCGTCTTTGGCCTGATCAGTCGAGAAGAACTCCCAGGCCACCTCGTCGAGGTGCTTCAGGTTCTTCGCGCAGAAGTCTTCGAATTGATCCGCCTGCAGAATGGTGCGTGACAGCGCGCCGTAGAGCTTCAACTTCTCCGGGTACGAAATGTCTTTCTTCGCGATGGCGTAGAACGGCTCCCAGTCGAAGGCCTTGCGCATGGGCCGCTTGGTCGCCGCCGTGAAGATGGCCCACTTGAGGTACGACTTCACCATCCACGGGAAGTGGTAGTGCAGCGAGGTGACCTGCGAGTCGGGGCACGGGTTGGCGAAGTCGATGGGGTACCAGATCTGATCAGTCGCGCCGCGCAGCGTCTCGCATGAGTTGAAGTCCCAACCGAAGAACGCGTTGATGGTCAACGTGGTGTCGACGAGCACCTGCTTGTCTGCAGGCGTGAGGAAGTCGCGCTCCTTCTTCATGGTGTAGCGGTCGTGCAGCGGCGCGTCGGGGTCGTAGAGCACCGAGAGCGTCTGCGGCCCGAAGCCGATGGTGCGCACGAAGCGGTCGTACGGGTCGACGGCCTTCTGCAGGTGCATCACCATGGTGCCGGAGTCGTCGTAGGCCTTCTTGAGCGCCGCCTCGTCTTTGATGCGCGTGACGCCCTTCCACCCGCCGCCGTCGTACGGCTTCATGAACATCGGGTAGCCGATTTTCCTGCCCATGGCCGCGAGGTCGAAGAGCCGCGCGTACTTGCTCAGCGTGGGCTTCAGGTCGGGCAACGGCTCGTACGACTTGGGCGGCACCATCCACGTCTCGGGAATGGGCATGCCGAGCGCCGTCATCGCCGCGTACGAGGTGTGCTTCTCCATGGACTGCACGGACCACGGGTTGTTGAAGACGTAGAGCCCGTCCATCAACACGCCCTTTTTGATCCACTCGCGCGTGGTGTCGTACCAATGCGTGAGGCGGTCGATGACCACGTCGTATTTGACGGGCTGCGTGAGCGCGAAGGGCTCGATGGTCACGCGCTCGACCTGGAAGTCGATGGTGTCGCCTCCATGCTGAACGCGGAGCGCGAGACGTTTCATGATGTGCTCGAAGCAGAGGGGCCAGCAGATGTCTGCGCCGAGCGAGAGACCGATGGTTCGCGTGATGTTGGCCAAGGCCTCACGAGGCTACTTGGACTCGACGAACGCGCGAGGCGAATTGTGGCTCGCCGTGACCCAGAGAGTGATTGTGCAACTCGCAGGTGTGTGGTCAGCGGGCCCGCATGGCGAAGACCACGAAGCAGAAGACGACGAAGAAGCAGCCCGACCTCGCGCGCGCCGATGAGCTGGTGCTCGGCATCGGGAACATGGTGCTGGAAGACGAGAACATTCGCGGCGCTGACTGGGCGGCCCTGTCGCTCGTCATCGACCTCGATGGCCGACGCGGCATGTTCGGCTACCTCTACGACGAGAACGGCGACGCGCAGCCTGAAGTGCTCGCTGAGTCTGACGTGCTCGAGCTGGCTGAAGAACTGCGCGAGCTGATGATTGACGAAGGCGAGCCGTGGAAGGCGATGTTGCTGCAGGTCTTCGGCGACGAGCTGCGCATGTCGTTCGACTACGAGGGCTCGGAGTGGAAGCTCGACGGCACCAACACCGCCGAGATGGCCGAGAAGCTGCTCCCTGAGCTGCCCCGCGCGGCGCCGAAGAAGAAGAAGCCCGCCCCGAAGAAGGCGACCAAGAAGCCTGCAGCGAAGAAGGCGAAGGCGGCTCCGAAGAAGAAGCCGGCCGCGAAGAAGCCCGTCGCGAAGAAGAAGAAGCGCTGAAACCAGTTCATCGGTGCGCAGGTGACGCTGCGCACCGAATGCACAACCCGCGTGAGAGACTCTCCGCGTGAACTACGACAGGTTGGTGGTGGGGTATCACGGGTGTGATGTCGAAGTTGCGGAGCGCGTGCTTGCCGGAGATGCGCTCAAGCCAAGTCAAAACGACTTCGACTGGCTGGGCACGGGTATCTACTTTTGGGAATACGGGCTTGATCGCGCGTTGCAGTTTGCGAACGACCAGAAGATTCGAGGCAAGGTGAAGACGCCGGCTGTCGTCGGTGCGCTCCTTCAACTCGGTCGATGTTTCGACCTGATGGACACACGGTTCACAGCCGCGCTCTCGAGTGCGCACGACCCGTGGCTGACGAGTCTCAATGCGGTGGGCGCGGCGATTCCGAAAAACGAAGGTCGCACCGACGATCTCCTCCTGAGGCGCCTCGATTGCGCGGTGATCAACTGGTACCTCGGCCTCGTGTCACAGGGCGACGACGGCATCTCCTACGACTCCGTCCGCTGCGGGTTCGTCGAAGGGCCTCCTGTGTTCACGGGTTCGCGAATCACGACCCAGAGCCACGTGCAGATTGCCGTCCGAAGCGTGAGTTGCGTCATCGGAGTCTTCCGGCCGAGGATATCGACATGACTTCGCCCAAGCGCTCAACGACCAGGAAGAGCGACGAGCTGAAGCTCCCACCTCACCCAGGAGCAGAAGCGCACGCGAAGCTCATGGCGCGCCTCAAGAAGATGACGCCACAGGAAATTTTCCTGACCAGTGTGGCTGCCGGCATTCACAAGAAAGACGGCTCACTGACGAAACGTTACGCGCCGTCGAAGTCTAAGTAGTCGTCAACGGTCGGCGCGGAAGCGCTGCGCGAGTCGTTCCGACTTGAAGTGCGCGGCCACCGCGTCGACGAAGCGCCGCGTCTTCACCGGCAACTGACGCTGACTGCTGAAATAAATGAGCAGCGGCCCGCCGTCGGCGTACCAGTCGGGCAACAGCCGCACGAGCCGGCCGCTCTCGAGCTCTGGCAGCACCTGAGACGTCGGCATCAACGCCACGCCGAGCCCCGCTTGCACCGCAATCGACATCGCCTCGATTTCGTCGAACACCACGCGCGGCTTCGGGTCGCTCTGCACCTCTTTCCCCGACGCGTCACGCAGCGGCCAACTGCGCAGCCGCCCCGTGCGCGCCGAGCGGAAAGACACGCCGTGGTGTTTCACCAGCTCCGACGGGTGCTTCGGCGCGCCGTTCGCCTTCACGTACGCCTTCGACGCGACGGCCACGATGTGAATGCGCGCCAGCTCGCGCGCGACGACGCCCGCGCCGAGCTCGACCCCTGCGCCGATGCCCACGTCGAAGTTCTCACCGACGAGGTCGACCTGACGATTCTCGAAGTGCCACTCCACCGACACCTTCGGGCACTCGCGCAGGTACGCCGGCAACGTCGGCAACACGTAGACGCGGCCGAACGACGGAGCGAGCGCGACGCGCAACGTGCCTGACGGCTCCTGACGTTCGCTCGACACGCGCGCCAGTGCGTCTTGCAGGGTGTTGAGGCCGCTGGCGGCGTCGGCGAACAAATGCTCGCCGGCTTCAGTCAACGTGAGGCGCCGCGTGGTGCGCTGAAACAACCGCGCGCCGAGCGAGCCTTCGAGCTTCGCCACGCTCTTGCTCACCGCCGCGGGCGTCAGCGCCAGCTTGCGCGCCGCCGCCGAGAAACTGCCTGCCTCTGCGCTGCGCACGAAGGCTTCGACCGACGAGAGCGTCTCCATGTGCGCGTTCTACACCTTCAACCAATGGCTGAAGCTCACACACCCAGACTGTTCCTGTCGGGCACACTATTCTTACCAACGCGCTGGCAGCTCGAAGTCATCGGGCCGCATCGTTGCGACGCGTCAGTTGCTCAACGAATGCCCGCGTCGGAGACGCCGCCGTCAGTCGCCGGCATCGGGCAGCTGGTGACTGGCGACGGGTAACGCGCGGTTTCACACAACGTGCGCGCGGTGTTGGCGCACGGCAGGTCATTCCACTTTCCGTCCGGCAGCAGCGAGCCGCAGTCTTCGCCCGCGGCGCCCGCGTTGTCAGGCTGCATCGCGCCCCAGTTGAACCACTCGACCGGCGCACCGTTCGCCCGCCACATGCCCTCGGTGGCGATGTCGTCGAGCGCGAACCATGACGCGCCCGGCAGCCCGGCGGTCAACGCCGCGTTCTCGACGGGGCTCGAAATTTCGGCGAGCTGCGCGCCGTGCTTGCCGCAGAACGTCTTCGCCGCTTCGAACGTCACCAGCGCGTTGCACGACAGGTACGCGCTGTCGCCCCACACCTTCAACTCACAGCCGGTCTTCGTCTGGCACTCGGCGCTCGAGCGGCAACCGAACGGCGCGCGGTGCGTCTGCTTCGTGGCGGCGACGTCTTCACAGGCGTCGAGGGAATCAACCCAACCGTCTTTGTCGGTGTCGGGCTCACCGTCGGCCGGCAACACGAAGAGCGCCGGGCGCGCCACGCCGCTGCGGCTCGAGAAGAGCTCCGAGACGCCGTCACCTTCGACGTCGAGCACCAGCGCGTCACTGGTGCGCGTGGCGTCGTCGTTGCCCACGATGTCGGGCGAGTAGTCGAACAGGCGCCCCACGCCGTCGTTGCGCAGAAAACGCAGGCGGCCCTGGCGCTCCACCACCACCACGTCGAGGTGGCCGTCGAGGTCGAGGTCGACGAAGCGCGCGGCGTCAGCGGCCTGCACTTCGGGGCTCAGGTGCGCCTCGGTGAGGTTCGCGAAGTGCGCGGTGCCGTCGTTGAGCCACACCTGGTCCTGCGTTTCGGTCGGCACGTAGAGGTCGAGCGTGCCGTCGTGGTCGAGGTCGCCGACGGCAGCGAGGCCCGCGCGCGGCTGACTGTCGACCGGCAACGCGTCGGGCGCCGCGAGCTGAAAGACGCCCTGCCCGTCACTCAAGAACAGCCGGCAGCTCTCGTTGGTCATCGAGAAGAAGAGGTCGGTGTCGCCGTCGCCGTCGAAGTCACCAGCGCTGACCGCCGTCGCCGCGAGCTTCGGGCCTGCGAGCTTCGACGAGCCGTCGGTGAAGCGCCCCATGCCGTCGTTGATGAGCAACATGGTGACGGGTGCGTCGGTGGTGTTCTTCGCCGAGCCGGTGACGATGAGGTCGAGGTCTCCGTCGCCGTCGGTGTCGAGGGCGAGCGGCCGCTGCGAAGAACCGAAGAGCACCGGCAGCGACGCGCTCTTGTCGCTGAAGCCGCCGCCCGCAGTGCCTTTGAGCAACAGGCTGGGCGTCTTGCCCGTCGCGCCGACGAAGAGGTCCAACACGCCGTCGCCGTCGAAGTCGGCCGGGGCCACCGCGTACGCGTCGTTGCCGAGCGAGACGCCGCCGTCTTCACGCGGAATGTGGATGAAGCGCTGCTGCAGCTTCTGGCCGTCGTTGACGAAGATGGCGACGCCTTCGCCGCGCGCGGCCTGGAAGATGTCTTCGTCGCCGTCACCTTCGTAGTCGCCGCTGGCCGTCAGCGCGCCTTCGAGCGGACCTGCTTCGAGGCGCACCTCCGTCGCGTCGACCATCACGAACTTGAGCCGCTCGTAGGTGAAGCCGCCGTCGAACTGCTGCTTCGCTTCACCGGCCGTCACTTCAATCTGCGCGAGGCCCGCGACGCCGGCCGGGGCGATGACGGTCAGCTTTTCGGTGCCGAAGTCGAGCACCCGCGCGGCCTTGCCGCCGATGCGCACCGTCGACGACTTGTCGAAGCCGACGCCCGTCACCGTCAGCCGTTGACCACCGCGCGCAGAGCCCTTGAGCGGCGTGACGTCGTGAACCTCGAGCGGCGTGGTGGCGACGGGGTCACACGCGACGAAGACCAGCGCGAGGCAGGCGGTGCAGAGCGACTTCATGAACGAGACTCCCCGAGCGAGATGATTCACGGCCGCGGCTCCACCGAGAGGTAGATGCGCGATTCAGTCGAGACGGTGCCCACCAGCAACAGGTCGTCGTCGCCGTCGCCGTCGAGGTCGGCCACGTTGACCGCCGCGAGCGTGCGTGACGCCACCGGCAAGAGCGGTGTGCGGTCGGCGAAGCGGCCGTTGCCGTCGTTGATGTAGAGGCGCGCCGCCGCTGCCGAGTTACCAATGACGAGGTCGAGGTCGCGGTCACGGTCGAGGTCGACCATCGCTACCGATGTGCCGGCCGAGTTGTCGACGGGAAGCAGCGCAGGCGTGGCGTCGAAAAAGTGGGCGGAGCCGTCGTTGAGCAACAGGCGGTCTTGCCCCGCGCCGACGGCCACGAGGTCGAGCGCGCCATCGCCATTCACGTCACCAACGGCGAGCCCCATCACCGGCTGCACCGGGCTGCCGGGCAGGCCGCCGGGCACTTCCGTCAACACACCGCGCTCATTCATGAACAGCCGCAGCGCGATGCCGTTGGGCGCAGTTTCCGTGGAAACAATGATGTCGTCGTCGCCGTCTCCGTCGACGTCGGCCAGGGTGAGCGCGCGCGTCGCAGGAATGGTGAGCCGCACGCCAGCATCGGTCTCGGCGACGACGCCCGCGTCTCCGGCGATGCCCGCGTCGGTCGTGCCGTCGAGCAGCAGCGCATCAGCGGTGCGATGCAGCACGCGCACGCGGAGCTCGCCGGCCGCTGCGGTGATGAGCTCGATGCGCCCGTCGCCGTCGAGGTCCGTCACCAGCACCGCCTGCAGCCCGGGAATGGTGAGCACCGGCGTGCCGTCGAGGCGGCCGGCTTGATTCAAGTACACCGCGCCCGAAGCGCCGTGGCGCAGCACCACGTCGGGCAGCTCGTCTCCGTCGAGGTCGGTGAGCGCGAGCAGGCGCCCGGCTGGCAGCGCAGGGCCAGCATCGAACGTCACGCCTGCGTCGGTCGTGCCCGCATCGACGGTGAGCCCCGCGTCGACCGCGCCCGCCAGGAAGTTCGAGCGCCCGTCGTTGAAGAGCACCTCGCAGCGCGCGCCGCAGGTGATGAAGTCGACGTCGCCGTCGCCGTCGAGGTCGGCCGCGCCAGCTGAATCAACGGTGCCCGACGAAGGCGTCAACGCGTGCGGCGGCGCCTCGACGAAGCGCAGCGTGAGCGGCAACACCTCGAGCCCGCCGAGGAGCTGCGTCGTCCAGTACGACTCCGGCGCGAGCACCAGCGGCTCACGGCCCGCGTACATGGGCGGCGTGCGCACGCGCAGCTCGGCTTCAGAGACGAACTCGGCGCGGAGCCGACGGCCACCCAGCACCACGATGGCGTCTTCCTTGATGAAGCCCGCGCCGTGCAGCGTGAGCGTCTCTCCACCGCGCGCGGTGACGGTGTCGGGCGTCACCTTGTAAATCGACATGGGCGCGTTGGCGGTGACGACCTCCGCATCACCGACGCAGCCGCACATCACCACCCCCGCGACGAAGAGCGCAGCGCGTCTCATGACGCCCTCCGGCGGCGCAGCAACGTGGCCACCGCGAGCAACACCGTGAGCCCACCCGACGTCGAGCAGCCCATGCTCTGCAGCTTCAAGCCGCTCATGCCCGCGTCGGCCTCTTCGGTCGCCACCTTCGGAGGCGTCGAGCCATCGGCGTTGAGCACCAACAACGACACGCTCAGCTCGCCGTCGGGGCACACGATGGGCAGCCGGCCCAGCCCCTCGAGCTGAAACTTCTCTTTGATTTCTGCGCCCGGCGTCGACGGCACCGACACCTCGAAGGCGAAGCGGCCCGTTTCACCCGGCGCCACGGGGTTCATCAAGCCGGCCGCCAGGTCGTACGACGGCCACGAGTCGGTGGTGAAGGCGCTGACCGTCTCTGCACCGCCGCGCGCCGCGAGCCACACGTCGCCGCGCTCCCAAGTCTTCTTGCCGGAGTTCTTGAACTCGACCCAGATGGTGGCCTTCGTGCCTGCAGGCACCGCGCGCGGGTACGAGGTGTCGACGCGCGTCGCCGCGTAGTCGCGCTCGCTGGCGCCTTCGGTGGGGTTGCCTTCGTCGGTCTCGCCGTCGCAGTCGTTGTCCAACCCGTCGCAGCGCTCGGCCGAAGGCTGCACCAGCTGCCGACACGCGAGGTTGCCGCCTTCGCAGCGACGGCGCGCATCGGCACAGACGCCCTTCAAGCTATTCACACAGACCTGGTTGCCGCCTTCGGGGTCCGGGCCGGCACACGCAGACCAGCCGTCCCACTGGCAGCCCGAGTTGCACACGCGGCGCGTGGTGCCGCAGTCACCGCACGACTTCGCCTCTTGCTGGCCGGGGCTGCACGAGCACAGCGAGCCACGACGAATCACGTAGCCGCTGTTGAACTTGCTCGCGGGGAAGTTGCGGGTCAGCACGCTGCCGCTGCACGTCGAGCAGCAGTTCTGCTCAGTCACCGTCACGCCGCCGCCGCCCGCGCCCACCGTCCACGCGACGTGGCCGTAGCTGCCCAGCGTGCTGGTGGCGACGGCGCCCGGGACGGCGTGAACCAGCTCGAAGCGCGGGTCGACGCGCGCGTTGCCGCCCCACGTGTTCGCGTTGCCCCAGTTGTTGGGCCCGATGCCCCAGTTGCGGCACATCATCTCCCACGCCCACCAGGTGCAGTTCGAGCCGTTGTCGCAGCACGGGTAGATGTTGTTGGGGCGACCGCAGGTGTTCTGGTGCCAGACACCGCCGCAGAAGTTCACGGCCTGCGAAGGCACCGCAGAGAAGAGGACCGCGGCGATGGCCGTCATGCGGAGCGTAGTCTTCACGGCGTCACCTCCACTTCGAGTTCCATCTCGGAGAGCACCGTCTCGAAGAGCCAGCGCGGGTAGTTGCTGTGCTCGGCGTCGGCGTCGATGACGCTGACCCGGTAGACGCGCGCTTCAGCCGCGAAGATGGCGAAGGCCAGCGAGATGGCCATCGGCGAGCGGGGCTGCTCGAGCAGAATGGCGCGCACCTTCGACGTGGTGACCTCGCGCTGGCTCACGCGCGTCTCTTCGTCGATGAGGAACTGCAGGTTCTCGTAGAACCAGTCTTCGAGCGGCTGCCGCGTCGGGTTGTCCCAGACCTCGATGACGACCGCGACGCCGTTGGTGGTGTGCAGCTCGACGAGGTGGCGGAACTTGTACGCGGGGAGCGTGGGGTCGAAGTGCTTCACGTCGGCGCCCACGCCGGCCGGCATGGGAATGCGGATGCGGCTCTTCGGTTCGACGAAGCGCTCGGTGGGCTCGAGCTCGACGCCGGTCTTCGCGCCGCCGACGACCTCGAGCGCGTCACGCTGCGTGGCGGCGCCCGACTTCGGCGACTCGGTGCAGCCGGCGATCAGCAATGCGATGAGTGCGATGCGCGTGTCCATGCGACATTGTCGGACGCCAACGCTGACGCATTTTTGAGACACTCAGTAAACGCGATTGACGAATTGGGTGGTTTACCGAGCCATTCCGGGCGTTTTGTTTCGCCTGTCATGAGTCAGAAGAGGAGGCGGTGATGGGTGGCTGGCCGTTTTCGACGAGACAGGTACCGACGGTGAAGGCCGTGATTCTCGTCGCGCACACCCCGGCCACGACGATTCGACACGTCGTGTTGGAGCCCTGGGGTCAACCGTTCGAACTGTCAGCAGGCACATCGCTGCGCTTCACGGCGCATGTCACCAGCGCCGAGTTCTTCTGGGAGACCGTCGTCGAGGGCGAGTACCTGATGCTCTACACGAACAACATCGAAGCGGTGACCGTCGAGGAAAAAGTCGGGGCTGCGTGGGTGCAGGTCTGGGACGCCTGAGCTGCCTCGGCGCGCACAGGCGAGCTGATCAGCGCGTCACGACCCCGAGGTCGACGTAGGCCTGGTTCACCATCACCACGTACGGCCGCTGCTCGAACGTGAGCCCGCCTTTGCCGTCGTGCTCGACGAGCTCCAGCTTGCCCATGCCCGCGCCCATCGGCCCGATGGAGTAGTAGTGCGCCTGCAGTGTGTACGGGTACGCGCGCTTCTCTTTCGGCAGACGAATGGTGAAGCACTCCGGGCCGTAGCCGGTCGTCACGTCGGCGTAGAGCTCGCCGCCCGAAGGCAGCTGCTTCTGCGAGTAGTACGCGTGGCCGCCCTGCCCGTCGTAAATGTGGAAGTCGACGTCGTTCGCGTCGGTCTCCCAGTTCAAGACGAAGCGCAGCGACGGCGCGTCTTCCAGCGTGCCGCCCAGCGCCTTCAGCTTGCCCAGAATCTCCGCCTTGCGCGCCGGCTCGAGCTTCAGCCACGCCGCGGCGATGAGGCCCAGGTCGTCACGTAGAATACGGTCGACGCCCGCGAAGCGCCCCGACGGGTACGTCTGCTGCACGCCCTTCGTCATGGCCTCGAAGGCCTTCTCGGGCTTGCCCGCGCGCAACAAGGCGAACGCGAGCAGGCGGTGTGACGCGGGGTGATCCGCGCGCTGCTCTGCGGCCACCGCGAACGAATCAGTCGCCAGCTCGAGGCCCGTCGACAAACGCTCGAGGCGCACGCCGGCGAAGCGACGCAAGTCTGCCCGCGCCGGAAAGAGGTCGATGATGCTGCCGTACGCGCGCGCCGCGGTCGCGACGTCGCCGCTGGCCTCGAGCGCTTCACCCATCGCCACCAACGCGAGCAGGTCGCCGGGCTGCTCTTCATGCCAGCCACGCGCGAGCGCCACGGCCTTCGGCTTGTCGGTGGCCAGCGTCTCCATCACCTTCAAGAACTGACCGGTGTACGGCACGGGGCCTTTGGTCGGCAGCTGCGCGGGTCGGGCTTCGCTCATCAACGGCGCCGGCGCGGGCGCCGGGGCGCTCGCAGACCTGGGGCGCGGCGCCGCTTCAGCGCGCGGCGGTGGCGCTGGCGCCACCATCGGCGCAGCGCTCGGCAGGTCGCGCGGCGACGCCGCTTCCATCTCTTTGGCTTCTTCCATCGCCGCACCTGCGCCGGGCGCACCGTCAGCCGAAGCGAAGGCGTCATCACTCCGCTCGCGGCGCGCGCTCTTCTTCGCCTTCTCAGCGCCACCGCCCTTCGCCGGCCCACCAATCGACGGCGTCGGCACGGGCGGCGGCACGGGCTTCATCACCACCGAGTCAGCCGCGCGCTTCTGCAGCGCGACCTTGCCGTCTTTCACGACGAGCACATCGGTGAGCGCCTTGCGGTCGATGTTGAAGCGCGCGTAGTCATTCTCGGTTTCGAGCACGAGCAGCGCGGTGAGCGACGAGAGCACGCGGTGCTTCGTCGAGAGCTCGACGATGGCGTCCTTGAGCTTCTTCTTCTGCGGCGCTCCGTCGGCCTGGTCCAGCTGTGCCTCCAACGACGCGATGCGCGCGCGGGCCCACGCACGCTCCAGCAGCGGCCGCTCTACGGACGCCAGCTTCGCCGCAGGCACGTCGATGGCTCTACCTCCGATGACGGGCTTGAACGCCGCGTTCGCCGGGAGCTGCGCGTACACCAGCACCGCGTCACCAGCCTGAATGCCCGACAGCGACGTGGGCCACACCGCGCTCGCGCCTTCGACCTTCACCTCGAGCTTCGACTTCGTGGCCAGCGAGAGGCGCCGCGCCAGCTCTTCACCCGACAGCGCGCCGTCGAGCACCGCACCGTCGCGCTCCAACGAGCCCTGCACCACGCGCGCGAGCGCCGCTTCGTCACGAATGCCACCGACGGCAATGGCGTCGACCCGCTTCACGCCCGCGGTCTTCAGCTTGAGCACCTGCGCGGTGAGGTTGGGGCCGCCGGTGACGCCCGCCGTCAACACGCCGTCAGTCACCAACACCACGCGCGCAGTCGCCTTCGTCGCGGCGTACTTGAGCGCGAGCTCGAGGTTCGAGGCCCCCAGCGCGCTGCGGCCACGGAGCTGCTTGACCTGCGCGTCTCCGAAGCCTGACGCCGCACCCGAGTAGAGCGGCGCGACCTCTTGATCAAACGCAGCGACGTTGATGGGCAACGACGCGTTGGTCTTCGCCAGCGCGCTGATCAATTGCTGCACGAGCGTGACCTGGTCCTTCCAACCCAGCGCGCGCGAGCCCGACGAGTCGACCAGCAGCGTGAGCGCCGGCATCGCCTCAGGCGACGTGTCGCTCACCGGAATCACGCGCGCCGCGACGAGGTCACCCGAGCGCACGCCGACGCCCGGCCGCAGCGGTGGCGCGACGAAGTCGGCGTTGGGCACGAAGCGCTTCTTGCTCAACGTCGAAACCCCGCTGAGCCCGCTCACGTTCACGTCGAGCTCGCCGACCTCAGGCAGGCCCTTGAGCGACAGCACGTAGTTCGCGTCGCCCGTCACCAGCTCGTGCGAATACGAAATGACGAGCTCCTTCACGCCGCGCGCAGGAATGGGGAAGACCTTCGCGGTGAACTCGTTGCCGCCGTTCTGCTCGAGCAGCGCCGGGTCTTGTCGCCGGTGCAGAAAGTCTTCGTACGCGCGCCGCGCGGCCTGACGCTCGACGACTTCACCTTCCTGCCACTTGCCGTCCAGCTTCATCGCGAAGCGGCTGATGGTGGCGCCCTGCGGCAGCGTCACCTTGAACTGGCCTTCGAGTACGCGCTCGAGCGGGTTCTCGAAGGTCAGCTGCAATTCGGTGAAGGCCAGCGGGTCCATCACCGCGCCGCGGGCTTGCAGCTTCACCAGCTTGAGGCCGGTGCCGTCTGAAGCGGTCAGCGAGACGGGCGCGTCTTCAGCGGCGAATGCAACGGACGAGACGACGACCAGCAGGGGCAGGAGTCGCATGGGTCGGCTTCTTAGTAGGTGACGCCGACCTTCGACGCGCTCTTCTTCACGCCCGCGAAGACCTGTTCATCGAACGAGTCGGTCTTCTTCGACGCGTTGGCCTTGATGAACTCGTCGCGCTTCTTCGAAATCTCCACGAGCTTGTCCTGCAGCACCTTCTGCTCGGCGTTCAGCTTGCGCACGTGCCCTTCACGGTCTGCTTTCGGCATGGCGCGCAGCGGCTCGGGGAGCTCTTCTTCTTTCATGGCGTTGACCGCCGTCGGGTCGGCGTTGATGGCGATGCCGCCGCGCACGCTGACGTCGGCCATCGACTTCGTGGGCGCCGCTTTTTCACGGAACGAGACGCGGTCGGCGGTGCTGGAGGGCGCCATGTTCTTGAGGCCGTCGAGCTTCGACTTGCCTTCAGCGCGCGCCGCGGCGCCACCCCCGACGAGCGTGCGGTCGGCGATTTCGGCGTTGAGCTTCTGCATTTCAGCGTCGAACGGCGTGGCGACGGCGACCATGCCGCCCGACTGCTCGATGGAGACGTACGTGCCGTCAGCGAGGCGCGCGAGCTCAGCGAAGAGCGCGCCGGTGGTGCCGTCGGCGCCGCAACGCACGGTGTTGACGACGATGCCCTTCTCGATGGCCTTCTTCGCCCACACGCGCGTGTTCCAACCGTCTTTGTAGTCGTCGTGTGCGGGCGCGTCGCCGACGAGGAAAATCATCCGCGCGGCCTTCTTGTCGTTGCTCCACTGCATGAGCGAGACGGCCTCACCGAGCGCCTGGCCGACGTGTTCAGGCCCGTCGCCCCCGCCGTTGGCCGTGAAGCCCTGGAGGTTCGCGTAGACCGCGTCGAGGTCTTCGCTCAGCTCGAAGCGCTTGGTGACGTAGTCGTCGGTGCGGTCGCGGTAGGCCACGAGGCCCACGCGGATTCGCGGCGTCGGCGTGCCTGAGGCGAGGCGGCTCGCGATGGACCAGATTTTCTGTTTCGCGCCTTCGATGAGCCCGCCCATGGAGCCCGTGGTGTCGAGCACGAAGACCACGTCGAGCGTAGGGCGCGCGTCGGGTTGTTGAGTGGTGACGGGCGGTTGCGCAGGCTTCGGCGCGTTGGCGAAAGCGGGAGCAGCGAGCGTGGCGACGACGGCGAGGGACCGGAGGAGCTGGCGCATGAAGGCTTCAACGCGCCAGCCGCCGGGTGGATCTACTGGTTCAGATTCCCCAACCCAGCAGCAGCACCGAGCCGATGGAGAAGAGCGCGTACGGCATCATTCCCGACGCGCCTGCGTAGTCCTTCGCGATGCGCTGACCGAAGAACAACGCGAGCACGTTGACGCCCGCGAGCACCGCGCCGATGAACGCGACGAGCGGAATGCGCGTGAAGAGCAACATGATGAAACCCGCCGCCGACACCACGCCCGCGAGCAGCTCGAGCACGGTGATTTGAAGGAGCATCGGCGTGGTGAACTTGCGCAGCGGCGTCTTCGAGAAGTACCCGCCGATGTATTCCTTGTTCCCCTTCCAATCGATGACCTTGTCCAGGCCCGACTGGAGGAACAACACGGCCAGAATCGCCGACGACAGACACTGCGCGACCCACATCGAAACGGAGTGCATAGGCGGGCGACGGATAGCACGGTAGACGCGGCCGGTGACGACGCTCCCGGTGCTGGGTCTCGGCCTCTCTTCCAACGCGCAGACGCACGACGCGCCGAAGCCCTACGCGCTGCTCGACGCCCATCACGGGCTGTTCGACTACCTCGAGTACTCCGCGCCGCTCGACCTCGACGTCGCCCGCGCGCAGGCCACCTTGTTCCCCGAAATGGAGCGACGCCGCGGCGAAGTGCCGTTGGTGTACCACCCGGTGCACATCAACCTCTGGGGCCCGGAGCTCGAAGCCGCGGAGCGGCTGACGGCGTGCGCAGCGCACGTGCAGGCGGTCGGCTCTCCGTGGGTCTCGAACGACGTCGGTTGGTGGCACCACCGTGGGCAGGCGTTGCCGGGCTACCAATACCTCTCGCCGCCGCTCTCGGAGGACGCGCTCGCTGAATGTGTCGCGCATGCGGCGCACGTCCGCGACGCGATGCCGGTGCCGGTGCTGCTCGAAAACCCGGTGGTGATGACGGCGCGCGGCGAGCTGCACGTGCTCGACTTCATGGCGAAGTTGTCGGCCGCGACGGGCTGCGGGCTGCTCCTCGACGTGGGGCATCTCTTCTCGCATCAGCTCGCGCGCGGGCTCTCGTTGACGGAAGGGCTGCACGACTTTCCGTGGGAGCGCGTGGTGCAGCTCCACCTCGCCGGCGGCGTGGTGAAAGACCGGCTCTACATCGACGACCACACGCGGCCGATGCGTGACGAGGTGTGGGCGCTCTTCGAAGACGTGCGCGCGCGGTGCAAACACCTGTGCGCCATCACCTACGAAGGCGACGGTCACCCCGACGTGCTCGCGTTGCACACCCTGCGTCGGCTGCGGCCCCACATCACGAAGCTCCCTCTCCCTGCGCAGCGGGGAGAGGGCGGGGGAGAGGGGCCAACGTCGGCTTCGCGCTTGTCCGAAGAGACAGCCTGGAAAACCTTCGACCTCACGATGCTGACGCCATCGCCCGAACGAACGCTGCGCCTCACGGTGCTCGCCGAGACACTCGACGCCGAGGTGCCGCTCACGCGTCGCGCCGTCGCACCGACGATTGAGCAACTCGCGCACTTCCCCTTTCGCGAGTGGTTCGAGCACGGCACGCGCACGCTGAGCGACACCTTCGTCGCCTGGGCGATGACACAGTCACGCCGCCCGGAGTTCGCTGGAGCCGACGCGCTCATCTCGCTCGAGCTGTGGGCGCGCAGCACGTTTCACCGAGCACAAACGAAAGCGCCGGGCCCCGTCGACGCGGTCTTTCCCTTCGACTTCACCGAAGCGCTGCACGCCTTTCACGCGCTCGCGCACCACGACGCCGGCTGGGAAGGACTTCTCCAATGCGCGCGTCGCGCCCGACCGTCACCGTGGAAGCTGCGCCTCACGTCGAACGGCGGCGCGATTCGAATTGATCCGCT
Source organism: Archangium sp. (assembly GCA_035910535.1). Lineage (GTDB taxonomy): Bacteria > Myxococcota > Myxococcia > Myxococcales > Myxococcaceae > Archangium_A. The sequence continues at coordinate 87,048 of JAMHXF010000028.1, read as the reverse complement.
GCTCTAATCAACGTCGACGGCACAGAAACACCTCGTCGAATTGCCCCGCTTCGTCGAGCGGCCTGCGAAACGTCTCGACGCTGAAGCCCACGCTCTGCAGCACCTCGCGCCACGTGGCCTGCGAGAACAGCCCTTCCGTATGTCTGTCATGCGCGGCCTTCACGCTGACGCCGTCCCGCAGCAGCAGCGCGTACTCGACTTGATACGTCTCGTCGTTCGGGTCGGCCTTCCAGCTCCACGACAGCCCGCGAAGTGAACGCGGCCCTTCATCGCACTCGAGCAAGTCGCTGCTCTGTGCGAACGATTCACGCGTGCAATCGGGAACGAACACCGCCGCACCACCGGGTCTCAGATGAAGGAACGCCGTCTCTGCGGCCTCCCGGAGCTGCTCGCGCGAGGTCATGTAACAAACCGCGTCGTGCACCAGCACCGCGTCGAACGTGCGCCCCAACCGCAGCGTGCGCATGTCGCCCAGCAGGTGCTCACACTCCGGGTTCTGCGCGCGGCTCAGCACGAGCATCGGCTCGGCGAGGTCCGTCAACGTGCAGCGAAAGTGCTGCTTCAAGAACCACGCGTTGTTCCCCGCCCCCGAACCAAGCTCGAGCAGCGTCGACGCCTCTCCTTCGACACCACGCAGCAGCGCGTCACGGTACGAGGTCGCCTCGTCGCGGTGATCAACCAGCGGGTCGAGCAACGAATACCAACCGACGAGGTCGCTGTAGATGAGCGGAGTCATGCCGCCGCTACGCGCGAACGCCCACACGGTTTCAAATTCTGTTCACCGTCTGCGTTGGGCCCGGAGACGTCGGCGCTTCAGTCAGTGCGCGGCGGGCGCGTGTCACGACACGCTGCTGGAGTGTCGCGCCTGACGCGGCGGCAGCGACTTCTTCAGCTCGGCGTTCACGGTCTTCACCCACGGCTGCAGCACGACAGGCACGTGCTGCCCGGGGCGACTGAAGTCCTTCGCGAGCGCAAGCCCGACGGCCTCCCGCTCGTGGCCCTGCTCCACGAGGTACGTGAGGACGAACTCCGCCATGCGCGCGACGGCCACGCCGCCGAGTGACGCGCGCGCGTTGAGCCATTCGCTGAAGTGCAGCACCGCCTCGAACGGCGAACCCGCGCGCGCCCACAACAACGCCACCGATTGCGTGAAGTGCCCACGGTTCGAAATCAAATCCCACACGCGGGCGAAGCGCTTGAGCCGCTGCATTTCCGCGAAGGGAATGAGCGCGTTCGACAGAATTTCGTACGGCGGCTCGTGACTCCAGACGACGGAATACTCCGCGTCGTAGCGGGTGATGGGCGTGCCCTTGAGGCGCTTGAGAATGCCGACCTGCACCTCCTCGACGCCGGTGGCCACGAGGCGGTCGAACCCACGGCCGAATGACGCCAGGTCTTCACCGGGCAGCCCCACGATGAGGTCGGCGTGCACGTGCGCGCCGGTGCTGCTCAGCCACCGCAGGTTCGCCTCGATGACCTCGTTCTTCTGCGGCCGGCTGATGCGCTTCGCCGTCTCGCCGTCGAAGGTCTGAATGCCGACCTCCAGTTGCAGCGAGCCCGGCGAGAACCGCGCGATGCGCTCCCGCAGCGCTTCAGGGAACCGGTCGGGCACGACTTCGAAGTGAACGAACAACCCTTCACGCTCGAGGAAGAAGTCGAGCAGCGCGTGGCTGACCTTCGGCGACAAGTTGAACGTGCGGTCGATGAACTTGAACTGCTTCGCGCCGCGCTCGACGAGCCGCGCCAATGCGGCCAACACCGCCTCGAGCGGCAGGTTGCGCACCTTCTCGTCGAGCGACGACAGGCAGAACTCACACGAGAACGGGCAGCCGCGCGACGCCTCGAAGTAGACGACGCGGTGCGCGAGGTCTTCGTCGGAGTACTCGTCGTACGGCAAGGCCATGGTCTTCACGTCGGGCAGCCCGCCGGGAATGATCTGCGTCGGCACGCGAACACCCTCGAGCAGCGCGCGCGCCACGCTCGCAAACGCGACCTCGCCTTCACCGGTGATGACGTGATCAGCCAGCGACAACCACTCGGAGCCCGCGAGCTCGAACGAGACCTCTGGCCCGCCGAGCACCACCTTCACCTGCGGCGCGAGCTGTTTCAGCAGCCGCACCACCTCGAGGCTCTCGCGCGCGTTCCAGATGTACACGCCCACGCCGATGACCTTCGGTGACTCCGCGAGCAGCGCCTCGACGATGTCGACCGGCCGCTGTGAAATCGTGAACTCCCGAAGCGCCGAGCGCGCGCGCAGCGCCCCCAGGTTCGCGCGCAGGCAACGCAACCCCAACGAGGCGTGCGTGTAGCGGGCGTTGAGCGTGGTGAGGACGAGCTCCGTCAATCTCGGACCACACCCAGAAAGTGCATCAACAGCGCGACGCCGATGATCAACGCCGCGGGAATACCCAACATCACCAGCGCGGGCATCCCACGGCGCGGTGGCGACTTCTCGGCCTCCACGCACGCCTCACACACCGGCGGGTCACCCAGCGTCTGGCACGACGCGCACAGAAACGTGCCGCACCGCGCGCACGTGCCGCGCGCCCACTGCTCGTGCACCGGGCACATCGCGCCTTCGAGCGGGTCGGCCTCGGGGCCCGCGAGCGCCGGCACCGCCGAGAGCAACGCGCGCGCCTTCTCGAGCTCGTCTTCATGCACCAGCACGCGGGGAAAAATGTACGCCGGCAACATGGTGCCGCCGATGAGGTTCGAGTGGTGCTCGCCCTGCACCACGTGCGGGATGCCTTCACTCTCGAGCAGCGACCGCACGGAGGCCGCCTCGAGCCCGTTGCTACACTCCACCAACAGCACGAGGTCGTTGCCCATGGCTGAATGATATAGCGCCGCTCCATGCCTTCGACCCTCGTCATCGTCCGTCATGGCCAGAGCGCCTGGAATGAGAAGAACCTCTTCACCGGTTGGGTCGACGTCGACCTGACGCCGCTGGGAGAGAAGGAAGCGCGCGCCGCGGGTCAGCAGATCAAAGACGCGGGCCTGCATTTCGACGTGCTGCACACCTCGGTGCTCACGCGCGCCGTGCGCACCGCCCACCTCGCGCTCGAGGCCGCCGGGCAGGTCTTCTTGCCGGTCAACCGCAGCTGGCGGCTCAACGAGCGGCACTACGGCTCGCTGCAGGGCAAAGACAAGGTCGAGATGGTGCAACAGTTCGGCGCTGATCAGGTCAAGCTCTGGCGCCGCAGCTACGACGTGCCGCCGCCGCCCGTGACGGTTGAACACGAACACCACCCGGCCCGCGACGCGCGCTACCGCCTGCTCGCGCCCGACGCGCTGCCGGCCTCCGAGTGCCTCAAAGACGTCGTGGCCCGCGTGCTGCCCTGGTGGCACGACAGCGTGGTGCCGCAGCTGCGCGCCGGGCTCAACGTCATGGTCGTCGCTCACGGCAATTCGCTGCGCGCGTTGATCAAACACCTCGAAGGCATCTCCGACGCCGACATCGTCGAGCTCAACGTGCCCACCGGCATGCCGCGCCTCTACCGGTTCAAAGACGACCTCTCGCTCGCCGAAAAGCCGCGCTACCTCGACGAGGCCGCGGCGAAGGCCGGCGCCGACGCCGTGAAGGCCCAGACCGCCACGAAGTGACAGCTCGGCACCCGGCCTTGCGCCGTTGGTCCCGCGCCTGCAAGGGTTGCACTCGCCCGCGAGACACCACGCCTCGTTTCGGCCCTTTCCCCGTCGTTGCTCCTCAGAAATTCGAGGTCGTCATGAAGAAGAAGCTGCTGGGTGCCGCGCTTGCCGTGTGTCTGAGCCTCACGTCCGGCTGTGCGAATGACGCCGCGGGTGGCGGCAGCACGGCCAACGGCTCTGTCGGGGTGAGCCGCGATGACGCGCTCGTCTACGCCGTCGACGGTGACCTCGACGTGGTCTTCGTGGTCGACACCAGGACGAACGAAGTCGTCAACACGGTGAAGGTCGGCCGCCAGCCCGAGAAGGTGCTCGTGGCGCCTGACGACACCGTCTACGTCACCAACCGCCTGGGTCGCAGCGTGTCGGTCATTCGCCGCGGCGAAGGCACGGAGGCCACCCGCATCGACACCGCCGTCGAACCCGTGGGCCTGGCGATTTCGGCTGACGGCAAGACGCTCTACGTCGTCAACGCCACCAGCCGCGACGACTCCGACTTCGGCACGCTGATGGCGTTCGACACCGCGACGCTCACCACGAAGTGGGAGACCCCGGTGGGTGAAGAGCCCCGCGGCATCACGCTCATGGCCGACGGCAAAATCGCCGTCTCGCTCTACAAGCAGGGCGACCTGGTGATGCTCGACGCCACCACCGGCAAGGTGAAGAAGGCCGGCACCGGCGTGTTCGAGAAGCTCAACGCCGCGACGCTCGGCATCACCACGCCGGGCCTCGTGTCGAACACGCCGCCCGAGCGCTTCGGCTTCACCAACGGCCCGCAGACCAGCCGCCCGCGCGGCGTCGAGGCCATCACCGTCTCGCCCGACGGCCGCCAGCTCTACGCGGCCTCGCTCATCGCCACCGACACCGTGCTGGCGACGACCACCGAAATCGGCAACGACCCAGTGCGCTCGGGGAGCTCCAGCGGCTACGGCGGCAGCGGCAACTGCGGCACCACGGCGGTCGCCTCGGCCGCGCTGCTGACCTTCGACGCCGACGGCAACCCGCTCGTCGACGACCTCGCGACCTGCGTGGGCACCGCGCAGAACGAGCGCCCGCCGATGCTGCTGACCACGCCCGTGCGTGAGATGCCCATTCAGGGGCCCCGCGCGATGACGCTCGACTCGTCGGGCCGCTTCCTCTTCATCGTCAACTACGAGTCGAACAACGTCGCCGTCGTGCAGACCTCGCGCGAGCGCACCAGCGCCGTCGAGACCGCGCGCCCCGGCGGGTTCGGCCTGCAGAGCGGCTCTGTCTCTCAGCTGGTCAACGTCGGCAACGGGCCCACCGGCGTGGCGCTCTCGCGCGATGGCAAGAAGGCGTGGGTCTACAACTCCTTCGACCACTCGCTCTCGACGCTCGAAGGCCTCGGCCAGAACATCGCCAACGTCGACACGCGCAAGCTCAACGCGCACCTGCCGTCTGACCAGCAGGAGCGCCTCTCGCCTGACGCGCTCGCCGGTCGCCGCCTCTTCTTCTCGGCCACCGACGCGCGCATGAACAACCCGGCCACCGGCATCAGCTGCGGCACGTGCCACCTCGAGGGTCGTGAAGACGGCCACGTGTGGAACTTCCCCGACGGCCCGCGCCAGACGCCCTCGCTGCAGGGCCGCATGACGGCCAGGACGGCGCCCTTCCACTGGAACGGCGAGTTCCCCAACATGCTGGCGTTCATGACGCACACCGTGTCGAACCGCATGGGCGGCTCCGGCGTCTCGCAGGCGATGGAGGTGCAGATCGCCGCCTTCATCGAGTCGATGCCGGCGGCCGACAACCCGCACAAGGGCAACACCCCCGCCGACGTCATCGAGCGCGGCCAGGCGGCGTTCACCAAGGCCGAGTGCGGCACCTGCCACGGCACCGAGACCTTCACCGACAACACCTTCGCCGACGTGGGCACCTACGTGCGCAGCGGCCCGGTGCCCGACGACATGGCGTTCCTCCCGTACGGTGGCCTCAACACGCCGTCGCTGCTCGGCCTGGCCCGCACCGCGCCGTTCCTGCACGACGGCAGCGCGCAGACGCTCAAGGCCCGCATCATGACGGGCAAGAGCAACGACCGTCACGGCCGCACGTCGGTGCTGAGCGACGGCGAGGTCGATGACCTCGTCTCGTACCTCAAGACGCTCTGAGCCTTCGCAGCTGAACCTGAAGTCCTGACGGGCGCGCACTTTGCTGTTTGCGCGCCCGTCTCGCGTCTGCAGAGTGGGCGCATGTTCAAAAACGCTCTGGTCCTGAGTCTCGCGCTGCTCTCTGGCTGCACCACCACGCACGTGCTCGACAGCTGGAAGGCCGAGAATGCCCAGCCGCTCAAGCGGGCGACGAAGCGCGTGGTGGTCGTCTCGGCGCAGAACGTCGAGCGCCGTGACCGCGCCGAAAAGAAGCTGGCCGAAGAGCTCAACGCCACCTCACTGCGCTCACTCTTCAGCGCCGAAGAGCTCGTCGACCGCGAGGGCGTGAAGGCGCGGCTGCTCGAGCAGGGCTTCGCGGAGCTCGTGGTGATGCGCGTGGCCGGCGTCGAAGAAGAGCAGACCCGCATTCGGGGCCCCGTCTGGGCGAACTGGATGGTGCTCAGCACGCCGTACGCGTCGAACACGCGCGTCGACCTCATCACGTCGGTCTACGACATCGCCGAAGGTGCGCTCGTCTGGCAGGTGAACTCGCACACCTACGACCCCGCCAGCGTCGAGGCGCTGCTCGAAGAGCAGGTGAAGGTCGGCATCGAGCGACTCAAGGCCGACGGCATGCTGGTCGACTGAAAACGTCGCGTGGCGAAATGCCCCTGAAGTCGTCCGCGACTTGGCAGACTGGCGCGCATGAAAATCGCCCTCGTCCTCGCACTCGCCCTGCTGTCCGCCGGTTGCACCGTCGCGCACGTCGTCGACTCGTGGAAGGCAGAAGGGGCCAACCCCTTCAAGCGCTCCAACAAGCGCGTGGTGATGTGCATCGCCAATGACCCCGAGCGCCGCGCGCGCGCCGAGACGAAGCTGGCCGAAGAGCTCAAGGGCGTGGCGCTGCGTTCGCTCTTCACCGAAGCCGAGCTCGAAGACGGCGTGGGCGTGAAGGCGCGGTTGCTCGAGCAGGGCTTCTCGGAGCTGGTGGTGCTGCGCGCCGACGTCGAGAAGGAGCGCACCAACCGCCGTGGCTCCATCTGGGAGCGCTGGTTCTCGGTGGGCGTGCCGTACGCGTCGAACACGCGCGTCGACCTCGTCACGTCGGTCTACAACATCGCCGGAGGTGAGCTCATCTGGCAGGTCGAGTCGTATTCCTACGACCCGGCGAGCGTCGAATCACTGCTCGAGGTGCACGCCAAGGCAGGCATCGAGCGCTTGAAGGCCGACGGCATGCTGGTCGACTGACGCGATGCTCTCGACGCTCCTCGTGGTGCTGGCGCAGGCCGGCGTGGTGAATGGCGAAGTCGTCGTCGTCGCCGACACCACCGGGAGTGCGCACACGACGAGCAACCTCATCGCCGGCGTGGGCTCGACGCTGTGCGCGTTCGCCTCGCGCGGCGTGTACTACGCGAAGCCCGACGTGTTCGACGTGGTGGTGGCCTTCACCACGCACCCGCTCAGCGGCGCGAGCATCGGCAGCCCGGCGACCCCCAAAGGCACCATCGTCCGCGCGTCGGGCAGCGGCTACGCGTACGGCAGCCCGCTCATCGTGCTGCAGCCAGGCGAGTACGGCAGCGCAGCGCGGCTGAGCCACTGCGTCTTCATGGGCCCGGTGCAGAACCTGCCCAGCGACCCCGACGGCGACTTTCTCCAGCCCGCCTTCCCCACCGGCACCACGCCCTCGGGCGTCACCGGCGTCGAGGTGCTGGGCCACGAGCTCGGGCACCACTGGCTGGTGCAGTCGGCCTTCGACCAGGGCGCGGGGCTCGACGTGCTGCACCGCGCTGACTCACGCGAGCCGTTGACGGGCACGCAGCCCAATCGCGTCAGCCTGGCGACGCTGCACTACAGCCACCTGACCGACTCGCACTCGGTGATGTACGGCAACTTCATCACCTCGCTCGGCGGCGGCCAGTACCGCCTCGAAGGCGGCGCGCGGAAATACGGAGCGATGGACCAGTACCTGATGGGCCTGCGCGCGCCGGAAGACACGCCGCCCCTGCTGGTGTTGGACGACGGCTCGGGCATGGGCGCCATCGGCACGCCGCTGCGCCGCGGCGAAGCAGAGGTGGTCAACGCCCGTGAAGTTCACGTGTCGGTCGCTGACTTCGTGCGCGCGCAGGGCGTGCGGACACCCGCCTTTCCGAATGCGAAGCGCTGCTTCCGCGTGGCCTTCGTGCTGGTCACACAGCAGGGCACCACGGCGAGCGCCGAGCAGCTCGCGGTGGTCGACGCGTACCGACGTCGCTTCGAGGGTTGGTTCAGCTTCGCCACCGACCGCCGCGCGAACGCGGTCACCTCACTCGACGTCTTCGAGCCGTGCCCCGAGCCAGCGCTCGAGGCCGACGGAGGCGTCGATGCGGGCCTCACCGAAGGCGACGCCGGGCTTCCCGAGCCAGAGCCCGAGCCAACGCCGATGAACGACGCCGGCGTGTACGACCCGAGCACCACGAAGTTCCGACCCGGCTGCGACTGCACGTCGGCGCCCGCCCTGGGTGCGTTGTTGTGGGGCCTGCTGCTGCTTCGCCGCACCCGTAAACGCCATTGACGTTTATTGCTGCACCCTGAGCTGTGGCGCCCTGCGACAATGGCGCATGGCTTCGAACCACCTCATCAAGCGCGGCGACACCCTCTCTGGCCTGGCGGCTCGCTACAAGACGTCGGTCTCTGAGTTGGCGAAGTTGAACGGCATCAAGAACGTCAACCTCATCTACGCGGGCAAGACGTTGCGCCTGCCGGGCCACAGCGCGTCGAGCACCTTCACGCCTGCGAAGAAGCCGGGCACCTCGACGCCGACGAGGACCACCGGAGCCACGGGCAGCGCGGGTGGCGGCTCGAACACGTTGGCCTCGAAGGCCCGCGCGGTCGCCCTGAGCATGGGCGGCTACCGCTCGCAGGGGCTGTGCGCCACCGGCGTCAGCCGCGCCATTCAGCAGACCTACGGCATCAAGGTCTGGGGCAACGGCAACCAAATCGACAACAACCTGCCGAAGAACAAGTTCCGCCAGGTGAACATGACGCTCGAGCAGGCGCTGCGCACGCCGGGCCTTATTCTCACCTGGGAAAAGACGTCGACGCGCCTGGGCAGCATCTACGGCCACACCGCCATCACCGCAGGCGACGGCCGCACCAGCTACAGCGACTTCATCGAGAGCAACACCACCAACAATGGCCGCAGCGGCCTGAAGATTTTCGCGCCCATCTGAATCACGGCTGGGCTTCGCACGCCGTCTCTGCGGCGACGCCGCCGGTGGGGCACACGTCGCGACACACCGCGACGAACCGGCGCTCCCAGACTCCCCGAGGTGGTGTTGCAGCGGTAGCCCTCGTCACAGGGGCTGCCGCTTTCGCATTTTCGGCCCAGACACACGCCGTTGCGGCCGCTCGCGCACGCTTCGTTACCGACGCACGACGAGCCGTCAGGCAGCGGCAGGGCCTCGTAACCCACCAGGCACAGCGCCAACAAGACGAGCGCACGCATGAGCCGGGATGATGCGCCCTTCGGCGGGTTCTCGCGAGGGCGCGCGCAGGTTAGCGTCAGCGGCAATGGCTGAAGAGTTGGACGACCGCGCTCGTGACGTGCTCCGGGCAGTGGTTCAGGAATTCATCACGTCCGGCGAGCCGGTCGGCAGCCAACAGCTCACGCGGCGCGGCGAGTTCGAGGTCTCTCCGGCCACGATGCGCAACGTGCTCTCGGACCTCGAGGCGCAGGGCCTGTTGGAAAAGCCACACACCTCGGCGGGGCGCGTGCCGACTGACCTGGGGTACCGGTTCTTCGTCGATTCATTGCTGCAGCTGAAGACACCGTCGACGGTCGACCAGCAGCTCATCGAGTCGGGGCTGTCGGGGCCCGCGGTTGAAGACCGCCTGCAGGAAGCCGGGCGCGTGCTGCACCACCTCTCGCGCCATGCGGGCGTGGTGCTGATTCCGCGGCCGTCGGCGGGCACGTTGACGCGGCTGGAGTTCGTTCGCCTGGCCGAGGACCGCGCGCTCGCGATTCTCGTGGGCGCCGGTGGGCAGGTGCAGAACAAGCTGGTGATGCTCGACGCGCCGGTGACGAGCGAAGGGCTGCAGCAGGCCAGCAACTACTTGAACGAGCTGCTGCGCAACGCGGCCAGCATCGAAGAGGTGCGCAGCCGAATTCTGCAGGAGCTCGATTCTCAGCGCATGCAGTACGACGAGCTCGCGGCGCGCGCGCTGAAGCTGGGCGCGGCGGCCACCGACGTGTCGTCTTCGGAGCGCGTCTTCATCGAAGGCACAGGCAGCTTCTTCGAGACCAAGGAGTTCGCCGACGACGTGCATCGCATGCGCGCGCTGTTCAAGGCGCTCGACGACAAGCACAAGTTGTTGTCGTTGCTCGACCGCGTTCAGCGCGCGCGCGAAATGCAGATTTTCATCGGCGCCGAGAGCGAGTTCGGCTCGCAGGGCGACGTCACGCTCATCGCCACGCCGTACGGCACCGGCGACCAGGTGCTGGGCACCGTGGGCGTCATCGGGCCCACGCGGCTCGACTACCAGCGCGTGATTCCGCTCGTGAACTTCACGGCGAAGGTGCTCTCGCGGGTTCTGAAGACGGACTGACGGGCAGCGTCGGCGCGGCTTGCGGCGGCGCTTCGTTGGCCGGCGGGGAGCTGCGCGGCGGAGCCGGGTTGAAGTCGAAGGCCACGCCCAGCACCAGCGCGGCGCCGGCCTGCACGCGCGTACGCGTGCTGAAGGTCGAGACCACGAAGCCGTTGAGCGCGAGGAACGGCTGCAGCGTGGCGCTGGTGCGCAGGCTCAACGTGGGGCTCGCTTCGATGAGCGGGCCGAAGTCGGTGAGACAGCCGCTCAGCTCGCACGTCGTCCAGCCCGAGAGGCCCACGCCGCCGACGAAGGTGAACGCGAAGGCGCCAAAGGTGAGCGCCGGCGTGCGGTAGCGCGGGAGCAACATGACGTGCGCGAGCGGCTCTTGTCTGTCGACGCGCGGCGCGTCGATGAGCACACCGGCGCGAAACTCAAAGCCGCCGACGTGCAGCGACGAGAGCCGGAAGTCGGCGGCGATGGCCGGGCCGTAGCCACGGAGGTGGAGCGCAGCGCCGGCTTCGACGCCAAAGCCAGACGCTGTCGCGTTGGTGGCGGCGAGCGTGATGACGGAGAAAAGTGGAAGAAGCGCGCGAGCCATGCGGGCGGCGTAGTGACCGCGCACTGCGAGCGCAACACATGGCTCGTGGCGCTCACTGCGGAGCCGGTGCGACGGTCTCATGACGACCCTGTCGTGACTTCACCATTCGGGCGGGCCGCGCGAGCGTCATGGGGCTCGGTGGTTACATGACGAGCATGTGGAGTTGGCGACTCGCGCGCGTGTTCGGCATCGACCTCAACGTGCACGCGAGCTTTCTGCTCGTCATCGCGCTCGGCGCCATGCAGTGGGGCGGCTTCGGCACGCGCGGCGCCATCTTCGGCGCGGTGTTGATGCTGCTGGTCTTCGCGTCGGTCACGCTGCACGAGTTCGGTCATGCGCTCGTCGCGCGCGCGTTCTCGATTCCCGTCAAAGACATCACGCTGTACCCCATTGGCGGAGTCGCCTCGATGACGCGGCGCCCGAAGACGCCGGCGCAGGAGTTCCTCATCTCCATCGCCGGGCCGGCGGTGAACGTGGTGCTCGCGGTGCTGCTCAGCGTGGTGGGTGCGTGGGCCTACGGCTGGGAGCACCTCGTCGAGATGATGAAGTACGCGCGCACCGAGCAGCCGACGCTCGAGACGCTGGTGGCGATGCTGGTCGTCTCGAACGCCACGCTCGCGCTCTTCAACATGATTCCCGCCCTCCCGATGGACGGTGGCCGCGTGCTGCGCGCGGTGCTCTCGTGGCTCGTGGGCCCCGACAAGGCGACCACCGCGTCGGCCGTCATCGCGCGGCTGCTGGCGGTGGGCTTCTTCGTGGTCGGCTTTCAGTTCAACCCGATGCTCTGCATCATCGCGGTGTTCGTCTTCTTCGGCGCAGGCCACGAAGTGAAAGCCCAGCGCGCAGCACGGGTGCTCGACGGCGTGCAGGTCGGCGACGCCGTCAACCCCTACGCGCCGCGCTTCGCCGCTGACACCACCGTCGCCGAAGCGATGCCTGCGCTCGTGGCCGCGCGCCATGACGCCTTCGCGGTCGAGCACGAAGGCCGGTTGCTCGGCGTGCTGACGCGCGAGGAGCTCATCAAACACGCCAACGCGCAGGGCCCCTACGCGTACGTGGCTGAGGCGATGCATCGCGACGTGCCCGTCGTGCAGGCCACCGATTCACTCGAGGTGGCGCGCTACAAGATGAACGAGGCCGACGCGCCGGTGGTCGCGGTGCTGCGCAACGGGCGCTTCCTGGGGCTGGTGACGGAGCTGGACCTCGCGACGCTGCTCGACAGGCTCACCCGGGTGACCTTCAAGGCCCCCGGGCGAGCGCGCGGCGTCACTTCCGAATCTGGAACTTGATCTTCTCGGTGCCGAGCGTGAACTCGTCGCCGTCTTTGATTTTCCGCTTCGAGATTTTCTCCTTCGCCGGCCCGAAGAAGGTGCCGTTCGAGGAGTTCAAGTCTTCGAGCACGAAGTCAGCGCCTTCGCGGGCGATGCGCACGTGCTCACGGCTGACCCTGTTGGAGTCGATGACGAACTCGCACGACTTGCCGCGGCCGATGCTGAAGCTCTCGCCCGTCATCTTGAACGGGTCGCGGCCGGCGACGAACAACGTGAGGCTCGCCTTGCCACCACCACGCGGAGCCGGCGCGGGCTCGGGTTCAGGCTCGTCGTAGGGCTCGTCTTCCGGCGGCGGCTCCTCGTCTTGCGGAGGGTCGTCGTAGCCGGCTTCGTCTTGCTGCTGGTCGAAGGGGTTGTCGTCTTCTTCCGGCGGGAGGTCCGCCTCGGGCTCAGGTTCCGGCTCGGGCTCTGGTTCAGGCTGCGGCTGCACGCGGGCCTTGATGCCCGGAGGCGCCGACGAGGGGCGGCCCGCAGGCACTGCGGCGGTGCGTGACGCCGCGACCGACGCGAGCGCTGACGAGGCAGGTGCTGCGGCTCCGGCCCCTTCGCTGGCGCGGCCAGGCACCACGTACCCATTGAGGCGCGCGAGGGTGAACACGGCCTGCGCGACGAGCGCGTCAGGGGCCACGCCCATCTCCGACGACATCAACTCCAGCGCCTCCCACAGGTGAGGCGGCATCGATACCGACTTGGAATCAGACATTGCGGGGCGAACCATACCGCCCGAGCGCGCGCTGTCGAACTTGAGTTTCGCGGGTGACGTTGGCAGTGGAGAGCGCATGGCACTCTTCGACTCCGCACGCCCCAACCCTGCTGGCTACCGCGACGTCTCGGAGGCCGAGGTGAAGTTGCCGGCGCAGGGCTTCCGCCTCATCGACGTGCGCGAGCCGCACGAGTTCACCGGCGAGCTGGGCCACATCGCCGGCGCCACGCTGGTGCCCATGCAGTCGGTGACGGCGCACGCCCCGGGCTGGAACAAAGACGAAGAGCTGGTGCTGGTGTGCAAGAGCGGCGGGCGCTCGGGCAGCGTGGCGCAGGCGCTGTCACGGTTGGGCTTCACGAAGGTCATGAACCTCACCGGCGGCATGCTGGGTTGGAACGCCGCCGGCCGCCCCGTCGAAAAGTGAAGCGCTGGGTGCTGCGCTTTGGCGCGGCGTGGGTGGTGCTCACGGTGTTGCCCGTGGCGTGCTTCCGCTTCGTCGACCCGCCAACCACGGCGTTCATGTTGGAGCACCGGTTGGACGGAAAGCCGGTGCGCCAGACGTGGGTGCCGCTCAAGCGCATTTCACCGGCGATGCAGCGCGCGCTCATCGCCGCGGAGGACCAGAAGTTCCCTCAGCATTTCGGCTTCGACGTGCAGGCCATCGAAGACGCGGTGGAGGACCGCCTCGAAGGAAAGTCGTCGCGCGGCGCGAGCACGCTGACGCAGCAGGTGGCGAAGAACCTCTTCCTGTGGTCGGGCCGCAACTTCGTGCGCAAGGCGCTCGAGGCGTACTTCACCGTGCTCATCGAGCTGCTGTGGAGCAAAGCGCGCATTCTCGAGGTGCACCTCAACATCGCGGAGTACGGCGAGGGCGTGTACGGCGTCGAGTACGCGAGCCGCGCGAACTTCAGGAAGTCGGCAGCTTCGCTGACGGCAGAAGAAGCAGCGCTGCTGGTGGTGGTGTTGCCTTCGCCCAAGACACGCAAAGTCACAGCGCCGAGCGCGTCGAGCCGGCAGCGCGCGAACTGGGTGCTCGCGCAGATGGCGCACGTGAAGCTCGACGGCCTCTCGCTCTGACGGGAGCGCTCACTGCTTCTGAAGACTCACGCTCACCTCACCTTCTGAGAGCGAGACCGCCGACGCTTCGACCGCCAGGTACACGCCCGCCGGGTCTTCGAGCTGCACGTTGTTGCAGCCGCTGAACCCGCAACCCGGGCTGCGCTTCGTCTCGAGGCTGAACGTGAAGCGACCATCAGCGCCCGACGTCGCGCCGACGCTCTCGTTGCCACGGCACTTCGCGGTGACACCTGAAATCGCCGCGCCGCTCTGTGAGTCGACGACGCGCGCCGAGACCGTCAACGACGTCGACTCCCAGCAGCCGCAGAACGTCTGACTGCAGTCGACGACGGTACCGCCACACGCGCTGCCAAGAATCGCGACGACGAAAAGTGCTCGCATGACGCCACGCGCTGCAAACCGCAGACCTGCGCGCCTCCGAGCGAGCCGGCGGCGCGACCACCTCGGAATTCTGAGGTCAGCGCTCGTCGCGCACGCCCATTCGTCGGCGCAGCGTCGCCACGTGCATGAAGTACACGTGCACCGAGCCAAACGAGAGCACGTCGTTGTCAGCGAGCTGGCGGACCTGTCGCAGGCGCAGCGTGTTCAAGAACGTGCCGTTCGACGAGCCGAGGTCTTCAACCGTCGCCTGCGCGTTCTTCCAGCCGATGCGCGCGTGCTCTTTCGAGACCGTGTCTTCGTCGATGACGACCTCACAGTCAGGCGCGCGGCCGACACGAAAACTGTCGTCGACCCAGATGGGCGGCAGCGTCGCCACCCACAAGTCTTCGAAGTCGAAGACACCCTTCGCCGCCGGCGCCACGCGCAGGTCGGGCAACCGCGCCGTCGGCTTCAATGCGCCGGTTCGCTTCTGCGGAGTGGCGAGCGGTCGCTGCACGAGCACGAAGGGGCCCAGCTGCCGCTCGAGCTCGGCGGTGTCGAGACGGCGGGTGAGTTCCTTCAGCTCGCGAACGCTCAACATCGGGACGTGAGCGTGCCGCGTCGCGCGGTGAAAGGCATGCGAGACTTCGTTCGTGACCACGACCGAACGGCGCCCCATTCGAGGTGTCCTGTGGTGGCCAGGTCGAAGCGTGTGAAGAACACGTTCACGCGCTGAGCCACGCGCGCAGCGTCTCGTAGACGTCGCGACGGTCGAGCAGCTCGAGGTGCCCCATGCCGACGCCGACCCACTGGTTCGCGGGAGGAAACGCGAGCGTGAGCTCGGCGCGCGCGTGGCGGCCCAGCGCGCTGTCGACCGGCACGAGGCCGTCACCTCGAGGTGCGTCACTCAGCGCTTCAGAGAGCGTGGCGGCGATGGCGTAGCAGGCGACGTCAGCGGGGAGCGGCAGCGGGACGCGCGTGTCACCGGCGAACTCGAAGCGGTCGCGGCCTTCCCAATGTTCATCGAGCACGTTGCCGAAGCGAAGGTCGGTCACGCCGGCGCTCCTGATTCTGCCCAGCCGCGCGAAGGGCGCGCTGTAGCGGCTCACGCCCAGCAGCTGCTCGAAGACGTTCCCGGCGCGCTCGAGCGGCGAGCCGTGGTGCGGCGTACCCAGGCTGATGAACGCGCGCAGCTTTCGTCGCCAGGCCGCGTGCTCACCGGCGTGACACGCAGCGCGCGCGACGAGCCCACCCATGCTGTGGCCGAGGAGCACCACTTCGTCGAGCGGCACGGGCCACGTCGCGACCAGGTCGTCGAGCAACGTCGAGAGCTCGCGCCCGTTCGTCGAGACGTGCAGGCCGCTGTTGTACAGCGCGTAGACGGGCGTGAAGCCGAGGTCTCTGGCGAGCGCCGCGCCGTGGTCGTGGCCGTTTCGAGTCCACTGCTGATCATTCATCGACGAGCCGTGAACCAACACGACGACCTTGCCCGTCGCCGCCGCGCGGTCGTGTCGCAGCGACATGTCGATGGCGAGCGGGTTCTGCGTTTCGCGCAGGTACTCACCGAGCACGCCGTTGAGCGCCGCCAACACCGCGTGGTTGTCGCGTGGGCCGCCTTCACCGAGCAACGGCGCCAACTGAGAGAGCGCCGCGTCGATGCCGTCGCCCACGAGCCGGGTCACGCCACGAATGGTGCCGTAGATGGCGCCGGTGACCGCTGAGGCCGGGCGCTCGAGCGGGCGCCCGAGCACCGCAGGGCCAGCGGCGATGGTGCGGTGCATTTCTTCGACGAGCTCCATCACGCCCAGCGTCGCTTCGACGGCGAGGCGCCCTGCTCCGCGAGCCTTGCTCATTCCCACAAGCTAACGGCTCAGCCCTCGTGATGCGACGCGCCGACGTTCCCTGCGCCCGCCTGAGTCTCGCTCATCGACGAGCCGGGGCCGCGAGCGGTTGATCAATTCAACAGCACCGTCGCGTTGATTTCGTCAGGCTGCAAATCCCTGAAGCCCGCGTCGGTGAACAGCTCCGCGTACGGCCCGAGGTTGTACGAGAGCAGCTCGAGCTCCTCGGCGAGGACGCGTTGGCGGTCTTCCGGGTTGCCGAAACCGTTCTGCTCGTCGGTCTGCAGCTGCAGCAGTCGCCAGCCGATGTTCGACATTCGAGACGAGAGTTGCTCCGCCGCGTACGGGTTCTCGTCGGAGATGCGCCGGAACTCTTCGATGAAGTCGAGCGCCTCCTGCCCTTGCAGCCCGAGCAAGCCTGCGGCGTCGAGCGAGACCGCCGTGCCGAGGTTCGACGTTCCATTCGACGCCTCGAGGTCGCGGAACTGCGCCAGCACCTGTTCGCGCGTGAGCCCGAGCGCTCCGATTTTTTTGCCCCAGCCCGGGCCGTAGTCAGCGAGCAGGTCGAGGTCGGCCGCTGGCACGCCCGCGGCTTCGAGCAGCTCGCGCTGTTCTGCCGACAGCTCACGGCGCTCCTGATCTCCCGTGATGAAGCCGTCGATGATGCTGCCGATGCCGGAGACCACCGCGCCCACCGCCGTGAGCAGCGCGTCGGGCAACGTCCCGAGCACCGGCACCAGCCCCGCGAGGTCACCGACGATTGAAATTCCACTGCCGAGCACCTTGAGGAACTCGCCGGCGTTCGGGTCGTCCGTCAGCTCGTTGATGCCCTGACCGAACTCGATGGCGTCGATGGCGAGGCCCACGCCGGGGAGAAACTTCGCGCCGAACTTCGCGGCGTCAGCCGCCAACGCCGTGCCGCGCGCGAGCGTGTTGAGCACACCGATGCCGAGCTGCACGCCACCACGCACGGCGCCGAGCCCTGCCTGAATGCGGTCGAGCGCCGGCCCATCGTTGCCGACCGCCGCGATGGCCGAGACCACGCCGAACACCGCGACCGCTTTCCCGAACGGGCTCTTGTCGTTGAAGCCGTTGACCAACTTGTCGACGCGGAACTTCGTCGGGTCGAGCCGCAGCTGCGCGAGCGTGTCGGAGAGCTTGCCGAGCTCACCGGCGAGCCGCTGGAAGTTCTTCCCGTTGGTCTTGAACGTCTTGAAGAGGTCTTCGAGGTCTTTGAGCGCGTCGGGGTTGCCGTCGGCCACTGCGGCCATCGCCTCGCCCTGCGCGCGCGAGAGCGCCGGTGCCACGACGTTGTTCTCGAGCCGCGTCTGCAGGTCATCGTCGCCGCTGTGCTCTTCGAGCGCGTTGATGAGCTCCGTGTTGGTGCTCGCGTTCAGCTCGCCCACGTAGCGGAGCGCGTCGTCGGCGTGCGTGTTCGACTTCGCGAGGTTCTCGAGCGTCGAGAGCAGCACCTTCGCCGACGCGTCATCACCAGCGGCGGCGGTGCTCTCGATGGCCTTCGAGGTCTTCGCGAAGCCGTTGGCGAGCGCCTCCGACGCCGCGTCGAGGCCGTCCTTCGCGGGCTTGTGGTCGGGGTCATTCCAGAACGCCTCGACGTACGCCTGGCGCGCCTCTTCGGTCATGCCCGGGCCGAAGCCCGCGAGGTCAGACGCGAGGCGCTGCTCGTGCTCGGAGTACGTGGCCTGCGCTTCACTGAACTTCTCGTTGAGCTTCTCGAGGCCCTTCGTCGCCACGTCGAGCAGCTCGTTCCCGACGCCGCCCAGGCCCTGTTCTCGCAGCGTCTTCTGCGCCACGAGGCTCGAGAGCACCACGCCGCGCCCTTCATCTGCGAGGTCGCGCAGCACGTCGTCGAACTGGTTGAGGTCTTGATTGCCATCGGGGCTGATGCGGCCACGCAGGCCCACCGCGAGCTCCTGCGCGATGGCGTCGGCGCCGTCGGGGCCCGCGAGGTCGGCGACATGCGCGAGCGCTTCGAGGGAGCCGCGCGTGACGGGGTTCTCGTCGGAGTCGTCGTGATTCTCGACGACGCGCGTGGCGAGGTCTTGAGAGATGCGCGCGAGCTCGGGCTGCACGGCGTCGATGAGCGCATCGACCTTCGCGGGGTCGTTCAGGTTGCGCGCCTCTTCTTCGAGCGCCCGCGCACCTTCGAGTGGAGAGCGCGCGGTGGCTTCCTGCACGCGTTGCGTCGAGCGCTCGACGTCGGTGGGCGGCGTGGCGGCCGGCGCGACGGTGCGCACGGTGGGCGCGCCCAGCGGCTTCGCACCAGAGAGCAGGTTCTTCGCGGCTGCGGCGCGCAGCGCGCCACCCTTGCCGACGGACATTTCATCGCGCGCGAACTTCGCGGCCTTCGATGCGGGCTTCGGCTTCGCAGCCGCCGCTCGAACTTCTGCTTCGCGACGACGCTGAGCCTGGGCTGCGCGACGTGCCGCTTCAGAACCACCGTTCGAGGTTTTCATGCCCACGATTCAACCTGGATCCACGCCCGGCGCTCGACGCCGCGTGTCACGACGTCACACCGGGGTTTCGCCTGCTAAGGCGCTCGCGTGGGCGACGAAACCAGACGTGCAGTGGAGAGCCTGGCGGTGGGCTGCGTGGTCACCGTCTTTCATCTCGGTTTTCTGTCGGAGCGCTTCGCCACGCCGCAAGGTGGGGGCGGCGTCATGTTGCTCATCGGCTCGGTGCTGACCACGGGAATCCTGTGGTGGATGTTGGCGCTGCGCACGTTGGCGAACGGCGGGCCGCTCGCGCCCGAGGTCACCGACGGCTGGGTGTCGATGAGCGCGACGGCGTGGGTGTTCGCGCTGGTGCCTCCGCGCGCGCAGAACTTCTTCGACGTGCCGACGGTGGACGACTTCGCGTGGGTCTACGTGCCGGTGTGCCTGCTGAGCGTCTTCGCGGTGCTGGGCGCGCAGAAGCTCTTCACGGCGCGCACCGAACGAAACGTGTGGAAGCGCTTCGCGTTCTCACTGGGGTGCGCGTTGTTGATTGCTGCGGGGCTCTTGTTCTTCGTGGCCCGCGGAGACGGCGCCGGTGCGTTGGCGCTGCGAGGCGTGGCGCTGGGTAGTGTCGCGTTGATCAGCTCACGACTGCTGCCGTCGTGAGCGCGTACACTGTGCGCCTCATGGACCGCCCTTCTTCGCAGCCCGATGTGAATGTCGAGACGCTCAAACTCCTGCTCCAGGTCGCGTGGGCCGACGACACGCTCGACCCCAAAGAGCGCGAGACCGTCGTCTCGTTGGGGCCCAAGTGGGGCATCGCCGACGAGGTGATGACGGAGCTCATCAAGTACCTCGACCTCGGTAAGCCGTTGCCGCAGCCGAACCTCGCGTTGCTCCGGCAGCACCGCGCCGAGGTCGTCGCCGCGGCCGAGTGGTTCATCGGCGTCGACGGCGTCATCGAAGAGTCCGAAAAAGACTTCGTGGTCACCGTCAAAGAGCTGCTGGGCTGACTACAGGTCGACGAGCGCGCGCGTGAGCGCGCTGGTGTGCGTCGCCACGCGGCCGGCGCAGAACGCGTCGGCGGCTCCGACTGCGGCCGGTGACACGTACGCCTCCCGGAAGCGCGCGGTGAGCTGCTGGCTCGTGCTGTCGTAGGTGTAGACCCACGCCGCCCGCTGCCCCGGCAACGTCACCTGCACCTCGTACTTTTTTGCGCCCGGCAAGCCGCGCAGCGCCTGGCAGAACGCGCGATTCACCTCGGCCGGCGCGAGCTCGCGGTCGACCTCCAACGACGAGTCGCCCAGCGCCCAACCCGCGCGCGTCTTTTCGAACTTCGCCGGCGCGAAGCCCAGCTGCGCCAACACCACCCCGTCACTGCGCGTGACCAACGGCGGCGTGGTGAAGCGCGCTCGCACCAGCGCCTCGAGCTGCGCGCGGCGCTCGTCAGTCTCGAGCTGCGCGAGCGCGTACAAACCTTCGCTGCGCGAGATGAAGGCGTCGAGCGCGCGTCGGGTCGACGGCGGCGCCCCGCCTTCGCAGCGTGGGCAGCGGGTTCGAACGGCCTTCGCCAACGTCTCCTCGAAGAGCCCGTCGTCATCGAGGTTGTAGTCAGCGCTCCCGCTCCACGGCGCGCGGTGCGCCAGCCAGGCGGCGCGAACTTCGGCGCGCGGGTTCGTCACGACGGCGTCGGCCTCGCGCTGTTGACACGCAGCCAGCACCACCACGCCGAGCCAGCCCATTCGTCGAAGCATCTGCCGGCTCGTATGCACCCCGGCTGCGGAGATCCACCACGCACCTGCGTGGATCTCAGAGTTTTGAGGGCTGCTACGCACCATAAACACCTGAAAACACAGACCCCAACAGACTGGCCCGGCCCTCGCAAATAGACGCGCCGCGATTCAACGGCCGGCACTCACACCGAAGTCAAAAGCAGGGGGTAACACCATGAAGAAACAGTGGATGTCTCGATGGCGCAGCATCGCCGCGGCAGCAGGCGTGGCGGGTGCGCTGACGGGCTGCGACGGGTCGAACCCGGTGCCGGCTCCTGAAGCGGTCAACAACCGCGTGTCGCTCACCGCCTTCAATGGCAGCAACGCCTGCGCCGACCTCGAGAAGTACCTCGAAGACACGGCCGTGCTGCAGATGCGCACGCAGCTCGAAGGGCAGCGCGACGGCGTGCCCACGTGGGGCTGGTGGGGTGGTTGGATTGGCGGCTTCTCCAATGACGCGCGCGCCGAAGCGACGGCGGGTGCGGCGCCTCCGAAGCAGTCGGGCCCTGTCGACTACACGCAGACCAACAACCAGGTCGCCGGCGTCGACGAAGCCGACTTCGTGAAGAATGACGGCACGCGCATCTTCGCGCTCTCGGGCAACACGCTGCACGCCGCGAAGAGCTGGCCTGCCACCGAGCTCGGCATTCAGGGCACGCTCGAAATCGAAGGTTACCCGCGCGAGATGTTCCTCGAAGGCACCGGCAAGGCCGTCGTGTTCTCGAGCATCTACACCTGGTACCCGCTCTCGAATGCGGGCGGCGTGCAGTGCCTCGGGTTGAACTGCGGCTACCACTACGCGAACACCGTGAAGGTGACGGAGGTCGACGTCAGCGACATGACGAACCTCCGCGTGACGCGTGAGGTGTACCTGCCCGGCCACTACGAGTCGGCGCGCAAAATCGCCAGCTCGGTGCGCCTGGTGCTGTCGGACGACTTCAACTTCCCGCCGGGCTTCAAGTGGAGCCCCGAGTGGACCGAGGGCCTGTGGAACGACAAGGCCGCGCTGCGCGCCGCGTATGACCGCGTCATCGCGCAGAACGAGACGCTCATTCGCAGCCAGACGCTGGCCGAGTGGGTGCCCGCCGCGAGAATCAAAGCCAACGGCAACACCACCATCGTGCCGCACGCCTGTGATGCGTTCTCGCGCGTCAACGCGCCCACTCGCCTGGGCCAGGTCTCAGTCGTCACGCTCGACCTCGCCGCCGCGTCGGTCGCGCGCACGTCGATTCTCGCGGAGCCCGGCGAAATCTACGCGTCGCACAACAACCTCTACGTGGCGACGCGCCACTGGTGGTGGTGGCCGCAGCCCGGCCAGCGCGACACCACCTACGTGCACAAGTTCGACATCACGCAGCCGGGCAACGCGGTGTACGCGGCCTCGGGCGTCGTCGCGGGCCACATCGTCGACCAGTTCTCGATGGACGAGGCGACCTCAGGCCACTTCCGCGTGGTGACGACCATCAACACCCGCGTGCCCGACACGCAGAACCCCGGCAACTGGTGGGGCACCATGAGCACCGTCAACCGCCTCTCGGTGCTGGGCGAGAACCAGGGCTTCCTCGACGTCGTCGGTCAGTCGCCCGACCTCGCCGAAGGTGAGCGCGTGATGTCGAGCCGCATGATTGGTGACAAGGGCTTCGTCGTCACCTTCCGCCAGGTCGACCCGCTCTTCACCTTCGACCTGTCGGACCCGACCAACCCGCGCAAGCTGGGCGAGCTCAAGATTCCCGGCTTCTCGACGTACATCCACCCGCTCGACGAGAACCACCTGCTGACCATCGGCACGTACGTGCCGGAAGACCAGAACTGGCAGGCGCAGGCACTGCAGTTGGCCATCTTCGACGTCACCGACATGACCAACCCGCGCCAGACGCACACGCAGCTGGTGGGCACGGCCTACGGCTGGAGCGAAGCGCAGCGCGAGCACAAGGCGTTCAACTACTTCGCCGCCAAGAAGCTCCTGGCGATTCCCTTCTCGGACTGGAACAACAACTTCAACGGCAGCAACGACTACTGGAGCTACTTCAGGTCGGAGCTCAAGGTGTACGGCGTCGACCCCATCACCGGCTTCACGGCGAAGGGCGCCATCAGCCTCCGCGACATGTACCAGGTGCAGAACTCGTACGGCTGGACCTACTACTGGGAGCCGTCGGTGCGCCGCAGCGTGATGGCTGACGACTTCGTGTACGCCATCAGCGACTCGGGCATTCGCGTGGCGAACATCGCGAACCTGGCCGCGCCGATTCAGACCGCGCGCTTCAACCGCTACACCGAATAAGCGACACGGTTCCTCCGGGACGGGGAGCTTTTGAGCGAGGGGCCTGCGAGAGATGAGCTCGCAGGCCCTTTGTCTTTTCCCGGTGTTTTTGCGCGATGCTCGGGCCCATGACTGTCAACACAGAGGCCATCGTCGCGCTCGCTCGCCTGCCCGTGGAAGACACGTTCGGCACCAACGTGAACTTGAAGGTCGACACCGTGAACGTCGAAGGCAACTGGGCCTTCGTGTTCGCCAGGTGGAGCGGTGTCGACGTGTCGACGAGCCCGCTCGCCGAGGCCGCGAAGGAGGGCCTGGTCTCGAATCGCTACGCGGCCCTGCTCGTCAAGCGACCCGGGGGCTGGGAGCTGGTCGACTCCGTCATCGGGCCGACGGACCCCGCATGGCTCGCGTGGGTCGAGACGCACGAAGCGCCCGAGGCGTTGTTTTCGTTGAAGGACTGAAAATGAGAGAGCCGCCAGCGGTGGTCGCTGACGGCTCCTGGCTCTTCGACGGCCTGCCTGCCGACTACGCCGGCGTGAGGTACCAGGCGTTGCCGTACGGCTGGCCCCAGCTGATGCGCTGCGAGCCGTCGGCGTTGACGTTGTTCGAGCCGATGAGCGTGATTTTGCCGTTCTTGTTGCTGTGCACGAGCTCCACATGGCGGCCGTTGTTCACGATGGCCACGTCGCCGGGCTTGGCCTGCGAGGCGGGCACCACCTTCCAGCCACGCGCCTTGAGCATGGTGCCCAGCGCGCCAGCCACGCCGCTGTTCGAGCCCGTCACCAGGTCGGTGTGGAAGTTGATGACGCCGGCCTTCTGCAACACGGCCGAGACGAAGTTCGCGCAGCACACGTTGTTCGGCACGTTCGGGTTCATCGGCAGCGCGCCGCTGCGCTTGAGCTCCGAGGCGTTGCGGCCCAGGAATGACGCGGCGAGGTCGGCGACCTGCTGACCCTTCACCGACGACGTGCCTCCGGTGCCGCTGGTGCCACCCGTCCCGCTCGTGCCACCGGTGCCGCCGGTGGTGCCGCCGTTGCCCGACAGCTTGAGCACCTGGCCCACGCTGATGCGGTTGGGGTTCGAGATGCCGTTGAGCGACGCCAGCTTGCTGGTGGTGGTGCCGAAGCGCGAGGCGATGGCCGAGAGCGAGTCACCGGCGCGCACGCGGTAGGTGCCACCTGAACTCGGCGCCGTGCCCGACGTGCCGCTGCTGCCCGACGTGCCGCCCGAACCGGAGATGGTCAGCTTCTGGCCGACGCTGATGCGGTTGGGGTTCGAGATGCCGTTCTTCGCGGCCAGCGCGCTCACCGAGGTGCCAAACTTCGCGGCAATCTTCGAGAGCGAGTCGCCCGACTTCACGGTGTAGGTCTTGGTGGGCGACGAACCGCTCCCCGCCGTGCTGCCGGCGTAGGTGTCGGGCACGGTGATGGTGCGCCCGGCGGAGATTTTGTTCGGGTTGCTGATGCCGTTGGTCGAGGCCAACTTCGCCGCAGTCGTGCCGAAGCGCGACGCGATTTTGCCCAGCGTGTCACCCGACTGAATCTTGTAGGTCGCCATGCGCTGGTTTTCGGCGTGGCGGCGACACTTGTTTCGCGCTGAAGGTAACTTCTTTTTACGGATCAGCGCTGCCCGTCGAAACGGTAGAGCGGCGCGTCGGTGCCGTGACCGGGCCATTTCTTCAGGTCGACGTCGCGCCGCTTCAGCACACCGCACAGCAGGCCCTGCACGAAGGCGGCGTGCTCGAAGAAGCACAGCGGCGCCGGCAACGCGGCCTCGGCTCTCACCAACACCTGCGACTTCGGGAGCATCGACTCGAAGCGCGGCCAGAGCCCGGCCATGTCGTCGGGCCGGGTGAAGGCCAGCCAGGGCCCCGCAAGCTTCGTCTGCGTCTGCCACGGGCCGTGCGCGACCTCGAGCGCGTCCCATACCGGCGGCGCCTCGGTCCACCAGGCCTCCATCCACGTCCAGCGGAGCACCTCGAGACAGCCCGAGTAGCTGCCCGTGGCCAGCAGCGGCGTGCGCAGCACCCCGTCGGGCCACGCCTTCGCGACCTCGAAGCCCTGCTCGAGCGCCACCGCCATCGCGTCGGGCACGCGCGTGAGCTCGCCGGGTGCCTTCTGCCCTTCACCGGCCCACGCGAGGCGCAGCAGCCCCATCACCGTGGCCAGCGGGCCCATCATGCGCACCAGGAAGTCGCGCTCCTCGCGAGGCGGCAGCGTGAAGATTCGGCCGCCGCTCTGCCTGAAGGACACGAGGCGCGCGTCGGCCTCCGACAGCGACGTGAGCAGCAGCGCCTGCTGGAAGCGCTCGACGCGCTGAAGCGCGAGCGTCGCGTTGGGCGAGAGCTCCTGCGAGAGCAGCACCAGCGTCTTTCCCTGCAGGTCGACGTCGCGCGAGACGAACTCCGAGAGCGGCAACGAGCTCACGCGCAGCGACGTCTCGTGACGCAGCAGCGCTTCGGCCGTGCGCGCGACGGCCCCTGACGCGCCGATGCCGGTGAGCACCAGCGAGGTCTCGCTCCACGGCATGAGACCGGCGGGCAACGGGCGCTCGAGCGTCTCACGCACCACCTGCGGCCCGCGCCGTACACGTGCTTCGAGCTCGGCCACCGTCGGGTGCATCGTGCGGGGCGTAGCGTATTCGTGACGCTGCGTCGTCGGGAGCGTTTGCATCGGTGGTGCGTCGTGTAGCGACGTGGCCGCGCGCGTGAAGCGCCGTGGCGAAGCAGTCACGTCAATGCGTCGACTTCGGGGCCTTCACCTTCGTCGCCTTCATCGCGCGCAGGTAGTCGAGCAACGCCGTCAGGTCTTCTTCACTCAGCTGCGGCGAGGGCGGCATCACCGAAATACGGAACTGCGACGGGTCTGCCACCCACGCGCGCAGAAACACCTCGTCTCGGTACTCCGTCACGTTCTGCGGAATGTTCAGCTCCGGGCCCACGCGGCCGCCCTGCTGGTTCAGCGCGTGGCACTTCACGCAGTAGTCACGGAACAAGGCGAACCCGCGCTGCACTTTCGCGTCGTCGCCCGGCGGCACCAGCAGCGGGAAGACCTTCTCGAACGACTCGATGGTGATGCTCGCCAGCGCCCACGGCCGCGGGTGCGTCGTGAGGTCGGTGTGCCCTCTCCAGACGACGTACCAGGGGCCCGGGCTGGCCTGCTGCGCGCCGATGGGCTCCCACGCGCCGTCGGCGTCGGCGAACGCGAGGTACGCACCTTCGAGCAGCCGCGCACCGTTGATGGGCACCGTGTAGCCATCGCTCGCGCGCAGCACGAACTCCTGCGTGGCGAAGTCTTCTCCCGGGTACGCGAGGCGCAGCACCGGCTCGAGCGGCAGCGTGAGGAAGGTCTTCTCGCGCTGATAGTACGGGTCGAAGCCGCGCAGCGTCACTGAAGGCACCTGCGCCTTGAGCTGCGCGAGCGTGAAGGTCTTGTCTCCCACGATCAAGCGGGCCGCGTCGTCACCACCGCGCGTCACGTGCGCGCAGGTGGCCAACACCAGCATCAACAGCAGCCGCTTCACGCCGCTCTCCTCGCCGCGAAGACGAGAAACAGCCCGTAGTACATCGCGTTGGGAATCAGCCGCAGCCCGAAGGCCCACGGCTGGCCCGACAGAATCAACACGTCGCTGGCCACCCACAGCGCGTACTGCACGACGAAGAAGCCCAGCAACGAGGTCGCCACCCACGTGCGCGGGTACTGCGAGAGCAACAGCACACAGCCCAGCAGCTCGAAGGCCGCTTCGTAGACAAGGTAAATGCGGCGCTCTTCGGCGAACACGTCGGGGAAGGCACGAATCGCCACGGCCTGAACCACGGGCACGATGAACGCGAGCGCGATGCCCCGCAACCACGCCTTCGTCCACGACGCGTCACCGCGGAACTTCTCGACCAGCACCCACACTCGCACGTCGCCCCAGATGACGAAGGCGATGGAAACGTTACGCGCGAGCAGCGAGCCCGACGGCAGCACCGAGAGCGCGCCGGTGAGCCATGCGTCGAGCGCCGTCGTCGCCGTGAAGAGCAGCAGCACCCTTCGCAGCGCCGCGTCTTTCACGCGCACCACGAAACCCAACGCCACGGCGCACAACACCCAGGCGAGCCCCGGGTGCTGCCACGCGCTGCCGTAGAACGCCTCGAACGTCATTTCTTCTCGGCGACCTGGCGGTTCAGCTCTTCGACGACGGCGAGGTCTTTGACGGCCTGCACGCCGGCGTCAGTCGTCGGCGTCACGGAGCTCTTCGTGCCCCACGTGAGCTCTTCTTCTTTCGGCGCGAACGCAGCGGCGGCACCGGCGGCCTGCGGTGAATGCGGCGTCAGCGCGGTGACACGCACGTAGCCCGCCTTGCCGCCCACGTTGACGAGGTGGAACGCCTTGTCTTTCTCAGACGGCCCGAGCCACTTCACGGCGTCACCGGCCTTGAGCGTGGCGACCTTCTTCGAGGTCTCTCGCGCTTCTTGAAACACCGGCGTGCCGTCGTCGCGCACCCACAGCGGGTCGCCGGGTTTGAAGGCCAGCACCAACACAACGAAGAAGAGTTTCATGACGCCATCACGCGGTTTCGACCCGCGGCCTTTGCCTGGTACAGCGAATCGTCAGCGCGCTTCACCATGTCTTCGAGCAGCTCGCCGTCGCGCCAGCTCACCACCCCGCCGGAAAGCCCCAACGGCACGCGCTTCTCGTCGTGCCACAACGTGGTGCGACTGACGGCGAGGCGAATGCGCTCACTGGCCAGCTGCGCTTCTTCGAGCGTCGTCTCGGGGAAGAAGCACACCAGCTCTTCACCACCGTAGCGGCCCAGCACGTCGAGCGTGCGCAGCTCTCTACGAATCACGTCGCACACCAGGCGCAGCGCGCGGTCACCCACGCCGTGCCCCCACGTGTCGTTGATGGCCTTGAAGCGGTCGAGGTCGAACATCGTCATGCTGAAGGGCCGCGAGTAGCGCACCGCGTGCTCGCGCAATTGTTCACCCACTTCGAACAATCGCCGGCGATTGAGCGCGCCGGTGAGCTCGTCGGTCGTCGCCAGCTCGCGCAGCCGCGCCTCCAGCAGCTTCTGCTCGGTGATGTCGCGCGCGCCCGAGAGCACCGCCTTCTCGCCGCCGACGCGCACCAGCCGCACCGCCACGTCGCTCCAGAAGGGCTCAGAGCCGCGCCGCTGCAGCTGCGCTTCGAAGCCGTCGAGCAGCCCCTCCGTCGCCACGCGCTTGAGCATGTCTTCACGCTGCGCGACGTCGACCCAGAGCTCGTTGACGGCGATTTCTTCGGGGCGCATCTGAAACAGGCGGCCGGCCTGCGCGTTGGCGCGCATCACCGTGCCGTCGGCCAGCTTGCTGAGCACCATCGCCACCGGCGACGCGTCGAAGAGGTGACGAAAATTCTCTTCGCTCTCGGTGAGCTGCGCGGTGCGCTCGACGACGAGGCGCTCGAGCTTCTCGCGCTCGGCGGCGGCGGCGCGGTTGCGCTCGTCGACCAACGCCTTGAGCTCGCTGATGGTGTTGTTCACGAGAAAGACGAGCACGTCCATCGAGTCGCCGCGCTCGTCGCGGTGGGCCTGTACCTCGAAGTCGCCGCTGGCCACTTTAATCAACACGTCAGACAACATCGCCGTCATGCGCGCGAGCCGCTGCTCCTGCTCTCGTGAACCGACGATGAGGCGCTCGAGCTCGTCGGCGACGGAGTTGAAGAAGAAGGCCTGCGTGTCGGCCTCGTCGCGGTTCATCGTTCGCGTGAGGCGAAACGAGAAGTTGCCCTGACAGAAATGAAAGAACGCCTCGGCGAGCGAAGCGGGCACGCTGTCACTCATTGCGTCGCACCATGGCGCGCACCCACGTCACCGCCTCTTCGAAGTTGGCGAAGACCTTCGTCGGGCTCTTCGGCGGGCTCAGGCTGACGAAGAGCGAACACACCACGCGGCCGAACGCCGTCCCGCCCACCAACGCGAAGCACACCTGATGTGAGGGGTCGGGCAGCTCGCGGTACACACCGCGCGCGCCCGCGTCTTGCGCCATCACGTTGTCCATCAACACCACGACGCCCGAGCGGCGGTTTCGTGTGCGCAGGTAGTCGAGCTGAATCTGCACGCTCTGCGTCGCCGAGGCCTGCGTGTCGGCGCTGCCCTCGTTCGGCAGCACCACCAGCACCTCGTGGTCGAACTCGTAGAACGTGGCGTTCGACGACTCGCCGATGGCCTTGAACTTCGACGGGTCGAAGCTCACGCCGCGCCTCCCGGGCGGTGCGCCGACAGCGCCGTGAGCCCCGCGTCAATGGAGTGCACCAGCTGCGTCGGAATCTTCGGGCGGCTCAGGCCCATGAAGAACGCGGCGATGGCGCGGGAGAGCGCGTTCTCGACGACCAGCATCGCGCCGTAGCAACGCTCGGGCAGCATGCGCTCCGCATAGACACGGCGCGCGTCGGTGTCTTGTGAGTTCAAGTTGCCCAGCACCACCACGGCGCCAATCGGGCGCCCGAGCCGCTGCGCGTAGTTCATCTGGAAGTCGGCGTTCTCGGCCGCCGTGTGGAGGTCATCGCGCGTGCCCGGGTTCGGGTAAACGATGAGGAGGTCCGGCTCGGTGATGAAGTAGCGGGTCGTCGAGGTGATGCCGACGGGCTTCCAGCTCGAGGGCACCGAAGGCAACGCGGCGTTCATGCGCGCGGAGACTATGTCCGTTCGTCTCCGGCGCGCCGCCGAATGCACCGGCACCGCGCTACGAGGGCGCCACGCGGCGCTGAAATGCGGTGAGCGCGAGGCGGTGTACGACGCCCACACGCATCGTCGAAGGCACCGACACCTCCAGCTCTCGCGACAACTCCGCCGGAGAACCCTGCCACTCGAGCGCGAAGAGCAGCGCGCGGAGCTCGACCCGCAACGCCGCCAACGTCTGCGCCAGGGACAGCGCATCCTCTGACGTCAGCGACTCCCGAAACGCGCCCAGCCGCTCCCGAATCAGCGCGCGTTGCTCATCGAGCTGCAGCTCTAACAGCGCCGCCTCTGCGCGCTCGCCGGCCGCGCGCTGCTCGCGAGACTGGTGCTCGAGCTGAGTGAGGTGAACCACAACCACCAGCGCGTACCAACCCAGGTGCGGCCAGGCGAAGTGCCACGACCGCGCCACTGCCCACGCCGCGCCGCCGAAGAAGATGGCGGCCGCGCTCGGGCCCAGCACCTGGAGAAACGGCGGCGCATACGCGACGCGTCGATTCGGAATCTGCGCGCGCACCTCGAAGCGGTGGCCGTGCACCTTCGCCTCGAGCCCACCTCCATACGCGGCGATGCGCTGCCCCAGGTTTCTCAGCCCGCGCCCGGCGCTCGAGAACGCGGGAGGAATCGTGGTGCGCAACTCGACCACCGCGCCCGTGGTGTCGATGTGAATGCGCCCGCTGCTGGCGCCCTCGGCGCCGTGCCGCGCGCCATTCGAGAGCAGCTCGGTAAGCATCTCGAGCAGGTCCCCGGCAGAGACCGGGTCCCAACTCTGCAGCCCGCTGGCGTGAACGTCGACGGTGAGCCCCAGCGCCTGCGCGGTGTGCTGGAGCTCTGCGATGCCTGTGACGGCCGACGCGCCACCGACCCCTTCGAGCAACGAGTCGATGCGCTTGCTCAGCGCGCGCACCACGCTCACGTCTTTCTTCACGCGCGCCTCGGCCACCGCGGCCAGCCCCGAGAGCCCGTCATGCACCGACATCGCGAGCCGAAACGCCCGCTGTGCGGCGGTGGCCGTCTCGAGCGCCTGCTGGCGGTGCTTCACGATGCGACGCGTGGCGCGGTACCGGTCGAGGTGGCGTGCGCTCCACTCGTAGAGCGCCATGGCCACCAGGCCGACGGGCACCATCAACAACAGCGAGAACGGCGTCGCGCCGGGCACCAACAACCAGCGCAGCAGCAACGGCATGGCGAGCAACGAAGCCGACGCGAACGCGTTTCGCGGGTGCTGCGTGGGCCACATCATCGCGGTGGCGAAGAGGTAGAGCATCGTCACCGGCACGTCGGTAGGCGCGGTCGCCGCGGCGCCGCACACCGCCAGCGGCGCCAGCACGAAGTCGATGGCGCGAACCCATTCACCTTTCGGCGTGAAGAACTCGTGGAGCTTTCCGAAGGCCGTCGAGAGCGCCATCGGCAGCAGGCTCGCGCTCGACGTGATGATGACCCACGCCGCCGACGGGTGCTGCTCGACGGGGCCGACGAGCAACGCCAACGCCCAGAACACCGAGAGCGCCACCACCATGAAGGCGAAGCTCGAGCGCGTCATCATCGCGCTCACCACCTCGACGTCCATCGGCCAGCGCCCCTGCGCGTCGTCTCTCATTTCAAGAGCCCGGCGCGAAAGCCCACGCTGATGGCCTCCGTCACGGAGCCCGCGTGGAACTTGTCGCGAATGCGCTTCACGAGCGTCTTCACGGTCTCGACGCTGATGCCCATGCTCGACGCGCACTCCTGAAACGTGAAGCCGCCGGCGAGCACCTCGAGCAACTCCTGCTCACGCGCGCTCAGCTTCGCGTCGGGCGGCAGCCTCGGCCGCTGCGCGAAGTGCGCCATCAACCGCCGCGCGATGCCAGGCGAGAGCGGCGAGAGCCCCTTGAGCAGCGCGCCGACGTGGGCCGGCAACTCGTCGATGGCGTCAGACTTGAGCAGGTAACCGTCGGCGCCCGCTGCGATGGCGCCGAACACGTCTTCATCGGTGGAGTGCGCGGTGAGGGCCGCCAACATCGCGCCCGGCGCCCTGGCCCGCAGCTGCGTGAGCACCTCAAAGCCCGAGCCCCGTGACAGCCGGAGGTCGACCAGCGCGCCGACGAGCGGCCCCCTCACCGCCAACGCCTCCGCGGCGGTCGAGGCCTCGAGCACCTCGTGCCCCGCCACACGAAGCGCCTCAGCCACCGTCTCCCGGTACAGCGCATCGTCTTCGACCAGCAAAAGCCGGGGCGTCACCACGAAGGCAACGTACCAGCGGCACGAAAGACTGCGCGTGTCCCACTTTCGGGGGACAGCGCGATTCGGGCGCGACCCCTACCGTGCCGCGCCATGAACCGACTCCGCCGTAGCTCGCTGATGCTGGTGTGCCTGGTTGCCTCGCAGGTCTTCGCACAGGACACCCCGCCCGATGAACGCGGGCTCGAGAAAATCAAGCGCTTCATGGAGATCTGCCTCAACAACCCTGACCTCAACGAAGCAGGCAAACAACTCGTCGCCGAAAAAGTCGTACACCTCAGCAAGCGAGACAAGAACGACCCACGCAAGCTGAACCCCGACTCACTGCGCTTTGCCTTCAAGCGCGCCCACGGCGCCATCGGCCAGTACCAACTATTGGTGGTGCGCACGACGTTGACCACCACGTCCGCAGTGGGCTTCGGCCCTACGGCGCAGAAGGGGAAGCTGTACAAGTACTTCATCGCCAAGAAAGACGGCATCGCCGGCATGCCAGCGCCAGTGCAGGTCTTCTACCCCGACGGCGGTGAAGACCCGGTGGTCTACGACTTCGGCAGTTTCTGAGCGCCGTCATGTCGAGACGCCTGTCGTGTGTTGTTTTGCTGGTCGCTTCGTTCGCCCACGCCGATGGCTACAACCCGGGGGACGGGGTGTGGGCGCTCGATGTTCGCGACGGCAAATACTACCAGTCAATCATTGAAGAGGTCGGCGCCGCCAGGTGGCTCGTCAGCTACAATGGCTACGCCGCGAAATACAACCAATGGGTCACGGCGAACCAACTCAAACCGTGCCCGGAATGCCCGAAGAAGGTCGTCACCCCGAAGGTGATTTTCAAGGTCGGCGACCGCGTAGCGGCGCGGCGCAACACCCAGATGATTGAGTCGACCGTGCTGGAAGTCGGCGACGGGCAGTACCTCGTCAACTACAAACAATACAACACGAGCGCATGGGTAGCCGAAAAGGACGTGCAACGAATCTACAAATACATGCCTTCGTCTGACTACAACGGCAAGCAGGCATTGACCGAGACACCCGACCACAAGTTCAAGCTCGACGACGAGGTGTATGCCTTTGTACAGGGCAAGTTCACCGACTGCGGCGTGGTGAGCATTCCGTCGGCCGACACGCTCGTCGTTCACTACGGCGGCTCGCGCTTCAACGTGGCCACCATTTCGCTGGCACGACGACACGCCCGAACCCTCGCGGAGTGGGCCGTGATTCAGCAGGCGCTTGCCGTGCAGGCTGACTACCTGCGCGACGTCGCGGCGGTCGGTGACTTCGAGCTCTACCGTGCGTGCGCCACGCAGCGCTGCGAGGTCTCCGACCGCGTCACAGCTGAGAAACTGCAGGCACAGTACGCGGCGGTCACTGCGGCCGACGCGATGCTCCGCGAGAAGTACCCGGTGCTGGCGACGCTCGACGATCCGCTCGTCAATTTCACGGGCGACATCGCTCCGGCCGACGTCGTGGCCGCCGGCGCAGCCAGAGACACCACCCGCACCTTCATCGCGGAGACGCGCATCGCGCAGTTGGCCGACGCGGAGGTCACCGAGCCGGAGCGCACGGGCCTGCTCGCGACGCTCGTCGACGGTCGCGGGTGGCAAGGCCCGGCCTTCGAAACGATTGACGAAATGCGCTCGCAGTACCGCACCTCGCTCGACGGGTTCTGCGCGGTGGCGGGCCTCGACCCGGCGAGCTTCGCGGCGCAGACCGCCCGCGTGAACGCCAGCCTCGACGCATACGCCACGAAGTTCGACGCCGCGTTGCGCTCCGTGCCCCCGCAGCTCAACGGCAAGACGCTGGGCTCCGCGAACGAGCGCCTGGCGAAGACCGCGCTGGCCTCACTGCGCCCCGGGGCGAAGGTGCTCGACGTGAAGAGCGGCAACAGCGGCTGGGACGTGAAGGTCAACAGCCTCGGCGTGCCCGTCGACCGCACCCACTTCTTCTACGTGTCGTTCTCGATGCCCGGCGCGAAGTACTGCTCGGTGATGGAGCTGTACACGACCGAGAACTACGCAGGTCACGGCAAGTACAGCGGCGGCAACCCGTTCTACCAACGCACCAGCAGACAGTACGCGTGCAGGTGATGTGTCACGCGGGCTTCGAGAAGTCGGCCCAGGTCACGGGCGCGACATGCAGAATGCGCGCATGCGCGTGCTCGTCCTCAACTCCGGCAGCTCCAGCCTCAAGTTTCAGGTCATCGACACCGGCACCAGCGCCGTGCTGCACAAGGGCGTCATCGAGCGCGTCACCAGCTCCGCTGACGCGCTCGCGCAGGTGCTCGCCCAGACGCGGGGAGCGGCGCTCGACGCCGTCGGGCATCGCGTGGTGCACGGCGGCGAGAAGTTCATCGACGCGGTGAAGGTCGACGACGCCGTCGAGCAGCAGATTGAGGCGTGCATTCCGCTCGCGCCGCTGCACAACCCGGCCAACCTCGCGGGCATTCGGGCCGCGCGCGCAGCCCTGCCGGGCGTGCCGCAGGTCGCCGTCTTCGACACCGCATTTCACGCGCGGCTCCCGCGCCGCGCGAAGAGCTACGCGCTCGACCCGCAGCTCGCCGACAAGCACGGCCTGCGTCGCTACGGGTTTCATGGCACCAGCCACGCATGGGTCGCGCAGCTGGCCGCGCAGCGCCTGGGTCGGCCGTTGGCTGAGCTGCGGTTGGTGACGCTGCACCTGGGCAATGGCGCCAGCGCATGCGCGGTGGAGTTCGGCCACTCCACCGAGACCAGCATGGGCCTCACGCCGCTCGAGGGGCTGGTGATGGGGACGCGCGCGGGAGACCTGGACCCCGGCGTGTTGCTCACGTTGTTGCGCTCCGGCGAGTTCGACGCGGCGTCGCTCGACGAGCTGCTCAACAAGAAGTCGGGCCTCGCGGGGCTCTCGGGAGCGAGCAATGACCTGCGCGACATCGAGCAGCGCGCGAGTGACGGTGATGACCGCTGTCGGCTCGCGGTCGCGGTGTTCGCCCATCGCGTGCGCAAGTACGTGGGCGCCTACGCGGCGGTGATGGGCGGGCTCGACGCCGTGGTGTTGACCGGCGGCATCGGTGAGAACGCGGTGGCGATGCGGCGGCGCATGCTGCAACGCCTCGACTTCCTCGGCCTGGTGCTGGACGAAGACCTGAACACCGACGCGAAGGTGACGCGCGAGAGCCCCGTCGCGCGCATTTCTGCCGAGCAGTCGCGCGTCAGCGCGCTGGTGGTGAAGACCGACGAAGAGCTCTCCATCGCCAGGCAGACGGCGGCGTTGGTTGGCCAACATCAAGCCGTGAAGAACCCGCGCCCGATTCCCATCGCGATTTCTGCGCGGCACCTGCACCTCGACGCGGCGACGTTCGAGAAGCTCTTCGGTGAAGGCGCCACGCCCACGAAGCTGCGCGACATTTCGCAGCCGGGTCAGTTCGCGTGCGAAGAGAAGGTGAACGTCATCGGCCCGCGCAATCGCATCAACGGAGTGCGGCTGTTGGGCCCGCTGCGCAAAGCGCCGCAGGTCGAGGTGAGCCGCACCGACGAGTTTCTGCTGGGGGTCGACGCGCCGATTCGCGACTCAGGCAAGACGAAGGGCAGCGCGCCCGTGATTCTCGAGGGGCCGAAGGGCACCGTGCACCTGACCGAGGGCCTCATCTGCGCCAAGCGGCACATTCACATGCACCCCGATGACGCGGCCGCGTACCAGGTGGCTGATGGTGACGAGGTCGAGGTGTCGGTGCACAGCGCCGGTCGCAGCCTCACGTTCGGTGACGTGTTGATCCGTGTGCACCCGAACTTCAAGCTGGAGATGCACCTCGACACCGACGAAGGCAACGCGGCGGAGCTGAACCAGGGCGCGCTCGGCGAGCTCGTCTACACCGACGTGGTGGGCGCGCTCGCGTCGCTGCAGAAGAAGCGCGGCGGTGACGTCGTCGCCACCGCGAACTGAGCTGCTTCTTCACGATCGCGCCATGCAGGCGACTCGGGCTTCGTGAACTCCACGCCGGGGGCGGCCCGAAGGCCTCCCCATCGAGCCAATGACTCAGAGACGGCCCAGCACGCGCCCGTCAGCGCCGACCGTCACCGCGAGCGGCACCAGCGTCACGCCGTACTTCTTCGCGAGGTCCTTCCGCTTCGACACGTCGACCTCCACCACGCGGAGGCCCTTGCTCTCGAGCTTCGGCTTCACCTCATGGCACTCGCTGCACAGCGGGTGTGTGAAGACCACCGCAAGCTCACCGCCGCCCGACACACCCAGCTGCTCGAGGTCGACCCGCTCCAGCGCGCCGCCCTTCACGCCGCGCAGCTTCGCCAACACCTTGTAGACCTCGCAGCCCACGCACAGGCCCGTCGTCGTCGCCAGGCCCGCGAGCGCCGCCACGATGCCGCCCAGCACCGCGCCGACAGTGGGGAAGCCGGCCACGTAGAACACCGACGCCGTCAGCAGGAACACCGCGCCGATGATGTTCGCGAAGCGCGGCGCGCGGCTGTCTTCGAGCTCGCCTTCACCGAAGCGCGGCTGCACGAGCTCGAAGTACGCGACGCACGGCAGGCAGTACTTACGCCCGAACACCACGCTCACCGCGAGCTGCGCGCCGAGCAACGCCAGCACCGGCCAGAAGCCCGTCGAGACCGCCGCGAGCGCCCCCAACGAAACCACCGCCTGGTTGAACCGCGGCGCCCGCGAATCGATGACCAGGAGGTCTTTGTACGGGTCTGCCTGACGGGTGAACGATGCGGTAGCGGTCGCTGACATGGCGTCCACCGTAACGGACGACCATCCGCCATGCAAGACGGCCTCTGTTTTAACGGACGGGCTTGTCGCCTTCGCCGCCGAGGTGCTCCGCGCCGCGGGCGTCGTACATGATCTGCAAAACCGCAGCGAGCACGGTGAAGCTGATGAGCAACGTGGTGCCGAGCCCCAGGCAGGCCACGTAGCCGATGCTGCGCAGGCCCAGGTGCTCGGCGAAGGCGAGCGAGCCGAAGCCGGCGATGGTGGTCAACGTACTGCTGGCCACCGCGCCTCCCACCGAGCGCAGCGCGACGAGCGGCGCGGTGCCCTCGAGGTATCGGTGCAGCAAGTACAAGCCATGGCTCACGCCGAAGCCCAACAGAATCGGCAGAATCACCAGGTTCATGAAGTTGAGCCGGTGGTTGGTGATGCTCAGCATGCCCAGCATCATCACCAGCCCGATGCCCAGCGGCAGCACCGAGGCCAACGCCAGCTTCGCCGAGCGGAAGTCGAGGTAGTGCATGATGAGAATCCACAGCGCCGCGAGCACCACCGTCAGCTTGCCGTCCCACAGAACGATGCGCGCGAGCTTGGCGTAGAGCAACGCGAGGCCGGCCGACTGGTACTCAGCGCCGCTCTTGCCCTTGATGATTCGAGTCTCGTCGGCGAACGCGAGCATGTTCTTGCCGTCCCAGAGGTCGACCTTCGGGTACAGGAACGTGAGGTAGCCGTGGTTCTCGGGCTGCGTGGTCGCCAGGTGCTTGAATTGATCAGCGTAGACCTGCGGCACGCCGTTCACGTCGAAGGGCTGCTTCTCGAGCACCTTCATGAAGAACGCGGCCTTCTCTTGAACGTCGGGCGGCAGCGACGCCACCTCGATGTCTTTGAGCTCTTCGCGCCACTCGGCGAGCACCTTCGCGTTGGCCTTCGCCGTCTCGGGCGGCGGCGTGAAGGTGAAGATGCTGACGACCTGATCAACCGTCTTGTACTTCGAGATGTCGACGTTGAAGTTGTGATCGGGGTCGGCGGTCATGCCGTCCCAGATGTCTTTCGCGCCGGCGAGATCCTTCGTGTACACGGCAATGGGGTCGGAGCTGATCTTGAAGCGCGCGGTGATTTCGTCTTGCAGCTTCACGCTCGGCTGGTCGACCGGCATCAGCGCGCGGGTGTTGTAGTTGAAGCGCACGCCACCCTTGAGCCGCTCGAGCAACGTCATCTCGCGGTCTTTGGGCACCGGGAAGTCGACCCACGGCACCGCGAACGCGCACACCAACGCCACCACCGCGAGCGACGCGCCGAGCACCAGCCTGGGCCGGGGAATGCGAAGCTTGCCCGTCACCATGTCGTCCGACGGCGGCTTCATGGTGCCCACCAGCTTCGCCGGCAACTCAGGGTTGCGGCGACCGAGCATCGCGAGAATCGCCGGGCTCCACGAGAAGAGCGCGGCCGCCGTCAGCATCGTGCCGAAGCCGGCGAGGAAGCCGAACTGCGAGAAGCCGCGAAACTCCGAGACGAGCAGCACGAAGAAGCTGCCCGCAGTCACGATGGCCGAGATGAGCGCCGGGCGGCCAGAGTTGATGATGGCGTCACGAAGCGCGTCGTCCCACCGCTTGCCGGTGCCGAGCTCGATGCGCGCGCGGTAGGTGAAGTGAATGCCGTAGTCGATGCCGAAGCCCAGCAAGATGGCCGCGATGATGCTGGTCACCATGTTGAGCTGACCCAGCGTCAGCTTCGCGAAGCCCAGCGTGAACAACGTGCCCAGCACCGTGCCCGAGAGCACGATGAGCGTCGGCGCCCACTTGCGGAAGAACACCGCGATGATGACGGAGATCATGCCCAACGCGATGAGCGTGATGTCGTCGAGTGACGAGGTCATGGCCACGCTGTCGTCGACGTTGGTCTTGTACGAGCCGGTGAAGCCGAAGGCGATCTTCTTGCCGTCGCCCATCAGGTCGTAATCTTCGACCACCTCGACGCCGGCCTTCTTCGCCGCGTCGTAAAGCAGGCCCTTGGTCAACACGGTGCCGGCCTTGTCGCCGCCGGTCATCGCCTCGATGAAGCCCTGCGTCTTGCCGAGCAACGTGGAGTTCCACATCGGCTTGACGAGGATCATGATCATCTTCTTGTCGTCCGAGATGTAATAGTCGTCGCGGATGCTCTTCTTGCCGACCGAGCTGTACTTGTTCACCAGGTCGGTGAGGTCGAGCTTCACCGGCTCGGTCTTGCGCAGCTCGATGTAGAACGGGTTGTTCCGGCGGAGCTGATCTTTCAAGTACGCGTTGATGCGCTTCTTGCCCTCGAGCAGGTCTTCGGTGCGAATGAAGAGCACCATGTTTTCCTGAACGAATTCGATGGGCACCTTGTAGGTGATGAAGCGCACGAACGGCTCACCGTCGGCGCTCTTCGAGGCGAGCAGCGTCTCGTTGACGGCGTCGGCGAGCTTCTTGAGCGCCTGCTCGTCGTCACCGCGAAGGGCGAGCTGCAGGTAGCCAGCGCCGCCGACCATGTCGATGACGCGCTTGACGGCCTGGACCTCCGGGAGGTCCTGGCTGATCAACGCGAGCTGATCAGACTCGAGCGTCAACTTCGCCGACAACCACGTCGACCCAATGCCCAGTGCGAAGAGCACCAACAGCACCTTGCCGGGGTGGCCGACGACGAGGTTCGCGTACGTGGTGAGGCCCCGCGTGATGAAAGCTGACTTGTCACTCATGGCCGCGCGCTCATAGCGGCTCGTCACAGCGGAGGCACAAAAAGAAACGAATGAGCGCAGTGAATACGGACGGCGCGCATAACGTCCGCGGCGCCACTCACACGTACCGGAGGTTTCATACATGCGTCGTCTCTTGTTGGTTTCTGTCGCGGGCCTCATCGCGACTGGCTGTGCAGGCATTCAGGTGAACAAGGCAGAAGTGTCGGCTGCCAGGCGTGTCGCCATCGTCGGGTACCAGGGCACGCTCTCGCTCGGCACTGGCGCCGCGACGTACAACCCGGTCACCGCCGGCATCGGCGCGGGCAAGCGCGCCGCCGACGTCAAGAGCGGCAACATGGGCGCTCGCCGCGCAGAGCAGGCCTTGAGCGGCTACGGCGAGTTGGCCCGGCGCCTCAACACCACCTTCGGCTGGGAGGTCATCGGCCGTGAGGCGTTCGCCTCCGTGCCCGAGTACCAGGAGAAGGTCGCCAAGGGCGGCGGCAACCTCCGCGCGAGCGCGCACCTCATTGAAGGTGTGTTGTCGACCTCGCAGATGAACACGTGGAAGCCCGAGCAGCTCGCGGCGCTGGCCACCGCGCTCGGCGTCGACGCCGTCGCCACCATCGACATCAGCTACACCACCGGCAAGACCGGCGGCGTCACGGTCGGCGGCATGGGCTCGCAGACCCGCTACCCCGTCGCCTCGTCGCACTTCAAGGTCACCAACAAGGCCGGCCAGGTCATCTGGGAAGACTGGGTCGCCAAGGGCGTCGTCACCAGCCAGGGCCTGCGCAACACCATGGGCGCCGACATCGTCGAAAACGAAACCGAGGTCATCCTCGAGGCCACCAACACCTCGCTCGACGCCGTCATCGCCCGCTACCAGTCGGCCGAAGACTCGAACAAGGACAAGGCCGCTGCCGCTCCGGCCGCCGCGCCCGCGCCCGCCACCGAAGAAAAGAAAGACGAAGCCGCGCCCGCGCCTGCGCAGTAATTCAAGTCGTGGTTCGTCGAAGCGCCCCTCCCTCTTCACGAGGCGAGGGGCGTTCTCGTTTCAGGCGTTGTGTGTCACATGCGCGCGCATGGCCCGCGTCGTTCAGCTCGAGAAACCCAAAGAGCCGGTGGAGGTCGTGGAGGTTCCGCTGCCTTCACCCGGCGCCGGTGAAGTTCGTGTGCGCGTCGAGGCCTGTGCGCTGGGCCAGCTCGACTGGAACCTGCTGACGCTCGACGCGCCGCCGCGGCTGCCGCTGGTGCCGGGCCACGA
The DNA here is from genome assembly GCA_035910535.1 of Archangium sp. GTDB lineage: Bacteria > Myxococcota > Myxococcia > Myxococcales > Myxococcaceae > Archangium_A. The sequence continues at coordinate 46,755 of JAMHXF010000028.1, read as the reverse complement.
AGCGGTGGGCGTCATCGAAGCCCGCGGTGAAGGCGTGACGTTGCCCATCGGCGAGCGCGTGCTGTTGACGCCGCTGGCCGCGAGTTGCACCGAGTGCGCCGCGTGCCGCAGCCGTGACGCGCGCCACTGCCCGAACGTGCGCTGGCGCGGCATGCACGTCGACGGGGCGCTGGGCACGCACGTGTTGGCGCACGCCAGCTCGCTCATTCCGCTTGAGGTGCCGATGGGTGTGGCGCCGCTGCCTGAGCAATTGCCACCTGCGCTCGCGGCGTCACTCGCGGTGTGCGGCGGCTCGTTGTGGACGGCGGTCGGCGCGGTGCGCAGCCTGCGATTGCTGCAACCCTCTCGCGTGGCGGTCTTCGGCGTGGGTGGCGTCGGCCACCTCGTGGCGCAGGTGGCGCGCGCGCTGGGTCATCAGGTCTTCGCCCACGACGTCGACCCGCAGCGCGTGGAGCTCGCGCGTGCGCTCGGCGCGGTGCCGTTGGACGGCGCGGTCGACGCAGCGGTGGTGTGCACGCCGTCGACGCAGGCGCTGCAGCAGGCGGTGCGGCTGCTGCGCGGCGGCGGCCGGCTCGCGCTGTCGGGCTCCAGCCCCACGGGCCGCATCGACCTCGCCGTCGCCGACCTCGTGTGGCGCGGCATCACGCTGACGAGCGGGCTGCTCGGCACGCAGGAAGACCTCGAAGAAGGGCTGGCGCTGTTGCTCACCGGCAAGGTCACGCCGAAGGTCGAGACGCTGCTGCTCGACGCCGTGCCCGCGCGCCTCTGGGAGCTGCGTGACCTGGGCTTCGCCGGCCGCCTCGTCGCGTTGATGTGAGTCAGCGCAGCAGCGCCTCGAGCGCGCGCTCGAGGGCGTCAGTCGAGTACGGCTTCGAGAGCAAATTCGTGCGCGGCTGCGCGAGCAGGTCGTCGACCAGGCCGTCGGGCGCGTAGCCCGAGCAGAAGAGCACCGGCAGCTCAGGCGAGAGTTTGCGCAACGCGACGAACGTGTCGCGCGCCGAGAGGCCCGGGAGAATCAAGTCGAGCACCACCGCCGCCGGCTTCTCCTCCGCCGTCGTGAAGCGCTCGAGGCCGCTCGCGCCATCGCGGGCGTCGAGCGTCCGGAAGCCGAGGTGGTTGAGCAGTCGCTGCATCGACCGCCGCACGAGGTCTTCGTCGTCGATGAGCAACACCAGCGCGTTCGACTTCGTCGCGCCGGCGCTCGTCGCGTCGCGCGGCCTGGGGTGCGGCGCCGGCAAGTCCGGCCGCACCGGCAGGCGCAGCTCGAAGGTGGTGCCCACGCCGACCTCGCTGCGCACCGTCACGTTGCCGTCGTGGCCCCGCACCGCTGCGTCGACCGAGGCGAGCCCCAACCCCGTGCCGCGACCGCGCGCCTTGGTGGTGAAGAACGGGTCGAAGATGCGGTTGAGCACCTCGGCAGAAATGCCCGCCCCCGTGTCTGACACCTCGAGGCGCAGCAGGCCTTCGGCTTCGTCGAGCGTGCGGAAGCGCAGCGTGCCGCCTTTGGGCATCGCGTCGCGGGCGTTGAGCGCGAGGTTGATGAAGGCGTTGGTGAGCTGCGACGCGTCGCCGAGCAGCCTGGTGCGCGTCGCGTGCTTCTCGACCACCACCGAGATGCGACGGTCGAGTGTGCGGCGGAGAATCGACATCGACTCGTCGAGCACCGCATGGAGGTCGATGGCCACGCGACGCGACGGCTCCTTGCGACCGAACTGGAGCAGCTGCCGCACCAACGCCGCGGCCTGGGCGCTGGCCGAGAGAATCGTGTCGAGCGCGTCGTTCGCGCCGACCTCGAAGCGCAGCAGCTCGGCCGCAGCGGTGATGGCGCCGAGCATGTTGTTGAAGTCGTGCGCCACGCCACCCGCGAGCTGCCCGACGGCGTCCATGCGGCTCGAGTGGCGCAGTCGTTCTTCGAGCGCGCGCTCTTCAGTGACGTCTTGAATCGCGCCCGACAGCCGCTGCGATTCGTTCTCGGGAATGCCGTGCAGCCGCACGCGCCGACGTTTTCCGGTCGGCAGCTCGAGCTCGACCTCGAGCCGAAACGGCGTGCCGTTGAGATGCGCGTCGCGCACCGTCTCGCGGTGCTCAGGCACGAAGCGCGAGAGCGCGCCTTCGAGCGTCGGCGTGAATTCGCTCTGCGTGACGCCGAAGATTCGAAAGGTCTCCGCCGTCCACACCAGGGAGCGCGTCGTGAGGTCGTACTCCCAACCGCCGACGTCGGTGACGGCCTGCGTGCGCTCGAGGAAGCGCTTCTGTCGCTCGAGCTCGTTCATCAGCAGCCGCTGCTCGGTGACGTCGACGGCGAAGCCAGCGACGCCGAGCAACGCGCCGCCCACGTCGAAGACCGGGAACTTGGTCGAGAAGAACGTGCGCACCTCGGGTGGCACGGGCACGTCTTCGAAGCGGCGGCTCGGGGTGCGCGAGGCCATCACCTCGCGGTCGTTGCGCGTGAACTCGTCGGCCTCTTGTGCGGCGAAGAGCTCGTGGTCTGTCTTGCCGACGACGTCGTCGAGCGTGGTGTGAAACGCAGTGAGCCACGCGTCGCTCACGAGCCGGTAGCGGCCGTTGAGGTCTTTGACGAAGGCGATGATTGGCGCGTGGCGAATCAGCTGAGTGAGCAGGTCGAGCAAGAGCCGCGGGAGCATGCCACGACGCTCGCTGCATGCAGCGCTTCGACCCGAACAGTCAGGTATACCGAGCCATGCGACCTGCGGCGGCGTTGGTGTTGGTGCTGAGCAGCTGTGGTCGGCCGGTGTTCGACGAAATCGAGACGTCACTCCGCGACGTGAGCGTCACGCGACGCGAGCGCGTGGACCCCTGCGCGTGGGACGGCGGCGGGCTCGACCGCTGCTTCGCGGTCACCGCCAGCGTCTTCATTGGCGCCTCGTGTGACAGCGCGTGCGCCCGCCCGGGCCGAGCCCCCGGCATCTTCGACCCCGGCCAATGCGCGCGCTTCTGCATGCCGCAGCCCTCATGCGACTGGGACGGCCTCGGGAGCCGTGACGCGGGCGTGGTGACTGCATGGGCCTTCGACGGGCCACGCTGCGTGCCGCTCGGAGACACCGCCCCCGGCCGCGCGGGCGTCTTCGCGACGAAGGCTGAATGCGAAACGGCGTGCCCCTGCGACGACACGAAGCTCGAGCTCTCGTCCTTCCCGAGCTGTCAGGCCGAATTCGTCGTGGCGCCGCACACGGTGCCTCCGGTGCCGTCGTGGAGAACGAGCGATGGGCGCTACCAGTCGACGCACGCCGAGCGCCGGCAGACGCGCGCGTCTCTGGCCGAGCTCTGCCGCGCGACGCTGGCCTCAAACGTCGAGCGCGTGCGCTGCGTTGGCGGAGAGTAGACTGCGCGCCATGATGCGCATCTGGGCAATCGGGAGCGTGGTGTTCTTCAGCTCGTGCCTGCAGGCCGTCGTCGACGACTCACTCGACGCCAGCACGCGGCCAGACGCTTCGATGAACGTGCGCGTGCCGCAAGACCCGCCGGGCCGTTGCGACTGGGACGGCGGCGGGCTGGGGCTGTGTGAGGCCGTCACCGCCATCGTCTTCGACGGCGAGCGCTGTCGCCCTGTTTGCACGCCACGCCAGGCCGGTGAGCCCGGCTTCTTCGTCAACGACCTCGAGTGCGAGCTGTTCTGTCTGCCTCCCGACAGCGGCATGTAGTCAGTCTTCTTCGAGCGGCAACGCGCACGGCCCGCGCTGTGTGGCGAGCACGCTCCAGCCCGGCGCGGCGCCCGGCGACAGTCGCGCGAGCAAGACGCCGCGCAAAAACACGTCAGCCAGCAACAGCTCGCCGTCGACCGTCCACTCCACTGACAGGTCGTCGGCGTTTTCGGGCGGCGACTGGTCGAGCTCCCGCGCGTGCGTGGCCGCGTTGGGGAACGGCGCGAGCAGCGGGTTGCTCCAGTCGGCGACGGCGGGCGTCGGCACCCGGTTGTAGAGCCACACGTCACCGATGATGTCGCCTTCGGGGGCGCGCAGAAACGCGTAGGCCACGCGCCCGTCGTCGTCGATGACGAGCGAGCAACCGGTCTCGGCGTGCGCGTACTCGAGCAGCACTACCAACCCAGCGAGATGCCCGGCGGGTCTTCGCACTTGCCGGTGGTCGGCGCCCACAGCTCGGCGGTCTTCTCGGGCAGCCCGGCCGACGCGCCGCCCACGACGAGCAAGCGGCCGTCTTGCAGCAACGTCGCCGAGTGCGACTTGCGGCTCACCGCGAGCTCCCCGGCCAGACACCATTCCTTGAGCGCGCCGCGCCAGCGCTGCACGCGGCCCGTGTCGACGGCGTTGGGCGGCTCACCGCCGATGACGACCACGTCTCCGTCGGGCAGTCGCGTTCCGGTGTGCGCGTTGAGCGACATCGAGAGGTGATTCTGAAAGGCCTCCCACTGCGTCAAGCCCGGGTGCCAGGCCTCGGCGTAGTTGGTCGTCGACGTCGCGGTCTGCCCTCCGATGGCCATCAGCGAGCCGTCGGGCGCCGAGAGGAAGGCCATGCGTTGCCGCGGCTCCGACATCGGCGGCAGCGCCGACCACGTGCGCGACTTCACGTCGAAGCGCTCGACGTCGGCGACTGAAACGCCCGGGCCCTTGCCCTGCTGACCCGCGTTACTGCGCCCGCCCGCGATGATGACGTCACCGGCGCTGCCGCGCACCGCGGTGTGCAACCAACGCGCGACGTCGAGCGGCTTTTCCTGCCTCCACGTGTTGTCGACGGGGCTGAAGCACTCGACGGTGGCGAGGTGCAGACGCTGTTCACGCGCGCCGCCCACCACGAGCACCGTGCCGTCGGGCAGCAGCGTGGCGGTGTGGCCGTTGCGCGCGTCGTTCATCGGCGCCACGGAGCTCCATCGGTTCTTCGACGGCTCGTAGATTTCTGCCGAGGCGAGCGCGACGAAGCGGTTCTGCTCTTCGACGGACTCGTGCGTGGTGCCGCCGGTGACGAGCACGCGCCCGTCGGGCAACAACGTGGCGGTGTGGTGGCTGCGCGCCATCAACAACGGAGCGCACGGCGTCCACGCGTTCTTCTTCGGCGCGTAGATTTCGCAGCTCGCCAACGTCGAGAGCGAGTCGGTGCCACGCCCGCCGACGACGAGGACGCGGCCGTCGGCGAGCAGCGTCGCGGTGTGGTGCTGGCGCGCGTCTTTGAGCGGCGGAACACGGGTGACTTTCCCCTGCGCGAAGGCGAGCGAGCTCAGCAGCGCGAAGCCCACCAGCAGTCGCTGCAGAGAAGAGGCGTTCACTTGGGCTTGTTGGTGGGCGGCAACGGCTGACGCGGCATGGTGCTGGGCCCGCCGACACGCGGGCCCGCCGACACGGCCTTCACTTCAGGCGCCGCTGCCTCGGGCGGCAGCAACGCCGAGCGGCTGGCCGTCGGCGTGCGCTCTGAAATCGGCGGCGACGAGTCGTGCTTGACGGGCATCGGCTGCGGAGGCGACGACAGCTCACCCCCACGTTGGTCACCCGCAGCTTCGCTGTCGTCTTCGGCGAGCACGATGACGCGGTCTTCAGCGGCGAAGACGAGCTCTTCGCTCTGCGACGGGTTGATGACGGGCGTCTTGCCCATCTTCAAATAGCCGATGGCCACTTCACGACGGTCGCGCGCGACCTTCTGCACCGCGAGCCACGAGGTGGTGTGCGCCAGCACCGTGTAGCAGGCAGCGCGCTTCAAATAGACCTCGTTGCCGTCTGAGTCGAAGAGGTCGGCGAACACCGCGTTGAGCTCTCGGCGCTCGGAGACCTGGGCGAGCAGCATGGACGTCATCTCGGAGCTGACGACGAAGTCGGCGCCGTAGTCGGTCTCCAGGAGGTCCTTCGTCCGCGGGTCGAGAATCTCGCTGATGATGCGCGGCTTCCGCGCACCGAGCGCGCGGAAGAGGTCGCGCAGCAACAGCACGGTGATGACCGTCTTCGCGTCGGCCTCTTCGGCGTCGGCGTCGGTGTCGGCCACCACCATCGCCACGCCGAAGTCGGGCGAGATGACCTTCTTGAGCGCGCTGGGCGAGGTGGGGTCACCTTCGACGTGCTTGAGGCGCAGGTTCTTGAGCGAGCCGACGTGCTCTTTGATGAATTGGGCGAAGGTCTCTTTTTCCTGGCCCGGCATCAGCCACGCTTCGCTGCCCGGGAGCACGTAGTTGTCGAACTCCGTGAGCATGTCGCCCAGCTTGGGGCTGACGCCGCACACCAGCAGGCGCTCGGGTTTGCGCGAAATCGCCTCGGCGCCGCGGAACTCGGGTGGCACCACGGGCTCGTGCCGCGCGGTGAGCGAGAACGAGTCGTCGTCTTCGGCGATGACGAGCAGCTCGTCTTTGTCGCCCATGACGTATTCGTCGTTGGGGTTGATGATGCACGACGCGATGCCCTTGCCGCTGACGGTGCGCACGCCACAGACGACGGCGTCTTTCATCTTCCACTGCGCGTCGCCGAAGGGCTGGCCGGCCAGCTCGGGGAAGTTCTTGAAATAGAACTCGCTGCCTTCGTACGAGAGCAGGTCGCGGTACACGGCGGCCAGGCCGTTCTGCCGCGCGGTCTGCACCATCATGCGCGAGAGCGTCTCGCCCATGGCGACGACCTCGACCCCGCCCGCGCCGAGCTGCTCGATGACGGCGCGCCGGCCGCTGTCGGCGATTTCGACGACCGCGTGGTTCTTGCTGAGCGCGCCGCTCACGCGACGCAGCGCGAGCAGCGCCTTGATGGCCTCGAGGTCTGAGGCGGCTTCGTCGCCGTCGTCGGCGTTGTCTTCGTTGATGATGACGATGCTCTTGGCCCGGCCTGCGCCGACCTTCTTCAGGTCGTGGACGCTCGACGGCGAGCCCTGCCGCACCACCACGCGCGTGGGGCCCATGTCGCCCATGCGCTCGCGAACGGCGTTCTCGACTTCCTCTTTTTCGGTGTGCGACAGAATCACCACGCTGGCGAACTTCTGGTTCGAGTTCGCTTCACGCAGCTCGCGCAGAATCGCGAAGACCTTCTCGCCAAAGCCGAGAATCAACGTGTGGTTCTCGTCGATGACGGGCGACTTGCCCTTGCGCAGGTCTTCGAGCTTGTCGCCGATGGTGGAGCTGACCAGACCGATGAGCAACGCCACCACGCCCACGCCGCACAGCGTGGTGAGAATGGCCACCGCGCGCACCAACGTGCCGGTGTCACCGCCCATGGTGCCGGCGTCGGCCACGCGACCCGTCGCCCACCACATGGCCTCGAAGAAGTCGAAGCTCCCGCCTTCTTCACCGGCCGGGGGCTGCGCCAGCAACGCGAGCGTGGCGTTGAAGGTGACCAACAGCAGCGAAACCACGAAGAGGCCGAGGAACCGCGCCATCGGGCTCCACGAGAGAAACCTATCGACCTGGTAGCGCACCTTGTCCCCGAAGCTGGGGACGTCGGACGTGTCTGACATGGGGCGGCGACTCTTCCACTAAGGGAAGCGCTCACCAAGCACGAGGAAGGTGACGAGGCGCATCAGCCCGAAGCCGAAGAACGAGAACATCAACAGCCGCCCGACCTGCGTGAAGCCCGGCTCCAACACGTCGAGCTTTCCTTCGAGCGCGTCGACGCGGGCCTGCGGCAGCACCGCCAACACCGAGAGAAGCAGGAAGACCAGCCAGAAGAGCGGCGCGAAAGGGTGGGCGCCCAGCGCCAGCAGAGGCTCTCCTTGTGAGACCAGCGAGACGCCGCGCGTCAGCCCACAGCCCGGGCACGGCAGACCGGTGACGGCGTGCAGCGGGCACAGGTCGACGCCCAACCCCGACGTCGGAAAGACGAATGACACCGCGAAGCCCAGCAGCGCGAGCCGGCGCACCCAGGCGCGCAGCATCGGGAGCAGCCATGTTCTTTTCTTGCGCAACGAAATGGCCCCGATTGTTCTAGGTCGCATCAGCGGCATTCACTAGCTTTCGCCCGCTTCTCGCACACCTACTCGGAGGGACCCAATCATGTTGGCAATTCTCGGCATCGTCGGAATGTTGATCAGCCTCGTCAGCCTCGCCTGTTGGATCGTCTTTTTGATCCAGCTCTTCAAGACGAAGGGTGTCGGCCACGGCATCGGCGGCGTCATCTGCGCGCTCTACACGCTCTACTTCGCGTGGAAGAACGCTGATCAGCTCGACGCCAGCAACCCGCCTGTCGCAGGTCAGAAGTACGCGCAGTGGTTGAAGATCTGGTTCGGCGCGGTCATCGGCAGCATCGTCATCAACGTGCTCTCGCAGGTCGTCGCCCGCATGTGATTCACCAGCGGTCTCTGGTCGCGAAGAAGATGGCCACACCGATGATGGTGAGCGCCAACAACACGGCCGAGATTGCTCCAATGATTTGCCCGCCGCGGGCGATGGCTTTACCTGCGGCGGGAGCTTCACCCCGTTCGATTGCCGAGAGCTCCGCGGTGCCCAGCACCAGCCCGATGATGCCCGGCAGCAACCCACACTGAATTCCCAGAATCGCGAACACCAACGCGGCAACGGCGCGGCCCGAGGGCCGCTCGGTGCGCTCGCGATTCATGCAGCCCTGACACCGCGCGCCGCCGTCGAGGTGGTACTCGAGACAGCTCGCGCACACGAAGGCGCCGCAACGGCTGCAGCTCTCGACGGCTTGAACGTCAGGGTGCAGCGCACAACAGGCTCCGGCGAGGTCTCGCATGGTCACTTCGCCTTCGGCCGGAAGACCGCGGGCGCTTTGTCGGTGGCCTCGAGGAACGGGCCGTTGATGAGGTCGATGCAGTACGGAATCGCGGGGAACACAGCCTGCAGACATTCACGAATCGCCGCCGGCTTGCCCGGCAGGTTCACGATGAGCGAGCTGCCCCGAATGCCCGCAGTCTGCCGCGAGAGAATCGCCGTGGGCACGCTCTTGAGTGACGTCGCGCGCATCACCTCGCCGAAGCCGTGCATCAGCTTTTCGCAGACCGCTTCGGTGGCCTCGGGCGTCACGTCGCGGCGCGCGGGGCCCGTGCCGCCCGTGGTGACGATGAGCCCGCATCGGTACTCGTCGCACAGCTCGATGAGCGTCTTCTCGATGACGGGCCGCTCGTCGGGAATGAGCCGGTATTCTGCCTTCCACGGCGTGGCGAGCCACTCGGTCAACGTGTCGCGAATCGCCTTGCCCGAGAGGTCTTCGTAGACGCCGGCCGAGGCCCGGTCAGACAGGGTGACGATGCCGATGCGTGCGGTCATGTCAGGCCTGTATGGTGCCGACCCCATGTCCATCAAGCCTGACAAGTGGATCCGCCAGCAGTCGCTCGAGAAGAAGATGATTGAGCCCTTCGAGCCGACGCTGGTGCGCACCGTGAACGGCCAGCGCGCCGTCAGCTTTGGTACCTCGAGCTACGGCTACGACGTGCGCTGCGCCGACGAGTTCAAGATTTTCACCAACATCAACTCCACCATCGTCGACCCCAAGACCTTCGACCCGCGCAGCTTCGTCGACATCAAAGGCCCGGAGTGCATCATCCCTCCCAACTCGTTCGCGCTCGCGCGCACCGTCGAGTACTTCCGCATTCCCCGTGACGTGCTGGTGGTGTGCCTCGGCAAGTCGACCTACGCGCGCTGCGGCATCATCGTGAACGTGACGCCGCTCGAGCCCGAGTGGGAGGGCCACGTGACGCTCGAGTTCTCGAACACCACCCCGCTGCCCGCGCGCATCTACGCGAACGAAGGCGTGGCGCAGATGCTGTTCTTCGGCTCCGACGAGCCGTGTGAGACGAGCTACCGCGACCGCGGCGGCAAGTACCAGGGTCAGACCGGCGTGACGCTGCCCAAGACGTGAAGGCGAGGGTTCACCGATGACGGTTCGCAAGATTCTCAGCGCGCGCAATGCCCGGCCCAAGGTCGACGAGATGCTCGACGCGCTCGTCGAGGCGGCGGTGTTCATCGGCCGCGCCGATGGCCGCTTCGGTGAAGAAGAGCTCGAGACGTTCATCGACAGCATGCGTGAGGTGGTGCGCGCGGCGGTGGGCGACGAGTTCCTCGATTCCCTCGGCGCGACGTCGGGGTTGCTCGACCGCGCTCGCAAGGCGCGGCGCGCGTTGATGACCATGGGCGCCGAGAAGTACCTCGCGGAGCTGGCGCCCAAATTCCCCGGCGCGTTCGCGCGTGACGGGTTGGTGCTGGCGTACCGAATCGTGCTCGCCGACGGGAAGGTGACCTCGCGCGAAGCCGAGACCTTCGAGCAGCTGGCGACGGCGCTCGGCCTCGAGGTCGAAGAGACCCACGTGCTGCGCGAGCTCGCCTCGAAGAGCGAGTCGGCCAGCAAGCGCGGGCACCAGGGCGAGAGCATCGAGGCGGTGTTGGCGCTGTCAGACAAGGGTTGGCAGCGCCTGCCCGCCAACGCCGACTACGACGCGGGCGTGATGTACGGCGCGCTGACGCTGGAGCTCGATGCTGGGGAGTCCGCGCTGCATGTTCACGTGCGCGGTGATGACAGTCAGGGCCCGCATCTCGTGTGCTTGTTTGGCGAGCAGCTCGGCGGGTTGTTGGCGGTGCTCGACTCGGTGAAGCACGACTTCACGACGGCCACGCTGGGCGAGAAGTTGCCCGCGATTCGTGCGGTGTGCGGCGAGGTGTTCGTCGAACATCAGGGCAAGTTCGCGAAGCTCTGACGGCGGCTTCAGCGCGCGTGGGATGAACGGGTCCGCGCTTCAGCTCGTCGCGGGCGGGCCCTCGACGTCGGCGAAGGGGCCACTGTTTTGAGGCAGTACCAAAGAGGTACCGATTGGTACCATTCTGGTACCGCTCGCGGTGATGCTTCGACCGCTCAGCCTCGTAACGCGCCTTCACCTCGACGTGCTTGAGACGCTGCGGCCATGCGACGTGCGCTGCTGGCTGTGCTGCTGATTGGTGCGACTGATTCTCCGTCGTTCGAGCTGCCTTCTTCGGCGCGCGCGCTGCTCGACGGTGGCCCGTGGGGCTCGACGCCCGCTGGCTTTCGTATCATCGCGCTCTCGCACATCGCCGATGGCTGCGTGGGGCAGGCGAAGGCCCGGCCGGAGTTCCAGAACGAAGCGCGCGCGTGCGTCAGAGACACCCTGCAACGTGCGCTCAAGCTGCCGCGCTCACGCGACGGGCTGTACCTGTCGCACCTCAACCTCATCTACGGCGCGGTCGACCAGCTCGACGAGTGCTTCGATGAAGTTGAACATCAACGAATCAGCCTGGAGCTCGCGCGACGTTCACTCGCCGACCCACACAAGCACGTGCCGTCGTACGAGCGCCTGCCGTTTCGTTGGCCGGCTGATCAGACCGCCACCCTCGCCAGCCTCGCGCGCTTCGACCACAAGCACGGCGAAGACACGCTGTCGCAGCCGCTCGAGGCGTGGCGTGAAGTGATGACGAAGCACCTCGACGCGAAGACGGGGCTCCCTGAGTCGGAGGTCACCGGCAAAGTACCCGGCGCGCAGCTTCCGCGCGGCTGCGCGCAGTCATTCATCACGCGCTACCTGAACGAGGTCGACCCGGCGCTCGCGGCGACGTGGTGGGAAAAATACCGCGAGCACCACTTCACGCGGCTGGGCGCCGTCGTCGGGTTCCGTGAGTGGCCGCGCGGCGTCGAAAAGAAGGGAGACATCGACTCGGGGCCCATCGTGTTCGGCATCGGCGCGGCGGCCAGCGCGTTCGCGATTGCGGCCGCGAAGACCCAGGGAGACACCGCGCTCGCGCTGCAGCTCGAAGCGAGCGCGTCGACGGCGCTGATGCTCGGCGCGGGCGGTAAAGCAGCCGAGGGTGCGCTACCGCAGGCGATTTCTTTTCAGGGCCGGTGGCAGCCCACGAAGTGACGGCGATGTTGCGCAGGCGGCGCGAAGACTCCACGACGCGGGGCGATGGAGTGACGCATGAACGACGCGACCACGCTGATCCGCCTCGAGGCCATGCTGGTGTCTCTGCGAGACCAACTCGACCACCTGACTGAACGTGTCGACTCACGGCTGGCCGACCAACAGCAACAGCTCATGCGCGTGCGGCGCGAGCTGGGCCGGTTGCAGACGCGGGCGCCGGGCAAACCGCTCGAGTGACCTCGCGGCGACACCCGGGTGCTAAGTCGCCGACATGGTTCGGTGGCTCGACCCTCAACCCGCGAACACCGAGCTCCCGGAGCGGTTTCCCAGCCCCTTCGATGACATCGCGCCACACGCGCTCGCGCAGCAGTGTGCAGCAACGGTGATGGCGGAGCTGAAGACCGGCTTCCTCGCGCCCGGGGTGTCCACGACCAGCCTGTACGGCGACGGCGGCGGCAAGATGTTCGGCGTGCTGGTGGTGCGTGACGCGCGCGGCCGCGTGGGGTTCCTCAAGGCGCTGTCAGGGCAGTTCGAGCGCGCGTGGTTCGTCGACGGGTTCGTCGCTCCGGTGTTCGATGTGGCGCGGCGTGAGGCCATCGAGCCCGAGGCAGAAGTCGTGGTGAAGCGGCTCACGGCACAGAGCCAGACAGCACGAAGTTCGCCGGAGCTCGCGGCGCTGCGACGCGAGTGGGTCGAGCTCGAGGCGCGTCAGGCGAGCGAGCGCGCGGCGCTGAAGGTGCTTCACACAGAGAGAAAGACGCAGCGGCGGCTGCTGCGCGCGACCGCGGCTGACGCGTCGCTCGACCATCAGAGCCGCACCGACGACCGCGAACGCCGCGCGCAGGAAGCACGCTTTCGTGACGAGCGCGCAGAGCTCGAGACGCGCCTCAAGCCCTTCGAGAGAAGACTCGCCGCGCTCGACCGGCTGCGCCCGCTCGTCTCGCGCGAGGTGATGCGCCGCATCTGGGACTCGTACGTCTTCACCAACTTCGCGGGCGAGACGACGACGCTGCGCGCGCTGTTTCCCGGAGGAGACCCGCCGTCAGGCGCCGGTGACTGTGCCGCACCGAAGCTGCTCGTCGAAGCACGGCGGCTCGGCCTGACGCCCGTCGCGCTCGCGGAGTTCTGGTGGGGCGCACCTCCGCCGGCCGGCGCGCGCGTCGAAGGCATGTACTTCCCTTCGTGCCGCGAGAAGTGCGCGACGGTGTTGCCCTTCATTCTGGGCGGCCTCGACGTCGCGCCGCGCGTCACGTGGAAGCCGCTCGCGCACGCTGACGACGCGCTGCCGGTGGTGCTCCGCGACGCAAGCTTCCTCGTGCTCAACAAGCCCAGCGGCATGCTCTCGGTGCCCGCGCGCGATGAAGCCGTCACCGATTCGTTGTTGGCGCGCGTGCGAGCCTCCCACCCGCAGGCGATGACGGTGCACCGGCTCGACCTCGACACCTCGGGGCTGTTGCTGGTGGCGCTCGATGAAGACACCTACCGCGCGCTGCAGCTGCAGTTCCTCGAGCGCACCGTGCACAAGCAATACGTCGCGGTGCTCGACGGCGTGCTGCGTGAAGACGAAGGCACCGTCGAGCTGCCGTTGCGCGTCGACCTCGACCAGCGCCCGCGACAAGTCGTCGACCGCGAACACGGCAAGTCGGCCATCACGAAGTGGCGCGTCATCTCGCGTGAAGCGGGGCGCACGCGCGTGGCGTTCTTCCCCGTCACCGGTCGCACGCACCAACTCCGCGTGCACGCGGCGCATCGTGAAGGGCTGCATGCGCCCATCGTCGGAGATCGCCTCTACGGCCAGCCATCAGCGCGGCTGTTGCTGCACGCAGAAGCCCTGACATTTCGCCACCCTGTGACGGGCCTCGAGGTCACCGTCACCGCACCCGCGCCGTTCTGATTCACGATTCTTCACCGCACGTCGCGCGCGGAGGCGTGAAGGTATGAACATGGACGCAAAGGCTCTCTTCGGCGCGACGCTCGGTCGCCTGTTCTTCACCCACTGCAAAGTCACCGAGGTGCACGAGCTCGCGCCGCGCCTCCGTCGCATCGACGTGAGCGGCGCCGACCTCGGCAAGGCGAAGTTCACCCCCGGAGACAAGGTGCAGGTCTTCATTCCCGGCGAAGGCATGCGCACGTACACGCCGTTCAACTGGCGCGGTGACAACGCGTCTCTCATCGGCTTCTCGCATGGCGACGGCCCCGGCGCGCGGTGGGTCGCCTCGGTGAAGCCCGGTGACGACGTGCAGTTCTTCGGGCCGCGACATTCGCTCGACGCCAACAGCGTGAATGGCGCGGTGGTGGTCGTCGGTGACGAGACCTCGCTCGCCGTCGCGCGGGCCTTCGCCGAAAACAAGCGCGTCAGCGTGGTGCTCGAAGCGCAGCAACCCGACGTGGTGCGTGAGGTGTGCGCGAAGCTGGGGCTCACCGCCGACGTCACCACGCGCGGAGACCTCGACGCGTTGCTCGCGAAACTCGAGCAACACCTCACCGCAGGCGCGACGCCGTTCTTCACCGGTCGCGCGGCCACCACGCAGCAGCTCAAGCAGCGGCTGCGCGCTGCGGGGCGCTCCTTCGGTGGGAAGACGAAGGCCTACTGGGCCGACGGAAAGCGCGGACTCGACTGAACAGCTCTGCTAGCTGTGCGCGCCATGCGCACTCTCGTCGCGGGGCTGGTGTGCCTCGTCATCGGCATCGGCCTCACCGAGTACAGCCGCCGTCACCCAGAGTCGTCTGGCGGCGAAACGGCGACTGGAGACAAAGAAGCGCCGTCGAAGCCGAAGTTGCCCAGAGCCGTCGCGACGCTGCTCGAGACCGATGAAGCCGGCAGCGACGCGCCCGGCAATGACGCTGCGCTCGCGGCCCTGCTGTCGGTACCTGACCTCGGCACGACGCCGTTTCCCGCGGTCGCCGGCGGCACGTTCGACGCGCACGAGCTGCGTGGTGGGTTCGGCGCAGCCATCTTCGCCATCGAGTCGAAGGGCAAGAGCGCGCTCGTTCGCGCCAGCCTCGGTGAGGCGCCGAAGGTGCTCTTCACGCGCTCGGCGCGCATCGGCGCGGTGTCCGTCGACGGCAGCACGGTCTTCTTTTCTGAAGGCGGCCTCATCGGCTCGACGCATGCGCGTGGTGGCGAAGGCGTCACGGTGCGCGCGCGCTTCAAAAACGCGGTCGTGACGAGCCTCGCGTCTGCCGGCGACACCGTCGTCGCCACCGTGATGCCGAAGGGCGTCGACCCGCTGTCGACTGACGCGGTCGGCGCGGTCATCTCCATCGACAGTGACGGCCACGTGTCGCTCATCGCGCAAGAGCAGGTGCGCCCTCGCGCCGCGCAGACCGACGGCAAAGGCGCGTATTGGATTTCGGGCTTCCCCGCGGGGTTGTGGCGCGGCGCGCTCGACGGCGCGTTCAGCTCGCAGCTCTCGGAGGCCGCCGAAGAGCCCATCGCGCTCGATGGCGACGCGGTGTACTTCCGCGCGCCGCTCGGCTCGGGCGTTGAAATCAAGCGGGTCGGGCGCGCTGGCGGCAACATGCAGACGGTCGCGACGGCCGACGTGAATGGCCTCGTGGTGTCGAGCGGGCTGGTGCGCTTCACCACCAGCGGCGCAGCGCCGAAGTTGATGGAGGTCACCACGGGCGCCGAGCCGACGGAGCTGCTCTCGCTCACAGGGAGCGCGCGCGGGCTGGCGCTGGGCGGCACGACGTTGTTCGTGTTGACGGTCGGGGACGATGGCGTCGCCGTGTTGCGCGCGAAGTAACCGCACCTGAACGGAATCAGTAACCGGCCTCTATTTTCGTTTCGTGAACCCGGCGCGGCGCTGCTCACGCTGGGCGCGAACGGAACTTCGTCGAAGCATGCGCGACCCGTGCGCGAATGAAGGCCGACGGTCGATGCAGCGCCACGCGAGTCACGGCACGAAGTCGAACGCCTGCGTCCGATGCGCTGGCGGCGAGGGCTGCCAAAACCTCGGTTTCCGCTGCTCGTGCATCTCTCGCGACATGAAGACCTTCCCGAGTGACTCCCGCACGAGCTAGCTCCCGCGCAACATGAAACTCCTCCGAGCGAACCAGGCCCAACAACTCGCGCGCGACGTCGAGAGCTTCCCCGCGTGGGGCGCCGGCCTCTCTCTGCCGCAGTTTCAAGAACGAGAACGAAGGCTCCGCGCGAACCCCTGGGCGCAGCGCTGCATGACGTCGTGGTTCTGGTGTGACGACGCAGGTCAGGTGTTGTCCTCGTGCGAGACCTTCGTCGACACCGCGCACGTCGGCTCACGTCTCGGGCTCGCGGCCACCATCGCGTCGGTCTTCACCGAAGAACGTCACCGAGGTCGCGGCCACGCCGAAGCGATGCTCCGCGCGCTGATTGTCGAGCTGCGCAGGACCTGTCTCGCCGTCACCTTGTTCTCTGAAATCGGCACCGGGCTCTACGGCCGCATCGGCTTCTGCGCGGTGCCGGCGTTCGACACGTGGTTCGAACCGCTCGCGCAGAAGCCCGACGTCGAGTGGCTCAAGACGTTGCCCTCGCCGACGCGGCCCACGCCGCCGAGCGACACGCTGCGCCTCGAGCTGACCGCTGCGCGCCTCGACTGGCAGCTCGTGCGCGAAGAAATCTACGGAGCGCGCCTCGACGTGCACGGCGCGCGCGACGGCGAGGCGTGCATCACCTGGACGGCGTACTGGAAGACGAAGGAGCTCCACGTGCTCTCGCTCGACGCGCCGTCGCAGAAGCTCGTCGACGCGGCGAGGCACACCGCGCATCGGGCGGGCCTGCCAACGGTGCGCGTCTGGGAGACGATGGACCTGAGCGCGCTCGCCGGTGCGCGCCGTGAAGTGCGCACCGACGAAATCGCGATGTTCCTGCCGCTCGTGCCCGGCCTGCAGGCGTGGACGCAGGTCGAGCGCGGGCTCTGGGCGTGACTACGGCGTAGGCGCCGGCTGCCGCGTCACCGGCCCGGTGAACGTCAGGCTCTGCGTGATGCGCTGACCCCAGAAGGTCTCGTACTGCGCGCCAACCACCCCCGCGAAGGCCACCTGCCAACCGACGTTGCTCAAGTCCGTGAGCGTGGTGGTGGCGAACGAGAACGCCCAACGCGTGGTGTACCCGGACATCACGAGCGGGAAGACGGCCGTCTCGAAAGGAATGCGCGTCGCCACCGGGGCCGTCGGCTCCATCGCGTAGACGGTGAAGCCCGTGTGGTACCCGACTTCACCGTACGCATCGCCGACGACGCCGGGCGTAGGGCCGCCGATGTCGCTGTTGATGAAGGCCTGCAGCTGACCGCCGAACGTGGTGGCGATGGGCACCGTGAAGTGCACGAACACCACCTCGTTGCCGTTGAGCTGCGTCGACGTCGGGCCGGTGGTGGCGGTCTCCTGGTACGAGACGCGCGCAATCGACACGTCAGCCGGGTTCGCTTCGCCGACGTAATAGAAGCCCGACACCGACCACATGGCGCCGGTCTGCGACGACACCGCGCGCACCTCGAGGTTGTACTCAGCGCCCACGGTGTACCCACCGGCGCCTGGCGTCACCGTCGCCACGTAGCCGCCGACGCCGAGCTGCGCAGTCACCGGCAACAACGCGTCGCCGTACTCGTTGGTCAGCCGCACCTGCAGCGACGCGGGCGCCACCGGGTGCGTGAAGACGAGCTGAATCGTCTCGTTCGCGCGCAGCGTGTTCCGCAGCGGGTCCAAGTCGGTCACCGCCCTCAAGCTCGTGAGGTTCGAGCTCTCGGCGAAGAACGCGCTGGTGCCGGGGAAGCCCAGCACGATGCTGCGAAAGCCTCCGCTCGCCAGCACGGAGGTCGCGCTGTCAGTCGACACGTGGCCGGCGGTCTCGGGAATGCCGTCGGCGTTCGCGTCGAGCGCGTCGATGAAGAGCTGGTACTGGCCGTTGGAGAAGCGCGAGAGCTCGAGCGGCGTCGGCACACCGCCGAACACCAGCAGGCCTTGCGCGTCGACGACGGCGTTCACCACCACCTGGTTCTGCTGGAACGTCGAAGAGTCGTTGTTCGACAGCACGAGCTGGCCTGCGGGCGAGACGCGCAACGTCGCGCGCGCACCGGTGGCCGGGCGACCTTGCGGCGTCGTCACCAGGTAGCGCACGGCGCCGTTCAACTGCGTGAGCATCACCGGGCCGAAGCTCGCGTTGCCGTCGTTGATGGGCACGTTGCCCGCAGAGCTGGGCACCGTCGAGGTGCCGCGCATCGTCGCGTAGCCGGGCTTGGTGATGGTCACCAACACCTGCGCGCCTGCGGGGATGCCGGCGAAGCGGAACGAGCCGCTCGCGTCGGTGGTGGTGGTCAACGGAGCTGCCGCGTTGCCGACGACGAGCGAGATGGCCGCGTCTGCCAACGGCGAGAGGTCCGAGGCGACGACCTGCCCCGACACGGTGCCGACCGGGTTGGCCGGCACGTTCACGTTGGTGTTGTTGTTGTGGTTGGTGATGGTGTCAGGCGGCTTCGGTGTCGGCTCCGTCGGCGGCGTCGTCACCGTGATGGTGTCGGGGAACTTGTCTTCTCCACCGCAACCCGTGCCCACACACAACGCGACGCTCGCTACTGCGACCCAGAGATTCTTCATGCTGTTGATGGCTCCCCACGAGTGAATGCTGACTGCGCATTCAACGGTCGCGGAGCGTCGTCAACGCGTCAAGAACTCCAATGCATCGACGAAGCGTGAAGGTGCATGTGCGTCGACACGGAAGAACAACTCGGGCTCGACGACCTCGAGCTCCATCAGGCACAGCTTGCCTTCGAAGGGCACGGCGTCGACGCGCGCGTACAACGTGCCGGGCGCCGCCGACTGCAGCAGTGCGCTGGCCTGCTCGAGCTCGAGCGACGAAGGCGCCCACGGCTCGGCCACGCCGCCGTAGTCGTGCTGCACGCGCCACTCACCCGACTTCGGGCGCTTCAGCACCCCGTGGCTGAACTCGCCGCCGAAGAAAACGAAAGAGCGCTCGCCCTCTGCAATCGCCGGCACGAAGGGCTGCAACAACCACGGCTCTCCGGGCGGCAACGCAGTCAGCTCGCTGACGACGCGCGCCGCGTCGACCGAATCGAATTGACGGGCGCCGACAGCATTGGCCGTGAACGCCGGCTTGAGCACCGCGCGCTTCCAACCAGCCGCGGCGAGCCGCGCAGGCACGGTGTGCAGCTCCGACTGCTCGAGCTGCTCCGTCGGAATCACCGGGAGCCCCTGCTTCGCGAGCTCGGCGAGGTAGCGCTTGTCGGCGAAGCGCAGCATCACCTCGGGCGCGTTGAAGACCTTCACGCCCACGCCGCGCAGCGAGCCCAGGAACTCGCGAAATCGCACGCGATGCTCGTACCAGTCCCACGGAGTTCGCATGATCAACGCGTCGTAACGAGCGAGTAACAACGGCTCCGTCCACACCACGGGTTCGACGTCATTCTTCCGAGCGCGGAGCTCGTTCACGAGCAGCAGGTCGTCTTCGTAGAAACGGGAATAGCGGGTCGACGTCAGGAGTCCCAATCGCACGGGGCGCGACTTAGCGCTGATAGGGTTTCGTCGACATGCGCTTTGCCTTCATCACGCTGTTGCTGCTCACCATCTCCGGCTGTCGCTGCGGCCGCCTCACACAAGGCACGTGCGACGGCACCTGGGGCGGCACCACGGTGTCGGGGGCGAGCCTCGACGCCAGCAGCCGCATGGTCGTGGTGCGCAAGAAGACGTGCGAAGGCGTCGACGCGTTCTCGTACGACTTGTCGTGGGGCAAGGGCGCCATCGCCGCGACGTTCAACCTCGACGCCAACGCGCCGTCAGTCTTGAGCGCGAAGGAATACACGCTGCCCGCAGCGGAGTTCACGACCTTCATCATTCAGCCCACGAGACCTGA
Source organism: Archangium sp. (assembly GCA_035910535.1). GTDB lineage: Bacteria > Myxococcota > Myxococcia > Myxococcales > Myxococcaceae > Archangium_A. The sequence goes on along the minus strand of JAMHXF010000028.1, from coordinate 27,152 downwards.
ACCGACGGGCACGTTGACGCTCGGCCTGCGCGGCATGGAGGGAGACCGCACGGGCACGCTGCACCTCAAGAACGAGTCGGAAGAGCTGACGTGCACCTTCGCCGTCTCGTACGAAACCGAAGGAACGCTCCTGTTCTGCGAGCCGCCCGACGGAGGCGATGGAGGCTGAGTCGCCTGCTACGGTGGCGCGATGCGACTCCTCCTTGCGGCCATCGGCCTCGTCACCATCACCGGCTGTCGTTGTGGGCCACTCGACGAAGGCACGTGCAGCGGAACCTGGGGCGGCACCACGCTGACCAACGCGCCGCTCGACCCCTCGAGCCGCATGGTCATCATCAACCGCACGTCGTGCGCGAGCGCTGACACACACGTCTACGCGCTGTCGTGGGGCGACGGCGCGGTGACGACGAACTTCAGCTTGAACAGCAACCAACCCACGGTGCTCAGTGAAAAGCAGTACCCGCTGCCGCCGTCGGGCTTCCTCACGTTCTCCGTCTCGCCGACGCCTCCCGAGCCTGAAGGCACGTTGACGCTGGGTGTTCGCGGCCTCGCCGGCGACCGCACCGGCACGTTGCTGCTCAAGAGCGCCACCGAAGAAATGACGTGCACGTTCGGCGTTTCTTCCGACACCGAGGGCCCACGCATTTCGTGCGGAGGCGGCGGTGACGGCGACTGACACGCGCGCGCTGACGACGGTGCACGCGCTGCATCAAGCAGGGCAAGCACTCGGTCAGCCGCACGATGCTCTGTTGTTGGCGCTGCACGCCCTGACGGTGCCGCTCGCTGCGTGGCGGCCGCGCGTGGCGATGACGCTGGTCGCGGCGCTCGGGCTCGCGCAGTGCGCGGCGGCATGGCCACGCACCGGCAATCATCTGTTTCTCGGTGTGCTGGTCAGCGCGCTGCTGGCGTTGCTCGACGGCGAACAGCGCGAAGAACGACTGCAGCTCGAGCGCTCGTTGCTGGCCATGGTGCTGCTCTCGTTCGGCTGGAGCGGCGTACACAAGCTGCTGCACGGCGCGTGGTTTCAGGGCGAGACGCTCGCGTGGTTGATGACCTCGCGCGGTGACGTCGCCGCGGTACTGCGACCGTTCCTCGCCGACGACGAAGCGCTGCGGTTGTCGATGCTGAGTCGCGTCACCGAGGGTAGCGGGCCGTTTCGCCTCAGCGGACCGTGGGTGCTGGTCTCGAACGCAGTGTGGCTCGGCGAGCTGGCGCTGCTCGCGCTGTGGCACCCGAAGCTGCGGTCGATGGCGCATCGCGTGTTGCTGCCGACCATCTGGCTCGTGCAGCTCGTGGCGCATGAATGGGAGTTCGCGCTGTTGCTCACCAACATGGTGTTGCTGCGCACGCGGGCGCGCTGGCCCTTCGTGGTGACCGCGGTGGGCGTCGTGTTGTTGATGTTGCTGCGGCTCGGCGTGGTGCCGGCGCCGTGGTGGGCCCTGCACGCGCCGGAGCCGGTCTCATGAGGCGACAATTCGCGCGGGGGCTGGTGGGCTTCGTCGCCGTCTGGCCGCTGGTGACGCTCGTGCTGCAGTTCACCTTTCACGTCGACCCGTGGAAGTTGATGTCCTTCGGTATGTACTCGGTGCCGCCGCGTCGACCGCCGGGGTTGACGCTGGGCGCGCTGAGCTCCGAGCGCGCGTCGTGGCCGGAGCTCGACCCCGGGACGGCACGCGTACGAATCGTGAAGGTCGAGTAGGTCATGCGCATGAGAGCGCTCCGCTTCAATGTATTTGGTGGGCCCGAGGTGCTGCGCATCGACGACGTACCGGCGCCGACTCCGGGTGCGAACGAGGTGCTCGTGGAGGTTCACGCCGGCGGGCTCAACTTTGCCGACACTGAACGACGCGCGGGCACGTACCTCGCCGCGCAGCCGTTGCCTGAGACGAGCGGGTTTGAAGGCGCGGGCGTCGTCACGGCGCTCGGTGAAGGCGTCGACGTGCGGTGGCTCGACAAGCGCGTGGCGTTCACCGCGCCTCGCGCGCATGCAGAGCTGTGCAGCGTTCCGGTGGCGAAGCTCGTCGAGCTGCCCGACGCGCTCGACTTCGTGACGGGCGCCGCGTTTCCACTGCAGGCGCTCACCGCGTGGCACGTGCTGCACACGCTGGGTCGCGTGAAGTCGGGCGAGACGGTGCTCATCCACTCCGCTGCCGGCGGCGTGGGGCAGTTGCTGGTGCAGCTCGCGCGTGAAGCCGGAGCGACGGTCATCGGTACGGTCTCTCGCGACGCGAAGCACGACGTGGTGCGCGCGCGCGGCGCTCAGCACGTGCTGACGCGCGGCCCCGGCTTCGACGCGCAGCTTCGCGACCTCGCGCCGCGCGGCGTCGACCTCGCGCTCGAAGGGCTGGGGCTCGACGTGCTGTCGTCGCTGGCGCCTTTCGGTCGCTGGGTAACGTTCGGCACCGCCGCCGCGCAACCCGCGCCGCTCGCGCTCGAGGCGCTCTACGAGAAGTCAGTCACCGTGAGCGCGTTCTGGCTGCGCACGCCGCTGCCACCCGACGTCGCCGCGCAGGCCACGCGCGAAATCGTCGCGCGGTTGCTCGACGGGCGACTGAAGCTCGAAATCACCACCTGCCCGCTCGCCGACGCCGCCCGCGCACACCGCCGCCTCGAGGGCGCGTTGACCACCGGCAAGTGGGTGCTCGAAATGCGCTGACGGAGCGCTACAACGCTCGCCATGCGCACGCCGCTGCTGCTCGCCGCTCTCATCGTCATCGGGTGCAACAAAGCGCCAGCGCCAGCGCCGCCGCCGCTCGAGGTCAAGCGCAGCGACGCCATCGGCTTCACGAAGACCGGTTACGTGGTCGACGCGCCGCAACTGCGCACGCTGGTAGCCACGGCGCTGCGTGACGAGACGAAGGCCGAAGCAGCACTGCTCAACAAGAAGGCGATTCGCGCTGCGCTGGCGCCGGGCGCCATCACCCGCGAGAACATCACCGCGTTGCTGCCGGCAGAGACCGCGGTGTTGACGGTGAAGCTCAAAGGCGAGGTGCTCACGAAGCTGAAGACGCACCCCGAGGCCTTCATTCTCGCGCCCGCGAAACTCGAGCCTGAAAGAGACTACGTGGTGGCGACGACTGACTACGTCTACTTCGGCGGCGACGACCTCGGCCTGCAGGTGGTGGCGCCCGAGCGCACGCGCCACAGCGCCGGGTGGCAGGCGAGCGTCGTCGCGTGGCTGCACCACCACGTGACGAGCGAGCAGGCGCCGCTCGAAACACTGCTCACGCCGTAGTCACCGCAGCGTGATGCGCAGAATGCGCCCGTCGGCCCACTGCGCGGTCTGCGTGCCGGCGCTCGCCACGAAGAGCACACCGTCTCTCACCGCGATGGCTACCGGGTACGCCAGTGACTGCGCGACGAGCTCGGCCGACGTCGACTCGTGCGCGACGCGACGCACGCGGCCGTTCGACAGGTCTGCTCCGCCGGGCTCGACCCAGTACGCGTAGGTGTCGTCGAGCGCGAGGTCGGTGACTCCCTGCGCGTTGTTGGCGACTTCTTCCAACAGGCCGTTGCTCAGCGTGATTCGAAACAGCCGCGCCGGCGTGTCGCGCGCGTAATAGAGGTACGTCGCGTTGCCCTTCATGGCGTGAAAGCCGTTGCTGAAGCGGCTCTCTTCGCGGGCGCCGGTGCCGTCGGTGCGAATCGACTGCAGCGCGCCGAGCTGGCCGGAAATGTCGACGCCCGCCCAGTACACGCGGTCGCCAGCCACCGTCATCGCGTACGGCGTGCCGTTGGAATGAATGGGCGTCGAGGTGACGCCGCCGAATGGCGTGCGGTTCACCGGGCTGTTCTCGGTCGTCCAGAACGCGGCCTGGCCGTCGGTGGCGAGCGTGAGGAGCTCGCTGCTGCCAGTGGCCACGCTGTCGCTTGACGGGTAGCGGCGCAGCGCGGTGACGTCGGCCAACAACACCGAGTCAGCAGCGGCCGCGAAGACGCTGGGCCGCGTGAGAGTCGTGACGACGTCGACACACGCGCCGCCGTCACAGCCGGTCAGCGGCGCGCGATACAGGCCCGCCGTCGCGCCACTCTCGACCCAGTACAGCGCGTCGCCGACCACCGCGAGCCCGCCGCGCCACGGTCGAAACCCGGCGACCGAGCGAGCGCCCAGGCGCCCACGACCTTCATAGAGCGGCACGACGGCGACCGGGCCGAGCGCCCCGCCGCCACCGCCCGTCATCGCGTTGCCGCCGCCACCGCCACCGCCACCGAAGATGCCAGCGTCAGGCACACCCGCATCGCTGCGCGGAGGCCCGAGCGCGCCACAACCGAGGAACACCGACGCCAGGAAGAGTGCACGCATGGGTCGGCTCACTTCGACAACAACGCTTCGAGCGGCTTCTTCTCGGAGCTCTGCTTGCCCTTCGTCCACTCCAGCAACGCGGCCTGAATCGAGACCTTCGTCTGCGTGGGCGCGGGGTCGGCCTCGGTCAGCTTGAAGCCGTCGCCGCCGAGGTACAGGTAGTCCGTCGTCGCCAGCGTGTACGTCTTCGCGGCGTCGAGCTTGAGACCCTTGAGCCCGGCGAAGCGCGCCTCGACGTTTTCACTCGCGGCCTCGAGCTGCGCGCCCGTCACCTTCACGATGACGACCTCGTTGTCGAAGGGCACCAGGTCGTACAGCGTGGCGCCGGTGATGGCGCCCGCCGGCAACCCCTGACGCACGCCCTTTCGATTGAAGAGCGCGAGGTCGGTCTTGAAGCGCTCCTTGAGCGCGGTGGTGAGCCACGTCGACATCTGCGCCGAGTCCTGCTCCAGGCCCGACTTCGTAAAGCCAATCGGCGCACCGAGCGCCGCGTCGAGCTTCGTCTTCCACTCCGAGACGAGCTCGGCCGTCTTCAAGTCAGGCTTCGACGCGCCGACCACCGGCACCAGCGTCAGCTCAGCCTTCGCCGCGCGCTGCTCGACGGGCTTGTTCAAGTCGGCCGTCACCACCACGCGCGCGTATTCATTCCAATGACGACCCGGGTACACCAGCCGCGTCACGCCGACGTTCTGCGGGTACGGCTGCTCGCAGTCGCGACCGGCGACGAACGCAAAGCCCCAGTCAGGGTGCGCGTTGAGCAGCGCGGGCATGTCGTGCAGGCAGCCGTCGCTGAGCAACACCAACAGGTCAGCGCCCAGCTTCCGCGCCGCCGGCACCTGCGCGCTCAGCGCAGCGTCGTCAGTCAACAACTGCACGCCCGCCATGCGACCGGGCATGGGCGTCCACGTCGACTTGCGCGCGGCCAGACCCAACACCGCCACCTTGATGTCGCGACGGTCGAGCATCACGAATGGCCGCAGCTGCAGCTCCGCGCCCTTGTCGTCTTGCGCGACCAGGTTCGCCGCGAGGTACGGGAAGCCGCCTGCGCGCGTGTTGAGCAGAAACTGCTCGCGGTTCCAGTCGAGCTCGCGGTTGCCGAACGCCGACGCCGCGTAGCCCATGCGCTTCATCACCAGCGCCGTCGACTCACCCTTGAAGTAGCTGGAGATGCTCGCGCCGTTCGCGTTGTCTCCGGTCGAGAGCGCGACGGTGCTGGCGTTGGGGCACGCGCCTTCGATGCAGTGCCCTTCTTCAGAGACCCAGCGGCCCAACACTTCGGCGGCGCCACCGCGCGGGCCGTCGTCACCGGCGGTGGGCAACAGGTACCCGTTCTCGGCGCCCGTCACGAGGAAGGTGAGCTGCACTTCTTTCGGCGGCATGCCGGCGTCGAGGCCCACCGCGCCGTGCGCTTCAGGTTCGACGGGCGCGTCTTTCTTGCAACCAACGACGGCGGTCAGCACCACACACGCAGCGAAGAGTCGGAGGGCCATGGGCCCGGCTTCTACTGCGTTCAGCGGCTGCAGCCGCGCGTGAAGTCAGAGTCCGAGAGAAACGCGCCGAAGAGCGGCCTCCACGTCGACCAGCGGTGCGCGCCCTTCATCTTGAACGTGTGCGCGGTCGGCAGCTCGGCGGCGAGGAGCTCGACCTGCGGCGCGAAGCGGTCCTCCGTACCCCAGCCGGCGTAGAGCGACGGGCCCTGCTGACCTCCGCTGGTGACGCTCTGCACCCAGCGCCACAGCTGTCGCTCGGCTGACGGGCCGTCGACGGGCTTCGCGGCCTCGGGCGCCTTCCACTTCGAGAGACCTCCCGCGTTGCGGATTTCGTCGGACAAGGTGCGGTCTCCGAGGAACGGCGCGAGCGCCAGCACGCCGGTGACGTGCTCGGGCTGCTCGGAGGCATAGCGCAGCGCTCCCATGCCACCCATCGAGATGCCGATGAACCACGTCTGCTCGTAGGGCTTGCTGCGCGCGGGCGTGACAACGTCTTGATTGAGACGGTCGATGAACTTGCCGCGCACGTAGTAGCCGAGCGTGGCGTTGGCCGAGACGATGTCGACCGAGAAGTTCCGCTCGCGGAGCGCGTCGACGAAGCCGTAGCTCGAGAAGTCGTCGGCGCTGTCACCGACGCCCGGGAGGAAGACCACGAGGCACTTCGCGGGGCCGTCTTTGAGCTCGTCACGCACCGAGGTCATCGGCGTCGGGGCAGACATGTTCGTCGCGCAGCCCGAGCTGATCAACGCGACGACGGCGAGGGCGCGCATCACTGTTTGGTGAAGGTGAAGGTGATGGAGACGATGTTCGCGCTGCTGCCGACGAAGGAGCCGTTGCGCAGGTGCGTGGGCTGCACGGTGACGCGCGTGCGGCCTTGAATGGTGTCGTTGAAGGCGAAGTCTTCTTCCATCACCGCGAAGTCGAAGCCGCTGGAGAAGAGCTGCGCCGCGGTGACGACGCAGTTGCTGGTGGTCCACGTGGCGACGGTGGTGTTGCTGACGGTCGGTTGCGTTGAGGTCACCGACGTCGCGGTCGACGGGCACCAGAGTTGGATGAACGGGTCCGGCAGGGAGTTGTCGTCCCATTCGTCCTCGAGCACGAGGCGGGAGACGTGCACGCGCCACGACGAGGCCGGGTCGATGGCGCAGGTGCCGGTGGCCGAGCAGGTGTCGGGCGTCGTGCACGTCGCGCAGTTCACGCCGCCGATGCCACAGAACGTGTTGCTGCTGGTGGTGATGCAGGCGCCCGACGAGAGGCAGCCAGTGCAGGTGCCGCCTCCACCGCCCGTCGCAGTTCCGCCGCCCGTCGCAGTTCCACCGCCTGTCGCGGTTCCGCCGCCTGTCGCGGTTCCGCCGCCTGTCGCAGCTCCGCCGCCTGTCGCAGCTCCGCCGCCCGTCGCAGCTCCGCCGCCCGGCGCAGCTCCGCCACCTGTCGCAGATCCGCCACCCGTCGCAGATCCGCCGCCCGGCGCAGCTCCGCCGCCCGTCGCAGCTCCGCCGCCCGTCGCAGTTCCGCCGCCCGTCGCAGTTCCGCCGCCCGTCGCAGTTCCGCCTCCCGTCGCAGTTCCGCCTCCCGTCGCAGTTCCGCCGCCCGTCGCAGCTCCGCCGCCCGTGCCCGCGTCGACACCTGCGTCTTCTTCCATCTGACCTGCGTCGAAGTACGGGTCTCCAATTCGGAACTCAGGAGTGCCGCACGCGAAGAACGACAAGACACAGGCCGCAACGAGAAAACGCATGGGACAGCGTGCCTACACTGAACGTCTTCCGAGAGGGAAGGTGGGCTTCTCAGCCTCGGCGCGTCGCAGCCTTCGATGGTCACCGTGGCGTTGCGCTGCAAGGTTCGACTTCATGAAGGTCTTTGAACGCTGGTGGAGCGAGCACTACGCAACGACACCTCCAACTGGCTACTGCCTTCGGAACGACTACCCAGCTCGATGGCTGCGACTTCATTCGCTCCCGAACTCGAAGCGCTACGCCGAAGACCCCGTGGAGCAAGCAGAGGTACGACGTCGGGCGTGGGCGGCCGCGTCGGAGCTCCTGGTCACTGGCGAACCGGTGTGGCTCACGACCGGGCTGTACGAGGCGGACACGCCCGGCGAACCAGCGATGTCGTTCGAGCGTGTCGGCTCGTATGAGCACCCGCTGCTCGATGGCCGCTTCGTCACCTACGCAACGCGAACGACCTGGCCGCATGAAGACTTCGACCGCTTCATCGATGCCATCGCCAAAGACGAGCTTCGGCTCCTCTGGTGCTCGGCAACCAGCGGCGAGGTCTTCGCGCCTTACGATGGAGGCATCGACCTCATCCTCCAGTCACCCGCGCGAGTCGCGGCCTTGCGGCCGACTTTTCCGCCGGACTGGTACTCGCGGCGCGCCGACGGCTTGTAGCCGCGCGGATGATCAGCCCTTCTTCCCGGGCTCAGGCAGCGGCACGCTCACCGTCACCCCGCCCTGGACTTCACCCGTCGACGGAGTGCCCTGCACGTTCGCCGACACCGCGACTCCCGACTTCCGCTCCGTCGCCGTCAACACGACCCCGAGCTTCGGCTTCGTCGTCAGCTCCGTCGCTTCCGCAGCAACCGACAACGAACCCTTGTCGTGAATCGCGGCGACCTGCGCGCTCACGGCGTCGAGCCCCGCGGGCACCAACTTCACGCTCGTCCCCAACGACACACCTGCCGTCGGCTGCACCGTCGCGCTCAACGTCGCCTCGTCGAGCTGCAACGGCGCATCGGCCGCGTGCCGCGAGAACGAGCCCTTCGCGTCGAACTGCACCGGCTTCGTCTCGACGCCCGCATGCGCCGCGACGTTTCTCGCCACACCTTCGCGCGACGACACCTCGACGCCCGCCGTCACCGTCACCGGCTCCGACTCGAGCGACAGATGCGCCCACGTACGTTCACCGCCGGGCTTGAGCGCCACGCCGACACGCGCCGCGACCGCAGCGTCACCACCCTCGACGCGCACCGCGACGCTCGCCAGGCGCACGTCACCACCCAACCCGATGACCGCCTTTCCATCAGCGTCGACGCGAACGTCACCGACGTCTCGATGCACGCCCACACCCCACTCCACGCGTGGATCTTTCACGCCAATCGGCAACGCACCTGCCTTCGGCGCCCCGGCGTCCCACGCGGCCTCCACTGAACCCGTCACGCCCTCTGCGACGCCGAGCTCGACGCCACGCGGAAGACCGGCCTGATCAAGCACCGCTGAACCACCACTCGCTGCGCCGTCGCCAGACTGCTCGCGCGTCAGCACCGACACGGCGACCGCCGCACCGACCCCCGCAGCACCGAGCGCGAGCTGCCCGACGTTCCCCGTCGTCACGCCGCGCAACACCGCCTGCTGCGCTTCACGCCCCACCGCCGCGACGACCGCATCGACCTGCTGCGCTGCGAGCTGCGCGCCTCCGTCTTGCGTGAAGCCCGTCACGCACGCGCAGACAATCCACTCCTCGCGACGGAACCCCGGCGTGGCCTGACCCGGGCCCATCGCGCGCATCTGCTCCACGTACTTCGTGATGCGCGCCAACGTGTCGTCGACCGCATTCACGCCCGCCAACATCGTGCCGCTCGTCGGCAACCCCTTCGCTTTCGCGCGCGTGGCCGAAACGAAGTCCTGCACGACCATCGCGCGCTGCTCTTCACCGAACTCGAGGAAGTGCGCCTTGTCGTCGCTGTACGCGTAGGCCGCCTGGCGCGTGCTGCCCTGCATCGCCGCGAGCTGCTCCTTCACCGAGTTCACCGCGTAGCGAGAACCTTGATGCTGGTAGCTCCACACGTGCGAGGGCTCGTGCGCGAGCAGCACGCCGTTGAACGAGTCCCACGCGTCGTTGTCGGGGTCGTCGTTGAGCGTCGTGCCGCGCCGCACCGTCCACCTCGGGTCGGTGGGGTCGACGTGAATGACGTTGCCCAGCACCATCGCGCCGGCGCCCATCGTCATCACACCGGTGGTGAACCGAAAACGAAGGCTGGCCGGGTCGAGCGTGCGGCCGAAGTTCTCGACGATGCGCCGCGACTCTTCTCGCGTGAGGCCGCGCTCTGTCACCGTGTCCGTCGTCGCCAGCACGTCGTTGACGTGCACACCGCGCGTGACCCCCAACGCGAGCAACCAGTCGAGCCCGAGCGCCTCCACCACGAAGCCCAACGACGCAGACCGCGCCATCACCTCGAGCACCTGCTGCAGCGCGAGCGCGTTGCCTTCACCAGCGACACGCCGAAGCGCGTTGAGCAACTCCGGCGACTTCGCGTCGCGGTAGCTCAACGCGAGCCCCACCAGCAGCGTCTGTCGCTGCGTCGCTGAAGCACTGCGGAGAATCAGGTCGTCGGGCACATCAGACAACCCAAGCGGTCGACCCTGCGGGCGAGACGCGCGACCGAACGCCAGACGAAGCACCGGCTCGAAGTGCGGCATGGCGACGACTTAACTCATTCGGAGATCCACCCCACATCGCTGACAGCGCGACGAGATTCATGGCCCAACCCACCCTTCGTTACTCAGCGCGAAATCTGCGACGTGCAGCACCGTCTCACCACCGCTGCTTGAACTCTGATGGCCCAGTGAGAGCGCTCGAACGCCAGCGTCGTCGGCGAAGCTGAACGCGTTGCCTTCTGCGTACCAGGCGGCGAGCGTCTTCAAGCCACCGTCGACGTCGATGGGCGCGACGAACGTACCCGCTTCTTTCACTGCCCCGTTGCCGACTCGAAAACGTGGCCACACCCGGTACGTGTTCGACGAGAGCACCTCGAGCCGCCACTCGTAGCGCTGCCAACCGGCTGTCTGATTCCACGAGTACCAGCTCGGCGCCGGCTGCCCGTTCGCGGCGCGCTTCGGCTCGAGCCAGATGCGCGAGTCACGAAACGCGAGCAGCACGTCGTCATCAATCGACACCACGCGCGGTGACGTCGTGTCTTGTCCGTTGTCGAGGAACCAGAGCTGGCCCCACGTCGAACCGCCGTCGGGAATCGCGAGGTCGTGCTCGAGGAAGCAGTCGCCCCTCTCTCTGAACGCGAGCAGTCGTTGATCATCGAACCAGCCGACGCCGTCGCCGCCGATGACCGTCAACGCACGAGGCGAATCGCCGCAACGCAGGCGACTCCACTTCGAGCCGTCGCGCAGCGAGATGTCGCTGTCACCGAGCGCAAAAGCCCAGCGAGAAGAGAAGGACACCGCCGACGCGGGCGACGCCAGCCCGACACACGCGCACGTCGCCACGTCATCGCGACAGACGACGAACCCGTCCCCCAAAGGGCATGAACACCTGTCGTCGGAGCGCACCGCGTCACCAGAAGCCGTGGTGCACGGCGATGTCAGTGGCTGCTTGTTGTGCACCACCACGCCGTCGGCGACGAACGTGTGCAGCGGGTGAGAAACCGACACATCGAACACGTCGTCGATGCCGACGAAGCGCTCGACGCTCATGACGTGCGCGTCACCGTCGACGTGTACGAGCGCGCTGCGCAGCCCGAGAATCCAGTCGCCCGCTGGAGCCCATTCCCTGCGCGCCGAGTCGAACAACGGGTGCGAAGGCGTCAACCGCAGCGAGCCACGCGAGGTGTTGATGACCGCACACTCACGCTTCGCCGAACGAACCGCGCTGACGAGCCCGACGTGCTGCTCACGCGTCACGGGGTCGACGACGACGACCTCATCACCCACGCCGAGGTCTTCGATGTTGCGGTCACCGCGCGGCGTCTTCACCCTGGCGCCGCGGGCGATGCAGCACGACAGCTGCGCCAGCGCAGACATCGCCACCAACCACCGCTTCGACATCGTGACGCTCCACCGCGACCCCGGCCGGGAGCCACACCTTACGCGAAGTGGTACGCCGACATCCGCAGCCCTCCGAAGGTGCCGTTGAACGCCACGCTGGCGACGTCATCGCCCGCAGCCCCAGCCACCACCATCAACGGGAGCAGGTGCTCTTCTCTCGGGTGCGCCGCGCGCGCCATCGGAGCGCTCGCCCAGTCCGTCAGCCGCGCATCGCGCTCTTTCGCCGGCGCCGTCGTCGCTTCGCGCAGCCAGGTGTCGAACGTCTCCGCCACCGGCCGGGCCTGCGGGTTCATGAACGCGCGCAGGTTGTGAAACGTCATGCCGCTGCCGATGATGAACACGCCTTCGTCACGCAGCGGCGCGAGCGCGCGCCCCATCGCCAGGTGCTCCGCCGGGTCGAGGCCGACCTTCAAGGACAGCTGCACCACCGGCACATCGGCCTCCGGGTAGGTGAGCTTCAGCGGCACGAACGTTCCGTGGTCGTAGCCGCGTTGCGCGTCGCTCGCCGTCTTGAAGCCCGCACCTTCGAGCAGCTCACGCACGCGCGCCGCGACCTTCGGCGCACCGGGCGCCGGCCACTGAATCGAATACGACGCCGGCGGGAAGCCGTAATAGTCGTAGAGCATCGGCGGCCGCTCCGAGGTCATCACCGTCGGTACGCGCTCTTCCCAGTGCGCGGAGATGACGAGCAACGCCTTCGGCGCTGTCTTCGGCAACGCCTTCACCGACTCGAGGTACGCGCGCAGCTCGGCGGCGCCCTTCGCGTCACCGAAGTCGAGGTCGACGAAAGGCCACGGGCCTCCGCCGTGCGGGAGAAATGCGACCGGCATGCGTTCTGTCTTCTGCGGCGTCATGGTGCCTCCGTCACGCGTGGCTGCAGCGATGCCCGCAGCACCAACCACCGCGGTACCTGCCGCGGCCGCCAGCGTCTGTCGTCTCGTCAGCGTCTCGTGCTTCATGTGCACACCATGTGGCAGCAACCCGTGTGACGGAAGTGGAACACCGGCATCAGTGCGTTCCCGGGATGGAACGCGGGAGCTACCGTGCACGCATGCGGCTCCTTCTCGTCTCGCTCTTCGTCTTCACCGCCTGTGCGCCGAAGGGCGCCATCTCCTGGGTCGACGCGCCCGACCCCGTCGACGGCACACGCCCGCTGACGCTCGACCTCGCGACGCCGTCACACGACGGGCTTCGGCCGCTGCTGGTCTTCTTTCACGGAGGTGGTTGGAACATCGGCTCGGTGGCTGATCATCACTACCGCGACAAAATCAAAGAGGCCGCCAACCGCGGCTACGTCGCGGCCACCGTCGAGTACCGGCTCGCTGACGTGAATGGCTCCGGCAGCAACCCGCGCTTCCCGTGGCCCGCGCAGAGCGAAGACACGCGCTGCGCCATTCGCTACCTGCTCTCGCGCGCCGACGAGCTGCGCATCGACCCGACGCGCGTGGGCACCGTCGGCCACTCCGCCGGAGGTCAGCTCGCGTTGATGGCTGCGCTGGCGCCGCGCAGTGAGCGCCGCGACGGCACGTGGTGCCCGTTCCCAGCTGACTTCAAGGTCGCGGCGGTCGTCTCGTACGCAGGCCCCGGCGACTTGCGGCCGCTGTACGCCGGCACCGAAGGCTGGGTGCAGGGCTTCATCACGCGCTTCCTCCACCTGCCCAAAGGCACCACGCCCGAGCAGGCGCCCGACGCGTACTTCGACGCGAGCCCTGTGAAGTACCTCGACGACGCGCCCGACGTCCCCGTGCTGCTCATTCAAGGGCTCAAAGACACCATCGCGCCGCCCAACGTGAATCAGGGCTTCCGCGACGCGCTCGTCGCGCGCAACCGCAGCGTCGAAATGCTCGAGCTCCCCAACGCGACGCACACGCTCGATGGTGACGACGGCGGCAAAGAGAGCGACGCCGCGATGTGGGCGTGGTTCGAAGCGAAGCTGCAGCCTTAAGCTACGCGCTCACCAGCTGCTCGGTGACGTCCCACAGCCGCGCGGCGACCGACGTGTCGCGAATGCGCGGCTTCGCTTCTTTGCAGTCGATGAAATAGCGCCCCGTCACCGCGCTGACCTCGTCTGACGTCGACAGGTAGAGGCTCGTCGCGGCGCCCTTCGCGGGCGTCTTGCCGAAGGTCGTCGTGAACCAGTGGCCCACGGCTCCCAGCGCGCCGGGGCGCTGCGCGAAGTTCGAGCCCACGAAGCCCGGGTGCAGCACGTTGGCGGTGACGTTCTTTCCCTCCAGCCGGCGCGCGAGCTCCTGCGTGAAGAGAATGTTGGCCAGCTTCGACTGTGAGTACGCCTTGAACGGGCCGTAGCCGCGCGAGAGCGTGAGGTCGTCGAAGTGAATCTTGCCGAGCGGGTGAATGCCCGACGACACCGTCACCACGCGCGACGGCGCGCCCTTCTCGAGCGCCGGCAGCAACAACTTCGTCAGCAGGAACACGCCGAGGTGGTTGGTGGCGAAGGTGACTTCATGCCCTTCGCGCGTCAGCTCGCGGCCGGTGTTGATGACGCCCGCGTTGTTCACCAGCACGTGCAGCGCGTCGTGCTTCGCGAGGAACTGCTGCGCCACCGAGCGCACTTCACTCAACAACGACAAGTCTCCAAGCACCGACTCGAGCTTCGTGCTGCCGCTCTTCGCCTTCAGCTCTCCGAGGACCCGCGCCGTCTTTTCAGCGTTGCGACCGACAATGACGACGTGCGCTCCGCCGCGCGCGAGGCCCAACGCCGTTTCGTAGCCGATGCCCGACGTCGCGCCGGTGACCAGCACCGTCTTGCCTTCGATGTTCCACATGCCCGTGGCACTACCACGTGGCTCAGCGCGGCTGGCGCTGCTCGAGCAACGCACGCAGCTGCGCGCCGACCTCTTCAGGGTCTTCGGCGTTGATGAACGGAGGCAAGCCTTCGCGCCAACGCGCCGTCACCCGCGCGAGCGAGAGCCACACGCACGCCGCCGCGCCGAGCCCCACCACGAGACCCAGGCGCACCGACAGCGTCAGCACGAAGGTCAACGCGCCGACCGCGATGAATGAACCCCAGACGAAGTATCGATTCATGCGCGCGTGGCTACGAAGGGCGCGCGGCCCGTTCAAGTGACGACCTCGTGACAATGCGCATATGAGGCGCTGATGCACGTCGTCGTCATCGGAGTTCCCGCGACTGGGACATCGGCGCGTGTCGGCGAGCGGTTTCGTCTGCGTGAAGGCACGCCGCTGCGCGTCGGCACCGCGTCAGACGCGCGCATTCGGCTGACGAAGGGCGAGGCGACGGAGCTGCGCGTGCTGCACAGCGCAGCGGGCACCGGCGTCGAGGTCGAAGCCGCGGGCGTCCGGCTCTCGCTGCGCGGCGCGGTGGTGACGGCGAACTCGAGCGTCGCCGTGCACGACGGCGACTGTCTATTCATCGACGAAGAGCTGGTGCTGCAGTTCGTCGAGCACCCTCCGAAGCCGGCGGCGCGGAGTGTCGAGCTCGAGCGCGCGCTCGGCGGCGCGACGGAGCCCGAGGCGGCGTGGCGCGTGTACACAGACTTTCTCGAAGAGCAGGGCGACCCGCTGCTCGGGTGGCTGCGCGGCGCCCACCCGGAAGACGCGAAGCTGCAGCACCTCGGTGGTCTGAGTGAAGCCGTGCGCGCAGGCGAAGTGCTGCCGACGTGGAGCGAGCTCGGCCTGGTGACGGCGGTGCGCATTCACCGCGCGGCGCTGCGCCGGCCGGGGCGGCTGGTGTGGCTCATCGGGCAGCTGGGGCGGCTCCCGGTGGCGCGCGTGCTGTCGACGGTGGGCATCGAGCTGTTCTCAGGCGGCTCGGTGAATGACGCAGAAGCGGTGCGCGCGCTCGACGCGTTGAGCGCATGCGACTTCGCGCCGTCGCTGCGCGCGGTGTCGCTGGGCTTCGTCGGCGCGGGCGGCTCGTGGCCCCACACCGACGAGGCGTGGGTACGACTGCAGCGCGTCGCGCCGTCCCTCGAAGGCAGCTGGGCGGCGGTGGTGCCTGCGGGGTTGCGCGCGCGGCTGCGCCTCGAGGCGTGGACACCCACCGCGTCGGCGGCCTGGTCTGACGTGACGTTGAACCCCTCGCGCACCGACGTGGGCGGCGCGCCTGAATGTCTGCTTCGGCTCATCGGCGACGTGCCGCGCGTCGCGTGCAGCCTGCACCGCACCGTCGAGGGCGAGTGGGTCGTCTACGACGAGAAGGCCGACCCATTTCGCACGGGCGGCGGGCGGTATGCGCTGCGGGTCAACGGCGTGCCCGTCGCGCGCGCGGTGCTCAAGCCGGGCGACGTCGTGGAGCCGGTCGAAGGCGTGCGCATGCGCTTCGAGCTCGTCGCCGATTTGTGATTTAGGGTTGCAAAATATAGTTTCCACGGAAACTATATTTTCATGTCAAAAACCAGCGCCATCGAAGACCACCTCGGCTTCTGGCTACGGTTCGTCTCGAACCACGTCTCTCAGCGCTTCGCGCAGCAGCTCGAGGCCCGCGGCGTCACCGTCACTGAATGGGTCACGCTGCGTGAGCTCTTCGCGCCCGAACCGCCCAGCGCGGCCGAGCTCGTCACCTGCCTCGGCATGACCAAAGGCGCCGTCTCGAAGCTGCTCACGCGCCTCGAAGCCAAGGGCCTCGTCGAGCGAAAGAGCGCCTCTGGAGACGCGCGGGTGTGGCGCCTGCGGTTGACGCGGAGCGGTCGCAAGCTGGTGCCGAAGCTCGCGCGCATCGCCGACGAGAACGACGCACACTTCTTTTCCACCCTCAGCCCGCGCACCCGCCAGCTCGTCACCCGCGCGCTCCGAGACGTCGTCACCGCGCACCAGCTCACCCGGGTACCCACCGAATGAACTCAGACCTCGTGCACATCATCGAAGAGGGGCTCGCCGCTTCACTTGCTGGCACCGGCGACTTCGGCGCCCACGTCGCTGCGCTCGGCGCCGCCATTCGAGGCTCCCAGTCAGGCCAGGTGAAGTACCCCGAGTTTTTGGCGCGCTCTCGCCGTGCGGGCTGTGTCGGGTACGTGGTGTGGCTCGCAGGTCGCCACGTCACCTACTTCGGGCGCCGCGGAGAGCAGCACGTCGAGCGCTTTCCTTCGAAGTAGTCAGCTCAGGCCCAGCAGCATCGCCCACACGCTGAGCCAACCCGCCACGCCCCACGTCAGCGCGCTGCCCAGCGGAGAAACGGGAATGCCCGCCGCGAGCCCCAGGCCGTGCAGCACGCGCCCGCCCAGCAACAGGCCGCCGGCGACCCACAGCGGCGTCTTCGCGCCTCCGCCGAGCTCGACGAGCAACAGCAACGTCAGCAGCAGCGGCCCCCACTCGACGAGATTTCCGTGCGCACGAATCGCGACGTACAACTTCTTCGGAGGCGTGTTCGGGTCGACCCACAGCTTGAAGCCCGCGCGAACGCGCGTGACATTCATACCGAGCAGCAACGTCAACAACCCGAGCGCACCACCGTAGAAGAGCGTGATGTGCGGCATGTTCAACCTCCCACGCCGAAGGCGGTCGACTGCAGCACGCCGCGCGAGATGGCCATGATGCCGCCGATGATGAGCACCAACGCCCCGCCCACGCCGATGAGCGGCAACTGGAAGCCCGGCGTCGGCTTGCGGCGGTTGATGGACATCGTCACCTGCGCCAACACCGCCGCGAGAATCATCATCGCGAAGTGACCGATGAGCTTCGGGTAGTACGTGCCCAGCGCCACCATCACGATGCCGAGCACCACCTGCAGGTGCAGCGTGCCCGCGAACGCGGCGCCCAACGCGCGGTGCAGCTTGCCGAAGGGCTTCTTCGACGCGAGCCCGGCGAGCAGCACCACCAGGTTCACCACCGCGAGCAACAACACCACGTACCGAAGCCCCGAATGCGCATGAAAGAGTCCAGTCATGGGACGGAGCCGTAGCACTCGCAGGGCTGAAAATCGCGCGCGCGGGCACCTGTTGCTAAGCAGGCAGACATGTCTGTGATGCGAATCGCTGCGGTGCTCGTGGCGACAGGGGCGCTGCTGGGCTGCGTGAAGTCACCTGACGCGGTGAAGCCTGCGCCCCGCGATGTGTCGGAGCTGGTGGAGCTCACCACCGACTCCATCATCGTGCGCGAGACGATTTCCTTTCGTCACGGCGAGTCGACCATCGAGCCGCGGTCGATGGATCTACTCGACGCGGTGGCGAAGATTCTCAACTCCACCGACGCGATTTCAAAGATGACCATCGAAGGCCACACCGACATCACCGGCGAGCCGTTGGCCAACCAACCGCTCTCACTCGCGCGCGCGCAGGCGGTGAAGAAGTACCTCGAGAGCAAAGGCGTGGCCGCGAGCCGCCTCGAGGCCGTCGGCTACGGCCATGACCGCCCGGTCGACACCAACGACACCGAAGCGGGCCGCGCGAAGAACCGCCGCGTGGAGTTCAAGGTCTCGCGCTGACTCAGTTCAAGTAGACGAACGTCGCGAGCGCCACGGTGACGTCGGTGCCTTCGGGCGGAGACGCCCCGAAGAAGAGCAGCGTGTTGTTCGCCGGGTCGAAGTCGAAGCCGTTGTCGCGCGTACGCGGCACCTCGACCGTCGTCTTCACCGCCAGCGAGCCGGAGATGGGACGGTTGCGCAGCTTCGCGCGGCTCGAGGCTCCGATGGCGCCGAAGAGAATCTCTTCGACCACCTCGGTGATGTTCGGGTTGCAGATGCTGCCCGTGCTGCCGCCCGTCGCCGCCGCGAGGTCGATGTACTGCGTGCCCGCCACCGCGGCGCCGAGGCCCACGCGCGTGCAGCCGTTGGGGCGCGGCCCGACGATGCCGAAGGCCACCGCGTTCTCGGCGATGTAGTCGACCGCGTACTCGGCGACGGTCTTGAGGCCCGCGTTCTCTTCGTCGCTCACGAAGACAACCACGAGACCCGCATCGTCACGCGTGCGGCGCTCGGGCGCAGTGGCCAGCTTCGCGGCGCGCAACGCACGCAGCGCGAACTCGAGGCCCATTTCGAAGCCATTGCCGTTGATGCCCACGCGCACGTCGCTCTTGAACTGCGCCAGGTCGGAGGTGAACCCGTTGCCACGCAGCACGTCGCTGTCGGTGGTGATGACGCCGATGCGGAAGTCGAGGCCCGACGCGCGGAACGCCTGAAACAGCGCGTCGGCGGAGTTGGCGAGCGCCGTCTGTTCTTCGAGCATGGAGGCTGAGTTGTCGACCACGAAGAGGAAGTCAGTCTTGAGCGGCGGCGCCTGCACCGTCTCGCACTCGTAGCTGACGATGCCGCCGGGCGCCGAGAGGTGCGTGCCGTTGGTGAGGTCGGTGAGCGCCGGTTGATTGACGCGGAACTGCGTCAACGTGCTGACGGCCCCGGAGATGAAGATGTCGCCGCCCGAAACACGGAACAGCAGGTACACCACGAGCTGCTCTTCGGCCGTGCTGCCCGCAACGACAGGCAACGTACCCACGTCGGCCGCCGCGCGCCCCGAGAGCGCCACCGCGAGGCGGTTGCGCACCGCGAAGGGGTTGGTGGCGGTGGCGAAGGTCATCGTCTCGCCGTGTGAGAAGTCGGCCTTGCGGTACACCATGCCGGCATCTGCGGTGCCGCCGTCAGTCGCCGCGCCCTCGTCGGCGTAGATGCGGTTGAAGCGCTCGACGCGGTCCCGCACCAACGGCGAGCCGCCCAGGTTGGCGAGCGCCGCGAGCTCGCGGCTGGCGAGTATGTCGAGCGAATCGGCGCGCGTGGGGTCGATGTCGGCAGGCAGCGGGCGCCGCAACACGAAGCCCCCGAGGTTCGCCGCGCCGTCGTCGAAGGTCAGCAGCTGCGCCCCGGCGTTCTCAGTCACCGTGTAGCGGCGGCCCGCAGTGAAGACCACACGCGTGCCCGGAACTTCGGTGGGCAGCTGCTCGATGGCCTCGAGCCCCGGGCAGGCCGGCACGCGAGCACCGGCGTCGACGCCCGCGTCGGTGAGGCCGCCGTCGTGCGTGACGCCGCCGTCTTCTTCGTCGATGCCGGCGTCAGGAGACTGCGGCGTCTCGAGCGCGCTGGTACATGCGCCGAGCGCCAGCACCAACGTCGAGACGAGCAACACCGGCGCTCCCGCTGCGCCCGCCCGCCCCGCGCCTCTTCGGCGACGCGAGAGCAAGGCGAGGCCCAGCAACGCCAGCGGCGCGAAGTCGGCCGGGCCGCTGCAGCCACAGCCGGTGACGACCTTCGGGCGCCCCGTCGACATGCCGCCGTCGCCGTCGACAGCGCCACCGTCAGTCATCACGCCCGCGTCGGTGGGCTCGCCGCCATCGGCGCCGCCGTCGAGCGAAACGCCCCCGTCGTCGACACACACGCGCAGGCCCGTCGCCGGGTCGAGGTCGACGTCGCCGTCGCAGTCGTTGTCCTTCACGTCGCACAGCTCGGGCGCGCCGCGGAAGATGGTGGGGTCTGCGTCGTTGCAGTCGCCGTCGCAGTTGGTCTGCCCGTCCATGTCGGCGTCGAAGCAGACGGCGCAGAGGTTGGGCTGGCCCGGCGCGCTGTCGACGAAGGCGTCGCAGTTGTTGTCGATGCGGTCACACAGCTCGGTGGCGTGCGGGTGCACCGCGGGGTTCGAGTCGTTGCAGTCGCCACAGAAGGCCGAGAAGCCGTCGTTGTCGCGGTCGTCGGCGCCCTCGTCGACGAAGCCGTCGCAGTCGTCGTCTTTGTTGTTGCCGGGAATCTCGACGGCGTTGGAGTTCACCGTCGGGTCGCTGTCGTCACAGTCGCCGAAGCACACCGCGACGAAGTCGTTGTCGTTGTCGAAGCCGTCGTCAGCGCGGCCGTTGCAGTCGTTGTCCTGGCCGTCGCAGATTTCAATGGCCGCCGACACGTTGCCGGCTGCCGGGTGCACCTGCGCGTTGAAGTCGTTGCAGTCGCCCTGACAGGTGGTGACGCCGTCTCCGTCGAGGTCGGTGTCTTCGTCGACGCGGCCGTCGCAGTTCTCGTCAATGCCGTTGCCGCAGATTTCACGGCGGAACGGGCTGCGCGCGGGGTCGTTGTCGTCGCAGTCGCCGGCGCAGGTGGTGGCGAAGTCGCCGTCGACGTCGAAGCCTTCGTCTTTCTCGCCGTCGCAGTCGTTGTCGAAGCCGTCACACACCTCGATGGCGCCGGGGTTGATGGAGGCCACGCGGTCGTTGCAGTCGCCTTGCCCCGTCGAATAGCCGTCGCCGTCTTCGTCGGTGTCTTCGTCGATGGCGCCGTCACAGTCGTCGTCGACGCCGTTGCCGACGCGCTCGCTGACATGCGGGCCGATGGCGCCGTTGGAGTCGTCGCAGTCGCCCGCGCAGTTGGTGAAGCCGTCGCCGTCGAAGTCGTGGCACGGCGCGCCCCGGCACACGTCGCCTTCGTCAATTTGGGTGTCGCAGTCGTTGTCGCGGCAGTCACACATTTCCGCGCGGCCCGGGTGGTTGAACGGGTCGTTGTCGTCGCAGTCATTCTGGCAGGTGGTGACGCCGTCGCCGTCGTTGTCGAAGCCGTCGTCGACGATGCCGTCGCAGTCGTCGTCGAGGCCGTTGCACAGCAGCTCGGGGTCGTTGGCGCCTCCGTCAGGCACGAAGACCGGCACGCCTCCGTCGGGCAGCGGCGTCGGGCGCACCTCGCCCAGGCACGTGCCCATACCCATGCCCATGACGCACTGCTGCGTGCCGTCGCGGCAGATGCCCAGGCCGCGCGTCGCCGCCGGGCCCGAGTAGCAGGCCGTCGACACGCCATCGATGATGCCGTCGCAGTCGTTGTCTTTGCCGTCGCAGATTTCGGGCAGGCCGGTGCGCACCGCGGGGTCGCTGTCGTCGCAGTCGCCGGCGCACGAGCGCTGGCCGTCCATGTCCATGTCGAAGTTGCCGTCGTCCACCACGCCGTCGCAGTCGTCGTCGAGCGCGTTGCAGCTCAGCTCGCCGGCGTCGGGCGGGTTGCTGGGCAACGTGGCGCCAGCGCAGACACCCCACGCGCCAGCGGCGCTGCACGACTGCAGGCCTGCCATGCACACGCCCTTGGGCGTGCAGGTCGGGCCGGGGCACGTGCCGGTGTACGTGTCGGGCGTGACGTTCAACCCCGCGAAGCAGCGGCGCGAAGGCACGTCGTCGAGCTGCCCGTTGCAGTTCTGGTCGACGGTGTCGCAGAGCTCGACGGCGCCGGGCTTGATGGTGGCGTCGTTGTCGTTGCAGTCGCAGTTGGGCTGGTTGTTACAGGCCGCGCACGAGACGAAGGTGTCGTTGTCGACGTCGAAGCCGTTGTCGACGGTGCCGTCGCAGTCGTCGTCGCGGCCGTTGCACGTCTCAGCGCCGGGCACGACTTCGTTGGTGCACGCGCCGAAGCTGCTCATGCCGGGCACGGTGGCGTTGCACACGCGCACGCCCGAGACACACACGCCGACCCCCGAAGTTCCGGCGGGGCCCGAGTAGCAGTTCTGCGTGACCTTGCCGCCGGGGCCGCTGCCTTCGTCGATTTGCCCGTTGCAGTTGTTGTCGATGGCGTCGCACGTCTCGGCGGCGTTGGGGCGCACGTTGGGGTTGTTGTCGTTGCAGTCGCACGACGGGCTCATGGGCGAGCCGCACGTCATGCACGCGCGCACGCCGTCGCCGTCAGCGTCGGTGATGAGGCCGTTGTCGTTGCTGCCGTTGCAGTCGTTGTCGAGGCCGTCGCAGATTTCGGCGACCGGCAACGTCTGCCCGGTGCACACACCCCACGCGCCGGCGGAGCACATCGCGGTGCCGGCCCGGCATTGCCCACGCGGCGTGCAGCCGGCGCCGGGGCAGGTGCCGGTGAAGGTGCCCGCGTCGCCGGTGAAGCAGCGCAGCGGCGTGACGTTGTCGTCGATGGTGCCGTCACAGTCGTCGTCGAGGTTGTTGCACTGCTCGGTGCCGGGGTTCACGTTGCGCTGACAGGTGAGGCCGCCATTCATGCAGCGCTCGGTGCCCGGCCCGCACACGCCGAGCTGCCCCGTGGTGCACGCGCCGCCCGACAGGCCTTCGTCGGTGGTGCCGTCGCAGTCGTCGTCGATGTTGTTGCAGCTCTCGACGCCGGGGAAGGTCTGGCCCGGCGTCGCCGCGGTGCACGCCGGAAAGACGCCGGCGCTGCAGGCCTGCGTCACGCCATCACAGGCGCCGTGGGGGTTGCAGTTGGCGCCGGGGCAGGTGCCGGTGAAGGTGCCCGCCGCGCCCGCGTAGCAGACGCGCGTGACGCCTTCGTCGACGGTGCCGTCACAGTCGTCGTCGACGTTGTTGCACGTCTCGGTCGACGGGCCGGTGGTGCGCACACACTGCTGCGTGCCGCTCTGGCAGCGCATGGTGCCCGCGCTGCACACGCCTTGCTGCCCGGTGGTGCACGCCATCATCGTGCTGGTGCCTTCGTCGACGCCGCCGGCGCAGTTGTTGTCGAGGCCGTCACAGATTTCGGGGCTGGGCGCGACGTTGCGCACGCAGGTCGACGTGCCGCCGCTGCAGGTCAACGTGCCCGCGCTGCACACGCCTTGCTGCCCGGTGTTGCAGGCGCCGCCGGTGAGCCCCTCGTCCGTCGTGCCGTCGCAGTCGTCGTCGATGCCGTTGCAGATTTCGGTGGCGGGTGACGGCCCGGTGCACTGCGTGCCGCCCGCGTTGCACGACAGCGTGCCCATCGCGCAGCGACCTTGCTGCCCCGCAACGGTGCAGCTGCCACCCACGTTGAAGCCTTCGTCGACGCCGCCCATGCAGTTGTTGTCGAGGCCGTCGCAGATTTCGGCCGACGGCGCGGTGGTGCGTACGCACACCGACATGCCGCCCGCCTGACATTGCCGCGTGCCCGCAGAACAGACGCCCTGTTGGCCCGTGGTGCACGCCGAGGTCGGCACGCCGTTGTCGATGGTGCCGTCGCAGTTGTCGTCGAGGTTGTTGCAGGTCTCGGCGCTCGACATCGTGGTCTGCCGGCAAATGGCGGTGCCGTTCGACGCGTGACACTGGTTGGTGCCCGCGCCGCACACGCCCAACAACCCGGTGGTGCAGGCCTGGCCCAGGTTGAACGTCTCGTCTGTCTGGCCGTTGCAGTTGTTGTCGGCGCCGTCACACAGCTCCGCCGACGGAGCGACGTTGCGCTGACACTGCAGCATGCCGCTGGTGCACGTGCGCGTGCCCGCCGAGCAGACGCCCATCTGGCCCGTCATGCAGCTCGCGCCGCCGCCGGGGTTGTTCTCGTCGGCGGTGCCGTCGCAGTCGTCGTCGAGGCCGTTGCACGTCTCGGTGCCGGGGTTGACGTTGCGCACGCAGGCGATGGCGCCGCTCTGACACGCGGTGGTGCCCGGCCCGCACACGCCCGACTGGCCCGTGCTGCACACCATGCCGCCGCCGGGGTTGCCGTCGTCGACGCCGCCGCTGCAGTTGTTGTCGACGCCGTCGCAGACTTCCGCGTAGGCGCCGTTGGGGCAGCTCGCGCCACGAATGACGGCCGCGTTGGGGTTGGTGTTGGGGTTGTCGGCGCAGTCGCCCTGCGCGACGGTGCAGTTGTCGAAGTCGCAGTCGTTCTCGGGGTTGTTGGGCACCATCAGGTTGCAGACGGCGAAGGCCGCGTTCGACGCGAAGACGCTGACGAAGATGAGCTGGCGAATCAAAAGAAGGCTCCCAATTCGAGCGCGAAGAAGGCGCGGGTGTCGGTGGCGGAAAGCGAGGTGTTGGAGGCCTGCAGGTACGACGCACGGCCTCCTGCGCGCGCGAAGAGAATCGAGACCGGCTTCACCTCGAGCCACGCTTCACCCGAGAAGCTGAAGCCGGGCTGCGCGGCGAGCGGGCCAGGAAGAATGACGCGCGGGCCTCCGACGAGCTCGAGCGTCACGATGTCGCGGAAGAGCGGCTGACGAATTCGCAGCTGCGCGTCGACGCCGCGCCAGGTGGTGCTGACCAGCGGCAGAGAGCACTCGAAGCGCGTCTGCTCTTGAGACCAGCCGCCAGCGATGCCGATGGTGGGCAGGTAGCCTTCGCCCAGGCGGTAGCGCCAGCCCGCGCGCAGCTGCAGGTCGTCGTCGGTCATGCTGCACGTGGTGTCGGCGGCGCGGGCCTGCACGAAGGCGCGGCGGTAGTGCACCTCGAGCGAGAGCTGGCTCCAGCGTTTGCCGCCAGTGGCGTCGAAGAACTCGAGCGGGAAGAGCTGCGCGGCAATGCCCAGGCCCACCACGCCGCCGTTCTCCAGCTCCGAGAGCTGCGCGGTTTCATCGCCGGTGAGCCGCAGGTCTCGCAGCGCGGCGCCGGGGCCGACGGCCACCCACACGCGAGTGCGGTTGGGGTCGGGCTTCCAGCCTTCGTCTTCGGTGCGGCCCGCGCGCTTCTTCTGGAGCTGCGAGAGCTCGGTGTCGACGAACTCTTCGGGCGGAGGCGGTCGTGCGGCAGCGGCCTGGCGCGCGAGGTCTGCGAGCAGCTCGACGCGCGCCTTCTCGACGGTGATGAGCCTGGGTGCCACCAGCGCGGCGATGGCTTCGGCCTGCGCGTCTTTGAGGCCCGGCGAAACAGACGAGAGCGACGCTGCGTCTCCCACGGGCTTGCCCTGCGCGTCGAAAATCTGCGCGATGAGCGCGTTGCTGCGGCTCACGGTGAAGGTGACGACCCACTCGACGCGTGCGGCGGCCGCGAGTTTGGCGAGCGCTTCGGGCTTGTCGACGGTGCGCACGGTGACGCCCTCTTTCGAGAGCAGCCCCTGCGCGACGTCGGCCGGCAGCACGCGCCCGCCAAGCTTCGCGTTGAAGGCGGTGACGAGGCGTTGATGCGCGGCGAGGTCGAAGCGCTCGGCCGTCTTGCGCGTGTCGACGCCGACGAAGCCGCCCTTCTTGCCGACGGCGACGGTTGCGACGGGGGGTAACAACAACACGCCAGCGGGCGCTTCTTCTGCTCGCACCACGCCTGCGCTCAGCATCAATATGAAAATGAGCCAACGTCGCATCGGGCGCAGACTTTAGCGCTCTGCCGCGCATTGCGCGGCGTCGAAGTTTTGCAACCGCACGGTCACACCAGAACCCGAGGTGTGGGTGTAGCTGTGCTGATCAGCCGAAGGTCGTGGTGATGGGCGTGCCGGCCTTGAGCGTGACGGGCGTCTTCTCGACGACGGCAGCCATGCGGGCCTGCTGCTCGTCGTTCAACTTCTCGCTGAAGGTGACGACGCGGGTGATGCGGCCGGTGTGCTCGGCGGAGTCTTTGTGAAAGTCGAGGTCGACGTGAATGGCGCCGACGTTCCACGACTTCTTTTCGGCGACCATGCGCAGCGTGATGGCGGTGCACGCCGCGAGGCCCGCGAGCAGCAGCTGGTACGGCGCGGGCCCGGTGTCGGTGCCGCCGTGCGACGTGGGCTCGTCGGCGGTGAGCGCGTGGTGACCCGCGCGGAGCGTGCAGGCGTAGTGAGCAGCGTTGTCGATGGTGGTGTGGGCGATGCGAGCCATCAGACTCCCTCTCCTTGCGAAGCGGGGAGAGGGCTGGGGAGAGGGGCCAGCACCACACCACCGCGTTGTGACGCTTCGAGCGTTCCACACGCCGCGCCGATTTCTTTACCGCCCGAGTAGCGCCGCGCGATGGGCGCCTTGACGACCTGCAGGTGGTCGCGAAACGCCGCGAGCTCTTCCGCCGTCGGCGGGAGGTACTTGCCCGTGGGGTCCGTCACGTCGATGAGGTCAATCATGACGGGCACGCCGGCGAACACGTCCCGCAGTGCTTCGGCGTCTTCGAGGCCCAAGTTGAAGCCACTGATCATCACGTACGCGAGCATCGCGCGGGTGCCGCTCTCTTCGGCGTAGGCGCGAATCTCGGCGACCAGCGCGTCGAGCGGCCACGTGTTCTCGACGGGCAACACCTGCACGCGCTTCGAAGGAATCGCCGAGGTGATGGAGAACGCGAGCCGGAAGGGCAACTTGTCAGCGCGGTATTTACGAATGCCCGGCACCCAGCCGGCGGTGCTGAAGGTGATGCTCTTGCCGGAAATCGCGAGGCCTGCGGGGTGACACATGATGCGCGCGGCGCGCGTGGCGTTGGCGTAGTTGAGCAGCGGCTCGCCCATGCCCATGAAGACCACGCCGCGCACGGGGCGCTCGGCCTCGGCGCGCACCTGCAGCACCTGGTCGACGATTTCCCAGGTCTCGAGGTTGCGCTGAAAGCCCATCTTGCCGGTCATGCAGAAGTCGCACGCGAGCGCGCAGCCGACCTGGCTCGAGATGCAGACCACGTACTTGGTCTCGAAGAGTGGAATGCGCACGGCCTCGAAGCGCCCGCCGAGCGCTGACTCGAAGAGGTACTTCACGAAGCCGTCATCGGCCTGTCGCCGCTCGACGATTTTGAGCTTCGGGAGCTCGCCGTGCTGCTGCACCCAGTCGCGCACGGTGGCGCGCACTTGTGGGGCCGCCTTGAGGTCGCTCAGTGACTGCGCGCCATGGCTGAAGATGCCCGCGAAGATCTTCAACTGCTCGGTGCGGTTGAGCCCGGTGGCCGCGAGCGCGTGCCCGAAGCCGTCGAAATCGTGGTTCTTCAGGTTGATGAGCGGCGCCACGCGGGCGGCCGTAGCAGGCAACGCGCAGGGCGTGAAGGGTGCGGCCGAACGCGCGTCATGGCGCACCCGTGGTCGAAAGTCCGCTCACCGGGACTTTTCGACGTCGCATCACTGGTCGAAGGAGTCCACCC
>JAMHXF010000027.1:0-3698 GCA_035910535.1 Archangium sp. | reverse complement strand
TGTCACCACCGACGTGATCGAGATCCACTTCCACCGAGAACGAGCAAGACCAGGGTGATCCACGTCGAGGTTGCAGTCGTGCGTGCGTGACGCCCCGCCGGAGCGAGCGAAGCTCGCGGAGGCGGCCTCTTAGGGTCGCGAAGTGGCGAGGCCGGTCGAGTGGGCGGACGCTGTGTGAGGAGAGAAAGAGACGGGCGGCCTGGGTGCGACCAGACCGCCCAGCGGGTGGAGCCGCTTCGTCTCGATGACGAAGATGGTCCCGCCGGTGCCCGCTGTCGACTTCTCGGTCGCTCCGCGAGGTGGAGATTCGAGTCAGGGAGTGTCGATGGTGCCAAGGGCCGTTTCGAGTCTGCCGGCCGTGTGACTTTGGGCGGGCATACTGCAGCGAGCAATGCAGCGAGCGCGGTCGGGTGGTGAGCGCCACCGCAGCCCGGCGGAAGTTGCGTCAGTCGCCCGAGGGGAGAGCCGATCACGCTGCCGCGGAGCGCAGACGAAGAGCGCGGAAACACGGAGGCGTGGCGGATCATCATTCCGAGGAATTGACGAGTGCGGCACTTGAGGCCGCGCATGAGGAACGAGCCGTCGAGACTGCAGCTGTGGCCGAGGGGGAGCGACGGGCTGTTGCGGGTGAGCTTCACCGGCTCGATGAGCGACGCAGTGCCGTCGAGCCGGCGAGTGCGGCTGTTGCGCGAGCTGCTCACGTGGTCGAGGCCGGCGTCGCTGCACGCTGTGATTTCTGCGGACGAGAGGGGCAGCTGGTCGTGGGCCGGTGCGTGGCAGGTGGCGCTCGCCGCGGCAGCCTCGGAGCGTCTCTACGTCCTGCACGCGCTCGAGGACCGCCGCGATGGACGCTGACACTCGGCCAGCGGAGGTCCTGAAGCTGCACCTCGTCGACGGGCTGTCGGTGCGAGCCATCGCGAAGCGGCTGAACATGTCGCGCAACACGGTGAGGAAGGTGGTGGGCCGCGCGCCGAAGAAGGCGCGAACGCAAGCCGCGCCAAGGACGACGCTGTTGACGCCGTACGAGGCGCAGGTGAAGGCGCTGCTCGACGAGACGCCCGAGCTGAAGGCGCCCGCCGTGCTCGAGAAGCTGCGCGCGAAGGGCTACCAGGGCGGCGTCAGCATCCTGCGAGACAGAATGCGGCGGCTCCGGCCTCTGGAGCGCGAGCCCTTCCTGAAGCTGCACTTCGAGCCCGGCGAGGCGGTGCAGGTGGACTGGGCAGACTTCGGCTTCGCGCTGCCGGGCGTTCCACGGAGGGTGAGCGCCTTCGTCATGGCGCTGTGCCACTCACGGTACCTGTACCTGGAATTCTGCCTGAGCCAGTCACTGGGCAGCCTGCTGAGGAGAATGGAGCGAGGCCTGCGCTTCTTCGGCGGCACGACGCACGTCGACATCTTCGACAACATGAAGACGGTGGTGCTGCAGCACAACCACAAGGGCACCCTCTTCAACACGGGCTTCCTCTCGTACGCCGCCAGCCGCGGCTTCGCAGTGAAGGCCTGCAACGTGAAAGCAGGCAACGAGAAGGGGCGCGTCGAACGGCCCATTGGCTTCGTGCGCGAGCGCTTCTGGCGCGGGCGCCGCTTCGGCGACCTGATGGATTTGAACGCTCAGGCCATGAAGTGGCGTGACGACTTCGCGAACAACCGCGTGCACGAGGAGACGGGCAAGGTACCGGCGCTCGTCTTCGAGCACACCGAGAAGGCGGCGCTGAGCCCGCTGCCCACCACGGCCTTCAACACCGACGAGGTCGACGGAGGGCTGACGGTGACGAAGTCCTTCCGGGTGCGCTTCGACAGGAACTTCTACTCGGTGCCGCCCTCGCTGCTCTCCCAGCGCGTCCTCGTGCGCGCTGACGACTCGCAGGTGCGCATCTTCCTGAGCGACAGAGAGGTCGCCACGCACGTCCGGAGCTGGGGCGTCGGCGAAGACATTGAGGCGGCCTCGCACCGCGCGCAGGCGCTCGAGCTCAAGCCCGGGGCCGACCGCGATGGACTGCCGCCGCTGCTGCAACGAATGGGCGACGTCGCGACGAAGTACTTCAAGGTGGCGACGGCGGGCACGAAGTCCCTCTTCCGAGAGAAGGTGCGGCTCGTCTTCTTCGCTGAAGTCTTCGGTGTCGCCGAGACAGCCGAGGCCATGGCCGAGGTGATGGCGGGTGGCCACGTCGGCGCCGACTTCGTCGAGTACGTGCTGCGCCACAAGAAGGGCCTCGCGCCGCGAGCGCCGCCGCTCAAGCTCGGCCGGCCCGAGCTCGACGAGCCTTCGCTGCCCGAGCCAGACCTCTCTCGGTACGACGAGCCACGCACCACCAAGGACGAACGATGAAGCACGAAGACGACATCGAGCTGACGCTGCAGAAGCTGAAGTGGCTCCGACTGCCAGGCATGGCGCGGACGCTGAAGACGCTGCTCGACAAGGCGGCGAAGGAGAACCTCACCACCAGCGACGTCATCGGACGTCTCTGCGACGAAGAGAAGGCCAGCCGGATGAACAGCGCCATCGCCGCCAAGGTGAAGGGCGCTCGCTTCCCCGAAATCAACACCGTCGATGGCTTCGACTTCGACTTTGACCCGGTGCGGAAGAAGCTCAAGGCGCGGTACCTCGCCCTGCACGACGCCACCTTCCTCGAGAAGGGCATCAACCCGCTCTTCATCGGAACACCGGGCACCGGAAAGACGTACCTCGCTCGCGCGCTGGCATGGCGCGTGTGCCAGGTGAACAAGCGCGTCGTCGTCGTGAGTGCGCCGCGCCTGCTCAACGAGCTCCACGGCGCTGAGCTGCACGGCGGGCTCGAGCGCGTGATGCGCAAGTACGTGAAGGCCGACCTCCTCGTCATCGACGACTTTGCGGTGCTCGCGATGGACGCGGCGCAGGCCAAGCTCGCGTTTCAGGTCATCTCCGAGCGGTACGACCACCGACGCTCGACTTGCATCACCACCAACCGTGTCTTCAAGGACTGGACGAAGGTGTTTCCTGACGCGCTCAACGCCCAGGTCATCGCCGAGCGACTCACCGAGCGCTCTGAGCGCTTCATCATGGACGGGAAGGGTTTCCGCTGAACCCAGGCCGAGCGGCGCTCCGCCGCCTCCGAACTCGACCGGCGAGCACCAGCCGTCCGCGCCGCTGCCGCGAGCGCATCGGCCCTGCGCGAGTCATGCGCTGACGGCTCGGGCGAAGAACCGCCTCGAAATCACCGGGTGGTCCTCTGGTCCTCGGTGATCTCGGTAGAAGTGGATCACCTCAAGCTCGGTGGCGACACGAACCTTCGACAAGAACGGTCAACGCCAGATCCTGTACTTCTACGGCGACCGGATTGAGCGGCTTGGCTGCCTGCTTGAGACCACAGTGCATTTCGACAAGAAGAACGTGCCCTCGATCTCGTTCTCAACGAAGGTGACCAGAGGCGAGCTTGGGCGAGTCTTCGGTCGGCATTTTCAAGCGCTTCAGCTAGCCAAGAGCTTCAGGACCCAGGCAAGCGAACTTTTGCAGAACCTCAAAGGACAGTTCTGCCGCAGATCGATACGAGTAGTTCAGTCCATCGTCCGAAGTGACCTGAAGAAGGCCGACCGAACCTATGGAGTGAACTCGTGCCGAAGCGGCGTGCTACGAGCGATCCTCTCTTCGCCGGATCTGATGAGGTGGGTGCGCCAATGACGAGACAGCAGGCGCTTGAGACTGCCCTGAACGCCCTGAG
>JAMHXF010000026.1:0-1163 GCA_035910535.1 Archangium sp. | reverse complement strand
CCGAGCGAGCCCGCCGCGAGGTCGAGCACGGGGTTCAGGAGCCGGACCGACTCGGTGACGTTGAAGCCGGCGGCCGCCAGATCCTGCAGCGCCTGCGTCCCCTGCGTCGGCGAGAACTGCGTGGCGAGGCCCGCTTCGATGGCGGCGTCGTGGAGCCGAGTCAGCTCCTCGGCCGTCGCGCCCGCGATAGCGCCTGCGGAGGCGACGGCCTGCTCGAACCGGCCTGCTGCGTTGGCGAGCGAGAACGCGGCGCCCACCG
Source organism: Archangium sp. (assembly GCA_035910535.1). GTDB lineage: Bacteria > Myxococcota > Myxococcia > Myxococcales > Myxococcaceae > Archangium_A. The sequence continues at coordinate 904 of JAMHXF010000026.1, read as the reverse complement.
TCGCGGCGCCGGCCGTGAACACGGCGAGCCCCACGCCGAGCTGCTGGAACGCGCTCTGGATGTTCTCGGTGCCGAGCCCGACCCGGCGGTCGAGACTCATGAAGTTGCGCTCGAGGTTCCCGATGGCCCCCGAGGCGAGGTCGCGCGCGGTGAAGACGAAGCCGAGGCAGAGGTTGTTGAGCGCCACGGGTCACTTCCTCCCTCGACCGTTGCGCGCGGCCTTCTCCAGCTCCGTCGCCTCCCGCGCGCGCTGGCTGCCGATCCGCTCGATGAGCCAGTCGCGATCGGTGGTCGGCAGGTCGAGGGCGTCCTCCAGCGTCACCGCGAGGCCCGAGCCTCCGTGCTGCTGCCAGCAGAGCTGGAAGAGGCCCTCGCGCCACGCCTCCATGTTCACGTCGGGGAAGAGCTGCTCCGGGCCTTCCGCCTCGCGGTCCTGTCCTTGCCCGGCAGGAAGAACCCCTTGTCGAAAGGGAGCTCCACCTCCTGCGTCTGGAAGCATTCGGGGCACTCGATCTCGATGGTGGTGTCGACGCCGCAGTCGACGCGGTCGAACTCGTCGACGAGGAAGTCCGCGTCGCGCATCGTCAGGTCCTCGAGGAACTGGCGCTTCGCCTTCGCGTCCACGCCGTCGATCTCGAGCACGCGGTACGCAAGCACTGCAGAGAGCAGCTTGTCGGGTGCCGAGCGCTGGAGCGCGGGCAGCTTCCGCTCGTCGTCGCCGGTCAGCAGCTTGAACGCGACCTTCTTGCCGGCGTCGGGCAGCGTGGTCTCGAAGCGGTTCCCGCTCACGAACGCGGCGCGGCTCTCCTCGGAGAGCTTGCGCACCGGGAGCTTCGTCAGGTCGACTTCCCAGTCGATGCGCGCGCGGCAGTTGTCGTTCCGACACGAGACGCCGAAGGCGTAC
>JAMHXF010000025.1:0-170420 GCA_035910535.1 Archangium sp. | reverse complement strand
CAGGCGCGCGTCGGTGGAGTCGACCTTCACCACGAGCCCGTCGATCTCGTAGGGCAGGCCGTGACGGTCGGCCAGCAGCGCTGCGTATTCGGTCATCACGCCGTCTTTGCCCTGCACGACTTTGCGCCGCGGGTTCACGGGCAGCCCGAGCGCGTCGAAGTACGAGAGCTTCTCCGCGTGCGTGGCGAACGTGACGCCTTCGACCGCGCCGATTTCATACAGGTACACGCTCAACGGCCGCGACGCGGTCATCTTCGTGTCGAGCTGACGCAGCGAGCCGGCCGCCGTGTTGCGCGGGTTCACGTAGGGCTCGTCACCAGCCGCGAGCGCTTGTTCGTTCAACTTCTTGAAGTCGGCCTTGCGAATGAAAACTTCGCCGCGCACTTCGAGCAGCTTCGGCGCGTCGCCCTTCAACTTCAGCGGCAGGTTCTTGATGGTCTTGAGGTTCGCGGTGACGTCTTCGCCGATGACGCCGTCGCCGCGCGTGCTGCCTTGAACGAAGACGCCGTCTTCGTACACGAGCTCGATGGCGAGCCCGTCCATCTTCGGTTCGCAGACGTAGTTGACGACCTCGGTGTTGAGCGACTTGCGGAGGCGCTCGTCGAACTCGGTGAACTCGGCTTCGTCGAACACGTTGCCCAGCGAGAGCATCTGCTGGCGGTGCGTGACCTTGGTGAACTTCTCGAGCACCGCGCCGCCCACGCGCTGCGAAGGAGAGTCGGGCGTCAACAGCTCAGGGTGTTCGGCTTCGAGCTCGAGCAGCTCACGCATGTAGCCGTCGTACGTCGCGTCAGAAATCTCGGGCGAATCGAGCGTGTAGTACTGCCGGTTGGCGTGCGCGATCTGCGCCTTCAGCTTCTCGAGTTTCGCGGCGGGCTTCACGGACGCGGGATCAACCGCGTTAGGGCTCGTCAGGCAACGGTTCGATGATGAGGAACTCCACGCGCCGGTTCTCGTCGTCGCTCTTGCCGAGCGGGCGGTCGAACCCGTAGCCGCGTGTCGACAGGCGCGCGCCTTCGACGTTGCCCAGCTCGATGAGGAACGTCTTCACCGTGTTCGCGCGCGCCAGCGAGAGTTCGCGGTTGTATTCAGCTGTGCCCACGCGGTCGGTGTGGCCCTCGATGCGGACGTGCGCGATCTCCGGGTGCGCGTTGATGACCTTCGCCACCTGCTGCAGCAGCGAGAACGACTGCTCCTTGATGTCGGCGCGGTTGAACTCGAAATAGATGACCTCGGTGATCTCCAGCCGGTCTTTTTTGATGAAGACGCGCTGGGGATCTTCTTCAGGGCACCCCGCATTGTTCGACGGCCCGCGCACGTCGGGGCAGTTGTCGAAGATGTCTGCGGTGCCGTCGACGTCGCGGTCGGCCCACGGGCAGCCGTCGTTCTCTTTGTCGCCTTGTTCACGCGGGCAGCGGTCGACGCCGTTCTTCACGCCGTCTTCGTCGCGGTCGAGCTCAGGGCACTCTTCGAGCACGTACGGAGTTCCAGGCGTGCAGTCGGGGCGCTTCTCTCGCTCCTGCGTTTCTTCTTCAGCCGGCGGTTTGGGGTTCACGAACGCGATGCCGAAGAGCACGCGACCACTCAGCGCGTTCGGCACCAGCCCCCAACCCGGGCCACCGAGCAGCGAGAGTTCGAGCGGCCGCAGCCGGTAGCGCATGCCCGCCAGCACTTCGACGAAGCCGCGAACACCGTTGAGCACCGACAGAGAGCCGCGCGCCGTCAGCTCGCCGCCGAGGTGAACGCCCATGGCCGCGAACGTGAGCCCTCCTTCGAGCTCGACCAGGTTCTGACCGAAGCGAGAGCCCAGCTCGAGGCCCATGGCCGCGTTGTTGCCCGAAGGCACGCCGGCGCTGAGCTTCACGAGGCCCGTCGGGAGCAGGCTGCGAATGGGCAGCTCGGCCTGCTCGAGGCCCGGAATGCCGACGTGCCCTTCGAGCGCGAGCCAGACGGGGTTTTCCCACGAAGGAGACAGCAACCCGACGCGCGCGCCGACCCACGGGCGCCCGACGCCCTGTTCAGGGCTCGGGGCAGGGCGCTGCAGCAGCATCACCGGCAATTGCGCCATGAGCTGAAGTCGATCGATGGGCGCCCACGCGGCCGTCACGTGCTCGCGGAGCTGCAGCAGGTTGTCGACCGCGAGGTGGGTCTGCAGCGCGACGCGGAAGCGGCCCGCGCCGAGCAGCGCACCGGTGCCGACGACCTGCGAATGCTCTCCACCCGGGTTGAGCAGCCAGTACTGCTGCTGCGCCCACGCAGGAAAAGAGAGGACGACCGCGAGCAACACCCAGCGCACGGTGCGCCTTCTACGCCGACTTCTTCTCGAGCGCCGTCACGCGGTGCTCCAGCTGGTCGAAACGTGAATCGGTGCCTTCCGCGAGCTCACCGAGGAGCCGCGCGAGCCGGCCGATGCCGAGCTGATTCTCGCGGCCCTGTTTCGCCGCACCCACGGCGAGCTCCGCGAAGCGGGTGGTGTCTGCGCTCAGCTCCGCCGCCTCGGTTCTCAGCGACGTCACTTCGGTACCCATCGCGGTCACGGTCGCGTTCATCTGGTTCACCGTCGTAACCAGCTGGTTGACCGTCGCGGTCAGCTGATTCATGCGCTGCTCGAGGTGACTGGTGCGCGCCTCCATGGCGGTGGTTCGCGCGGCCATGTTCATCGCCACCTGCGCCATTTCGTCGAGCCGGTCGGAGTGCGTTTCAAACCCGCGCTCCAATCGCTCTACGGTGTTCATCAACTCCAGCACCACGTCTCTGCCTTTGACCTTCGCCACCGACCGCCTCCCGTTTCGTGAGGCCGACCTTCTACCCGTGGGCACTGACATCTTCCGGCGCATGGGCTGCACCCTAACTCGCTTGACTTGCCGGGAGGCCGCCCGTACCTTGCCTTTCGCTGTCGCCCGCGGGCGCGCTCAGAGTCGAGCGACCCGCTGTTTCCCCTCCAGTCACTCATCGCAGCCAAGACGTTTTGGCAGCCGCTGCGACCCCTGATTCCACATGGCACCGGCCCGTTCTTCAAAGTCCTCCGCTGACACGTCCAAGAAGCGCCGCTCGAAGGACGACGACAAGCCGAAGAAGAAGCCGGCCTCGCGACGCCCCGTCGAAGAAGAGACCAGCTCGGGCCCGGAGCTCGAGGATGTGGCCGCCCGTGGCGCCGCGGCTGCGCCCGCCGAAGAAGAGCGTGAAGAGCGGCGCGACGAAGAAGAGGAAGCGCCGCGACCCGTGCTGACGCCGGTGAACCACGCCGTGCGCGACGACGACCTTCAGGAAGCGCGCATCGCCGGCGAGGCCGAAGCGGCGACCGACGCCGCCGAAGAAGCGAGCGAGAACGGCGCGAGCACCGAGAAGAAGCTCCAGGTGCTCAAGCTCACCGATCTCAAGCGCATGAAGATCACCGAGCTCTCGAAGATGGCCCACAACCTGGGCATCGAGAGCATGCAGGGCCTCAAGAAGCAGGAATTGCTCGTCGCGATTCTGCAGAACGTGACCGAGAAGCGGTACGAGGTGCAGGCCGAAGGCGTCATGGAGCAGATGAGCGACGGCTACGGTTTCTTGCGCTCGGCCGATTCTGATTACCAGCCCAGCCCCGACGACATCTACGTCTCGCCGTCACAGGTGCGGCGCTTCAACCTGCGCCCCGGCGACACCGTCAGCGGCCCCATTCGCCAGCCCCGCGAAGGCGAGCGCTACTTCGCGCTGCAGCGCGTCGAGAAGATCAACTTCGCCGACCCGTTCAGCGCCGACGTCAAGGAGCGGATTCTCTTCGACAACCTCACCGCGCTCTACCCGACGCAGAAGCTGCACCTCGAGCACGATCAGGCCGACTTCACGACGCGCATCATCGACATGTTCTCGCCCATCGGCCTGGGCCAGCGCTGCCTCATCGTCGCGCCGCCCAAGGCCGGTAAGACGGTGATGCTGCAGAACATCGCGCACGCGATCTCCACCAACCACCCCGACATTCACCTCATCGTGTTGCTCGTCGACGAGCGCCCCGAAGAGGTGACCGACATGCAGCGCTCGGTGCGCGGTGAGGTCGTCAGCTCGACCTTCGACGAGCCGGCCACGCGCCACGTGCAGGTCGCCGAGATGGTCATCGACAAGGCCAAGCGCCTGGCCGAGCAGAAGAAGCACGTGTGCATTCTGCTCGACTCGATCACGCGCCTGGCGCGCGCCTACAACACCGTGGTTCCGCCCTCCGGCAAGATCCTCTCGGGTGGTGTCGACGCCAACGCGCTGCACCGGCCCAAGCGCTTCTTCGGCGCGGCCCGCAACATCGAAGAGGGCGGCTCGCTCACCATCATCGGCACGGCGCTCATCGACACCGGCAGCCGCATGGACGAGGTCATCTTCGAAGAGTTCAAGGGCACCGGTAACTCGGAGATCGTCCTCGACCGCAAGCTCTTCGAGAAGCGCATCTTCCCCTGCATGGACATCAACAAGTCCGGCACGCGCAAAGAAGAGCTGCTGCTCTCGCCCGTCGACCTGGTGCGCATCACCGCGCTCCGGCAGGTGCTGCACCCGTTCACGCCCATCGACGCGATGGAATTCGTTTTGAAGCACATGCGCCCCACCAAGGGGAACGTCGAGTTCCTCGGTGGCATGAACCGGTAATTGGCCATGCGTCGGCTCGCGCTCACCTTGCTGTTGGCGCTGGCCGGCTGTGGCTTCATCGTCGAGCCTCCTGGGCCCATGGGCGGTCGCGCGTGTGCCGGCGACGACGACTGTGTGCCCAACGGCTGCTGCGGCGAAGCGACGTCGGTGGTGCATCGCCTCGACGCGCCTGGTTGTGGTGGTCAGCAGTGCAGCGGCATGTGCCCGGCCACGCAGGTGCGCTGCGGGTGCGGGGTGCCGCTGTGTCGAGACGCGCGCTGCACCGTCGCCGTGGCCACCGACCCCCAGTGCGAGTGAACGCCGGCGGTGGATCGCCCGTTCGGGCTGCGCTACATGCCCAGCCCCTGATGAACCGGTTTTTTGCCCTCGTTCTGCTCGCGTGCGCCGTGACGGCGTGCCCCACCGTGCGCCCTCCGCCGACGACGACGGCAGACGGTGGCGCCATCGATTACGTCGGTCGCTCATGCAACGTCGACGCGGAGTGTGGCTCGCTGCGCTGCGACAAGGTGCGCCGTCAGTGCATCTGCCTGTCTGACCTGAGCTGCTCGCTCGACGTCACGCAGGCGCCGCGGTTCTGCAACAACTACACGGGCCTCTGCGTCACCGAGATCACCGGCTGCAAGGGCGACCTCGACTGCGGCGAGAACGAGTACTGCGACGCGTCGACGCGTTCGTGCCAGGCGCTCAAGACGTTCTGCCAGTCGTGCGTGTCTGATCGCGAGTGCGGCGGGCAGGCTGACAACTGCGTGCTCGACACCGTGTTGAACCGTCGCTTCTGCGGCACTTCGTGCGCAGTCAATGGCGACTGCCCGCGCGGCGCGACCTGTCAGGACAAAGACGGCAAGAAGCAGTGCTGGCCCGACCGCACCGCGACGGGCCAGGTCGCCACCTGCAACAACTTCTCGGGCTGCACGCCTGACTCGCTGCGCACCTGCAACAGCACGCCCGATTGTCAGGACGCCTCGCAGCGCTGCGACGCCGCGCAGGGCAAGTGCATCGCCGCGTTGCAGGTGTGCCCCTTCGGGACGACGTGCGACCCGCGCCTCAAGCTGTGCCTCGCTGAGTGCACGCAAGACGAAGACTGTGGCGACGCCATGCTCCGCTGCGTCAACCGCGTGTGCGAGCCGCTCAGCGAGTGCCAGGGCGACGACGACTGTGCGCTCAACAAGAGCTGCGCGATTCCACCGGGTGGCGCCGTGGGCGAGTGCAAGACGTCGTGTGGCGCTGACACCGAGTGTCCGTTGGGCCAGGTGTGCGTGAGCGCCGGTGGCCGCGCGTCGTGCAAGCCGGGCTGCGCGTCGAACTCCGACTGTGCGCTCGATCAACGCTGCAACCAGACCTCGCGCACGTGTGAAGGCCCCGTCGTCAACGGCGCGCGCGTGTGTCAGGGCACCAGCGCGTGCCGCAGCTGCGAGACCTGCGACGGCGTCAGCACCACCTGCCGCGTCGCCACCATGGACTTCCCCCACTGCCTGTCGTGCAGCTCGGCGACCGAGTGCGCGGGTGGTACCTGCGTCGCGCTGTCTGTCGCGCTGCCTGACGGCGGCGTGGCGGGTGGCCAGAGCGTGTGTGCACGCTTCTGTGGCCCCGGGCAGCAGGAGTGCCCGCAGGGCTTCGCCTGCCTCACGCTCACCACTGGCCAGCAGGCCTGCATTCCGTCTGATCGTTCGTGCTCCGGGAAATGCCCATGATCCGCTCACTCGCGTTGGCTGTGTTCGCTTCGTCGCTGCTCGTTGGTTGTTCGCCTGTCGCGCCCAACCGTGAAACCTGCGGCGACGGCATCGACAATGACGGCAACGGCCTGACCGACTGCGCCGACCCTGATTGCGCCGGCCAGGCCGCGTGTGTGGCGCCCAACTACGGCGATTGCCCGAAGTGCGGCCAGGCGTGCACGACGCAGTCGACGTGCGTGGTGAGCATCACCGACGATCGCCCGATGCCCATGTGCGTCGAGGGACACTGCAACGCGGCGACGCAGTTCATTCAGCCCAGCATTCAGCTCGACGTGTCGAGCGGCTGGGCCTTCTTGCCGGTGTACCCGCGCTCGGCCGTGACGCGCTTCATCAAGAAGAAGGCGGCCGACGGCTCGGCGGTGACCTGCGCGACGGTCGAAGCGGTGGCCTCCGACGTGTTCAAGCCCATCGCCATCGAAGAGAGCACCCGCTTCAACATTCAGGGCTTCGACGCCACGCCGGTGACGCAGATGTCGGGCAACAAGATCAACTTCGCCTTCGTGAACACGCAGACGGGCGGCGACTACCTGGTGTGGATCGAGCTCTGGGGTGGCCCCATCAACAACAAGGTGCCTACCGGCAAGCGCTTCGGGTTCGGCTGCTTCGAAGACCCGGCGAAGCTGGGCGCGGCGCTGGTCGACACCGACAACTGCCTCTCCGACGCGCTGCCGTTCGGCACGTGCCGCACGATGGTCTTCAACATGCCGGCGCCGATTCCCTGAAGGTCAGGTCCACTCGAGCTTCGAGCGTTCCGCCCAGTAGCGCTCGGGCGGCAAGGCGAAGCGCTCCCAGCCGCTGACTCGCTTCACCTCGCGCGCGCGCAGGTTCGAGCGGAGCTGCGGCACCGTCGCGGCGCCCGAGAGCACCACGTCGAGAAACGGTTGCTGCAGCGCCACGCTCAGCGCGAGCGCGTCGGGCGTCACCGCGTGTCGTTCGGCGAGCGCCTGCCAGTCAGCGAGGGCACCACGCGACGAGAGCAGCCCGTTGGCCATGCCCTCTTTCGAGATGGTGTGCGCCCCGCGCGCCTTCGCCCGGGCCAACGCGGGGCCGGCAGATGTCTCGAGCACGTTCCACGTGGCTTGAACCCATGTGAAGACGCCCAGCTCCATCGCGGCGTCGATGACGTCGGCCTGGCGCGGCCCGGTGACGCTCAAGCCCATGGCGACGCCGCGCTCCTGGAGCTGCGCGAGGCGCTCGAGCACGGCGGTGTCACGCAACACGCCGCTCTCGAGCGTCGCCGAATGCACCTGGTACACGTGGAGTCGCTCACCGAGCAGCGCCGTCGATTCACGCCACTGAGCGTCGAGGTGCTGCAGTGAATGGTCTTTGACCTCGTGCACCTTCGCGTCGGTGCGCCACTCGGCCGTGTAGCGGTAGCCCCACTTCGAGGAGATGGTGACGTCGCGGTGGCCGCGCAGCGCGAGCCAGCTCTTCAAGAACGCCTCGGCCATGCCGTAGCTGCGCGCTGTATCGAAGTGCCGAACGGCGCCGGTGTACGCCGCGTCGAGCACCGAGTGCGCGTGGGCTTCCATCGCGCGAGGGTCGATCGACGGGAGATCGTCGGCGTGGTGCAGCGTCATGTACCCCGGGCGCCCAAGCGCCGCGAGGCCGAGTCCAAGTACCGCCATGGGTGCAGCTGTGCTCCTCCACCTCGCGCGCGGCAAGCACAGTCGCGCGCGTGGGGGAGCGGCTCAGCTCTCGCGCGTGAGGATCTCGACGCCGGTGTCGGTGACGAGGATCGTGTGCTCGAACTGCGCCGCGCGCTTCAGGTCTCTCGTCACCGCGGTCCACTCGTCGTCCCACGTGGTCTCTTCGTGGCTGCCCAGCGCGATCATCGGCTCGATGGTGAAGGTCATGCCCTTTTCCATCTTCGTGTTGGAGCGCGCGTCGAAGTAGTGGGGGATCTGCAGCGGGCCGTGGAACGTCTCGCTGATGGCGTGGCCGCAATACGCGCGCACGACGCCGTAGCCGTATTGATCAGCGTGCTGCTCGATGGCGCGGCCGATGTCGCTGATGGGGCGACCGGGCCGTACGGCCTCGATGCCCTTCATCATGCACTCGTGCGTCACGCGAACGAGCTGGCGGCTGTCGTCGTCGACGTTGCCGGCGAAGAAGGTGGCGTTGGTGTCGCCGTGCATGCCGTCGAGGAAGAGCGTGACGTCGATGTTGACGATGTCTCCGTCGAGCAGCGCGCGATCATCGGGGATGCCGTGGCAGATGACCTCGTTGACCGAGGTGCACACCGACTTGGGGAAGCCGCGGTAGTTGAGCGGGCTGGGGTAACCGCCGACCTTGATGGCCGCGTCGTGAACGAAGGCGTCGATCTCGTCGGTGGTGATGCCGGGGCGAACCAGCTCACCGGCCATGCGGAGAATCTTCGCCGCTTCACGCGCCGCGCGGCGCATGCGCACGAGCTCCTCGTCGGTGCGAATCGCGCGCCCGGTGCCACGGCTCGGCGTGCCGGTCTTCCAGTAGTCAGGTTTGGGAATCGAGTCGGGCACTTCGCGGCGCGGAGACACCTTGCCGGGCAACACCCGGTTGGCCTCGAGGCGCTTGCGCTCGAGCTTCGCGTAGTCGGCGTCTGCTTCCTGGTGGCACTTCTTGTACTTCTTGCCGCTGCCGCACCAGCAGGCGTCGTTGGTCTTCGGCAGCTTGATGGGCGGGCGCTGCGCGGCCGCGGGCGTCGCGAGTTGCTGATTCACGTGGGCAATCCCTGGAAGAAATGACGTTCGGTGTCGGCCAGCACCTCGAGGAGGTGGTGACGTTTCACGCGGCCCTCAGTGGCTTCGGCGAAGCCCAACAACTGCTCGGTCATGAAGCGCGTGAGGAACAACAACATGGGCTTGTCTTTAGCGCTGAGGCCTTCGCCGAGCCACCGCTGGTTCCGCAGGTAGTCGTCGTAGGCGTCGACCTCGCGGGCGAGATCGAGGCGCGTCAAGACGAAGGCGCCCCGGTAGAGCAGGGCGGTCGGCCTCAATGGGTGCTCGGCGAGCGCCGCAACACCTTGCGCTTCTTCGACTTTCGGCGGCCACACGAGCAGGTCGGTCGCGAACAGCTTCGCCACCTCTTTGAGGAGGTGATCGAGCACCGGCACCGGCTTGTGGTCGAGGACGAGGTCCCACCTGGAGGGCTGCACGAGCCGTTTCTACACCGTCAGGCGCGTGAGGCGCTTGCTGCGCGGCTCTTCGGGCACCGGCATTCCGTAGCCTTCGAAGAGCTCTCGTCGCACGTGCTGGTAGACGGTGCGGTTGGTGAGCAGCTCACGGTGCACGACGTCAGGGACCTCGATGTTGCGCAGGTTCGAGTGATCTTCCGCGTTCTCGAGCACGCACGTCGGGTAGCCGTTGACGCGATCGGCGCGCGAGTAGATCGACGTGAGCTGCACGCCGCGTGGAAACGCGCCTTCTTTGAGCTGTTTGATGAACGGAGAGACGGGCGTGAGCTGCCAGATGCTGCGGGAAATGGCGCCGTAGGCGGCGATGCCGAAGTACGCCGAGCCCGAGCCGTTGAAGGGCGTGCCGAGCGTGACGAGGTTGCGCACGCGTTGGTCTCCACCCAGCCGCTTCACGTAGTACGAGCCGATGAGCCCGCCCTTGGAGTGCCCGACGATCGACAACGGCCCCATCTGCGGGAAGCGCTCGTAGAGCCGGTCGACCTTCTGGCGCACCTTCTCGGCGAGCTGATCAATGGCGTTGGTGTTGAAGAGATCTCTCCAGCCGCCGAGGTTCACGCTCCACACGCAGAACTGATCGCGGCGGAGCCGGTGCTCGAGGATCTCGAAGCTCTGCCGCGTCGACATGAAGCCGTAGAGCAACAGCACGGGGCGCGGGCAGTTGGTGAAGTCGGTGCGACGCACGACCTTGTTCGTCGCGCGATCGAACTCGAAGTAGCCCTTGATGTAGCGCGCGTAGCGCTTGAGCTGGCGGATGCGGAGGTCCAACACCGACATCAAGGCTCCCGAAGTACGGCCGACGGCGCCCAGTGTAGTGCGCGTCGCTCGCCGTCGCGAAAGATCGCGTGTGGGTGGAGCGCTGCGTCACTCCGCCGCAGGCAACTCCACGACGAGCAAAGCCCCGGAACCCGTTGACGGCTCGGTCGCGACGACGGTGCCTTCGTGTTGGCGGAGCACCTCTCGGGCGATGGCGAGACCGAGGCCCGCACCTCCGCTGCGGTCGAGGCGATGAAACGGCGCGAAGACGTGCTCGCGTTGCTCCGAGGGAATGCCGGGGCCGAAGTCTCGAACGGTGAGGCGCCAGTGCGCCGCGTGGCGCGCCAGTCGAACCTCTATGGCCGTACCCGTTGCGCCATAGCGGAGCGCGTTGGCGAGCAGGTTGTCGAGGGCCTGCCGCAACGCCATCGCATGAAAGCGCGCGCGCGCAGGTCGCTCGATCGCGACATCGACCCATTGGCCTCTGGCTTCAGCCGCGGCGCGCACGGCCTCTGTCGCTTCATCGACGATGACTGCGACATCTCCGACGGTGCGGTCCCACCCGCGCTCGGCGGCGGCGCGGTCGAGCAGCGCGGTGGCGAGGTTCGCGAGCCGCTCGACTTCACCGCGCGCGTCATTCAAGGCTTCGCGCAGCTCGTCTGGCGTGCGCTCACGCCGCAGCGCGAGATCGAGCGTGGTGCGCATCAACGTGAGCGGGGTTCTCAGCTCGTGCGCTGCGTCTGCGAGCAGTCGGTCCTGCACCGAGCGCGCTTCTTTGAGTTGCTCAGTCGCCGCCGCGAGCACGTCTCTGAGCGCGGCGATCTCGTCGTGGCTCGAGTCGGGCGCCGGAGGTTCGTCGAGCCGCCCCTGCTTCATGCGTTGCAGATGTTCTGAGAGCGCGCCGAGCCGCAGTGCGAGTCGTCGCCCGAGCACGCGCTGCGCGGCCAACAGCACGAGGCCGGTGAGCAACACCACCAACAGCGCGACCTCGTAGAACGTGCGCACGCTCTCATCGACCTGCTCGAGCGACGCAGAGAGCCGCAGCACGAACCGTGAGGCGTCGGCGCGCTTCACGCGGACGAGCAGCACGCGATGACGGCCCGTCGTGCCGAGCTCAGAAGGCGCCCCGTCGAGCGGCGGGCTCTTCTGCACGACGTCGAGCTGCGCGACGGGCGGGAAGCGCGCGATGAGCGCGCCCGTCGAGTCGAACAGCTCTCCGGTCGGCGCAAATGGGCGTACGTCCTCGAGCAACGGCGACTCCGCCATGTGCAGGTGCGGGCCGTCGGGGCGATCGAACAAGCTCACCGACTCGGCGGCGCCTTGCGCCATCAACGCGCGATCGAGCGACGACTCGAGCGCCGCGCGGAAGGCCTGCCCCGCGAGCACCAAGGCGATGAGCATGACCGCGACCGGCAACAGCGCGCCGAGCAGCCACAGGCGCGTCGAGAGCTTCACGCGGTCACCACGAGGCGGTAGCCGACGCCGCGCACCGCTTCGATCTGCACCTGTGTCGTCTTGAGCTTCTCGAGCTTCGAGCGCAGGTAGCCGACGTACACGTCGACGACGTTGCCGGTGCCCTCGAAGTCTCCGCCCCAGACCTTCAGCAGCAGCCTCGACCGTGTCGACGTGTCGCCGCCGACCGCGCGCAGCTCCATCAGCAGCGCGAACTCGCGGCTCGTGAGCGCGACCTCGACCTCGCCACGACGAAGAACTCGGCGGCGTTGATCAAACTGGAGATCTCCGAGCGCCTGGTTCGCGCCCTCCGAGGGCGTGCCACGTCGGTCGAGCGCTTCGAGTCGGGCGAGCAGCTCTTCGAAGGCGAACGGCTTCACGAGGTAGTCGTCGGCGCCGGCGCGCAACCCGGTGACCTTCTCGCCGGTCGAGCCGCGCGCCGTCAGCAACAACACCGGGGTCTGCAGCCCCCGTTGGCGCCACGCGCGCAGCACTGAAACACCGTCACCGTCGGGCAGGCTCCAGTCGAGCAGCACCACGTCGTAGGGCACGTCGAGCGCCTGGGGCAGCGCCGCTTCTGCCGTACCGCAGACGTCGACCTGGTGGCCTTCTTCGCCCAGACCGCGCTGGAGCATTCGCGCCATCTTGGGCTCGTCTTCCACGACGAGGAGTCGCATCGCCCGCATGATGACTCAGCGGCTCTTCGCGAAGAAGCGGTAGAGGCTCGGCAGCACGATGAGCGTCAGCACCGTCGACGAGGCGAGGCCTCCGACGACGACGGTCGCGAGCGGGCGCTGAACTTCGGCGCCGGCGCCTTGCGCGAGCATCATCGGCACGAAACCCAGCGTGGCCACCAGCGCGGTCATCAACACCGGGCGAACGCGCGCGTGCGCGGCCTCCAGCGCGGCCTTCGCGGGTGAGAGCCCTTCAGCTTCGAGCTCGAGCACCCGCGCCAGAAGGACGACGCCATTGAGCACCGCGATGCCCGCGAGCGCGATGAAGCCGATGGCCGCAGGCAACGAAATCGGCAGCCCGCGAAGCGCGAGCGCGACGAGCCCCCCGACGGCCGCGAAAGGAACGTGGCTGAAGATGACCGCGACTGCGCGTGGGCTCTGAAACGCAGACAGCAGCACGCCGATGATCAACAGCAACACGAGGGGAATCACGACCGACAGGCGCTTCGAGGCGGCCTGCAGCGACTCGTACTGGCCACCCCATTCGAGGTGAACGCCGGTGGGCAGCGTGAGCTCTCGTTTCAACGCCGCCTGCGCGTCGCTGACGACGGTGCCGAGGTCTGCGCCACGCACATTGAAGCCCACGAGCAGGCGGCGCGCCCCGTTGCGGCGGTTGACCTGCCCCGGAGCGTCTTCGTGCAGCACGTCGGCGACGCGCGCGAGCGGCACGAGGCCTCCCGCAGGCGTCGGCAGCGACATCGCCTCGAGCGCGGTCGCGTTGGGAACTCCATCGAGCTTCAACTTGATGGGGACGCGCACCATGCCTCGGTACGTGAAGCCGACCTCGTTGCCTTGTCGCAGCGCCGAGACCGCGCCCAGCACTTCGTTGGCGTCGAGCCCATACGAGGCGGCGTCGAGCGCACGAGGCCGCACCGTCGCCAGCGGCACGGCCGGCGGCGCCAGCACCCGAACGTCTTCTGCGCCGGGCTGCTTCGCGATGAGCTCTCTGAGCTGCGTGGCGATCTTCATGATCTCCGTCAGATCTTCGCCGTACACGCTGACCGCGACGTCGGTGACGGAGCCGCCGAGGAGCTCGTTGAAGCGCATCTGAATCGGCTGCGTGAAGGCCCGCTCCAGCCCAGGCTGGGCTCGCTCGATGGCCGCGTCGAGCTCAGCGATCAAGGCATCGAGCGTGAGCCCGGCACGCCAGCGCTCGCGTGGCGCGAGCTGAATGAACACGTCGGCCTGCTCGAGCCCCATCAGGTCGGTGGCCACGGCCGGGCTGCCGATGCGGGAGACGACCTGACGGACTTCTGGCGCCGCACTTCGAAGCGCTGTCTCGAGCGCGAGGCCGTCGGCCACGCTCTGCGCCAACGAGATGTCGGGTCGCCGCGCGTTCTGCAACACGAGGTCACCTTCGTTGAGCTGCGGCGTGAACTCCGTGCCGAGCTGCGAGAGCAGCGCCCCGCCGACCACGAGGCCGAGCGCCGCGAAGAGCGCGACGACCAGCGGGCGGGCCGCCCACCACGCCAACAATGGAGGATACGCACGCTCGATGAGCCGAACGAGCAGGGGCTCTCGCTTCGGGATGTCTTTCGCGCGGAGGAAGAGCGCCGCGGCGGCCGGTATGAACGTCAGCGACAACACCAGCGACGCCGCGAGCGCGAAGACGACCGTCAGCGCCATGGGGCGAAAGAGCTTCCCGTCGGCTCCGGTCAGCGCGAGCACCGGCACGTAGACCAGCAGAATGATCAACACCGAAAAGAACACCGGTCGGCCCACGCGCCCTGACGTCTCACGAACGTTCGCGCGCAGCTCGTCACGCGTCATGGCGTCGAGCCGCGCGCGCGGCATCAAGACGAGCACGTGAAACAGGCTCTCGATCATCACCACCGCTCCGTCGACGAGCAGGCCGAAGTCGACGGCGCCGAGCGACATCAGATTTCCTGGAACGCCGAGCGCTGTCATCGCCGCGGTGGCAAAGAGCATCGACAGCGGAATCGCCGAGGCGACCAGCAGCCCCGCGCGCAGGCTCCCGAGCAGCAAGAAGAGCACCGCCATCACCAGCAGGCCGCCTTCGAGGAGGTTCTTGCCGACGGTCTTCAGCGTGCCCTTCACGAGCACGCTGCGGTCGTAGACGAGATCGATCTTCACGTCGGCTGGGAGCGCGGCGCGGACCTTCGTCATGCCTCCGTCGAGCGCCGTCACCACGTCGAGCGCATTCGCGCCGCGGAGCATCTGCGCCATGACGTACACGACCTCGCCCTGGCCATTCTGGGTCGCCGAGCCGATGCGCACGAGCTCTCCCTCCTTCACGTGCGCGACGTCAT
Source organism: Archangium sp. (assembly GCA_035910535.1). Taxonomy (GTDB): domain Bacteria; phylum Myxococcota; class Myxococcia; order Myxococcales; family Myxococcaceae; genus Archangium_A. Next base: position 155,689 of record JAMHXF010000025.1, on the reverse strand, counting down.
TGACGCGGGTGATGCGGGGCGCGCCGGGCTGCGTGGTGTCTCGCGCGACGACGGCGAAGCCCAGCTCCGAGGCGTCGAGCGGCAAGGCCTGCCCGCGCAGCAGCACTTGCCCCGCGCCGTTCGGCAGCGCGGCCCCGGCGGCAGTGCCCGACGACGCTTCGATGGCATCGCCGAGCTCACGCAACGTGAGCCCGCGTTGAGACAGGCGCGTCGCGTCTGCGACGACGTCGAACGTGCGCTGTGCACCGCCCCAAGAGTTCACCTCGACGACGCCCGGCACCGCCTTGAGAATCGGCGCGACCTGCAGCTGCACGAGCTCCTGCAGCTCCGCGAGCGACCGTGCGTCGGAGCGGAGCGTGAAATGAAAGACCTCGCCGAGGCCACCTGTCACCGGCCCGAGCTCCACGCCCTCCACCGACGGTGGCAGTGACAACGAAGACAGCCGCTCGTTCACCAGTTGACGCGCGAGATACACCGGCACGTCGTCATCGAAGACCAGCGTGACCGCGCCAAGGCCGTAGCGCGCGATGCTGCGCTGTTCTTCGAGCCCGGGGGCGCCCGCCGTCGCCACTTCGATGGGCCGAATGACGAGGCGCTCGAGCTCTTCTGGCGTGAGCCCCGGGGCGTTGGCGAGCACCAGCACCTGGTTGTTCGTGAGGTCGGGGAGCGCGTCGAGCTCGAGGCGTGACGCGATGATGCCGGCGAGCAGCGCGAGCACGACCGTCCCGATGACGACGGCGCGCGCGTGATCGACCGAGAGCTCGACGACGCGGCGAATCATCGCGACGGTCCCAGCGCGACGTCGTCGCCGACTTTGACCTCGCCACGCACCTGACAGTCGTCTCCTTCACAATGCGCCACGAGCACGCGAGCCACGCCACTGCGGGTCGTCACGAACGCGCCGCTCGGGTCTCTGTGAATGGCCGCCGCAGCAACGAGGAACGTCGACGGCTCAGCGGCCTCACCGAGCACCACGCGGCCAAGGGCGCCTGCGACGAGCGCGCTCGCGTCTTCCGACTCGAACCACGCGAGGTACGCGCCGTCGCGCGCGTCGGCCGTAGGCGCGCGAGAGAGCAGGCGCAACGAGGTCGCGTGTCCCGCTCCGTCGACGAATGACCAGGCCCCGTCTGGCACGGGGCGTTGAACGCGCGCTTCGACGCGCACGGCTCCGCCCCCGGCAATGAAGACGAGCGGGCCCGCCGCCGGCTCTCTGTTCTCACCGAGGGTCGCTGCGAGCCGCGTGACGACGCCGCCCTGCAGCGCCTTCAACGCGAGCGTCCCTGCTCCATTGAGAACGCTCGCGCCTTCTCCGTCGCGCAGCCCTGCCGAGAGCAGCACGCCGCGCGCTGCTTGAGCGTCTGCGCGCGCCTCCGCGACCCGCGCCGTCGCTTCGGACACGTCGACGCTGCGCGCCAGGCCCTCGCCGCGGAGTGTCGAGAGCATCTGCGCCCGCTCTGTCCACGCGGCCAGGCGCGTCTTGGCACCTTCGTAGCGCCCGGCTGCGTCGAGCAACTCCGGCATCAAGACGTCGACCAGCGGCGCGCCCGCGGCGACGACGTCGCCTTCACGCACTCGAATCTTCAACACCGTCGCGCGAAATGGCGGTGTCACGACGCTCGTCGCCCCGGGCCCCGCGAGCACCCGCGCTGGCCCTTCGAGCGGAGTCGCATCTGGCGCGGCGCGCACCTTGACCCACGTCTCCGACTTCACGTTCTCAGTCGTCGTCGGCGGCGTGTCACACGCACAGACGACGAGGAGCGCTGGCACGGCGAGTTGAAGCTTCATTTGATTACTCCGCCGCACGTTGTTGTTCGCGCGCGCGATGACGGGCCTCGAGCACGTTCGCCCGGGCAATGAAAACGGCGACGCGAGCCACGACCGCTTGTCGTCGGAGCAGCGTGACGTCGAGCAGCGTCGCCTCGCCTTGCTCGTAGCGTCGCGTCTCGAGCTCAGCGGCCTCAGTGGCGGCCGGGAGTTGCTCTCGCTGTGCCACGTCGAGCACTTCTTCGGTGTGCTCGAGTTCGTGCGCGATGCGCTGCCACTCGACGCTGGCGTTTCGGGTCGCCAGCGCCGTCGCGCCTTCGAGCCGACGCGCGTTGGCGCGGTGTGCAGCGCGCTCTCGTTGACCACGTTCGAACACGGGCAGTGAGAACCCGAGGCCCGCGTAGCCGACCCATTGGCCCTGCCACTCGTGGCCGAACTGCAGCGAGACCAGCAGTTGAGAGGCCCACTGTGCCGCGACTTCGTCGCCACGGAGGGTCTCGAGCGCGCGCTCGGCGTCGAGCAACTTCACGTGCGGCAAGCGCGTGAGCGCTGGCCTGTCGCTCGTCGCGGCTGCGATGTCTGGCAAGACGTCTACGACGTCTGGCATCTCTTCGAAGCCCAGCAGCGTCGCGAGGCGTACGCGCGCGTCGATGCCGCGGTCTTCCCATTCGAGCAGTTGGAGGTGCAGCTCCGCGTCGAACGTGCGCGCGGTGGCGAGCTCGATGCGCGTCACCGCGCCGTTGACGACAGCGCGCTTCAGCCGCTCGATGAGCGCGCCGACGTCGTCACGTTCGGCCCTGAGCGCGTGCGTCACCGACCTCGCGACCCAGGCGTCGAACCACGCCCGCGCTACGGCGACCCGCGTCGCGCGTCGTTCGCTTTCCCATTGCAACGCGCTGGCGTCGGCTTCGCTGGTCGCGACGGCTCTGCGCGCCGAGCTGAGCCCGCCGAGGTTGATGGTCTGAGCGAGCGAGACGAAGCCCTCGGGCCCCGTCGGCTGCGAGGGCAGGGTACGAAAGCCCGGTTGCAGTGTGAGCTGCGGGTTGTTCGGCAGGGCGCTCAGGTGGCCGAGCGCGTCGCGGCGCTCGACGGTGGCCGCGCGCACGCCAGCGAGCCCGGGCGAGTCTTCAATGCGCGAGAGCGCAGCGTCGAAGCTGAGCGGCGTCGTCGCGAGCAGCAGTGCCGTCAGGTGCAACACGTGCGCGAAGGTACGGCTCGCGGCAGAGCGCTGCTTGAGAGCACGATGAGAGTCTTCTCATTCGGTGCGGCAGAGCACGAACCAGTTGTCGAGCCGACGAGCGCCTCGCCACGCGCGCCCGACCGACACGTGCTGCGAGACGCCGCGCACGAGATCTCTGGTTCGATTGTAGACGAAGAACGAGAGGCGGCTGGCGTTCGGCAGGAGTGCTGGCGCGCCCTTCAAAGGTTGAGAGGGCAGGCGCGTGTAGTCGACCAGCACCTCTGAGCCCTGTTGCTCGGCGACGAAGTAGCCGGGGCCTACGGTGGTGGTGACGAGGCCGGAGGTCTTGTTGAAGCCCCAACGCTGGCTGTCGGCGAGGGTGGCGTCGTCGGGCACCGCGAAGATCTTGGCGAAGCGCGTGAACGCCAACATCGAGTTGCGCCCTTCGTGCGTGACGCCGCTCAACGGCGTTCCAGACGAAGGTGACAGATCGTCGAGCGTGAAGGAGCGCGCCCCCTGGACCACCTCGAACAGCTTCGCCTGTCGTCTGCTGTCGAGCGCGAGCGTCTCGGCGAGCCGCTGCGGTGCCGTCAGGGCGTCGAGGTGGGCGGCGAGCGCCTTCGCGGAGACCTGCGCGGAGTCGAGCAGCGAGGCGAGGGTCATGCCGTGCTGCGGTTACCACTTCCCTCTCGACTTCGGAGGCTTTGTGCCGCAACTGTCACGGCGATGACCTTTGAAGAACCCGTGACGATGGACCTTCGCCGCCGCGTGCTCGTCGTCGCTCATGGCGAGCTGGGGGCTGCGTTGGTCGAGCAGCTCAACAGCGAAGGCTTCGATGTCGCCCACGTCGACGACGCCGACGCGGTGGTCGCCCGCGTGTTGTCGTTCAAGCCCGACCTGGTGCTGGTCGAAGAGGTGCTGCCGAACCGGGCGGGCCGTCAGGTGGTGCTCGCGTTGCGCGCCAATGGCGACACGTTCAAGACGCCGGTCGTCGGCGTGCTGAGCGACGTGAGCGTGCCGCACACCCTGCATTGGATGCGTGTTGGCGCGACCGACATCTGGCGCTTTCCTTTCACGCGCGGCGTGCCGACCCGGGCCCGTGAGCTCATCGACGAGTGCGATCGCAGCCAGGTGCAGCTCGGGTTGATGAAGACGCGTGTGCTGGCGTGGGTCGGCCGCGCGCGCCTGACCGGTACGGTGACGATGTATGTGGGCACGCCCTTTGAGGGCCGCGCGACCTTCGTCGACGGCGAGCTCAAGACCGCGCAGTTCGGTTCGCTCTCGGGCGAGCGTGCGTTGGCGCAGCTGCTCGAGCTCGAAGACGGCCCGATGCAGTGGGCGGAGGGGGAGTCGCAGCCGAACGTGAAGGCCGTGGCCCCTGCCGGCTACAAGGCGCGCGTGCTGGTGGTCGAAGACGAGCCCACGCTGCGCAAGATGGTGACACGTCAGCTCGAGCTGGCTGGCTATGTCGTCGAAGCTGTCGGCGACGGAGCCGCCGCGCTGCACCTCGCGCCGCACAAACCGTGGGACGTGATGGTCGTCGACTTCGATCTGCCTCGGCTGGACGGCTGGGGGCTGTTGCGTGCGCTCCGCGCCGACGTGGTGCTGCGCGAGATCGCGGTGCTGGTGCTCTCTGCTCACGAAGAAGCAGTGGAGACGCTCAAGGTCGCGCGTGCCGGTGCGCGCGCGTACCTGCACAAGTCTGGCAAGTCGCGCGAGCTGCTCGACGCCGTGAGCCTGTTGGCGATTCCGCGCGCGAAGGTGTGGAACGCGTTGGCGCGGCGCACGACGGTGAACGTCGAGCTTCGTGCCGTCGGCGCTGCGTGGGTGTTGCGTACGCTGGCTGAACTTGATTGCCAGGGGCGCCTCGAGCTCGAAGACGCGTTGGGTCGCTACGAGGTCACCGTCGCGCAAGGCCACCTCGTCGAAGCGGTCGCGCAGACAGGTAGTCTCCGCGTGACCGGCCACGTGGCGTTGGAGGCGATTCTCGTGAGCCGCGGCGAGGGGCGCTTCACGTTCTCGAGCATCGAGCCGCCTGCCGATTCTCGTTGGCTCTACGAGTTGCTCGATGAGACCTCCGAGCTGCTGCGCCGAGAGGAGGCGTCGAGGTTGGCGTCGGCGCTCGCGCGGCCGGGCAGCCTCGTGTTGAACGACGAACTCGCGGCGCTGTTCGCGCGCGTCGCGACGGTCGATCAGCTCCGGGTGCTTGACGCGGTGAAGACCTCGACGGCCGACGTTGAAGGGCTGGCGCTGGCGACGAGCTTGTCGATTCCAGAGGTCGAGCAGGCGCTCGCGGTGCTGCTGCGTCGTGGCGTCCTCAGTCAGCAGACGCAGTAACGGAGAGCGTCTGCGCAGCGGCAGACGATTGACCCGTCGGAGCTGACGTGGTTCTTCCGCCAGGCCGTGGAAGACCTTCTCGACGACCTGAACCCGCCGCAACGTGAAGCCGTGCTGCACGAGCGAGGGCCGTTGTTGGTCCTCGCTGGCGCGGGCTCCGGCAAGACGCGCGTCATCACGCGGCGTATTGCTTCACTCGTTCGCGATCGCCACGTGCCTGCGTACCGGGTTCTCGCTGTTACCTTCACCAACAAGGCCGCGCGCGAAATGCGGGAGCGCCTCGAGCACCTGCTCGGGCCGGCAGCGCAAGGGCTGACGGTCAGCACGTTCCATTCTGCTTCGGCGCTGATTCTCCGGCGTGAAGCCGAGAACGTCGGGCTCGAGCGCAACTTCGTCATCTACGACGACGGCGACCAGATGCAGGTCGTGCGCCGCGCGATTCGTGACTCCGGCATCGACGTGGCCAGCGTGACGCCGCGCGAGCTGCTCTCGAAGATTGACGGCGAGAAGAACCAGGGGCGCCTGCCTGACGACATGAGCCCCGGCGCCGACCCGAAGCTGCAGGTGCTGCAGCGCGTCTACCGCAAGTACCAGGCGATGCTGCGCTCGGCGAACGCCGTCGACTTCGGCGACCTGTTGCTGCTGCTCGTGCACCTGCTCAAGCACAACGAGGAGGTCCGCCGCCGCTACCAGGCGCGCTTTCACCACGTGCTGGTCGACGAATTTCAAGACACCAACCCGGTGCAGTACGCGCTGCTGAAGCTGCTCGCGCCTCCGCAGGGCCCGTACCCGGCGAACCTCGTGGTGGTGGGAGACGACGACCAGAGCATCTACCGTTGGCGCGGCGCCGAGGTGGACAACATCCTCGGGTTTCCGACCGAGTACCCGGGCGCGAAGGTCGTGAAGCTCGAGCAGAACTACCGCAGCGACCAGACCATTCTCGAAGCGGCTCACGCGGTCATCAGCAAGAACCGCCGCCGCATGGACAAGAAGCTCTGGAGCGCGCGCGCGAAGGGCGAGCCGCTGGGGCTCATCGTCGCGCGTGACGAGCGCGGTGAAGCGCAAGAGGTGGCCAACAACATTCACGGCCTGCGTCGAGACGGCATCACCGACTTCGATCAGATGGCGGTCTTCTATCGAACCAACGCGCAGAGCCGCGTCATCGAAGAGACATTCCGCCTGATGCGGGTGCCGTACGTGCTCGTCTCCGGGCGCAGCTTCTACGAGCGCGCCGAAGTGAAAGACGCGGCGAGCTACCTGCGCCTGATGGTGAACCCGCGCTCCGACGCCGACTTCGAGCGCGTGGTGAACGTGCCGGCGCGCGGCATCGGAGACACCACGATTGAGCGGCTTCGGGACCACGCGGCCGAAAATGGCATCTCGCTGTTCGAGAGCATCGAAGAGCCAGAGCGCGTGACGTCGCTCGGTGGTGCCGCAGTGAAGAGACTGCGGGCATTCCGCGAGTTGATGGAGCGCCTCATCACCTACGCGCGGAATACGCCCGACGCGACGAGCGCCGCGCGGTTCATGTTCGAGCAGACCGCGTTGGTCGCCACGTTGATGGCTGACGGCAGCGAAGAGGCCGTGGGTCGCGCAGAGAACTTGAAGGAGCTCCTCACCGCGACGCAGGAGTTCGATCGTCAACGCGAAGAGCGTCTCGCCGCTGCGGGCCAGCCGTTGCCGTCGCTCGTCGCGATGCCCGAGGGCCCTGACACGCCGGGCACGCAAGACCCTGAGCCTGACGTCGAGCCGTCGCCACAGGGCGATCTGTTCGCGTCATTCTCGAAGCCGTTGCCTCCGAAGGTCGAAGCGCCGGCGCTTGAGCCGGTCGTCGGGCCGCAGGCGCCTCTCGAGGGCGCGCCACTCGAGCTCGAAGTGCCGCCGCTTCAGGGGTTCCTCGAGCAGCTCAGCCTCGTCGGTGATGCAGACGGTGAAACCGGCGTCGGGAAGCAGCGCGTGTCGTTGATGACCATGCACGCGGCGAAGGGCCTCGAGTTCGACGCGGTGTTCATCACCGGCATGGAGGAAGAAATTTTCCCCAGCCGTCGCGCGACGAAGCCCGAAGCGAGCGAAGAGGAGATGAACGAAGAGCGCCGCCTTTGCTACGTCGGCTTCACGCGCGCGCGGCGCCGTCTCTACTGCTCACTCGCGCAGAGCCGCGCGCTCTTCGGCGAGCTGAAGTTCAACCCGCCGTCGCGTTTTCTGGGCGAGGTGCCGCAAGACCTCTTCGGCTTTCACGAAGTGCCGGAGCTGGAGCGGCCGCGCGCGATTCCTCCGTCGGTGCGACGCCGTGGCGGCGGTGACGAAGACGGCGTTCACGTCGATCGCTCGTACGATCAATCGACCGACTTTCATCAAGACGGCGAAGGTGAAGTGAAGGGCATGCGCGTGACGCACTCTCAGTTCGGTCGCGGTCAGGTCATCGACGTGGTCGGCAAGGGCCCCAACGCCAAGTTGACCATTCGCTTCGAGAACTTCGGCGTGAAGACCGTCATCGCGCGTTTCCTCACGCCAGCATGAGCAGCCCGGTGCGCTGCCGCTGTCGACCCAGAAGGACACGAGGCCGACGCGCAACGACTCGACGTTCACGTGTACCTGCGTCATCGCCGTCACGTCCGCGTTGGTGGAGTGCTCCGCCACGTGGAAATTGGTGCGCGCTGTGTGACGCGCGTATACCGGGTCGCGCATGCCCTCTTTTCACGACGACGATGGCGCAGTCGATGGTGGCATCAGCAGCACGGCCTGGCATCCGCCTCCGCCGCCGTCACTTCAGGTTCCCAAGATTGAGGTGACTGAAGAGCTGTTGCGCGCGTTGCCGAAGACAGATCTGCACTGTCACCTCGACGGCAGCATGCGGTTGTCGACGATTCTCGAGCTCGCGCAGAAGCAGGGCGTGAAGTTGCCGGCCGACACCGAAGAGGGTCTCGCGAAGGCCATTCACAAGGGCGAAATCTGCGAGAGCCTCGAGGACTACCTCGTCGCGTTCGACGTGACCTGCAGCGTGCTGCAGACCGAAGAAGCGCTGTACCGCGCGGCGTTCGAGCTCGGCGTCGACGCGGCGGCTGAAGGTGTTCGCTACATCGAGGTTCGCTACTCGCCGGTGCTGCATCAGGCGCGTGGTTTGAAGCTCACGCACATCGTCGACGCGGTGCTCGAGGGGCTGCGCGCGGCCAAGCACCAGACGCGCATCAAGTACGGCGTGATTCTGTGCGGCATTCGCCACATGAGCCCCGAGTCGTCACTGCGGCTCGCCGAGCTGTGTGTGGCGTACAAGAATCGCGGCGTCGTGGGCTTCGACCTCGCGGGCGCCGAAGCGAACTTCCCCGCGAAGGAGCACCGTCAGGCGTTCCAATTGATTCTGAAGAACAACGTGAACTGCACCGCGCACGCAGGTGAAGCGTACGGCCCCGAGTCCATCGGGCAGGCGCTGCACTACCTGGGGGCGCACCGCATCGGGCACGGCGTGCGGCTCCGCGAAGACGGCGACTTGCTGAACTACGTGAATGATCACCGCATCCCGCTCGAGTGCTGCCCGTCGTCGAACCTGCAGACACGCGCGGTCGACGCCATGAAGGCGCACCCGCTCAAGTTCTATTTGGACTACGGCCTGCGCGTGACGATCAACACCGACAACCGGTTGATCACCGACACCACGTGCACGCGCGAGTACTTCATCGCGCACAAGGAGCTCGGGCTGTCGTTGGAAGATCTCACCACCATCATGGTGTCGGGCTTCAAGAGCGCGTTCCTCCCGTTCAGAGAGAAGCAGGACATGCTCAAGGCCGTGAACCAGGAGATCGACGCCACGCTCAAGGCCTTCGAGCGCAAGGCGAAGTGACCTTCACGACGTGTAGAACGCCTGCGTGAAGCGGGCGGTCATCAACACCAGGGTCACCACGCTGAAGGCCAGCCACGCGATGCGACGTCGCCGCGTGTCGAGCGCCACCGCGAGCTGCAAGAAGACCGGGAACACCGCGAGCGCGTAGCGGCCCAGGCCGATGAAGTCGCGGCTGCTGAAGATTGGAATGCCGATGGCGACCGCCGTGTACGCCGCGTAGCCCCAGCCGAGCGTCTTGCGCATCGGCCACGCGAGCGCGAGGCACAGAAACGCGAGCGCCGCGTGCAGCGCGGGAAAGGTGAGGTCGACCGCCTTGAACTTCGAGAGCGCGCCGTACTTGAGCCACGTCTCGGGCCCGCCCAGCTGACCCCAGCCGACCTGCGTCGTCGCGAAGGCGAACGGGTCGTCGAAGCGCCACCACAAGAAGCCCATGAAGGCCACGAGGCCGAGGCCCGCGAGCGCGGGCACGAAGTCGACGGCACGGAGGGCCTCACCGCTCGCGCGACGTCGTTCGAGTTGTCGCAGCGTGAGCCCGATGACGACGGCCGGCGCGATGGGGCGCGTCGCTGTGGCGATGACTCCGAAGAGCGTCGCCCAACCCACGCGACCTCTCTCGAGGTTCAGGAACGCGGAGGCAATGCAGAGAAGAAACAACGCGTCGGAATACACCGCGCCGAAGATGAAGAACGAAAAGGGCCACAGCAGCAGGAGCCACGTCGCGAAGCCCGCTTCGTTCGGGCGCAGCACGCTCGCCCATCGCCAGAAGACGATCGCCCCGAGCGCCCCGCAGCTGATGGTGACGAGCGTGCCGGCGACGAAGACGTTCGCGCCAGTGATGGCGATGAACGCGCGCATCAACAACGGGTAGGTCGGGAAGAACGCGGCGGCGCTCTGCTCGGTGGCCGAGAACGTGTAGCCACGCAGCGCGATTTGTTCGTACCAGCCCGCGTCCCAGCGCACCCACATGTCGAGAAACGGCCAGGCCTCCAACACCGGCGACGTGCGACCGCTGCCCCTCACGCCCATCGTCAGCTCGGTGAGGGTGCCCACGACGAGCAGGCCCAGCAACACGCCGGCATAGCGGAGCAGCACACGGGTCGGCGGGAGCGTCACGGCGCGCGGAATGTAGTGTATGGCGTCGCCTCTGTGCGGCTGGCTACGTGGCGCTTCGGCGCGCTGATGCTCTGGGTTGTCGGCGTGCAGGTGCATGAGCTGCTCGGCACGCTCGGGCTCGCGCTCACGGTGGCGCTCGGTCTGCAGTGGCTGCCGAAGCTGCGTACTCAGCTCCCGCTGCTGGTGTTCATCGCGTGGGCGCTCCTCGCGCCGACGCTCGCCGGGAATCCGCCCGACGGCACCGGCGTCGCGCGCACGTTCGACTGGCTCGCAGTGCCCTTCGTCGCTTTCGCCGCCGCCGAGCTCTCGCCGCGACGTTGGGCATGGCTCGCGCTTTCGGCCGCGACGACCTTGCTCATCTCTTCCGTCGTCGCAGGGCTGCAGCACTTCGGCGTCTGGCCGGCGGAAGAGTTCTTCTCGTCACTCGCGTGGCTACGCATTCCCTTTCAGCGCGTCTACGAGCCCATCGGCGAGAGCGGCCGTTTCATGGCGGGCGGGCTGCTGTTTCACCGTCTGAAGTTCGCGCATGTCTCTGGGCTGGTGGTGCTCGCGCTCGTCGTCGCCTGGAAGCACCTCGAAGGGCGCGCGCGTTGGTTCGTCGCCGCGTGTGCAGCTGTCGGCTTCGTCGCTGTCTGGCTCTTTCCGTACGCGCGGCTCGGTGCCGTCGCGATGACGGTGGGGGTCGGCGTCACGGTGTTGCTCACGGCGTCGTCGTTGAAGCGCGCGCTGCTCGTGCTCGGGGCCGTGGGCCTCGTGGGCGTCGTCGCGCTCGTGTCGATTGCTCCGTTGCGTGAGCGCTTCGCGTCGTCGTTGTCCGATTCTGGCAGCGGCCAGCGCAGTCAGCACCTCGCGGCGGGGCTCGAGGCGGTGAAGCAGTTTCCGATTGCCGGCGTGGGGCCGGGGCAGTTTCGCCCGTCGAAGTTTGGTGACGCGTCGATGGCCGAGCACGTTCGAGACAACCCCGGCAAAGCGCACAACCAGCTCGTGTCGATGGCGGCAGAGACGGGCGTCGTCGGCGCGGCGTTGTTTCTGGTGTTGCTCGGCGCCTTCGCGTGGCGCGCGCGCGGCCGACGTTTCGGGGCGCTGACGCACGGCGCGCTGGCGCTCTTCGTCACGCTTTCGCTGGCGCACGACCCGCTGTTTCAAGCGCCGTTCTCGATGGCGCTCGTGTTGGTCCTTGGCCTCGGCCTATTCGATGATCTGACCGCGTAGCTGCGCGCGTTGTTCTTCCGTCAGTTGTTTGCGACCGCGCACGCCGAGCACCACCCACTCGCAGTCGTTGAGGCCGACGAGCTCGCGCTGCATCAACGCCATCGCGTAGCTGTCGACCACCAGCGGCTTGAGCGGGAGTCGGTTTGCGGCCAACAACCAGGCGGGCTCGAAGGCGAACACGCACGCGTCTGCCGGCAGTTTTCGTCGCGCGAGCGCGAGGTGATCTTCGCCTCGGTTGGGGATGCGCTTGATGACGTGAAAGAGCGAAACACAGAGGAACACGCTGCCAGCGAACAAGAAGCCGCGACCGGCGATGTCTTTCTCTTTCAACACCCAGCTCACGAACGCACCTGCCAGCACCGCTTCAGACGCGACGAGGTGCGAGTTGTATTGGCTCCACCACGCGCCGGTGGCGAAGAAGCTCACCAACGTGAGCAGCCACGCCGTGGTGACGACGCGATGGCGAATGGTGAACGTAGAAGCAATCGCCAGGAGCGGCGACGCGAGGTGCCGAAGGGCGACGATCTGTTCGACGCGTTGCAAGCGCGGCGTGCCGTCGGGCGGGCGAGAGAAATGGAACAGCAACGTCTCTCTCAGGAACTCCGTCGGCGCGAACAACGCGAATGGCAACACGCCAGCGAAGAACACGCCCGCCGAGACGAGCACGAAGCGAACCCGCTCCTTGTTGGTGGGAATCGCCCACAGCGCGCCGACGATCCACAACGCGGCCCAGAGCTTGAACACCATCGCCACGCCGGCGAGCACCGCGGCCAACGTCAGCCGTCGTTGCATCACCGCCAGCGTCATCGACAACACCGCCGCGTTGAGCAGCGGCTCGATGAAGGGCCCACGTTCGACTTGAACGATCTCCGGGTACGTCGCGTACACGACCGCCGCGAACAGCGCGCCCCAGCGCGACTTCGACCACTCGAGCGTGACGCTCCACACCAGCACGACGTTGACGACGCCCAGCCCCGCCGCGAGCCAGCGAGACAACGCGAACGCACCGTCGACCCCGAGGAACGACGCCGTCCACCCGGACGTCCCGGCGAGAAACAGCAGCACGCCGGGCGGGTGCACGAAGACGAAGTCGCGGTACGGCAAGAAGCCCTCGAGCAGCAGCGAGGCCGCCGAGAAGTACACGCCTTCGTCGTAGTCGACGCGGTACGTCCACGCGCCGTCGGCTCCGAAGAACGGCAACACGCGCAGCACGAACGCCACCGAGGCGACAATCGCGAGCGCAAAGCGGTCACTCGAGGTGGAAGTCATAGCTCGTGTCTGGCGCGCAACCTCGCACCGGCAGCTTCAACAGTACGACGTCACCGTCGCTCGCGACTTCGGTTCCTTCGACCAGCCCTCGCTTCGTCAGCGCATAGTTGAAGTGACCGTCTCCGAGCTCGCGCGGCTCGCTGCGGTACATCGGCACGCGCTGGTGAAGGTACGCGTAGCCCCCGGTGCGCCAGTTCTCGATGCCGTAAAGCTTGAGGCCGCACAGATCGTTCAACCCCGACGCGCGTCGCAGCAGTCGGTTCTCCGCGCCCATGTAGTCGATGGCCGAAACTTCACGCGGCGGGTTGGAGATGCCCAGGCGGCCGAAGGTGAGCGTCTTGAACGTCGCCAGCGACGCGAGCGAGAGCAGCACCAACGCCATCGACGACCACTTCGGCGCACGCGCGAGACCGACTGCAGCTTGCGCGCAGAGCAGCGGCAACAGAGGAAAGATGAAGCGCAGCTCCTTGTGCGGAATCAGCGAATGCACGACGAAGAACGCCAGCATCACCCACAGCACTTCGCGCCGCGCCGAACGAGCCGCGAGCGCGACGAGCGGAAGCACCGTGATCCCTTCCGCCGTCACCAGCGCGAACACGTAGTGAAGAACGTGCGAGGTGCCGAAGTTCGACGACTTGCCCTCGATGACGTTGAAGCGCAGGTACACCAACGCCGAATGAAAAGGACGGCCCCACGTGAGCCAGTCCACCGCGCCGTACGCGAGCGCGCCAACGATGAGCGCTCCCAGCAACCAGAAGAAGAACGAGCGCTGCTTCCACGCGAGCCACAGGGCCCCCAGGCAGAACAAGCCGTTCTGCAGGCGCAGGCCGACGGCAAACGCGAGCAGCGCTCCGGCGAGCAGCGCTCTCCACTTCGAGGGCGCGCTCAACAACAGCGCGAACGCCGCCGTCACCGGCAAGGCAGACAACGTCTCGCCCATCGCGCGCGGTGCGCAATACACCGCGAAGCCCATGAGCCAGAACGCGCCCGCGCCGACTGCAGCGTGCAGCGCAGACGCTCTCTGTGCGCGCGCCAACGCGTACACCGCGAACCCGGTCGCCACGCCGACGAGCACGAAGAAGAGCTCGACGCCTTCGAGGTAGCGCTCGCCCGAGAGCTTCATCACCAGCGCGACGACGCCGGGCAGGGTCCAGTGGCGCGCGCCTTCGAGAAATTCCCACGCCTGCCAGCCGTAGCCGAACACCGCGCGGTGGGCCGGCTCGAGTGACTGGTAGTACTCGTCGGGCCACAGCAACCCGTCGTCGGTGAACGCGAAGGCGAGCCGCGCGACGAGGCCGATGAGCGCACCTGCGCCCAGCAGCAGCAACGCGGTTCGACTCGGCGTGTCAGACGTCGACATGGGCGGGCTGCGCCTTAGCACCGAGGTGATGCTAAGCGCGCCTCATGCAGAGCTTCGGAGAAGTCGCGTCGTTCATTCGGCAGAACGAAGTGGGTCGTCGTGCGTGGTTGGACTCGCCGTATGGCCGGCGGTTGGTGACCTACGCCGACCTCACCGCCACTGGTCGCTACCTGCACTTCGTCGAAGCGTGGCTGCGTCGCGTGCGCCCGTTCTACGCGAACTCGCACACCGCGATTTCGTCGACTGGGCGCGTGATGACCGAGCTCCGCGAAGAGGCGCGCCGCGTGATTCGTCGCTCGGTGAATGCGGGCCCACACGACGAGGTGCTCTTCGTCGGCAGTGGCGCGACGGCCGCCATCAACAAGCTCGTCGGGTTGCTCGGCTGGCGCATCTCTGAGCCGTTGGAGCGCGAGTTCAACCTCTCGTCGCTCATTCCGCGTGAAAAGCGACCGGTGGTCTTCGTCGGCCCGTACGAGCACCACTCGAACGAGCTGCCCTGGCTCGAGTCGATCGCTGAAGTCGTGGCCGTCGACCTCTCGCCGGGTGGGCAGGTCGACCTCGCTGATCTCGAGCGCAAGCTGGCCGCGTTCCCCAACCGGCCGATGAAGCTGGGCGCGTTCTCGGCGGCCTCGAACGTCACCGGCGTCATCACCGACGTGAAGGCCGTGGCGCGGTTGCTTCACAAGCACGGCGCGTATGCGTGCTTCGACTACGCGGCCGGCGGGCCGTACATGCCCATCGACATGCACCCGGCAGACGAGTCGGAGCGGCTCGACGCCATCTACCTGTCGACGCACAAGTTCATCGGCGGCCCTGAAGGTTCGGGCGTGCTCATCGCGCACCGCGACTTCTTCCGTACGCGCAGCCCCGAGCGACCCGGCGGCGGCACCGTCGACTACGTCGCGTCGTTCGAGCACACGTCGGTCGACTACGTGGGGCGCCTCGACGAGCGCGAAGAAGGCGGCACCCCTGCCATTCTGGGCGACATTCGTGCGGGTATCGGCTTTCTCGTGAAAGAGATGTCGGGCCCGGCGCGCATTCTCGAGCACGACGTGCACCTCGCGGAGGTCGCGCTCAACCGCCTGAGCCGTCACCCACGCATTCAGTTGCTCGGGCCCACGGAAGTGAAGCGGTTGCCCATTTTGAGCTTCAACATCAAGCGGCTGCACCACGACTTCGTCTCGGCGTTGCTCGATCATCTCTTCGGCATTCAGAACCGCGCGGGGTGCAGCTGCGCGGGGCCGTACGGGCATCGGCTGCTGGGCATCGAGCGCGCGAAGTCTGAAGTCTACCGACGGCAGATCGCGCGTGGCCTCGTCGGGCTCAAGCCCGGTTGGGTGCGCGTGACGTTGCCGTATTACGGCAGCGACGAAGACATCGAGTTCATCCTCTCGGCCATCGAGTTCGTCGCCGATCACGGCCACGAGTTCCTCACCGAGTACCGCCTGGGCTGGCTCGACGGCGTGTGGCGTCACGTCGATCGCCCGATGACCGACGTGAAGCCCATCGAGCTGACCGTCGACGCGCTCACCGAGGCCGCGCAGAGCTTCGCCGCGGGAGATCACGAGCAGCCGATGTCGATCGCCCAGATCCGCGCGGAGCGCCGCCGCTACTTCGAAGAAGCGAAGGCGCGCGCGAAAGAGCTCCGCGAGAAAGCGCAGCGGCAGCCGCCGGTGTGGAACGCCGGCACCGGCCGCCCCGACGTCGACGCGCTCGTCTGGTTCGACACGGTGCACACCGACGACCCGTGGAGCCGCGTGCCCGACGTGGCTCCCGAGCGCCCGCTGCCGAGCCGCTGCGGGTTCTTCTCGGAGTTCACGCCGTCCATCAACTGACGTGCGCACCCTTGGGGATGACGACGATTCCACTCTCGGTGACGTGGAAGCGTTTCTTGTCGTCCTCGAGGTTGACGCCGATCTTCGTGCCGGGGGGAATCGTCACGTTCTTGTCGATGATGGCGCGGCGAATTTCGCAGTGGCGACCGATCTCCACGTTCTCCATGAGGATCGAGTCGTAGACCTCCGACCACGAATTCACGCGCACGCGCGGTGAGAGCACCGAGCGATGCACGAGCCCGCCGGAGACGATGCAGCCTTCACTCACCAGCGAATCGAGCGCGCGGCCGACGCGGTTCTGCGTGGCGTCTGCGAAGACGAACTTTGCGGGCGGCAGTGAGTTGCGCGCCGCGACGATGGGCCACTGCTGGTTGTAGAGGTTGAAGATCGGCTCGACGGCGATGAGGTCCATGTTGGCCTCGAAGTACGCGTCGAGCGTGCCCACGTCGCGCCAGTAACCGAGCTCGCGCGGCGTGAGCCCCGGCACCTGGTTCTGCAGAAAGTCGTACGCGTAGACGCGCGCGCGCTTGTTGAGCGAGGCGAGAATCGACTTGCCGAAGTCGTGCGCCGACTTGTCGTTCTTCGCGTCTTCACTGACCTCACGCACCAACGTGTCGGCTTGAAAGATGTAGTTGCCCATCGACGCCAGACAGCGCGTCGGGTCTCCGGGCATCGGCGGCGGGTTCTTCGGCTTCTCGATGAAGTCCTTCACCTCACCGTCTTCGGCCACGTGGAGAATGCCGAACTCGCTGCCCTGTTCGATGGGCACCGGCAGCACGGCGACGGTGCAGTCGGCTTTGCGCGCCCGGTGAAACGAGAGCATCTGCTGAACGTCCATCTGGTAGACGTGATCGGCGCCGAAGACGAAGACCGTCTCAGGCTGCTCGTCGGTGATCAGGTTCAGGTTCTGGAAGATCGCGTCGACCGAGCCCTTGTACCAATCACCGCCGGTGCGCATCTGCGCGGGCACCGTCTCGCAGTAGTGGCCGAGAAACGCGGTCATGCGCCACGTGCGCGAGATGTGGCTGTTGAGCGAGTCTGACTTGTACTGCGTCAGCACCTTGACCTTGTAGACGCCGCTGTTGACGAAGTTCGACAGACAGAAGTCGATGATTCGGTAGCGACCTCCAAACGGCACCGCGGGCTTGGCGCGTTCACGGGTGAGAGGATCGAGGCGCGTACCGGCGCCACCAGCGAGGACCATCGCGAGCGTTCGGCCTGACATGCGCGCGATGTTAGACCACCCGCGCGAATACGCGATTGATGCGTGTCGTCGCGGTACCATTCGGTCTCATGACCCGAGCGCTCGTGTTGGTCGCGTTGACGGCTGCGTCCCTCTCAGAGGCCTGCATGTGTGAGCGCCCGCCCGAAGCTCCAACGGAGCTCCTCGCGTCGGCCGACGTCATCTTCGAAGGCACAGCGGGCGCGTCGGTCGAAAAGGCGGCGCCGCGAAACCCGCGCGCCTTCACCATGCCCTCGTTCACCGAGACGCAGTTCACCGTGACCCGCATGTGGAAGGGCGCGCCCGTGAAGTCGATCGCCGTCGGCTCCTCGCAGCCGTGTGGGTTGTCGTTTCAGAAAGGCGAGCAGTGGCTCGTCTTCGCCTCGAAGAACGAAGACGGCTCGCTGTCGACGGGGCGGTGCACGTCGTCGGGCAAGCTCGACGTCGCCCAGCGTGAGCTCGCGCTGCTCGCGAAGGGCGCACCTGTGAAGGCGCCCGAAGCGACGCTCTCGGCGTGGCGAGCCGAAAAGCCGGGCGCGACGCGCGAGCTGCGCTTCAGCGACAAGGCAGGCGAGCACCTCGTGAAGTTCTCGCTCTCAGACTTGAAGCGCCGAAAGTCGAGCGAAGGCTATTCACGCAGCCGCGAGCTGCTCGTCACGCACAGCATCGGCAAGAAGCAGGTGTGGCAGGCCAGAGACTTCGTGCAGCAGTGCGAGTTCGACCTGTCGCTGGAGTTCCTCGACGGGGCCATCGAGGTCACCGACGTCGACGAGAACGGGCTGGGCGAGATCTCGTTTCTCTACGTGCTCGGCTGTCGCAGCGACGTGTCGCCCGACACCATGAAGCTGCTCATGTACGAAGATGCGACGAAGTACGCGCTGCGTGGCGAGTCGATGGTGCAGGTCAACGCCACCGACTTCATCGGCGGCGAGTTTCAGGTCGACCCATCGTTCGACAAGGCCCCCGCAGCGTTCCTCGATTTCGCGCGGGCGAAGTGGAAGCGCTTCGTGACCGACGTCAAATGACGGTGCGCTCGAACTCGAGCGTCTGATGAAAGCTGTTACCTTCCGCGCCCCATGAAGATGTACCTGCCTCCTCCGGGCGAGCGGAACTCACGGCGCGGCTTTCTGAAGAAGGGCCTGCTGGGCGGCGTGGTGCTCGCGCTCGGTGGTGGCGGTTGGCTCTTCACGCGACCTTCGGCTGCGACGCCGGCGCCCGATGGCCTCAAGGTGCTCGATGCGCGTCAGTACGCCGTCATGCACGCGCTCGTGCAGCGCTTCATTCCTGCGCACGCGAACTTTCCGTCTCCTGACTCAGTGCACACCACGGTCGCATGCGACGCCGTGCTCGCGATGACCGAGCCGGTGACGCAAGCCGAGGTGAAGCAGCTGCTGATGCTCTTCGAGAACGCGTTGCCCAACTTTCTTTTCGGTGGTCGCAGCACGCCCTTCACGCAGCTCGGCGTCGACGAACAAGACGAGGTGCTGGCCGAGTGGCGTGACAGCCGCGTCACGCTTCGTCGCACGGGTTACCTCGCGCTGCGCGGCACGGTGCTCGCGGCGTATTACGGTAACCGCGAGACGTGGAGCTCGGTTGGCTACGCGGGCCCGGTGGCGGGCATTCACGATCCCGACGCGCCGGTGTGGAAGGGCGGCAACGAGCCGCGCCCGGTGAGCAACGGCCAGTACGTCGAGCCGGAGGTCACGCCTTGAGCGCGGGTCGCATCTTCACGGCAGAAGATCTCACCGAAGACGTCACGCTCGAGTGCGACGTGTGCGTCATCGGCAGCGGCGCTGGCGGCGCGTGGACTGCGCTCGAGCTCGTGAAGCAGGGCAAGCAGGTCGTGCTGCTCGAAGAAGGCGGGTACCACACGCGCCGCGAGTTCGACATGACCGAGGCCCGCGCGTTCCCCAACCTGTACCAGGAGCTGGGCAACCGCACGACCGATGATCTCTCCATCACCCTGCTGCAGGGCCGCAGCGTGGGCGGCGGCACGACGGTGAACTGGTGCTCGAGCTTCCGCACTCCGCAGCGCATCATCGATCGCTGGAAGAGCGACCACGGCATCGACACCATCACCACCGAAGCGCTCACGCCGCATTGGGACGAGATCGAGAAGCGGCTGCGCATCGCCGAGTGGCCCGAGGCGTTGATCAACGAGAACAACAAGGTGCTGTGGGACGGCCTGGGCAAGCTCGGCTACGCGCGCGGGCTCATCAAGCGCAACGTCAACGGCTGCTTGAACCTCGGCTACTGCGGCATGGGCTGCCCGGTCGACGCGAAGCAGTCGATGCTCGTCACCACGCTGCCTGACGCCGTCGAAAAGGGCCTGCAGCTCTTCGCCAACGTCTCTGCGCGGCGCCTCGAGTGGAGCGGTCGTCGCGTCACGTCGGTCTCCGCGGAGGTCATCGACCCGCTCAAGAACGCGCCGACCGGCGTGCGGGTCACGGTGAAGCCGAAGCTCACGGTGGTCAGCGGCGGCGCGGTGAATTCGCCGGGCCTGTTGTTGCGCAGCGGGCTCGACGCCGACGGGCTCGTGGGGACGCGCACGTGGCTGCACCCCGTGGTCGCCATGCTCGCGGAGTTCCCCTTCGAGGTGAAGGCGTTCTCGGGCGCGCCGCAAAGCGTGTACTCGCATCACTTCAGTGAACGTGGCCCCGGGCAGGTGGGCTTCTTCCTCGAGGTGCCGCCGGTGCACCCGATGCTCGGCGCCATCGCGTCGGCGGGCACGGGCGCGCAGGTGCAGCAGCTGCTCGCGCGGTTGCCGTACTTGAACGCGATGTTGGCCATCACCATCGACGGTTTGTTGCCTGAAGAGACGGGCGCGACGGTGCGCCTGCGTGACGGCGCGAACTTCCGCTACTCCATCAACTACGACTTTCAGCCCGCGCACTGGGAGGCCTTCCGCACCGCGTGCAAGGAGATGGCGAAGATTCAGTTCGCGGCCGGCGCGACGAAGGTGCTCTCGCTGCACCTCGACCCGGTGGTGCTCGAGAAGCCTGAAGATCTCGACAAGCTCGATCGCGCGCAGTGGGAAGCGGTGCGGGTGCGCGTGTTGACCGCGCATCAAATGGGCGGCTGCGCCATGGGGAAAGACGAGCGCACGTCAGTCGTCGACCCGAACCTCCGCTTCCACACGATGGACAACCTGTACGTGGTCGACGGCTCGGTGCTGCCGACGTCACTGGGCGTGAACCCTCAAGAGACCATCTTCGGCATCGCGCGCTGGGCGGCGGCGCACATCGGCGCGGCCGTCTGAGTCACTGCACCTCGTCGACGGGCTCGAGCGAGAAGGTGTCTTCGCTCTTCTTCTTCGGCGGAGGTTTCGGCGCGCGGCTGACGCGCTCACTCGGGAACTTCGAGGCGAGCTCGAGGTACTGCGCCGGGTCTGGCGCTTTCTTCGTCTTCTTGGCGGTGGTGCTCGCGACGTACGCCGGCGGGTTGCCGACCGACGCGACGACCTTCGTGCCGTCGCAGAAGAGCCACTCGAGGCGCGCCGTTTCGTCTTCGGCTGCGTAATAGAGAATCGGCACCTTCGGCGCGGCCTTGAGCCTGCAGCTCTCGTCGAACGCGGTGGCCTGCGCGACGGGGCGCACTTCTTTCCACTTCACGAGCGCGAGGCGGGCGCGAATCAACGGCACTGCCTCGGCCGCTTCAGCCACGCGACGCTCTGCCTGTGCGCGGAGCTCCCGTGGCGCCGAGAGGCCCTGAAACCGGCACGTCACCGCGCGCTCGAGCGCCGCGCGCTGGGCCTCGAGCGCAGGTGGCAACACGCGCGCGCCTTCTTCGAGCAGCGCTGCGTGCTCGTCGTCCCACGCGCCGTCGAGAGGCGCCGACGTTTTTCCAAGCCATTCGGCCAACAAGGTCGAGAGCGCCTGCTGCTCGCCGACGAACTGCGCCTCGGGCACCAGGCACAGCGCTTCGACCTGTTGCCACGGGCGATACACGGCGCTCTGCCCTGCCAGCGCGATGGTGCGCTCGGGCGGAATCGTCACCACGCGCTTCGCGCAACCAGCCAACACCACCAGCAACACCGCTGCGAACCGGTACGTCATGGGCGCGGCACTCTATGAATGACAGCTTCGCGTCGCATGAACTCGATGGGTGCGCAGGTGCCCTTCACCGCGCACATTGCCCGACCTCGCCGTGAAAATTTGCGAGGGCAGGAGCCGAGTTTTCATGTGCTAGGACTGCACGTCGATGAGCGGCGAGACGCGCGTCACCAAGATCTCCAAGCTGAAGGACATCAAGGCCAGCGGCGAGAGCTGCCTCGTGATGATTGCGGGCCCGTTCCTCGGCAAGAAGTACCCGTTGATCGACGAAGAAGAATTCACCGTCGGTCGCGACGAGAAGAACTTCATCGTCATCGACATGGACAACGTGAGCCGTCGCCACGCGCAGGTCGTGCATCGGGTGGGGCGGTTCTTCGTCAACGATCTCGGCTCGACGAACGGCACGTACCTCAACGACGAGGAGATTCGTGAAGAGCAGCCGCTGCGCTCCGGCGACCTCGTGAAGATCGGCAGCGCCATCTTCAAGTTCCTCTCGGGCAACAACATCGAGCAGCAGTACTACGAAGAGATCTACACGTTGACCATCTGCGACGGTCTGACGCAGGTGAACAACAAGCGCTTCTTCCTCGAGTTCATCGAACGGGAGATGGGCCGCTGCCACCGCTACAATCGAGCGCTCTCGTTGATGATGATCGACATCGATCACTTCAAGCAGATCAACGACACCAACGGGCACCTCGCCGGTGACTACGTGCTGCGTGAACTGGCCGCCGCCATCAAGCCGCGCGTGCGCAAAGAAGAGTGCTTCGCGCGCTACGGCGGCGAAGAGTTCGCCTACGTGATGCCCGAGTCAGGCGGCGAGAACACGCGCAAGCTGGCCGAGAAGATCCGCCGCCTCGTCGAAGACCACCGCTTCACGTTCGAGGGCAAAGAGATCAAGGTCACGCTGTCCATCGGCGTGGCGGACCTCACCGGCGACATGACGGAGCCGCTGCAGTTCATCAAGTTGGCCGACGCCAACCTGTACAAGGCCAAGAAGACGGGTCGTAACCGCGTCGTCGGCTGAACTTTTTAGAACGCGAAGCGCAGCGTCACGTTGCCGCCCAGGTAGCGATCGGTCGCGCCCGCAGCGACGTACGTGTCCGTCGGCTGCGTGACGAAGCTCATGCCCCAGCTCGAGTATTCGAAGGCCGCGCGCAGCTCGACCACGAAGATTCGCACCGCGAGGCCCACGTTGGTCTCGAAGCCGAACGTCGACCCGTTGGGGAAGAACGCCGCCGAGATGATCTCGCCCGACGCGAACGTCGGCACCACGCCGAAGCGACCGAACAACGAGAAGAGATTCACCACGATGGGCACCTCGACGCCGAGGCCCACGCGCAGGCCCAGGAACCCGATGTTCGGCAGCCCGTCGAGGCGGCGGCCGTCGCTCAGCGGGCTCACCGTGAAGCTCTGAGAACGAACGCCGACATAGGGGCTGATGGCGAACGGGTACGACTTCACCGGCACGATGTTCCAGCGAATGCCGCCGTCGATTCGAACGGCCGAGGTGGGGAAGGGCTCCGGCGTGCTCAGCAGGCGCGACTGCAACCACGGCGCGAAGCTGATGTTGAACTCCGCGCCGAGCCCCGCGAGCAGGTCGTCACGGCCGGCCAACGCCAGCGGGTAGAACTGAAGGCCCAGCGTGACGGCGGCGAAGGCGGGCAGGTCGTAGCGACGCAGGTTTCCCGTGGCGACCTGGTTGTACGAGAGCCCGCGGTTCGTCACGTCGAGGCCCACGTCGACCACGAGGAACTTCGACTTCGAGGCGGCTTCGGCTGGCTTCGACTTCGTGGGGGCCGCGCCGGTGGCGCGTGGCTGTGGCTCAACGGGCTCAGGCTCGGCAGGCGCTGCGTTGGGCGGCGGCGTCGTCTTCGGGCTCGCTTTCGGCGCGGGCTCGATGGCCGGCGTCGGCTCGACTGGCGCAGGCGTGCTGTCGAGGTTCACGCCGAGCACGTCCATCGCGGCCTGCAGGTGCTTCGCCGACAGCGTGCCGTTCTTGTCGAGCGGGAAGGTCTTCTTCACGCGCGGCTTGCCCGCCTGCGTGAACACCGAGAGCTCGAGGCCCTTCTTCGAGACCACGCCGGTGATGAACGACTGCACTGAGGCCTTCTTTGCCTTCTTCCAGTCGGGCTTGCCGCGCGTGGTGGTCTGCGTGGCCGAGACGCAATCGAGCGTGTCGCACGCCGTCGCCACGAGTTGGTTGCGAACGGCTGCGGCGTTCTTCCCCGTGAAAGGAGGAAAAGAGACGCGTTGTGCGACAGCCAGAGACGACGAGAGCGCGACGAGCGCCAGAGCGAGGCGGAATGTCATGGGGCGTTGCCGAGTGTAGCCGCGCAGGCGTGCTAGGAAAGGAACCCGATGAGTTCAGCCAACCCGGCTCTCGCGCAGTTCATCCGCTCCATTCCACTGTTCTCGCTGGTCGAAGACGCCGACCTGAACGACGTGTTGCGTCTGTTCCGGCCTGTCGAGCTGGAGGCGGGCGACGTGCTGTTCGGCGAAGGCGACCCCGGCAAGGCCATGTGGGTGCTCGGTGAAGGTGCTGAGGTTTCGGTCGCCACCACGGCTGGTCAGAACCGCCCGGTCGCCGTCGCGTACGCGCGCAAGGGCGACGTGTTGGGTGAAATGGCGCTCGTCGACGACGGCCCGCGCTCGGGGACGGCCATCGTCACGCAGACCGGGCCCGCCCATCAGATCGACGCCGACGAATTTCACGCCATGCGCGCAGCGTTCACGCCCGCGGCGTTCAAGGTGCTCAAGAAGATCTCGCTCGACCTCTGCGCCCGCTTGCGCACCACCAACGAGCGCATCGTCCCGTCGGGAAACTCGGGCATCGAGACGCCGCCGCTGCCGCCCGGGCCGCGCGCCGACCAGACGCTCATCGACCGCTACCCTGCGTTTCAGGCGCTGCCGGCCATCGTGAAGCTGGCGCTCGCGCAGAAGCTCGAGGTCATCGCGCTCACAGAAATGACGCCGATTTTTGCCGAAGGCGAAAAGGCCGACGGCGCGTACTTCATCGTCGACGGCGAGGTGTCGGTGGGGCGCAACGGCAAGACGTTGGCGAACCTGCCGGCGGGCACGATGTTCGGCGTGGTGGCCTGCATCGACGCCGGGTTCCGTTCGGCGAGCTGCCTGACGACGGGCCCCGCGACGCTCTTGAAGATGACCGATCGCCACTTCGACCAGCTCTTCTCGGCCGGCCACCGGTTCGCGTTTCAGATGGTCGACCTCGTGGCGCGTCAGCTCGTGCAGCACCTGCGCGAGGCCAACCAGATGTTGCCGTTGCCGGGGCGCCAGTCGGGCATCGCGAAGATCAGCAAGCCCGTCGAAAAGATGCTGCCCGCAGAAGCATCGGAAAAAGACCTCGACGTCATCTCGACGGAGCTGGAAGTTGAAGCCGCGCTGCCCATTGAAATGGAGCTCGACCTCGCCGACTTCGAGTCTGAATCTGAACGGTTGGGGTGATCAGCTTGATTTCGTCACCGTGACTCTTTAGGGCTGTAACCAAGGAGAACGCTTCACCATGTCCGTGAACATTCAGCTCGAGTGGACCCCGAACCCCAGCACCCTCAAGTACGTGCTCGACACGTCGCTGCTGCCGCGTGGCGCGATGAACTTCACGTCGCGTGACGTGGCGTTCGAAAAATCGCCGCTCGCGCAGAAGCTCTTCGACATCAAAGGCGTCACCGGCGTGATGCTCGGCACCAACTTCGTCACCGTCACCAAGGGCGACGAAGGCGAGTGGGACGAGCTCAACGACGGCGTGATGCTCGCGCTCGACAAGCACCTGACCGACGGCGAAGTCGTCGTGAAGCCTGAGGTGCTCGAGGCGTGGGCGGCGGCGGCTGCGGCCGGTGGCGGCGGCGCCATGGAGCAGCGCATTCGCGAGATCCTCGACCTCGAAATTCGCCCGGCCGTGGCGATGGACGGCGGCGACATCACGCTCGATCGCATCGAGAACGGCACCGTGTACCTGCACATGCAGGGCAGCTGCGCCGGGTGCCCGTCGTCGACGGCGACGCTGCGCATGGGCATCGAGACGCGCCTCAAGGAAGCGATCCCGGAGATCGTCGAAGTCGTCGCGGCCTGAAGAAATGTCGAAGGCGCGTGAGGCAGTCGCGGCGAAGCACGTGCGCCGCGAGCTGCTCGAAAACCAGTCCATCGAATTGCTCAAGACGCTGCACCTCGTCACCCGTGACGGGCAGCTCAACGCCGACGCGCGTCGAAAGCTGAAGCAGGTGAACCACTTCGTGGGGCTGTTGCAGCCCGCGCTCGATGACGCGCAGGCGCGCTTCGAAGCGCCGGTGGTGGTCGACGTCGGCAGCGGCAACGCGTACCTGGGCTTCGTGCTCTACGAGCTGTTCATGAAGGAGCGCGCCGCGGGCGACGTGCTGAACGTCGAGTCTCGCCCCGAGCTCTCAGCCAAGGGTACCGAGCGCGCGAAGGTGTTGGGCTTCGAGCGCATGCGCTTTACGACGGCGAACATCGACACCGCGCAGTACCCCGAGCGCATTCACGTGCTGACCGCGCTGCACGCCTGCGACACCGCGACCGACGACGCGATGTTCGTGGCGCTCAAGCACAAGGCCGAGCACATCGCGCTGGTGCCGTGCTGTCAGGCCGAGGTGGCGCAGCAGCTCAAAGACGCGCGGCCCAACGTCGACTCGTCGATGCAGGCGTTGTTCTCGCACCCGTGGCACCGGCGTGAATTCGGCTCGCACCTCACCAACGTGATTCGCGCGCTGGTGTTGGAAGCGCACGGCTACCAGGTGACGGTGACAGAGCTGGCTGGCTGGGAGCACTCGCTCAAGAACGAGCTCATTCTTGCGCGCCGCGTGCAGCAGTCGAACGGCATCGCGAAGAAGCGCCTCGCCGCGCTGCTCGAGACGACGGGCGTGGCGCCGAAGATCGTTCGGCGCCTGGGCGAAGCGTGAACTCGGAGCTCTTCGTCGGCTGCACCCCGGGCCTCGAGGAGGCGCTCGGCGAAGAGCTCGCGGGCTTCGGCTATTCGGGCTCCATCGTCAGTGGCGGCGTCGAGACGCAAGGCGACTACCGGCACATCAACCTGTGGTCGCGCATCGCCAGCCGCGTGCTGCTGCGCGTGGCTGAGGTCGACTCGACGCCGGCGCTGCGCGCGCTGAAGCTGGCACCGTACGGTGCGCGCTTCGAGGTCGACGCGTTCGGTGACGACCCGGGAAAGTGGGGCGGCGTGCTGCCGTCGACGCCCGGCGCGACGAAGCTGCTGCTGCGCGGCAACAAACGCGGCTGTCAGGTGAGCATCGACACGTCGGGCGAGCTGCTGCACTTTCGTGGCTACCGGCAGGAGGTCGGCCGCGCGCCCATGCGGGAGACCCTGGCCGCCGGCGTGCTGCAGCTCGCGAAGTGGAACCCGACAGAGCCGCTGTGGGACGTGATGTGTGGCTCCGGCACGATGCTCATCGAAGCGGCGGAGCTGGCTGCCGGGCTCGCGCCGGGGCGAAACCGTTCGTTCGCGTTCGAGAACTTCCCCTCGCACGACGTCGCTGCGTGGAAGTTGATGCCGCGCGCGCGTGACGCGGTGAAGGCGTCCATCACCGGGAGCGATTTGAACGCCGGCGCGCTCGGCACCGCGCGGCGCAACGCGAAGCGGGCAGGGGTGTTCGAGGCGTTGACGCTCGAGCGCTTCGACGCCACGAAGCTGACGCGTCGCGGAGACGCCGGCCTCGTCATCGCCAACCTCCCGTACGGGAAACGTGTCGGAGAGCGAGACGAGCTCGCGCAGCTCTACCGCGCGTTGGGCAAGTCGTTGAAGAGCGCGTGTGCCGGTTGGTTCTTCGCGCTGCTGTTGCAGGAAGGCGCTGAGCACCTCGGCCTGCAGATTGACGAAGAGCACCGCGTCGGCAACGGCGGCCTCGACTGTGTCGTGGTGTTGGGTCAGCTCTGACGCAGCGGCAGGTCTCGCGACCACTTCATGGGCTCGAGCGGAATGCCCGCGCTCGAATGCAACATGACGAAGCCGACGAAGAAGACCGACGCCATGAGCGCGTCGGTGGTGAAGCGCACCACGAAGTCGTCGAAGAACTCGGTGGCCAGCCGAGGTACGGAGACCTCTTCGGTGATGATGCTCGTCACCGCGACGAGCACGATGCTGCCGACCAACGCCATCATGTTGATGGCCCCCAGGCCGAGCGCGCTCCAGAACCGGCCTTTCACCACGCGTCGTGAAGCCTCGAGTGCGTCGACGTTCTGGGTGCGGAGCGCGGCCACGTTCGCGAACATCAACATCACGGCCTGCCAGATGCCGGGCACCACCAGCAGCAGCGTGAAGAGCAGAATCCACAAGCCGGAGCGGAAGCGTGCGCCCACGGCCCGCCGCCAGTTGAGCGCGCCTTCTCGCAGCGCGCCGCCGAGGGTCAGCACCCGGCCTTCAGCCCGCGCGATGAGCAGCGCCAACATCGCCTGAGAGCCGATGAGCCCGATGAAGAACTCGAACATGTTGGCGACGCGGCTCGAGCGCGCGATGGCGCTGAAGTCGTCACTGTCAGGGACGGCCGCGGTCTGGAGCAACGCCGCCGGCGCTGCGAACAGCAACGAGAGCAGCAGCAGCTTCGGGAGCTCCGCCAGCACCAGCTGCATCGCGATGCGCACCGCCGCGAAGTGCTCCAGCGGTCGCGTCAGTGTGTAGGGGTCAGAGACGAGGGGCGCGCAGCTCGTGCACAGGCCTGAGTCCGACAGGCAGCTCGCGCAGGCGAAGCGCCCACAGCGGGCACACGTACCGACGGCGTCGAGATCGAAGTGCAGCGAGCAGCGTGCGTTCATCGTCGTTTTCCCCAGAACCAGTTGCCGCGGCCGAAGCCTCTCGAGTGTGTGTATTCGCCCGACGACCAGGTCCACCCGGGGAGGTCGGCCACCATCGCGTGCAGCTCGTCGGGCGAATACATGCGCAGCGCGCTCACGGTGCCGTCCCAGATGGACGCGGCCAGTGACACGGGCAGCAGCGCAGTCGCCGCGAGCCGACGTCGTGGCGCGAGCAGTGGTGTCGCGAACAACGCCGCGAGGCCCACCGGGCTCATCGCCGCGAACGAGAGCGGGCTGCGCACCAGCCCTTCGGCGATGAACACGCCCGGCGAGTCACCGGCGCACAGCCCTCGCAGCACCTCTCGCGCGAGCGGGGGCGGAAAATGGTGCAGCGCATTGACGATGAGCCGAACGCGGCCGGCGCCCAGCGACGGTGGAATGTTCGTCGCGTCGACAGCGTCGGGCACGAAGTCGAGCTGCGGCGAACGCAGCGCTTCCCACGCCGCGACCTGGGGAAAGAGGTCGCTCATCAAGAAGTGTGCGTTGGGCATGGCCGCAGAGAGCACCGCCGCCGGCCCGCCCGCGCCTGCGCAGAGATCGAGCACCTGCGAGGTACCCGCCGCGTCGAGGCAGCGCTGCAGTGGTTCGATGACGCCGTCGAGCAGCCCGCCCCAGCGAATGGCGCGGCTCAGTGAATCGATGAGCGTGTCGCGCAGCAACGGCGGGGCCCACGCTGAATCGTTGAACTCGAAGAGCTGCAGTCGCAAGTGAAGCGACTCAGTCCATCGGGTGCAGCTTCTTGAGCGCGGCGATCACCTTCGCGCGAGCGATGGGCGCACGGGGCTTCGACTGCTGAGGAGGCGGCGTGGGCTTCGTCGCTTCAGCCGTCTGCTTCGCGCGCTCCAGCACCGCCGTGGGAATTTTGAGGCGGCGCTGCTTCACGTGTAGCGCTTCTGGGCGATGGCGCGCAGAAGCCCTCCGTTCGACTCGAGGAAGCGGCGGAACTCGCCTTCGTCGAGGCGCATTTTCGTCAGCACGCCTTCGATGAGCTCGTCGACGGGCCGGGCTTCGGCCTTCTTGAGCTCCATGGCGATCTTCAACATCGCCACGCCGTAGAGCGGGCTGGCCGCGACCTCTTGCGGCACCGCCTCAGCCGCGACGGACTGCGCAGTTTCCAGCGCCACGACTCGCGACTGCTTCCCCTTGGGGATTGGCATCACATGACCATACGTGACACGTCATGTCGGGTCAACCAACGGCCTGATCTTACTCGTGGTTTTCTGAGTTCCGTTGCGCTGGAAGGTGCCGTGTGGTTGTGTGCGCGACCTCCATTTCAGGCCGGAAAATCGGCCTCCGGCGCGCATGAAACTGGACCACCGCTACATCGTCGTTGAAGGCCCGATCGGGGTCGGCAAGTCATCGCTGACGAACATCGTCGCCGAGCGTTTTCAGGCCCGTCGGGTGATGGAGGTCGTCGAGGAGAACCCGTTCCTCGCGAGCTTCTACACAGACCGCAACAAGTACGCGTTTCAGACGCAGATGTTCTTCCTGCTCTCGCGCTTCAAGCAGCAGCAGGAGCTCTTTCAGCAAGACCTCTTCGCGTCGGTCACGGTCAGCGACTACCTGTTCGCCAAAGACCGCATCTTCGCGGCGCTGACGCTCGATGAGAACGAGCTGGCGCTGTACGAGCGCGTCTTCGGCGCGCTGGGCCCGCAGGTCGCCAAGCCCGACCTCGTCATCTACCTGCAGGCGCGCATGGACGTGCTGCTGGCCCGCATCAAGAAGCGCGCGCGCGAGTTCGAGCGGAAGTTCGACGTGGCGTACCTCGAGGGCCTGTGCCGCGCGTACAACGACTTCTTCTTCCACTACACCGACACGCCGTTGCTGGTGGTGAACACCTCAGACATCGACTTCGTGAACAACCCCGAAGACCTCGAGAACCTCTTGCAGGTGATCCGCCAGACGAAGAAGGGCACCGTGCATTACCAGCCGTTGGCGAGTAGAAAGTGAAGCGCAACACCCCTTCATCGGCGGCGACTCCTCACGGAGCGGCGTAGCGAAGCGAAGGGCCCACCCGCAGGTCATAGTTCGGAGGTGAACCGTGAAACCGGTCACCATCCATTCGCTGAAGAAGTTGAAGGATGCAGGTCAGAAGATCTGCATGGTCACTGCCTACGACGCGACGTTCGCGCGCCTCTTCGATGAGGCCGGAGCCGACGTTCTGCTGGTGGGCGATTCGGTCGGCATGGTCGTGCAGGGCCACGACTCGACGCTCCCCGTCACGATGGACCAGATGGTCTACCACTCGCGGGCCGTGACCCGCGGCGCCAGGCGCGCGCACGTGGTCGGCGACCTGCCCTTCATGAGCTACCAGAACTCCGTCGAGGACGCGGTTCGCAACGCAGGCCGCCTCGTCATCGAAGGTGGCGTGGGCAGCGTGAAGCTCGAAGGTGGCTCGGAGTTCGCCGATGTCGTCTCGCGCATCGTGCGTGCGTCGATCCCCGTCATGGGGCACCTGGGGCTCACGCCTCAGTCGGTGCACAAAATGGGCGGCTACGTGGTGCAGGGTCGCGACGAAGACACCGCGCGCAAGCTGCTCGATGACGCCGTCGCGCTCGAGCAGGCCGGTTGCTACGCGGTGGTGCTCGAAGGGGTGCCACTGGAGCTCGCGAAGACCATCACCGCGCGGCTCTCGATTCCCACCATCGGCATCGGCGCCGGCAAGCACTGCGATGGTCAGGTGCTCGTCAGCTACGATCTGCTGGGGCTCAACCCGCACTTCAAGCCGAAGTTCGTGAAGCACTACGCGATGATGAACGGCAGCGTGAAAGACGCCGCCGGCGCGTTCTTCAGTGAAGTGCGCGAGGGCGTGTTTCCCGACGACGAGCACTCGTTCCGCAACACGAACATGCGGCTGATCGCGTCGAACCCCGACGTGCAGCCCTCCGAACGCGACGAGAAGACCGGCGTGTACGGCGTGCCTGTCTGACGTCGTCATGGCCCCGCCGCTCGTGTGGACGACGCCCGCGCAGGTTCGTGCGTGGGTGAAAGCAGTGCAGGGGCGCGGGCAGACGCTCGCGCTGGTCCCCACCATGGGCTTTCTGCACGACGGGCACGTCTCGTTGATGCGCGAAGGTGCTCGCCGCGCCGATGTAGTGGCGGCGACCATCTTCGTGAACCCGACGCAGTTCGGCCCGAAGGAAGATCTCTCGCGCTACCCCAGAGACCCTGAAGGAGATCTCGCCAAGTGCGCGGCGGCCGGTGCCGCGGGCGTGTACATGCCCGAGCCGACGACCGTGTATCCCCCCGGGTACCAGACGTACGTGAACGTCGAGGAGATCAGCCAGAGCCTCGACGGCGCGTCGCGGCCTGGGCACTTTCGTGGCGTGGCGACGGTGGTGACGAAGCTGCTGTCGCTCTTTCGCCCCGACGTCGCGCTCTTCGGCGAGAAGGACTACCAGCAGCTGCAGGTCATCTCGCGGCTGGCCAGAGATCTCGAGCTGGGCGTGGAAATTGTCGGCATGCCCACCATTCGTGAAGCCGACGGCCTCGCGATGAGCTCGCGCAATGCGTACCTGTCGGCCGAAGAACGTCACCGCGCGCTGGGCGTCTCGAAGGGGCTCTTCAAAGCGCAGGCGCTGGCGGCGCAGGGTGAAGGCGACGTCGAGCTGCTCCGTTCCACGATTCGTGACGAGCTCGTGGCCGTCGGCGCGCGCGAAGACTACGTGGCCATCGTCGACGCGGTGTCGCTGCAGCCGTTGACGGAGCTCGTCGTCGGCGTGCCCGCGCGTGCGCTGGTGGCGGCCTTCATGGGCGCGACCCGGCTCATCGACAACGTCGCGCTCTTGCGCCACCACTGAAGTCGTTTGTTCATCACCGGTCGGCAGGGGCAGAGTGCGCCCATGCGGCTCTTTCTGATTGGCGTCTTCGCGGCGGTGCTGTCGGGTTGCCAGTGCGGTGGGAAGCCGTGTGCCAGCACGGCCGAGTGCGGCGCGGGCTTCGTGTGCTCCAGCGGCGTGTGCCAGGCGAGCGGGTTTCAGCCCACAGATGGCGGCGGTGCAGTCGACGGCGGGCCCCTGGGTGGAGGCACCGCTGCCGACGCGGGCTCCACGTCGTTGGCGCGACTCGAGCTGGCGCCCGCCATGGTGACGCTGCAGTCGCTCGACGGTTCGAAGCCCGAGCAGGCCTTCACCGTCACCGCGTTCTTCAGCGACGGCACTTCGCGTGTCGTCGCCGACGCTGACTTCAAGGTCGACAAGCTGAACATCGGCACGGTGGCGCCGGTGGGCGGGCGCTTCACGGCCTCGGGGCTCGTCGGCGGGCTGGCGACGGTGACGGCCGAGTATTCACAGGGTGGGCGCATGGTGAGCGCGCAGGCGCAGGTGTTGGTGCAGCTCGAGTTCGTGCGCTTCGTGGTGGGCACGCCGAGCGGCCCGGCGCTGACGAACTTCGCGGGCACGCCGGTCGTCGACCCGAGCCGCGCGCCACAGGTTGTCTACCCGCTCGACCGCGTGCTGTTTCCCCAGAACGTCGCGCCGCCCGACGTGCAGTGGCTCACGGGCAACGCTGGCGATTTCTTTCGCGTGCGTATTTCCAAGGGCGACTTCGTCTTCAACACCTACGCCGCAGAAGACGGCGATCACCACGCGCAGCTCGAGTCGGCGCCCTGGCGCGCGCTCGCGCAGACGAACCCGGGCGCTGACGCGACGCTGGTCGTCACGCGGTGGGACGCCTCGACGCAGGAGCTGATCTCGAGCGCGCCAGTCACGCTGCGCTTCGCCAACGCGGCGGTGGTCGGCAGCGTCTACTACTGGGACATCGCGCGCG
Source organism: Archangium sp. (assembly GCA_035910535.1). Taxonomy (GTDB): domain Bacteria; phylum Myxococcota; class Myxococcia; order Myxococcales; family Myxococcaceae; genus Archangium_A. Next base: position 122,903 of record JAMHXF010000025.1, on the reverse strand, counting down.
GCCGCATCGTGCGCATCGACGACGGCACCACGTCACGCACGGAGTTCATGCCCTCGCCGCCTGCGGCCATCGGTGGTGAGCGCTGTGTCGGCTGCCACGCCGTTTCACCCAGCGGTCGCTACATGTCGGGTCGCCTCGGCCCGGGTGACAACATCGGCGCGATGTTCGACCTCACCGTCGACCTCACGCCGGACCCTGCGCCGACGACGTGGGCGACGAGCAACACCACGCCCGAGACCATTCGCTGGTGGTTCTCGTCGTTCAACCCCACGGAGACGCGCATGGTGGTGAGCCGCAACGAAGGCGGCGCCAATGAGATGGGCTTCGTCGACCCGCACACCGGCCAGTTCGTCAACGTCACCGGGCTGCCCGGCGCGCGTGTCACGCACCCGACGTGGTCACCCGACGGCCAGCGCATCGCCTACGTCACGTTCCCGGCGCCGGGCGGCTGGGGCGGCGAGGCGAACCAGGGCGACATCTCCGTCGTTCAAGTCAGCGGGCCTGACGCGCTGGGCGCGGCGGCGATGATTCATCAAGGCACGTCGCTCGCCACGTCGGTGCCCGCCGGCAACGCCGACTCGTACCCGACCTGGTCTCCCGACTCGCAGTGGCTCGCGTTCGGTCACGGCGAAGACAACCGAAGCGAGACTGCGAAGGGCGCGCTGTACCTGATGAAGCCCGACGGCACCGAGCTGCGGCGCCTCGACAACGCGTCGGGCGGTGCTTTGGGAGACACCACCTTCCAGCCGCGCTTCTCTCCGTTCAAGGCCGGCGGGTATTACTGGGTCAGCTACTTGTCGCGCCGCGACTACGGCAACGAGCGGGTCGGCACCAGAGGCGCCAATCGCCAGCAGATCTGGGTCTCCGGCATTGCTGAAAACCCACAGCCGGGCGTCGACCCGAGTCAGGTCGGTTACTGGTTGCCGGGCCAGAGCACGCAGTCGCGCAACATCTCCGCGTTCTGGGCGCCGCGGCCGTGTCGAACAGAAGGCACGTCGTGCTCGGTGGGCTCGGAGTGCTGCAGCGGTGACTGTCGTACGTCGTCGGGTGGCGCGTTGCAGTGTTCGCCGCCGCCTCCCGAGCGATGCCGCCGTGAAGGCGAGACGTGTGGCGGCACGTCGGACTGTTGTCAGGGCCTGGGTTTGACCTGCAACCAGAACGTCTGCATCTACGACATCGGGTGAGGGTAGCGCTCGACAACGGGGCGCGGTTGTCAGAGAGAGACGCCTTACGTTCATGGCAGCCAAGCGCGAAACCGGTACGAGGCTCATCTGCGAGAACCGCCGCGCGCGCTTTGACTACCTCATCGACGACACGGTCGAGGCCGGCATCGCGTTGATGGGCAGCGAAGTGAAGGCCCTGCGTAACGGAGAGGCCTCATTGTCAGACAGCTACGCCTTGCCCGAGCGCGGCGAGCTGTTCATGCACAACGTACACATTGGCGCGTACAAGCCGGCGAGCTCCATGAGCCACCTGCCGATTCGCGCGCGCAAGCTGCTGTTGCACCGCGCGGAGATCGAGCGCTGGGCGGCGAAGGTGAAGGAGCGTGGTTATTCCATCATCCCCCTCGAGCTGTACTTCAAAGAGGGGCGCGTGAAGGTGAAGCTGGGGTTGGGCAAGGGCAAGACGGGGCTCGATCGTCGCGACACGATCAAAGACAGAGAAGCAAAGCGCGAGATGGACCGCGCCATGCGGAGACGGTGACGTTTTCATGAGCGATCGACGCGAGAACGAAAAGAAGAGCCGCCTGCTGGGCGCCCTGGAGCAGGGCCTGACGCAGGTGCACCTCGACGCGCGGAGGCCCGGCGTCATCGTGCCCGACGAGTTCAAGGTCGAGCACCACCTGCGGTTGAACCTGTCGTACCGCTTCGACCCTCCCGACCTCTCGGTCAGCGACTGGGGCGCGCGGCAGACGTTGTCGTTCGGCGGTCGTCGCTTCACGGTCGGCATTCCCTGGTCGGCGGTCTACGCGGTGGCCTCGCTCGTCACGCAAGACCTGTGGATGTTCCCCGACGACATGCCCGATGAGCTCGTGGAAGCGGCGACCGAGAAGGTGCGCATGCCTCCGGGTGACGAAGCGGAGCCGGCCGCCGACGCGCCGCGCACGCCTCGCGCGGTGCTCCGCGAAGTGGTGATGACGCCGCCCTCCGGTGGCGAGCCAGAAGAGGCTCCGCTCGAGCCGACGCCGCCGAAGCGTGGCCACCTGCGCATCGTGAAGTGATGTCGTCGCCTGCGTTTCGCCGCGTGGCTGTGTTGGCGCTGGCGTGGTCGTTGTTTGTCATTCTCTGGGGCGCGTACGTGCGCGCGTCAGGCAGCGGCGCCGGCTGCGGAGATCACTGGCCCGCGTGCAACGGCGAGTTGATTCCCCGCGCGCCGACGATGCAGACCGTCATCGAATACACGCACCGCGCGACCAGCGGCGTGGCGTTGTTGCTCTCAGTGCTGGTGTGCGTGTGGGGCGTGCGCGCGCATGGTCGCGGTCACCCCACGCGTCGCTTCGCGGTGGCCTCGCTGGTTCTGATGCTGACGGAAGCCGCGCTCGGGGCGTTGCTGGTGAAGGCCGAGCTGGTGGCGAACAACGCGACCGCGTCACGCGCGGTGGCCATGTCGATTCACCTCATCAACACGTTCCTGCTGGTCGCGGTGATGACGTTGACCGTCTTTCACGCGTATGTCGGCGAGGCGCGCGCGCGCTGGCGTGGGCCCGGTGGCGTGTTGTCGTGGGTCGCGTTGACGCTGGTGCTGGTGGTGGGCGTGAGCGGTGCCGTGGCTGCGCTTGGCGACACGCTGGTTCAACAGTCGGTGAGCAACGCCTTCGTGGAGCTGTTGATTCGGCTGCGCATTCTCCACCCGCTCATCGCGATTCTGGCGGCGCTGGCGATGTTCGCCGTGGGCCGCTTCACGTTTTCTGCGACGCGAGGGTGGACGATCGCGCTCTGGAGCCTGGTGGTGGCGCAGATCTTCGCGGGGCTCACCAACGTCGCGCTGCAGGCGCCGGTGTGGATGCAGCTCGTGCACCTGGCGCTGGCCGACGCGGTGTGGATTGTGCTGCTCGTCGCGACGCGACGCTGGGCGACTACGCCGGCTGCCTGACGATGAGCGCGGGGCAGGGCGCGTGGTGCATGACGCGATCGCTGACCGAGCCGAGGAAGAAGCGCTGCGCAGCGTTGTGACCGCGCGCGCCGACCACGAGCAGGTCGATGGCGAGCTTGCCTGCGAGCTCGATCAACAGCTCTTCGGGTGAACCCAGCTCGACGCGCGTGGTGACCGCGAGCCCCGGGCGCTCCTTCGAGAGCTGTTCGACGATGGCCTCGGCGCGCTTCACGTCTTCTTCTGAGCGCGCAGGCGCGGTGGTCACGTAGCCAGACATCGGCCCGAAGGGGATGACCTGCGGCGTTTCAATGACGAAGAGAAACGTGATCTTCGCCTTCGTCTGCTCTGCGAGGCCCATCGCGTAACGCGCGGCATCGAGCGAGGGTTTGCTGCCGTCGACGCCTACGAGAATGTTGGTGACCATGTCTCTGACTCCTATTTCTTGAGTTGAACGTCGAGGGTCTGGGTGCTGCCGCCTGCGAAGGTGCCTGCCCACACCTTGTAACCACGCGCGCTCAGCGTGACCTTCACTTCTCCTGACCAGCGGTTGTCGGCGGCCCACGGGGTGACGCCGAGTTGTTCTCCGTTGATGGAGACCGCCGCCCCGGACGGGCTCGACGTGATGAGCACGTGACCCGCCGCCGCCTGGCCGAACGAGTCGACGAACCTCGACGGGTGAACGCCTTCAGGCACCGCGATGGTGGGCCGGAACTTCAACACCAGCACGAAGGTGGCGATGCCGACGACGAAGAGCGCGACGACGAGCTTGATGGCCCACGTCGAACGCGGGACGTCGTCGATCATCACCGGTTTGGGCGGCTTCGGCCGGTCGCGCACCTCAAGCTCGGGTGAAGGCAACACCGGTGGCGCGAAGTCTTCAGGCTTCGGAGCCAACGGCTCAACCCCGCCGATGCGTTGCTCGAGCCGGCCGTCGATGTCGAGGCTCGGCCCGTCGAGAAAGCCGCCTTTGTCTTTCGGCTCGGTCACGAGGTCATTGTGCCTTGGAATTTCATGAAACCGGGCGTTCATCGGCGTATTGAATGGCTCGCCTTGTCTGCCTCACCGCCGCGCCGAAACGGCACGCTCATCATCGCCGTGTCGTCGCTCTTCTTCGGGCTCACGGCGATCGTCACGCGCTTGCTGGCTGGTGTCGTGCCGTCGTCGCAGGTCGCCACCCTTCGCTTCGTCGTCGGCGTCACGGCGTGCGTGGCGTTCTACGTGGTGCGCCGCGAGAAGCCGCAGCTGGGTCAGTGGCGCAGCCTGTTGTGGCGCGGCCTCTTCGGCGCGGTGGCGGTGTTGACGTACTTCTTCGCCATTGAGCGACTCGGCGCCGCGCGCGCGACGGTGCTCAACTATTCGTCGCCCATCTACGCCGCGGTCTTCGCGAGCTGGTTTCTCGGCGAGACGTCGACGGCCATGCAGCGCGTGGGGCTCGTGGTGGCCACGCTCGGCGCGGCGTTGGTGACGTTATCGACCGGCTCGGAGCTCAACCCGTTCGTGCCTGACGTCGGCGCGCTCGCCGGCGTGCTCTCTGCGGTGGCTGGCGGCGCGGCGATGACGGTGATGCGCAAGCTGCGGCGCGACACCGACGCCATCACGGTGTTCTTCGCGTTCTGTGTGGTGGGCGCGTTGGTCAGCGCACCGCTCGCTGCGCCCACGTGGGTACCGCTCGCGGGCACGACGTTGCTCATCTGCGTCGCCGTGGGGCTGCTCTCAATCGGCGGTCAGTTGTTGCTGACGTGGGGCATGGGCTTCACGAGCGCGACGCTGGGCAGCGCGACGACGCAGCTGGTTCCCGTGGTCGCGTGGGTGCTGGCGTTGAGCCTGCTGCACGAACCCGTCACGACGTTGGGCGTGGTGGGCGCGCTGGTGTGTGTCGGCGGTGTGTTGCTCGGCGTGGTGCCGTGGCGCGCGGTGCTCAGCCCTGCGGCGCCGAAAGCTCTTTGAGGTACTCCCACTGGTAGATGCCGGTGCGGTGGAGATCTCCGAACGTGAATGACAGCGCGTAGTTGCCGACCGGCTGCGCGTCGACGAGCTTCATCTCGGTGGGGATCGTCTCGACCTCGAAGGTGCGCTTGCCGCTCCACTCTTCGACGCACTCGGCGCACGGGCAGTACTGACGCAGCTTGCGCGCCGACACCTCGCTGGTGCTTGCGTCGTTCCACGTCAACGCGAGGGTCTTCTGATCTTTCGAGACGACGACGGCCGTCGCGGTGATCGTCTTCTTCGCCGGCTTCACTGAATCCCAGATGCTCACGGCTGCTCCTCTACCAACGCGATGAGCGCCGCGGCGAGGCGATCGACGAAGCCGGAGATCAGCACCCCCACGCGCGGCCTTTCGTCAGCCAGCAGCCCTTCTTCGTACGCGACGTCGAGCCCGACCTCTCGGCGCACCGGCTGCACGCCCGAGAGGTTCACCGCGAAGTCAGGCTGCGTCGGGTACTTCACGAGGCGGCGATTCAGCTCCGCGCCATCAATGGGGAAGCGCTCCACGATGCCGTACACGCGCACCGTCTCTTCGACCGGCGAAATGTTGATGAGCTGCAGCGGAGGAATCAGCAGCCCGAAGCCGAACGCGAGGTTCTTCAGCATGCGGTTCGAGGCCACCAGCTCGTCGGCCTCGACGACGGTGCGCACCACGGTGACTGGCCCAGTCAGCAACGGCGCGCCCGACGTCGAGGTGACGCGCCACGACGGGCGACGACGCTGCACTTCGGCCAGCACCCGGCGGTGCGTCTCCGCGAGAATTTCGGGCTTCGCGAAGAACGGCTTTTCACGAACCTCACGCGTGACGGCCACCGTGCCATTCATGGGGCCGAAGCGGTTGTACCCGAGGCCTCCGTACGGCGACGACATGGTGGCGTATTCGGTGCGCGTCGAGGTCTTGAGCTCGGCCAGCTCGAAGAGCGGCTCGATGATGACGGTGCGCTGCACGCCGTTGTCGGGCGTCACCTCGGCTCGCGGCCCGACCAATTGCGCGGTCGCGCACCCCGACGCACCCAGCAGAAACAGAGGAAGAAGCGAGCGAACCATGACGCCTCTCTAGCCTTCGTTGCCGCTCGCGTGCGAGGCGATCCATCGACGTGAAAGATGAACGTCGGGAATTCCGCGGGGCACATGGAACCATGCTCCGAATCGCACTTCTCCTGAGTCTGGTGGGCCCGGCCATCGCACATGCGCAGGCAGAGCCTGTGGTGCAACAACGCGTCGACCGCAGCCCGTTCAACAACACCTTCGGGCTCGCGGCGTATGGCACGGGGTGGGGCGGCGCGTACGCAGGAGGCGGCCTCGGCGCGCGAATTCGCGTGGAGCCGTTGTCGTGGCTCGGCGCCGACTTCTTTGGCGAGGCCCTCATCGTCGAGGCGCCGTCGGGCATTCGCCACGATCACCCGATTGGCTTCAACCTCTACGTGCCGCTTCGTTTCGGGCGCGTTCGCCTTCGGCCGCTCATCGGCATGTGCGTGACGTTGAGCTTCATTGAGCCCACGGAGCCCAACGCGCCACGCGCCGACGACGTGCTGGTCGGCGCCCACGCGGGCGTCGGCTTCGAGGTCGCGCTGCACCGCCGCCTGTCGTTCTTCGTCGAAGGCAAAGGCGTGGTGTGGGTCGGCCACGATCGCGCGGTGATGGGGTGGACCGGCGCGCTCGACAACACCGTGCAGCCCTTCGTCGTGGGCCAGGGCAACGTCGGGCTGACCTTCCACCTTGGCGAACGCTGACGTCATCGTCGTCGTCGCGGTGCTGCTGACGTCGTGCGCGGCGCCGTCGGTGCACGAAGGGCGCTCGAGCGAGTGCGGCACGTGTCACACGCGCCAGCTCGACGAGTGGAAGACGTCGCGTCACGCCCTCAGTGGCGACTCACCGGTCTTCATCGCGATGCTGCCGAAGGTCGAGGCGAGCTGGGGCCGCAACGCACGCGCGCAGTGTGAGTCGTGTCATCAACCGGGTCACGTCGACGAGAAGTTCATCGGCTGCGCGAGCTGTCACCTCGCGGTTGGAAATCGTGAAGACGCGAACGGCGCGATGGTGGTCGACGTGCGCGCGCCGGTGGCGAGCGCGAAGGCACCGTCGGCGCGCGCGCCACACACGTTGACGCAGCGCCGGTTCTTCGACGCGCCGAACCTGTGCGGTACGTGCCACGAGGTGAAGGGCCCGGGGCACCTCGACGAGCCCACGCTCACGGAGTTCTTCGCGTCACCACTCGAGGCCGGGCAGACGTGCACGAGCTGTCACTTCGAGACAGGGCACCGCTTCGTAGGCTTGACCCCGGCCTGGGGCGCTTCGCCTGAAGTGCGCGCGCGCGCCGAAGCGGCCGCTGTGGCGCTGCTGCGCCGTGCCCTGAAGTTGGAAGTGCAGGGCGACGAAGTTCAGCTCACCAATGTCGGCGCGGCGCACGGCGTTCCCACGGGGATGACGGCGGTGCGCGACGTGTGGGTCGACGTGTCGCTCGTCGACGCGAGCGGCGTGCGCGCTGAATACCCGCGCGTCTTTCAACTCGGCGCGAAGCTCGAGGCAGGCACGGGCGACGTCGCGCTCTTCACCGACGCGACGCGCATCGTCTCTCGCAGCCTGGCGGCAGGTCAGTCGCGCAGTTGGCGCATTCCCGCCGGTACTCAGTCGTTGACCGTCACCCTGCGCGCGCGCGCCATTCGTGAAGAGACGCTCCGCGCGCTGGGCATCACCGAAGAAGTTCCGCTGCTCGAGGTCGCCGTCGTCACGCGTTGAGTCACGGCACCCAGAGCGGCTTCCAGTCGGAGGTGGTGTTGGTGGTGACGCGCGCCGGTGGCTGGCCGCGCTGCATCACGTAGAGCTCCGCGTTGCCGTCGCGGCTCGAGACGAAGGCGATCCACTCGCCGTCGGGAGAGACGCTCGGCATTTGATCGTCCCACGCGCCGTCGGAGAGTCGGGTGCGCTTGCCGCTCGCGACGTCGGCGAGCCACAGGTGCCAGTAGCCGTTGGGCCCGCGCGCCGCGAAGACGAGCGCTCGTGAGTCAGGCGTCCACACGGCGTCGGTCTCGGCCGGCTCGAAGGAGCCCGCGTCCCAGCGGGTGTCTTGAACGTCGTCGTCGTGCAGCCGCCGCACGTTGCGCCCGTCGGGTTTCACGATGAACAGGCGATCTTGCCCTTCGCGGTTCGAGATGAACGCGATCCACTTTCCGTCGGGGCTGACTTTGGGCGTGAGATCGTCGGTGTGAAACGCGGTCAATCTCACTTGCGCGCCGCCGTCAGCGTTGGCCCGGTAGATCTCCGCGTCGCCATCTCGGCTCGAGACGAACGCGAACCACGTGCCGTCGGGCGCCACGTTGGGCTCGAAGCTGCCGGTTTCGTCGACCACCACGAAGCCGCCGTCGGCCCGCGCGAGGTTCGACATCGCGCCACCTTCACCCGACTCGAAGATCGTCAGCCCATTGGCTGTGCTGACGCCGCGCGCGCGACTCGACGGCGGGCTCACCACGCGCAGCGCGCCGGAGAACGGTACGAAGACCACGCGCTCGAGGCCGCCTTCACTCTGCGTGGCCCACACGCCTTCGCGCGTCACCGCATTTGAGTAGTGCGCTGCGGAGCCACGCGTCAGCGCCGCGCCGTCGACCACGACTTGCGGCTCGCCGGTCTGCTCGGAGATCCACGTCAGCCGAAAGCCCGCGTCGGGCAGGGCCACTGTGGAGACCGGGCGAGCCGGCGGCGCCACACCTGCGTCGGGAGGCTGCAACTTCTTGCTGCACGCCGAACCGAGAACCAGCAGCAGCAAGAGAGAGCGCTTCACGCGCGAGAGCTTCAGCGAACTCGCACTGCGTCGGCAATGACGACCTTGCCGGGGTTCTGCCAACGCGAGACGACGATCTTGTTCCAGCCGGCGGTGAAGTTGAACGTGCCGACGGGGTTCCACTTTCCGCCGTTGACCGTCTGGTTCACGGTGCCCGCGCCGACCCGCTCACCGCGCGCGTTGAAGGCCACGAAGCTGGTCGCGGTCGAGCGATCTGACGCCGCTGTCCACCACGCGTCGATGCTCTTCGCCTGCGCCGAGTCGAGCTTGAAGAAGAACGCCGCGCCGTCGCTGACCTCGGCGGTGTTCGCGTACCAGTAGCCCGAGCCGTAGTAGCCCGCGACGTTGGCCGAGCTCTTCCAGTTGGCTGAGACCTGCACGTAGCCGCGCGCCTGGTTGTTGTTCGCATTGTTGCTGTCGACGATGACGGCGCCGCTCGGGGTTGGAGTCGGCGTGGGGGTCGGCGTCGGCGTCGGGGTGCTCGCTCCACACGCGGCGTTGACCTTCGTCATGAACGACGCCCACGGCCAGTTACGACCCGGGTCGGTGCGGTTCCACGGCTGCAACTGCCCGTGCCCGACGACGTGAAATCGATCGCGGGGGATTCCCCAGTCTTTCGTGATGTTGCACACCAGCTTCGCCGACGCGTCGATCTGCCCGGCGGGGAAGGTGGTCTGCGACGCGAAGCCCGCGTGCTCGATGCCGACGGAGTGCGTGTTGCTGCTCGCGCCGTTGAGGTTGCACATCTGGTTGCCGTTGCGGCTGCACTGGTACTCGGCGGCCACGTGCCACGCGCGATCCGACTCACGCACGAGCTGGCTGATCTCGGTGCCGTTGCTGTTCACCACGTAGTGCGCGCTCGCGCCGGCGCGCGAGTTCGACAACCAGCTCCAGCACCCCGAGTACGCGCCTTCGCAGGTGTGAATGACGACGAACTTCGGGCGCTGCCCACCACGCGAGTTGAAGTTGGGCGACGGGCGCCACACCCCGGGCCCGTAGTCGGGAGCGCGCGAGAGGCCCTGCAGCACCTCTGAATACTCGCCGACCTCCGCCTCGAGCTCCTGCGTCTTGCCCGCGACTTCGAGCTCGTCGCTGAAGCGGCCGACGCCCAACTTGAGCGACGAATACACCTCGCCGCGCACGAAGGCCTGGCGCCCGGCCGCGTCGTCGAGCTTCGTGTACTCGCCGATGACCGGCGCCCACGCGAGCAGCTTCTCTCGGTTGAGCTGCTTGTCTTTGGCCTGCGCTGAGAGCCACGCCGCCGCCGTGCGGATGTTCGCCGTCACGTCGGTCTTCGCCGCCTCTTCCGTCACCCCGGCCAGCGGCGCTGCTTCGGCGATGAGCTGAGGCGAGAGCGCCATCACGCCGTACGCGCCGGGCACGCCGTCGAACTCACCTTCAGAGGCCACCATTTCGTAGCGCGTCAGCGAGTACGACATCGACTTGAGCAGCGCGGCCGGCACGTTGAACTCCGCGGCCGCGGCTTCGAACACCGCGTCGTACGTGGGGCTGGTGCGCAGCTCCGCTTCTTCCTGACCGCCTTCGAAGCGCTCCGTCTGCGTGTCGTCGTTGCGAAGCACGAGCGCAGAGTCGTCGACTCCACAGCCCGTCATCGCGAGCGCCGCTGCTGCCATGACTCCAGTGAGTGTCCGATTCATGAGCTGCCCCTTGTGCGAGACGTGAAACACATTCGTTTCACTTGGTTTCGCAGCCAGAAACGCACGCGGCGGGCCAGTCGTCGGGCATTCGGGTTTCGGTGGGTTGCACGCGTCGCGGAGCGCACCTGTCGCGATTCCATGCGCCACTTTCAGCGCCACGTGTGTTCTCAGACGACAGGAGAACGTAAAGCCGCTTCATCGTGAGGCGCGCGCGTGACAGTGCGCGCATGTGCGCCGTCTCGCGAAGGTGACAGCTGACATGTCGTGTCTCGCGGGTGAAAGTGGGTGCGTGCGTCGCTTCTTCTCGTTGGTTCCGTTGCTGGTTTGCGCGTGTGTGACGGCACCCGAAACGAAGAAGGAGGCGCCGAAGGTGGTCGACCCGGTCGACGCGGTGCGCGAGGTCTTCGACGACGCGTATGTGGCCATGAAGGAGGGCGACGCCGACAAGCTCACGCCGCTCTTCGCTGACGACGCGTTGGTCTTCGGGCTCGGGCCTGCAGACACGTGGACGGGCGCGTTGGTGGGAGATCGCCTGCGCCAGGCGCTGTTGCCGATTGGGTTGTCGGGCGACGCGCTTCGGGTCGAAGACTCGCGCGTGGTGGTGGGCCTCGACGGTGACGACGCGGCGTGGGCCTTCGACCTGCCGAAGGTGACGACCACGCACAAAACCGAAGAGCAGGTGTGGTTGCCGCGCGTCACCGCGCACCTCGTGAAAGACGGCGAGCGCTGGCTCATCGACGCGCTGCACGTGTCACTCGGCGTGCCTGATCAAATGGTGTTCGCGCCCGACGCGGCGAAGAAGTTGTTGGCGCCCATCGACGTGCCGAACCAGCGGCCCACGGCGGCTGATCAAGTGGTCGGCCTCGTGAGGCGTTCGCTCGACGACTACGGCGTGAAGGTCGACCGCACCAGCGAGCGCGCGGAGTTCGTTCAGCTGGGCACGTCACCGGCGGAGGTCTTCATCGGCGGCAAGGCGTTCAAGGAGCTCATCAAGCCGCAGCTCGGCGCCATCAAGAAGGCCGGGTACTCGTGGAAGCTCGACGGCAACCTCGCGGTGAAGCTCTCAGCCAGCGGCAAGTCGGGCTGGGCCGCGGCGCTCGTCGTGCAGCGCGTGGGCAGCGGCAAAAAAATGCAGACCTTCCCCGCGTTCCGCTTCTTGTGGACGGTGGCCGAAGAAAACGGCGTGTGGAACGTGACGTCGGAGCACCAGTCGCTGGCCGTGCGCGAAGAGCTCCGCGAGGCGGCGAACGCGGAGCAGCTCAAGACGTGGAAGGCCACGCGTGAACTCGTCGAGAAGACGAAGCCCAAGTCTCCGGCTCCGCCTCCCGAGAAGAAGAAAGACGACATCGGCGCCTGGTAGCGGCGCCCTTCGTCAGAGGCCCAACGCGCGGAGGATCTGCCCGATGATGGGCAGGCTCTTGAGCAGCGCGAGGAACCCACCGCCGGCGTCAGGAGCCGCAGGCGTCTGCCGCGCCGGAGCTGCCGCGAGGCCCGCCGACTTTGAGCTCGTCGGAGGCGTCGGAGCGGGCGCTTCGGCCGCTTCGTCGTTGCTCGCTTCGGGCACGTCGTCGTTCCACTCGCCGAGCAGGTCGGTGAGCGTCTCGGTCAGCGACTCGTAGTCTTGAATCTGGCTCTGCATCTGCACGCGCTCGGGCACCGCCTTGTTGGCGATGGGCGCGAAGGCCGCCCGCACCGTGCGCAGCTGCTCCTTGCCGCGGTTCAGGCAGCGCTCGATGGCGCTCTTCGCGTCAGCGGCGCGCGCGGGGCCCAGCAGCCCTTCGTCGGCGAACATCTTGAGGTCGCGGGCCAGGGTCTCGGCGTTGCTCACGGTGAAAGAGTCGTGGCGCTCGACGCACTCGACGGCGAGCTCAGCGGCCTTGTTCGCGGCCTGCTTGAGCGCGGCGTCGGCCTTGTCGCCGATGTCCCAGCGGTTGGCGATGTGGTGCGCCGCCGTCCACCGGCGGTTGGGCACGGTGTTCGACATGCCTTCCACCATGTCTTCGAACGTGAGCTCCTTCTCGGGCTCGTCGGCCTGGCCAGCGGCGCGCGCCGCGTGGTCGGCGGCCATCATCTCGGCGATCTGCCCCTGCATGCGCTCTTGAAAGCCGGGAGAGTGCTTGGCGTACAGCTGGCCATACTGCGTCGTGAGGTGGTGATTCACGTCGGCGGCCATCGCGGCGTTCCACGCGGTCTGCGCGCGCTGCCACTGGTCCATGGTGACGCCGGCTTCAGCGAGCAGCGGCTCGGCTGCTTTGCCACCCGCGATGTTCGCCATGATCCGCGCGTAGGTGTCGAGCGAGACGCCTTCTTTCACGTCGTTCGTCGCGTCGGGGACGTCGGCCATGTGCGCCGACCGCATCAGCTCCTGCTGCAGCATGGCGTACTTCGCGCTGAGCTGGCCGCTGGGGTCGGCCTGCATGCGAGTCCACCAGCCGTTCCACGAGTTGGCCCACTGGTTCTCGTCGGTGCCGCGGCCCTCGAGGTACTGCGCGAGGTGCGGTTTGGCCGCGCGCTCGCCGTGCTGCGCCTTGAGTTCCGTCATCTTCGCCATGATCTCGGCGCAATCGCGCAACGAGAGCCCATCGATTCGTTCGTCTTGCATGTGCGCCTTCGAAACGCGGCTTCGGCGCCGCGTCAAGGTTGTGCTTTGCGACAGCGGCGGAATTGGTTCAGCGCACGCGAACGGCGTCGGCGATGACGACCTTGCCGGGCGCCTGCCAACGCGAGACGACGATCTTGTTCCAGCCGGCGGTGAAGTTGAACGTGCCGATCTGGTTCCACTTTCCGCCGTTGACCGTCTGGTTCACGGTGCCTTCGCCCACGCGATCTCCGGCGGCGTTGAAGGCCACGAAGCTGGTCGCCGTCGAGCGATCTGAACCGGCCGTCCACCAGCCGTCGATGGTGCGCGCCTGCGCCGAGTCGAGCTTGAAGAAGAACGCAGCGCCGTCGCTGACCGAGGCCGTCGGCGCGTACCAGTAGCCCGAGCCGTAGTAGCCGGCGACGTTGCTCGAGCTCTTCCAGTTTGCGGAGAGCTGCACGTAGCCGCGCGTCTGATCATTGCTCGCGTTGTTGCTGTCGATGATGAGCGAGGTGGTGGGCGTGGTGCCCGTGCCGCACTCGGCGTTCACCTTCGCGAGGAAGCTCGTCCAGGGCCAGTTCGCGCCCGGGTCGGTGCGGTTGTACGGCTGCAGCTGGCCGTGGCCGACGACGTGGAAGCGGTCGCGGGGAATGTTCCACTTCTTCGTGATGCTGCACGTCAGCTTCGCCGACGCGTCGATCTGCCCTGCGGGGAAGCTCGTCTGCGACGCGAAGCCCGCGTGCTCGATGCCCACCGAGTGCGTGTTGCTGCTCGAGCCGTTGAGGTTGCACAGCTTGTTGCTGTTGTTGGCGCAGTCGTACGTCGCGCCGATGTGCCACGCGCGGTCCGCCTCCTTCACCAGCTGGCTGACCTCGGTGCCGGTGGTGTTGACGACGTAGTGCGCGCTGGTGCCGGCGGCGGTGTTGGTCAACCAGCTCCAGCAGCTCGAGTACGAGCCTTCGCAGGTGTGAATGACGACGAACTTCGGGCTCACGCCGCCGCGGGTGTTGAAGTTGGGCGACGGGCGCCACACGCCAGCGCCGTAGTCGGGCGCGCGCGCGAGGCCCTGCAGCACCTCGCTGTATTCGCCGACCGATGACTCGAGCTCCTCGAGCGCGAGCTCGTCGCTGAAGCGGCCGATGCCAAGCTTCAGGTTCGCGTACACCTCGCCGCGCACGAAGGCCTGACGCCCGGCGACGTCGAGCTTCGAGTACTCGGCGATGACCGGCGCCCACGCGAGCAGCTTGCTGCGATCGATCTGCGTGGTGTTCGCCTGCTGTGACAACCACGCGGCCGCGGCCCGGACGTTCGCCGACACGTCGCTGCGCGCCGCCTCTTCCGTCACCAGCGCCAGCGGCGCGGCCTCGGCGATCAACGCGGGCGAGAGCGCCATCACGCCCCAGGCGCCCGGCACGCCTTCGAATTCACCTTCGGAGGCGACCATCTCGTAGCGGGTCAGCGACCACGACATCGACTTGAGCAGCGCCGCCGGCACGTTGAACTCACGCCCCGCCGACTCGAACACCGCGTCGTGGACGTCGCTCGTGCGCAGCAGCGCCTCTTCGTCGCCCGCCACGCGCTCCGACTGCGAGTCACCCGGCAACGCCCCCGCATCACCCACCCCACACGCCGAGAAACCCAGGAACGAAACGGTGACCAACGCGCTGAGGAGACGAAGCATGGCCAGCCCCTTCGCAGGACTCGGGCCAATCAAATTCAAACGTGAATTCAGTCGCTTACGAACATATTGAGGTGAATCGTCTCAAACGTAGACAGCTCCACCCACATCCATACCGTCTGAGAAGACGACAGGTGTTTGTAAATTGTCTTTCAATGCGACATCACCCCACGAGAGGTGCTCTCTCGTGAGGCAATGTGGGTGTTTCGGCTTGTGAATTCGCTCAGTTACGACGACGGCGCAGCGAGCGAGCCAGCGCGAGGAGCGCCAGCGCGGGCACGGCGACGTCGACCGGCGAAGCGCACCCGCAGCCCGTTTTCACTACGGGCTGCTCTGTGGTGCTGCCGGGGCCGACGCCGGGGATGATCTCCGTCATCTGCCCGCTGCCGCCGCCTCCGCCTGCGCCACCGCCGGTCGCGCTGCCGCCACCGGTGCCGCCGCCCGAGCCTGCGTCGGCCACGGGCACCATGCAGTTCACCAGCGGGTCGACGGTGACGTTGACGTTCTGCAGCGTCGCGCCGCCGCCCGCCGACACGAGCGCCACGTAGACGTCGGTGTTGCACGGCGCGTTGAGCTCGACAGTGCCGGTGAGGTTGCCGCCGCCGGTCATCGCCACGTTCTTCTCGGCGTCATTGCTGAGCACGTTGCCGGTTCGCGTGAAGGTGACGGGCGCGCCGTTCCTGGTCAGCACGCGCACCGTGGGCGCCTGGCCTCCGAAGCCGCCGCCGCTCTGCGCTGCGCCGGTGACGCGAATGCGCAGCGCCCCAGCCGTCGCCGCGACCTTGAACTGGAACGGGCCCGGCACCAGCGACTGCCCGAGCGACTGCGCTGCGGGAATGCCGAAGTACACGCGCGGGAGGTTGGTGGCGTTCACGTCGAGCACCTTCGAGCAGTTGATGACGCCGCGCTGCGTGAAGATCTGCGTCATCTGCGCGGCCGCCATGGCGTTCTCCGGGAACGCCGTCGCCACGCGCGCCGACATCGCCGCCGCGACGAGCGCGAAGTCAGCGTTGGGGGTGATGGACACCAGCATCGCGTAGAAGGCCGCGTCGAAGGTCTTGCCGTTGTCGGTGCCGGCCAGGACCGTGCTGCGCGCCTGCCAGAGCGCCGCGGCGACGTGTTTGCTGTCCTGGTGTACTTGCCCCCAGAGCACGTTCGGGCACGCCTCCGCGTTGTCGAGCGAGCGGAGGTAGCCGTCGACCGGCACGCCCGGGGCGCTGGGCTGACCGGCTGCGGCGCGCGGGCCGAAGTATGGGCCGACCTGCGGCAGGTTGTTGAAGGCCGCCGCGATGTAGTCGGCGAAGCCTTCGTGCAGCGCGCCGCCTTCGTTGTTCGCCGAGCGAGCGTCGAGCGCCACGTCTTCGAAGGTCAGCGCCGCCGTCGCGTACACCGCGCCATGGCCGAACTCGTGCTGAATGACGGTGGCGTCGTAGGCCGCGTCGGCCGAGTTGCCTTGGAAGATCATCAGCGTGTCAGCGCCGGTGTCGAAGCCCGGCAGCGGCAGCTGCGCGAAGTTCTCGCGCGGGAAGAAGGCCGCGTTGTCCATGCGGAGCAGGGTGTTCGCCACGCACGGCGGCCGCTGGAGACAGCCCGGAATCTGGCCGAAGATCTCCTCGTAGTTCGGGAACATGGCGTTGGCCCACACTGCGGGCTTCACGGCCGGCACGCGGCGCTCGTCGCGCATCTTGAAGCCCTCGATGGCCGGGTTGCCGTTGAAGATCGGCGCCGCCGTCGTCGAGAGACCGCGCATCCAGTCGTAGACGGTGTTCACGTGAAAGAACGAGTGCACCTCGGCGAACTCGTCGGAGTTGGCGAGATCGCTGGCCACCACGGTCGTGCGGTTCGTGGGCGGGTCGACCGGCGTGTAGACGTAGTCGCCGCTGGGGTTGGTGAGGTTCGACGCGCGACGCTGGCGATCGCACAGCGCCACGTCGTAGCGAATGTTGACGCCGCTGTAGTTCAGCGTGCCCTGCGCGCGGTTGGCGCCGGCGTCGGCGAGGCAGTCCGCGTTGGGGCAACAGTTGTACATCATCAACTGCGTGCCGCAGAGCTGGCCGCCGTCGTTCTGCGACTCGCTGAACCCGCCGTCGCTCTCGGGCGTGACGCACACGTCGCCCACCATCGAGCCGCCGTCGCCGTGCCGCAGCTCGCGCAGCACCGTCGGCGTGGCGCCCACGCCTGCATCGAGGCCACCGGGGCTGATGGGGTAGACGTGCGCGTCGAGCGCTGCGCGGTGCACGCGGTTCTGAACGAACAGCCGCGCGCCCGTCACCGCGTCGATGCCCACGTACCAGTTCTTCGTGAAGTCCAGCGACTGCACGTTGGCCACGAAGCCGCGGTGCAGGTCTTCACCCACGCGGAAGTAGAAGGCCTTCGCGCCGCCGTAGGGCACGCCGTCGTCACGCACGGCGACCAGCGGCAGCTCTTTCGCGGCCAGCTTGAGCGCCTCGCCTACCGTCATCGGCCCGCCGTCGAGCACGCGCATGAAAGACACGAGGCTCGAGGAGACCTGCTCGACCCGGCGTTGCGCGTCGAGCGTCACCACCAGCTTCGCTTCGTAGACCTCGAGGTCTTTGACGGTCTGCTGCAGGTGCAGGCTCGCGCCGAAGCGCGTGCTGAACGCGCCGCTCGAACGGAGCGTGGCGGCAATCGGCAGGCCGAAGTGTTCGCGCTGCGAGAGCGCCCAGCTGCGCACCGCCGAGGTCAACTCACCGGGCAGCGGCGCCGAGAGCACGCCGGCTTCGAACTTCGGCGCTCCAGTCTCGGGGTTGACGAGGATCTGCGTGGGCTGCGGCGTGACGACGGCAGCAGCGAGTACGAGCGCGGCGAGGGAGGTCAAAGGCTTGTCTCCTTGTGGCCCCGACGGACGCGGGACCTTGAAAGCGGGCGCACACTAGCCGATATGTGCCCCCATCTATGAAGAAGCTGCGCTGTGCACTCATCGGAGCCACCGGCCTCGCCGGTCAGCAGTTCATCTCGGCCTTGAACGGTCACCCCTGGTTCGAGTTGACGGGCCTGGCTGCTTCGCCGCGCAGTGCTGGAAAGACGTACGCCGAGGCGCTCAAGGCGCCCAATGGCATGCTGGGCTGGTTCCTGACCGAGCCGCTGCCGAAGCACCTCGCGCAGCTGGTGGTGCAGGCCGGCGACGCGCTCGACGTCTCGCAGTTCGACCTCATCTTCTCGGCGGTCGAAGCCGACGTCGCGAAGGAGCTCGAGCCGAAGTACGCGAAGACCACGCCCGTGGTCTCGGCGGCGAGCGCGTTCCGCTACGAGAATGACGTGCCGTTGCTGATTCCTCCCGTGAACCCCGAGCACGTGGAGCTGTTGCGTGAGCAGCAGAAGAACCGCGGCTGGAAGGGCTTCATCGCGCCCATGCCGAACTGCACCACCACGGGCCTCGCCGTCACGCTCGCGCCGCTGCAGGCTGCGTTCGGCGTCAAGGCGGTGATGATGACGTCGCTGCAGGCAGTTTCAGGCGCCGGCCGCAGCCCCGGCGTCATCGCGCTCGACGTCATCGACAACGTGATTCCCCACATCTCGAAGGAAGAGCACAAGGTCGAGGTCGAGACGAAGAAGATCCTCGGTGGCGTGAAGACGCCGCACGACCTGAAGGTCTCGTGCACGTGCACGCGCGTGGCGGTGCTCGAAGGGCACACCGAAGCGGCTTACGTGTCGCTCGGCAAGAAGGCGTCGGTCGACGAAGTGCTGCGCGTGATGCGCGAGTGGAAGGGCCACGCGTGGACGGAAGGGCTCCCCTCCGCGCCGCCGAGGTGGATCGAGGTTCACGAAGATCCGTTCCGCCCGCAGCCGCGCCTCGATCGCGACGTGCACGGTGGTATGGCGACGTCGGTGGGCCGCGTGCGTGAAGACGGCGTGCTCGAGAACGGCGTGAAGTACGTGCTCGTCTCGCACAACACCAAAATGGGCGCGGCGCGTGGTGCCGTGCTGGCCGCCGAGCTGCTCAAGACGCGCGGTTTTCTTGCTGAAAACTGAAGCAGAGAGCTAGGAAACGAACATGGCCTACGTCGTCGCCGACCCGTGCATCAAGTGCAAGTACACCGACTGCGTCGAAGTCTGCCCGGTCAACTGTTTCTACGAGGGCGCCAACTTCCTCGTCATTCACCCTGACGAGTGCATCGACTGCGGCGCGTGCGAGCCGGTGTGTCCGACCAAGGCCATCTTCTCGGAGAGCGATCTCCCTTCGAAGTGGGACGAGTACAAGAAGCTCAACGCCGACTTCGCCACTCAATGGCCGAACATCAACGAGAAGCGCAACGCGCTCCCCGAGGCCGAAGAGTTCAAAGACAACGAAGACAAGCGCGCGTTGTTCGACCCGGCGCCGGGCGGCAAGTAGTCGTCAGCGGCTCAGCTCACGGCGCTTGGCTTCGAGCGCTGAGGGCGAGCCCGCTGTCTTGTTGAGCTCTTCCGCTCGCTGAAGAAACTCGAGCGCGGCCTGTTCCTCAGGGCTGCCCGGTTTTCTGGCTGGCGTGGCGTACGACGTCGAGGCGCCACCCGAACTTGCGAAGGCCTGCGTCGACATCGGCTGGCCTGTCGATGCGTCGATCTCCTGCATGGGCTTCGAAGGTGAGAGCGCCGACAGCTTCACGT
Organism: Archangium sp.; assembly: GCA_035910535.1. Lineage (GTDB taxonomy): Bacteria > Myxococcota > Myxococcia > Myxococcales > Myxococcaceae > Archangium_A. The sequence goes on along the minus strand of JAMHXF010000025.1, from coordinate 103,524 downwards.
AGCCGGTCTTTCCGTGTGCGGTGACCTTGTGAAACGCTTTGTCTTTCTCGCTGGGGCCCAGCCACACGACTGTTTCGCCGGGTTGCAGCGTCGCGAGCTGCGGTGACTTCGCCTTCGCGTCTTTGAGCAGCGGCGTGTCGTTGGCGCGAACGTAGAGCGGGCCGCCGATTTGGATCGAGAACGCCAGAGTCGACGACATCACGAGGGCCAGCGCGCAGAGTCGCATGGCCGCACAGTCTAGCCGACCGACAGCGCGCCGACGCGAAGACCGCGCGCGCGCAGCTCTTCACGAATGCGGCTCACGGCTTCGGGGGTCGGCGGGCCGTTCTTCCCCACCAGCTTGAGCGCGATCTCTTTTGGCCCGATGCGCTCGATCTCCACGTGTGCACCCAGCGAGTTGTTGAGCGTCAGCGCGAGGCCCGGGCGCTGTGATTTCACGAAGCGTTCAATCTTCTCGATGAGGGCGACGGCCTGCGCTGCCTTCGCTTCGGGCGTGGCTTCGACCTTCGGCGGCGCTGCGTTGCTGGCGGCGATGGGCTGCTGCGGCAACACGTCGCTGAGTTGGCGATTGGCGGGCGGCGCGTCGACCTGCAGCTCTTTGACGATGAGCTCCAACACCCGCGCTTCGCCGCGCTCCAGCACGGCCTCTGTCTTTTCCGCACGTACCTGCTGCAGCGAGTGGGCCGTGTGCGTGTGCTCACTTCGCACCGCGCCGAGCCGCTGCGCCTCTGAATCGGCGTGCACTCGGGCGCGCGCAAGCACCTGCATCGGCGCCTGGGTGGTGAGCGTTTTGACGGTGGCCTGCGTGCGCGCGGTGGCTGCCGTCTTCTTCAACGCCACCAAGGGCAGCGGCTGCGTCGCCTTCGTCGGCGCGAGCGGCTTCTTGAGCTCCGACTTCGCCTCCGCGAGGAGCTGCTTGAAGGGCTGGGCCTTCGCCGCCGCCACCTGTGTCACCGGGTTTTTGGGGTCGACCTTCATAGGTCCGGCCACCAAAGCATCGGCCGTGCCGTCAGCTTTGCGCCTGTTTTCGGGTCATTAGAAAAGCCCGCCAGTTCGCTGTCAGGACTTCAGTGTGCAAAGCCGCCGGGCTGCATCGGCGCGGTGCCAGTGAGATCGTTGATGGCGACCGGGCAGGCGGCGATGTCTTCGGGGCGGCCGATGAGCGCGCCGCCGCTCCAGTCGATGTCGTTGAAGAGCAGGCCGTCGCGCACTTCGAACTCGGTGACCGTCTTGTTCATTTCCCAGAACCGGCCCTTCACCAGCACGCGCTGACCGCGGTGGAACTTCTCGACGTCGGCGAACTGCTTCGACTGCATGCGCACGTAGATGAAGACCGGAGGAATTCTCACCGGTGCCTTCGCGAGCAGGTCGACCATCGTGCGGCGCGGGTCTGGTGGCTCCCACTGCAGCACCGCCACCAGCTCTTCTGCCTCGGCGTCGCGGTAGCGCTTCTTCTTCTTTCCTTTGGGCTGGTTGACGCCGATTTCCAGCAGCGTGGCGCCGCCCCAGGCGATGTCGCGATCGAGGTACGTGTCGCGGAAGGTCGCCACCACGTCCGTCGTCACGGCGCTCGTCGCGTTGAGCGCTTCGACCTCGTAGCGCTGCTTGAGCACCGGCAGCGAGTAGTACGACGAGTCACACAGCTGCACCTGCTCGTTGAGCATCTTGAGCTTGGGCAGGTCGATGATCTTCACCTGCTTGTTCAAGTCGGTCGCCAGCGCGAGCCACTCGTCGGGCATGCGCTTGTCGATCATCACGCGGCGCACCATCGCCACCAGGTACGCCATTGCGGGGAAGTTCGGCAGCGAGAGCTGCGTCTGCACGGCCTGCTGCAGCATCGGGTCGAGCGTGAAGACCTCGTCGCGCTTGTGCAGCATCGGCGCGATCTCAGCGAGCGCGATGAACAGGCCGCCGTAGAGCTGCACACACCCGGGGTTCGAGAGCACCGTGCCGCTGGTGATGGCCTTGGCGAACTTCGACTTGGCGAAGCGGCGGTCCATCGTCTCTTCGCGGAAGTTGGGCGGTTTGCCCGAACCGAAGATCTCCTCGCGCTGAGCGAAGGCGGGCAGGGCGAGCAACACCATCAAGGCGGCGAAAGGGCGACGCATCGTGGGCAAAGGTAGCACGCGCGCTCGACGGCTCAGGGCACGGCATTATTCCCTCACGCGTTGCGGCACGAGCCAGATGACCAACACCGGCAGCAGCGCCACCACGGAGGCCACCGCGAAGAGCCGATGCCCCTGCAGCGCGTCGTAGAGCATCCCCGAGCCCCGGTAGCCGACGATGCCGCCGACCCCGAACGTCGCCGCGACGAAGAGCGCCTGCCCCGTGGCCCGCAGCGAGCCCGGCGCGCGCTCCACCATCCACGTGACGGCCGACAAATAGAACGCACCGAACGTCAGCCCGTGAATCGCGGCGGCGCACACCAGCAGCGCCGGGTCGCTCGTCACCGACATCAACGCCCAACGGCCCGCGCTGGCGACGAAGACCACCGTGAGCAGCGCGCGCGGCGACCACCGCGGGGCCCAGCGGCTCCACGTCAACATCACCAGCAGCTCCGAGGCGACGCCGACGCTCGACGAGAGCCCCACCACGCTCGGGGGCAAGCCGAGGTCGCGCACGTGCGGCGCGAGGTTGCCGTGGTACGGCGCGCAGGCGATCCAGTGCAGCGCCATGGCCAGCAGAAACAATGAGATCTCCGGGCGCCGCAGCAGGGCCCACGCGCTCCTGAAGTCAGGCCTGGGGCCGGCGACGTGTTCGAGCTTCGGCGCGCGCGCGATGGTCAGCCCGACCCACGTCGCCGCGAGTGACAACAACGCCAACGGCAGCAGCACCGCTCGGTGATCGATCTTCGCGACGAGAAACCCGAACGGCAACGACGTGAGCACGAAGCCCAGCGAGCCCCAGAGGCGAACGGCAGCGTAGGTACCTCCGTGGCGTTGCACGTGGTGCAGGGTGAGCGCATCGGCCAGCGACGTGAGCGACGAGGCGAACGTGGCGTGCACACAACACGCGAGCAACGCGTCTGCGAACGTCGTCGCGCGCCACAGCAACGCGTAGCCGAGCGCGCCTCCAGAAGTGCCAATGAAGAGCACCAGCCCGGGCCTCCCCGTTCGATCGGCGAGCTGGCCCCACAGGGGCGGCATGAACAACGAGAACGTCGGAGCGACCGCCAGAAGCAGCCCGGCTTGAGATCCGTTGAACTCCAACGTCTTGAAATACCCGGGCAAAAACGGCAGCGCGACGCCGACGGCCATGAAGTACAGCAGGTAGAAGATCGCGAGGGCCGTGGGGCGCTCGGGAGGCTGGGCACTCACGGAGAATTCCTCTATAGGGCGACTCGCGATGCCGGGCGAAACTGCGACAGAAACCCTCATCAAGCCTGTCGAGAACGAGGGCGAGCTCTTTCAGGCGCTGGCGCTCCGCGAGATCGTCTTCATCGAAGAGCAGAGCGTTCCTGAATCACTCGAGCGCGACGCTGATGACGCGTTGGCCTTTCACGTGTTGGCCCTGCAAGGCGGTCACGCCGTCGGCACCGGTCGACTCGTGGCGCTCACCACGGCTCCCGAAGGTGCTTCAGGCAACTGGGGCCGCGTCGGGCGCATGGCGGTGCTGCAGAGCAACCGCAAGGGCGGCACCGGCTCACGGCTGCTGACGACGCTCGAAGACGAAGCGCGCCGTCGCGGCATGGTGGGCATCATTCTCCACGCGCAGCTCTCGGCGATGGAGTTCTACAAGCGCCATGGCTACGAAACGCACGGCGCCGTCTTCGAAGAAGCGGGCATGCCGCACCTCGAAATGAAGAAGAAGCTCTAAGCCTCTTCCTTCTTCGCACCCGGCGCCTGGCCCTTGATGCGCTCCTTGAGCTCGATGAGCGCAGGGAACAGCACCGTCGTACCCAGGAACGTGCACACCACGCCGACCACCGCGAGCAGGCCGACGCTGCGCAGGCCGGCGTGACGGGCGATCAACATCGAGGCGTAGCCAGCGGCGTTCGAGCACGTCGCCACGGCCGCCGTGACGCCCGTGTGTCGCATGATGCGCATCATCGAGCCGTGGCCGTCTTCCTTGTACCGGTGAAAGAGGTGCACCGAGTTGTCGACGGCGATGGCCAGCAGGTTCGGCAAGACCACCACGTTCAAGAAGTTGAGCGAGATGTCACCGAGCCACATGCCGCCGGGCAGGCACGCCATGCCCGCGAACAGCGGGCCCGTCACCATGATGGTGTGGCTCAGCTTCTTGAGCGCGATCCAGATGACGAAGAAGACCACCAGCGCCGCGAGGCCCATGACCAGCGGGCCGTCTTTACGAATGAGCACGAAGACCTTCGCGGCCAGGCGGTTGGCGTCGAGGATCGGCGCGTGAATGCCGGCTGCGGTGGCGCGCGCGCTGACGGCGTTCAGGTCTGCAGCCCAGTCTTCGAGCCGTGAGATGTCGTGCAGGCCGAAGCGGGGAAACATGAGCACGAACGTGCCCTTGTGATCGAACGGCTCGAAGCGGCGGCGAAACTCGATCGGCAGGTCGTCGGCGGTCCACGGCTGAACACGCGTCATCTCGGTGAAGCGCTCGACGCGTTTGTCTTCCTTCGCGGAGTTGGGGAGCTTCTCGAGCAGCTCGCGCAGCTCAGTGACGATCTTCATGCGGTTGGCCGTGTCGTACGGCAGCAGATCGTTGAGCGAGGCGATGTCGGAGATGCTGCTCTTGTCTCCGTCTTTTGCCTGGATGTCGCGCGCGAAGCCGCTGACCGTGCGCGCGGTGTCGAGCGAGTCGACCCACGTCATCGCGGGGATCATGATGATCCCCATCTGCTCGGCGATGTGAATCTCCAGCTCGCCGGCCTTCGACTCGCCGGTCATCTTCAGCAGGTTGTTCTCGAAGCCCACCTTCGGCAGCAGAAACAGCGAGCCCGCGACGGCGATGGTCATCACCGCGACGATGCCGCCCAGCGCGAACGTCGGCACCCGAATGGGCGGCGGCTCGGCGTGGTTGGGCTGAACGGGCTTCGGCTTGCGCAGCGCGAACCGCTCCGAGAGAAACAGCAACGCGGGCCCGAACGCGTACGTGGCCAGCAGCGTCGCCAACACGCCGAACGCGGCGATCTTGCCGAACTGCTTGAAGGCCTCGAACTCCGCGAAGATGAGCACGAAGAACGCAGCGGCGTTGGTGATGGCCGAGCTGAGCGCGCCTTCGAACGTGCCGTGCAGCGTCTCGCGCATGGCCTCCAGCGGCTCGTGGCGGCGCCGCTCTTCCCAGTAGCGCATCGACAGGTGCAGGCCGTACTCGATGCCCAGGCCCACGAGGATCGCCGCGAGGAAGCCGGTGACCGGGTTCAGGTGCCCGACGATGGCCCACGTGAAGGCCATGGTGGCCGAGATGCCGACGCCGACGGGCACGTAGACGACCGACAGAATCGCGAGGCGCCGCGCGGTGAGCAGCAGAATGACGAGCGTGATGATGGCGGTGATGACGCCCGAGCGCTGCAGGTCGGCCTGCATGGCGTCGTCGTCGGCCACGCGCACCACGTACGCGCCGGTGTAGTCGAGCTTGATGGGCTGAAACTTCGCGTCGCGCACGGCCTCGGCCGCGCCCCGCACTTCGGCGATGAGCTTGCGGTTGAAGTCGAGGTTCGCCGGCGTGGAGGTGGCCTTCACCAACAGGTACAGCTCGTCGCCGTTCTTCGACTCGAGGTAGTTGCCGGTGGTGCGCTTCGGCGTGTACTTCTTTTCGATGCCGGGGAAGTCGAGCGGCTTGTCTTCTTCGTCGTCGAGGTCGACGTACAGCGGGTTGGCGATCTTCTTTTCGTAGTCGAAGCGCGCTTGAACGTCTTTCTTGAGGCTCGCCAGCTTGTCGGTCTCGAGCAGCAGCAGCGCGCGCCTGGCGACGAACTGCGTGTCGAAGTGCCACTCGACGAAGCGCACGACGTCTTTCTTTTCTTCAATCGCCGCCGCGGCCTCTTTCGCGAACCCCCGGCGCTCTTCCTGTGAGCCGCCGACGACTTGAACGATGAGGTACCCGGTGCCGCCGGCGCGATCTTCGATCTCTTTGAGGTCTTTGACCTCGGGCGTCGAGGCGGGCAGCAGCTCCGTGAAGTCGCCACGGAAACCGAGCTTGCTCGACATGAAGCCAGCGACGGCCGCACAGATGAGCGAGAACACCACCACCCGCCAGGGGTGCAGGTGTGAGACGGACAGCAGGCGGTTGAGGAGCGACTTCAAGGCCCGCTGCGCCTAGTCCCGAAACGGGACCGCCGCAATCGTGTTGGCACTCGATTTCAGAGCGAGAGGCCGGCCGGGAGCGTGTCGCCCAGCGCGCGCGCTTCGTCGTCTTGCGTGAGCTGTACGACCTCGGCCACGAGCTGCTTCCACGAGGCCGGCGCGTCGGTGAGCGCGAGCAACACACGGTCGCGCAGCGCGTCGTCGAGGTCGCGGGTTCGATCGCCGGTCTTGCGCGCGAGCTGCGTGAGGGCGAAGCGGGCGCCGTCGTGTTTCTTCACGTCGAGCCCGAGCAGCACGTGGGCCCACGCGGCGGCGGTCTCGGCGGGCACCACGCGATGCGCGGCGCCGTACACCGGCAGGCGCGCGCCGAGCCGACCGAGCGCCCATGCCCACGGGCCTCCGACGGTCTCGGGCGCCTGCAGTCGCGAGACGATCCACCCGCCCAGCTCGGCTTTGTCGTCGGGCAGCAGCAGCTCGAGCGACGCCGCGCAGCGCACCATTTCGTCGAGGCCCTGCGGCTGCACGCCCTTCAACTTCTCTTTCGGCGGGGTCAGGCCGACGGGCACGCGGCGCAGCAGGTGCGGCTGCAGCAGCTTCCAGATGGCGTGCTGCGCGCTCTCACTCAGGCCCCCGGCGATGCGTCGCCAGAGCACCCAGAACTCCAGCCAGATGGGTTGCTCTCCGTGGTTGGTGAGCAGATCTTTGAAGATGGTGAACGTCTGTTCGACGCGCCAGTCGTCGAGCGGGTACCCGACGCCGGGGCGCAGCGAGTAGCCGAGCAGCTGAAACATCACCTTCTCGTGTTCGGCTGAACGACGTCGCTTGCTCACGCCGGCCCACAGCGGCGTCCACAGCTCGCGCAGCACCGGCACCGTCCACCCTTCACGCGGCCCGAGGATCTTCTCGAGCGTGCGGAAGAGGTTCTTCACGTCTTTGGGTTCGACGGGGAGCGGCCTGGTGCCGAACACGCGCTCGACCTCCAACGTCGCTTCAGAGAAGCGCGCGGGCATCGACTCGGTGACGGTGAGCGCCTGTGATTTCGCCGCGCCACGAAGTTCAAACTCGAGCCGCCAGCGCTGTTCACCCGCCACACACGAGAGCGCGAGCGTGCCGACCTCGGTCAACGTGCACACGAGGTTCACCTGAACCGTGGTGCCCTTCGCGCCCGAGAGAATGGTGTGAATCGGAGGCAGCGGCTTGAAGAGCGCCTCGTCGAGATCGATGACGTCTCCGGCTTTGTCGAGGCGATCTGCCGTGGTCGAGAACAGCTGCACCTGCACCGGTCGCCCCAGCGTCAGCGTGAAGGTGCGCGAGGTCAGCTCGACGGTCTCACCTTCTTCGAGCCCGCGCGGAATCAGGCACACCGCCTGCTCGCCGCCGACGGAGACGTAGAACGCGCGCGGTGCACCGCCGCCGATTTTTTTGCCCAGCGCTTTGCGCGCGAGCCCCGAATACGCAGCGCCCCGCGCCACCGCGAGATCGAGCGAGTCGTGAGGCAGCAGCGGAATCTTCGGCTGCTCGGGCCAGATGGCCGAGACCGAGTCGACGAGCGCCTGCGTCAACACCGGCGAGTTGAAGACGCCTCCGTTGAGCAGAATCGCGTCAGGTCGCTGAACGGCTGGGCCGCTCGCATGGCTGCGCAAGAACGCGACGACGTGCCGCGTGATGGCCGCGTCGCTCGCGTAGGGCAGGCCGAGCTCGACGACGGCGCCGCGCTTCGCGACGGTTGGAACGGAGTCGGCGCTGACCGTCGGGAAGAAGCCCGTCGCGGTGAGGTCGATGATCTCGTCGCGTGCCAGCTCGGCCGACAACGTGCCGCCGACCAACCTGCTGCCTGCACCGGCGATGGTGACTTTGACGGGCGCGCCGTCGCGCTGACTGAGCACCTCTTCTTTCACGGTGCGCGCGACTTGAAGCGCCTGCGCCCACTGCGTGCCGTTGAGCTTCGTGCCGACCTTGCTCTCGATGCGCCGCGCGAGCGCCGCGTCCATGTTGTCGCCGCCGAGCAGCAGGTGCTCTCCGACGGCCACGCGTCGCAGCGCCGGGCCTTCGGGCAACATCGCCACCTGCACCAACGAGAAGTCTGTCGTGCCGCCGCCGACGTCGACCACGAGCACCAGGTTCACGCCCGCCAGCGCCTTGCTCAGCGTGTCGCGGTTGCGCGACGTGAAGTCGTAGAACGCCGCCTGCGGCTCTTCGAGCAGCGACACCTTGCCCAGTTCGAAGCCCGCATCGCGCGCGGCTTGCAGCGTCAACGCCCGCGCCGCTTCGTCGAACGACGCGGGAATGGTCAACACCACTTCCTGCTGCGCCAACAACGCCTCGGGGTGCGCGTGGTTCCACGCGTCGGCGAGGTGCTTGAGCAGGCTCGCCTGCGCCGCCACCGGAGACATGCGCGGCACGTCGCTCGTCGCGCCCCACGGCAGAATGTCGGCCTGGCGGTCGACGCCTTGATGAATGAGCCACGACTTGGCGCTCGTCACCACGCGGCCCGGCACACGCCCGGCCTGCCAGCGCGCGAACTCACCGGTCACCTTCGTCGGCCCGCCCCACGGCAACGCCAACGAGCCTTCGGGAAATTCGCTCGGCAACGGCGCGTAGACCGCCGATGGCAGCAACGGCCTCGCGGTGACTTCACCGGGCCGCACCAGCTGCGGCACCTCGAAGTCGTGCACACGCGCGGCAGCACCGGCGCCGGGTTCAGTGAAGGCGACGGCACAGTTCGACGTGCCGAGATCGATGCCGATGACGTAGCGCGCCACGAGTCAGTCCTGACGAACGTTGAGCTCGAGCTTCCAGCGACCCTTGCCGGAGCGCTCCAGACAGCGCACCTCGAGCGCGCCGAGCTCAGTCACCGCAGCTTGAATGTTCACCGGCACCAGCGCACCTCCGCTGCCTTCGAGCGCGGTCTCGATGGGCGGCAGCTCTTCGAGTGACGTCGCGTCGTCGAGCAGGTCGCCGACCTTGTCGTCACGCCGCGTCGACGACGAGAAGAAGCGGAAGCGCGTGGGCTCCCCGACGACCAGCCCGAACTCCTGCGGAGGTACGTCGGCCTGCGTGCCTTCTTCCATGCCGAAGGGCGCGACGCACAGCGCCTTCACCGGCGGCGTAAAGCCGGGCACCGCCATCATCGAGCTCTCGACGCCCACGTAATACGAGCGCGCCGTGCCGCCGCGAATGCGAATGCCGTGACCTGCCTTGACCCAGCCGTAATACGCCGCGCCGCGCGCCACGGCGAGGTCGAGATCTGCCCCCGCCAATTCACGCGCCGCAGGTGCGCCATCGCCCGTGAGCCACGCGTTGAGCGTGTCCATCACGCGCGCGCGAAGCGTGGTCGCCTTGAACACGCCGCCGTTGAAGAGCACCGCCGTCGGGCGCGCAAAAGACGTCTTGAGGCCCAGCGAACCGGCCTGTCGCGACAAGAACGCGGCGAGGTGCTTCGTGATGGCCGCGTCTTGCGCGTAGGGCAACGCGACCTGCGCGAGGCCTGAGCGACGCGCCTGCTGCGGCAGCTCGTTCACCTTCACGGCGGGGAAGAAGCCCTCGGTCAACACGCGCTCGAGCTCTTCGCGGAGCAGCTCGGTCTTCAGCGTTCCGCCCACGAGTGACGACCCGCGACCGGGCACGCTGACGGGCGCCTTCTCGGCCTTCGGGTGCTCGTACAAATGCTCTTTGCCGACGCGACACGCCGAGGTGAGCGCGGCGAGCTGCCAGCTGTCGAGCGTCTTGCCCTGCGCCTTGAACTTCTCGTTGAGCGTGAAGGCGAGCGCGAGGTCCATGTTGTCGCCGCCGAGGAGAATGTGATCTCCGACCGCCAGCCGCTCGAGCTGCAGTTCACCTTCGGCCTGGCTCACGCCGATGAGCGAGAAGTCACTGGTGCCGCCGCCGACGTCGACGACGAGCAACACGTCACCGGGCTGCAGTTGCTTGCGCCAGTCGTCGCCCTGCGCTTCGAGCCACGCGTAGAGCGCGGCCTGCGGCTCTTCCAACAAGGTGACGCGCGTGAGGCCGGCCTTCGTCGCGGCCTCCAGCGTCAGGTCACGCGCCGCTGCGTCGAACGACGCGGGCACGGTGACCACCACTTCCTGATCGACGAGCGGGTCGAGCTCGCGCTCCCAGGCCTGGCGCAGGTGCTCGAGGTACTTCGCGCTCGCGTCGACGGGCGAGATCTTCGAGACGTCTTCCGGCGCGCCCCACGGAAGAATCGGCGCGCGGCGATCGACGGTGGGGTGCCCGAGCCACGACTTGGCCGACGACACCAATCGCGTGGGCACCTTCGCGCCGTGCGTGCGCGCGAGCTCACCGGTGATGAGGCCCAGCGACTTGTTCCACGGCAACCCGAGCGAGCCCGCGGGAAATTCGTTCGCGCCGGCGAGGTACAGAAACGACGGCAGCAGCTGCTTCGCTTCAACCGTGCCCGGCGAGGTCAACTGCGGCACGGGCAACACGGCTTGCCCTGCGCCGCGACCGCTCGTCGCGTCGAGCGTGAGAAACGAGAGCGCGCTGTGCGTGGTGCCGAGATCGACTCCGATGGCGTACTTCTTCTTCGTCACGGCAGCTCGACCTCCGCCGGCGCGAGGACCTTCACGTCGACCGTCGTCGGCACGTCAGGCAGCGCGACTTTCGTCGCCACCCAGCCGTGGTGTTTGAGCGCGCCCTTCCACGGCCCGGCGCCGGTGACGTTGCCGGTGAGCCGGAAGCGGTTGGCGTCGAAGCCCTGCGGTACGTCGACCGAAGCACCTTCGCTCTGCGTCACCACCGGGGCGATGGGCACGTACTGCGCGAGCGCCTTGCGACACCCGTCATGCACCAGCCGCGCGGCCGCGCCCACGTCGGCGTCAGAGAAGCTGGTGACGTCTTCTTGAAGAAAATCGAGCAGGCGCCCTTCACGCTGCAGCAACCCGAGCAGGAACAGACCCGCGGCGTGCTGCTGCTCAGCGCTCGGTGGAGGCAGCACGGGCTTCGGCGCTTCAACCGGCGCGGGCAACGCGGGCTGGGGCAGCTCGCCACCGAACAAGATCGACAACGCAAGTTTCAGTCGGGACAAAAACGACATGCGCCGTCGTTAAGCGAATTTCCCTCGGGTGCCAACCGTTCCGAGAATGCACTATGTCCGCGTCTCCACTGGTCATTTCGGCGATGCACGAAAGGAAGTCATGAAGTCATTCATCATCGCGCTGCTGACTTTTTCGCTCCCGGCATTCGCGGCTGAGGTCTTCGTCAACGGCGTCAACGTCGACGGGCTCACCAACCACACCTTCGAGAAGGTGACCGTGAAGCTCGACGAGCGCGGCAACGTGCAGATCGAAGCGCCCGGCTATTCGGTGAAGAAGGTCACGCTGCAGGACAAGACGCCCGAGCCCGTCGGCACCATCACGCAGAAGTACTACCTCGTCACCGAGCAGTCGCCCATGGGCATGACCGAGTACGAGATCGACCTCTTCGTGAACGGCAAGTTCTTCCGCACCGTGAAGAGCGGCGAAGAGCAACTGGTGACCGACGTGACGCGCCACCTCAAGCCCGGCCGCAATACGGTCATCGCGCAGGCCAAGAAGCGCTACTCGAACCCCGACCGCCCGCGCAGCCAGAGCCGCAGCCACGTGATGCGCGTCATCATCGGCGAGGGGCAGACCACGAATGATCAGGTCACCATCGAAAAGCAGGTGATGACCTTCACGCGCACCGCCGCAGACACCAACGACGTCACTCAAGAATTCAGCTTCACGACGCGCTGACGGAGCTTCATGTACTCGATCGACGAGCGACTCCGCGGGCTGCCCGCGGTCAAAGATCAGGTGGTTCAGCTGTACCAGTCGCTGAACCAGCCACACCTCGCCATTCCCAACCGCAAAGCGGGGCCGGCTTCGGCCTTCGTGCTCGGGCTGCGTGGGCCGTCGGGCTTCGCGGTCTTCGTCTACCTGTACATGCCGCAGAGCGGTGAGAGCGCCGTGTACGTGCCCTCGAATGGCACCGTGCCCGCCGAGCAGTTTCAGGGCGAAGAAGCCGAGGCCCTGGGCTTCGTCGAGTCGATGGGCTTCATCATGGACAACCTGAACTTCCGCGGCCGCCCGGCCGACGAGCAGGAGACGCTCATTCGCACCATGCCGGTCTTTCAACGTGAAGCGCCCGCCGCGTCGCAGCCGAGCTCACCGGGTCAGGCGCCGAAGACGGGGTCGGGCGGGCACGCCAGCGTCGTGCAGCTGGGCAAGCTGTTCTCGGCGTTCTGTCTCGCGCTGCTCGTGCAGGGGTGCGCGCACGTCAGCGAGAAAGACAAAGAGCAGTCGAACCTCCACTACGAGCTCGCGCTGCAGAGCCTGCTCAAAGAGCCGCAGATGGCGCTCAAAGAAGCCGACGTCGCGCTCGAGCTCGACCCGAAGAACGGTGAGGCGTGGCACGTGAAGGCGCTGGTGCTGCACCACAGCTTCGGGCGCCTCGAAGAAGCGCAGCTGGCGTTCGCGAAGGCGCTCGAGTTCAAAGAGCCGTTCTCTGAAGCGCGCGTGAACCTCGGCAACCTGTACCTCGATCAAAAGCGCTACGACGACGCCATCACGCAGTACCAGTTGGCGCTCAACGACGTGATGTACCCGACGCCGTTTCTCCCTCAAGGCAACATGGGCTGGGCGTACTTCAAGAAGGGCGACCACAAGCTCGCGGTGGAGACGTTGAAGGCCGCGCTGTCGGTGAGCCCGAAGTACTGCATGGGCGAGGTGCAGCTGGGGCAGGTCTACGAGGCGATGCAGAACACCGCCGACGCCTGCAAGTACTACGGCCGCTACCGCGAGCACTGCCCCGACCGCCCCGACGCCTGGCAGCGCGACGGCCTCTGCCTGGCGAACAACGGCGACAACGAAGGTGCCAGCAAGGCCTTCGACGCGTGCATCGCGAAGTCATCGAGCGACGATCAGAAAGACGTCTGCAAGGCGCTCAAGGAACAGTTCTTGAAATGAACACGCCGGACTACCTGGACTTTGGTCGGTACCTCCAGGTGCAACGAGAGCTCCGCGGGCTGTCGCTCGACGACATCGCGAAGCAGACCAAGATCCCCCCCACGCTCATCGGCGCGCTCGAGGCCGGCCAGTCGGAGCGGTTTCCCGAGCGCGTCTTCGTGCTCAACTACATCCGCAGCTACGCGACGGCGGTGGGGCTCTCGCCGGATGACGCGGTGAATCGCTTTCACGAGATCCCCGATTCGCCCAAGGCTGAACATTTCGACCCCGCAGCGCTGGAGCTCGATCGCCGCGCGCGCGCCACGTCGATCATGTGGAGCACCATCGCGGCCTTCGTGGTGCTCGCTGCGTTGCTGACGCTCAACGGCGTGTACGAGCTGACTCTTCGCTATACGCACCGCTGAGTGGACCGCTTCTCAGATCAAGCGCTGGTGCTCTCCGCCGTCGACTTCGGCGAGGCAGACCGAATCGTCACGCTCTTCACGCGTGCGCACGGGCGCTTGTCGGCCTTCGCCGCCGGAGCACGTAAGAGCAAGCGCCGCTTCGCCGGCGCGTTGGAGGCGGGCACGCACCTCACCGCGCGGCTCGTCACCACGAGGGGTGACACGCACCGGCTCGACGGGGTCGACGTCATCAAGTCGTTCCACCGCCTGCGTGAAGATCTGCCGCGCATCGCGCGCACGCTGTACTGCCTCGAGCTGTGCCGCGAGCTGACGCGAGATCACCAGCCGCATGAGGCGCTGTTCGACGCGCTCGTGCACTACCTCGGGCTGCTCGAAGAGAAGCGCGCCGGCCCGACCTCGCTCATCAAGTTCGAGCTCGATGCGCTGCAGTACACAGGCTTCATGCCCCGGTTTTCTCCGTGCGCGCTGTGTGGCGGCGTCACCGGAGCTCGCCCGCGCTTCGACCCTGAACATGGCGGCGTGGTGTGCTTCGGCTGCAGCCCCCGCGTGCCTCATGGCGTGGCGGTGCGGCCCGAGGTCGTCGATGCGCTCGCGCGCTTGCAGGCCGGGGAGCGCACGCCGTTGCCCGCAGAGCTCCGGGCGCGGAGCCGCGAGCTGTTGAACCACTTCATCGCGCATCACCTCGGGCGGCAGCTCAAGTCGGTGGCGTTCATGGAACAGGTGGGGACGGACTGATGCTCGACGTGGTGTCGCTGGGTGAGGCGTTGGTCGACTTTCTCCCCGAGCGTCGTGGCGCGCGGGTTCGCGAGGTCACGCAGTGGACTCCATGCCTCGGCGGCGCTCCGGCCAACGTGGCGGTGGGGCTCTCGCGCCTGGGGGCGAAGTCGGCGCTCGTCGGCGTGACGGGTGACGACGAGTTCGGTCACTTCTTGAAGCAGGGCCTGGCGCGCGAAGGCGTCGACGTGCGCTTCTTGCGGCAGACGACGGAGGGCAAGACGGGCCTGGGCTTCGTCTCGCTCACGAAGACCGGCGAGCGCTCGTTCACCTTCTACCGAACGCGCGCGGCGGAGACGTTTCTGGGTGAAGCCGAAGCGGCGAACGTGCCGCAGAGCAAGGTGCTGCATGTCGGCACCAATTCGCTCATTCACGGCGCGGCGCGGGTGGCGGTGCAGGGCGCGGTGAAGCGCGCGTACGACGCGGGGCGCATCACCTCGGCAGACCCGAACCTGCGCCTGCACCTGTGGAGAGACCCGACGGTGCTGCAGAAGTTGCTGCAGCGCCTGTTCACGCGCTGCGCAGTGGTGAAGCTGAGCGAAGAAGAAATTGAGTTCGCGTGCGGCACGTCGCACGTCGAGACGGCGCTGACGAAGCTCGAGCAGCGGGGCGTGGTGGTGGGGGTGGTGACGCTCGGCGCGAAGGGCGCGGCGCTGCGGTTTCGTG
Source organism: Archangium sp. (assembly GCA_035910535.1). Classification (GTDB taxonomy): domain Bacteria; phylum Myxococcota; class Myxococcia; order Myxococcales; family Myxococcaceae; genus Archangium_A. The sequence continues at coordinate 88,518 of JAMHXF010000025.1, read as the reverse complement.
GGCAGACCCGTTACGTGCCTGCGAAGAAGGTGAAGGTGCTCGACACCACCGGTGCGGGTGACGGCTTCACGTCCGGGTTTCTGTATGGGCTCACGCGGCACTACGCGACGCGCGCGGAGCTGGAAGCGGCCGACCTCGACGTGCTGACGGGGCACGCGCAGTTCGGGTGCCTGGTCGGCTCGCACGTGGTGACGAAGCTGGGCGCGGTGGCTGGGTTGCCGACGCTGCGGGCGCTTGAAGAGGACCGGTCCCGACGGTCCCGCTGAGAACTCGGGTCCTTCGGGGGGGGCGATGCCGTCAGGTGCCCCGTGCTCGTTCTCGGAGCGCCCCGACGACGCCAGCGAGGACCGTCGCGAGGCTCATGAAGACCATGGTTGGCACGAGCAACGTCTCGTACCGCTTCAACACGCGCACGGTGGCTTCGGGCGCCGCAGGGTCGAAGCGAATGGTCACCTCGCTGCCGACGATGAAGCGCGCCGTGTCGTAGGAACCGGTATGGCGCACGTGCGCGCCGTTGGCCTCGAACTCGACGACGGGCGCCCACTGCTCTTCGTCGCGAAAGCGGGCCTCCTGGACGACCTTCGCTTGCTGCTCGACCCAGTGCGCGCGCTCGAACTCATTTCTGCGGTGGACCCACGCCGTCACGCTCAGCAGCACGAGCCCGGTGACAATAGGCACTCCATGGCGCAGCACGCGGTCGATGTCGGGCACGGCGTACGTTCTAGCGCGCCACGGTGACGGGCCGGTCGCCTCTCGGGCACACTGGCGCGATGCGAGTCGGCGCGTTGATCGTCGCTTTGGCGGCGCTGCTTCTGGTCGCGCTGTGGTTCGGAGCTGACCGTGAGCGCGAGGCGCCGCGCGCGCAGCCTCCTCTCGAAGCAGTCACACCTCCGACGCCAGCCCCGGTTCAGCTGCCCGACGAGCCTGAGCCTGAGCCCGAACCTGTGCCTCAGGACACAGCGGTCGCGAAGTGCCGGCCGTCGTTCAAGGGTGAAGGCCCGCCGCTCGAGCTGACGCTCTCAGGGCCTGCGCTGCCCGAGGTGCCGCCGAAGTCGCTCTCCCTCGAGGTGCGTTGGACCGAAGACGGCCAGCCGCAGCGCTGGTTCGTCTCGCTCAACCGGTGGAAGGCGACGGTCTGGCTCTGTGACGAGAGCGAAGTCACGGTGACGCGCGGGCCGTACCGCCTCCGGAGCCAGCGGGTGCCGCGCTCGGGGGCCGTCTCGCTCTTCCTCGAGCAGGCCGCAGCGCCGAGCGACGTGACGCTTCGTACGGTGAGCCACGGCGCGCCAGCAGCGGGCGTGCGCGTGAGCCTCACGGGCTGCGCGCCGGTGGTGACGACTGACGTCGGCGTCGCAGTGACGAGCTGCGAGCAGGTCGACGAGCCGCGTCGTGTGGCGGTGCGCGCGCCGTGGCGCTCGGCGACGTTGCTGACGGTTTCGCCGAACGCGACGGAGGCGACGATCTCGGTGTTGGGCCGCGACGAGATCGAGCCCGGGCGCGTGGGCCTCGGCTTTGCGCCGCGCGCGACGACGCCGGTGGTGGGCCTGATCATGGAAGGCGGCCCCGCGCAGCGAGCTGGAGTGAAGGTCGGCGACGAGGTGCTGGAGGTGGGCGGCGTGGGCGTCGCCACGGTCGAAGAGGCGATGCCGAGAATCATCGGCGTGCCCGGCTCGACGGTGCGCTTCAAGCTGCGGCGCGGTCGCGACGTGGTGCTGGTCGACGTCGAGCGCGTGCCGTGAGCTACGTCAGAAGTTGAACGACGCGGTGATCATCAGCCGGAAGATGTACTGCTGCTCGATGCGGAACCGACGGCCCACGCGATCGATGCGGTAGTCGAAGTTCGGGTTGATCTCCCCCGTGTTGGAGCTGACGTTGACCGCTCCGTCGCCGTCGAGATCTTTGCCGATGTCTTCGTTCGTGAGGAAGTGCTCGGTGTTGTACGCAATCGAGGTCGACGCGCGGATCTTGATGAACTCTGCGGCCTGCCCGATGACGCCGAACTGACCGCCGAGCTGCCCGTAGTCAGACGAGTACAGCATCTTGCCGAACAGGTCAGACATCTCGTTGTAGGTGCGGCCCTCCGAGACGTAGTTGAACCAACCGCGGAAATCGAAGGCCACCTTCTGGAACTTCTCTTCGCGCTCGAAGACGGTGATCTCGGTGCCGAAGTTCGCGCCGCCGGTGTGCACCGGGCGCACGCCGGTCTCGTCGCGTGACCAGCCTTCTTTGCCGCAGTTCTCGGGGCGACCCATGCGCGACGCGTCGGCGTCGTCACAGTTCGAGTACGCGCCGGGCCCGCGCCACGGGAGCGTGTACCAGATGCCCACATACGGCTCGATGTACTTGTTCAAGCGCTTCGAGACGTGCGTGCTGAACGTGTAGCGGTGCACCTTGTCGCCGATGCCGCCGCGGTTCGAGCTGCTGGTGGGCTGCGAGGGGTTGAGCAGCGCGGCGGTCGGCGCGGTGTAGTCGAAGCGCAGTGTCCACGTGGGCTTGCTGGGGTCTTTCTTCTGCACGAACGGGTTCCACGCGAGGCCGAACGTGAAGTCGCCGAGGCCCGCGCGGTAGCTGTTGAAGCGCGGGTCGACCTCGAAGAGCTGCCCCTCGCCGCTGCCCGGGTTCGCGCACTGCGTGCCCTGCGGGTCGAGCGTGCAGTTGCGGTAGATGGTGCTGTTGTTGCGGTTGGTGCCGCCGGCGAAGAACCACTCGCGATCGTTCTGAAAGACGATGGGCACGCCCACGTGAAGCTCGAGATCTTTGTAGATGCCGAGGTGCAGATCGATGCCGAGGCTCGTCTTGATGTTCTGGTAGCGGAGCTCGGTGACGTCTTGCAGCTCACCCAGCTGGTACCACTCACGCGAGATGGTGCCGCGGTCTTGAATGCGGTCGAAGGTGAAGTCGAGGAACATCCCGAAGGGGTCCTTCTCTTCGAAGGACGAGGCGACGCGCGTCAGCTCGGCCGCCGACGCCGACGTGCCGACCAGCGCGGCGAGCAGAATACCGAGTCGCTTCATGGGTTTCGGACGGTAGGTCGAAGGGGCGCGCAAAGCCAACGTTTTGCCCTCAGCCGCCGGCGAGCGTGGTGGCGGGGAACTGGGCCTTGAGCTCGTTCATGCGCTTCTCGAAGGCCGCACGTTCGGCCTGCGGCAATGACGCGCGCACCGTCTTCTGTGCCTCGAACGGGTCGACGACCTTCTCGCCCTTCATGAGCTGGTAGTGGAGGTGCGGCGCGAAGCTGCGGCCGGTGTTGCCCGACTTCGCGAACGTCTCACCGCGCTTGAGGCGCTGGCCCGCCACGAGCGACTTCGGCAGCTCCGAGAGGTGCAGGTAGAGCGCGTTGCGCCCCTGACCGCCGACCTCCTGAAGCTCGACGGAGTTGCCGTTGCCGCGAAAGTTCCAGTTCTTGCGCACCACGACAGCGTCGAACGTGGCCTTCACCGGCGTGCCCGACGGCGCCTTGAAGTCGACGCCCTTGTGCTTGCGGCCGTCGCGCAGCAGCGAGGTGATCTGCTCGTAGCTCTCGATGGGGCTGTCGACGAGGCGCTCTTCGAGCTCGCTGGCGTCGCCCTGGTAGAAGTGCGCCAGCGCGTCGCCCGAGGGCTTGTAGCGGTACGCCTCGAAGTCGCGGCCCAGCTTGCGGCTGGTGAAGCGCACGGCGTGAACCAGCGGCTCCTGCCCGTCGCGGGTTTCGTAGACCACCGACAACGTGTCGCCCTTCACGAGATCTTGCGGCACGCGCACCCACCACACGAGCGAGCGGTTCACGACCTGTGTCAGCGCCGTGCCGACCTCCCGGCCTTCTGAGCCGACGATGGCCGACTCGAGCGGGCCGTTGATGGCGACGGTGAAGCCGCGCACCGACGTCTTCGGCGCGACAGGCGGCGGCGGGCCGACCTCGAGTGCGGACGGCACCGGCGGCGCTACGACGGCGAGCGGGTCGACCACGGGCGTCGGCGCAGGCGGCGCTTCTGCGGCGGTCTCAGAGGGCTTGTTCTTGATCCAGAAGATGCCGCCGAGCAGCAGGCCGACGACGGTCGCCGTGAGGGCAATGGGGAGGACAGGGGTGCTGCTCCTGGGCGGCGCACCCAGCGTGGGCATCTCGGGCATGAATGTCAGCTCCTCAAAGGCAGGTCGATCACCGCACCGTAGCGGCGTGGGTGAGCCTTGCGAGTTTTCTGCCACACCCTTGTAGCGGGGCGTTACTCGACGCTGAGCGCCAGCAGCGCGGTCGCCTGGGCGTGGGGGTCTTCGGGCGGCGCGTGGTCTTGAAACAACGAGAACGCCAAAGAGGCGTCGCGGCCCAGCACGCGCAGACACAGCGCGACCTCACCCGCGAGATCGTCGTTGGGTTGTCGCTGCAGCCAGCGCGCCGCGGACTCGAGCGCGTCAGCCCAGTCGTTCGCCTCGCGATGGGTGACGTGGCGGGCGAAGTAGTCGGTGTCGAGCATCACCAGGTGCGTGAGCCAGTACGTGTCGTGCAACCGCGACGTGCCGACGTACGGCCGCGCCTTCGGCAGCTTCACGCGGGCGTCGACACCACAGCGCGCGGCGATTTCACCGAGCAGCCACGCGTAGATGAGCAGGTCACCTTCGACGAGCGCGTCGAGCGCGGCGCGCAGCGCTTCTCGAGCAGGCGGCGGGTGCGGCAGCCCTTTGACGTGGCGACAGAACCACGCGTCGATGCCGGTCTGCAGCGCCTCTGCGTCGAGCGGCTCGGCGAGCCCCAGCGGCACCGCGGCACACTTTTCGAGCGCGGCCTGCTGTACGCCTGCGAGGCCGCGCCGTTCGAACGCGCGCGGCGCGAGGCCCCGCAGCATGTGCAACGTCAGCGCGCGCAGCGCCACGTGATGCGGGTCGTCGGAGTCGGTTGCCGCGAGGAACGTGTCGAGCCGATCCATCACTCGTCGACGGCCGGAGATTCGTCGCGCAGGCCGAACTCCTTCATCTTGGTCTGCAGCGACTTGCGGCTGATCTGCAGCAGCTTGGCGGCGCGGGTGACGTTGCCGTCGGTCTTCGCCAGCGCCTGCACGATGAAGCTCTTTTCGATTTCTGCCTGACGCTGCTTCAAGAAGTCTTTGAGCGGCGTTTCACCGGGCGCGGGCGTGGCGCCGGTGTGAAACGAGGGCGCCGCCTGCATGCCGCCACGTACGGCCTCAGGCAGATCTCGGGCTTCGATGCGCGGGCCGTCGGCGAAGAGAATCACGCGCTCCATCAGGTTCTCGAGCTCGCGAATGTTGCCGGGCCACGGCCACGCGCGCAGCAGCACCAGCGCTTCTTCGGCGATGCCTTCAATCTTCTTGTTGAGGCGCTTGTTGTACTTTTCGATGAAGTGCGTGACGAGCCCGGGCACGTCGTCAGAGCGATCGCGCAGCGGCGGCAGCACGATGGGCACCACGTTGAGTCGATAGAAGAGATCTTTGCGGAAGCGGCCCGCTTCGGTCTCTTTTTCGAGATCACGGTTCGTCGCGGCGATGAGGCGCACGTCGACGCGCGTGGTCTTGATGCCGCCGACGCGCTCGAACTCGCTCTCTTGCAGTACGCGCAGCAGCTTGACCTGCATCTCGAGCGGGATTTCGCCGATCTCGTCGAGGAACAAGGTGCCGCCGTCGGCGAGCTCGAAGCGACCGGGCTTGCTAGAGACCGCGCCGGTGAAGGCGCCGCGCTCGTAGCCGAACAGCTCCGACTCCATGAGATCTTTGGGGATCGCCGCGCAGTTGATCTTGATGAGCGGCTTGTCGCGCCGCGAGCTGCCCTGGTGCAGCGCCGTGGCGACGAGCTCTTTGCCGGTGCCCGACTCACCGGTGATGAGCACCGTCGACGGCGTATCGGCCACCTTGTCGATGACCTTGAAGAGCTCCTCCATTCGCGAGCCGTCACCGATGATCGACTTGCGCGCGCTGCCGTCGGGCGCGACGTGCCCTTGATTCGCCTCCTGCACGCGGGCGGCCTTGGCGACCACGGAGCGGATCTCCGAGTGCTCGAAGGGCTTGGTGATGTAGTCGAACGCGCCGGCCTTGATGGCCTCGACGGCCGAGTCGACGGTGCCATGCGCGGTGATGAGGATGACGGGCACGTCGCTGCGCGCTGCTTTCACGCGCGTCAGAATGTCCATGCCGCCGAGCCTGGGCATCACCAGGTCGCTGATGATGACGTCGGCGCCGTTCTTCTCGAACTCGGCGAGCGCCTGTTCTCCGTCTTCGGCGACCGCGACCTCGTAGCCGTCCTTCCGGAGAATCGCGGCGAGCACCTTGCGGAGGTTCGCTTCGTCATCGACGACCAGAATGCGGCTCATAGCGACGTCGTTTGGCGTGCCGGCCCTGACAAAGCAAGGCGTACAGTGGGCAGGTGCTGACGCTCGTTCTCAGCTCGTGGTTGGCGGTCACCGTGAGCCCGGAGTGCCCGCCTGTGGCCGGCGCGCCGACGGTCCTCAACATGGGCCTCAACACGCAGCGCACGCTGAAGATCGACACCAGCGGCACGGTGCGCTTCTCGAACCCGACGGTCGCCACGTTGAGCGTCGTCGAGCCGGGCGTGGTGCTCGTCACCGGCATCGGCGAAGGCCGCGGCGAAGTCGTGCAGACGCTCGACGGTGGCGTGCGTAGATGGCCGGTTCGCGTGCGCAAGGTGGACCTGGGCCATCGCCTCGTGGATCTCTCGGAGTTCTTCCCGTGTGGCTCGACGTTGGAGGTGCGCGTCATCGGGAATCGCGTGTACCTCGACGGCGAAGCGAGCTCGCTCGACGAGTGGCGCGCGGCCGTGGCGGTGACTGACAAGTGGCCCTCGGTCGTCGTGCTGGGGCACCTGAAGAAGGACGTCGTCGAGCTCGTGTTTGCAGAAGCGCAGCTCGCGTTGAAAGACGCGGGGTTGCTGCGGGCCCGCTGGGTTCGCGCCGGCGAGGTCGCGCTGCTCGAGGGGTCAACCGAAGAACATCAGGTCGAAAAGCTGCGCGCGCTCGCCGATGACTGGCGCCCGAAGTTGACGTTGGCGCTGACGAAGCCGAAGCGCGCGAAGCCAGAGTAGGGTGGCACATGCTCTTCGCGCTGGCGTTGATCTCCGTCGTGGTTGCCGCCGAACCGGTCCCCGCAGAGCTGGAGGTGCTTCGTGTGGCCTCGCAACGCCTCGCACAGGCGCGCGACCAGTTTCCCGACGCGGGCTTGTTGCCGAAGAGCGGCCTGATTCCGGTGATCGCCGCAGATGCGCGCGCGTTCCCCGCGAAGAAGTGGCTCGCGAAGTCTGCCGCGCAGTGGCAAGCCGAAGCCGACAAGGCGGAAGAAAATCGGTACGCCGGCATCGTCGAGTTCATCGACGTCAAGGGTGACGTCGCGCGCGTTCAGGTGGGCGTCGAGCTCTTCATTCCCAGCTCGAAGCCCAGCGCAGTGCTGTGCTGCTGCAGCGCGACCGACGTGTACCGCCGCGACGGCAAGACGTGGCGCTTCGAGAAGCGCGAGGAGATGCTCTGCAGTTGACGTGACATGGCACGCACCTCGCTTACGGTGTGCGCCCGATGTCTCCCCCCGCGCAGAAGAGTGGCCGCAGCGCCGCGCTCGTCGCCGCAGGCATTCTGCTGTCGCGGCTCGTTGGCCTCGTTCGTCAGAAGTTGTTCGCTCACTTTCTGGGTAACGGCGTCGAAGCGGCGGCGTTCTCGGCGGCCACGCGCATTCCCAACGTGCTGCAGAACCTGCTCGGTGAAGGGGTGCTCTCGGCGTCATTGATCCCCGTGTACGCGGGGCTGCGCGCGCGTGGTGACGAAGCGGGCGCGCGCAAGGTTGCGGGCGCTGTCTTCGGCCTGCTGTCGGTGCTGGTGAGCGCGATGGTGGCGCTCGGAGTGCTGGGCGCTCCGTGGTTGGTCGACGTCATCGCGCCCGGCTATTCCGGTGCGTCGCGCGAGCTGACGGTGACGCTGGTGCGGCTGATCTTCCCCGGTACCGGCGTGCTCGTCTTGAGCGCGTGGTGTCTCGGCATTCTCAACTCGCACAAGAAGTTCTTCCTCTCGTACGCGGCGCCCGTGGTGTGGAACGGCTGCATCATCGTCGCGCTGCTGCTCTCTCGAGGTGAAGCGCAGCACACCATCGTGACGTGGGCCGCGTGGGGCACGGTGGCGGGCAGCGTCGCGCAGTTCATCGTGCAGCTCCCGAGCGTCATCGCGTTGCTGGGCACGTTCTCGCCGACGCCGTCGTTGGCAGACGCGTCGGTGCAGCAGGTGGTGAAGGGCTTCGTACCGGCCGTGCTGGCGCGCGGCGTCGTTCAAGTCAGCAGCTGGGTCGACACGGCGTACGCGTCGCTCATCTCAGAGCGCGCGGTCGCGGCGTTGTCGTATTCGCAGACCATCGCGCTGTTGCCGGTGTCGTTGTTCGGCATGGCCATCTCTGCCGCCGAGCTGCCGGAGATGAGCGCCGACGCGATGAAGTCGAAGGAAGAGCGCGCGCTGGCCATCAGCGAGCGGCTCCGTGCCGGCCTCGAGCGCATGGCGTTCTTCGTGGTGCCGAGCGCCGTCGCGTTTCTCTGCTTCGGAGATCTCATCGCCGCGGCGCTGCTCGAGTCGGGGCGCTTCACCGCCGACGACTCGCGCTTCACCTGGTACCTGTTGATGGGCTCGGGCGTCGCGCTGTCTGCGCAGACGTCGGGGCGGCTGTATTCGTCTGCGTTCTACGCGCTCAAAGACACGAAGACGCCGCTGCGCTTCGCGGCGGTTCGAGTCGGGCTGGGCATCGCGTTCGGCTACTGGGCGGTGCGCATCCTCCCCGGGCAGCTCGGGCTTCCACAGCACCTGGGCGCGGTGTTCATCACGGTGACGACGGGCCTGACCGCGTGGGTCGAGCTGACGTTGCTGCGTCGCGGGCTGCGCCGAGAGCTCGGCGCGTTGCCGTCGATCTCCGCTCAGCTCGCGCGTGTATGGCCCGCGGCGCTCATCGCCGGCGCGGTGACGCTCGTGCTCAAGGGCTGGCTCGGCGCGCACTTCGGTACCGTCGCCGTCGCTGAGTTCGGAGGCGCGTTCTTCGCGCCGGTCGCGTTGCCGCGCATTCCCGTGTCGCTGGGGCTGCTCGCGATGTTCGGTGGGCTGTATGGCGTCGCGTGCCTCGCGCTGCGGGTGCCGCAGGCCACCGCGATTCTGCGCCGCGTGAAGCGCCGATGAAGCGCGACAACGCGAAACGCTCGTGAGCTGACAACCAGGGGCAGGGTGCGCCTTTCTTTCCCCCACCCTCGAGGAGCAGTCGTGAGCAACAGCATTCGGAGTTCTCCTGGTGCGGGCATCGCCCGCTGGCCGTCGACCCACGCGCTGACTGAGAAGACGCGCGTTGAAGACAAGCCGCTCAAGTTCGACGCGCAGGCGTCGGGCTTCGAAGCGAACACACCGCCACAGCGGGGGCCTCCTGCGTTTCTCAGCGCGGCGGCCGAGTCGTTGGGGCTGACGCCAGAAGCGCTCGGTGAACGGCTGCGCGCTGGTGAGTCATTGGAAGACATCGCCGCGTCGCAGGGCGTGTCGAAGGAGGCGGTGCTCGAGGACATCGCCGCTGATTTTCAGGCGAAGCACCCGGAGGCCAGCGACGACGAAGCCGACGCGGTCGCTGCGCGCGCCCTGGAGGGGCCACCGAAGCCGCGCGCGCCGCCTGGCCTCGAGGGCGTCGCGCAGGCGCTCGGGCTGTCGACCGACGAGCTTCAAGCGCAGTTGACGAGCGGCGCGACGGTCGCAGAAGTCGCAGAGTCTCAAGGGCTCTCGGCCGACGAGCTGCTCACGGCGCTGGCCGCCGACGTGCAATCGAAGCACCCGGAGCTCGACGCCGAGCAGGCGCAGGACATCGCGCGGCGGCTGCTTGAAAGTCGGCCTCCGCCCTTCAGGGTCGGCGAGTACCTGCAGCGGCAGATCGAGCCCTGACTCACGCTTTTCGAGCCTGGGCTGTCGGTGAGGCGCATGTCTTTGCTCCCAATCGTCCCGGGGATGTCGGCGCTCCTGATTTCGGCGGGAGACGACGCTGGTGTGTTGCAGCGCGGGGGCTTCACGGTGTTCGCGCAACACGACGTGATCGCCGCGCTCAAAGTGCTGCAGAGCCACGATGTTCATGTCGTGGTGGTGCGCGGCGCGCTGCGAAGCTGGTCGGTCGCGGAGCTGTGCAACGCGATTCGTCGAGCCTCGTCGGTGCCGTTGCTGGCGATCAGCGACGAAGCCGAAGAAGTGCGGCTCGCGGTGTTCGACGCCGGCGCCGATGAGTGCGTCACGTCGTCGTGCTCCGACGCGGAGCTGTTGACGCGAATCGCCGCGCTCTTGCGCAGGTCGGTTCGGGTGGTGACGCAGCGGCTGCTCGAGCGAGGTGCGCTGCGGCTCGACTCGGGCGCGCAGCGCGCGATGTTCGACGGCCAGCCGCTGGCCTTGACCGGCTATGAGTTTTCGCTGCTGCGCGTGCTCGCTGAAGACGCGGGCCGCGCGGTGTCGCGCGAGACGCTGATGGAGCGCGCGAAGGGCAGCGTCGACGAGAGCTTCGAGCGCTCGATCGACGTTCACGTGTGCCGGTTGCGCGCGAAGTTGAGTCGGGTCGACGGCGGCGCTCGCGTGCTCAAGACGGTGCGCGGCGTCGGGTACATGCTCGAGCTCAACGCCGCTGGCGAAAATGAGCGAGCCGCGGCGGGGTGACCTCAGCGCGAAGGCCGGTCGACCGCGCTTCGTGGGGAATCGTGCCCCGGCGACCGTGTCACGCGGGAGTTGGCGCGGCTGACACCGCAATGTCACCTTGGTGCTGAGGTTCATGGCTAGAAGCGCGCCCCGTGCAACGGCTCGCGGTTCTTCTTCTTCTCGGGGCGACCACCACGCTCGCGGCTGAACGCCCCCGGCTCGGGGTGGTCATCGTCGTCGATCAACTCAGCGCTGAGTCGTTTCGTGCGCGGCTCCCGAAGGTCACCGGCGGGTTCAAGCGCCTGACGTCGGAGGGCTTCGTCTTTCACGAGGCCCGCTACGAAGCGCTGCCCACCATCACCTCGGTCGGCCACGCGACGTTGCTGACCGGCGCGTACGGCGAGCTGCACGGCATCGTCGCCAACGACTGGCTCGACACCGCGACGAGCAAGCCGCACCTGTCGACCGAAGACCCCGCGTTCAAAGTGCTCGGGCGTGAGAGCCACGGTCGCGACGGCACGGCGCCCACTTCACTCCGCGTTCCCACGCTCGCTGACGCGGTGAAGCGTGCAGATGAAAGAGCGCTCTCACTGAGCGTGTCTGCGAAGGATCGCTCGGCGATTTTGTGTGCAGGCCGCGCTGGTCTCGCCGTGTGGTTCGACGCCGAGAAGCCGTTCTTCACCACCAGCACGTTCTACGCGAAGGAGCCGCCGGCGTTCCTTTCAGCCACCAACGAGCGCATCGCGAAGAACGTCGTCTCGGGCGCCTTCGTGTGGGGCTTGCCGGGCGGCGGCATCACCGGCGCTGCGCCGAACCTCCCGTCGCGCACCGACGACTCCGAGCCGTTCGCTGAACGCAAAGAGCTGCAGGCGATGCTCGACACCGCGGAAGTCGACGTGGCCATCGACGGCATCAAGGCGCTGGGGCTCGGCAAAGACGACGTGCCCGATCTCCTCACCATCAGCTTCAGCGGCCACGACCGAATCGGTCACGCGTTCGGCGCCGACTCGCAGGAGAGCCTCGACGAGTTCGCGCACATCGACGCGGAGATCGGTCGCCTGCTCACCGCGCTCGACACGCTGGTCGGCAAGGGAAAGTACGTCGTCGCGCTGTCGTCTGATCACGGCGTGATGCCGCTGCCGGAGCTCGCGCTGGCGCGGGGCCTCGATGCCGGCCGGGTCGACGTCAAAGGCCTTCGTGAGCGCCTCGACAAAGAGCTCGACGAACGCCTCGGTCGGCAGGACTGGTTTCTGGGCAGCAAGACGCCGGGCCTGACGCTCACGCCGAAGCTCAAAGAGCGCGCGCTGACGCAGTTCGAGCGCCTGCGCGCGGTCGCGCGGGCCTGGGCTGGCGTCGAAGATCTCGTGCTCACCGAGAACCCGAGGGGGCCCTGGGCGGCGTTGATTACGCGCGGCGCGTACGCGGGGCGTTCACCTGATCTCTACGTGATCACCCGGCCCAACTGGGCGTACGGCCAATACGATCGCACCGGGCACGCCTCGCCGTATCTCTACGATCGCGCCGTGCCGCTCGTGCTCTTCGGCGCCGGCGTGAAGAAAGGGCAGGGCGGCACCACCGAGCCCATTCACCTCGCGCCCACGCTCGCTGCGCTGCTCAACGTCGCACCGCCGGCTGCCGCTCAAGGCCGCGCGCTCGCCGAAGTTCTCCCCTGAAGGAGCTCTCACGCCATGTCGTACGCACTCCTGCTGTCGCTTGCGCTTTCGCAGACTCCTGAAGGCACGCCCGTCGAGGCGCCGAAGCCAGCCGATTTACAACGCGCGTCACTCGGCGCGGGCACGGCGCTCGCGGGCTCGATTCAGACGCCGACTGAAGTGCCCTGGTGGCAGCGCGTGACGCTCGGTGGGTTCGCGCGCCTCGGCGTCTTCTACACATTCCCTCTGCAAGACGAGCAGCTGGTCGGCGGCAACGGTGGGTTCCGTGTCGCCGACTTCCGCCTCGCGCTCGACTTTCACCCCATCGAGAAGTTCAGCGTCTACTCGTCGATCGAGCTCGCGGCGCCCTTCGTCGACCCGAATGACCCGCTCACCGGGCGTCGCATCGTCGACCTGCGTGACGCGTACGTGCAGTACGACTTTGCCGACTTCTTCCGCGCGCGCGTCGGGCAGCAGCGCCCGCCGTACTACGCGGAGATGTTGTTGTCAGACGGCTCGATTCCCTTCGTGAATCGTTCGGTGCTGGCCAACGGCATCGCGCCGCCAGAAGGTTTCCAGAGAAACCAATTGGCGCCTGATCGTCAGCTGGGCCTGCAGCTCTTCAGCAAGCGCCTGGGCGGTGAATGGCTCGGCTTCAAGTACGCGGCCGGCGTGTTCAACGGCAACGGGCAGAACCAGCTGTTCAACGACAACAACTCCGTGCAGCCCGTGGCGCGCGTGGAGGTCGACGTGAAGCAAGTCGTCACGCTCGGCTTGAACGGCTACTACAACCACCGCACCGACGGCACGCGGCCCAACCGGCTCTCGACGAACCAGCTCGCGTACGGCGCTGATCTCGCGGTGAACGTCTTCGGCTTCACGGCGCTCGGCGCGTTCCTCGGCAAGTCGTCGACCTACAGCTACGCCGGGCTTCCGCCTGATTCGTCGATGGGCGCGTTGGGGCAGCTGCGGTACTTCCACGAAGACACGGGGCTCGAGGCCGCCGTGCGTTTCGCCTGGTACGAGCCGTCGACCGCGCAGGCCGACGATCAGATCATGGAGTTCGCCGCGATGCTCGGCTGGCGCCCGTTCAAGCTGCCGTTCCGCGTGCTGGCTCAGTACACGCACCGCAGCGAACAGCCGCTCGCCGCGTACCCGAACGACAGCGTGGACGCGATGATCCACGCGGTCTGGTGACCGAATGAAGCGGCTCATGTTCCTCGCGCTGTTCAGCCTCGCCGCGTGCAGCAAGAGCACGCCGCCAGCCCGCGCGTTTCAGATCAGCAATCGCACCGAGTTGATCGGCGGCAAGCGCGCGTTGGCCGACGTCGAAGCGGCGCCGGTGAACGCGACCGATCTCATCGGCGGCAAGCGCGCCAGCGGAGCTGAAGGCGACTTCAAGCTCACCAACGGCGTCGTGCACGCCATCATCCAGAACGTCGGCACCAGCCGTGGCTTCGGCAGCTTCGGAGGCTCGCTCATCGACATCGATCTCGTGCGCGGCGCGGCGTCGAGCAGCACCGCGGGCGTCAACGGCAACGACTACTTCACGGAGATGTTCCCCGCCTTCTTCCTCACCGCGCTCGAGCCCTCGAAGGTCGAGGTGTTGGCTGACGGCAGCGACGGCGGCCCCGCGACCATTCGCGTCTCGGGGCGCAGCGGCAGCTTCATTTCGTTGGTCAACGCGTTCACCAATCTCGTCGACCCCGCCGACCCGATGGACTTCACCGTCGACTACACGCTCGAGCCCGGCAAGCAGTACCTGAAGATCGTCGTCACGGTGACGAACCCCAACCCGACCAACGCGTCGTGGACGCTCGACGTGCCGTTCGGCTTCGTCACGCTGCTCGGTGAAGGCCAGCGCTTGTTCGTGCCCGGTGAAGCGGGCTTCGACATGCGCTTCCACCTCGAAGACGTCTACAAGCGCGCCGCGTCGCTCTCGGCGCTGCCCGGTGAAGTGACGTCGATGTGGGCCACCGAAGGAGACGGCGTCAGCTACGCCTTCGTCGCCGGCTTGAGCCCGTCGGGCAGCTACCTCGACAACAAGCCGATGTACTACCCAACCGCGAAGAAGGACTCGATGCTGATCCCCATCGCGTCGTCGAGCTTCCTGGGCACGTACTTTTCGAAGGCGCCGCAGGATCTCCCGAAGGGCGGCAGCTACAGCTACACCGCGTATCTGTTCGTCGGCTCGGGCGACGTCGCGAACGTGCAGAAGGTCGTCTACGACACGCGCGACGTGCAGGTGCGCGCGAACGGGCGTGAGTTCGTGCTGCGTGAGCCGACGCCGTACGGCACCATCTCGGGGCGCGTTCGTGAAGAGCGCACGTTGACGCCGCTCGAGGGCGTTTCGGTGGTGCTCAAAGACGCGAGCGGCAACTACGTCACCCAGGCCACGACGCAGAAGAACGGTGTGTGGACCGCGCCGGTGCCGCCGGGCACCTACACGGGCTACGCGCTCGATCGCACGCGCTCGGTCGTGCAGAGCCCCGCCCCCCTCGAGATCGTCGAAGGCGGCGCGGCGTCGCTCGACTTCACGCTGCAGCGGCCGGGCGAATTGCGCGTGGTGGTGAAGAACGAGAAGGGCGAGTTGGTGCCCGCGAAGATCACCGTCGAGGGCAGCTACGACAACGACGACCCCAACCTGCAGCCGCGGCAGTTCTTCTACGACTTGAAGCTTGGCGAGCGCATGCGCCCGTCGGACCTGCTGGTCGACCGCGCCGACGATGCATCGACTCGTCGATACATCGAGCGGCTGTTCTACGCGACGAACGGCGTCGGTGGAAAAGCGGTGAGGCCCGGCCGCTACACCGTCTACGCGTCGCGCGGCCCCGAGTACGACCTGCAGAAACAAGACGTCGAGCTCAAGTCGGGCGAGGTCGTGAACCTCGGCTTCACGTTGACGCAGGTCATGCCGACGCCGGGGTGGATCAGCGCCGATTTCCACGTGCATTCAGTGAAGTCGGTCGACAGCGACATGCTGCTCGAGGCCCGCGTGGCGAGCTATGCGGTCGAAGGTGTCGACCTCGTGGTCTCGACTGATCACAACTACGTGTCTGACTACGGGCCGACCATCGCTGCGCTGGAGTTGAACGACTGGCTCGCGAGCTCCGTCGGCCTCGAGCTGACGACGCTTGAAATGGGCCACTTCAACGCGTTCCCGTTGTTGCTGCAGCCGGGGCCGGTGCAGCACGGCAGCTTCCGTTGGTTCTTCCGCCCGCCGGGCGAGCTGTTCGCGCAGCTGCGCGCGCTGGGCAAAGACCCGCAGAAGACCGTCGTTCAGGTCAACCACCCGCGCGACACGATCCTCGGGTACTTCAACGCGTTCAACATCAGCGGGTACACGGGCGAGCCGCTGCCGAAGTACTCGGCCATCGGTGTCGACTCGGCAGATCTCCCCGACGGCGGGCTGTCTCCGTACAACGCGGCGAACTTCTCGACCGACTTCGACGCCATGGAGGTCTTCAACGGCAAGCGCTTCGACATCATGTTCCCGTACCGCATGCCGGCGGTGCCTCCGGTGGGGCCCGAGCCGTCGCTGCCTGCGTGTGGTGCGACGGCTTCGAAAGACCCGTGTCTGCCTGCGGCTGGGCAGATTCTGAACGAGGTGGCGACGCTGCCCGACGGTGGCTTCGAGCTGCAGCCCTTTCAGCCCGGCGCGCAAGACGACTGGTTCATCATGTTGGCGAAGGGCAAGCGCGTCGTGGCGACGGGCAACTCTGACTCGCACGGTGAGAAGGCCGAAGCCGGGCTGCCGCGCACGTACGTGCAGGCCGGCGCTTCGTCTGACGGGCCGATGCACGCGCTGTCGGAAGCCGACGTGTACCGCGCGTTGAGCGCAGGCCAGGCCATCGCGACGAACGGGCCGATGCTCGAGGTCACGGTGAATGGTCAGGGGCTCGGCAGCACCGTGGTCGCTTCAGACGGCGTCATCGACGTGCACATCATCGCGAAGGCGTCTCCGTGGATTGATTTGACGCGCGTGGTGGTGCGGCACGGCGTGAAGGGCCGCATCGTCACGGCAGAAGTGTTGGAGGTGATCGCGGTGCCGTCGGTTCGCGACGTGCTGCGGCTCGACGTCACGCGGCAGTATTCGAACATTCCCGACGGCTCGTTCATCGTGGTCGAGGCCTTCGGTGATGAATCGATGTGGCCGGTGCACACCGCGTACGAAGTGCCGTCGCTGGAGATCAGCGACGCCGTCGGCGTCATCGGAGGCGCGTTCGGCTTCGGCGCGACGTACGGCAAGTACAAGCCGGTGCAGCGGCAGTTGGTCACGCCTTACGGGTTCACCAACCCCATCTGGGTCGACCGGCAGCTCCGTCAACCGATTCGTACGCCGAGGGCCGTGTTGGGCGTCTCGAATGATCAGCCCTTCGTTCCGCGCGTGATGCCCGACGTCCGCAAGCTCTTCCATGCGTTCCACAGCGACCCGGAATAGCGCGTTGGTGCTGGTGCTCGCGGGGAGCTGCGCGCTCGCGCACCCGACGGGCTTTCACAAAAAACTGACCATCACGCTGAGCAAGTCGAAGGTCTCGGCGCTGGTGGTGATGGACGTCGACTCAGGCGAGCGTTGTCTGATGCTGCGCGAAGCGGTCGACTCGAATCGTGACGGCGTGCTCACGGGAGATGAAGTCGCGAAGCTCAAGGAGCGCCTCGTGAAGATGGCGACGAGCCCGTTGAAGTTGGGGCTGTCGGGCGCGCCGCTGCCGGTGCTGATCAAAGAGACGAAGCTCTCGCTGCGTGAAGATCGCCGCGCGAATGATGGGCCGCTGTCGGTGGCGGTGTTGATCGAATTGCCGCTCGCGCCGACGCCGGGGCCGGGCGCGCAGCTGGAGGTCACCGACACCGCGCCTGATCAGTCGACGATCGTCGTGCAGGTCTTCCAGTCAGGTGAGGTCTTCGAGAAGGAAGTCGACAGCGGCGTCACGGCCCGCGTTCGCCTCGGCGTGTTGACGGAGTAGAGTCGAGGCCATGAAGCCCGAGTACGAGCGTCGGCGTCGTCAGATGGCCGAGTTCATGGCGAAGGCCAACGCCGAGAGCATCGCGCGTGCAGCGGCAGCGGGGCCCGGCGCGAACATGCAGCAGGCGATTCAGCTGAGCGACGCCCTCTTTCGTGATCGCGCTCCAGCATCGAAGCCGCTCCCTCCGTCACTGGTCGCGCTGTTCCGCGCTCGTCGCGGCAACCCACGATGAAGCTCGAAGCTGGAGTGCCGTTTGCGTTCATGGGCGCAATGGGCGCGGTCGCCTGGGGGCGTGCGCGCGCGACGAGCGATCTCGACGCGGTTGTCGCTGTGTCTGAGAGCTCGTTCTCGGTGTTGAAGGCTGCGCTCTTGAAACGCGATTTCACCGTCGGCGCAGGTGTTGGCCCAGCCGAGCCGACGGACGTGTTGCCTGACATCGCGCAGTTCTGGCTTGGTTCCGACCCTGCCGTTCGCGTCGACGCCCTTCGCTCTCGTGCTCCAAAGGCGTAAAGCGCCCGCATGGCTGAGACCACCCTCGACCTGCGTTCGCTGCCCAAAGGTGAGGCCTGGCGCCAGCTCGAGCAGCACCTCACCGCCGTGCTCGATGGCATCGACGACGACATCTGCGCCATGGCGACCATGAGCTGCCTCATTCACCACGCCTTCGGCCACCTGTGGACCGGGTTCTACCGGGTCGTCACCCCGGGGAAGCTGCTGCGCGTCGGGCCGTACCAAGGCTCGCTCGGCTGCCTCGAAATTCCTTTCAGTAAGGGCGTTTGCGGCGCCGCCGCGGCCACCGGCCAGACTCAGGTGGTTCCTGACGTGCACGCTTTTCCCGGCCACATCACCTGCGATGGGCGCTCGGCGTCGGAGATCGTCGTGCCCGTTTTCGGCCGCGACGACGCACTTCTTGCGGTCTTCGACATCGACAGCGAACGGAAAGCCGCCTTCGACGACGTCGACCGGGTTCACCTCGAGCGCGTCATGGGTTGGTTCCGCCACGTCTGAGGGAGTGGCCTCCCGAACGCTGATCCGCTAGGACGCGCCCCGTTCTGCGGGATACCGCACTGTTTTTCGATTGAGGAATCATGACTGAGCAGAAGAAGCCCAAGGGTCCGATGGTCGTCGTTAAGCGCGCTGGCGGCGTCGTCGAGACGAAGCCTGCGAATGGTGCCGTCGAGCCTGTGAAGCCCGAGAAGGCTGAAAAGGTCGAGGCCGTCGCGCCTGTCGTTCGCCCCGTTCCCGTTGGCCCGTCGGTCGCCGACGAAGTGCACGAGACCGAGTCGTTCGAGTCGATGTTCGAGAAGCACGCCAAAGAAGGCGGCGTGCCGACGCGCAAGCAGATGCCGCGCGTGGGTGAGAAGGTCACCGCGAAGATCTTCCAGCTCGGCGCCGAGACGGTGTTCGCCACCATCGGCAAGCACGAGGCGATGATCGACCTCGACGAGCTGAAGGACGACGAAGGCATCCTCCGCTACGGCGTGGGTGACGAAATCGAAGCGTTCGTCATGGAGACGGGCGCCAAGGGTATTCAGCTCTCGCGCAAGTTGAGCAAGGGCGCCGCGTCGCTCTCGATGCTCGTCGACGCGCGTTCGAGCGGCCTGCCGGTCGAAGGCCTGGTCATCGCCGTCAACAAGGGCGGCCTCGAGGTCGCCGTGGGCGATGTGCGCGCGTTCTGCCCCAGCAGCCAGGTCGATGTTCGCCCGGTGAAGTTGGAAGACCTCGTCGGTCAGCGCCTCACCTTCCGCGTGACGGAGGTGAAAGAGAAGAACGTGGTGCTCTCGCGCCGCGCGCTCGTCGAAGAAGAGAACAAGGTCAAGGGCGCCGAGCTGAAGAAGTCGCTCACCGTGGGCAAGGTCATCAAGGGCCGCGTGGTGAACGTGCAGGCGTTCGGCGCGTTCGTCGACCTCGGTGGTCTCGAGGGCCTGATTCCGGTCAGCGAGCTGAGCCACGTGCGCATCGGTCACCCGAGCGAAGTGGTCGATGTCGGCAACGACGTCGAGGTCGAGATCATTCGCCTCGAAGACGCTGAGCCGGGCTCGCCCGACAAGAACAAGCGCAAAGACCGCATCACGCTCTCGATGCGCAAGCTGCTCGAAGACCCTTTCAAGGCGCTGCTCGCGAGCACCGTCAAAGAAGGCGCGCAGCTCAAGGGCAAGGTCGTTCGCCTGCAGCCCTTCGGCGCGTTCGTCGAGCTCGCGCCCGGCGTCGACGGCCTCATTCACGTCTCGGCGATGTCTGAGCGCCGCATCGCGCACCCGCGTGACGTGCTGACTGTCGGCGAAGAGATCGAAGTGAAGGTCGAGAAGATCGACGAGAACGAGAAGCGCATTGGCCTGCGGTTGGTGAAGGACGGCGTGGCCATCGGCGAAGGCGTTTCGTCGTCGTCGTCGGGTGCTGAGTCGACCGAGACGGGCCCTGCTGGCGCCACCGAAGTGAAGGTGGTTCGCGCGCCGAAGCCCAGGCGTGGTGCCATCGTCGTGGGCAAGGTTTCGCGCATCGAGCAGTACGGCATCTTCATCGAATGGGAGGGCTTCAACGGCCTGGTCCCCGCGAGCGAGACCGGCACTGAGCGCGGCACCGACTTGAAGCGCGTGTTCCCGCTCGGCAAAGAAGTGAAGGCTGAGGTCATCGAGATCAACGGCGACAAGATCAAGCTGTCCATCATGCAGGCCGAGCGCAGCGAAGAGCGCGCCGACCTCAACGCGTGGAAGGCCGAAGAGTCGAAGAAGCAGGTGTCCTCCGGCGGCTTCAACTCGCTGGCCGACAAGCTCAAGGGCTTGACGCTCAAGTAAGTGGACGTGTCCGGCGACGAAGCGCCTGTGCTTCTCGCCGGGTTGTTCCCACACGAGCGCGAGTTGGTGCGGCAGCTGTGGTTGCCGCCCATTGCGCTCGAGGTGGTTCGTCGCTGGTCGATGGAGAGCGTGGTGTCACCGCGCTTTCGGCCCAACGACAGTCGAAGCCCTGACTTCACGTCGTCCAGGGTCCACGGCGCGTTCTCTCAAGGTGATTCAGGCGCCTGCCTCGAGGTTCAGGCCCACGACGCAGGTGTGCTGCACGAGATCGCCGAACGGGCGCTCGCTGAAGGTGTGCCCAGCGTGGTGTTCGAGGGCGATTTCTTCACCGGTGAGGCGCCGTTCTTCGCGTTCACCGAACGTGCACCCGACGAGGCGACGAAGACGCTGTGGTTCGACCCGTTGCGTGCGCTCGTCGATGACGCCGCCATCGACGCGTTGTTGCTGCGCCGCTTCGGTGCAGCGCGCCGGCTCACGCTCGATGAGCTGGTGCGCTACCGAGCGTCGACCCACTCCGGCGCGTTCGTCGCGTTCGTGGAGTGGATGAACGACGGACGACGCCTCGCGCGCCCGCTGTGGCGTTTGTTTTCGCTCACTGGCGTCCCAGACGCGCCGCTCACGCTCGTCGAGCGCATCTCGTGGACGCTCGCGTTGCTCCTGTTGGCGCCCATCGCCATTGGCTTTCCCTTCTTCTTTGGCTCGGTGACGTCGGCGCCGCTGCGGCTCGAAGCGCTGGCGATGCCCGGGGTGGTGTCGTTGGTGCTCGTGTCGTGGCTGGCGCTCATTCCTTTCCGGTGGCCGTCGGGCGAGCGCATTTCCCGGCGCGTGCGGTTGGCGTGGTTCGTGTGGTTGCCGTTGCTGGTCGGCCCGTTGGTGGCGTTCGTGAGGTCGCGTTGAGCCGCTTCGTTCTTCTTTCGGTGCTCGTCTCGGCGGTCGCCTTCGCGGACGTGCCGGTCGAAGACGACGGCGTGGTGCCCGACTTGTCGTGCGTCGGTCAGGCCGAAGGTGTCGCGTGCGGTGATGGAGGCCGCTGTACGAAGGTCCGCGTTCGCCGCCCCGACTTCTCGAGCGGCGGAGTGCCGACGTGGGGCTTCGTCGACGTGATGGTGTGTCGCGGCGCGCGCGCACCGTCGACGTTGGCGCTGGGCGTGGGCCTCGCGTCGCTCGCTGCGGTGTTCAGTCTCTGGTGGCTTCGGAGTCGCGGAACGTCGTCACCACGCCGAACCGCTTCTTGATGAACAGAAACCCGCCGACCCCTTTGATGGTGAGCTGCGACATCGCTTTGCCGTCGAACGACGCGGTCAACGCGAGCGAATCGACGAAGGCCGGGTTCTTCGACGGGCGCATCGAAATGAAGCGCACTTCGCCGCTCTCGGGGTCGACGTCGGCTTCACCGATGATGAGCTCCGGCGTCTTGCGGCCGGCAGGCTCCATGGCGATGCGCAGGGGCTTGCCGGGCGACTCGAGCAGCGTGAAGCGGTACTTCGGTTGCTCGTTCGCGTGAAACGGCGAGTGCACCGGCTTTGATTCAGCCTTCTCGACCTCGGCGCGTTTCTTCTCGGTGATGTCGACGCCGTCTTCTTCGTAGCGCAGCAACTTCCGCGACTCTTTGCCGGCCTTGCGGCTCACGCGCATCGACGACTTCGTGGTCTTCGTCGCCTTGCCGTCGCTGTCGTATTCCTCCGCGATGACGTCGACGGTGAACGACGCATTCGCGCTGTACGTTTCCATCTGCGCCGCGTGAGCCGCGAGTCGCTCGAGCAGCGCGGCGTCGGGAGCGCCAGAGAAGGTCAACCACGCGAGCGCCGTTAGCATCATGACTTCGGCGGCAATGGCACGAAGCCCGAGGTCGCGCGCGCGTATTCGGCGTAGCCGGGCCGCTTCATCATGTGCTGCTCGAGCAGGTCTTTCCCCGACACGCGAATGAGCAACACGCTCATCACCGCGGGGCCGACGAGCGAGAGCCATTCACCGGTCGCCAGCCCGAAGACGCCGAAGCCCCACCACGTGAGGAAGTCGCCGAAGTAGTTCGGGTGCCGCGTGTACCTCCACAAGCCGGAGGTCATGATCTGCCCCTTGTTCTCGGGCTTCGCTTTGAAGCGCGCGAGCTGGAGATCTCCGATGGTCTCGAAGGCGATGCCCACGATGACGAGCGCAGCGCCGGCGTAGCCCCACGAGGCCATCGGCAGCGAGACGGCGTACCGAGCAGGTATCGAGACGACGAGCACCAGCAGGCCCTGCAGCCCGAAGACGATGAAGGCGCTCTTCCACCACCACGCCGCGCCGTGCTTCTCGCGCATGGCGACGTAGCGTTTGTCTTCACCGCGCCCCCAGTTGCGCCACCACAGGTAGCCGCCGAGCCGCAGCCCCCAGAGCGTCACCAGCGACGCCACGACGTACGCGTGCGGCGCGTCGCTGGCGAGGCTGAGCCACACGACGAGCACGAACGCCGGGCCCCAGAAGATGTCGATGATGCTCGCGTCTTTGAGCTGCAGCGACACGCCCCACAACACGAAGAGCACCGCGCCGAGCGTCAGGGCGATCATTCGAGCGTCTCCAGCCAGTCGTCGACACGTTGCCAGTGCATGTCGAGCCACGCCAGCCGTGCAGTCGCGTCGGTGGGAATCGAGGCGGCGGGCTCTCGCCAGAAACGAATGGTGACGGTCTTGCCGACCAACGTGCCGCGCCAGATGTCTTTGACGCGCGTGAGGCCTTCGAGCCCGTGGTGCCCGACGAAGAGCACGTCGCATGACGGCGCGGCGTCGAGGAGCGTCAGCGCACCACCAGGGCGAATCGGGAGCAGATGTTTGAGCGATTCTGCGCGCGCCTTGTCAGGGCCTTCGAGCAACTTCTCTCGCTTGCGGCGGCTGAAGCGCGTGCCTTCCGGGTAGAGCAGCACGCCTTCTCGCTCACCGATGCCGGCCTTGAGTTCACGAATGGCGGCGAGCTCACGCTCGGTGTCGCCACCGCCGCGATCGACGAAGTGGTTCGGAATCCAATGGCCGGCGAGATCGAGGCACGGCTCGACGAGCAGCTCTTTCTTGAGCACGTAGCGGAGTTCGATGCGGTGCACGTTGGCGATGAAGCCTCCGGGCACGAGCACGTCGACGAGGCTCGCGTGCCGCACCAGCGCGACGAAGGGCCCGGTGGCCGCGAGCTCGGCCCCTTCGACCACGAAGCGCAGCGAGAAGACGTGCTGAACCGACCAGAGGTGACCCGCAGTGTACGCGCGCTGAATCGCGAAGGTGCGGGCGTGACGTGCGCGGGTGCCGGCGCGGGTAGTGATGAAGGTGAAGAAGAGCGCCGCGAGCCCGATGTTTTCGACGACGAGGAAGCACAGGAGAAACGCGGTGAGGCGCGTGGTCGAGAAGGTCTTCGCGCCGCGTGCGAGGTCGACGACGAGCGCGCAGAGGAAGAGCGCTGGCAGCAGCGCTGCGACGAGCCACAGCGCACAGAGCATTCCCGTGACGGTGATCAGTCGTCTTCGAATCATGTGCGTACCGGAGCGAGCAGCTTGATGGACGTCCACAGCACCCAGGCGAGCCACAACGGCCCTGCGACGGCGAGCAGCTTCGCGAAGAAGTCGTCGTGGAATTGCAGCGAGACGACCATGGAAGCGAGCCCGGCGATGGCCGCGAGGGCGCGGTGAAGTTTTGAGTGTTCTGTCAAACCAACCGCGAAGCACAGCAAGGCGAGGCCGAGTAGCGCGTTGAACGCCGAGTCGAGCAGCAGGGTGAACCACAACAACGCGAGCCCTGCGGAGGCGTCGACGTGCAGCGCCGCGAGCGGGCCCATGGTGCCTGCCGCGTCGAGCAGGGCCCCCGAGCCGAAGAGCGCCGCGCCGACGACGGTCCAGGCATTGGAGTGCGCGTGGGCGAGGCCTGCGACGAAGGCCGCGAGCGCGACGAGGCCGATGGTGAAGCTCCACGCGGCGACGGTGGTGGCTGTTGGGTTCGCCAGCGTTTCGCCGAGCCAGGCGGGGACGTCTCCGGGGCGGTAGGTGTGGGGGACGTTCTGCAGCGCGGCGACGGCGACGAGGTTCAGCGCCGAACCGACGAGACCAGCCAGACCGGCAGGGAAGTGAGGTCGCGACACCGGTGGAACGTACGGGGGAGATCGCGAAGTTGTTTCGTGAACTCGTCAGCGCGACAAGGTGCTTGACGTCGTGACGAGCGCCACGTACTAGCAGCGCACATCGTTATCGCGGGGTGGAGCAGCCAGGTAGCTCGTCGGGCTCATAACCCGAAGGTCGCAGGTTCAAATCCTGCCCCCGCAACCATGAATTGAAATCGGGGTTCCGTTCTTCACTGAACGGAACCCCGAGTCGTTTCTGGCGGATTGGCTCCAGCTTTCCTTGCTTGGAGCCTCCGAAAATCCCGGTGTGATTCTCAGTGTTCGCAGTGCGCCTTGAGATCGTTGGACGCGGCTTCGCGGCCGACGAATAGTCAGGTCATGGGAACATGTTGGGCTGAACAACAGGGTGACTGTTCCGGCGCGCTCTCGAGCGAACACGTGATCACTCGAGGCCTGTTCCCACAGAAGATGGTGCCCGCCAGTGGAATGCCGCGGCTCAAGGGCGCCACCGGCTTGGTGTCAATCGACACGATGACAGTGAAGCTGTGCACACATCACAACGGGGTATTGTCCGAACTCGACGACGCCGCCATCGACTTTGTTTGCGCCCTGAGGGAGCGCAATCGACTCATAATGGAACGATTTCGGGCGCGCTTCGAACGAAACCAGACGGAGTTTTCAGCGGCATCCCTCGCCGTAAATGGGCTCCTTCTCCAACGATGGTGTCTGAAAACCACGATTAACTGCTGGCGTGCAGGACATCAGGGCTTTGCGAATTGGAGACCACCTCGCTCCATGGTCGCTGCCGTATTCGGTGCAGAACTTTCGGGCGGCGCCGGACTGGGTCTACTCGTGGAGCAAGACGATCAAGACGATGAAGGCGGTGTTCCGGCGTCGATCGGCATTAACGAACTGCGGCGTGTGGATCGAAGTGTAAGCGGCTCGCTGGTCCGTGTCGGTGGCGTCACTCTTGTTTCGACCTGGGACCAACCCATCGCAGCAACTCCGTTCGAATCGACTCACGGCGCGATGCGACTTGCCGAGTTCCATGCGGCAGAGATTGGAGCGGGGATTCTTAACGTGGTTCTTCAGTTCGACTGGAGTGGTCGCCCCATTCCCGTCGTCGAGCGGTCGATAACCCGAGCTCATCACCACTCAATTCGACGTTGAGTGTTGTATCTATCTTACGGCTTCACGGTTGAATCACTGGCTGACGTTGGTGACCATCGCCGGATGAATGGCAAGCCGTGCGTCGTTGGTGTTGCCGGAGTCGTTCTGTGTCTTCATGCGCGTACGCCACATCGCCGGAAGCGGCTCGTCTTTGCACGAACGCCTATGCCACCCGCCTCGGCACGGGTATCCACGTATCGAACAGAATACGGGGCGGGGAGAAATCCGCCATCAACCCCCGTAACGAAATCGAAGGCGACTCAGTGAAAACTGAGTCGGCTTTTGTTTTCAGCGGTTCATTTTGATCGCGGCCGCAACAACCGTCGCTCCGAGGCGAGCAGGAGCGCATCGACGTCGCTTTCATTCTGCGCGCGCTCGTCACGCCGGCCCTGACGCCGCACCACCGCGCGTCGACACTTCGGCCTGCGCCGGCTTGACCAGCGAGTTGGGCGGCACCGAGCGCGTGAGCACCGCGCCCGCCATGATCTTCGTCCCGTCTCCAACCGTGATGGGCCCGAGCAGCGTCGCGCCGGGGCCTACGTGCACGTCGCGGCCGAGCGTGGGCGCGCCGCTCTCACCGGTCTCCGGGTCGCGCCCTTCACCCAGCGTCACGTTCTGAAAAAGAATGCAGCCCGGGCCGACCTTCGCGCGGTGGCTGAGCACCAACCCCGTGCCGTGAACGATTGAAACGCCGTCGGCCACGTGCGCGCGCCAGTGGATTTCTGCCCCATATAGATGACGAATGAGGCGACTTGCCACCTGCCCACCGAGCGGAACATGCAGATCTTCCATCAGCCGCATGGCCCGCGTGGCGACCATCATCTGCAGGCCGATCTTCTTCACCAGGTCTGCAGGAAGGTGCGAGAGCGGAACCACCTCGTTGTGATACTTCGCGCGGTACCGCTGCAGCGATCCGAAGTCGGCTCGAACTGACGTGATGAACTTCGTAAGTGATTTCATTCAGGACCCCGGCACGCGTTGCCGGACAACGCCTTACAGAGGCCAGTGATGCCGTTCAACGTCAGCGTCGTGGTGTCCACCTTCAACCGGCTCGCGCTCCTTCAAGAGCTGCTCGATTCGCTCGGCGCGCAGACGCTCTCGCCTGAGCGCTTCGAGGTCATCGTGGTCGATGACGGCTCGAAGGTGCCCGTCGCGCCGATGCTCGAGGCGCGCAAAGACCCGTACCCGCTGCGCGTCATCACGCAGCAGAACGCCGGTGCTGCCGCCGCGCGCGACGCCGGCATCCGCCAGACGAAGCACGACGTGGTCGTCATCACCGACGACGACATGCTGGTGCCCGCGAACTTCCTCGAGAAGCACCTCGAGAAACACGAGCAGGGCCACACGCTGGTGCTCGGGCACATCGCGTACGACAACTCCCTCGAAGACAAGCCGCTCTTCGAGCGCTTTCACGCCGACCAACTCGCGCACTTCGTCGAGCGCTTCACCTCGAACCCCACGGCCGTGCGCGGCGTCATGGTGTGCACCGGCAACGTCTCGTTCCGTCGGGCTGACTACGAGGCCGTCGGTGGCTTCGACCGCTCGCTCGATCGCTCGGAAGACCGCGAGTTCGGCGTGCGGCTGCAGAAGGCCGGCGCGAAATTGGTCTTCGCGCGCGACGCCGTCACCACCAACCGCACCGATCACACGTCCATCTCCGTGTGGCGCCGCCGCAACTTCCTCTACGGCGTCTACGACTCCCGCATTCACAAGAAGCACCCCGACGTCGTCGACGCCGACCCGTGGCACTTCATCTTTTTGGTGAACCCTGTCTCGCGCGGGTTGCTCATGTTGAGCGCCACGGTGCCCGAAGTGGGCGACCGCCTCGCGAGCGCGGCCTACCGCGCGGGAGAATTGTTGGACGGTGGTCGCGACCTGCACCCGGCGTTCAAGCGCCTCGCCATCGCCGGCGCCACGCTGAGCTACGGCCTCGACTACTTCCGCGGCGTCCGTGAAGAAGCCGGCTCGCTGACGCGCACCGCGAAAGACTTCCTCAGTCACACCCGGCGGTACCTTTCGAGGGCTCAAAAATGAAACGTTGGGCGCCGGGGGACGCGCTGTCGGGAACTGAGTCGTCTTTCTTTCTGCCGGTGGGTGAGGGCGTCGTCGCCGTCACGCACCATGCGTCGCCGAAGCCGCGCGCCACCGTGGTGCTGGCCGGGCCGATGACGCTCGAGCGAACGCACGGGTATTTGAATTGGGTGCGCTGGGCGCGCGTGCTCGCGGCCAACGGCTACGACGTGCTGCGCTTCGACTACCGCGGCGTGGGTGAGAGCCCCGGCGACTTCAAGCAGCAGACCTTCGACGGCTGGTTGGAAGATCTCCGCGCGGTGGTGGCGCACGGCAAGGCGAGAGGTCACGGCCGCGTGGTGGTGCTCGGCCTGCGGCTCGGCGCGCTGCTCGGCAAGCGCCTGTTCGACGCGCGCGAGTGTGACGCCTTCGTCGCGTGGGACCCGCCGGCCGGCGGCAAGCCCATGTTGATGGACATGCTCCGGCGCAAGCTGGCCGCCGACTACATGGAGTTCCCCGGCGAGCGGAAGACGCGCGATGACTACGTGCGCGAGCTCGACAATGGCGCGGCCGTCGAAGTGGAAGGCTACCCGTGGACGAAGGCGCTCTTTCGCAGCGCCGAAGCCTTCACCGCCGCGACGCCCGAGAACCTCGGCGGTGAATACCTGGTGGTGTTCCTCGACGGGCGCACGGCCGACCGCCTGCCCAACCGCGATTTCTTCGCGTCGGCGCGGCTGCAGAAGCCGCCGTTCTGGTTGCAGAGCCACAACCTCGTCGCCGAGCTCGACGAGCTCTTCACGTTGACGCTCGAGCGCCTCGATGTGTGGAGCGACGTGTGGCTCGCCACCGACCCCGAGCGCGCGCCGTCGTCGGTCGACGTGACGAGCGCCTCGCCGTCGCGGTCGCTGCACGTGCTCGAGCTCGAAGGCGGGCGCTGCGTGGGCACGCACCACACGTCGACGCCGGGGCCCGTCGGCTTGTTGGTGGTGAACTTCGGCTACGTGCCGCGCGACGGTCACGGCGGGCTCGCGTCACACATGTGCGACGCGATGGCGGCGCGCGGCGTGCCGTGTTTCCGCTACGACCTCCCGGGGCTTGGTGACGCGCCCGGCCCGCTGCCGGCCAAGACGCTCGAGTTCTTCCCCGTCGTCACCGACGGCAACTTCACGGCCGTCACCTCGCAGCTGGTGCGCGCGCTGTGTGAGCGCGAGGGCCTCGAGGGGCTCGTCGTCGCCGGGCTGTGTGGTGGCGCCATCAACGCCATCTTCACCGCCGACGTCGAGAAGCGCCTGGTGCGCGGGCTGATGCTCTTCGAGCCCGAGATGTACGTCACCGAGCCCAAAGCGCAGGACGGTGAGGCGCCGAAGCGCAAGTCGCTGCGCGCGTCGCTCAAGGCGAAGCTGCCTGCGTCGCGGCTCACCGACGTGCTCACCTCGCGCCTGCCCTTCGAAGACAAGGTGCGCAGCAAGCTGTTCTCGTACTGGGGGTGGATGCGGCTGCTCACGCACGAGAACCGCTACGCGCGCTACGTGCCGCTGCCGAAGAAGGCGCTGCTCGACTTCGTGCTCTCACGCTCTGAATTGCCGCCGGTCACCAACTTCCCGTTGGCCTCGGCGTGGCAGCGCTGGGTCGAAGCGAAGCGCCCGGTGTTGGTCATCACCGCCGACAGCAAGCTGCGTGAGGTGTTCTTCGATCGCATCAACCAGAAGCTCCTCGGGCCGCAGCACCGCCCGAACGTCGATCACGTGCGGCTGAAAATGACGAACCACATCTTCACCACCGGCGGCGCCATCGAAACCGTCACCCGCCACGTCGAGCGCGCCTGGCCGGCGTTCATCGCCCGCACCTGAAATTCTTTTCACTTTTTTGACTGGACCCACGGCTCAACCCTGCAAAAGTTGCGGGCCATGGGCACGGTGCAGTTGAGGCCTTATGCCCCGAAGGACCTCGGGGGAGTGCTGTCGTTGTACACGAAGGTTTTCGGGGCTGAGGCAAGACGGGCGTTTGAGTTGCGCGAGTCGTTTTCGCGCTTGCGGAATCTTGCCCCAATCGAGACGGGCGCGTGGGTTCTGGAGCGGGGAGCTGACGGTGCGGTGCTGGGCTTCATCGCCGGGCTGCCGTTGCCGTACCGCGTGTTCGGCGAGCGCTTCTTCGCCTGCACCACGGCTGATTTCATGGTGGACCCGGCGGCGGGTTTTCACGGTGTGACGTTGATGCGCGAGGCCTTCAAGCGCTTTCCCCGGCAGATCAGCGTCGACGACATCGTCGGCACGAAGGCGTTGATGGGGTTGATGAAGGCGCGGCCCGTGGGCGAGCTCGTGCGGTGGGCCAAGCCGCTCGACCTGCGGTTGTTGAAGGGCCGCCGCGCGTGGGCTGACCGGGTGCCTGAAGCGTTGTTGTCGGCGGCGGGCCCGGTGTTGCGCGCGGTCGACCGCGTGCGCAGGCCCGTTGGGTTGCGCGACGACGTGGTCGAGGTCTCGTTCGACGCGCGTTTCGATCGCTTCGCCGAGGCGTACTGCGGGCTCGAAGGCGCCAGCGTGTATCGGGATCTCGCGTGGTACCGCTGGCGCTACGGGCCCGACTCTCCGCAGCGGCACGCGAAGGTGTTGGCGCTGCTCGACGCGCGCGGTGAACTCGAGGCGTACACGGTGGTCGCGGCCACGCCTTCGTCAGCGTGGGTCCTGGAGCTGTGTGGCAAGCCCGGCACCGACGCCGCCAGGTGGATGTCGCTGCTGGTGGGCGCCGTTCGGCTCGCGCGGCGCAGCGGAGCGCAGGCGTTGTACGCGCCGGTGCTTGAGGGCTCGCCGCGGCTCGAGGTCGCGCTCGCCGAGCTGGGCTTTCTGCAGCGCGAACATCGATCGGTTGTTTATGTGCGCCCTGCGCCCGACGACGTTGAGCCGTTGCGGTCGCGGCTGCTGTCGGGCCCGTGGAACATTCAATTCGGCGACGCCGAGCAGAGCCACGGCGCCGTGCTTCAACCGTAAGGGGTCAGGAATGCCTGTTTCAAAGTCAGACGTGATTGCTGTGCTGCGTGAACACATCGTGAAGGTCATTCTCGAGCGCGACGTGGCGCTCGCTGACGACACGCCGCTCATCGAAGAAGGTCACCTCGCGTCGTTGCAGACCGTGGAGTTGATCGCCTTCATCTCGGAGCGCTTCGGCGCGGAGATCGAACCCGAAGAGGTCGACGAAACCCACTTCCGCTCGCTCGAGAGCATCGCCGCGCTCGTCGTGGCCAAGGTCGGGTGACCGGTGCACGCTGAATGGTCGTTGTTTCACCTGCTCGAGAACGCAGCAGCGCGGAACCCCGCGAAGGTCGCGGTCATCGATGGCGCCCGGAGCTTCACGTACGGCGAGCTGCGGCAGCAGTCGGCGCGGCTCGCGCAGGGCTTGATGGACGCAGGGCTCCGGCGCGGAGATCGCGTCGGCATCTGGCTCGAGAAGAGCTGGGAGGCGCTGCTGTCGATGACGGCCGTCGTGCACGCAGGCGGCGTGTACGTGAACATCAACCCGCAGCTGAAGTCGGCGCAGGTCGGCCACATCATGCGCAACTGTCAGGTGCGCATGCTCGTCGGCGAAGCGGCGTTGCTGCGCGACGAGCCGGTGCCTGCGTACGAGTGTGCGTTCGTGCGTGGTGACGGGTGTGAGGCTGCGCCGGGCGCCGCGCGGACCGTGCGGCTCGAGCCCGTGTTGGAGCGCGGCCCCGAAGCGCCGCCGGTCACCGTGGCGAAAGAAGAAGATCTCGGCACCATCATCTACACGTCTGGTTCGACGGGCATGCCCAAGGGCATCATGCTCACGCACCACAACATCGTGGTGGGCGCGCAGATCGTCTCGACGTACCTGGGGAACACCGCTGAAGATCGCGTGCTCTCGATTCTGCCGCTCAACTTCGACGTGGGCATGAACCAGTTCACCTGCATGCTGCGCGTTGGCGGCACGCTGGTGACGCAGCGCTCGCTGCTGCCCGGTGAAATTCTCAAGAGCTTCCGCACGCACGAGATCACCGGCGTGGCGGGCGTGCCCGGTGTGTGGGCGCTGCTGCTGCAGAACCGCAAGAGCCTCACGCGCGAGCCGCTCACGCACCTGCGCTACATCTCGAACACCGGCGGCATGATCCCCGGCCCGCACCTCGAGGAGCTGCGCGCGCTGTTGGTGCACACGAAGATCTTCCTCATGTACGGCCTCACCGAGGCGTTCCGGTCGACGTTCCTCGACCCGGCGCAGGTGCATCGCGGCTCGTCGTGCATCGGCAAGGCGATCCCCAACTCCGATGTCTGGGTGGTGCGCCCCGACGGCACCGAGACCGCGGCTGACGAGGTCGGCGAGCTCATTCACCGTGGGCCCACCGTGGCGCTCGGGTACTGGGGCGACCCCGACAAGACCAACGCCGTCTACAAACCCAACCCCTTCGCGCCGCCCGAGACCATGGGCCGCGATCTCGTCGTGTATTCCGGTGACCTCGTGCGCCGCGATGTCGACGGCTTCCTCTATTACGAGGGCCGCCGCGACGAGCAGATCAAGACGCAGGGGTACCGCGTGAGCCCGCTCGAAATCGAAGAGCTGGTGCATGGCACCGGGCTCGTTCACGAGTGCGCCGCGTTCGGCAAGAAAGATGACCTGCTCGGCCAGCGCATCGTCGTCGTGTGCTCGCTCAAGCCGGGCGTGACGGCGACGGCGGCAGAGCTCCGCGCGGAGATCGCGAAGGTCGCGCCTGCCCACCTCGTGCCGCAGGAGTTCAACTTCCTGCCCGAGATCCCCAAGAACCCGAACGGAAAGATCGACCGGAGCCACCTGCGAAATGAGTACGCCAGCACGAAGTGAACGCGCGCAGCCGCTGCTGCAGCGCCTGGGTGACACGAGCGGCAATGAGCTGGTCGTCGACGGCCACTCGGTGAGCGCCATCGCCCAGCGCGTGGGCACCCCGTACTTTCTGTACCGCGGTGAAGTGGTGCTGCAGCAAGTCGCCGCGTTGCGTGCGGCGCTCGGTGAAGACACCGGGTTCTATTTCTCCATCAAGGCCAACCCGTCGGTGGGGCTCTGTCAGATGCTGCAGCGTGCGGGCGTTGGCGCCGAGCTCGCCAGCATCGGTGAGCTGCGCGTGTCGCAGGCCGCCGGTTTCTCGCCCGAACACGTGCTCTTCGCGGGCCCCGGCAAGAGCGAGCGCGAGCTCGACGAGGCGGTGCGCTGGGGCATCGGCGCCATCAACGTGGAGTCGCTCGGTGAGCTCGAGCGCGTCATCGCCACCGCGCGTCGGCACGGTCGCCGACAGACGGTGTGTCTGCGCATCAACCCCAAAGCGCAGGTGCAGGGCGCACAGATGCGCATGGGTGGCGGGTCGACCCAGTTCGGCTTCGACGAAGAGCTGATGCCTGAAGCGGTGAAGCTCGCGCAGTCGGCGCCCGACGCCGTCGATGTTGCGGGGCTGCACGTCTACGTCGGCAGCCAGATGGTCGACATCGAAGGCATCGTGACCAACTGGGAGCATGTGATCTCGCTCGCCGAGTCGCTCGCAGACCTCGGCGTGTCGGTGCGGAAGATCGACCTCGGTGGCGGCTTCGGCGTGCCGTACTTCGAGGGCCAGCCGGAGTTCGATCTCCCTGCGCTCGGGCGGGCGTTCGGCCCGCGCATCGCCGCGCGCGCGAAGGCTTCACCGAAGCTCAAAGACGCGAAGCTCATCATCGAGCTCGGGCGTTACCTCGTCGCCGAGTCGGGCCTCTACGTGACGCGCGTGCTCGACGTGAAAGAGAGCCGCGGCACGAAGTACGTGGTGACTGACGGCGGCATGAATCACCACATCACCGCGACGGGGAACTTCGGTCAGGTGTTTCGCAAGGCGTACCCGATGGCCAACGTGAGTCGGCTCGGCGCCGCGGCAGACTTCTCGGCGACGGTGGTGGGGCCGTGCTGTACGCCGCTCGATCAATTCGGCGCGAAGCTGACGCTGGCGCCGCCGCAGCCGGGAGATCTGCTCGGCGTGCTCTACAGCGGCGCGTACGGTTACAGCGCGAGCTCGCTCGGCTTTCTCTCGCACCCCACGCCGGCCGAGGTGTTGGTGCTCGAGGGCCGGCTGCATGTGCTGCGCGACGGTGGCGCCGAAGACGCGGTGGTCACGAGTCAACGCCCGCTGAGCTGAGTCACATCTCGACGAGCGTCTTGAGCACCGGTTGCTTCGTGCCCGGTGCTTCCCGCACCAACTGTCGGTGCATGAGCTGCGCAGACAACACGCCCACCACGGCCATGTTGTCGGAGTTCGAGAACTGCCCGTCGTCTCTGCGCGCGAGACACTTGCTCCACAGCTGCGCGACGATCTTCGGGTCGAAGATGCCGGCGTCTCTCAGCGAGGCCTCGCTCATGACCTCGTCGACCCACGCGGGCCGCTGCTCGCCCATGAACGAGAGCGCATCGGGCGCGCGGTACGGCTGCTTCGGGCGCGCGATGATGTCGTCCGTCACCAGCTCACGAGCGACGCGTTTGAGCACGTGCTTCTCGTCGAGCACCTTGAGCTTGAACGCCGACGGCAACGAATTCGCGAGCGCGATGACCTCGCGGTCGAGAAACGGAAAGCGGCCCTCGACGCTGTTGCCCATGAGCATTCGATCTCCCTGGCTCGACAACAGGTAGCCCGAGAGCAGCGTGCGCACCTCGAGGTACTGGTCTTGCGCCAGCACCGGCCACTGCGAGAACTCCGGGGGGAGCGTGGCGAGCAGGTTCTTCACCGCGTCGCGCCCGGTGAGCTGCGCGCGGAGCTCAGCGCTGAACATGCGCTTGAGCGCCGAGGTGCTGCTCCACCGCGGCTCGTGACTGAAGCCCGGCGTCTTCGCGCGTTCGAGCCCGCGCCCGAAAAACTGCCGCGTGAGCGCCTGCTGCGAGACCGGGGATCTCGCGAGGTACGGGTAGAGCCGCTCGAGCAGCTTGGGGCGCCACGGCGACTTCGGGCTCACGGCCCAGAAGCGGCGCACCTTCGCTTCCCGAAACAAGTCGTAGCCGGCCAGCATCTCGTCGCTGCCTTCGCCGGTGAGCACCACCTTGATGCCCGAGCGCTGCACCAGCCGCGAGAGCAGGAACAACGGCGCCGGCGCGGTGCGCACCACCGGCCGCTCGATGAAGCGGATGACGGAGGGGAACACCTCGGCGATGTCTTGCCGACTGACGACCACCTCGGCGTGCTCGGTGCGCAGCCGCTCGACCATCGCGCGTTGGTACGGCGTCTCGTCGTACTCGGCGTCTTCGAAGCGCAGCGAGAAGGTCTTGAAGCCCGACGGCTTCGCGCGCGCCGCCATCGCCGCGACGAGTGAGCTGTCGAGCCCGCCCGACAAATAGCTGCCCACCGGCACGTCGGCGCGCACCATGCGCAGCCTCGTCGCTTCTTCGAGCGCGTGCGCGAGCGCCTGCGTGGCGTCTTCGAGGCTGCCTTGAAAGCGGCCCGCTGTGCCCACAGGGTAGGTCGGCTGCCAGTACGCGACGTCGCGCGTGAGCTGACCGCGCGTCCACACCCGCAGGTGCCCGGGCTCGAGCTCTCGCACGCCACGGAAGACGGTCTGCGGCGGCACCACCGTCCAGAAGGTGAAGGTCTCGTCGAGCCCATTCGGGTCGAGCTCGCGGGGAAAGTCGGGGGCGCCGGCGAACAGCGCCTTCACTTCACTCGCGAACAGCAGCCGACCCTGGTGTTCGGCGTAATAGAGCGGACGCACGCCGACGCGATCTCGGCAAAGCACGAAGGTCTGCGTCTTCGAGTCCCACAGGGCGACGGCCCATTGACCGTTCATCTTGTCGAACGCCGCGTCGCCCCACGCCTCCCACGCGTGAATGATGACCTCGGTGTCTGACTTCGTGCGGAATTGGTGGCCGAGCGCTTCGAGCTCGGCGCGCAGCTCGACGTAGTTGAAGATCTCGCCGTTGAAGCTGATCCACACCGTGTTGTCGGTGTTGGCCATCGGCTGTTGGCCCGACGAGAGGTCGATGATCGACAGCCGGCTGTGCGCCAGGCCTGCGCGGCGATCCCGGTACACGCCGAACTCGTCGGGGCCGCGGTGCTCGAGCGCGCCGGCCATGCGCGCCAGCGCTTCACGCGATGGCGCCTCGGCGTCAGCCGCGAGGCCCACGATGCCGGCGATGCCGCACACGACTCAGGTCTTCTTCCGCGTGACGTAGGCGGCGATGTTGTTCACCGCGTCGAGGTTCTCGGGGAGCATCTCCGCGTCGGCGACGGCGACGCCGAACTCCGATTCGATGAAGGCGATGATCTCGAGCACGCCCGTCGAGTCGACGATGCCGGCGTCGAGCAGCGACATGCCGTCGTCCAGCGTCGACGGGTCCGACACGTAGAAGTTGGAGATGATGAACGAGCGGACTTTGTCTTTGAGTTCAGCGGACACGGGGTGACTCCTGGTTGCAATGGGCGCTCATGCGAGGCCCGTCTTCATGATTTTTCCGGTGGCGGTCTTTGGCAGCTCGGCGATGAATTGCACCACCCTGGGCACCATGAAGCTCTCGAGCCGCTTCTGGCACTCCTTCATGATGTCTTTGTCTGTCAGCGCGACGTCGGCCTCGAGCACCACGAAGGCCTTGATGGCCTGACCCAGCAGCTCGTCGGGCACGCCGATGACGGCCGCTTCGCGTACGCCGGTGATGTTCATCAGCGCCGTCTCGACTTCTTTGGGCGACACCTTCTCTCCGCGCGACTTGATGATGTCGTCCATGCGCGCGACGAAATACAGGTAGCCCTCGTCGTCGAGGCGGCACAGATCTCCGGTGTAGAACACGCGCTCGAAGGGCAGCAGGCCGGGGCGCAGCCGTTCGGCGGTGGCCTCTGGTTTGTCCCAATAGCCCTGCATCACCGTCGAGCCACGAATCACGAGCTGGCCGACGACGTTGGCGCCCAGCTTCTGGTCGTGCTCATCGACCAGCCACATTTCTGTATTGGGAATGGCGATGCCCACCGACGTTGGTTTGCGGTCCAGGTCTTCGGGGGGGAGATATGTACAGCGCTTGCATTCTGTCAGGCCATACATTGAGTAAATACGCGCATTTGGCAGTAGTCCGCGCAGCATGGCGATGTGTTTAATGGGCAGCGCTGCGGCGGTGTTGGTCACGAAGCGCACCGCCGAGAGGTCGAAGTCACGGAGGTTCTTCATTTCGGCCAGCACGGCGTAGATGGTCGGCACGCCGGGGAACCCGGTGACGCGCTCGTCTTGCATGAGCTTCAGCACCTGCGCCGGGTACGCAAACGAGCGCTCGAGCACCAGCCGCCCGCCGACCCGGAAGGTCATGATGAGCTGGTACAGCCCGTAGTTGAACGCCAGCGGCAGCACCGCCAGCACCACGTCTGACTCGTTCATTTCGAGCAGGGTGGTGATGGAGTGCGCCGCCGTCACCATGTTGTGGTGAGAGAGCATCACGCCCTTGGGGTCGCCGCTGCTGCCCGAGGTGTAGATGATGGCGGCGAGGTCGACGTCGATGCAGCGGCGCAGCGGCGCCGGTTTGCCCAGGTGTTGCTCGACCACGGCGTCGAACGACACCGCGTTCTTCACCGCCGGCATTCTGGCGGCGTCGAACTTTCCAGCCACCACGGTGGTCGTCAGGTGTGTACACGCCGGGGCGCTCTGGTTGAACGCCGCCGCGAAGTTCATGTCTGTGATGAGCACCTTCGCGCGGCTGTCATTCAGGTAATACGTGAGCTTTTCCTGTTTGGTGAGCGGGTTCACCACGCTCACCACTGCGTTGGCTTTCAACGTCGCCCAGAAAGAGACGACTGTCTCGACGCTGTTGTCCGCGAAGATGACGACGCGATCTCCGCGGTCGACGCCGGCCGCCACCAGCGCGTTGGCGAGCGCGTCGGCGCGGGTATTCAGGTCACCGTAGGTGAAGCTCACGCCTTTACAGGTGAGCGCCACCTTGTCTGCCAGCCGCGCGGCCGAGTGCTCGAAGAAGTCGTGCACCAACGGCGTGGCGTGCCGGTGAGCTGGTGGTGGCAGCGCTTGCAGAATCGACACGAATCGTCTCCCCCGTCTTGCCCGACAGTTACATCGACACCGTCTCGTTGAAGATCGGCTCGAGGAGAATGGGCGGCAGGTGGTGGTAGCGCGTGGCGCGGCGCTTCGACGCGATGTCTTTGTACACGCGCTCGACCTGCTCGGCGGTGATGCCCACGCGCGGCGCGAGCTCGGCGGCCGGCACCTTGTTGTTCACACCCCACAGGCACAGGTCCATGCGGTCGTAGGGCAGGGCGAAATAGAACTCTTCCTGCGTCTGCGGCAGCGAGTACGTGTCGGTGGTGGGCGTGCGGTTGCGAATTTCTTTGGGCACGCCGAGCGTCTCGGCCAACGCATACACCTGTGTCTTGTAGAGGTGCGCGATGGGCTTGATGTCGGCCGCGCCGTCGCCCTGCTTCACGAAGAAGCCCTGGTCGTACTCGAGGCGGTTCGGCGTGCCGATGACCGCGTAGTTCAAGCGGTCGGCGTGGAAGTATTCGACCATCTTGCGCACGCGCTGCTTGAAGTTCGTCGCCGCGACGATCTGCAGGTACGCGGGCAGCGGCATGCGCGAGGTCTTCAGCTCGCCCGTCGGTGACTGCACGGTGAGCTGGTACACGTTGAGCCGGTCAGACTCGAGAATGGAGGGCAGGGTGATCTTGCTCTTCCACCCCTTGCCGTACTCGGGGAATACGGTGCGAATCGCCTCTTCCTGGCGGCGGTAGCAGCCCGCGCCTTCGAGCGTGGCGGCGATGTTCTCGGTGATGGCTTCGATGCCGAGCGACTTCGCGAGCAGCTGGCCGTACTCGAGCGACTCATCAGACGAGTCTTTCTCGGGCATGAACACGCCGAAGACCTTGTCTTTGCCGAGCGCGTTGACCGCCAGCGCCGCAGAGACGGAGCTGTCGATGCCGCCAGACAGGCCGACGACGACGCCGCGCTTCTTCAGCGTGCCCATCACTTCACGTTTCATCCATTCGGCCACCCGCGCGACTTCGGCAGGGCGATCGAGCTCCAGTACGTCGCGTGTGTTGGTCATTTCGGCTGCCCTGATACCAGCTTGAGGGCTCAACGATCGGGCCAGTTGTTCCACGGCGAGGGCGGATCCTGGCAATCGAGCGCGCGGAGGAAGGCCAGCAGCGCCGCGCGCTCGTCGGCGTCGAGCGTTTCGGCGGGCGTGTGGAGGTCGACGATGGCCTCGAGCGTGGCGTACGCACCGTTGTGCCCGTAGGGCGCGGTGCGGCCCACGTTGCGCAGCGACGGCGTCTTCCACGCGCCTTCGTCAGCGTCGACGGGCGTGGGAACGAGCTCAGGCGCTCCGTCGAAATGCGGGCCCGTCGCCGAGAAGTCGGAGCGCGCCAGCTGCTCCAGCCCCTCACGTCGACCGCGCCCCGCCGCCGGCTGCACGCCCACGTCGTAGAACCCGTTGTCACTCAATTGCGGCCCGGAGTGGCAGCTCACGCAGCCAGCCTTGAAGAACGCCACGAAGCCGCGCTGCTCTTCGGCCGAGAGCTTCGTCGCGTCGCCGGCGAGGAACTCGTCGAAGCGCCCGCGGCCATGCGCCGCCTTTCTCAGGTACGCCTCGAGCGCCTTGCCCACGTTCGCGGCGATGCGGTTGACCTCGAGTTGATCCGCCGCGCTCAGCCCTTCGAAGGTCGCGTCGCCGCGCTTGCCCGTTTGCGGCCACGACGAGAGCTGTGCCGGCAGCGCCCCGAAGAGCGGCTCGTACTGAGCTGCAAACGAGCGCCGCATGAGGTGCGCGAGCTCGAGGCGCGTGAAGTTCATTTCGCGCGGGTCCTCCAACGCGAGCAGCGGCTGCGACCACAACGAGTCGGCGCGGCCGTCCCACATCTGCCAGCGCTGCCACGCCGCCGTGTAGGTCGACGGGCTGTTGCGCTCCACGGTCTGCAACCCGGTCGACGTTGGCTTGCCGTCGTCGAACGTGCGCTCGGGTATGTGGCAGGTCGCGCAGCGCACCTCCCGGTTGCTCGAGAGGCGCGCGTCGAAGAACAGCTTGAACCCGAACCACGCCGCCGCCGGGTCGTCGGCCTTCGCGTTGCCGCGACTCTTCGGGAGCTCC
This sequence comes from Archangium sp., assembly GCA_035910535.1. Lineage (GTDB taxonomy): Bacteria > Myxococcota > Myxococcia > Myxococcales > Myxococcaceae > Archangium_A. Next base: position 49,193 of record JAMHXF010000025.1, on the reverse strand, counting down.
AGCGGCAGCTCCATGGTGCGCGCTTGCACACACTCCGCCGCCGTCAGCCCCGGAACCGTCGGACACTCGGGCGCCGCACATGCACTCAGCAGTGCCGCGCCCATGCCTAAAATGTTACGACCGAGCTGTATGCGGGGGCTCACCAGACCAGGTCATAGCCGGGCGCGCAGGGCGATGTTGGCCTTGCTCATTGTCGTCACGGGCAGTTGCGTCGGAAACGTCGGCGAACTCGGGGGCAAAATGACTCCTCCGAAGACAAGCCCACCACCTGATCTCCCCGGCGCGTCGTCGGTAGAAGTGCTCGCCCACCCGACGACGCCGACCAGTGAAGACGGCGCTGCGTGGGGTGGTTCGGCGGCGCCGGAGCTGACCGGCGTGCTGGCGGTGCCCAACCGCGACAGCGCGATGTTGGTGTTGCCGGTGGTCGAAGGCGCGGTCGACTACCGCGTGTTCCGCTTGCCAGCAGGCGCCCGGGCCTCGGAGCAGAACGGCGGCGAGCAGATCGACGGCACCGTCATTCACTGCGCCGGGTACCGCCAACACAACGATCGCTTCTCGGGCACGCGCGAGCTCATGCAGCTGGTCGAGGTGACCGACTTGAACGACGCCACCGACCTGGTGGTCGAAGCCATCGACGCGCCGTGCCCGTTTCAGGGCCACCTCGCGCCGAAGCACGAAGACATTCAGGTCACCATCGACGAGGTGCCGGTGGCCGACCGGGTGCTGTTCTCGTTCTTCACCGCCGACGAGATCCGCGCCCGCTTCGGCAGCCTCGTCTTCAACGGGCACGGGCCCGGCGCGGGGTTGGCGCAGCCCGGCTCGACCACGCCGCCCAAAGTGCTCGCGCGCACCTGGGTGAAGGTGCGGCCCGAAGGTCGCGGCGCGCCGCGCACGCGCGACTTCTTCGACGACTTCGACGGCACCAGCGGGCCGCTCACGTTTCAGAACAAGCTCAGCGGGCACAACCGCACGTACGCGCAGGGCCGCCGCTTCGAAAACTCGAAGTGGGAGGTGTTCGTCTACAACGACGAGTTCGACAAGGCGCAGCTGTCTGAAGAGCGCGGCCTGTTGCACGTGACGCTGCCCGACTGGTTTCAAGACGTGTTCTCGTCGGTGGTGTTGGTGCCTCGCAAGCCGGCGACGCTCAGCGACACCGACTACCTGCACCTCACGTGGGAGGTCGCCTCCGACGCCACGAGCCGTCGTTACTGGTGGGTGGGGTTGTGCGGCGCTGCGCAGGCCGGGCAGACGTTTACGCCCGATGCGCGCTTCGCCGGCAACCTCGTGCAGACGTCGTTCTTCTACCAGGACGACGGCAGGAACGTTTCGGTCGAGAACTGGAACTGCCTGCAGTTCTTCCCGCGGGATGGCTCGCCGTTCGACCTCGGCCCGTGGAACCGCAGCGAGGCCGACATTCGCGTGATGATCAACCAGGCCGGCATGGACGAGCGCTCGAGCGTGCTCAACCTGAGCCCCGCGCAGTACCCGAGCTACGCCGCCACGCCGAGCTGGTTCGCGACGCAAGACAGCAGCGGCAAGTTCGTGAAGCAGATCCTGCAAGACGAGCTCACCGTCGGGCATCGCGTGCGCTTCGACGCGTACGTGCGGAGGGATCGCCTGGTGCTCTTCGTCAACGGTGAGCAGCGGCTGTGCAACGACTTCGGGGCGCGGCGCCTGACGATGGCCGAGACCGCGGTGGCCTGGGGCCAGGTGCTGTACCACTCGGCCGCCGAGCGCCTCGAGTTCAGCCGCGACTACAACGATCGCACGGGCCAGCGGTACTACCTCGAGAACGCGCCGTACGCCGACGAGCGCGAGTGGGACAACGTCGGCTTCGAGGCCGGCGTCGGCGCGCCCACGTCGTTGGACGAGTCGCAGTGTTTCCTCGCGCAATGAGGTCGTGATGCAAGAGCTGTTCAGGCGGACGTTGGCGAAGCTGCGACGCGACATGGCTGCGGGGGAATCGTTCGGTCACCTGGCGCGAAAGAGCGCGAACTACGCCGTCGCGCTGGCGGCCTCTCGCGTGTACCTGCGCGGCGTCGACGAGGTGGGTACCGGCGTGCGCGTGTTGGGCACGCCGCGCATCGTGAACCACGGCTACATGAAGCTGGGCGCGCACACCTTGCTGCGCAGCGCGGTGGTGCCGGTTGAGCTGGCGACAGAGGTCGGCGCGCGGCTCGAGATCGGCGCGTCGTGCATGCTCAACTACGGCGTGTCACTGGGCTGCACGAAGTTGATCCTCATCGGAGATCGCTGCCGGCTGGGGCCCTACGTGATGGTCGTCGATTCAGGGTTTCACGAGCTCTACGACCGCGACAAGCGGCCGGAGTCGCAGCCGGTGGTGCTCGAAGACGACGTGTGGATCGGCGCGAAGGCCAGCGTGATGCCCGGCGTGCGCATCGGTCGCGCGTCGGTGGTGGGCGCCGGTTCAGTGGTGACTAAAAACGTGCCGCCCTTCACCGTGGTGGCCGGCGTGCCTGCCGTGCCGATCAAGAAGCTCGATCCCGAGAAGTTCGTCGTTCATTCCACGTACGAAGCAGAATGAGCACGAACTTCGGGTCGTTCACCAGGTAGCGCTTCCACAGGCGGCCTGGCTCTTGCGAGAGCCGGTAGAGCCACTCGAAGCCGGTCTTTCGCATCAACGCAGGCGCGCGTTTGATGGTGCCGGCGATGAAGTCGAGGCTCGCGCCGATGCCCAGCAGCACCGCAGGCTTCACGCGCTCGGCGACGCGCGCAATCAGCAGCTCCTGCTTGGGGGCGCCGAAGGCCATCAGCACCAGGTCAGGCTTCGCGTCGACCAGCTGCTGCGCGATGGCGTCGATCTGGGCGTCGTCTTTGAGGTTCACCATGGGCGCGTCGGTGCCGACCACGTCGGTGTTCCACTTTTCTTTCGCGATGCGCGCGGCCTTCTCGGCGACGCCGGGGCCGGCGCCCAGAAAGTACACGCGCCATCGTCGCTGCCCGGCGAGCTCGAGCAACGGCCCCACGAGATCCGAGCCCGCGACGCGCTCGGGCAACGGCTGCCCCAGCAGGCGCGAAGCCCACACCAGCGGCATGCCGTCGGCGATGGAGAGGTCCGCCTTCGCGTAGGCCTTCGCGAAGGCGTCGTCGGAGTCGACGTTCACCACGTGATCGACGTTGGGCGTGAAGATGAAGCCGCCGCGTTTCGAGTCGATGAGCTGCGCGATGACGTTCAACGCTTCACGCTCATCGACGACGTCGACGGGGACTCTTCCGATGCTCAGGCGTGTAGGCACCGCGCTCCTATATCGTGGTACGTGCGCCGCGTGACGACATGGTCGCCTGATGAAATCGCCCATCGCGCCGGCTCGAGGCTGCCCGGCGTCGCTCTTCGCTCGCTGTTGCGCGGCGCGCTCGACGGGTTCGCCGTGGGTCTCTGTCTGCACCGCATGGTGCCGGTGACGCGCGCGAGTGACTGGCAGCCGGGGCTCAACATGCCCCCCGCCGAGCTCGACAAGTTGCTCGAGCTGCTCGTCTGGAGTCAGCCCGGCCGGAGAGATCGCTGGCTCACCGTCTCTTTCGACGACGGCTACGCCGACTCGGCCGACTACATCCGCACGCGGGCGCCCAACTTCCCCGAAGTCGACTTCACGTTCTTCGTGTGCCCCGGAAAGCTGGAGGCGCGCACCGGCTTCCGTTGGGACCTCGCCGAAGAGGCCCTGAAGGCGGGCCACGCGCGCCCGGTCGCCGTGGCGCTGACCGAAGCGCAGGTCGACGCCGAGCAAGAAAACGCGCGTGAAGATCTCCGCGAGCTCGCCACGAAGCGCGACTACGCGCTGGCCACCGTCGAGGCCACGAAGGCGCTGTTGCGGTTCTCGAACGTTCAGCTCGGCAACCACACCAACCTGCACCTGAGCGCGGCGCGCTTGCCCGACGACGTGGTGCGCTCCGACTACGCGAGCTCGAAAGAGCAGTTCGAGCGGCTCTTCGGCCCCATGCAGCAGTTCGCGTTTCCCTACGGCACGCCGGTGCACCACTTCGCGCAGCGCCACGTCGACATGCTGCGCGCGCTCGGCCAGTTCGAGATCTGGACCACCGAGGCGCGGCCGTACCGCCCCGACGAGCGAAAGCCCGGCGCCGTGCTGCCACGTTTCCCCGTCGACGGCAGCCGCCGCGCCTCGGAGCTCGCCGGGTGGATCGCCGCGCGCGCGCTCGACTTCCGCGTGCGAGGCAAGAAGCGCGCGTGAACTTCAGCGCGTCGGTTCGATGACGACCGCGCCGATGAACTTGTTTTCGCCGATGAGCTCGACGGTGCGCTTCGCGTCTTCCACGCGCGTGACGCCGAGGTGCACCACGAGCAGCGTCGCGTCAGTGGCGATGGTGACTGGCACGCCGGTCTGTTTGGCGATGACCGAGTCGACCGAGACGATGGCGAGGCCGCCGGCGTCGACGTGATGCATGATGTCGACCACCGACATCGACACCGCGCGCAGCTCCTTCTGCTCCATGGCGAAGAGTTTGGCTTCTTTGCCGCGCACGAGGTTGCTGACCTCGACCAGCGCGTTGGCGACCACCGCCGCCGACTGCTCGGGCGACGCGGGCACCACGGTCAGCGAGCTCCACGAGCCGCGCATGCAGCTCATGAGCTGCTGGTAGATCTGCGGGCTGGTGCGGGTGTTGGTGCTCATGAACGCGTTTCTCCCTCGCGGGTGGTGCGCACCCATTCGCCGTTCTTCTTTGCGCCCCGGTTGCGGAGCTTCAGGCTCAACTTCCACACGATGTAGACCGGCGCGAACGCGAGATCGAACAAGCCTCGCAGGCCCGTCTTCGAATGCAGCCAGCCCGCGAACACGTAGAGCCCGACCCCGCCCAGCGCGAGCGAGAACAACGTCGAGGCCAGCGCGCCGGAGCCGGTGAAGCCCAGGAGCGCCGCCGAGGCCACCGCGCCTGCGAGCGCCGCCACCACCAGGCGCGAGAGCGGCGGCACCAGCACGTCCATCGCGAGGTCGATCAACAGGAGGCTCCGCCTCGCGAGACCTTCACGCAGCAACGGCCAGCCGAACTGCTTCACCATTTGCGCGCGGCCGTTTTCCCAGCGCGCGCGCTGCGAGCGTGAGGCCTGCTCACCCGAGACCATCTCGCCCAGCACGTCGGCCTCCCACGCGTAGGCCACGCGGTGCCCGGCGCGCCCGAGGCGAATGCCGTACTCGAGATCTTCCACCAGCGAGAACGCGTCGTGCGGCACCTGCGCGAGCAGCGACGCGCGGAAGCACATGCCATTGCCGCGCAGGCCGGCTGACACGCCGAGGCGCTCCCGGCCGATGGACCGGACCTGGTGGAACATCGCCAGGGCGATGCGCATCAGCCGCGTGCGCCACGACGCGTTGGGGTTCTGCACACCGTAGTGCGCCTGCACGGCCACCTCGCCCTTCGCCAACCGCGCGGCGTACGCGTCGAGCAGGTTCGGCGAGACGACGGTGTCGGCGTCGACGACGACCACCGCATCGGTGGTGCCCTCTGCAAGCAGTTTTTCGAAGGCGTACGCGAGCGCGTAGCCCTTGCCCCGCAGCTCGGCGTTCGTCCGCTCCAGCACCTCGGCGCCGGCCTCGCGTGCGTTGGTCGCCGTGGCGTCGCCGCAGTTGTCGGCGACCACCAGCACGCGCCGCAGCGCCGCGGGGTAGGCGACCGCGAACAGGTTCGCCACCGTGCGCGCGATGCCCAGCGCTTCGTTGTGCGAGGGCACCACGAAGGTGAAGCGCAGCGCCTGCGGCTTCGGCGTTTCGGGTGTGCTCGGCGGCACCGACAGCAGCGAGAGCACCGCGAGGTACACGCCGCCGACGAAGACGGGCAACGCGAGCAGCACCAACCCCCAGGCCAGGGGCGCGCTCACACTTTGACCCTGCTCAGCACCTTCAACTTGAGCGCGCGCTCGACCTGCCACGCCTCGACGATGTGGCCACCGGTGACGTCGCGCAGCGCGCCGATGAAGAGGCCGACGAAGAGCGCCGCCACCACCGACGCGGCGACGAGCACTGCCGCGTTGGGGCTCACCGGCTTGCGCGGCACCGACGCGGGGCGCACCACGCTGTAGCGGTACTTGAAGGCGGCGCGCGCGGTGTCTTGCTCGATGCGGGCGCCGTCGATGCGCATCATGAGCTCTTCGTATTTGGCCGAGACCACGCGCAGGTTGTTGCGGGTGAACTCCACCAGCGGGTCGTCAGAGAGCTCGGAGTTCGACAGCTCGGCCTGTTGCTGCGCACGACGCGGCTGGGCGCGCGGGCGCGAGGGCTCGACCAGCGAGTCGGGGTCTTTGCCGCCCTTGCGTCGGTACTCTTCGATGAGGTGATCGATGTCGCCCTTGACCTGCGCCATCTGCGGCGAGTCTTTCTTGAGCGCGTCGATGCGCTGCATGGTGTCGAGCACCACGGGGTGCTGGTCGGCGTACTGCACGCGCTGTTCGACGAGCTGCGCGTTGAGCTCCTGCGCGCGGCGGCTGCGGAAGTCTTCGAGGTCGGCCAGCGCGCGACGCTTCGAGTTGAGGAGGAACTTGAGCTGCGCGAGCTCCTGCTCGTTGGCCGGCGGCGGCGCGTGGGGCGTGGCCGCGTCGTCTTGTACGGTCGTCGCGGCGCCCTCGCGGACCGGGGCGACGGGGGCAGGGCCACCTGAGCCCTTTCGTCGCAGCTCACGCACGCGCTCGAGCTCGCGCAGCGCGTCTTCGACGTTCTTCTGCTCTTCGGCCGCGTGCGCCTCGAGAATCGAGAGCGCCTCGCTGATGGCCGTCATCTCGGTGACGTGCCGTGTCTCGAGGAAGTTCTGCTGCGCGGTCTCGACGATGAGGTACGCCATTTGCGGGTCGGGCCAGTCGACCGAGATGTTGACGATGTGCTGCTCGGTGTCGACGCGGAGCTTCTTTTCGAGCGTGCCCACCATGGCGTCGAGCTTCTGCTCGTCGGTCGTCGCGCCGCCGAACGTCTCCGAGAGCGAGTCACGCAGGCGCAGCAGCGTGGGGCGCGAGGTGTTCCACTGCTCCATCATGTTGGTCTGCTTGATGAGCGAGACCAGGTTGTCGTGCGCGAAGACGATCTCTCGCGCCGCGTTGATGGGGTCTTCTGACGGCAGGCTGGTGCGCGGGTTGCCGAGCGTTCGAATGAGCTGGTTCTGGTTCGCCAGCAGGCGCGACTCGGCGTGCCACGAGCGCGGCCACAGCGCGGTCATCGCGAGCCCCAGGCCGAGCACGACGCTGAAGCTCACGGCGGTCAGCAGGCGGTGGCGACGCACGCCGTTGAGCACGAAGCCCACGAGGTTGCGCAGGTAGGCGTAGTCGAAGAGATCGAGCTCTGCGGGGCCCTGCGCAGGGTTGCTCACTGCACGGCCTCGGGCAGCACTTCTTTCACGCCGGCGATGAACTGCGACTGCGTGAAGGGCTTGACGATGTACTTATGCACGCCGAGCTCTTCGGCCATGGCGCGGGAGTCGGGCATCTCGCGCGCGGAGATCATCAGAATCGGCAGGCCGGCGAGCGCCGGGGTCTTCAGAATGTGCTCGCACACGTCGAAGCCAGACGACTCCGGCAGCATGAGGTCGAGGCACAGCAGCGACGGGCGCGCGAGGTTGAGGCGCTTGATGGCGTCGCGCCCGTCGGACGCCTGCGTCACCGTGAACCCGAGCTTCGCGAGGAACAGCGAGATGAGCTTGCGGATGTCGGGGTCGTCGTCGACCACCAGCGCTGCGAAACCGTTGTTCTTCATGTTCTTCCCCCCTCAGATCGAGTGTTCACCATGTGAAGGACCGCTCGTCCTGTAGCACGACGGACAAAGTCCCAACCCATTGGACTTGGTCGACGATTCCCAGGCGCGGCTGTGAGACCAACGCCACTCTTGAATACGCGATCAACCCCAGCCAACGCGTCGCCCACCATGTGGCAGTTCCCTCCACGAAGACGAGGCGATCTCCGGCTTGAACCGCGCGCCCCACGGGCACGGCGTAGGCCAGCCCGGTGCTGGGCCGCAGAATCAGGTTGCGCTGCGGCGCCCACGTCACCTGCGCGCTGCCTTCGATGCGCTCGTAGACCGCGCCGGTGAAACGGTCGGCGAACGGCGCCATGCGGCCGGCGATCTCGAAGGTGAGCGTCTGCAGGTTCACGCGCTGCCGCTTGGCGACCGAGGCGAAGACCACCGGCAGCAGCTCTTCATAGTCGCCCGCCTGCGGCCCTCCGGGGATCTGCACGATGCGCTCGCGCGTGAAGGCCACACCGCCGCCGAGCGTCGACGAAATGGTGGGTGACCAGTTGCGCTCCCACGACTCGCTGAGCATGGCGATGAGCTGGTTCTGGCCGGTGGCGAACGTGGTCTGTGACGCCTGCGCGTCGGTGGCGAGCCAGTCGGGGCGCGTCAGCTGCCAGCGGAAGCGGGCCTGGCCGTTGGGGCCCCACTGCAGCGGCAGCGTGACGTTGGTCGGGTCGGGGCTGCCCTGCACGAGGTAGCCGGCGGTCAACGACCACGCGGTGCGAGCCGAGGGCGCGTCGTTGAAGGTGATCGACGTGCCCGAGCGCAGGTACGGCACCGCGCCCAGCGTCTGCACTTCGGGCACGCCCGTGGGCCGTGAGCCGTCGGGGTTGCGCAGCGTGCCGACGTCTTGCACGCCGTACGACGCGTCTTGCGCGAGCGCGAGGCTCCAGCGATCTCCGCGCGTGGCCAACAGCACCTGGCCCGCCGCGAGCGGGAAGACCTGACCGCCGAGGTGTGGCTCGCGCAGCAGCAGGCTGGGGTTGAGGCGCAGCGTCAGCATGGTGCGGCTCCAACGGAGCGCGCCCTGTAACACGGGGAGAAACTCGAGGTCGAAGGTGAGCCAGTTGCGGGAGCGATCTCCGGGCAGCGGCGTACGAATGCGCGCGCCGGTGTTCACCTGCGCCAGCGTTCGCACTTCGACGGCGCGCGCGACGTGCGGCGCACACACGACGGCCACGAGAGCCGCCGCCGCTGCTGTCACGCCCGCGCGCCGCATCGGCAGCTCACTCGACGACGACGGTGTCACCCGGCAACAGCGTGAAGCGCGCCGCGTTGCCGTCACCCCGCGTCAGCGCGTCCCACGTGAAGCGAATGCGGCGCAGCGTGTCGTTGGCCGGCACCTTGCGCAGCACGAAGATGCCGTCACGGTGCGCGAAGTCGGTCAGGCCGCCGGCCGACGCGATCGCCGTCAGCACGCCGGAGTTCGCCTCCATGGTGGTGATGCCCGGGCGCATGACCTCTCCGACGATCGACACCGACACCGGCCGGGCTTCTTCAAGCACCACGTTCACGCGCGGCGTGTTGATGAAGTCCTTGAGGCGCTGCTGGAGATCTCCCGCGACCTCCGTCGGCGAGCGCCCCGCGATGTTGACGTCGCCGACCATCGGCAGCGACACCTTGCCGTCGCGCCGCACGCGCACGCGCGCCGACATCGCCTCTTGTTGAAAGACCTGCACGTGCAGCAGGTCGCCCGGAGAGATGACGTACTCACCGGTGACGGGCAGCCGGAAGTCTTCGACGGCGATGAAGCCGCCCTGCGGCGTGTAGCAGCCACAGAGCATCAGCGCGGTGAACAGCACGAGGCGGCGAGTCATGGCTGGCTCCGTTCGAGCGGGAGTTCTTCAGGCGGTGGCGGTTCGGCGGGCTGCTTCTTGCTCTTGAGCGCGGCGCGCGCAAACGCAACCGTCTCTTGAACGTGTACGGCGCGCACGGCGACGGCCAGCGCCACGTAGGCGACGAGGTCGATGGCCAGCCGAATGAACGCGTGCACGCGGCCGTCGAGCCAGCGGTCGAGCGCGATGACCAGCGCGCACACCAGCAGCGTCTTGACGACGATGAGCACCGAGCGGCGATCGAACGCGCGCCGGCCGACGAGCGCCGTCATCATCACGGTGACGACGATTTCAGTGCCCAGCTGGCCGATGGCCGCGCCCACGCCGGCGCCGCCTTGCGCCCACCGCGCCATGGCCCAGGGAATGAAAAACCAGTTGAGCAGCGGGTTCACCGCGAGGCCTGAAATGCTGATGCCCGCCTGCGCCCACGCGCGCCCCGTCAGAATGAGCGCGTTCGACGAGAGGATCGCCACGTAGGTCAGCACGAAGATGCTCGAGAGGATCTGCAGCGAGGTCGCCGCCGGCGCGTACGGCTCGCCGTAGAGCAGCACCACCCACGTCTCGGCGCCGAGGCCCACGAAGAGCGAGCTGGGGAAGGCGATGATCAACACCAGCTCCAGCGAGCGGCGCATGACCTGCGTGTACTCTTCGTCGCTGCGGGCGCGCGCGCGCGCGAACAACGGCATCAACACCCAGCCGATCATCGGCGTCACCATCAACGCCAGGCCGGAAATCAGGCTCGCCGCGCCGTACCAGGCCACCTCGCGCTCGTTGGCGACCACGGCCAGAATGCTGACGTCGAGCTTGCTGTAGATGGTGTGGGCCGCGACGTTGAGAAAAATGGGCAGCGAGCTGACGATGGCGATCTTCACCGCCGTCGGGTTCACCTTCCACGAGAGCTGCAGGTGCTTGTTCACCAGCAGCACCGAGCCTGCCGTCTTGAGGCCTTCGGAGAGGACGACGGCGAAGGCCACCGTCCACAGCGGCCACTTGAAGATGACCGAGAGCATGGTGCCCGCGCCCCAGACGACCTTGGTGGCGATGTTCAGCACCGAGAGCCCGTCGACCGCGCCGCGCGCGTGCAGCAGCGCCGCGAAGCTCTGGTTCATCATGAACAAGAACGCCGACACCCCGAAGAGGTGCACCAACAGCCACGTGTCGCGCGGGCGGTCGGCCAGCACCAGAAACGCCTGCATTCCGGCGAACACCAGCAGCGCGCCCAGCACGCGGAGCAGCGTGGTGCCCGCGAAGAAGTCGTTCGCGTGCTCCGGGCGCACCGAGACTTCTTTACGAATGTACGTGTCGAGCCCGAGCCCGATGACGACGAACGCGGTGTTGGTGAAGGCGTCGGCGAAGTTGACCGCGCCGAACGCGTCGGGGCCGAGGTAGCGGGGCAACAGCAGCCGCACACCGAGCGCGATGCTCCACGTGAAGAGCAACGAGCCCAGCAGCTTGATGGTGTTGCGAAGGGCGAGCAGAACGTCGCTCTGGCCCTTCTGCTCAGGCTCCGGGGTCACGACGTGGCGCTTAGCTGGCGCCCTTGCCCGTCAGCACCACGGGGAAGGTCTTGAGAACGAGCTCCACGTCTTTCTTGAAGCTCCAGTTATCGATGTACTGGAGGTCCATGTACATCCACTGCTCGAAGCTGATCTCGTTGCGACCCGAGACCTGCCAGATGCACGTGAGGCCGGGGCGCACCGACAAACGGCGGCGCTGCCAGGGCTCGTACTTGGCGACCTCGGTGGGCACCGGCGGGCGCGGCCCGACGACGCTCATGTCACCGCGCAGCACGTTGATGAGCTGAGGCAACTCGTCGATGGAGAACTTGCGGAGGAAGCGGCCAATGCGCGTGATGCGCGGGTCGTGCTTCATCTTGAAGACCGGGCCGTCCATTTCGTTGCTGGCGGCGAGCTGCGCCTTCAGCGCTTCGGCGTTCTCGACCATCGTGCGGAACTTCAGCATGCCGAACGGCTGGCCATGCAGGCCGACGCGCTGCTGGCGGAAGAGCACCGGGCCCCGGCTGGTGAGCTTCACCAGGACCGCGACGACCAACAGCAGCGGGGCGAGGAACCACAGCGCGACGCCCGACGAGGCGATGTCGAAGAAGCGCTTGAAGGCCATCTGCACAGGCTTGCTGGTGACCGACTGGTAGTGAATGTAGCCGTCAGAGACGCCGTGCGAGAGCAGCGGGCGGGCGCGGTCGAGCCGGAACATGTTCGCGGGGATCGCGAACGGCACCCCGAAGCGCTCGCAGGTCTTCACCACCGCCTGCATTTCTTCGGCGTGCAGGAAGTTGTTGTTGGCGATGAACACCTCGCCGACGGGCACGTTGCGGAGCACCGATTCGATGTCGTTGGCGGTGCCGAGCACGCGGCTGCGCATCGCCTCCGGGGCCTTCTCGTTCGAGAAGCGCACGAAGCCGAGCAGCTCGCTGCGGCCCTTGCGGCGCAGGTCGTCGGCGGTCGCGCGCGCCAACGCGCCGGTGCCGACCACGAGCACCTGCTCCGTGGGGCCCGAGCGCGGCGAGAAGTTGCGGAAGACCGACACGCGCATCACCAGCGCGGTGGGCCACAGCACGAGCAGGAACAAGCCGGCGCTCGGCAGGCCTTCAACGCCGAACACGTGCGTCGACGCGGCCACCACCGTGGTCTCGGCGAACACCAGAATCGACGTCATCGCCGCGTCGTCGGCCCAGGCGCGATCAGGCGCCCATGGATCGTAGTGACGCAGCGCGAGCGACATGAACAACCACACGCAGCACGCGGTCAGCGCGAAACTCGGCAGCGAGGGCGCAACGCCTGAGCCCAACAGCGACGCCACCACCAGCGCGACCACCAGCAGTCCGACGTCGATGGCCAGCGCCAATCGAGCGATCAAACCGGCTGCCAGGCGACCAAACAGGGAGTTCATGTGCGTTTCTCGTTCAAAACGGCGTAAAGTTTCCTGACCCGTTCACATATGCGCACATTGTCGCCGGGTTGAAAACGCCTCAGTCCTTTCCGTTTATAAATACTTGTAATTGCTGAGTGATGGTCCGTGGCTGTTCCGTGACGCTGTATAAAATTGGCTGCGTCATGGGTTCAGTCGGGCTAATGGCCATGATTTTATGACGCACTGCAAGACGGCCTGCGACGGCGGTGGCGGTGCTGACGAAGAAGACGAACTGAATCGACAACATGCCCATGTCACCGAAGGCCTGCATCAGGTGCGTGAGGATGACGCTGAGCGCCATGGCCAGCGCCACGCGCTCGTTCCAGGCGGTTGCCTTCTGAAACGTGCGGCCAATGAGGAAGACCACCACGGCCAGGTACAGCATCACGCCGGTGTACCCGACGATGCCGCCAATCCACAGCAGCCACAGCACGGAGTTGTGCCCGATGTGCCCGAAGCGCGACTGCGCGAAGTCGTTCGACGGTGTGAATTCGGTGAAGGCGTGCCCGAAGCCCTGGCCGAAGAACATGTTCCGTTCCCACGACTTGGTGATGTTGTAGTTCTCGATGTCGCGCTCGACGTTGGAGCTCTCTTCTTCTGAGTCTTCAGTGGGCGCGATGATGGAGCGCACCTTGGCCACGGGCTTGAACACGCCGCTGTGCGAGTTCCACCCGACGGCGACGTACAGCAGCAGCACCGGCAGCATCGCCACGCCGAGGCGTATGGCGACGCGCTTGACGCGGTTCATGGGGCTGATGAGGAAGAAGAAGCCCAGCGCGATGGCGATGTCGACGTAGGCGATGCGGCGGTCGTTGAGGCGCATGCCCATGGCCGCGAAGGCCACCAGGAACAGCGCGATGCCCACCGAGCGCCACGACGGCTTTTCCCAGACGCGCGTGAAGGCCAACACGGTGGCCATGACGAAGATCATCGTGTCGTTGTGGCCCGTGGTGTGCGGGGGGATTTCGCCCATCGGGTACGCGACGCCGTAGATGAACCACGTGCCGAGCAGGGCTTTGACCACCGTGCCGATGCCCAGCACCACGGCCAGCGGCTTGAAGTCGCGTGGGAACTCGAAGGCGTGCAGCGCCAGCATGGCCACCAGCGGCATCATCAACAGCGATCGAAACTGCCAGAGCGCTTCACGGAACACGCCGCCGCGCGCGACGCCCAGCACCACCAGCCACAAGACCGTGGCGCCCGAGAGCAGCAGCAGGCGGCGCAGCAGCCGGGGGGAGCTCGCGCCCGTGGGGTCGACGGCCAGCCCGCTCAGCCCGCTGGTCACCACGCGCCGCAGAAACATCAGCGCCGCGAGCCCCATGATGGACAGCTCGAAGCCCGTGAACCACGCCACGTTCGTGTAGAAGAATTTTCCCAACGCCCAGGTCGGTGAATGCCACAGCCCGACGTAGGGCCGGTCGGTCGGGTCGTCGATGGTGACGGCCAGCAGCATCAACCCCAGCAGCGGCCACTTGAGCGGGCGCGTCCACAACTGCCAGAGCCCCACGGCGGCCAGCGTGGGCGCCAGCGCCTGCACCAGGTTGCCGCGCGACATGCCGGCCGCGAGCCCCGAAAGCGCCGCGAAGCCCAGCGCCAGCAGCCAGACCCACCAGCGTACGCGCGGCTGCTCGACGACGCTCTGGCCGGGCAGGGCGCCCAGCACCTCGAGTTGCAGCACGCGCTGTGTGGTGGCGCGCGAGAACAACGTGCCGCTCACCAACGCGAGCCCGAAGGCAGTGGTGAGCGCCGCCGCGAGCGCCGAAAGCACGACGACCAGCGCGCGCACGTTCTTCCCCGCGCCGTCGGGTTGCAGCGGGCGCAGCGCGGGTCGCACCACCACGAAGCGCAGCGTGTTCGAGCGCTTGAGCACGTCGGCGCTGATGTGTTTCTCGTCGGCGCGCACCAGCAGTTGGCCGAGCCGCTCCTGATCCCGCAGCAGCTGTTCTCGCTCGGCGTCGACGGCGGGGCGGCGGCCCTCGGCGCGCGCGCGCAGCACCCGGCCGTCGATTTCGTTGATGCGGTTGACCATCTCGGCCTGCACGCCCGAGACCTGCTCGTCGAGCGCTGCGGCGGCGTCTTCGAGCGCGCGCACCTCCCGCGTCTCGCGTTCTCGCAGCAGCGCCTTGACCTGCGAGTCGAGCAGCGCCTGCGCGACGGCCGGGTCGCTCCACTCGACGTTGATGGTGACGCGCTGCCTTTCGACGGTGACGTCGAGGCGGTGCTCGACGAGCTCCACCAACGCGTCGAGCACGTCGACCTCAGGCACCTCGCCGCGCACGCGTTCGCGCAGCGCTGCGACGAGCTGCAGGGGCCTGGGCCGCCCGGGGCCCCAGCGGTCGACGAGCGCGGTGTCTTTCACCATCGCCACCAGCCGCTCGCGTGACGTGAGCCAGGCCTCGAGCTCTTTCATGCCCTCGCCGTCGCGCGGCGCGGTGGTGAAGGGGTTGGCGAGGCGGTGAATGGCCGCCGGCTCGTGCACGTAGATTTCTGCCCACGCGACCCAGCGCTCCGGCCTGACCTGCGCCACCGAGAAGCCCACCAGCAGGGCACACACCGCCGCCGCCAGGGCCGACCAGCGGTACCGCGAGAGCGTGAGGAGCGTGAGGCGCAGCATTCGTCAGCCGAGGCGCGGCACGACGACGCGCAGGAAGAAGACGAAGAAGAGGTTGAAGGCCAGCACCCAGACCAGCGCCTTCTTCACGCCGCGCCAGGGGTTCGAGTCGGTCGCCGCCACCAGCGGGAGAATGACCGTCGCCAGCGCGATGGACAGCAGCGCCAGCTTCGTCACGGCACGGGCACCAGCACGGAGACCGACAACGGCGGCATCGCGTAGCGGAAGACGTTGGTGTCCGTCGCCGCGACGTCGGGCTGGGCGCGCACCTGCGCCGCCGCCGAGGTGAGCGTGAAGACCTTGAGCTTCGTGAAGCGCGTGCCGTGCGTGAGCGCCACCGACGCCTCGTGGCTCGTGTTGTCTTTGTTGATGACGACGAGCACCACGCGCGCCGGGTTCGCCGCGTCGAGGCTCGCGTAGATGGACGCCATGGCGGCGTCGCTCGTGGTGGCCTGCACGGAGGTGTCTCCGAACGCGCCGCCCGCGCCGTCGAAGTCGCGGAACGCCGCGAAGGCCGCTTCGGCGTACGGCTCGGCGCCGTTCAATTTCCAGTAGCTGGCCAGGCCCACCTGCTCGCGCCCGAAGATGCCGAGCACGTCGGCCGTGGCCACGCCGCCGCTGATGTGCCCGCCGCCGCCGTAGTTCCACTCGGTGAACGCGAGCAGCGTGCCCGGCCAGTTGGCGGCGATCTTCTCTTTGAGGCTGGGGATGAGGCGAATGGGCCCGCCCACGAAGTCGCGCACCCAGCTGCGCTCGTTGTAGGTCGAGTCCCACAGGCTGCGCGGGGCCTGCACGCGCGCGGTGACTGACGCGCTGCTGGTGTCGGCGCCGATGATGCGGCCGCTGCCCTGCGCCTCGGGGTACCAGTGCAGGTCGAGGTAGTCGACCAGCCGGCGGCCTTCGGTGTTCGACGCCGCCGCGAGCTGCTGCAGGAAGTAGTCGATGAACTCGCCCTTGCCGGCGGCGTCGCTCGCGGTCTGCAGGTTCACGAAGCCGGCGAAGCCGTAGCTGACGAAGCCCGTCACCGGCACGCTGGGCCAGGTGGCCTTCACGGCCTTCGCGTACTCGATGGTGCGCGTGGTCAGCTCCACGTACGTCACCGGCGTGGGGTGCACCTGCGCGTGCGTGTCGCTCCAGAGGTCGGGCTCGTTGTCGAGCGAGACCACGATGGGCACCCCGTTGGCGTTGGCCTGCACCCAGTGAATGAACTCGTCCTGGTACACCGAGTCGTCCGTCAGGTCGGGCGTGAGCGACAGCGCGCCGCCCTTGCTCGCGCGGTTGCGCTTGAAGCGCGTGGTGAGGTGGTTGGGCGTGTTGCGCACGTCTCCGCCGCCGTTTCGGTCGGCCGCGACGGAGTCGACGATGGGCACCGTCACCATCAACGCCGCGTTGAGGCCCCGCGCTTCGTCGAGGCGCTGCTTCATGGCCGCGCCGGTGGCGCCGCGCTCGTTGGCCGGGAGGTTCATCACCAGGTAGTCGTCATTCTGAAACTGGTAGTCGTTGCCGGCGTTCGAGGCGTTGTTTTCCCAGTTGAAGCAGGTGAGCCGATTGCCGCCCATGCGCACCAGCCCGTAGCGCCCGCCGAGCGGCTGGTTGGTGCCGTAGATCAACGGCGAAATCGGGTGCGTGGTGCGGTCGGCGCGCACCTCGAACGCCACGTCGGCCGGGCCGGCGTCACCGGGCATCAACGGCGTGCCTGCGTCGGGTTGCGGAGGCTGGCCGGCGTCGCCTGGCGGCAGCTTGCCGGCGTCGGGCAGGTCAGGCACGACGGTGGTGCACGCCCACAAGGTGAGGCACAACCCGACGGAAAGCTGGCGCATTTCTCGGGGTTAGCATGTTTGTGCGGCGCGGTGGTATTGGCGCCCACACATGAATCTCTTCTCGTCGCGCGCCTTCCTGGAGATCGCCGGTGGCGTCTTCTTCCCCGAGCAGCGCCGGAGCATCGAGCTGTTCCGCCTCGAAGGCCGCGTGCTGCGGCTGTTGGTGGTCGACGGGCGGCCCGTGCGCGTGATGCCGGCCTACGACTTTCCGCAGCCGCTCGACGGCGTGCCGGCAGGTGAGGCGCTGCAGCCGCTCGACTACTTCCCGCGCACGGTGCTGCGCACCGAGCTGATGGCGGAGCGCACGGGTGATGAGCCGCGCGGCATTCAGCCCTCGCCGTTCATCGACTGGTCGGGGCTGCCGTCATTCGAGGCGTGGGAGGCGATGGTGCGCGACCGCGTGAAGGTGAAGGGCAACGACAACGCGCGGCAGGTGCGGCGGCTCGAGAAAGACTTCGGGCCGGTGAAGTTCGAGCTCGACGATCGCCGCCCCGAGGTCTTCGACGCCGTGCTGCGGTGGAAGTCGGCACAGTACCTGGCCACCGGCGTGGGCGATCTCTTCGCGCAGCCCGCGAACGTGGAGCTCTTTCGTCAGCTGCACCGCGCCGGCCTCTTGTTGGTCAGCAGCTATTCGGCAGGCTCGACGTTGCTGGCCGGGCACTTCGGCGCCAACTTCGATCGCCGCCTCGGCTTCTGGATCCCCGCGTACGACGCGCAGTACGGCAAGTATTCGCCGGGCCGGTTGCTGTTGCTCGAGCTCATTCGCGCCAGCCAGCAGCGGGGCGACGTGGAGTTCGACTTCCTCATCGGCGCGGAGGACTACAAGTTTCAGTTCGCGACGCACAACCGCGTGGTGGGCCCGGTGGGCACGCCGTCCCTGCGTGAGCAGGTGGTGCTCACGGCGCGGCAGGAGGTGCGCAAGGCCCTGGCGAACGCGCCGCAGCTCGCGGCTTTCGCGCGGCAGTTGAAGCGTCGCCTCACGGCGCCTTGAGCGGCGTCTCGAAGGTCAGCTCGACGGCGGTCATCGAATACGGCGGCAGGTGCCACGACTTTCCCGGCACCGGCTGCTGCGCGAACAGGCCGCGCGCGTCACCCACGTAGGTGAAGACCCGCTGCGTCTTCGGCGCCGCGCAGCCCTTGAGGTTCACGCTCGCGTCGAAGGCGTCGGTGGGCGAGGTGTTGAGCAACACCAGCGTCACCTTCTTGCCGTCGTGAGAGCGCGCGGCGAACAACGCGGTGTCGCGCGGCGCGTCGGTGGGCAGCGAGAGCGCCTCGAAGGTGCTGCCCTTGCCGTCGAAGTCGCGGAACAGACGAAACGCCCAGGCGGCAGGCGAGTTCTCGGCGGGGTAGGTCCAATAGAAGGCTGAGTAGAGGCCGTGCTGGCCGAAGCGCCCCAGCGCGTCCGCGAGCGCGAGCCCGCCCGACATGTGCCCTTCAGCGCCGAAGTTGTACTCGCCGATGCTCAGCTTGAGCCCCGGGTAGAACGTGTCGACCCACGCCTGCATGCGCGGAATCAACATCACCGGCTCTTTGATCCACGACTCGTCGGAGTAGCGCGGGTCCCACAGCGAGCGAGTGGAGCGGATGCGCAGCGCGCTGGTGTCGCGGTCGACTTTGCCCTGCGTGCCCACGCCGATGCCGGCGCCCTGCGGGTAGTAGTGCAGGTCGAGCACGTCGAGCACCTTCACGCCGGTCTTCTTTTCGTGCTGCGCGAGCTTCTGCAGGTACCACTCGATGAGCGGCTGATCTCCGTGCGCGCGGCGGTCGGGCTTGAGCGCGAAGCCCTTCTCGGCGTCGAGCGCGGAATAGAGGTAGCCGGTCCACCCCCACTCGGCGGGCCCGGCGATGACGGCGCTCGGGTCGGCTTTGCGAATGGCGGTGCCGTAGCGAATGGTGCGGTCGAGCAGCTCGTCGTAGGTGATGGGCCTGGGGCGAACGTCGCGGTGCGTGTCGTGCCAGAGCGCCGGTTCGTTATCGAGAATGTACTGGCTGACGACGGGTGCGCCGCGCTGCTTGCTGAGCGCGTTGATGGCCGAGACCCAGCGGCCGATGAACTCCGGCGGCGCGACCACGCTGGTGCGCGACGGGTCACCCGGCTCAATGGGCGTGCCGTCGGCCTTGAGCCCGTTGCCGGCGCCGCGATCTCCGTCGACCTGTTGCTGCTTGCCGTAGAGCTCCACCGGAAAGCCGACGCTCTTCTTGTCTTTCGCGACCCAGCCGATCATCGGCACCGTCAGCGCGGAGGCGAGCCGACGATCCCGGTTGGTCTCGAGGAACGTGGCCCACGTGAAGTCGGCGCGGCCTACGTAGTCGACGTTCTCGAAGAAGTAGTCGCTGGCGGTGTTCCACACCGAGCCGAGCTCCCAGTTGAAGCGGCTGGTGGGGTTGCCGCCCCAGCGCCGCGCCGTCGCGCCCAGCTTCCACTGTGCGTCGCCCGTGTATTCAGCGCGCGCGTTGAAGGCGATGCCGTAGATGTATGGGCTGATTTCTCTGGGCTTCGCGGCGCACTCCACGAGCATCGCGGCCGGCGAGGTCGTCACCGCGCGCGGCAGCTGCGCCTTCGCCATCAACCCGGGGTCGGCCAGCGTGAGCCCGAGATCGTCGATCTCCACGAGGCCCGGCGGCGGCAGCTGGTTGCGCGCGCGAATGACGACGCGGTTGTACTTCTGGAAGGTGGGGTTGAGGTCGGTGATGGCGATGAAGACCTCGCTCCAGCCGTCGGGGAGATCTTTGCGGTGCTCGGGGCCCACGTTCACACGTGGAAAGACGTCTTCGCCTTCTGAGTCGACGCGCACCTGAAGAAAGTCGCCCCATTCTTTCGGAGCCTTGAAGCGGAACAGCACGCCGCCGAACGTGCCGACGAGCTCGCGGTTGGTGATGATCCACCCGCCGTAGTTCGTCATTTCCAGACGTTCGCCGCCGCTGGTGCGAGGTTGTCGCTCAGACCAGCCGTGGTCTTCCCACGGCGCGACGAGCCCCCCGACGAAGATGCGCGAGACGATGCGCGGCGCCGCGCCGCTGCGGGTGCCCTCGGGTCGGAGCGCGGCCTCTGCCGTGCCGCGTTGACAGCCGAGAAGGAGGAACAGCACCAGCAGTGATGGTCGCACGCGACCTCTTTACCGCGAGGCGTCTCGCACGGTGGCAGGAATGCCGGTGACGACCGCGCCTGCGGGCACGTCGTGCAGCACGACCGCGTTGGCGCCGATGATGGCGCCGCGCCCGACGTGAATCGGCCCCAGCACGCGCGCCCCCGCGCCGACCAGCACGTCGTCTTCGATGACCGGGTAGCCGTTGTCTTTCGCGGTGCCCACGGTGTTGTTGCCCATGAAGCGAACGCGATCGCCGATCTTCGAGGTGCCGCCGATGACCACCGCGATGGGGTGCACGAAAGACACGCCTTCACCGAGCGTCACGTCGTTGCCGATCTCGATGCCGTACACGCTGGTGGTGAAGCGCCGCAGCAGGTGGTTGGCGAGCGGCACGTGGAACTTGCGGCAGCGCTCACGGAGCCGCTGCACCACGAGGATCTGGTAGCCGTCGCTCGTCACTTCCTGGAAGTACCGGTCGCGGTTCAACTCGCGGCCACGCGCGTTGGCGTTCACGAGCTCACGTGCATCGGACATCAGTTGGTTCAGCAGGCTCATTTTTCCGGCAGACCTCGCGGGCCCCATATCGACTCACGTGCGTTTGGGCGAGCGACACGTTCTACGTGTTGGTCTTTGCGACCGGCTCGACGTCGCCGCCGTGGGCGTGGTGCAGATGCAGCGCGCGCTGCAGCGACAGCAACCACTTCGGGCCCCACCAGTTGGCGTCACCGAAGAGCCGCATCGTCGCTGGTACGAGCAGCACGCGAACCAGCGTCGCGTCGAGCGCCACGGCAATGGCCATGCCCACCCCGACGGCCTGAATGAGCACGATCTTCGCGAGCGCGAAGGCCACGAACACCGCGACCATGATGGCCGCCGCCGAGGTGACGAGCCCTGCGGTCTTCTCGATGCCTTCACCGACGGCGAGCGTGTTGTTCTTCGTGCGCTCGTACGCCTCTTTCATGCGCGTGAGGATGAGCACCTCGTAGTCCATCGACAGGCCGAACAAGACGCAGAACAGAATGATGGGGAGCACCGGCTCGAGCGCGTGCGGCTGCACGTGCAGAAACCCGCTGTGGCCTTCCTGGAAGATGAAGACCATCGCGCCGAACGAGCCGCCGATTGAGAGGAAGTTCATCAGCACCGCCTTCAACGGCAGCAGCACCGAGCCGAGCAGCAGCATGAGCACGATGAAGGTCATCGACACGACGAAGATGACGGCCCGCGGCGCGCGGTTGAGCAGGTAGTCGGTGGTGTCGACGTCGAGCGCGCTCTCACCTCCGACGACCAGCGTGCCGTCTCCGACCGCGCGGGTTTCACGAAGCGCTTTGACGATGTTGCGCGCTTCGGTGCTGTCGGGCGCCGCCGCAGAAATCGCCTGCAGGAAGACCACCGAGTCTTTCGAGAACGCGCGCTTCACGCCTTCGATGAGCGGCGCCTGTTCGGGCGGCGGTTGTTGAAAGAGGCCGACCACCATCTCTTTGCTCAGGCGCGGGTCGAGCTTCACCGGGCTCTGCACGAGGCGAACGTTGTCCATCTTGCTGATGCGCTCGGTCAGCTCCCACAGCTGGGCTGTGCGCTCGGGCGTGAAGGGCGACCCTTCGGGGAAGCGCACGACCACCGAGAAGTGGGTGTCGCCCTGGTCGGGGAACTGCTGCTCGAGCAACGTGAAGCCCCGGCGCGCCTCGAGGTTCTCGGGGAGAATCCGCACGTCGGAGGCCGCGAGGCGGAGGTTGAGGAACGGCGCGGCGATGAAGAGCAACACGCCGAGCGTGGGCACCAGCACCACGATGGGGCGCTTCATCACGCCCACGGCGAGGCGGTGCCAGAAGCCTTCGCGCGTCGTCAGGTTCGGCAGCGGCAGCTTGAGCGAGTTGATGCGGGGGCCCAGCACGGCGAGCAACGCGGGCAAGAACGTGAGCGCGAAGATGGCCGCGAGCGCGACGACGATGGCGCCGCCGATGCCCATGGTCATGAGAAACGAGCCGTCGAAGAACAACAGGCCCGCGAGGCCCGAGCACACCGCGAGCGCCGAGAAGGCCACCACACGACCGGCGTGGTCGACCGCGCGAATGAGCGCTTCTTTGTAGTCGCGGCCCGCTGCGAGCTCTTCGCGGTACCGGCTCACGGTGAACAACGAGTAGTCGATGGCGACGCCGAGCCCGATGAGCGAGCAGACGTTGATGGTGTACTGAGAGACGTCCATCACGTTGCTGAGCAGGAAGACGATGGCGATGCCGCCGACGACGGCCAGCCCGCCGACCGCGACGGGGAGAATCGCGGCGACCACCGTGCGGAAGACGAGCAGCAGCACGAGGAGCGCGAGCGGAATCGAGATGAGCTCGGCGAGCAGCAGGTCGTGTTCGAGCTGCACGTTCAGATCTCTCATGAACGCGAGGCGGCCGGTCGCGGTGACCTGGAGCGTGTCGCTCTTCACGAGGTCGCGAACGTCGGGCCACTTGTGCAGCGCTTCTTTCAAGTCACCCTTGAGCGTGACGAGCGCGAAGGCCGTCTTGCCTTCTTCATTCATGCGCGTCGCGGCGGTGCGCGGGTCGACGTCGGTCGGCGCTTCGACGATGGCGACCCGTGCGTCGGTGCGCAGCGGCGCGAGCGCGTCGTTCATTGACTTCTTGAAGGCGTCAGACGACGGCGCTTCGGTCTTCGACTCGAAGAGGAAGACCACCGTGGTGTCGCTGTTGCGGCCCACGACGTCTTCGATCATGCGGTCGGCCTTCCCCGACTCGAGGCCGTGAATCACGCCGCCCGACAGCACGCCCGCCAGCGTCAACGAGAAGAGTGAGCCGACCAGCAGCACCCCCGTGGCGATGAGCACGAGCCAACGTCGATTCCACGCGAACGCTCCGAGCGCTCTGAACATGTGAGGGTCCCCTTCGCGAACTGCGGTGCGGAGGCCACATACCCACTGGCTGGCCGTTTCGCCGCTTCACTTTGAAGACGTGGTCATTCAGAGCTCCGTGGCGCTCACCAGCACGCCGTCGTCGTCGGCGTAGACGAAGTGACCCGGTACGAAGTCGGCGCCTCCGAAGTTCACCGTCACCTCGCTCTCGCCGGTGCCTTTCTTGGCGCTCTTCTTCGGTGAACGACCGAGCGCGCAGACCGCGAAGTCGAAGGTGCTCAGCTCGAGCGAGTCACGAATCGCGCCGTTGATGATGAGGCCGCTCCAGCCGTTCTTCTGCGCGAGCCCGGCGATGACGTCGCCCACGACAGCGACACGGAGCGACGCACCTGCGTCGACCACCAGCACCCGGCCGGCGCCGGGCTCACTGAGGCGCTGCTTCAACAGCACGTTGTCTTCGAAGCACTTCACCGTCGCGATGCGACCGTGAAACCGGCGGCGCTTTCCGAGCAGCTGAAATTGCAGCTGGCAGAGCTTCACCTGTGCGTCGTGCGCGTCGACGAGATCTGCGGTCCTGGGGCTGTCGTTCATGAGCACCATGTAACGACCCACTACGTCGGGCGACGGTTCATCACCGGTACCGAAGCCGCAGTGAAGCGACCGGGCTTCGTCTTCTTCGTCGGCTTCCAGCCTTCGGTGTTGCTGAAGCTCTCCCAGGACAGCTCGGGCGAGTGCTCGTACTCGTCGCCGGTCTTCGCCTCGAACGCGCTCTGCACCAGGTAGAGCAACGACTCGAACTCGACGTCTTGCGGGGCGGTCATCGGGTCGGCCAGCACCGACTCGTAGAACTTCTTGCCGTTCGCGACGATGACGCAGCGCACGTACAGAAAGTCGTCGGCCGAGATGTAGTCGTCGCCGTCGTCGGGGTTGAGCTGGCCTCGATACACGCCGCGCGCCACTTCCCGCGTGTCGAGCGCGTAGAGCTTCGCCGCGAGAATGTCGTCGAACGCGTAGAGCTCCTTCACCGCCATGCGCGCGAGCGCCTTCGAGGCGGGCGCCATCACCTCATCGTCGTCGCCGAGCTTCTTCCAGTTGAACTTCGAGATGAGCTCCCAGAAGACCGCTTCGTTCATCGTCGTCTTCTCTGCCGCGACCTCGACGTAGCCCTTGTCGAGCTTCTCGCTGACGAGCTTCTCGACGGCGCGGTTGGCGTCGCCCGGTGACGCGGCCGACTTCGTCTGCGTCTTGCCTTCGGTGCCGATGCGGCCGTAGTGCATGGTGAACTTCGAGCCGTCGACAGCGACTGCCCAGAACTTGTTCGACTTGCCGTCTTTGAACTCAAAGCGTCGCATGCGCGGACTGTACGATGGCGTTACGACTGCCGCATGCCGTTCGTCATCGCGTCGCAGTTCTCGGAGGTCGAGGTGCTGCGCAGCCGCTACTTCGTGTGTGGCGAGAACACGGTGTTGTTGCGCCGCGATGCTGCTGGAGTCCTCGCGTTGCCGACGCGCGATGAGCTGGGCCCGCTCGTCGACGCGCAGGTGCTCGGTTCACTCGGTGACGTGGCGTTCTTCGCGGTCGCGTTGGAGTCGCTGGCGCTCGATGGCTTCGAGCTCGTAGGGCTTCGTTCGTTGTGGTCGCGGCTCGACGAAGAGCTCTTCGCGGTCGCCGGGCGCGCGAATCAGCTGGTGCACTTCGCGCAGACGAACCGCTTCTGTGGGCGCTGCGGCGCGAAGACCGGGCGGCACGAGCGAGAACGCGCGCTCAAGTGTTCGCACTGTGGCCTCGTCGTCTACCCGCGCATCTCTCCGGCCATCATCACGCTGGTGCGGAAGGGGGAGCGCGCGTTGCTGGCGAACTCGGGGCGGTTCCCGGTGCCGATGTTCTCCACGCTCGCGGGCTTCGCTGAAGTGGGCGAATCGCTCGAGCAGACGTTGACGCGGGAGGTGTTCGAAGAGGTCGGCGTCGCGGTGAAGAACGTTCGCTATTTCGGCAGCCAGCCGTGGCCGTTTCCGAACTCGTTGATGATCGCCTTCACCGCCGACTACGCGGGCGGCGAGCTGCGCGTCGACGGCGAGGAGATCAAAGAAGCGCAGTTCTTCGAGGCGACTGCGCTCCCGCGAATTCCACCGCGCCTGTCGATCGCACGGCAGCTCATCGACGCGTGGGTCACTGAAGTCACCGGCGCACCCGCGCGCGACGGGTGACGCTACAGCGCCTGCAGTCGTACACCGGGCCGAACACGCCGGCTGCTGCGACACGTCGCGCACGCCAAACGAGCCCCATCTTGATTGAGCTCTCTGCCGCCGACCCATCGCGTTCCGAGGGAATGAGCTGCTCAAGGTGCGGCGGTGACCGCCCCGCACTCACGTCATACGAATCTGCGCGGCGTCGACGGCGAACTGCAGCGCGCGCAGGTGCAGCCCGAGCCCTTCGATGGCGTCGTGCGTGCGCGTGTCTTCTTCTTTGAGCGCCTTCTTGATGGCGTCTTTCTTCAGGCCGAAGCGCGCCTTGGCGTCATCGACCATCAGGCGGAGCGCCTCTTTGTCGAAGGTGAGCTGCTCTTTCTTCGCGATGGCCCGAAGCGCGAGCGCGAGGCGCAACCGTCGCTCAGCGTCGACGCGCGTGGCGTCGTCACGCAGCCAGCCTGCGAGCGCCTCCTTGAGCTCGTCGGGCTCGAAGCGCTTCGCCTCGAGCAGCGGCGCTTCAACGCGCCTCCACAGCCGCGCGATCTCCTCGTCGACGAGGGCGGCGCTGAGCTGCACGTCGGTGCGGCGCACGAGCTCGTCGATGACGCGTTCACGCGCCTCTTCCCACGCCTCGGCGATGCGCTCGTCTTCGAGCCGGGTCGACAGCTCCTCCATCGCGGCGTCGAGCGTCGGCTTCTTGCTGAGCAGCGCGAGGAACGCGGGGCTGTCGAGGGCGGGCAGCTCCAGGCGGTACGCGCCCGTGACGTCGACCAGCCACGTCACCTCCGCGCCACGCAGCGCTTCGACCGGCTCGTCGTCAGGCATGGTGAGCGGCAGCTCGAGGCCGTCACCGACGGCACACTCGAGCAGGGACTCGTCGAGCCAGGGCAGCGTGTCGCCAGCGCCGACTTCAATTTCGAGCCCCTGCCGCGCGCTGAAGGGCAGCAGGCGGCCGTCGTGGTAGCCGAGCAAGTCGACGGTGGCGATGTCGCCCAGCTGCAGCTTCTCTCCGAACTTGCGCTGTGTTCGCGGCGCTCGCTCCCGCGCGAGATCGTCGGCGAACGCGAGCAGCTCGTCGGCGGTGAAGGGCCTGGGCGCCGGCGTTTCGATGACGAGCGCGTCGAGCGACGGCGCCACGGTCTCCGGGAGCTCGAGCTGCGCGCGCGGGGGGATCGGCGCCATGCGCCGCGAGAAGAAGGTCTGGCTCATGAGAAGAACGCTCCGATGGCGCTGGAGACCGTCGCGATCGCGCCGCCGATTTGCGAGACGACGGGAATGTTCGACGCCGCGGCCGACGAGCCGAGCGCGGTGATGACGGACGTCACGCGGCGGCCGGTGCTGGCGTTGGGGTCGGCCAGCGCGCGGCGGGCTTCACGAATGTCGAGCGCCGCGATGCCGTAGTTCACGCCCGGTACGAAGCGGCCCGCCGTACGCGCGGCGACGCGCGCGGTGCTGGTGACGGCGCCGTTGGTCAGCACCCGCATGGCGAGGCGACCCGCGCTCGATTCAGCGAGGCGCGTGGCGGCGGTGCCCAGGCGCTGCGTGAGCTGCGGCGCGTACTGACGTGCGAGGCGCGGCGCGGCGAAGGTGGCAGCTCGCAGGTTGCGGCGCGCGGTCGCGGCCGTGTCGGCGATGGTCGACGCGGTGTGCAGCGCCTGCCGACTCGAGCGCTCTGCGCGCACGCGGTCTTCCGTCGAGCCCGAGCGCAGCGCCGTGCGGATGTCGCGGAACGCTGTCGCACCCTGGCCGGGCAGGCGACGCACGTTGTTGGCGAAGCCGAAGAGCGAGCCGCCGATGCGCGCGGGGCGCAGGGCGCGGCCGAGCGTCGAGGTGCTGTTGCGTACGAACGTCACCGGCTGTCGGTTTGGCGCGTTGCCGGTGCGCTGCGCGCGACGGTACGCATTGCGCGCGTCGGTGATCTGCGCGTTGGCGCGCAGGCCTGCGGTGCCAACGCGCGCGAGCTGCGAGCGGTTCTGCTCGAAGAAGCTCACCCCCTGCTGCAGCAGCGTCTGCGGCGGTGCGGTGCGGGGCCGAGCCGGCGGCTGCTGCGGCGCGTTGCGGGGAGGCGTCGGGAGGCGGAGCTGCGGTCGGTTCGTGATGGGGGCCATGTCGCCTGAAGTACGGGGCAGCCCCTGAATCTGTTTCTTGCCGCATTTTCTTTTTTGTTCCCGGAAGACCACGTCGCGCAGTCGCTGGCGGCAGTCATTGGTCCGGTTCGTTGCTGTTCATACGACCGGCGTCATGGCCTCGTTCCGCACCACCTCCGTCGACGAGATGGGAGTGCTCATCGACGGGTCGAATTTCTACCCGGAGCTCCACCGGGCGATGGTGCACGCGCAGCGCTCGATCGTCATGTCGGGGTGGCAGTTCGACACCAGCGTGGCGTTGCTCCGCGGCAAAGAAGCTGAGCGCGCCGCAGCGCCCGTCGACTTTCTGCACCTGCTCAAGCACCTCTGTGAGACGCGGCCGTGGCTGCGCGTGTGGATCCTCGCGTGGGACTTTCACCCGATTCTGGCCATGGAGCGCGAGTGGCTGCAGAAGCTGGTCTTCGACTGGAACATCCCCGATCGGCTCTCGTTCGTTTACGACAGCAACCACGCCCCGCGCGGCGCGCACCACCAGAAGTTCATCACGCTCGACGGTGAGCTGAGCTTCGTCGGCGGCATGGACGTCTGCGAAGACCGGTGGGACGAGCCTTCGCACCTCCTGCACAACCCGCTGCGCGTCAGTCGTGGCGAGCCCTACAAGCCGTTTCACGACGTGCACACCGTGGTGCGGGGTCGCGGGTTTGCGGGCGCCATCAACGAGCTGTTTCTGGGCCGCTGGGCCCGTGCTGGCGGCGAACCGTTCGACCCTGAGCTGCTCGCGCCTGCGGGCACGTTCGCCGCGCACGCGCTGACGCACGCGGTGCCGATTCCCGCCAGGCGCATCGAAATCAGCCGCACCGATCCGCACTCGCTCCCGGAAGACGAGAACAAGCCGTGCACGGAGATTCGCGAGACGTTGGTCGAGGGCATCGCCGCGGCGCAGCAGCTCATCTACGTCGAGACGCAGTACTTCAGCGCTCACGCCATCGCCGAGGCGTTCGAGCAGCGCATGCGCGCGGTGAACCGCTCGAAGTTGAACATCGTGATGGTGCTCAACCCCGAAGGTGAGTCGTGGCGTGAGGTGCTCGCCATGGGGCTCTCGCAGGCGCAGCTCATCGACCGGCTTCGCCGCGTGGCGCGCGAGACGGGGCACCAGCTCGGCTTCTTCGTGACGGTCCCCCACTGCGATGAAGAAGGGGCGCCCGGCCGCACCACGTACATCCACTCGAAGGTGATGATCATCGACGACCGGTGGCTGAACATCGGCTCGGCGAACCTCAACAACCGCGGCATGGGCGTCGACACCGAGCTCAACGTGACGGTGCAGGGCGACGAACCAGCGCTGCGTGAGGCCATCGCGGACCTGCGCGTGAAGTTGTTGGCGGAGCACATGGGCGGCACCGAGGTGCGGGAGGTCGACACGCTCGTCGAGGCGCTGCACGCCGCGATGAAGACGAGCGTGTGCCGGCTGCGCTCTCACCCGTCGCCGACGGAGGCCGAGCAGCTCGCGCTGTCCATGGTCGACCCGCAGCTCATTCCTTTCGACCCGGATCACGTCGAACCGCAGGAGCCCGACCTGCTGCAGACCATGGGCAAGGCGCTGCGTCAGCTGTTCGACTCGCCGAGGGACAAAGGGTGAGCCCCGCGGCGCGGAGGTGGTTGGTGCTGGTGGTGGTCGCGCTGGCCATGGGCGCGGTGTGGTTCACGTTGAGTCGCTTCGTCGATGAACCCGAAGACGTCGCGCGCTTGCTCCGCGAGACGTTGAACCGGCCGCTGGGGGTGGTGCTGGTGCCGCTCGGCCTCGCCTTCGCGTTGCTGGTCTTCATTCCCGTCACGGCGTTGTTCGTCGGCTGCGCGCTCGTCTTTTCTCCGTGGCAGGCGTTCGCGCTCGGGCTCATGGGCGCGTTGCTGGGTGCGGCGGGCAACTGGGTCGTCGGTCGGCTCGTGGCCGCGCCGTTGCTGGAGCGGTTGAAGGGCGAGAAGTGGGACAAGCTGACGAAGCAGCTTCAGGAGCACCCGTTTCGCGCGACGTTGGTGATGCGCTTCTTCCCCGTCGGCGGCTTCACGTTGCTCAACATGTTCGCCGGCGCGGTGCGGGTGCCCTTCGGCGGCTACATGCTGGGCAACCTCGCGGGGCTCGTGCCCGGGTTGGCGCTCATCACGTTTCTGGGCGGCAAGCTGCCCGACGTCCTTCGTTCTCCGAGCCCGCTGCAGGTGGGCTTGCTGATCGCCGGTGTGGCGGTGCTCGTCGCGGCGACGGCGCTGCTGCGGCGCTGGGTGAGGCCCGCCACATGAGGCTGACCATCGCCACGTGGAACGTGCATCAATTCGTCGGCGCCGACGGGAAGCGTGACGACGCGCGCATCGCCGAGGTGGTGCGCTCCTTCGACGCCGACGTGGTCGCGCTGCAGGAGGTGCCGCTGGGGAAAGAAGAAGTCGCGCCGTCTGCGTTGCTGCATGTGCCTGCGCTGCACACGGTGGTGGCCGCGCACGAGCGGTGGGACGGCGTGTGGCTGGGCAACGTGATTCTCTCGCGGCTCCCGTTGAAGACGAAGCGGCGCATCGACCTCGGCTTCGGGAGACATGAGCCACGCAGCGTCATCGAAGGCATCTTCGAGACGGGGCGCGCGCCGCTGCGGGTGTTGGCCACGCACCTCGGGCTCCGACCTGCGGAGCGGCGCTACCAGGTGCGGCGCATTCTCGAGGCGGTGGAAGACGACGAACGATCCGTGACGTTGTTGGTGGGCGACTTCAACGAGTGGTTTCTGGTGGGGCGGCCGCTGCGCTGGCTGCATCGCCGCTTCGGAAGGAGTCACGCGCTGCGGACGTTCCCGGCGCGGTGGCCGGTGTTGGCGCTCGACCGCATGTGGGTTCACCCGCCCTCGCGCTTGAAGAACCTCGAGACCAGGAGCTCGGAGCTCATCAAGCGCGCGTCAGACCACCTGCCCGTGGTGGGCACCATCGAGCTGGAGCGCTGACTCAGCGGCGCTGACGGCGCGCACGCAGCGCCAGCAGGGCGCCGAGGAGCCACAGCCCCATCGACGAGCCGGCCCCCGGTGCCGCAGCGCACGACAAGCCGCCACCGAAGA
The DNA here is from genome assembly GCA_035910535.1 of Archangium sp. Lineage (GTDB taxonomy): Bacteria > Myxococcota > Myxococcia > Myxococcales > Myxococcaceae > Archangium_A. The sequence goes on along the minus strand of JAMHXF010000025.1, from coordinate 18,943 downwards.
CCAGGCCACCGCCGCAGCGACCCGCGACGCACGCGTTGCCGCCGCACTGCGCGTCGCTCGTGCACGCTGCGCGCTCTGGCAAGGCGCAGGCGTTCGTCTCGGCGTTGCACACGCCACTGCTGCACAGCGCGCGCGCCGTGTCGTCGCTGCACACGCTCTGGCTCGGCAGCTCGGCGCCGGGCTGGAGCTGCTCACGGCAGGTGAACGTCTGGCCGTCGCACCACGTGTTGCCCGCGCAGTCGGTGTTCTGGCCGCAGCCTTTGAGCTTCGGCACGCAGCGGTTCGACGCGCAGGTGTTGGTGTCGCACTCGGTGGCGCGCACACAGCTGGCACCCACCGCCGCGGCACAGGTGTTCATCGTCGGGTTGCAGGCGCCCGTCGCGCAGACCGCCGCGGCGATGGTCGCGTCGCACGCGCCGTCGTGGAAGCCGTCGTTCGGCAGCTGCGCGCCCGCAGGCAACCGCGCCGTGCAGGTCAGCGAGTGGCGGTCACACCACGCGTCGGCGCCGCAGTCGTTGTCGACGAAGCAGCCGCCGGTGTTCGGCACGCAGCGACCGCTGGTGCACTGGTTGGTGCTGCACTGTGAGGCCGCGGTGCAGGTCGCCCCGTTGGTCGCCGCGCAGGTGTTCGTCGCCGGGTTGCAGGCGCCCGACGCGCACACGCCGTGCGCTTCGCCCGTGGTGCACGTGCCGGTGTGGAGCCCGTCGCTCGGCAGCGGCGCGCCGGGCGCGAGGTTGGCCGCGCACTGCAGGCTCGCGCGGTCGCAGTGGTTGCCTTCGGCGCAGTCGCCGTCGAGCCAGCAGCCCTGGTTCGCGCCCGCAGGCACGCAGTGGCCGCTCGCGCAGTGGTTGGTGACGCACTGCGAGTTCGACGCGCAGGCGGTCTCCATCGACGTGGCGCAGGTGTTCATCGTCGGGTTGCACGCCCCAGACGCGCACATCGCCGCGGCGTTCGCGCTGGTGCAGCTGCCGTCGTGCAGGCCGTCGCCCACCATGGGCGCGCCAGCGGCGAGGCGCATTTCACAGGCGAGGTTCGCGCGGTTGCAGAACAGGCCCTCGGCGCAGTCGCCGTCGAGCCAGCAGCCGTTGTTCTGCGCCACGCAGTGGTTCGAGATGCACGTGTTCGACACGCAGTCGGCGTTCGTCGCGCAGGCGTTGGCGCCGCTGGCGGCGCAGGTGGCCGTGGTGTCGTTGCAGAGCCCCGACGCGCAGACCGACGCCGCTTCGACGCACGAGCCGCCGTGCAGCCCGTCGCTGGGAATCTGCACGCCCGGGGCGAGGTGCGCCGCGCAGGTCATCGTGGTGCGGTTGCAGAACGAGCCGGCGCCGCAGTCTCCGTCGAGCCAGCAGCCGCCCGTCGAAGGCACGCAGTGGCCGCTGGTGCAGGTGTTGGTGGTGCACTCCGCCGCCGAAGCGCACGAGCTCGAGGCGTCGGTCGCGCAGGTGTTCGTCGCCGCGTTGCAGCCGCCCGAGAGGCAGATGGCCGACGCGTTGAACGTGCCGCAGGCGCCGTCGTGCAGCCCGTCGTTGGGAATGGGGGAGCCCGCCGGGAGATCTGCCACGCACGACCAGGTGCTGCGGTCGCAGTAGCTCATCGCCATGCAGTCGCTGTCGAGCCAGCAGCCCGCCGCCGCCGAGACGCAGTGACCCGAGACACAGCTGTTGGTGGTGCACTGCGAGGCGTCGGTGCATGCCGCGCTCTGCGTCGCCGCGCAGGTGTTGGTGGCCGCGTTGCAGAGCCCCGACGCGCACGACGTCGCCGCGCTTGCGCACGTGCCGTCATGCAACCCGTCGTTGGGAATCGGCGCGCCCGCCACGAGGTCGGCGGCGCAGCGCAGGGCCGTGCGATCGCAGTGGCTCGAGGCGTCGCAGTCGGCGTTCGCCCAGCAACCGTCGGCGCCCGTGGGCACGCAATGGCCGCTCTTGCAGGTGTTGCTCTCGCACTGCGACGCGGCGCTGCAGCTCTCGGTGTTGGGCGAGGCGCAGGTGTTGGTGGCGGCGTTGCACAGGCCGCTCGCACAGACCGAGGCCGCGCCCGCGCACGTGCCGTCGTGCAGGCCGTCGTTGGGAATCAAGGCGCCGGGCTGCAGGTCGGCCACGCAGCTCAACGACGCGCGGTCGCAGTGGCTCGACGCGCCGCAGTCGGCGTCGGCCCAGCAACCATTCGCGCCCGCAGGCACGCAGTGGCCGCTCTTGCACGCGTTGCTCTCGCACTGCGCGGCGCTGGTGCAGCTCTCGGTGTTGTTCGACGCGCAGGTGTTGGTGGCCGCGTTGCACAGGCCGCTGGCGCAGACCTGGCCCGCGTTGGCGCAGGTGCCGTCGTGCAGCCCGTCGTTCGGAATGGCGGCGCCCGCCGCGAGGTCGGCCGCGCAGCTCAACGCCGCGCGGTCGCAGTGGTTCGAAGCGCCGCAGTCGGCGTCAGCCCAGCAACCGTTCGCGCCAGCGGGCACGCAGTGGCCGCTCTTGCACGCGTTGCTCTGGCACTGGTTCGCGCCAGCGCAGGCGTTGGTGTCGGGAGCGGCGCAGGTGTTCGTCGCGGCGTTGCACAGGCCGGTGCTGCACACCGACGGCGCGCTCGCGCACGTGCCGTCGTGCAGGCCATCGTTGGGCACCGCCGCGCCAGGCGAGAGGTCAGCGACGCACTGCATCGCCGCGCGGTTGCAGTAGCCGGAGCCCGCGCAGTCCGCGTCGGCCCAGCAGCCGTCGGCGCCCGCAGGCACGCAGTGGCCGCTCTTGCAGGTGTTGTTCTGGCACTGCGCCGACGAGGTGCAGCTCGCGGTGTCGGCGGCGGCGCAGGTGTTGGTGGTGCTGTTGCAGAGGCCCGATGCACAGACTGACGACGCGTCGGAGCACGTGCCGTTGTGGAGCCCGTCCATCGGCACGCCGGCGCCCGACGAGAGCTTCGCGGTGCAGGTGTACGTCCAGCGATCGCAGTAGTTCGCGCCGCTGCAGTCAGCGTCTGCCCAGCAGCTGTTCGCCGCCGCAGGCACGCAGTGGCCGCTCTTGCAGGTGTTGTTCTGGCACTGCGAGTTGCTGCTGCAGCTCGACGTGTCGCTCGCGGCGCAGGTCTTCGTGGTGCTGTTGCAGAGGCCCGAGGCGCAGACCGCCGCCGCGCTGCTGCAGGTGCCGTCGTGCAACCCGTCGTTGGGCAGCGCGCTGCCTGCCGGGAGATCGGCGACGCAGGTCATCGCCGCGCGATCGCAGTGGCTCGCCGCGCCGCAGTCAGCGTCGGCCCAGCAACCGTCCGCACCCGAGGGCACGCAGTGGCCGCTCTTGCAGGTGTTGTTCTGGCACTGCGAGTTGCTGCTGCAGCTCGACGTGTCGCTCGCGGCGCAGGTCTTCGTGGTGTCGTTGCAGAGGCCCGACGCGCAGACCGCCGCGGCGTCGCTGCAGGTGCCGGTGTGCAGCTCGTCGTTGGGAATGGCGGCGCCCACGGCGAGATCGGCGCGGCACGTCAGGGCGCTGCGCTCGCAGTAGCTCGTCGCGCCGCAGTCGGCGTCGGCCCAGCAACCGTTCGAGCCCGAGGGCACGCAGTGGCCGCTCTTGCACGTGTTGTTGGTGCATTCGTTGTTCGCGCTGCACGCCGCCGCGTTCGCCTGCGCGCAGGTGTTCGACGCGCTGTTGCACAGCCCCGTCGCGCAGACCGCGGCGCCATCGGTGCACGTGCCGCCGTGGAGCCCGTCGTTGGGGATCGCCGCGCCAACCGGCAGGTCGGCCGCACACGTCAACGCCGCGCGGTTGCAGTGGCTCGCCGCGCCGCAGTCGGCGTCGGCCCAGCAACCGTTCGAGCCCGAGGGCACGCAGCGCCCGCTCTTGCAGTTGTTGCTCGAGCACTCCGCGTTCGACGCGCAGCTCGCGGTGTTGCCCTGCGCGCAGGTGTTCGCCGCGCCGTTGCACAGGCCCGACGCACAGACCGCCACGCCATCGGCGCAGGTGCCGGTGTGCAGCCCGTCGCTGGGAATGGTCGCGCCCGGCGCCAGGTCGGCCACGCAGGTGCGGCTCCCGAAGGCGCAGTGCTCGTTCGACTCGCAGTCTCCGTCGATGACGCAGCCGCAGCGTGAATCTCCACCGCAGAGGTTGGCGCTGCACTGTGTGGCCTGCGTACACGGCGCACCACCACCGGCCGCGCAGGTGTTCGCGCTGTCGTTGCAGCGGGCCGTGGTGCAGACCGCCGCCGCCGAAGCAGGGCAGGTGCGCAGCGCAGGCAGCGCCTGACCCGCCGGGCGTTTGGGCTGGCAGGAGCCCGCCGCGCAGAACGCGTTCGCGCCGCAGTCCGCGTCGGCGCTGCACACGCACTGGCCACCGGTGCACGTCATCGACCCGCCGCACTGCGCGTTGCTGCTGCAGGTGGTGCACTGGCCCGTCGAGACGTTGCAATAGTTGCCCGCGTGCGACGCGGAGGTCGCGCAGTCGAAGTTCGACGTGCAGCGGCCGCAGTACCCGTTCGCCAGACACGCCGGAGCGCCCGACGGGCACGCCTGACCGGCGCGGCCGAAGTCGGCGTTGCACGCGACGCACGAGCCGGTGCTCGCGCCGCTCGCGGAACACACGGGGAAGGCGGAGTTGGTGCACGGGTTCGCGCCGCCAGCGCCCAGGTTGCCGGTGCACGGCATGACGCACTGGTTGATGCCGCTCGAGACCTGACAGGCCTGCTTGGTGGCGGAGCACTCGGTGGTGTCTCCGAGCGTGCAGGGCCCGCAGACGCGCTTGACCGCATCGCAGATGGGGCCGAGCGGGCTCGCGGCGCACTGGCTCGCGGAGTTGCAGCACGACGCGCCGGCGGGGCCGTTGTCTGACGCGAGCAGCTCCATCACCTCGTGCTTCGACCACGAGCCGCCCGTGGAGCCGGTGAAGCTCAGGTACATCTGCGGGCCAACGATGGCCGGCAGGTCGACGGTCTCGTTGACGATGGGCGAGGTGGGCCGCGTCGCCGAGTTCGCGAGGAACACGCGCAGGTTCCGGGTGGCGCCCGTGTATTCAACCCACAGCCACACGGGGTTACCCGACTTCAACGTCACGCCCGGGTTGCTGATGAGCGCGATGCGGTTGGCGCCGGAGTGGTTGGGGTCGCCATTTTTCTGCACGGCGACATGGTTGTCATTGGGGTCGCCGTAATAGCTGTTTGTATATGTATCGAATTCGACGATGACTGATTTGGTGATGCCGGCATACCCGATGCCGTCGCCCAGCGCGCCGAGCGCCGCCGGGCCAGCCGGGTCGTTGTGCATGACGAAGGTGATGCCGTCAGCGCCGCCGTTGCCGTTGGCGCTGATCTTCACCTTCATCTGAATGCTGATGTTGCCGGAGGTCGACAGCGGCGCGTTGTACGCCAGCGACGAGCCCTGGTTGCCCACCGGGTCGGTGACGATGAGGTCGACGCCGTCGAGCCGGGCGTGACCGTTCAACTTGAAGTTCGGGAGGTTGGGGCCGCCGAAATAACAGACATCGACGGCCGCGTTGGCCGTCAGGGCTCCGAGCATCACTGCCAGCAGGGTCGAGCGCATCGTGGGAGTTCCTGTTCTTTGAGTTGTCATGGCGTCAGCGGCTGGAGGTGGTGTTGAAGCGGGGCGCCCACGCGACGCCGGCGAGCGCGCGGAAGACTGGCGTGCCCATGGCGTTGCCGAAGCCGGGCCCGCCCAGCGCGAAGAGCTCGAAGTCACCGATGCCGTAGCGGACACCGGCGAGCAGCTCGCCTGCGGCCGCGGCCGAAGGGGCGACCGAGAACTGCGCGCGGCCCGTGAGCTCGCCGCGCAGCGCAGCGCCGACTGTCGCCAGCGACACCGCCGCGCCCAGCGTGTGGCCGAGCGTCTGCGCGCCCAGCGTGCGGGCCTGACGGAGCTCGGCGCTCAGCTCGGCGCCCACGCGGAACCAACCGAACGCGCGACCGGCGCCGAGGCGCGGCACGATGGCGACCTGACCGTCGTTCGCGAAGCCGGCGCGCGAGCCGATGGGCAACGTGAGCCCGAGCTGCGCCGAGACGTCGAGCGGCGCGCCTTGCGCCTGGCGCAGCACGAGGGCGCGGCCGTAGAGCGACGGCGTGCCCAGCCCGACGCCGGCCGTCGACGCGAGGCCCAGCGCGCTGAAGTCGTCGCCGCCCTGCGCCACGATGACCGGCAGGTGCATGCCGACCTCGAGCGCCGAGAACGGCGCCCACGCGGCGAGCAGCTCGCTGGTGACGCGGTAGCCGACGATGGCGCCGACGCGCTCTCCGGAGTCGCGGTGCACCACGAGCGGCTGGTGTTGGTAGTGCCCGAGCAGCGCCACGCGCAGCTGCCCAGCTTCGAGGCCGTCGCCGGTCGACGCGACCAGGCTGGCCCGGGCCGAGGCGTTCAACGAGAGGCGTTCGATTTCAAAAGGCTGCAGGTCCGAAGTGGACTGCGCCGCGCCGACCGATGAAACGGCGCACATCAACGCCCATATGAGCCTCGTCATTCGACGACGCATGAGCAAGGCGAGTGCCGACGGTGATTCCGCTCGGAAAACGAGCTCCGCGGGGGAGGGTCAGGACCCTCGGCCGGGTGGGGCGCGACTCACGCCGAGCTCAGCGGCTGCAGAGCGCGAGCAGCTGCGCGCCGCTGTCTTTGAGCAGCTTGGGCCCCAGCCCTTGAACGTTCCGCAGCTCCGACGCGCTGGTCGGGCGGGCTTCAGCCACCGCCACCAGCGCCCGGTTGGTCAGCACGCGGAACGCAGGCACCCGTCGCCGCCGCGCTTCTTCCAGGCGCCACGCGCGCAACCGCTCCACCAGCGCGGCGTTCTTCCCCGACGACGGCAGCTCGACTGCAGGCTGGCGGCTCTCGGCGCGGCGGCGGCCTTTGCGTGGCGGCCGGGTGAAGGTGCGCTCCGGCGCCGGGAGGCTCTCGGGCACCAGCCGCGCGCGCGAAGGGTCGGGCTGCCCGAGCACATACAGCCGCGTGAAGGGAATGCGCCTGCCGTCTTTCTCGAACACGTCGTCGGCCTGTCGGAGCTGGCCCGCGCGCACCAGACCGCCGACGAGGCGCTCGAAGTGGTTGCGCGCCTCGGGCGCTTCGCCGAGCAGCTCGCGACAGAGTCGGCCGCTGGCCTGACCCGGCTGCGACTGCAGGCGCGCGATCAGCTCGCGCATGAGCACCAGCTCCTTCGCCGTGGGCGCCTCGAAGACCGCCGCGATGCACGCGGCCGGCGCGCAGACATCGCACCGCCCACACACCTGGCCCGAGTCGGTCTGGTCGCCGAAGTGCTGCACCAGCGAGAGCATTCGACAGCGGTGGCCCTCGGCGAACTTCGCCATCAACGCGAGCTGCTCGACGCGGAGCCGCCGCTGCGCTTCGTACGGCGCCTGCCAGTCGTCGTGGCCTCGCGTCAGCGCGTCTTCGGTGACGCCGCGCACGCCGCCGTGAATCCACAGCTTCTCGAGCGCCTTCTCGAACTCGTCGATCTTGATGCGCGCGCGGCGCCGCACCGATTCTGCGTCTTGCGGCGCGTCACCCAGCGCGCGCTGCACCTTCGCCAGCACTGCGGGCTCCGGGTAGTCGCGCTCGAAGAAGAACTCGTGCGTCTTGCGGTCGACGAAGTGGTGCATCAACACCGCGCGGGACGGCTTGCCGTCGCGGCCGGCGCGGCCGATCTCCTGGTAGTAGCCCTCGACGCTGCCGGGCAGGGCGAGGTGCAGCACCGTGCGCACTTCGGCCTTGTCGACGCCCATGCCGAAGGCGACGGTGGCCACCACCACGTCGAGCTTCCCCGACAGGAACGCGGTCTGGGTGCGGTCGCGCTCTTCGGTCGACAACCCGGCGTGGTACGGCGCGGCCTTGAAGCGCGTGGCCAGCAGCTCGGCGGTCTGCTCGGCGCTCTTTCGCGTGGCCGCGTAGACGATGGCGGGCAATCGGCCCGGCTTCGAGAGCCACTGCGCCGCGCGCGCCGGGCGCTCTTTGGGCAACACCTCGAGACACTCGATGTCGAGGTTGTCGCGACGGAACCCGTGAATGAGCTGCCGGTTGCCGGGCCCGAGCTGCAGCTGCGAGACGATGTCTTGCTGCACGCGCGGCGTGGCCGTCGCCGTCAGCGCCATCACCGGGGCGGGCCGCAGCGACGGCAGCCGCGCGCCGAGCAGCCGGTATTCAGGGCGGAAGTCGTGACCCCACTGCGAAATGCAGTGCGCCTCGTCGATGGCGATGAGTGACGGCGTTCGCCGCGCGAGCAGCTCGGGGAAGCCGGGCACCGCGAGGCGCTCCGGCGCGATGAAGAGGTAGTCGAGCTGACCGGCGAGGTATTCGGTGCACACGCGCCGCGACTCGAGGCGGGCGCGCCCGGAGTGGATTCGTTCGGCGCGCAGCCCGAGCGCCTGCAGCCGGGTGACCTGATCTTCCATGAGCGCGATGAGCGGGCTGACCACCAGCGTGGTGCCTCCGCGCGCGAGGCCCGGCAGCTGGTAGCACAGCGACTTGCCTGCGCCCGTGGGCATGACGAGCAACACGTCGTGCCCGGCAATCGACGCGTCGCAGGCCTCTTTCTGATGCGGGCGAAAGCTGGCGTGGCCGAAGCGCGCGAGGAAGTCGTCACCGCGCACGCTCGACGAAGACGCAGCCGCGGCCGGTGCAGAGCGTACGTTCAGGCGCGGCGGTGGCGCGGCATGAACGGGACCACGCGGCGCTGTGAACGCTGGTGCGGCCCCGGGGCGAGGCGGCACGCCGCCACCCCGTATGCGTCCGATGACGGACTCCACGTAGCGCTCGATGCCGACGATGAACTCCGGCAGCTCACCTTGCCCTTTCGCGATGCGCTGCAGCCGCGCTTCCCACGCGCCAGTCATCGCCGGGCTCTTCACGTCGGCGTCGACCACCGCGATGAGCCCGAGCCCTTTCTCTGTCACCGCGAGCGCCTTGCCTTCGCGCACGAGGTACGCGCGCGTCAGCAACGTCTCGATGATGTTCGCCCGCGTCGCCGGGGTCCCGAGACCGTTCTCCTTCATCGCGTCGGACAGCTCGCGTTCATCGAGCGTCTTGCCGGCGGTCTCCATGGCCGTGAGCAACGTGGCGTCCGTCAGGCGCGGCGGCGGGCGCGTGCGCTTCTGCACGGCCTTCGCGTCGAGCACCTGCTGCGGCTGCCCGCGCTCGAGGCCCGACGGCAGCATCGCCTCGGGCTCGGCGTCTTCTCCCGGCGCCTTCTTTTCGGTCGGCGGCCTGGCCTGCCCCACGTCGAGCACCTTCCACCCGAGCTGCTCGACCGCGGTGCCGTGACTCTTGAACGTGTCGACGACACCAGGCGTGGTCACCTCCGTCACCACCTCGGTCGCGGCCCACGTGAAGTCGTCGTGCCACGCCTGCAGCAGCCGCCGGCAGATCAAGTCGTACACGCGTTGTTCGTCGCCGCTCAGGGCTCGAGGGGGCGTCGCCGTGGGGATGATGGCGTGGTGATCGGTGACCTGCGCGTCGTCGACGAAGCGACGGCCCAGCGCGCGTTGACCGGTGCCCGGCGCCAGCTGCGCCTCGTACGGCGCTGAGATCGCCTGGGTGATGGGCCCGAGCGTCTTCGCCACGTCGGCCGACAGGTGCCGGCTGTCGGTGCGCGGGTAGCTGATGAGCTTGTGCTGCTCATAGAGCGCCTGCGCGAGCTCGAGCGTGCGCTGCGCCGAGAAGCCGTAGAGCCGGTTGGTGTGGCGCTGCAGCTCGGTGAGATCGAAGAGCTGCGGCGGCGGCAGCTTCTTCTGCTTCGAGGTGACCGAGGCGATCTTCGCCTCACCGGTCTTCGCGCGCTGCACGACGGCCCGCGCTTCTTCACCCGAGGCCGGCAGGCGTCGCGGGTGCTCAGCGGTGCCCGCGCGGTGCCACGTGCCGTCGTACTTCGCGCCCGCGCGCGGCGAGAACGTGGCGACGACCTCGAGGTAGTCGTCGGGCTTGAAGTCACGAATGGCCAGCTCACGGTCGGCGAGCAACGCCAACGTCGGCGTCTGCACCCGGCCCACTGACAGCTTCTCGTCGAGCGACAACCCATACGCGCGCGAGAGGTTCATGCCCACCAGCCAGTCAGCGCGCGCCCTGCCCAACGCCGCCGCCGCGAGCCCGTCGAAGTCGCGCTGCGGCCGCAGCTTCGCGAAGCCGTCACGAATCGCGCCGTCGGTGAGCGAGGAGATCCACAAGCGGCGCACGGGCCTTCGGCAGCCGGCCGCCTCGTACACGAAGCGAAAAATGAGCTCGCCTTCGCGCCCGGCGTCGGTGGCGCAGATGACCTCCGTCACGTCAGCCGCCGTCAGCGCGCGCCGAACGATGTCGAACTGCGCCCGCGTCGGGTCGAACACGCGCAGCGGCCACTTCACGGGGAACATCGGCAGCGTCTCGAAGCTCCAGCGCTTCCACCGGGCGTCGATGCCTTCGGGTTCTTCGAGCCCCACGAGGTGCCCGATGGCCCACGTGACGATGTAGCCGTTGCCACTCATCAACCCGTTGCCCCGCGTGTGCGCGCCGAGCACGCGCGCCAGATCTCGAGCGACTGAAGGCTTCTCGGCGACGACGACGATGCTCACCCGGCGCCTTCTACCTCAGGGGACTGACGTTTTGTTCAGTGTCGGCGCGGAGTCGCAGCAGACCCTCGAACGGGAGCGTTGGCATCACTGGGCGATCGCGCTCTACTTCACTCGTTCGATCACAAACGAATAGGGGCGTGCGAATGGAAAACCAGGCTTATTGCCTGAGGTGTGTCGGTTTGCCGTGTTCTGACGATGAACGCGGCGCCGCAGCGGCCTCGCTTTGACTGCGCACCGCGATGGGTTCCCTCACGCCTCCGGTGCATCCATGACAGCAGCTCGCGCGACGGTGCTCGTCGTCGACGATGACCCCCTTGCTCGTGAGCTCACGGCCCGCGCGCTCATCGGTGCCCACGACGTGCTCGAAGCCGACAACGTCGCCTCGGCGCTGGCGTTGGTGCGCAGCCGCTGCGTCGACGTCGTGGTGCTTGACGTGATGATGCCGGGAACCAGCGGGCTCGACGGCTGCGCTGCCATCAAAGCCGCCGTCGCGCCGCGCTACCTGCCGGTGCTGTTGCTCACGGCGCTTCGTTCACAAGACGACCGCAACCTCGGGCTCACCGCCGGCGCCGACGACTTCCTCACCAAGCCCGTAGACCGACGTGAGCTGCAGCTGCGCGTCGCGACTTTCGTTCGCCTCGCGAGGCAGGAGCGCATCATTCAAGGTCAGGTCGAGGAGCTGAAGGAGCTCTCGGCGCTCAAAGACGATCTCGTCGAGATGCTGGTGCATGATCTCCGCAACCCGCTCACGGCGGTGCTGGCCTCACTGCGGCTGCTCAAAGACAGCCCGTCGCTGCAGACCGACGAAGACCGAGAAGACGTCGAGCTCGGGCTCTCGGCCACCATGCGCATCGCCGGGTTGCTCGAGGAGCTGCTGCAGGTGCGCCTGCTCGAAGAAGGCAAGCTGGTGCCCAGGCGCGAGAAGGTGTCGCTCGCGCTGCTGGTGCGCAACGCCGTCGCCACGCTCAAGCCGGGCGCGACCGAGCGCCGCATCGCGCTCGAGTTCACCGCGCCGGCTGAAGACCCGATGATCGTCGGTGACCCCAGCCTGTTGCAGCGCGCCATCGAGAACCTCGTCAGCAACGCGCTCAAGTACACGCGCGAGCGCGTCGAAGTGTGGCTGGAGGTGTCCACGCAGTTCATCTCGGTCACCGTCGCTGATCGCGGGCCCGGCGTGCCCGAGCCGCTGCGCCCGGGGCTCTTCACCAAGTTCAGCTCCGTCGAGGTCGCGCATGGCGAACATCGCCGTGGCATCGGGCTGGGGCTTTACATGGTGCGCCTGGTGACCTCTGCGCACGGAGGCAACGTGGAGGTCGAGCCGCGCGAAGGTGGTGGTTCGCTCTTCCGCCTCGCGGTGGCGCGGTGAACCTCTCGCGAGTCGGGCCGTCGTTGCCGGACATCGTCTCGGCGCTGCGGGCGCACTCGGGCATCGACTTCGAGGCGTTTCGCCGCTCGACGCTCGAGAGCGCCGTCGAGACGCGGGCAGGCGTGCTCGGCCTGACGCCCGAGAGCTATTCCGCGCGCGTGCAGCACGACGCGGCCGAGCGCACGTCGCTGCTCGAGGCCTGCCTCGTGGGGCACACGTCTTTCTTCCGCGACACCGACGTGATGCGCGCGTTGGCGAACCGCGTGTTGCCGGCGCTGTCTCGGGCCGCGCCGTCGAGCGTGGTACGTGCGTGGGTCGCCGGCGCGGCGACGGGTGAAGAGGCGTGGTCGCTGGCGATGCTGCTCGACGCCGCCACGCCGGGCCGCTTCGACGTGCTCGCCACAGACGTCTCGGCCACGGCGCTCAAGCACGCGGCGCGCGCCGAGTACGCCCCTCAGACCTTCCCGGCCGGGTTCGCAGAGGGCTCGTTCGAGTTCGACGTCGACGTCATGCGCGTGCGGCCGGAGCTCCAGGCGCGCGTTCACTTCGCCGAGCATGATCTCACCGGCCCGCGCCTGCTGCCGCCGTCGGCCATCGTCGCCAACTTCGACCTGGTCTCGTGCCGCAACGTGCTCATGTGGTTCGACGAGCGCTTTCGCACGCTGGCGCTCGAGCGCTTCGCGGCGGTGCTCAGGCCCGGCGGCGTGTTGGTGCTGGGGCGCTCCGAGTCATTGCCGAGCTCAATGAACCGCGCGTTCTCGCCGCTGGCGGGGGTCGACGTGTCGCTGCGCATCTTCGAGAGGGTTGCCTGATGGCGTTCAAAGACTGGTCGATGTCGTTGAAGGTGGCGACGGTGGCGCTGGTGGCCTCCGTGTTGCCGGTGGTGGTGGCGACGCTGGTGATCTTCTCCCAGAGCAGGGACCTGGTCGTCGCCTCGGTGAACGAGCAGATCGGCGGCCACGCAGATCGTGTCACCGAAGAGCTCGACGCGTTCAACTCGACGTTCGCCGACGTCGCGACGCTGCTGGCGTCGGTGCGTTCGGTGCGTTCATCGGCCGAGGCCAATGTCAGCGCAGACGATCTGGCGCGCGCGCGTTCGGTGCTGGTGGGCATCGCGCAGCGTGACCAGCGGGTGGCCTTCGTGAAGGTCGTCGGTCGCGACGGCATCGTTCGCTTGAGCACCAACCCCACCCTCGAGGGCATCTCGGTGGCCGAGCGCGCGCACTTCAAAGACGCGTCGAGCGGGCAGAGCGTCATCTCCGACCTCTTCATTCCTCCCGGGGCCAAAGACACGGACGGCGTCGTGGCGTACACGGCGCCGCTCGAGAACGGCGGCTTCGTGGCGGTGCTCGTGCGCGCCGAGGCGTTCTGGGCCATCACGCGGCAGCTCAATGATCGCGTGTGGCCCGGCAGCTACGTGGTGGTGCTCGACCAGTCGGGCATTCGCATCGCGCATGGCGCGAGGCCCGATCTCCTCTTTCGACCCAGCGGCCCGCTGAGCGCGGAAGATCGCGAGGTCTTCGAGCGCAGCAAGCGCTTCGGAGATCGCACGGCGAAGTACCTCGAGCCGGTGAACGAGCAGCTCGAATGGGAGTCGTCGACGGCGCCGTCGGCGGGCATGCGCACCATTCTCACCTACGCGCCGAACGCCGCAGGTCAGGGCGAGCGCCTGGCCACCGCGCGCCGCATGAACTCAGTGCCGTGGACGGTGGTCTCCGTCGTCTCGACCGACGCGGTGAATGATCCGCTCTCGCGCGTGATGGTGCGGTTGTTCTGGCGCACCGCGCTGGTGGTGTTGCTGGGCTTCGTGCTCGCGTTCGCGCTCGCGCAGCGCATGGTGGCGCCGGTGCAGGCGCTGGTGGTGGCCTCGCGGGAGCTGGCGCGCGGCTCGTTGCCGAAGCCCGTGGCGGTCGACCGCAGCGACGAGCTCGGTGAGCTGACGGTGCAGTTCAACGAAATGATGAGCGCCACGGTTCGCCACCGCGCCGAGCTGGAAGGGCGAGTGGAAGAGCGGACCCGTTCGCTCACCGCCGCGAACCAGGAGCTCAAGGTGCAGCAAGAAGAGCTGCGCGCGCAGCAAGACGAGCTCGAGCGCAAGAACCAGGAGGTCGAGCGTGCCACGCAGCTCAAGTCGGCGTTCCTCGCGAACATGTCGCACGAGCTGCGCACGCCGTTGAACTCGGTCATCGGGTTCTCGGAGTTGTTGTCAGACGAGCTCGGCTCGACGCTCAGCGATCGCCACCGGCGCTACCTCGGCGACGTGCGCGGCGCGGGCAAGCACCTGCTCTCGCTCATCAACGACATCCTCGATCTCTCGAAGATTGAAGCCGGCCGCCTCGAGCTGCATCGCGAGACGGTGCGCGCCGCCGAGCTGTTGACGCAGGCGCAGAGCCTCGTGGGCGGCATGGCGCTCGCCCGGCAGATCCTCGTCACGCAAGACGTGCGCTCGCAGCGCGCCGTCTCTGGCGACCCCGAGAAGCTGCGGCAGGCGCTGGTGAACCTGCTGTCGAACGCGATCAAGTTCAGCCCGACGCAGAGCGAGGTGGTGCTCGCCGTGGAAGACGTCAACGGCAAGGTGCGCTTCTCGGTTCGGGATCGCGGCCCGGGCATCGAGCCGGAGCTGCTGCCGAAGCTCTTCGAGCCCTTCGTGCAGGGCGAGAACCCGCTGGTGAAGAAGCACCAGGGCACGGGGCTGGGCCTGGCCATCTGCAAGCGCCTCATCGAAGGGCACGGTGGTCGGCTGCAGATCGTCTCGACGCCCGGGCAGGGCGCGACGTTCTTCTTCGAGCTCGAGGCCGTGGTGGTCGAGGTGCGGTCGTCGTCTCCGTCTTCGGGCGGGGCGCGGCCGCGCGTGTTGCTGCTCGAGCCCGAGAGCGCGCGCGCAGATCAGCTCCGCGACGCGCTCAAGACCGGGGGCTTCGACGTCAACGGCCCGAGCGAGGCCGAGAGCGCCGTCGACGCCGCGCGGCGCGTGCAGCCGTCGGTGGTGGTCTTCACGCCGGTCGACGGTGACGACGGGTTGAAGACGCTGCGGTTGCTGCGCGGCGACGAGCGCTTGCGCGACGTGCCCGTGGTGCTGACGACGACGCCGCATGCGTCGGGCGTGTTGAGCAAGCCGCTCGAGCCCGGCGAAGTGGTGAGCGCCGTGCGTCGCGCCACGTCGGGCCGGAGCCCCGCGCGGGTGTTGGTGGTCGACGACGACGCGCGCGCGCTCGAGCTGGTGCGCGCGTCGTTGACGCCGCAGGGCTACGAGGTGGAGACGTGCCAGAGCGGCGCTGCGGCGTTGACGGCGGCGCGCGCGAACCGCCCTGACGTGCTGCTGACCGACCTGCTCATGCCCGGCATGTCGGGCTTCGAGCTCGTGGAGCAGTTGGCCGCCGACGCGACGCTGCGCTCGGTGCCGGTGCTGGTGTTGACCT
The DNA here is from genome assembly GCA_035910535.1 of Archangium sp. GTDB lineage: Bacteria > Myxococcota > Myxococcia > Myxococcales > Myxococcaceae > Archangium_A. The sequence goes on along the minus strand of JAMHXF010000025.1, from coordinate 3,661 downwards.
CGCTCGACCTCACGAGCGCCCAGCGTGAGCTGCTGCGCGAACACACGTGGGCGACGGCGCGAAAGGGCGACATCACGGCGCTGGAGATCGTCGCCACCGTCGAGCGCCTGACGCGCGTGCGCTCGGTGAGCCCGCCAGAAGCGAGAACGGTGCTGGTGGTCGACGATCACGATCTGAACCGTGAGCTGGCGCGCGCGCACCTCGAGCGCCGTGGCTTCCGCGTGGTCGACGCAGACGGCGGCGAGTCAGGCGTTCGCGCGGCGAAAGAAACACAGCCTTCGTTGATCCTGATGGACCTCTCGATGCCCGGCGTCGACGGCTTCGCGGCGCTGGCCATGCTCCGCAGTGACCCTCTGACGAAGGCGATCCCCGTCGTGGCGCTGACGGCGATGGCCATGCGCAGCGATGAAGACGCGGTTCGTAAGGCGGGCTTCGACGGCTACCTGACCAAGCCGCTCGAAGTGCAGCGCCTGGAAGCCGAGCTGACCCGCTTGCTGCCTTCGTGAATCACCGTATTGCCAGGCGTCTCCCGGAGCCGATGGGGCGGACGAGACTGAGTTTTCGGGCATTGAAGGACTCGCGCTTCAACTGGTGCCGTTTCCCGGGGGCACGTCAGGCGCGCTCGCTTCACATCACCGAAGTCGATCGCTTCCTTGCTCGCCGCTGCGAGGCTTCCCAGCCCCTTCGTCGGATCGCGATGGGCTTCCAAGACGAGTTCTTCTATCGAGCGCGCCATCGGTCAGTTCACTTGGCTTGATTTCAAGGCGATCTGCGCCGGACGCATTCTTGTATTGCGTACGAAGCCATGCGCACGGTCGGCTGACCGCTACTTGGCGTAGCCCTTCTTCATGACCTGTCGGCCTTCGATCCAGTACTCCATCCCCCCGCCGGTCTTCTTGCCGCGGGCGTTGAAAGCAACGATGCATCGGCCATCTTTCTCAATCACGATGGCGTCGAAGTCGTCGATGCTGGTTCCGTATTTCGCGAGCAGGGGATCCTCCTTGAGCCGCAGCTTGAAGTCTTCGCTCGCAACGACGAGGCAACCGATCTGCACTCCCGTGACTTGCAGCCACTTCGCATTGTGATCGTTCTGCAGCCTCGTGAACCGCGCCTCCAACTCGGGCGCGGCCCCCGAAGAAAGAAGCAGCATCAACGCGAGCACGCTCATCCTCATGGCCAGAGCGTGACCGTTCGTCCCGGACCGAAACCGGCGTTCGGATAGTACTTCTTGAAAGACCCCGATGGCGTGCGCAAGTAGCCGTTGATCCGATCCAGCGTGTTGTTGATCCTGTCCTTCGTGCTGAACTCCTCATCGTTCAGGCCCGGCGGGTCGACCGGATGGTTGTGGTAGTTGCCGACTGGTACCGTGCCCTTCGGACACGCGCTATTCGATGGAGTGCAACTCGCCGGATCCTTGTCCGTGACCGGATCGGTTGCGAAGTACTCACGCGTTGCGGGCTCGAAGCAGACCATGCCCCCGTGTTCCCACTTCGTGTTCTTGTTTCGGTTCGTCCAGTCGAGCGCGTCAACCGCCGCTCGGTTCTGCGACCATTTGCCGCTGAACCGATCGCCTGGCTTCAGCCCATCCAGATCGGCGTAGCGGAGCGGGTTGCTCAGCGCGTACGCATAGGTCGGCATCGACTCGCCGCCGTACGCGGAGATCAACACTTCAGTGGGGTCTTGGAGCCAAGGCTCCGGAGAAAGGTATCGACCTGTGGCCGTGTCATAGAAGCGATTGTGATTCTCGTGCTTTTGAGTTTCTGCATCGAAGTACTGGCCGGGGAAGCGAAGAGGAATGTCGAAGGGAAGGGCGCCAGTCTGAGCTTCGGCCACCTCGAGCGCGGCAAGTGACGCACCGAAGTACGGCCAATTGCCGCCATCAGGCAGCCCACCGTCAGTAAGGCAACCAGAGGGAGGGCAATTCTTTGCATTGGAGACGAAGTGAAGAGTGGTGTTGCCACCTCCTGCTTGCCAGGGAGTGAAGACGCGGCCGAGATGATGGCCACCCAATTCGAATTTCGTCACGTAGTTCACAAGGAAACGCAGCTTGTCGAGGGGGACGCCACCGCTGGCTTCAGAGTCGAAAGCATCGAACTGAAACCGGTAGGCCATCTGCATTCCCGCGGTGGATGGAATTGTTTGGCTGAAGATGCTGTACGTTTGATTGTGGGCGTAGGGGTGCGGCGTCTCGCTGCGAATGACTCTGCGGTTGAGAGCACCATAGGCATCCCAGACAAGCTTGCGGGCGTGCTTGCCGGAAGCGTCGAGGAGCGCGACGGGCTTGGGCAAGTCATCGGAGAGGATGAAGAAGGGCCCACACGGCTCGGAGGCGCCATTCCGGCCACAAGTGCTGGAGGAGTCGGGGCTGCGGAAGTCATCGGAGGTGGAGAGCCTACCGCGCACGACGAGCAGGGGGCGATGGCCCAGCCAGACATAGTCGTCGGAGGTGAAGTAGGCGGGGCTGGCGACGGAGGAATTGCCTCGGTCGACGAGGAGACGGCTCTGAGAGTCGAAGAAGAATTCGTCCTTCAGTCGCCGGTGGCCAAATACAACCTCGTCGTCATCTGGTCGGCGCCGTGCCCGTGCAGGAGGCCGCAGCGGTGCTGACGGCGATGGCCATGCGCAGCGATGAAGACGCGGTTCGTAAGGCGGGCTTCGACGGCTACCTGACCAAGCCGCTCGAAGTGCAGCGCCTCGAAGCCGAGCTGACCCGCTTGCTGCCTTCGTGAATCGCGGCATTGCCAGACGTCCCGGGAGCCAATCGAACGGACGAGACTGAGTCCTTCAGTGCCCGAGCCTCAGAAGACGAGGCCGGCGAGTTGCTCCGCGAGTTCCAGCTGTCCCGAAACGGGGTCGAGGTAGCCGACTCGATAGTCGAGTGCTGAGGCTCCCGGAGCTACATGCTGCCCACACGCGAGTGCCAGTCTCCGATCGGGCGTAGCTCCCAGGAATGCGATCGGAAATGAAACCTGCCGCCTGTCCCAGTCGTTGCTCGCATAAATGGTCCTGACGGCGCAGGTATCCAAGTTCAGCTCCATTACCTGGAAGTCGTCCCATGAAGTCAGATTGCCATCCCGACTAGCCATCGCTGCGGTGAGAACGAATACGCCGAGATCGGGAAAAGCGACGAAGTCCTTTACAAAGGCGCTCGCCGGAATGACCGCGAGCCTGAGCGCCTTGCTGCCGCGCTTTCGTACGAACAACACCGACTGACGCGCGGTTGAGGAAGCAAGCACGACCACGGAATCACTATGAATGCGCGCCTTCTGCGGTGTGTAGCCCTCAGGCAAGGCGATGGGGAACCAAGCGCTCATGCCAGTCAATCCTCAGTGATGACCGGTCTGCATGGTGCAGACGGAATCTTGGGAACGTTCAACGCCCCGTTGGGAAACAAAGGTAGACGCATTGAGTGCTCCCCAAACCACCAGCGAGCAGGTCGCAGGTGCGTTTGGTGGGGGTCTGACGTGCCCCCGGTCTCTAGGCCACTCGTAGTGAGAGTCCGTGGTTGGTGAAGCGTGCTGAGTACTCGTTCGGAGTGAGGCCGCCAAGGGAGCCATGAGGCCGGACGTGGTTGTAGTCGTCGCGCCAGGCAGCAATCGTCGTGCGCGCATCGGAGAGGTCTGAAAACCAGTGCTGGTCGAGACACTCGTCGCGGAAACGA
>JAMHXF010000024.1:0-2337 GCA_035910535.1 Archangium sp. | reverse complement strand
CGCGACACGGCGTCGGCGCTGTTCTGTGCTCTTCTACCACATTCTTCGCCGTCGTGGCCGCGGCGTTGCGGCCGCGGCCGTGTGCGGCCATGGCCGAGAAGGATGCGAAGATGGCCGCGAAGGATGCGAGGATGGCCCAGATTGAGACCAAGTTCGCCGAGCTGGAGAAGGAGTGCGCCAAGCTGCGCCCGAAAGCGGGCGCGACCCCGGTCTCGGAGTCACCGGTGCGCGCGCCGTCGTCGACGCGCCACCGCTGCTAAGCTGAGCGTTCGCGGCGCGACGCAACACAGAATAAGACGCAATACTGCACAGTCAACAAAAACCCGACCGATTTGACGCACGCAATCGAAGAACAAGATTTCAACTCGCTCGCATCATCGGCGATGTTTCTCGTGAATCCGAACAGCGAAGGCGAGGACCTGCACAAGCACCCCAAGTACTCGAGTGATGAGATCGAGAACGCGATCAAGAACGCGATCAAGACCGCGGCAGCGAGGCAACGAGCATACGCGGAGTGTCTGGCCTCGGGGCCGGTGAATCGCGACGACGCCGTGAATAAGGACGACGCCGATGGAAAAATCGACGCGCTCGTCAAGAAGCGCGCCGATCTTCTTGCTTCTTTCCGCGAGAAGCTCGAGCTCAAGCTCAAGCTCGAGAACCTCACCACGCTGAAGCCCGCGGAGCTCGCGAAGGTCGCATTAGAAGCATTTCCCGACGTCAAAGAGAGCGCGCCTCGTCAATTGCTACTGGCAGTGCTCAACTTTGTCGAGGTGGTGACCAACCCGGCCAGCTTTGATGGCGAAGGGCGTGCGGCTCGATCTTGGTCGTTTGCGCTCGACAGCTTCAACTGTCTCGGCAAACACATGAAGGAAACGGACTTAGTAGGCGAGCGCGCTGTTTGGTTATTCTGTTCTTGGTTTTCTGACGCGTTGGCGCGTTGTGTGTGTTGCAGGAAGTGTGCCACTCCGAGGACTCCAGCAACCTCGTGCTTGGGGACGACTCTCGGCGGCCAGGCGTCGCCAAGAAAGCCGACCTGCAGGTCCAGTGGGGCGAGCACTCGCGAATCATCTGCGAGCACAAACGCGACAACGCCAAGCCTGTCGAAATCGCGATGGACAAAGTCAAGTTGGGTCAGATGGCCCGCGACCAGGTGCGCCCTGCGACGAAAGGCGGCGGACGCACTGACGCGCCGTCGCCGCATAGATCTGTAACAACGCGCCCAACGTGGTGACAGTGCAGACGGGCCAGTCGAAAATCACCGTTCTTCTGAACTGCGCGCACCTGAAGCCAGTAGCCGATTTGGGCGAGCACGACATCGTCACAATGCTGCCGCTGGTCGAGTTCGCGCGGCCGCAGTCATATGACGACCTGAGCAAGGACCAAGTGGCCGGTTTTCTCGACGTGCTCGACGTGTTCTACGTGAAGTCGATGAACGCGCTGATGAGCGGGCCGAATCCGGACAACCAGCTCCCGAAATCGGTCGCCGCGAACACGCCAAACAAGCTCCAGAACGTCCGCCGCGGAGGAGGTCGCGGCGGTCGCGGCGGTGGCCGTGGCGGTGGCGGTGGTCGTGGCGGTCGCGGCAGTCGCGGCAGTCGCGGTGGCGGTGGTGGTGGTGGTGGCGGTGGCGGTGGCGACGACGATGACGGCGACGGCGACAACGACGACGGCAAAGATGAAGGTGGCAACGACGGCGGCGAAGATGAAGGTGACAACGACGGCGATGGTGACGCCAACGATGACGGTGACGCCAACGACGACGGTGACGCCAACGACGACGGTGACGCCAACGACGACGCCGATGACGACAGCGACGACGCCGGTGACGACGGCGACGGTGGCGGTGGCGCGGCGGCATACGCCATCACGCCGTCCACGCGCGCGGAGCAGCAATTGCGCGGCGTCGTCGAGGACAACGACGCCAACTACGCCGCGCTCGTGCCGCGCGGCAGCATCGAGTGGCTGCACAAGAGGCAGAGCGCCAGCGTTGGGGCGAGTCGCGGGCGCGTCTACAAGTGGCTGCGCGGCGGCGAGCGCGCGGTCGAACACGAGCTGTCGATGACGGCGCTGGTGGCGCGCCTCGCGCCGCGTGCCGCCGCGCCGCTGATTGGCGCCTACGCGCCGCGCTCGCGCCGGTCGCACGTCGTGCTCGTGATGCCGCGCGGCGAGCCGCTCGTGCGCGACGCGCTGTCGACCGCCGAGCGCGTCGCGACGCTCGCGGCGCTGACCGAGGCCGTCGCGGCGCTGCACGAGGCCGGCTTCGTGCACGGCGACATCAAGGAGACGAACGCCGTCTGGCTGCCCGGCGCCGGCGCCGACGGCGCGCGCGCGCTGCGG
>JAMHXF010000023.1:0-20828 GCA_035910535.1 Archangium sp. | reverse complement strand
CGCTTCGAGCGGCGGTCGGGGTTCTTCTCGATGACGGCGTTCGCGCCGTCGAGAATCACCTGATTGCTGCGGTAGTTCTGTTCGAGGCGCACTTCCTTCCCGCCGGGGAACAGCTTCTCGAAGTCGAGAATGTTGCGAACCTCGGCGCCGCGCCACGAGTAGATGCACTGATCATCATCGCCGACGACACACACGTTGTGGTGCGCGTCTCCCAGGTGCCGCAACAGCTCGAGCTGGGCCTTGTTCGTGTCCTGGTACTCGTCGACCATGATGTAGCGAAAGCGATCGGAGTAGTGCTGCTTCACCTCGGGGAACTGCTCGAAGATTCGCGACGGAAAGACGATGAGATCGTCGAAGTCGACCGCGCCCTGTGCCTTGAGCGCGAGCTGGTAGAGCGGAAACGTCAGGCTCGCCGCGAGCTCGAGATCGTCGCTGTCTTCACCGTCGATGTCGTCGAGACCATCGTCGTCGTCATCGTGCAGCGGCGCGCGCGGCCCTTCGCCGGGAATTTCTCCCGAGTTCTTCGCGCGAGAAATGAGCGTGAGCACCTTGCGCGGGTCGAAGACCTTGTCGTCGATCTGCCGCTCTTTCATCGCGCGGCGCACGAGCGCGATCTGATCTCCAGTGTCGACGATGGCGAACTTCTTCGGCCAGCCGAGCTTGAAGAGGTGTTCTCGCAACACTTCGGCGCCGAACGCGTGAAAGGTCGAGAGCGTGACGGCGAGCGCGCGCTGCCCGCCCATCTGCACCACGCGCTCTTTCATTTCAGCGGCGGCCTTGTTGGTAAACGTCACCGCGAGAATCGAGCGGGCCGGCACCTTTTTATCGAGCAGGTGGCAGATGCGATGCGTGATGACGCGCGTCTTGCCGGAGCCAGCGCCCGCGAGCACGAGCAACGGGCCCTCGGTGGTGAGCACCGCTTCGCGCTGCGGCTTGTTGAGATGAGACAGGTCCACGGCGCGGCGCTCATAGCACCGAGCGGCGCACTCGTTTCGAAGTCGAGGCTGTCGCGAACGCCTTCGGCCTGCTCGCTGGGAAGCTGTTTTCAAGGGCAGCAGCGCCGCGACCGCCGGCATCACCGCGCGAACGGACTCCCGCTCTTGCCGTGAACTTTTCTGGCGAGCTCACCGCAGCAGGCCGCGCCCCGTGCTGCCGCGTCGCCCGGGCGGGACATTGAAGACAGCACCAGAAATTGCGGCGAGCCCACGTGGAGAACCGCGAGCAGTTTGCGGCGACGACGAAAACGCTCGTGAACGCGACGCGAGAGCGGCTTTACTGCCGCCGTGGCCCGAGACACGAAGAAGCCGGTGGATCCCAAAGAGGCGCGCGAGACCATCGCCGGGCTCGACAAGCGTCGTTTCCTCGAAGAACTCAAGGGGCTGGCGAACAGCTTCGCCGCCGACCCGGGAAACCCCGGCAGCTACGCGTGCAACGAATGTGTGCGCTGCGCGAACTGCATGTTCTGCAATGACTGCGAGGGTTGCTACGGCTGCACGCACTGCATCCGCTGCGAGCTCTGCAACAACTGCACGCACTGCGTCGACTCCAAGTCGCTCAACGCGTGCGCGTACTCGGTGCACAGCGAGAACTGCGCGAACTCGGCCTACGTGTACTTTTCGCAGAACCTGTCGGACTGCACGTATTGCTTCGGCTGCGTCGGGCTCTCGAAGAAAGACTTCCACATTCTGAACGTGGGCTTCGGCCGCACCGAGTACTTCGAGCTCGTTCAGAAGTTGAAGCGCGAGTTGGGCGTCAAGTAGCGACTCAGAGCACGCGCAGGTACCACGCCTTCAGGTACTCGGTTTCAGGCAGCGACGAGAGCGACGGGTGATCGATGCCCGCGCCGCGACGCTCGAGAATCTGAATGCTGCGCTTCGCGTCGGCCGCCGCGCCGTGGAGGATCTCTTCGAAGATCTGCCGCGTCACCTTGCCCGAGCAGCTGCAGCTCACCAGCAGCCCGTCAGGCTTGAGCAGCTTGAGCGCCCGCAGATTGAGCTCATGGTACGCGCGCCTGGCGACAGCGATGCCCTCCTTGCGCTTCGCGAGGCCCGGCGGGTCGACGACGATGGTGTCGAACTTGCGCCCTTCATCGGCGTAGCGATGCAGCACGTCGAACGCGTTGGCGTGCTCGACGGTGACGTTCTTCCGCCCGTTGGCCTCCACGTTCACGCGCGCACGACCGGCGGCGGCCTCGTCTTGCTCGACGGCGATGACGCTCGTGCACCGCTTCGACAACGCGATGGCGAACCCGCCGTGGTAGCTGAACGTGTCGAGCGCTTCACCCCGCCCCAGCTCGCCGGCGCGCACGTGGTTGTCGACCTGATCGAGGAACGAGCCGGTCTTGGCGTCGGTCATCAGGTCGATTTCAAAGCTGTTCTCACCCTCGTGGTAGCGCACCGTCGTCGGGCCCGACCCCAGCAGCACGCGCTTCTCACGCGGCAGTGATTCCCAGTCGCGCCCCGAGGCGTCGTCACGACAGACGACCGTCTTGAGGCCCGTCACCTCGAGCAACAACTTCGCCCACACCTCTTTGCGAACGTTCGCGCCTTCGCTCAACGTCTGCAGCGTCAACGCGTCGCCGTAGCGATCGACGAACAACCCGGGGAGCAGGTCAGCCTCGCCGTGCACCACGCGAAACGCGTCACGATGATGAAGCGACTCGCGCCGACGCCACGCCGCTTCGATGCGCGCGCGGAAGAACTTCGTGTCGAGCGCTTCGTCGCGGCCCAGCTTGCGAGAGACCAGGCGAAACGCGAGCGGCGACCTGGAGGCGCTGAAAGCCTGCCCGATGGCGTTCTTCTGCGGGTCGACGAGATCGACGATGGCCCCGGGCGCCAGGGAGTCTGTCGGCCACTCGACGACCTCGGTGCGGTAGCACCACGGGTAACCAAGGCGCAGCGACTTCGCGGCGTTCGCCGACACCACAACCAACGGGTTCGTCATTCGAGACCTCGGGCGGCCAGCTCCGAATCGTCTTCACCGCGCAGGTGACCGACCTCGTGCAGCAGCGTCACGCGAATTTGCTCAACCAACTCGTCACGCGTCACCACTGCGCGCGCGAGGTTCTTCCGGTACAGCGAGATGGAGCGACACGGCGAGCCCGGCTTCGCGCCCGGCTCGAGCTCGCACGTCTCACCCAACGGCGTGCCACGAAAGAGCCCGAGGATCGTGGGCGACAGCGGCGGGTCTCCCGACGTGAGATCGAGCTCCTGCGGTAGATCTTCGACCTCCACGGGAATGCCTTTGAGATCTCTTCGCATGTCATCTGGCAGCGCGGCGATGGCGTGCTCGAGCTCCTTCTTGAAGTCGGCGGTCGACAACAACACCGGCTCGGGGAACGCCTCGACGTCGAGCGCGCGCGCCTTGCCGAAGTGCACGTCGGCCTCGGCCTGCTTGCCGTCACGCTCGAGCAACAAGCCGAGGTGATGGTGCGCCCACGCGGCGCGCTCCTTGTCTTCGAGGAGCTTGGTGAACGCGCTCTTCGCTTCTTTGAAACGACACAGCTCGAACAACGCCACCGCGCGCTCGTACAGGGCCTCCGCGTCACCCTTCTCTTTGAGCAGCACCCAGTCAGCGCGCTCCAACGCGTCATAGGGCTGGCCGATGTCGTTGAAGGCCATCGCCGAGAGCCGCGCGAAGCTGAGCGCGAAGACCTCGTCGCGCTGAGAAGTAGCCAGCTCGAAGCCCCGCTCCGCGTAGTTGCTGCCGAGCTCATCGAGCTCACGCGTCGAGGGCTGCAGCACCACGTAGAAGTGCGCCGCGCCTGCCAACGCGTCCAACGAATCGGGGTCGATGGCGAGCGCCCGCGCGTAGGCCAGCGTGGCCTCGTCGAAGCGGTTGAGCTGTGCCAACGCGTTGGCTCGCTCGGCGTGCGCGATGGCGTCACCCGGAGACAGCGCGGCAGCCTGCGCCGCACACGAGAGGGCTTTCTCATAGTCGCGCGCGTCGAAGGCCTCCTGCGCGACGTCGAGTGGCAGGCGATCTTCCGCCGGGCACACGGCCAGCGGGTGAACGTGCGGGCTCGCAGCCGTCGGCTCCTGGCGCACGGTGGGCTTCACGACATTCGGAGTCGCCGTGAGCGCTTCGGGCGCCGCGGGGCACACACACGACCCCGCGTCGACAGGCTCCACCGCGCGGCTGCACGTGCAGCCTGCAACCGCCGAGAAAAAGAGGAGAAAACTGAGGCGACGCATCGAAAGAGAACCCTACACGGCAGGGCAGACAAGTGCGGCGATCAGGCCGACTTCTTCTCTTTCTCGACCACCACCTGCGGAGGCTCCTTCTTGAGGATCACGCCGTCGGTGATGCGGCACTCCTTCACGCCTTCGCGGAAGGGCACGTCGTACATGATCTCCAACATCGCATCTTCCATGATGGCGCGAAGCCCACGCGCTCCGGAGTGACGGCGCAGCGCCTCCCGCGCCACCGCGCGCAACGACTCGCGGGTGAACGAGAGCTTCACTTTCTCCATCTCGAAGAGCTTCTGGTACTGCTTGGTGAGCGCGTTCTTCGGCTCCGTCAGAATGGTGACGAGATCTTCTTCTTTCAGATCGTTCAGCGTCGCGACCATCGGCAGGCGGCCGATGAACTCGGGGATCATGCCGAACTTCATCAGATCGTCGGGCTCGACCAGCGCGAGCAGCTCTCCGACCGAGCGCTCTTCTTTCGCTTCGATCTTCGCGCCGAAGCCCAGGCCCTTTTCACCGACGCGGCGACGAATGACGCCTTCGATGCCGTGAAAGGCACCACCGCAGATGAAGAGGATGTTCGAGGTGTCGACCTGAATGTACTCCTGCTGGTTGTACTTCTTGCCGCCGCGAGGCGTGACGTTGGCGCGCGTGCCTTCGATGATCTTCAGCAGCGCCTGCTGAACGCCTTCACCACCGACGTCGCGCGTGGCCGACGGCGTGTCGCCATTCTTGCGCGAGATCTTGTCGATCTCGTCGATGTACACGATGCCGCGGCCGGCCTTCTCGACGTCGTAGTCGGCGTTGTGCAGCAGGTTCTGAATGATGTTCTCGACGTCTTCACCCACGTAGCCGGCCTCCGTGAGGCTGGTGGCGTCGGCGATGGTGAACGGCACGTTCAAGAACCGCGCGAGTGACTGCGCGAGCAAGGTCTTGCCGGAGCCCGTGGGCCCGATCATCAAGATGTTCGACTTCGAGAGCTCGACGTCTTCGGGGCCCGGGCCTTTGACGCCGGGGCGCGGCTTCGAAGCGGGCTTGCGCGAATAGATGCGCTTGTAGTGGTTGTAGACGGCCACCGAGAGCACGCGCTTCGCAAAGTCCTGACCGATGACGTAGTCGTCGAGGAAGGTCTTGATCTCGACGGGCGTCGGGAGGCTGACGGCGGGCTTGCTGTCGTCCTTCTCGGCCTCCTCCGCGATGATGTCGTTGCACAGCTTGATGCACTCATCGCAGATGTAGACCGTGGGGCCTGCGATCAGCTTGCGTACCTCTCGCTGCGACTTCCCGCAGAAAGAACACGAGAGGTTCACCTGATGCTCGCCCTTCTTCACGTGGACTTCCTCCTCACGGGCCTGCCTGTGACAACTGTAACGCCGGGGTGGGGCTGTGTTGCAACTCTCAGGCGTCCTTCGCGGTCGCCAGTTCTTCCAGATCGGCCACCAACGCCGCGGCACGTTCTTTAACCGCGTCGGGGACCTTCTTGCTCGCCGACAGCTCCGCCACCAGCCGCTTGGCCTGGCTCCAGAGCCGTTTGAACTCCGCCGCGTCCGTCACGCGCACTTCAGGCGCCGGAAACCGCTCGGTCAGATCGCGGCGCAGCTCGCTGGTCGGCTTTTCCTGATTCCAGATCGAGTCGCGAATCGACTTGTACTCGCCGGCCGAGAGCTGACCGCGCTCTTCTGCCTGCGCCAGCACCTCGACGACCTCGAAGGCCGGCGCCGCTTCGGCGAGCTCAGGCGTCTGCATGACCTGCGGCTCGTGCTTCTCGAGGAAGCTGAAGTTGCGCGTCAGCTTGTCGGCGGTGCCCTTTTTGATGCGCAGCTCCGCCAGGCAATACGCCTCGAAGGTGCCGTAGCCCCACTCGGAAAAGAGGCCTTCGTGACGAACCTGGCTGAGCAGCTTGCCGAGCTCGACCCACGACGACTTGAAGCGCTTGGCCGCGAGCAGCACCGTGTGACGGAAGCTGCCGGGCGGAACGTTTGCCGCGTTGCTGCTGATGACGTCTTCGGCGGTGGCCATACGCGCGCGCTTCTCTCAGCGCAGCGCGCAGGTTTCAACTCTTCTTGCCGACGTTGAACGAGAGATTCACCGAGTTGCCTGAATGACCGGGCTTGAACGGCCACTTCTGCAGCTCTTTGAGCAGGCAGTCGTTGAGGCCCGAATCTTTGAGATCGGCGTTGTCGACCCACACCTTCGAGACCTTGCCCGCCTCGGCGATCGAGAACTCGATGGGGATCTTCATGTACACGCCCGGCTTGGCGACCTGCTTGATGCAGCCGATGAGCGTGGCCTTGTTCTTCGCCACCACCGAATTGATGCCCGCCTCGTCGACTTCACCCAACGACATGCCATCGGGGTCGGCGTTGCCCATGGACGGCTTGCCGGTATTCGTCGGCTGCTTTGGCTGCCCGGTGTTGGGTTGCCTCACCGCGAGCGCCGTCGGCACCTTCTTGCCCGAGCCCTGGTAGTCGACGAACTCGTCGTCTTCGCGGCGCTTGGCCTTCGAGACGGTCGGCGCGTCGACGGTGATGTCGCCCCACGCGAGCTCTTCGGCCGTCTTGCCGCCCGAGCCATGCACCGCGAGGTAGTTGCCGATGACCGCGACGATGATGCCCAGCACCACGAGCACGCCAGCGCCGATGATCAGCGCGCGGTTGCGCGTCTGCTTCACTTCCGCGTGGTGCTGCGAGGCCTGAGCGTCGATGCGCATCTTCGCTTCGGCCTTGGCGACGTGCACCTTGAACTCAGGCACCTCGACGACCTTGAGGAAGCGGCCGCTGCCGAGCGCCTGCACCTCGCTCTGAGGCAACAGCTCACCGGCGTACAACTTGTCGATGATCTGCTGCGCGGGGACGGGACCCAGAATCAGATCGCCATCGCGGAACAGCCAGCCCTGATCTGCCATGTGCGGCGTGCCCTCCGAAGTCGTGCGCCGTGGCGGTGGTACCACGGCGGTGCATTCGGCGGCTACCGCACCGTCACCGCATCAATCGTTCAACTTCTCTTCGTACTTCTCGAGCAGGTCGGTGATGGCCTCACGGAGGTACTCGCTCTGACGAATGCGCGTCTCCTTCGACAGGTCCTTGAGCTGCTCGAGGCGATCACGGTTCAACCGGAAAACAACCGAGGTCAGGCGGGAGTTGTCGTTCATAGGCACACATAGTCGCACACACATGTAGGCCGTCAAAAAAACTCACTCGAACAAGTACGTGCGGAACTGCACGCCGATGATCAGCTCACCCGAAAGCCGCAGGTACAGCGCGCCACCAATCTGCCCTCCGAGCGACGCGTACACGCCCATCACGTCGAGCACGTCATACTGCACGCCGACCGCGACACGGACACCGGCGGTGAACGCTGGAGCGACGTGCACTGCAGCCTGCAACTCGAAGAACGTCTTGAGCGCCTCGTAGCCGAAGCTCTGTCGGAGCCCCGCGTAGAACGAAGCGCCTACGAGCGAGACGCCCGTCGTCACGCCCGGCGCGAAGCGACCCGACAGCAGCAGCTCGGTCTTGTCGGTGATGCCCAGCGTGGCCCCGAGCTCTATCGGCAGCCGCGCGCCGAGCTCACTCGCTGTCTGCCGCGTGCCCGAGATGAGCGCCATGACCTCACCACCAGCGGCGACGGTGAGACCGAGCGAGCCGCGGTGAGACTGCGCCCACGCGCTGCTGGAAACCAGCAGCACCACGGCAGCGAAGCGATGTCTCACTTCTTGCGACGGCGAAGGAGGCTGGCGAGCGCGAGCACGCCGATGCTGAAACCACCCGCCGTCGAACAGCCGGTACCCGCAGGCGTCTCGCTGACGGGCGCGATGTCAGAGACTTCGGGGCGAAGCGCGACCTGCTGCGCCTTCCACGTGGCCTGACCGACGTGCCCGTATTCGTCACGCGCGAACACCGTCACCCCGCCCTGCTGCTCGACGGCCGAGAGCGAGATTTCGCGGGCAGCGCCAAAGGCCGACGCGGCCCCGTCGCCCAGCTGGTACGCGTACTGGAGTCGATCTTCCGACACCACGTCGCTGGCGACGACCACGAGACGATCTGCAGCGAAGTCAGCGGTGAGCGAAACGCGGGGGGCGTCCCAGTCGACGAGGAAGCCGATGGTCTGCGGCGCCGAGATGCCGCGCGGATCTTCTGAGACACGCGTGCGCACGTGAATCTGGTGCTGGCCCTGGAGCAGCAACCGGCCGTGCGTCACGACGAGCTCGTTGTCGGTGGCGGGCACGAAGTCAGTCCACATGCCGTCGTCGACCTTGAACGAGAACTGGGCGCTGCCCTCCTTGCCGAGCGCGCGCACGTCGAGCACCGCCTGCGGCCACGGCAGCTGCCGATTGCCGGTGAGCTTCATGTCTTTCGCGTCGGGCATGACGGCGCGCTTGAGCGCGACTGAAAGACGAGGCGCGCTCACCGCACACGAAGCGTTCGCGTCCATCAACGTGGCGTAGATGCCGAGGTGGTTGAACGCGTCACTGCCCGCGATGCGACCAACGCCCTTGGCCTCGTTGACCTTGAGCTTGAAACTCCCGAGCGCTGGCAACGCGAAGCCCGACAAACCGCTCGCCAACGCGGGCTCGGCAAGCCCGATGACGGCAGGTACGAGGTCTGCGAGCACCTGCGGGTCTTCTGCGAGAATCTCGCTGTTCCCCGTGCGGATGTTGCTGATGAGCGAGCGCACGTCGCCGAGCGCGGGCTTCACTTCGTCGCACCCTTCGAAGATGAGCGAGAGCGGCAGCGAGATGTCGGCGGTCAGCGTGAAGAGGCGAACCTGGCGATCATCGAGCATCGCGTAGAAGTCGATGCTGAGGTCCGGCAGCGTCAGGAGCAGCAACGGCTTGATGGGCTTGTTGGTGACCGGGTCGTACGTGCCTTCTCCGACCACCACCGTCGGCGCACGCGCGGGGCGCAGCACGACCATCATCGGCGCGTCTTTGCCGTCGCGCGTGACGAGCTTGCCGAGCGACGGGAGGAACGTCGAGAACAGGCCACTGTTGATGAGGCCCACGTTCTCGGTCGACAGGTTCAGGCAGAGCGCTCCGCCCTGCTGCGCGGCCCAGAACGCGTTGTTGAGGAAGTTCGACGAGATGCCGAGCCCCACGTGGTACCCCGAGCCTGCGGTCGCTTCGGCGTCGAAGTCGGGGAAGTTCACCATCGTCATTGGCGGCGCGGCCTGAGGAGGCACGCAGCTCGAGACCGTCGCAGGCTTGATGCCCACCCGCGTGCCGATGTTCAGGCCGGTGTCGACCTGCGCGGTGGCGCCTGCAGCCAGCGAGAGTTCGAGCTCAGCGTCGGCAGGCGCGCCGAACGAACCCAGCACGCTGCCGAGGTTCAGCTTGCCTTCGACGCCGAGGAAGCGCGGCGCGCACTTGCCGGCCGACATGCAGACGTTGTCAGTGCATGTGACGGGGGTGTTGTTGCCGTCAGTCCTGGTCGGGCAGTCAGCGTTGGTCTGGCACGCAGCGCAGCTCTGGGTAGCCACGGCGGCCTTGATCTGATCTTGAAGCGGGCCTGAAATCAGCCCGAGCACGAGGTTCTTGATCGGGCCCCAGTTCGCCGCCGTGAGCCAGACGTTGCCGCAGTTGTTGAGGCCGTCGATGACGAGATCGTCGGGGTCGATGCACTGCGGCTGACCGGGGGCGCCAGAAGCGCCGCAGATTTCCGTACCCGTGAGCGCCGTCACGCTGAAGGCCAGCAGCTTGTCGAAGCGTTGATCGATGGTGAACTGCACCGTCGCGCCCACGCGGTTGGTGGTGTTCGGCGCGTTGCGCGCGCTGTCGAAACTGACTGACCCTTTGAGCTCCGAGAGGCCCAGGCACACGCCAGCGTTCTGACTGACCGTCGCGATGTAGATGTTGCCGGTGTTGATGGCCAGCTGCAGCGTGGCCTCGAGCACGTCAGGCGAACGCGGCACGAGCGAAAAGCCCGTCAGGCGAACGCGAACGTTGGCCGGCAGATCTTTGACGTCACACACGGAGTCCATCTGGCCGCAGTTTTCGTTGTTGCAGTTGGCTCCACCCTGGTCGGCGATCTTCAGTCGCCCGATGACCGGGAGATCCTGCTCCATGCAGCTGATGGGAATGTTGAGCTCGCCGCCCGGCGCGAAGGCGTCGACGAGCGTGCGCCAGTTGGTGTTGAGGTAGTTGATGCCCTGCGGCGACAAACGAATGTTGACCGCGTTGTCATTCTTCGGGCCCATGTACCGGGTGCCCGCAGGGTACGGCGTCAAAGTCGAACAACCGGAGCCGCTGCCGCTACAACCCAGCCCGACCAGCAACGCCACAAACATGAACGAGGCGTGGCGCGTGTTTCGCGTCGAAGAAGACGAATGCATGAAGAGAAAACCTCCCGTGTCGGCCGGGGAAAAAGGTGACCGGAGAGTAGCAGTTGCAGCGGGTGTGAAGTGCGCTGCTGTACGACTCAGCGCGTCACAGCACGGGCAACGAAACGACCTTCGCAGGCAGCGCGTCGTTGAGCCGACCCGAGCGAAACGGCTCGAGGTCGATGGCGACGAAAGTGAAGCCGGCGCTCTTGATGGCGGCGTTCACTTGCGCGCGCAGCGCTGGCTCCATCAACCTCGGCAGCTCGTCGGCGGCGACTTCGAGGCGCGCGACTTCGCTGTGGTAGCGCACGCGGAAGTTCACGAAGCCGAAGCTGCGCACCGCTTTTTCAGCCGCGCCCACCTGACGAAGGCGCTCGACGGTGACCTGCGTGCCGTACGGAAGTCGCGAGGCGAGGCACGCCATCTGCGGCTTGTCCCACGTGGGCAGCCCGAAGCGGCGGCTCCACGCGCGAATTTCTTTCTTGGTCAGCTGCGCTTCGGCGAGCGGAGAGCGCACGGCGTGTTCACGCGCGGCCTTGTGCCCGGGGCGATGATCTTTCTTGTCGTCGGCGTTGAAGCCGTCGAGCACGACGGCCAGCCCGAGCGAGACCCGGTGCTGCTCCGTCAGGGTGTAGAGCTCGGTCTTGCAGAAATAGCAGCGGTTCGACGGGTTGGCGGCGTAGCGAGGGTCGTTGAGCTCATTCGAGTCGACCACCACATGGCGCGCGCCCAGCTGCGTCGCCAACGCCTTCGCCTCGTCGGCTTCGTCAGGTGCGACGGAGGCAGAAATGGCGGTGAACGCGATGGCGCGCTCGCCCAGCACGTCGACTGCGACTTTGAGAACGAACGCGGAATCAACCCCGCCCGAGAACGCAACCAGCGCCGAGCCGTGCTCGCGCAGCGAGGCCTTCAAAGACTCGAGGCGCTCCGCAGACTGCTCGCAGAGCGCCTCGACTTCGGCGTCAGACAACACTGGAACTGACGGGAGCGACGTCATGCGCGCGAAGCCATAACGCGTTCGCGCGCGACGTGCGCCTTACTTCTTGCCCTTCTTCTTGGGCGCCGGCTTCGCGGCCTTCGCAGGCTTGGCGGCCTTGGCAGCCTTCACGGGCTTCGCCGGCTTGCCACCCTTCTTCGCCTTGGGCGGCTGCGGCTTCATCTTGGTGCCGGTGATGACCTTCAGCTCTTCGGCCGTCATGAACGAGAGGTCGAGCAGCGACTGGAAGATCTTCAAACCACCGTCCTCGATGGACTCGGTGTTCGTGTGCACCGTGACTTCAGCCGAGTTGGGCGGCTGGTACGGCTCGGTGATTCCCACGAAGTTGGGGATCTCGCCGGCGAGCGCCTTCTTGTACTTGCCGGTGGTGTCACGCTTGATGAGCTCGTCGGTCGGGCAATCGACGTAGACCTCGATGTAGCGCTGAATGCGTCGACGGTTCTCGTCGCGCGACTGCTTGTCGGGGCTGGCGCAGGCCACCAGGGTCGCGACGCCGTTGCGCGTGAGCGCGTCAGCCACGAAACCCAGACGACGCGCGATGGTCATGCGCTCTTCTTTGGTGCCGCCTTCGACTTCCTTCCAGAGATCGTCCTGGAGGTCGTCTTCATCGAGAATCTCGACCTTGCGGCCCACCTGACGCAGCCGCGCCTCGATGTAACTCGCCATCGAAGTCTTGCCCGCGCCCAGCATGCCCGTCAGCCAGACAGTAAAACCCGTCTCTTGCGTCGCCATTCGTGTAGCTCCGATGCTGAAGATCGCCGCAGTCCACCCTCAATTACACTGCAGTCACAAAAAGACGCGGCTTTATAGTGCAAGCGCGCGAATTTGCCAACCTGCGCGTTTCGATTCAGTCGTTCTCGGGGCGTTCTTGATGGAGTTCGCAACGCGCCGGCGGCCCTGAAACGAGCTTCGCACCGTCCCACGTCACGAGCCCCAGCGGGTCGGCCCAGCCGAGCACCACCCGCTGCACCGTCAAGGCCGCGAGCGAGCCGATCACCACCGATGCCGTCGACAGCGGCGCCAGCCGTTCACGCGTCTGTGCCCAACACGCGTCACAGGCCGCTGCCGTGCGCCACGCGACACCGCAGCCGAGCAGCACCACGTCACCCGACGAAGGCACCTCGCCGCCGACGCTGGCCAGCACCACGCCGGAGCCCTGACTCACCGGAGTACCGCCGATGGTCAGGTACGTGACCGCGTCGGAGATGCCGGGGCCTTCACCGCGCACCACCACCCCACGCGCCATCAACTTCGCCTGCCCGCGCCCGCCGAGCTCCTTGAGGAGGATCTGCCGGCCGTAGCGCTGAATGTCATCTTCGCGCATCGCCCTCACCCACCAGCCATCGCCGCGACGAGCACCACCACGTCCGTCGAACGCAACACGAGCGCCGCGTCGTCACGCACGTCGTCGTCATCCACGAAGACCCCGATGGTCCGCTTGAGCGCCCCGGCTTCGGTGAAGAGCTTTCCTCTCAGCGCGGGGTGCGCCACGCACAGCGACTCCAAGGCGGCGCCCAGCGTGGTGGCCGAGACCTTCACCTTCGCCTGCTGCCCCGCGAAGCCGCGCAACGCTGCCGGCAGCTCGACGGTCACCATCGCGCGCGCAACCGGAGCCGTGAAACGCCGTCGGGCAGCGCGCTCAGCTCGAGCACCTCGTGGCCTTCTTCACGCGCGCTGCGAGGCACGTTGCGCAGCGGCTCTTCGCCCTTGAGCAACACCTCGAGCTCGGCGCCGTCGTCGAGCGCCTCGAGCGCGAGCTTCACGCGCACGTACGTCATGGGGCAGACCTCACGGGTGATGTCGATGCGGGCGTCGGGCATGCGGCAGGGCTCGGGTCGTCGCTCAATACCGGCTTCGCTCCCGGCGCGCACGCGGCGCAGTCGGCGCGCTTGCGAACCTTCACGGCACGAAACGAAAACGAGTGCCCGTCGACGACGCGAAGCAACGACACGCCCGGCGCTTCGTTCGGCGTCAACGCGAGCTCCGCCTGCAGCCCGCCCATGAGCCCGGCCATCGACCCCAGCACGCCGGCTTGTGCGCACGTCGGCACGTCGTCAGGCGCCGCCTCGAACAAGCAGCGCAGACACGGCCCCTTCGGCTCGATGCGCATCGCCAGCCCTTCGAAGCGCAAGACGCCGGCGTAGATGAGCGGCGTGCCGGTGAGCACCGCCGCGTCAGACAACAAGAACTTGGTGTGCACTCCGTCGGTCGCGTCGAGCACCACGTCGTGCGCACGAAAGAGCGCCTCGACGTCGGCGGCCGTCACGCGCGCCATTCGGGTTTCCACCACGAGCCCGGGGAACGCAGCGCGGAGCTTTTCGGCTGCAGAATCGACCTTCGCGCGGCCGACATCGCCCAGGTGATGCCACGGCTGGCGATGCAGGTTGGTGACGTCGACGACGTCGGGGTCGACGACCGTCAGCTGCCGCACGCCCGCCCGCGCGAGCGCCAATGAAGCCGGGCACCCGAGGCCTCCCATGCCGATGATCAACGCGCTCGTCACGGCGCCTTCATGCACGACTTGTGGGTACACTCGCCACACCTTGCAGCTCAACGATGATCGCCGGGCCCGCGTGCGCGTGGTGCTCGAGAAACGCGGGCTCACCCAGCAGGTCTCAGCAGAAGACGCAGCGCGCTCGTGGGTGCAGGACCGGTTTCAGGCCCGCGCCCGCGCGCTCTTCTACGCGCGCATGATGTTCCTCACCCTGGGCCTGGGCATTCTGGCGGTGCCGGTCTGGCGCTTCTATTTCGACTTCACCGCGCTCGCGTTCGGCGGCTACTGCCTCATGCTGCTCTACAGCGTGGCGAACTACCTCGTGCTACCTCACGAGCGCGCGGGCCGCATCGTCACCTACGTCACGCTGTGTCTCGATCTCGTGGTGATGGTCGTCGTCGTCGTCAAACCGCATGAAGCAGGCGGCCTCGCCAACCCGCTGCTCGCCACGCAGCTGCTCTTCACCACGCTCTTCGCGCTGCTCTACCCAAAGCCCCTGGCAATTCTGCCGCCGCTGCTCGCGTTGCCCATCACCGCGCGGCTCGATCAACTGCTGGATCGAAGCCCCACGGCCGTCGAGGTGCTCACGCTCATCTGGTACCTCGGGCTCAACTTCATCGTCATCTACGTGTTGGTGTACCTGAACGAGCGGGAGATCACCGCGCACCGCGAGGTCGTGCAGCTCCAGGGCGATCTCAAAGAGCTCGCCGTCGTCGAAGAGCGCAACCGCCTCGCGCGAGAGATTCACGACGGCCTCGGCGCCAGCCTCTCGTCGCTCATCATTCAGTCTGAATACGTCGAGCAGATCACCCGCGACGAGGCGGTGAAGAAAGAGGTCTCCGACCTCAAGCAGACCGCCGAAGAGGCGATTGAAGAGCTGCGTCGCAGCCTGCAGATGATGCGTGAAGACTTCGACCTCGCCCACGGCGTGGAGGACTACGTGAAGACCTTCGGCGATCGCACGCAGCTGCCCGTGAACTTTCAGCGCTCCGGCACGCTGCTGGGCCGCATGGCGCCAGAGACCTCGCTCGCGCTCTTTCGCGTGCTGCAGGAGCTGCTCTCGAACGCCGCCAGGCACGCGCAGCCCACGCACGTCGACGTGAAGCTGCACTTCGGTGCGCAGACCATTCACCTCGCGGTGAAAGACGACGGCAAGGGCTTCGACCCGAGCGCCCCCAGACCAGGCCACTACGGCCTCATCAACCTGCGCGAGCGCGCCATGAAGCTCGGCGGCGACGTCACCATCGAGGCGAAGCTCGGTGGCGGCACGCACATCACCTTCACTGCACCCGTGACTTAATGACCGACACCCTCGAGCCGACTCCCGAAGCGCCGCCGTCCGCACCCATTCGCGTCTTCGTGGTGGAAGACCAGACGAAGATCCTCAAGAACCAGCTCAAGCTGCTCGAGGCCAGCACGGAGCTGAGCATCATCGGCACCGCGCTCTCGGGTGAAACCGGGCTCGAAGAGGTGCGGCGGCTCAAGCCCGACGTGCTGCTGCTCGACCTCGGGTTGCCGCGCATGAGCGGCATCGACGTGACGCGCGCCGTGAAGGCCGAAATGCCTGAAGTCGAGATCCTCATCTTCACGATCTTCGACGAGGAGGACAAAGTGCTCGAGGCCGTGCAGGCCGGCGCTTCGGGGTATCTGCTCAAGGGCACCCCGGCCGACAAGATGATCGAGGCCATCAAAGAAGTGCGCGCCGGCGGCACGGTGATTCAGCCCAGCCTCGCGCGACGGCTGCTCAAGCACTTCCGCGTGGGTGAGCCGCCGTCGGCAGCGCCGCAGCTGCCAGAGCCCGAAGGCAAGAAGCTCTCGGCGCGCGAGACCGAGATTCTGCAGCTCATCGCCAAGGGCGTTTCCAACAGCGAAGCGGCCACCATGCTGAACCTGTCGAAGGCGACCATTCGCACGCACCTCGAGCACATCTACCGGAAGCTCGAGGTCACCAACCGCGTCGAGGCCGTCACCGAAGGCCTCCGCAAGGGCCTCATTCAGGTCTGAAAACGACTGCGCGGCGCGCTCCGTGAAGGAACGCGCCGCGCATGAACTTCACGAGAAGTCTTCGTCAGCTCAGAGGCAGAAGCCGACGCGCGCGCCGGTGGTGCTGGTCACGCGGCGGCAGGTCTTGCCGTCGGTGCAGCGGGCGTTCGGGCGCGTGTCGCACGCCGTCGGGCCCGTGCCGCCATCGGTCGGGTTGCAGGTCACGTCGCACACCGGCGTGCAGCTCGCAGGCGCGTCGGCGCTGAGCGAGGTGCAGATCTGCGCCGAAGCACAGGCCGCGCCACGGAACGAGTCGGTCTCACCGCACGCCGCGCCCGGCGCCGCGACCTGCGCACGCTGAGGAATGCAGATGCCCGTGCCGTCGAGGCTGACCGCGAGCTCGCCGCTGGGCTGGGTGGGCACGCAGCTCGTCGCCGTGGTGCCGACGGTGCCGCAGCTGCCGCCGTCGGTGCCGAACACGTCGCACTTCTTCATGCAGGCGCCGAGCACCGCGTTGGAGTTCGGGTCGGTGTAGCGCAGCGTGTTCACGCAGGCCTCGTCGGCCAGACACTCAGGCTGCGGAGGGAAGCCGAACGCCGGGGGCTGCGCGTTGCACATGCGCAAGCAGACACCTTCGTCGCCGCCCTTGGTGCCGATGCACTGCAGGCCCGTCGCGCACTGCGTGGCCACGGCCGTCTCGGCGAACGTGGTGCGGCACGCCTGACCTTCGGTGGCCGTGCCCGGAGGACGGCAGGTGGTGAACGGGTACACGCCGTCGTTCCAGAACTGGAAGATCGCGTAGCCACAGCTGCCGGTGCCCTTGCCGACGGGGTCGGTCACGAACACGTTGCCGGTCTGCGGGTCGGAGGCCTTGAGCAAGCAGGTGTTGCCGACGGTCACCGTCAGGCGGCCCGACGTGAAGCCACCATCGCCGTCCGCGACGTTCTGCTCGCAGTCCATGTCGGCGAACAGGCCCGACGGCAAGCAGCCGACGCCCGAGCAGGCCTCGCCACGTTCGCACGCGTTGTTGTCCTGGCAGTCTTTGGTGCAGAGGTTGATGTTGCTGAACACGCCCTGGCACGTGAAGCCCGTGGGGCAACGCGCGTTGGTGTTCTGCGGGTCGCACTCCTGAAGCGAGCGGGGGTTCGCGCAGGTCTTGCCCGAGCACCACTTGCCCACCGCCTGGCAGGTGTCGAGCGCGCCCGAGAGGCTCGAGAGGCACGAGCACTCGCCGCCGATGCACGCGACCTGGCCTGGCTCGCACTGCACGCCGTTGCACGTCACCGCGCTCTCACGGCACTGGTACACGCCGGGGCTGGTCTGCACGCAGACGCCCGCGTCGCAACCGCCACACGCGTCGACGCACGTACGGCGCTCGACGTCGCAGACCTGGTTGCCGGCGCAGCCGCCCGAGCACCCTTCACGAGGAGGCGGGTTCCCGCCATCGAACGTCACGTCGTTCGCATCGGGCACGGGAATCGGAGGCGTACATGCAGTGAAAGCAATGGCGAGCGAAGCTGCGAAGACAACGCTCAAGCGGCGGAGAGACATGTGATTCCTCAAGGAAAAACGGCCGGGTGCTAAGCGGCGCACCGTTTAGGGATTCAGGTAGGGGGTGTCAACACACTCAATAGCTGGCGGTCAGACCCAAGATGATCGTGTGGAAGGACTCTTCGCCGACGCCGCCGCACTGCATCTCGTTACAAACGGTCCACTTCTGGCCCTGGCCGAAGTAGCGATCGGTGAAGGTCATCATCCTCCAGCGCAGCGAGTAGCCGATGGGGCCCCAGAAGTCGCCCGCGATGCCCGCCTCCACGCCGAAGCCGCTGGCCGTGGCGCCGCCGGTCGGGTCGGCGAGGTTGCCGTAGCCGACGATCTGCTCCTGCGCGGGTCGGGGGTTGATGAAGATCGAGCCCGAGAACTCGAAGCGCAAGAACGGGAAGATCGCCAAAGCCGCGTCGACGCCGATGACGGGGAAGACGGCGCGATCGCTCGACGGCAGTGACACGCCGGCGTTGGGGTCGATGATGAACGAGCGTGAGACCCCGCCGCCGCGCACGCCGACCCAGCCCAGCGGCTGTCGGTAGTGCTGCAGCAGCTCTGAGCCTTTCGACGAGAAGATCTCGAGCGGAAGGCCCATTTCGAAGTGGTAGCGCCACGCGCCCTGCAGGTTCCAGCTGATGTCGTCGCTGTTGACCGTCTTGTCGGGGCCCTGCCCCTGCGCCGTCTCTTCGACGATGCGCGTCTGCGACTGGCCGTACTGAAAGCCGCCGAGCACACCGAAGCCCTGCAGGATGCGGTTGTTGACGAACGCGAGAGGGAACAGCTCACCGTTGATGGCCATGCCCCAGTACGGCGCCGACGCCGTGAAGTCGATGGTGATGCCGGTGGGCTTGGTCGAGGCGAGATCATAGTCGCGGCAATTCGTCACCCCCGGGCGCAGGCACTGCGTACGCCACGTGGTCGCGGCCCCGAGCCAGATGCGGAAGAGGCGAACCGGCGCGCGCTGCGCCACCTTGCGCTTGTTGGGGTCGTCTAGGTCGGAGTCGCGCTCCTCTGACGGCGCGCCACCGGTGATGACGCCACGGTTGCCCGACGCGTCGACCTGCGTGAGGTCGAGGCCCGGAGACTCTTCGCCGCCGGTGTTCGCCACCACGACCGGGTCATCGCTGGTGACCTCGGTGTCGGCGGGCTGGCTCTTCGCCGCGCCCTGCTCTGCCGCTGCGGCAATGGCGCGCGCCAGCTTGCCGGCGAAGTCGTCGCTCAGCAGGCCCTTCTTCACTGGGAGATCCTTCGTCCACAGCTGCTCGCCGCCACGGTCGTAGATCTGCACCTTGTACTTGCCGCCGCTGATCTCTCCGCCGACCGCCGCGTCCAGCTTGAGCGCCTTCGCCGCCCGCGAGACGCCCACCGGGGTCATCGCCGCGGCGCCCTTCATCTTCTTCTTCGCGGCCGCGTCTTTGTATTCCCGCAGCCCCACCAGCGTGACCGTGCCCGCGTCTCGCACGGCGGCTTCGATCTGCGCGCGCAGCTTGTCCTTCGGGTCTCCGTCGATTTCCAGAATGACCACGCGCTGCGCGAGAGCCGGAACCGAGACCAACGCGACGAGCGCGAACACAGACAGATGGCGCATGGCGGCGCTCTTATGCCGTCTTTCTGCGCAGGTGTTCAACCCTGCGACACGCCCGTGTTTCTCAGGCGATGAGAATCGGCCAGTCGTGGTGACGCGCGTGGGTGACGAGGCCATTCACCGCGTCTGGCGGCGTGACGACGAGCGGCCGCGCGGCGAAGGCCAGCATGTCGACGTCGAAGTCACCGTTACCGACGGCGAGGCCCGGCGAGAGCCCCGAGCGCTGCAGCCACGTCACCTTCCCGGGACCGACGGGCACGGGCTGCTCGACGATGCCCGACAGCCGCCCATCGACGACGGGGCACCTGACGCCAATGACGTGTTCAGAGGGAATGCCGAGCGCTTCGGCGCCGGGCAAGACCGCCCACCACGGCGACGCAGAGCAGATCCACACCGGGTGGTTGCGCAGCTCCGCCAGCAACGGCCGCACGAAGGGAAAGACGCGCCCCGAGAAGCGCTCCTGGAAGAACGCGCGCGTATGCGCCAGCAGCTCGTCTTCACGGAAGCCGGCCATCACCTCCACGGCCCACGCGTACGCCCGCGCGGGTGACTCGCTCAGCAGCGCGTCGTACGTCGAATAGCGCGCGGCGAAGAGACCCCGGTGAAGGCCCCAGCGCAGAAAATCTTCACCCACGTCGCCGCGCCACAGCGTGCCGTCAGCGTCGAAGACCACCGGCGCGCCGGGAGCCAGCGCCTGCACGAGTTGCTCGAGAACCGCAGTCATGCGCGGCTTCTACCATCGAGGTACGGTGCGCACCCTGATGCGAGCCTTGTTGATGACGACGCTGGTGGTGCTGGTCGGTTGCTCCGAAGCCCAGCCGTGCTCGAGCTGCCCTCCTGTCGACGGCACGTACGCGGTGACGTGGGTCGACGGCGGCGGCGTGACGACGAACGACTGCACCCTCGAAGGCCCGCGCCCGCCCTCGTGGACGCTCGTACAGCGCGGCGCCAACGTGACCACCGCCATCGAGCAGGTGGCCATCGGCGGCACGTACTTCGATTCGTACGACATGCTGCTGACTGGCGGAGAAACCGGCGTGAGCTACCGCCTCCGCGCCCTCGCGGTACCGAACGGCGTCATGCCCGATGGAGGAATGGACCTGCGCGGGAGCCTCACCAGCCGCAAGGTCGACGATGCAACAGGTGAACTCTGCGAGGTCACCGACAGCTTTACGGCCCAGCGCACTTCGCGCTGAGCCGTATTGGGTGCTGCTTACTTCTTCTTCTTGCCGGCCGTAGCGGCCTTCGCGGCGACCTTCTTGCGGTCAGCGCGCTTCTTCCACTTCAGGCGAATCTTGCTGCGAACCCGGCGGTGCTTCGACTTGCTGTTGGCCATGACTTGCGCTCCTTGGGGAAACGGAAAGGGTGGCGGTGCGTAGCAGATGAAGTTGCGCCCGTCATTCACTCATCGTCAGGGCCCGGCCGAGTCGGGAAAGGCATGCCTTCGGCGCTGCGCACCGAGGTCGGCGGCGCTTCGTCGAGGTTGAAGCCCAGCTGCGTCTCGGCGGGTTGATCGTCAGCGGCGGGCACGGCGGGTTGATCAGGCCGCAGCTTCACGCTGGCGAAGATGGGGCGCGTGGCGTCGACGAAGCGGCGCACCTCATCGAGCGGCAGCGCCGGCACCAGGTGCCCATGCACGCCCGCCATCTCGCTGGCCGCGCACATGGAGTTGAGGATCGCCTCCTCGGTGGCCTCCATGACCGCCTCGTAGAGCGGGTCGAG
>JAMHXF010000022.1:0-1019 GCA_035910535.1 Archangium sp. | reverse complement strand
GAGGTGAAGCACGAGCACGACGACAGCGACCACCCAAGGCGCGAAGAAACCCAGCATTATTGAAGACCCGCCATCGACCGCTCCATGATGTTCACCGCAGTGCGGCGTGTGACGAGGCGCCGCAGGAAAAAGTTCGCGAGCAGGTTGATCCAGCCGGGAATCACGACAGGGCCGCGACCGATGGCGTCGAGCGTGCGGGTGACCACCTCCGCTGCGTCGAGCGTCCCGGGCGCGTCCTTCTTGAGCGCCTTCGCGAACCCGGGCGTGCGAATCGCCCCTGCGCACGACGCCAGCACGTCGACGCCCTTTGGTCGCAGCTCCGCCCAGAGGCTCTCGGCGAAGACCGTGTTGAACGCCTTGCTCGCCGCATACGCCGTCAGCTTTGGCGTCCCCTGGAAGCCGGCGAGTGACGACATGAGCACGAGCGCGCCCCGGCCACGCGCGACCATCGCGGGCAGCACCGCGTGCGAAAACAGCACCGGACCGCGCACGTTCACATCGACCACGCGCAGCGCTTCTTCAAGGGGGCGGTCAAGGAGCGGCGCCACGAGCGAGAACGCCGCGTTGTACACGGCGACGCCGACGTCGAGCTCCGCACACGTCTCGGAGAGCGCCTCGGCGAACGACACATCGGACAGATCACACGCGACCGCGCGCACCTCGACCCGGTGCTTCGCCCGCAGGTCCGCCGCGAGCATGTCGAGCAACGCCTGCCGACGGGCGAGGAGCACGAGGTTCAATCCACGGGCGGCGAGCGCCTCGGCGAACGCGGCACCGAGCCCTTCGGACGCACCGGCGATGACGGCCCAGCGACCGAAGCGTTCTGGAAACGGAGGGAAACGTGGCATGCGCGCAGCGGATAGGAAGTTCAAACGCGGTTTTGGTGCCATGGTCAGGGAAGTCATTTTCTGCACCGGAGCTCGAGTCGGCGACGGCAGAGGACATGCTGCACCAGACTGTCGCCGAACTGTGCGTGGCCGCTGATTGGAACAGCATTTTCTTCGCGACCAAGTGTCGCC
>JAMHXF010000021.1:0-8830 GCA_035910535.1 Archangium sp. | reverse complement strand
GCGTCGAGATCTTCGTCGGCGCTGGGGTGCACGAAGATGAAGTCTTTGCCGCCGGTCTCTCCGACGATGCGCGGGTACTGGCGGTAGCTGGGCAGCGTGTCGCCGATGGTCTTCCACATGGCGTTGAACGTCGCCGTCGAGCCGGTGAAGTGCAGCCCGCCGAAGTCACGGTGCGCCATCGCCGTCGCGCCCAGCGGAGCGCCGGGCCCGGGCAGGAAGTTGATGACGCCGTCGGGCAGGCCGGCTTCGCGCAGCACCTCCATCAACGCCCACGACGAGAGCGTCGCCGTTTCTGCCGGCTTGAAGAGCACGACGTTGCCCATGAGCGCCGGCGCCGTGGCGAGGTTGAGCGCGATGGCCGTGAAGTTGAACGGCGCGACCGCGAAGACGAAGCCATCGAGCGGTCGGTAGTCGGTCTGGTTCCAGATGCCGGCGCTGGAGGTCGGCTGCACGTCGGCGATCTGCTGCGCGAACGCGGCGTTGAAGCGCAAGAAGTCGATGCCTTCACACGCGGCGTCGATCTCAGCCTGAAACGCGGTCTTGCCCTGGCCGTACATGGTGACGGCGTTGATGCGCGCGCGGTGACGGGTGGCGAGCAGCTCGGCGGCCTTGAGCATGACCGCGCTGCGCTCGGAAAGCGGCAACGCGCTCCACGCCTTCTTCGCTTCGTGCGCGGCCTCGATGGCCTGCGTCACGTGCTCGGGGCCGGCGGTGTGCACCACGGCGAGCACCTTCTGGTGATCGAACGGGGAGCGCACCTCGAAGGTCTTGCCGGTGTGAATTTCTTCCCCACCGATGACGACCGGAATCTCGACGCGCTCGCTGGCGACGCGAGACAACGCGGCCTTCAGTTCTGCTCTCTCAGACGACCCCGGAGCGTACTGCTTGATGGGCTCGTTCACGGGCTGCGGCGCGCGGGCGTGGCTCATGGCTGGGCGATCTAGGCGCCCCGCACCGAAAGCGCCACGTCAGAGAGAATCAGTCGGGACCCAACCTTCGTTGCCCTGCGTGTCGCGCACGCGTGAGTAGTCGCCCTTCTTTTCGAGCAGCTTGAGCTTCTCGCCGGCTTCGGTGGGCTTCGCCCGCGTGGCAGTCGACGGCGCCGCTGGCGCAGGAGCGGCCTGCAGCTGCACCGCGCGCTTGCTCGACGCGCCGTAGATCGAGTCGATGCGAGCGCCGTCGGCTTGCTTCGACTGCACGACGTTGTTCGAGAACTGCTCGAACACGCGCCCACCGCTCTCGGCGATCTGCTGCGGCGTCTGCCCAGGCTGGCTGAAGAAATGGCCGGTGACGTGAATGACCTGGCCGTCTTCCCAGCGGAACCGCGCCGCGATGACGCCCGAGCCGTACTTCTGCTCGACCAGCTCCGACGACATCAAGACCTTCACGCGCTGAGCGTCGAGCACCTTCACCGGCATGCCTCCGCTCGCGACCTGCCAGAACTCCTTCGCGTTGCCGCCGAGCGCCGAGAGCAGGCCGCGATCTTCTTCAGAGCCCGAGAGCTTCACCGGCACGAGCTCCTGCGCCGAGGACTGGCCCGTGAAGGCGATGGTGTTGGGGAAGAGCTCTTCGATGACGTACTTCACCGCGTGATCCGTCGTGTACAGAAAGCCGCCCGCCGTCACGAAGCGCTTGAGCTTCGCGCGTGAGGCGTCGCTCATCTGCCCCGTGCAGTTCACCATCACCACCTGCTTCGAGTGCAGCGGCAGGTCGGCGAGCTCTTCGGGCGTGACGAGCACGAACTTCACCTTCGCGCGGCTCAGCACCTGCTCCATCGCGTCGGCTGAACCACGCACGATGACGACGGTGGCGTCAGCGACCTCCTTCTCGCGGGCGTGCGGCACGGCGGCGAAGGAAGTGGCGGCGACCAGCAGCGACGCGGCGAGCAAGGAGCGCATGGTGAACGTGAACGCGCCTGCCCGGAAATCGATCTCCAGATTCCCGATATCCGTTCTGGTACATGCCAACCGCCCGTCATGCCTCGCATTGTGCCCCTTGAAGCCGCCGTCACCATCGAGCTCGATGGAGAGCAGTTGCAGGCCCGCGCAGGAGAGCCCGTCGCCGCCGCGCTGCTCGCCAACGACGAGCTCATCTTCAGTCGCTCGCCGAAGTACCACCGGCCGCGCGGCCCGTTCTGCATGACCGGCGCGTGCGCGCACTGCCTCATGCGCGTCGACGGGGTGCCGAACGTGCCGACGTGTCGCACTGAAGTGAAAGCCGGCATGCGCCTGGAGCGACAGAACGCGTTCCCCGACGCGCGCCTCGACGTGCTCCGCGCGAATGACTTCGTGTTTCGCGACTGGTTCAACCACCACGAGTTTCTCGCCGGCGTGCCCATCGCGGAGCTCGTGCTGCTGAAGATCGCGCGGCAGCTCGCGGGCCTCGGCAAGTTGCCCGAACGTGAAGCGCCTGCACGCGAGCCCGCGAAGGTCGAGCGACATGCGCTCGTCATCGTCGGCGCTGGCGCTGCCGGCTGCGCGGTCGCACGCGAGCTCTCGTCGCGTGGGGTTGAGTACGTCCTGTTCGAGCGCGACGCGAAGGTCGAGCAGCCGGAAGCGCGCACCCACGCAGAGGTCGTCGGGTTGTTCGCTGATGCGCACGAACCGTTCCTCGCCGTCATCGAGCGTGGGCGGTTGCACCTCGTGTTCTACGAGCAGCTCGTGTTGGCGGTGGGCGGCCACGCGTCACTGCCCGCGTTTCCCAACAATGATCTCCCGGGCATCATGGCGGGCCGCGCAGTGGCGACGTTGATTCGCCGTGACGGCGTCTTGCCGGGCCGACGAATCGCGTGCGTGGGTGAAGCGCATGAAGCGAAGGCGCTCGCGGATCTGGTGACGAAGGCCGGTGGTGAAGCCGTTGCGGTCGGAGCGCAGGTCGTTCGTGCGCACGGTCTGCGACGGGTGAATGCGATCACCGTCGAAGGCGGCGAGAAGATCTCGTGTGAGGTCGTCGCCACGTGTGAACCGGTGAGCCCTGCGTTCGAGCTCGCGCGCGCCGCCGGTGCGGAGATCGTCTGGGACGCGACGTCGCGCTGCTTCGTGGTGTCAGCTGATGCGACGGGTCGTACGAGCGTGAAGAACGTGTTCGTCGCCGGAGTTCCCGGGCTCGTCGAGGCGCTCCTCTCGACACGGTCGCCCCTCTCCGCGCTGTCGCAGGGAGTGGGAGTGCGCTCATGAGCAAGACGCTGCTGTGTCCATGTGAAGACGTCACCGCGAGTGAAGTCGATCACGCGATCTCCAAAGGCTATTGCGACATCGAATCGGTGAAGCGCTTCACCGGCTTCGGCACCGGCATGTGCCAGGGCAAGCAGTGCCTCACCGCCATCGCGCGGCACCTCGAGGCCAACGCGCCGAAGAAGCCCCCCCCCGAACAGCTCCGACCGTTCACGCCGCGCCCTCCGCTCTTCCCTACCGAGCTCAGCTACTGGGCCAGCGCCGGCTTCGACGCGAGCTCCGCGCCCGTCGGCGGCGTGCCCCTCGAGACCGACTTCCGCGTGCCCGCGCTGCGCCCCGAGGCACCGATCAAATCGAAGACGAAGATCGTCATCATCGGCGGCGGCATCATGGGCCTCGCGCTCGCGTGGAACCTCACCGAGCAAGGTGAGCGCGACATCGTCATCATCGACAAGGGCTACCTCTGCGCCGGCGCGTCAGGCCGCAACGGAGGCGGCATTCGTGCGCAGTGGGGCACGCCTTCGCTCATCGGCCTCGCGCGCCGCAGCATCGAGCTCATGAAGCGCTTCGCGCGCGACATGGGCATCAACGTCTGGTTCCGACAAGGCGGCTACCTGTTCCTCGCCAAGTCTGACGAGGTCGTCAAACGCATCGAGAAGAGCGCGGCGCTGCACAACCTCCACGGCGTGCCGACCGAAATCCTCACCGCCGACGGCGCGCGCGACGTGGTGCCCGAGCTCACGATGAAGGGCGTCAAAGCCGCCGCGTGGAACCCGAAAGACGCCGTCATCTTTCCGTGGCCCTTCGTCTGGGGCTACGCGCAGCAGCTGCAGAAGCGCGGCGTGGCCGTCGAGACGTTCACCAACGTTCAAGGCTTCGAGCTGAGCCAGGGGAAGATCACGAAGGTGCGCACCGACCGCGGCGACGTCGCGTGTGAGACCGTCGTGCTCGCGGCCGGCGCGTGGAGCCCCGAGGTCGCGAAGCTCGCAGGCGTCGAGCTACCCAACGAGCCGCACCGCCACGAGATCTGCAGCTCCGAGCCGCTCAAGCCGTTCCTCGGGCCGCTCGTCTCGGTGCTCGATTCCGGCCTCTATTTCTCGCAGTCGATGCGCGGCGAAATCGTCGGCGGCATGGGTGACCCGCGAGAACCTGCAGGCATGAACCTCGGCTCTACGTCGCGCTTCCTGACGCGCTACGCGCAGGCGCTGACCGAGCAGATGCCGCGACTTGGCAGCGTCAAGATTCTGCGCCAGTGGGCGGGGCCGTACGACGTCACGCCCGACAACTCGCCGATCCTCGGTCGCACGCCGGGCCTCGAGAACCTGCTCAACATGAGCGGCTTCGTCGGCCACGGCTTCATGATGGCGCCCGCAGTCGCAGAACGCATGGCGAAGTGGATGGCCACCGGTGAATCAGACGAGCTGTTCGAGCGCTTCACCCTCTCGCGCTTCGCGGAAGGCCGGCTCGAGCGGGAAGACATGATCATCGGATGACCGCCGCGCTCCAGCTCGTCAACGTCACCAAGCGGTTCGGAGAGAAGGTCGCCGTCGACGATCTCTCGCTCACCATCGAAGCGGGCAGCTTCGTCGGCCTGCTCGGGCGCAACGGCGCCGGCAAGTCGACGACGTTGAAGATGGCGACGTCGCTCATCGACCCGACGGCTGGTTCGATTCACGTGCTCGGGCTTGACCTGCGCACGCACTCACTCGAAGCGCGTCGACAGATCGGCGTGATGCCTGAAGACATGGCGTTGCTCGAGCTGCTCACCGGGCCTCAGTACCTGCGCTTCGTCGGCCGCATGTACGGGCTCGAAGACGCCGACATCGATCACCGCGCAGCAGAGCTCTTCGACACGCTCGACTTGAAGGCCGGCCCGCGCACGCTGGTGTCCGACTACTCGTTCGGCATGAAGAAGAAGGTCGCGTTGTGCGCGGCGCTCATTCATCGCCCGAAGCTGCTCTTTCTCGACGAGCCCTTCGAAGGCATCGACGCGGTCACCAACCGCACCATCAAAGACATCCTGCTGCAGCTCCAGCAGCGCGGCGTCACGTTGGTGCTCACCAGCCACATCCTCGAGGTCGTCGAGAAGCTCTGCCCGCAGATCGCCATCATCGACGACGGCAGGTTGAAGGGCTTCGGCACGCTCGAGCAGCTGAGCGCCGGGTCGACGTCGCTCGAGTCGCTCTTCGTCTCGCTCGTGGGTGGTACGCCGCGTGGAGCGCTCTCGTGGCTGTGACGCCGTTCCGCTCGATCGCGACGGCGCACCTGCAGAGCACGTGGAATCGGCTCCGTCGTCAGCTGGGGGCTCGCGGGGTGTTGATCTTCGCCGTCGTGGTGCTGGTGCTGCTCGCGAGCGTGGTGCTGCCGATTCTCGTGGGGCTCGGCGCGCTCGGGTTCTTCATCGGCTACGGCCTGCGTGAGCCCGACGCGAAGACGTGGCTGCCCTTCGTCGCGCTCTTCACGACGGCGTTCCCCTTGTTCGGCGGCTTTCTCGGCGGGCTGGCGGGCGGCACGCGCCAACTGCCGTGGGAGACGCTGCGTGCGTTCCCGGTGCGCGCGCGCTCGTTGTTCGCAGGTGAACTATTCGCCGGTGCAGCCGAGCCCATCACCGTCGTCGAGCTCGGAGGCCTCGCGTTGCTGTGCCTGGGCGCGTGCATCGGCGCGCCGCGCGCGACACCGTATTTCCTCGTGCTGCTGCTGACGCACGGGCTGGCGCTGCTCTCGATGCAGCAGCTCGTCGGCAGCTTCGCGCAGCGCATCACGAAGCGGTTCCGCGTGGTGCTGGTGCTGCTGCCGTTGCTCGGCGTCTCCATGAGCTGGCTCGCGCCGACCATGGCGAAGTACGCGCGCAGCGGCTCACTCGACGTGTGGCTCGAGCGCCTGGAGCTCGCGACGCGTTGGCTGCCGTCGCGCGCGCTGCTCGAGGCCGCGCGTGGAGGTACGAGCGGTTGGCAAGTCGCCGTCGCACTGGTGACGCCGTTCGCGCTGCTCGGCGGCGTCACGTTGCTCGCCTACCTGCTCGTCTCACGCGAGCGCGACGACGGGCCCGTCGAGAGCAACGGCCCGGCCGAGAAGCTCTGGAGCTTCGACTCGCAGACCGCGGGCATCGCGCGACTCCAGTGGCGCACGCTGTCGACCAGCATTCCCGGTCGCTTCGCGTTGTTGATGCCGCTGCTCACGCTGGTGCTGATTCGTGGGCCGCTCGCGGAGGTCTTCACCGGCCGCGCGTGGACCGCACAGGTCGCGTTCGCGTACGCGTCACTCGCGGGCACGAACATGTTGTTCAACCAGTTCGGGCTCGATCGCCACGGCGTGAAGGTGCTGCTGCTGTTGCCCATCGAGAGTCACGCGTTGCTGCGCGGCAAGCTCATCGGGTTCGCGGCGTGGCACGCGGTGCAGGCGGCGCTGCTCTTCGTGTTGCTGCTCTTGAGCGGCCAACGGGATCTGCTCGATCTCTTCGCGGGCCTGGCGCTCTACACGTGCGTGTTCCTCATCTTCTCGATGGTGGGCCAGTTCGCGAGCATCTGGCAGCCGAGGCCGCTGCAGAAGAACAGCCTCCGTTCGACGCAGGCGCCGGTGCTCGTGGTGTTGCTGACGCTCGGAACGTTGAGCGTGACGGGCGGTGCGCTCTACGCGCTGCGCTTCGTGGTGACGACGTTCTTGCCCGGCTGGGAGTTGGGCGCGTTCTTGCTCTTCGGGCTGCTGCTCCTGGGCGCGCTCTTTCCGGTGATGGCGCTCAACACGGCTTTTCTGTCGCGCAACCGCGAGCGGCTGGTGGAGACGCTGGGCGCGTCGGGCTGAACGATCCACCCGCGGCACTTCTTCGTGCCGCAGAAGCACTTCTCTTTGAGCTCGGGCGGCAGCGCGTAGTCGAAGAAGAGCTCCTCACCCGGCTTGATGTCGCGCAGCGCCTGCATCTGCGCCCAGCCGTTGCCGTTCTTCGTGACGCCCGCTTCGACCACCACGTTCGGCTCACACGAGTGGTTCATCCACCTCGTCTGGTCGACCATGTCGAAGAAGATGCCGTCCTCGAGGATCAGCGAATACGTGTCGTCGCTGCGCTCGCCGGTGCGCCACATGACGCCTTCGACGTTGCAGATGACGGAGCCCTTCTTGCGAGCCCGCGTAGAGATGACGCCGTAGCCCTGCACCGGCGAACGAATGACCTGAAGTCCTGGAATGCGTGCCATGAGATTGGAGGCGCCTCGCATACCATTCGACCCATGTCGATTCATCGGGCCACCGTGGAGTGGAAGAAGGAAGGCGACTTCGCGCGCAAGAAGTACCACCGCGCGCACACCTGGCGTTTCGACGGCGGCATCGAGGTGAAGGCCGCGGCGTCGCCCTCGGTGGTGCCGCTGCCATGGACGGCCGAAGACGCCGTCGATCCCGAAGAGGCGCTCGTGGCGTCGGCGTCGAGCTGTCACATGCTGACGTTCTTGTTCCTCGCGGCGAACGACGGCTTCGTGGCCGAGTCGTACGTCGACGACGCCGAAGGGCACCTGCGCGACGGCTGGGTCGCGGAGATCGTGCTGCACCCGCGCATCGCCTGGGTTGGAACGGCGCCGAGCGACGCGCAGCTCGACGCGCTGCACCACCGCGCGCACGACGAGTGCTTCATCGCGCGCTCGCTGAAGTCGGAGATCCGCGTCGCCCGCTAGAACCGGAGCGAGACGTCGACCTTCGTCGAGCTCTCGAGGCGCAGCACCTGCTTCACCGTCTTGCCGCCGACGGTCGCGGTGACGGTCACCTCGCCGAGCTCTGCTTCGAGCGTGCAGTCGCCGAGCGTCGGGCGCGTGTTGCACGAGGAGATCCTCGAACCGTCTGCACGAAAGGCCTCCACCGTCTGGCCCTGATGCATGGGCTGACCTGCTCCCTCGAAGAGGTACACGGCGATCGACGGCCGCCTGGGCATGATGATCTTCAGCGGCGCGCTCGTCAGCTTGACGCGCTGGCGCACGTAGCCCCTCCGGTAGACGTCGAGCTCACCGCTGGCCACGCTGAGCGAAAACGCTCCCGACGCGTCGGTGAACACCGAGCTCTGTCGGTCGCCATTCACCGGGCCGACCATCGCGCCGACGATGGGCGCGTTGGCTTCGTCGACGACCGAGCCCGTCACCGTGCCGACCTTCTGCTTTCGCAACGTCAGCGTCACCTTCGCTGCGTCGCCAACCGCGACCCACTCGTCCAGGGCGATGGCGCCGGTCTGCGCGTAGCCGCTGGCCGTCGCGCGCGCGAGCTTCGCCTTGAAGCCGGGCGTCGCCGTGAACCGACCCGCAGCGTCGGTGACGGCGTGCGCCACGTTCTTGTCGCGCGCCGGCCCGTCGAAGATGAGCGCCTCGCGAAGCTCGACGACAGCAGCGGGCACCGGGTCGCCATCGGTGTCGACGACTGAACCTGAGACGCTCGGTGCTGCGCACAACAACAGCAGAGGAACGAGGACCATCAACCCTGTTTAGAGCACGTCTCATAACCGCGTCCGCCCGAAGAGGCGTCGAAGCAGCAGCACGATGCAGCCGAGGTGCACGAAGCCGAGGAAGTTCTCAGCTTTGTGTTCCCAACGAGTCGCGATGCGACGCCATCGCTTGAGCCAGGCGAAGAGACGTTCGACTTTCCATCGACGTTTGTAGCGACGGAGTTTGCGAGCGTCCTGCTTG
>JAMHXF010000020.1:0-2419 GCA_035910535.1 Archangium sp. | reverse complement strand
GTTCGTGGTCTGCATCGTCGTCCTCCGCGTTGATCGCCTCGCCATACAGGCTTCCGTTCGCGCCCCCAGCAAGGCCCTTCCGTGAAGAATCGACCTCGCTGGGAACCGCGGGCGCGCTCAACGCGTGGCCACGCTCCACGCGGTCTTCGAGCCGTAGCGGAGCTGTTCGCCCTTGACGAGGACGACGTCGTTCTTGGCGGTGCCGCGCTCGAGGCGGGGCTCCTCGTCTTCGTCGCCATCGACGTCCTCGTCGCGCTCGGCGCGGAGCATCTCCTCGCGCGTCGACACGCCCGCCAAGGAGCACTCGAACGGCCAGGTCTGCTGCCTCATCACGAGGACCTCGGCGTCCGGGTCCTGCTCCTCCCGCAACTCGATCAGCTCGCTCACCTTCATGTCGTCGTCTCCGTCGGGGTGGTCCGTGCCGTGCGCCCCGTTCGCGACGACATACAGGCTTCCTTCTGGCGACCTTCCAAGGCGAAGAAGCGAGAAATCGACCGCGCGCGGAAGCCCGCGTTACCTCGCGAGAACTCCGCGTGCGGCCCTCACGCAGCCTTGTCGTGAAGGTCCTCGATGGCGTCCTTCAGCGCGACGAGCGCGGCCTCGACCTTGGTCACGGCCTCGGTCTGCACGCGCCCCATCTCGGCGACCTTGTCGAACAGCTCGCGGAGCTGCGCGTCCTTCTTCTCGTTCACGCGCCAGAAGGCCCAGCCGAGCACCGCGACGAGGCCGTAGGGGCCGGTCGCCTGAAGCCACGTCGCAACGCTGGTGAAGCTGTCCATGTCGGCTCTCTCCTCGTCGTTCAGGCCACGGCGGGCGTGGGCAGAAGGTCTCGAACGTCGGCACGGCGCACGCCGGTGGCGCGCTTCACCGCTTGCTCGAACGCGACGTCCGGCGCGAGCCCGGCCTCGAGGCGCAGCCATGCGTAGAGGACGAGCATCGAGCCGTCGGCGTGCCCGAAGTACTGGTGCGCGAGCACACCCGGCAGCGGCGCCTTCGCGGCAGCAGGGACGAGGCCCAGTGCGAAGCGTCCGTCCCGCAGCCCCGGCCACGCGCGCGGCACCGCGATGCCCGCCGACGGCGCGCTCGTCGTCCAGCGCACGAGCGCGGCGACCGCTTCCGCCTGCGCGGGTGTCGGCAGGACGTACTCACCCTTGTGCGCCCACGGCGCCTTGATGACGCGGTCCCACGGCAGGCCCGGCTTCAGGTAGCTCGGGTAGTACGGGTTCACGACCTCGACGCCGAACGACGCGCCGTTGTGCTGGCTCGCGTGCCAGAGGATGTCTGTCGCGAGGTCTCCGTGCTGCGTGAGTGCGCCGTCCGCGCCCATCACGAGGTGGACGCTGAGCCCGCGCTTCTTCAGGACCGCGATGGTGGAGTCGACGCTGCGCGTGACGGTCTCGTGGACGACGAGCTCGACCGCGCGAGCTCGCTTGCCCTTTGACGGAAACCGATGGACGCCGTCTTCTGCGAACGTGCGAATCGAGAGCCCCTCGACCGGGCACGTGGCCTTGCCGCCGACGATGAAGCCGCCGCTCACTGGCCGGGCTCCTTGCCTTGGAGCTGTTCGACGGCGCGCGCCGGCAGCTTGAGCCCCTTGTCGAAGAGGCGCTGCTTGACCGCGGTGGCGATGGGGCGCGTGAAGACCTCAGCCGTCTTGTCCTTCAGCCTCGCGACGACGCGCCCCTTCTTCACGAGTTCGGCGTGAAGATCGTCGACGAGGAGCCGATGGAGATAGCCAGCGCTGTCTTGCGCAGGATGTTCCTGCTCCTCTGCTGGCGAGCGAAGAAGAAACTCGCGGGAGTGGCAAGTCGGGCACTCGGGGAGCGGCACGACGCTGTCCTCGACCTGGTCGTCGCGTTCGACCCCGACCTCCAGGTCGGCGAGTACGATGCGGTTCTCGCGGTCGCACTTGGCGCAGCGCTGAACGAGCTCGGTGCTGGTGATCTCCTGAATTGCCATATGCTCCTCACGCGATGGCGGTGTACGAGCCGAACCAGTACGCGGTCGCTGCTGCCCCGAGCGACTGGTACGAGAAGAAGCCGAAGCCATCGCGGTCCGCGTAGCCGGTGCTCGGCGTGCCGGAGAAGCCGCCGCTTGCCGAGTTCACGCTCAACGTGATCGACGACGGCGCCGCCGGGAATCGGTTGCGGAAGGTGACGCCGCCACCGCCCGCGACCGTGCGTGTCCCGTTGAAGCTGTTGGTCCACTCCATCCCGAGGCGCCCGACCTCGCGCACCGTCCCGGTCAGCTCGAACGCGGAGTTGACGGTGCTGCTCATCGGCAGGCGCCAGGTGCGCGTCCAGGTGGTGAAGGTCGCAGCGAATGAGTCCTCGTGGAGGAACTCGATCTCGTTGCGGGCGAAGCGAAACGCCCCGCAGAAGGTCCCGGACGCGTCACGCACCCACTGGGTCCCATCCCA
>JAMHXF010000019.1:0-16832 GCA_035910535.1 Archangium sp. | reverse complement strand
TCGCGTTGCGTCAGCGCCGCGCGAATGAAGCCCGAGAACAGCGGGTGCGGCGCGAACGGCTTGCTCTTGAACTCGGGGTGGAACTGGCAGCCCACGAAGTGCGGGTGTTCGTTCAGCTCGACCATCTCCACCAGATCCAGCTCCGTGTTCAGGCCAGAGAACACCAGGCCCGCCTCGGCCAGCTTGCCGCGGTACTGGTTGTTCACCTCGAAGCGGTGGCGGTGGCGCTCAGAAATTTCGGGCGCGCCGTACAACTTCGCCGCGAGCGAGCCCGGCTTGAGCGAGCACTTGTACGCGCCCAGGCGCATGGTGCCGCCCTTGTCGGTGACGTCCTTCTGCGACTCCATCAACGAGACCACGGGGTGCGCTGTCTTCTCGTCGAACTCGAGCGAGTTCGCGTCGGCCAGGCCCACCACGTTGCGCGCGTACTCGATGACGGCCATCTGCAACCCGAGGCAGATGCCGAAGAAGGGCACCTTGTGCTCGCGCGCGTACTTCACGGCCTGAATCTTTCCCTCGGTGCCGCGCACGCCGAAGCCACCGGGCACCAGCACCGCGTCACAGCCGGCCAACATCGCCTCGGCGCCCTTCGTTTCGACTTCTTGCGAGTCGACGAACTGCAGCGTCACCTTGCAGTCGTTGGCGATGCCGCCGTGCATCAGCGACTCATTGAGCGATTTGTACGACTCCTTCAGCTCGATGTACTTGCCGACGATGCCCACCGTGACCTCGCCCTTGCCGGGCTTGGTGACGGTCTCGACGATGCGCTCCCACTTTTCCAACTTGGGCCCGCGCGTCCAGATGTTGAGCAACTCGGCCACGCGCTCGTCGAGGCCCTGGCGGTGCAGCTCCAACGGCAGCTGGTAGATGCTGGCGACGTCGGGCGAGGTGAAGACGTTGCCGGTGTCGACGTTGCAGAACATCGCGATCTTGTCCTTCAGCTCCTTGGTGATTTCGCGATCCGTTCGGCAGATGAGCACGTCGGGCTGAATGCCGATTTCGCGCAGCTTCATCACCGAGTGCTGCGTGGGCTTGGTCTTCACTTCGCCCGCCGCGGCGATGTACGGCAGCAGCGTCAGGTGCACGTAGCAGGTGTTGCCCGCGCCGACGTCGTAGCGAATCTGACGAATCGCCTCGAGGAAGGGCAGCGACTCGATGTCACCGACGGTGCCGCCGACCTCCACGAGCACCACCTCGTGACCTTCGGCCGCCTGGTGGATCATCGCTTTGATCTCATCGGTGATGTGCGGAATCACCTGCACCGTCTTGCCGAGGTATTCGCCGCGGCGCTCCTTGGTGATGACGGAGTGGTACACGCGGCCGGTGGTGAAGTTGTTGAGGCGCGACATGCGCGACTCGGTGAAGCGCTCGTAGTGGCCGAGGTCGAGGTCGGTCTCGGCGCCGTCGTCGGTGACGTACACCTCACCGTGCTGCGTGGGGCTCATCGTGCCGGGGTCGACGTTGATGTACGGGTCGAGCTTCACCAGCGTGATGTCGAGGCCGCGGTTCTCGAGGAGCGCGCCCATCGACGCCGACGCCATGCCCTTTCCGAGGGAACTCACGACGCCGCCGGTGGTGAAAATGAACTTCGTCTTTCGCTGACGCATAGGCGCGTATGACGCTGGTTCGAGTCGAAGATCAACGCCCCTTTCGCGCGGGATTTTGACTAGGACCGACTCCCTTTCGCTCCTGAGCACGCTGCACCTGCGGTGTCCGGTCGGAGCGGTTAGCTTGGCCGCCGTGCACCGCCGTCTTCGCGAGCTCTTCCTCCTTTCGCTGCTCACCGTCTCGTCGTGCTCGCTGCCGCACAACATCGTGCGCAGCAGCAACGG
The DNA here is from genome assembly GCA_035910535.1 of Archangium sp. GTDB lineage: Bacteria > Myxococcota > Myxococcia > Myxococcales > Myxococcaceae > Archangium_A. The sequence goes on along the minus strand of JAMHXF010000019.1, from coordinate 15,000 downwards.
GTTGCCCGAGTTCACGGCCACCGAAGGGCGTTGGCGCGACGTCGACGTGACCATGCGCGACGGCGTGAAGTTGAAGACGCACATCTTGATGCCCGACGGCGTCGAGACAGCGCCCGTGGTGTTGATGCGCAACCCGTACCCGCGCGACCTGTTGTTCACCTTCACCTGCAGCATGTTCGTTCGCTACGGCATGGGGTGCATCGTGCAAGACGCGCGTGGTCAGCGCGCGAGCGGCGGTGAGTGGGTGCCGTTGATTCACGAGGTCGCCGACAGTGAAGACACCCTGGCGTGGCTCGACTCGCAGCCGTGGGCGCAGAGCATCGCGCTGTTCGGGCAGAGCTACCTCGGCGGTACGGCGCTCGCGGCCGGCGCGAAGTTGACGCCGAAGGTGAAGACCATGGTGGTCGCCGTGTTCGGCACCGACCTGCAGCCGGTGCTCTCGGAGCGCGGGCTCTTTCCCCACGAGTTGCTGACGGCGTGGGCCGCGTACATGCCCTCGCGCGAGCGGCCGGGTGAGCCGATTGGTTCTTTCGAAAAAGCGCTGAAGACGCGGCCGCACCTGCGTGCTGATGAGGTCGCGTTCGGTGGCGAGAAGAGCTGGTACCGCGCGTGGCTGCGCGGCTCGCTGCCGAGCTCCGACGTGTGGCAGCTGCCTGAAACGAAAGCGTTCCTCGCGGCACCGCCGAAGATTCAGGTGCCGGTGCTCTACATCGAAGGGTTCGACGACCCGTTCCTCGTCGCCGGCTTGAGCACGTTTCATCGGCTCGGCAGCCGCGAGCGCAGCCTGTTGGCGTTGTTGCCGGTGACGCACATCGGCGGGCAGCCCGGCGCGCTCGAGGTCAAAGACGCCGACGGTCAATACCTGTGGAAGTTGCCGGTGCCGTGGTTGCTGCACCACTTGAAGGGCGCGCCGTTGCCGTTCCCCGAGAGCGGCGTGCTGACCTGGGCGCGCAACGACGAGAAGCCGGTGCACCGCGAGAGCTGGCCTCCGCCGACGCGTGACGAGGTGCTCGTGCTGCAGCCGAATGAAGTGCAGTCGGCGCCGTGTTCACAGCGGCTGCTCGGTGGTGACGCGCTGCGCACGTCGCTGTTGTCGTACCGCTACAACCCGGACAACCCGTGGAAGAGCGAAGGTGGCGCGCGCTCGCTGGGCATGAAGTTGTTCGGGTTGCCGGGTGTGATTGACCCCGGCCCGCAGCGCCAGACGTGGGACTGTGCGCGCGACGACGTGGTGCGCTTCGTCACCGAGGTCAGCCAGGGCGCGCGGCTCGCGGGGCGCATGCAGCTGCAGCTCACGGTGCGCAGCTCGGCGAAGGACACGGCCTTCTACGCGAAGCTCGTCGACATCGGGCCTGACGGTGTGGCCGTGCACCTGACGGACGGCGCGGCGACGCTGCGCTTGCCCACCGCGCGCGACGAAGACTTCGTGCCGTACGCGCCGCACTCAGTGCGCACGGTTGAAATCGACTTTCTGCCGACAGAGTGGGTGCTGCAGCCCGGCCACCGCGTCGGGCTGTGGGTCAGCTCTTCGAATTACCCGGCGCTCTCGGCGCACTTGAACACCGAAGCGCCGTGGTTCACCTCGGGCACGCCGCTGCTCGCTGATCAGACCCTGGAGCTCGGCGGCCCGTCGAAGCTGGTGCTGCGAATCAGCGAGTCGGCGCGAACAGGCCGGTGATCTGCCCGTACTTCGCGCGGTAGTCCTCGAAGGACTGCTTGATGGTCTCGAGCGCCTCGGCGCGGTCGTAGATTTCTGCGATCTCCACCGGCGGCGTGGGCGTGTCGGGCATCGCCTTGTAGGTGAGGAAGTAGTGACGAAGCCGGTCGATGAGCGCCTGCGGCACGTCGCTGATTTCTTTCCAGCTGCCGTAGACCGAGTCGCCCTTGAGCACCGCGATGATTTTGTCGTCGGCCTGGTTGCCGTCGATCATCCGCAGCCCGCCAATGGGGATCGCCTCGATGAGCACCGCGCCGTGCGTGATGGGCTTCTCGGTGAGCACGCAGATGTCGATGGGGTCGCCGTCACCGACGATGTTGGCGCGGCCCAGGCGCTGCGAGCAGCGCTCGCCGACGCGCGTGTCACAGAAGGTGCGGGGAATGAAGCCGTAGAGCGACGGCGGCTGGCTCGAGAAGCGCTGCGGGCGATCGAGCTTGAGGATGCCGCTGTCTTTGTCGACCTCGTATTTGACGGCGTCGGTGGGCACCATCTCGATGTAGCTGGTGACGATGTCGGGCGCGTCCTTGCCCGGAGAAACGCCGTGCCATGGGTGCGCGGTAAAGAAGAGGCCCAGCGCCTGCGTCAGCGAAGGAGTCATGCGCGCGTGCCTACCATGGGATCAACGGAACAGTGATTTCAGCGCGAGGCCAGCAGTCGGGCGAGGGCGGCTTCAGCGAGCGGTACGTCAGTCGGCGCGTCGACGGCCTGCGTGGGGTGCGTCGTCTCGCGGCAGAGAATTCGAAGGCCGTGGCCCAGCGCGCGCAACTGCTCGAGAGACTCTGTTTTCTCGAGCGTGGTGGGCGGGAGCGCCGCGAGCTTCTTCAACGTGCCCGCGCGGTAGCCGTAGAGCCCCACGTGACCCCAGCGCTGCACGGCCGCGCCCGCGTCGCGTTGAAACGGGAGATCAGCGCGCGAGAAGTAGAGCGCGAAGTTCGACTCGTCGAGCACGGCCTTCACCACGTTGGGGTTGCCGCGCTCGTCTTCACGGAGTGCGCGCACCAGCGTCGCCATCTCGACGTGGGTGGCGTCGAAGGCCTGTGCGAGTGACGCAAGAGATTCCGGGTGTACGGAGGGCTCGTCGCCTTGCACGTTCACGACGACGTCAGAGTGGTGCAGGCCCAGGGCCTCGGCGACCTCGGCCACGCGGTCGGTGCCTGACGCGCACGCGGGGTCGGTCATGTGCACGGCGCCGCCGAAGGTTTCGACGGCGCGGGCGATGCGCTCGTCGTCGGTCGCGACGATGACGCGGCTGAAGCAGGCGGCTTCGGTGCAGCGCTCGTACACGTGTTGAATCATCGGCCGGCCGTTGATGAGCGCGAGCGGCTTTCCGGGGAAGCGGGTCGACGCGAAGCGCGCGGGGATGACGGCGAGGGCCATTCGCGTGACCTAGCAGATGGTGAGCAATCGGCCTTGAGGCGAGCGGTCGGCCGCGTGTCGTTGCCCCGTGCTCGACGCTGCCGGCTCTTCACCGCGCGGCTTCTGGTGACGAAAACCCCGCGGACAGGGGTTCGGTAACACCGAGCGAATTGTACCGACGTCGCCCGAGGCTCCGGCTCACGACTCCAGAACGCTGCCGCATTCAGTCCTGCAGCTCGACCTTGAACGCTTCGGCTTCACCCTGCTTGAGCCGTACGAATTGATTCGCCTGAAGGCGCGTGAACGTCTGCGTGCTGCTCTGCGCGTTGGGCCAGCGCACCGTCACTTCATCGGCTCCGTCGCAGCCGCCGAGGCCAACGTGCAACGTCACGTCATTCTGCATGCCGAAGTGGCCGTACCCACCTGACACTTCTCGCGTCACCGTGCGCGCGCCCGACTTCACGGTGACCTTCGCGCCGATGGCTGAACGATTCGTCGCTACGCCGTCACCTTCGAGGTGCAGCAACAACCACCGCGTGTCTTGCGCCTGGTTCTCATACAGCCGCACCTCGTTGCCCTTGCGCCACAGCTGCGCGCAGTCACGCGCCGTCGACGCGCCGGCAATCACGTCGAGGTCACCGTCGCGATCGAAGTCGGCAATGGCGAGGCCCGACATGCACGGGTGCGACAGGTTCCACGCGGCGCGCACGTCTTCAAACGTGCCGCCTTCGCGCTGCGCGTACACGACCCCGAATTGATCCGGGTAGTCGCTCGCCGCCACCACGAGGTCGAGGCGTCCGTCGTTGTCGAGGTCGCCACCGGCCGCCATCAAGCCGCCTTCGTTCCACGAGAAGCCGACGCGCGGCAGCCCCAGGCCGGTCACCACATTTCCAGGCCGCGTGAAGCGCGCGCTGCCCACCGTCGACGTGTTGCGCAGCAACTCCGACGAGTCAGACGCGCCGCCCGCCCACCAGTGATGAATCTCCGCGTTGTAGAGCTCATTCTTTCCGTCACCGTCGACGTCGCCGCACCACGTGGTGAACGTGTTGCCGTTGTTGCGCCACGGTTGGTCATCAGTCCCCGCGCCCCAGTTCGAGCCCGCAGGGTTCGGGCACTGCAGCGACGAGGCCGTCACGCCCGCACACTTCGCGTCGGCAGGAAACTGCATGCACCAGCAGCGGAAGAACTCGTTGTCGCGGAAGTCGACGTTGTCATCGCCGGCGAAGCCCGACGCGCGGCTCTCGTCGACGAAGCGACCTGCGCCGTCATTGCGGTACAGCAGGTTGGGCTGGCGGCCATACGCGCTCACCAGCAGCTCGGGCGCGCCGTCGTCGTCGACGTCGCACGCGGTCACGCCATACGCGGGGCGGTGATTGGTGCCGGCGCCGAAGCCTGTTTCGTCGGTGAGCAGGTTCGCCGCCGCCGTCGCGTCGCTGAACTCGCCCGCGCCGAGGCCCTTGTAGAGCCGCGCCTGCACGCCGAGGTAGCTGCCGCCGTAGTTTTCGTACCAATTGCCGACGAAGACATCGAGGCGGCCATCGCGGTCGAAGTCGGTGAGCGTCGCCGCGACGGTGGGAATCAGGCCAGTTGGTGACGTCGCCGACGGAGGCGCCTTCGTGAAGTGCCCGGTGCCGTCGTTGAGCAGAATCTCACTGCGGTCACCCGGGTCGGTCAGCGGCTTCGTCGGGTCGACGTACGTGCCCGAGTACGCGTCGAGGTCGCCGTCGTTGTCGAGGTCGCCGAACACCGCCAGCTGCGCGCTGCGGTACTCCGCCGGTGAATCGTTGCGCGTCTCGAAGAGCCCGTTGCCTGTCTCGTCGACGAACACGCGCGCTTCGCCGTTGGGCGACTTGCGGTTCATCAACTGCCACACGAGGCGACGGCCTCCGTCGGGCAGCTCTTTCTGCGGGCGCAGGTTGCTGGTGACGGCGTGCACCACGAGGTCGGGGTAGCCGTCGTTGTCGAGGTCGGCGACGGTGAGGCGGTTGCCTTGCACCTTGAGGCCCACCTGGCCGAGGTTCCACGTCTCGGTGGCGTCGACGAAGCGAGTGCCGCCATCGGTCGCCACGCAGCGCGCGGCGCCCGGCAGCGACTCGGCGACGTCAGTGCCTTCGTACGGAGGGAGCGGCGGCAACAACGCCACGGTTCCAGCGGCTTCGAGCTGCGTACGGGAGGCCGTCGAGAGACAGCCGGCGAAGAACACCGCGATGACGAGAGGCGCGCGCATGGGTGGGCGCTGCTACCTCTCGCTCGCCGGCGCGCACAATCTCCCTGACGACGAACATCCATCCACGCACGGAGGTTTCTTCAGAGGTTCGAGCCACCCGACAGCTCGATGCGCTGCGCCGTCATCCACCCCAGCTCTGGCGAGACGAGCGCGGCGACGGCCGGGCCGATGTCTTCGGGCTGCCCCACGCGACCCATGGCGATGGTGGGAATCAGCATGGCCTGGAGCTGCGCGTTGTCGCGCACGTGACCGCCGCCGAAGTCGGTCGCAATCGCGCCGGGGGCTACCACGTTGACGGCGATGCGCCGCGGGCCGAGCTCTCTGGCCATGTAGCGGGTGAGCGTCTCCACCGCGCCCTTCATGGTGCCGTACGCGGCGTAGCCGGGCAGTGAGAAGCGCGCGAGCCCGCTCGAGACGTTGAGAATGCGGCCGCCGTCGTTGAGCAACGGCAGCGCGCGCTGCGTGATGAAGAAGGTGCTCTTGAGGTGCACGTTCACCAGCTCATCGAACTGCGCCTCGGTGGTGTCGGCGAACGACGCGTGAACCCCGGTGCCTGCATTGTTGACGAGAATGTCGAGCTTGCGGCCGTCGAGCGCCTGCTTCAGCCGCTCGAAGAAGGCCGGGTAGCTGCTGCTCTCGCGTACGTCGAGGCGGAGCGCGGCGCCCTTTCGACCTGCCGCTTCGATGTTCTTCACCACGGCTTCGGCCTCGGCTTGCGCAGAGTGGAAGGTGATGAACACGTCGACGCCGTGCGCTGCGAGCGCCTCGGCCATGCTGCGCCCGAGGCCGCGGCTGCCTCCGGTGATGAGTGCGATGCGATTCATGGTGATGGCTCGTTTCTTTTCAGCGGGTCAGTGCGACGACCCATCAATACGAGTCGCGCTCCGGCTTCGGAAGACAGCGCCTCCCGACAGACTGTTCTGTAGAACGAAACAATGGCGCTCGAGCTCGAAGCAGTGCGTGCGGTGATGAAGGTGGCAGCGCTCGGTAGCTTCACGCGGGCGAGCGAGCACCTGGGGCTCTCGAAGTCGCGCGTGTCGGTGCTGGTGCAGTCGCTCGAAGACGAGCTCGGCGCGCGGCTCTTTCAGCGCTCGACGCGGCGGGTGACGCTCACGGCCGACGGAGAGCAGTTCGTCGCGCGCGCGGGTCGGCTCGTCGACGACGCCGACGAGGTGGCGACCATGTTCTCGGCGCCCAGCTCGCTCACCGGGCGGCTGCGGGTCGACCTGCCCATTGCGCTCGCGCGTGACCGCATCATCCCGCGACTCCCGGAGTTCTTCGCCGCGCACCCGGGGCTGGAGCTGCAGCTCTCGGCCACGGACCGCCGCGTCGACCTGCTGCGTGAGGGCTTCGACTGTGTGCTGCGCGTGGGCGCGTTGGCCGACTCGACGCTGCAGTCACGGCGGCTCGGCGTGTTGCCGATGATGAACTGCGCGAGCGCCGGCTACCTGGTGCGTTACGGCGTGCCGAAGACGCTCGGCGAGCTCGATGCGCACTACGTCGTGCACTACGCCGGCCGCTTCGGCGCTGAAGCTCCGGGCTTCGAGTACCGCCAGGGCTCGCGCTGGGTCGACAAGCCGATGCGAGCGCTGCTCACGGTGAACAACACCGACGCCTACCGCGCGGCCTGTCGTGCGGGCCTCGGCATCATTCAGGTGCCGCGACTCTCGGTCGTCGACGAAGCGCTGCGCGAGGTGCTGCCTGAATTCACCTGCGCGCCGTTGCCGGTGACGCTCGTGCACGGCTACGCGCGCTCGGTGCCGAGGCGCGCGCGGGTCTTCATGGAGTGGCTCACGCGCGTGCTCAAGCCGCACCTGACGTGAGCGTCAGGTCGCCTCAGGTGCGCGTTGAACCGCGGGCGTGCCGCGCGGCGGGCTGGGCATCGCGTCTTTCGGAGCGAGGAAGAACTCGCGCGGGCTCTTCACGAAGCGCTTCGCCACGGCGCGCACCAGCGACACCTGGCCGCGCACGCCGAGCCCGCGCGCGCGCAGCGCAACGAAGATGGCGCACGCGAAGCTCACGCCGAAGTTGATGAGGCCCACCATGGGAATCGAGATGAGCGCGAGCAGAAACGCCGGCTCCGCGAAGATGGCCGGGCCGCCGTGCACCGCGGCGTACGCGAGCTGCCCGGTGACGAAGGTGACGTGGCGCACCTCGAGCGGCAGGCCCACGAGCACGAACAACATCGGCATGAAGCCCAGCAACATTCCGAAGCCCACGTTGCCGCCGAAGCCCGAGGCCTGCTCGGTGAGAAAGCGCGAGAAGCGAATGGCCCGCTGCGCGCCGAACAAGCGCCGCAGCAGCCGGTTCGACGCGATGGCGCCGGGTAATTCTCGCAGCACGAAGTAGTTCTCGGCGGCGCCGGCCAGCAGGCTCGCGGCCCACAGCCACACGCCCGTCCAGATGGCCGAGAAGATGGTCACGCTGAAGAGCGGGTGGTGCACCCGAATGGTCTTCGCCGCGTACTCGTCGGTCAGCACGTGGTGCCCGGTGAGCGCCTCGTAGGCGACGCCGATGATGACGGCGAACGGCACCACCACGAAGACGTTGCCCACCAGCGCGGTGAACTGCGTGCGGCTGGCGCGCGCCATGAGGTCGACGAGCGACGACAGCTCCGGGTTCTCGACGTCGCGTTGCGCTTCGATGGCCGCGGCGATGGTGGCCGCCGTCATCGCCGGCTGCTTGGTGGCGAGCGCGAAGTGCAGCAGCTGCATGGCCACGAAGCCCCACGCGTAGTTGAGGCCGATGAGCAGCGCGTCGAAGAACGGCGGCGGGTGCGCGTAGCCGATGAAGAACTTGGTGAAGACCATCAGCGCGGTGATGGCGCCGCCGCCGGCCGCAGCGTCGAGCATCTGCTGCTGCTCGGTGCGCGTGCGGGTGACGTAGTGCTCGCCACCGGCGCCGGCGCGCTCGACGACGCGGCGCGCGAGCAACCGCGTCGAGCTCTGCATCAACGAGCGGAGGCTGCGGTCGGCCACCGTGCCGCGAATGAGCTCTCGCTCCAACTGCACCAGGGCGAGCTCGCGCGCTTCTTCGAGGCCGTAGCCCAGCGTCAACACGTGCGAGAGGCGCGTGAGCAACGCGCTGAGCAGCTCGAGTCGGAAGACGAGGTCGATGCTGATGCCGGTGGCGTCGAGCGAGGTGGTGACGTCGCGCAGGCTCACGCGGCACGCCTCGAGCGTCGCCAGCACCTTCACCAGCGGCACCGTGCCGTTCTGCAGGTTCTTCACCTGCTCGGCCAGCAGCAGAAACGGCGAGCTCACCACCGAGAGCGCGGGCAGGCGCTTGCGCAGGTCGTCGCTGACGCCCTGCATCGCGATGCGCGCGGTGATGAGCAGCATCGCCTCACGCATGCCCGGCTCGAAGGCGCGCCGCACGTCGTCGGAGTCGAGCCCCAACAGCGTCATCAACTTGCGCCGCGTGGCCTGCGGCATGTTCAGCAGCCACTCCGCGCGCTCCTCGTCGCCGAAGAGTCGGCTGATCAACCTCGAGACTTCGCGGCCCACGGGCGGCGCCGGCAGCACATTCTTCGAGAAGCGGTCGACCAGCTCACGCCAGAAGCCGTAGTGCGTCGGAATGCCGGTGTCGGTGAAGAGGTGCGTCGACGTGCTGCCCATGAGCATGCGCAACACGGCGCTGCGCAGGCGCTCGGCGAACGGGGGAATCTCTTCGGCGGCGGTGAGCAACAGCCGCGTGCGGGTGTCGACCTCGGTCTCGCCTTCGCGCCCGCCGGGCACCTGGCCGCGCTCGAAGAGCCACGCCGTCAGATCTTCGAGCCACTCGATGGAGTTGTCGGCGAGCCACCCGGCGTCGACCGAGACCAACGAGTGAAGGCGGCGCAGCACGCGGTTGCGCGGGTCTGACGAGCCGAAGCGCGTGAGGAACGTATTCTTGTCGAGCAGCAGGTGGTCAGACACGGCGGGGCTCAGGGCGCGGCGCCAGCGTCGATTTCGTAGCGCGGAGAGACCGGCGCGCCGGGAATCACCAGGACAGGCTCTGGCTCAGGAGGAGGCGGCGGCGGTGCAGGGCGCCCCGCATCGACGACGCTCGTGCTGGTCGACGACTTCGACGACGAGGTCTCGACGAGCTTCGCGAACAGCCCGCCGCTGACGAAGAGCCACCGCGTCGACGCGCCGGGCGTGCCGTGCTGGGCCTGACACTTTGCGTCGTCACGCAGCAGCTGCGTGGTGGCCGTGCCGCCGTCAGGCATCGTGAAGGGCTCGCCGCGCGAGAAGCACGCCCCGAAGGCCTTGAGAAACTCGGCCTCGCTCATGCCTTTGGTGGGCTCGATGACGCCTGCGGCCTGCGCCCCGGCGTCGGCTTCGGTGGCCGCGAGCTCTTCCACCACGCGCGCGCTCTTGAGGGCCTCGAAGCGCGCGTTCACGTCGTCGGGCGCAGCGGCTGCGGCGGCCTTCAGTTGCTCGGCTTTCACGCGGGCCTGCTCCGAGACGATGGTGGCCACGAGCGCGACGGCGCGCGGCTTCTCGAGCGCGTCTTCCGGAATGGCGCGCAGCCCCGCGAGCACCTCGTCCATCTCCGGTGACTCGTAGGCGTCGTCGCCCTCGCGCGAGACCAGCACCGAGTGTTCGCCTTCGAACCGGTAGAACTCAGCGCTCGTCTTCTTCTTGCAACCCGACAAGGTGAGGCTCAGCAACAGGCAGGTGATCAGCGCGGCTCGCATGCGCGGCACCGTACCGGGTCAGCGGAAGGTGTGCAGCAGCCACGGCAGCAGGCGCCCGTCGGTCACCAACTGCATGTGGTCGAGCCGCTCTGAATGAACGTGTACCAGGCTCGCCTTTCGAACCGCGGCGGGCTGCTCGTCGTAGAGCCACGGCAGGGTGTCGATGGTCACCGAGGCGCGTTTGCGCGCGAGCCATTCACCGCGCTGCTTCGTGTCGTAACCGACGAGCACGAGTTGATGGCCGTCACCCGCGTCGAGCCACGCCTCGAACTCCTTTTCGTTGCCGTACATGCCGTCGACCAGCAGCACCTGCTTCACGCGCGGCTCGGTCAGCCAACCGGCCAACGTGCGGTACGCGCCAGAGTGGCCGACGAGAATCACCGGGCCTTTCGGCAGCTTCAGCTTCGCGCGCGCTTCGACTTCAGCCAGCAGTCTTCCCAGCTCGGGCCACAACACGGGGTCGCTTCGCCAGCTGCGCGCCTCGGGAACGATGAAGACCGCGTCGCGCCCTGAGTCACGAAACTGCGCGGTGAGCCGATGTTCGCGAACGGCCGCGTCGACGTCGGTGAAGAAGCCGTGCACGTAGATGACGACGGCGCCGTCACGCTTCAGTTTGCGCGGGGTCCACACGTGCACGGGCCCGTTGTCTTTCGTGCCGAAGCGCACGTAGCGGCCGTCATCGAGCAACTGCTCGACGTATTCGCTGGCGACGGTCCGCTCGATGAGCGCGCGCATGGGCGTCGAAGGCTCGGTGCCTCCGTCGACCTGCGCCAACAGCATGACGAGCAGGCCGAGCACTACTTCTTCTTCGTCACCAGCATGTGCTTGCTCAAGTTCTTGTCGAGGTAGCCGTAGCGAAACGGCAGCGGCTTCGCGTCTTTCCAGAGCGCCACGAAGTCTTTGTTGTAGTCGGCGTTCGCGCCGAGAAACGACTCGGCGAACTTGCCGTACGTCTCCTGCGTGAAGCCGGCCGGGCCCGCGAACTTCGGGGGAATGCCCGTGGAGTCGCTGACCATGAAGACCATGTGGCTCAGCAGATAGTTGCGAATGGTCGAGAACGCGTCGCGCCACAGCAGGTAGCTGGCGGCCTTGGTCATGGCCACGATGGAGCCGCGCTGCTCGAGGTACTTCTTCATGCCTTCGTCTTTGCCGAAGAAGTCGTCGGAGAGGTTCTGCGCGAAGTGCCGGTGCGTGATGCGCTCGCCGGTGCCCTTCTTCACGGCGACCAGCTCGAGGTTGTCGAACGCTTCCGAGAAATCAGGCGCGACCCAGACCTTGTGCAGCAGCTTCGCTTCCTTCTGCTCGAGCGTGTCGAGCTCGGTCTGCGCGAGGTAGCGCAGCGTGCCGTCGGGGTTGGTCTTCACGTACTTGAGCGAGACCGGCTCGTAGCCGTGCACCGCGAGCGCGATGAGGAAGAAGCACAGCTGGCCGGGCAACTCGCCGCGCTGACCCTTCATGAGGTTCTCGGTCTTCGAATCGTTGGCCGTGAGCAGCCCTGAAGACGTGGCGCGAATGAGCTGCAGCGAAGTCTTGAGCTGCGCGCTCTTGATGCCCTTGATGCGGCGCGGGTCACCGGCGTGCTCCAGAGACATGGTGTTGAACTCTTTGGCCTCCGGGTACGTGGTGAGCGCCGAGATGAGGTCGCCGCCGCCGAACGGGTACACCACGGTGGTGGGCAGGCCCGCGGGCTTGAGCTGCTGAATGAAGGGCGACGCTTCATTGACCCACGTCGCGCGGTACTTCGCGATGCGCTTGTTGAGCTCTGCGCAGTGCGCGTCGACCACCTTCGCGTCGATGCCGGCCGGGAGCGGCGCGTCGTTCCCGCAGGCCACCACGCGGTAGAGCAACTTCGCTTCTTCGGTGAAATCGAGTGGGGCAGGAGTCTGGGAAAGAACGAGAGCCAGCAGGGCAGGGAACATGGGCGGGCGCGCAGATAGCAGAAAGACGTCGCAGCGGCGGAGCGAGAGAAAGACTAAGGCCCGCGCCCGTGGCGTCTCTCGGTCTGAAGTCCGGCATCGGTCTGGTGGTCGCCAACATGGTTGGCGCGGGCGTGTTCCTCTCGACGGGCTTCATGGCGCAGTCGCTCTCGCCGGGGCAGGTGCTGCTGGCGTGGGTGGTTGGCGGTGTGCTGGCGCTCTGTGGCGCGCGCGCGTACGCCGAGGTCGCGCGGCTCGTTCCGCAAGGCGGCGGCGAGTACCGCTACCTCTCGGCGATGCTGCACCCGGCGCTGGGCTACCTCGCGGGCTGGGCGTCGTTGTTGGTTGGCTTCTCGGCGCCCACCGCGTTGGACGCGCTCGCCGCCGGGGCGTTTGCGCGCGCGGTGTTCCCGTCGCTCGAGCCCCGGCTGGTCGGCGCGGTGCTCATCGGCGTGTTGACGCTGGTGCACGCGCGTGGGCTGCACACGTCGGCGCGGGTTCAGAATGTATTGGTTGCGTTGAAGGTTGTGTTGCTCATTGGCTTCGTGGCGGTCGGCGTGGGGGCCGGTTCGCTGACGTGGCCGACGTGGGCGCCGCCGTCACCAACACAGACGCCGGTGAACGAAATTCTCGGGAGCTTGTTTTTTATCGCGTTTGCATTCTCAGGCTGGAACGCGGCGGTGTACGCGGCCGATGAGTTCAAAGAGCCAGAAAAGACAGTGCCCCGCGCGATGTTGCTGGGGTGTCTGGCGGTGGGCGCGCTGTATCTGGTTGTGAATTACATTTTCGTGGCGAACCTCACGCCGTCGCAGGGCACGGTGGTGTTCAAGTACGACGACTTCACGTCGCTCAAGGGCCAGTTCGACCAGGTGACGTTGGGGCAGGCGGTGATGGCGTCGCTGCTCGGGCCGACGGCGGCGAAGGTGATGAGCGCGGTGATGTTGCTGCTCTTCATTTCGGCGATGAGCGCGATGTTGCTGGTGGGCCCGCGCGTGTACGCGGCGATGGCGAAAGACGGGTACCTGCCAGCGTTCCTGGGCGCGAAGGAGGGCTCGCCTCCGACGGGCGCGGTGTTGCTGCAGGGCGCGTTGGCGTTGGTGTTGTTGTTCACACACGACGTGCGGTCGGTGCTGTCGAACGTGGGAGCGATTCTGGTGTTGTTCGCGGCGTTGACGGTGCTGGGGTTGTTCGTGGTGCGCGCGAAGGGCACGAAGGTGAGCGGCGTCGCGCTCGCGTGCGCGGGGGTCTATGTGTTGTCAGCAGGGTGGATGTTGTTCAACGGCTTCAAGAACTCGCCGTCGTTGCTGGGCTGGGTGCTGGCGGTGTCTGTGTTGGGCCTCGGCGCGTTCTTCGTGACGGCGCGGGTGACGAAGAAGCCGCCGGTCGCTTCGTAGTGCACGGACTGCAACGCCGACGTCGCCGTGTCGTTCGTCGGTGCGGTATCGAAGTCAACAGGTCAGGGCGTGGTGGCCTGACTCAATACATCGGGTGTCTAAGAACATCGGGCCGATTCAGTCTTTATAAGTTCGCGTCGCAGACGGGACTACAGTCGTCGTCGCCGTTTTCGCCGACCTGTACCTCTGGTTCGGTAGTTCATCGTCAACCAGTCAGTACCTCGCTCGGTAGGCCCTAATGCGGCAGCTCATCGCGGCTCTGGTTGTGTGCATTCTCGGCTGCGCCTGCGTGACGGCCGAAGAGCATGGTGGGGGGCCTACGCACGATGCCGGAGTCGTTGCGGACTCCGGTGCTGAGCGCGACGCAGGTCAGGCGGGTGACGACGGAGGAGGGGACGCAGGCGGCTCGGCGGATTCTGGACATCCTGCAGACCCGCATGTGTGCGACCGAGTCGTGTCTGTGGACGGAGGGCGGTACTGCCTCAGCTTGAACGACGTAACTGCGGAGTTCTTCGCTGTGGCGCCAGACGCCGCGTACCTCAATGTTCGCGGTAGTCGAGGCGACGGCGCGTTCGTCGTTGTCTTCGGTGCGTCGCGGGACGGTGGTGCTGTCGAGGAGCGCACGCGTGCCGGGAAGTGGGATGAGAGCTGGCACGTCGAGTACTTCCCCGTGGACCCGCGAGCAGTTTCTCCCTCGGAGACCGACGAGCACGGGAGTTTGTGTGACTGCGAGACTGTGGGTTCGCCACAGACTGGCTACTCGTGTCGTCCTCGCGTGTGGCTCAGTGACGGGGGGCAGTACCTGTCAACCGGAATGGGCCCGTGCGTTTCAATGAGCGGAGAGACCTGGGCGTCCAACAGTGGCTACACGTGGCTGCACTTGCGGTCCTCGCAGACGAGGTTGGTGCCCAAGGACGGAGGCTTGGGATGGGACAGAGTTCATGTTGCACACGGTGGTGTCGTCCTTAGCGGCTCCACCTCGGCTGGCTACGAGTCGGTTGTTCTAGGCTTTGACGGTGGGCGCGTGAGGACGCTCGCTGTCGAGCCTCCGGGTTCCGCGGCCGAAGCCGTCAAGGTCTCGAGGAGCGGCATGATCGTGGGGTGGATTCACGAGTCGCTGGCTCATTCTCGACCAGTCGTTTGGCCGCGACTGGGCGCGGACGGGTCTTTTGAAGTTGCGATGCCCGATCCATCGAACGCCAGAGGATTTGCTTACACGGGCGTCGCTGCTGACGAGGGCTTCTGCGCGACTCAGGACCAGCACGCGGTTCTCTACTTGGGCGTCGGCGCTCCACCACTCGTGGACGATGACCTCGGTCTGCCTACGTCGAACTGCACGGCGGCGCTGACTGGGGGCAGATTCCTGCTCATCGAGCAGGGAGGCGGACCAAGAGCAGTCACACTCTTGCGGCTCTCTCGTTGTAGCGACAACTGCGAGTAGCTCGTACCAATGTGAGGCGCGAGCCGGTGGAACGCCAAGACGCGGTTTTCAGGCTGCGTGAAGGGTGTGACGTGCCCCCGGTCTCTAGGCCACTCGTAGTGAGAGTCCGTGGTTGGTGAAGCGTGCTGAGTACTCGTTCGGAGTGAGGCCGCCAAGGGAGCCATGAGGCCGGACGTGGTTGTAGTCGTCGCGCCAGGCAGCAATCGTCGTGCGCGCATCGGAGAGGTCTGAAAACCAGTGCTGGTCGAGACACTCGTCGCGGAAACGA
>JAMHXF010000018.1:0-2235 GCA_035910535.1 Archangium sp. | reverse complement strand
CGCTGGCGGCTGTGAGTGCTGCATGGCGCGTTCGAGTCCTTGCTCCAGACGGCGGCGTTCTTCTCGAACGCCCTGCTGAGCCATAGCTCGGCGCCTCCGCGGCGTGTGGTCGTTCGGAAGCTCAAGGGATTCCAGACGCTCACGGTCGAGGGCCAGGCGACCAGCGTGCTGATGAACCTGCAGGCGAAGACGCGCTCGTGGAGCGGGAAGCGCCGACACGCCCGAGCTGGCGACCGTCTGTACGGCAGGGAGCCCGGTGATGGTCGCGGTGCTGGCGCCCGACACCTCACCCGTCACTTCGTCGGTGACGCGGGCCTTCACCAACGAAGCGCCGCTCACCTTCAGCAGCAACCGCCTGCTGGTGAGGCCCGACGCGTCGACGTTGGACCCGCCGGTCGCCTCGAGGGTGGTGTTGGCCACGGAGCCAGCCACCGTCACCGTGCTCGACCCCGAGGCAGAGAACGTGGCCGCCACCGCCGTCGCAGGAGCCTCGGTCGGCGTCACCTTCGCGCCACGAGCCACCGAGGGCGCAGGGCCCGTCGTGCCCGTCAGCACGGCACCGAACCCGTCGGCCGCGCGCGCGTCTTCTTCACGGCCGAGGTGGCCCAGCGCCTGACTGAGCAGCGTCCACCCGTCGGCGTCGGCGACCTGCGCTCGATGCGAAGGCCGAAGCACCTGCCGCCGCCGCGCCCGTGTCGCTGCACTGAGCGCCGCAGCTGAGCCGTGTCAGGGCTGAGGAGTACACGCTTTCCCGGTGGGCGAGGAGCGGCGACGGGCGCCGGAGACGTCATTGGTGCGCAGGGCCTTCGACGAGGGCTGGCCGCGCGTGTGCGACTCGGTACCGCAGCGGGTGAAGCGAGAAGCCAATGCGTACCAGCGCTGTGGTGACGTGCGGTACGGCTTCTCCGAGGTGACATGCGAGGGCTGTGAGGCGTCACGGCTGGTAGCCTTCTGCTGCAAGGGCCGCGGCTGGTGTCCGTCGTGCACCAACCGTCGGGCCGTCGAGACGGGCCTGCGCGTCGCGGCGCTGCTGCCCCATGTCGCCCATCGCCAGTGGACGCTGAGTCTTCCCTTCGCGCTGCGCTTCCTGGTGGTGAAGCGGCCGGTGTTACTGAAGCGCCTCGAGGTGCGTCTGGTGCGCGCGGTGTGGCGATGGCAACGCAGCGCAGCCCGCCGCCTGGGCGTGTCAGGCCCGCTGCGAGGAGGCGCCGTCGTCTTCACCCAGTGGTTTGGCTCCAGCCTTCAACTCACTCCGCACCTGCATGCCCTGGTGGCCGAGGCGCAGTGGGCGAGTGGCGGCACCGTCGTGCACCTGCCTCCACCGTCCGACGACGACGTCGCAGCCATTCTGGCGAGGGTGCTGCGGCAGGCGAAGCAGGACTTCGCCGAGGCCGACGCCGCGTGGCCGGAGGACGAGTACGAGACTGGCCAGCTCCAGTGTCTGCAGCGGCCTCTGGGGCTGGCACTCCCTCCCTCGCCGAGACGTCGCCGCGTTGCCGTCGCCCATGGTTTCTCGCTGCACGCTGACAGTGCGGTGCACGGCAATGACAGGCAGGGCCTCGAGCGCCTCGCACGGTACGGCGCCAGGGGCCCCGTCGCCGAGTCGCGGCTCAAGTCGCTCGCCGACGGGCGCTACCAGTACACGCCCAAGAAGGGAGTCTCCTTCACCGTCACCGCCCAGCAGCTCGTCCGCCGTCTCGTCTCCCTGGTGCCTCCGGCGAAGACGCACCTCACCAGCTTCCACGGCGTCTACGCACCTCACGCAGCGCTGAGGCCAGTTGTCACCGCTCCACCTCCAGCACCAGTGCCGTCACCGTCCCCGAAGCAGCAGCGTCGCGCTACCCGTCGCCTCGACTGGGCTGCACTTCACCAACACACCTTCGCCATCGACGTCTTGCGCTGCCCCTCCTGTGGCGGCCGTCGCCGTGTCGTCGCTGTGCACTCCTCCCGCACCGCCGCCGAGGCGCGTCTCTCTCAACTCGGCCATCCCCTCCCGCCTCGCCGACTCCCGCCCTCCACCGCACAGCCCACCCTTCCCCTCGCTGGCTGAGTCTTCCTCGTATTCGTCACGCCCTTGCCCGCACATGCGGAGCTGCGGCCGAGTGGCGAATTCTGGCTCTCGCCCATGCCTCGCGCGGCTTCCTCCTCATCATTCCCATCGACATGAACGCGTCTTCCCGCTCGGCCGGCTCTCGCCCTCTCGACCCGTTTCGCGCTTTGTCCTTCTTCTTTCCT
>JAMHXF010000017.1:0-28331 GCA_035910535.1 Archangium sp. | reverse complement strand
CGCTGAGGCCGATGGGGCGTGCCACCAAGTCTGCGAGCTGTAGCCCGCTGGAGTTGACGCGTTTGTCACCGAAGATGATGGTGAACGGCAGCGACTTCCCTTGTCGATTCGCACCGTCGCAGATGCGGCGAAACTCAAGCTCGAGCTCCTTGTCTTCTTTGTCGCCGCGTCGTTCGAAGACGACGTGGGTCTTTCTCTCGCCCTGTTGCTTCTCGTCCATCAGCTCGTGGAGTGCGTCGAGGCAGAAACTGAGCGCAAGATTGTAGACATTCGGAGGTGTTCCTCCTGCGCGTTTGAGTGCGTCCTTGTTGATGACGCAGGCGATGAGGATGAAATTGCTGCGCTCGATGATGCCGGTCAGCTCGCTCAGAAAGGCCTCTTTCTGTTGCCGACTCGCGAAACGGAACGCTCCTGTCTCTTTGCGAATCTCGTGTTCGTGCAGCACGATCAGGTCGTGCCCGAAATGATTGAATTTGAACTTCTCGAGCGCAGGTACGACGCGTTCGGCGTAGGGCCGCTTGTAGAAGACGCAGAACGCGAGAACGAACATCGGGTAGTTCGCGTCGAGCCTCTCCATGCCGTGATCGCCGCTCTCGTCGACGTAGACGATGAAGTCGCTGAACCGACTCGAGCCTGCAGGCGGCGCGTCTACCGGCGTGTGCTCCTCGTTGTTGAAGAGTGAGTATTGGGCCTCGTTGTCATCGGGCATTGAGCGAACGTACAGCTATTCAACGTCGTGACAGCACCATCGCCAGGGCGCGCGTCACGCTGACTTCCCTTTAGGCGCACCGTTCCCGCCGTGACACGCTCACGCACATGGGAAGTCTCTGGGCAGGCCTCTCGCTTCGGGTGCAGGCGGCGATGGCAGTGGTGTTGCCGTGCGTGGCCGTCGCGCTCTTTGCGTCCATCTACTTTCCGACGCGGCTCAATGAGCAGGCCGGTGACGCGCTCGAGCAACAGGCCGTCAGCGTCGGGCAGCTCTCGGTCAACAACGCGGCCCCCATCATGCGGCTCATTCGCGACGGCCTCGCGACGCCGTCTGAATTAAACGGAATCTTCGAAGGCGTTCGCGCGGGCGGCAACGTCACGCAGCTGGGCGCGCTCACGGTGACGAAAGACGTGCTCACGCGCGACGCTGAAGGCCGGCGCTTCGTGAAGCTCGAGACCGGCGAAGGCATTCACACGCAGCTGCAGGGCGACTTGCCCTCGGGCAGCTACGAGATTCCCGAAGCAGGTCAGTGTCACATCGTGCGCGGCGCCGTGTTGGACGTGCGCTGCACCGCCAAAGACCAGGACTACGAGGCCGCGATGGTGGTGCGCTTCTCGCTCGAGCAGTTCGCGCGGCAGCAGCGTGAGAATCAGATTGTCGGCGTGTGGGTGTTGTTGGCCGCGGTGGTGTTGGGGCTGATGCTGGCGTTGTTGTTCTCGGGCGCGATTGCAGGGCCGCTCGGTGTGGTGAGCCGCGTCGCGCGCGAAGTGGCCGCCGGCGACGTGACGGTGAAGCAGGTCGACGTCGGTGGCGCGACCGAGGTGCGCTCCATGGCCGCGTCGGTGAACGAGATGCTCGCGTCGTTGCGCACGCTGGTGCGGCAGATGGTCGACTTGACGGGGCGCCTCGGTGAAGCCGCGAAGGGTCTCAACGTGGCCAGCGGAGACCAGACGCACGTGACGAGTCAGCAGTCGGCCTACGCGCAGCAGATTGCGGCGACCTTCGAAGAGCTGTCGCGCACCGCCGAGAGCATCACGCGCAGCACCGAGGTCGTCGAAGGCGCGGCGGTGCGCACCAACCAGGCCGTCGATGAAGCGCGCGCCGTCGTCGCCGAGATGGTGGGCGGCATGACGGAGATTCGCCGCGAGTCGAAGGAGATTGCCGAGGCCATCACGAGATTGAACGGCGACGTGCAGCAGGTCAGCCGCATTGCGCAGGTCATCAAGCAGGTGGCCGACCGCTCAGACCTGCTGGCGTTGAACGCGGCGCTCGAGGGCACGAAGGCCGGCGAGGTCGGTCGTGGTTTTTCAGTCGTCGCCGCAGAAATGCGGAAGCTCGCCGAGAACGTGGCGCAGTCGGCGCGCGACATCGGCCGCATCGTCGAGAACGTGCAGTCGTCGGGCGACGTCGCCGTGCTGCGCGCGAAAGAGGGCGTCGAGTCTTCTGACCGGGGCATGGCGGTGGCCGAGCGCGCGCAGAGCTCGTTTCAGCAAATCGTCGAGCTCTCGCGCGGCACGAAAGAAGCGGCGCAGCAGATTGCGGTGGCGACGCGGCAGCAGCGCCAGTCGTCAGAGCAGGCGGTGCAGGGCGCGCGCAACGTCGCTGACCTCGTGAAGCAGGGCGTCGACGCCACGGGTCGCACCACGCGCATCGCGCAAGACCTCCAGTCGTCGGTCGACGCGCTGACCACGGTGACGGGTCGGTTCAAGGTCGGCGACCGCAACTGAGACGGCAGGTGCTCGGCGAACGGCCTCGCGAGGGCTGCGCAGACGACCGCGGTCTCCCGCAGCGCTCGAGCGCGAGGTGCGTTGCCTGCTCGAGGTGACTGGTCAGCACGCGACCTCCCAGAGGTGGCCGTTGTCGTCGGTGAAGTACACCCGCCCCGCACCGCCCAGCTGGTCTTCGGTCTTTCCGTTGCTCGTATCGAAGTGGTTGTTGCCGAAGCGAACCTGCCTCGTGAGAAGTCGCGCGACGACGGCTCGAAATTCTCGCTCGTCGACGCGGAAGGCGACGTGTGAGAACCGCGGCTCGGTCGCCGGCGAGAAGAGCAGGAAGCTGCCGTGCGCGAGGTCGATGCGCCGCATGTCGTCATCGGCACCTTCGGGCGTCGGCGAGCCCGCACCGAGTATGTCAGCCAGAAAATTCGACGAAGCGTCGACGTCGCGCGCCTCGACGGCCACGTGGTCGAACCGGGTCATGACGGGGCTCCTTCGAGCTCACGCAGCGCCGCGTTGAGCGCCGCCGTGAGCCGGTGCTTCGTGCGCGCCGAGAGTCGTTCAGTGCCCACGGCGAACTCGGAGGCGCGTACCTTGCGAAACTGGTTGAGGAAATGACGCGCCTTCGCCGTGACGGCGACGCGCCTTCGTCGACGGTCCTCGGTGTGCTCCGTGCGAGTCACGAAGCCGAGCTTCACGAGGCGCTCGAGCATCTGGCTCACCGACGGCAGCGAGAGGTTCATCTTTTCGGCGAGCGTCGACGGCTGGGCGTCGGGCGCCGCGCGCACGTGGTTCAGCAGAATCGCCTGGTCCACGGTGACCTGATTCTTGACCAGCCACGCCAGCGTTCGGCCTCGTGGGTGCGAAATGTGGTTCAGGAATGACTCGAGGAGCTCGCCGAGCGAATGGTTCATTCGCGCAAATGGTTAATGCGCATGAACTACTTGTGCAAGCCGCCAGGCAGCCACTTTACGTCGTAGTCGGTGCCGCCGTCGGCGCGGTCGATGAAGGTGATTTCGCCCGGCCTCACGTTCAGCGTCGCCATGGCCTCCAACAACAACCCGCGCACGTACGTCTGACACCCGCCCACGGTGTTGAACGACAGCCGAACGTGTGTCGGGCCCATGTCGGTCGTCGTCACCTGCGTGATGTTGTCAGACATGCGGTAGCTCTCGGCGATGCGCAGCAGCGCGCGCTTCGGGCCCAGCAGCTTCATCACCATCAGCATGCCCTTGCCGATGAGCGTCTCGAACAGCCCGCGCAGCATCTCGTGGCCGATGCGCTCCATGGCCTCTGCTTCAGGCGCGCCCGGTGACAGCCGTGATGCCGTCGCGCGGAGCAGCGCAACCCAGGCGTCGGCCTGCGCGTCGCGCGGCTTGTGGAGGTCGATGCCCAGCGCGAGCATCTCCTTCGCGAACTCGGGCGTCAGCAGTCGATGCCGCGCGATGATGTGCTGCACGAAGGCCTCAACCGCGTGCCGGTAGACGACGCCTTCAAGCTTGCTCATGCCGAGTCAGCTCCAGGTGATGACGTAGACGTCGCCGCCGCCCGCCTGCTCCTGCAGCTCAACCTGTGCGTTCACGACGTTCACCTTCTCGAGCGCCCCGAGGAGGATGCCACGGTTGTAGTACCGCAGCGGTCCGCCGACGTTGATGCGCACCTCGAAGTGCTTCGGCCCGCGCTGTTGGGAGGTGACACGGTAGATGCTGTTGGCCGTCGCCCACGTGTCGGCCAGCTTCGCCAGCGCGCGCTGTGGCCCCGCCATCTTGCCGAGCATCAGCGCGCCTCGACCCACCAGCGTCTGCGTGAAGCCGTCGAGCATCGCCTTGCCGAGCGAGGTGAGCGCGTCGGGTTCGTGCTGCGAGGGAAACAGGTGCGCGGCGCAGTGTTGCAACAGCTTCGTCCACGTCTCCAGCGACAAGTCGCGCGGCTTCTCGGGGTCGACGCCGAGCGCGCGCAGCTGCGACGTCAGCGCCGGTGTGAGCAGGTTTCTCTGTCGGAGTACGCGGTCGAGCAGCGCCTCCACCGAGTGTCGATAGACGACGCCTTCGCTCGCCATTGTCACTTTCCCCCGGAGGATGACTTGCCTTTCGGCGCACTCGTCGAAAGGAAGCGACAGCTTATGGCCTGGCTCAACTACCACCACCTCCTCTATTTCTGGACCGTCGCGCGCACCGGCACCATCGCCGCGGCCAGCAAGGAGCTGCTGCTCTCTCAGCCGACCATCTCGACGCAGCTCAAGACGCTCGAAGACTCGTTGGGGCAGAAGCTGTTTCAGCGGCAGGGCCGCCGCCTCGCGCTCACTGATGTGGGGCGCACCACGTACCGCTATGCCGACGACATCTTCCGGCTCGGTCGCGAGCTGCAGGAGACGCTGGCGCGCGGGCCCGTCGGCCAGCAGGTGCGGTTGACCGTCGGCGTGGTCGACGTGATTCCCAAGATGGTGGCCGAGCGCTTGCTGGTGCCCGCGTATGAGGCGGTGCCCGACCTGCAGCTCGAGTGTCTCGAGCTCCCGTTGCCGCAGCTGCTCTCGCGGCTCGCGCTGCACGAGTTCGACGTGGTGTTCGCTGATCAACCCGCGCCCAACGACGTGAAGGTGCGCGCGTTCAGCCACAAGCTGGGCGAGAGCGGCACGTCATTCTTCGGCGTCAAAGGCCTCACCACTGCGGGTAAGCGCTTCCCCCAGTCGATTGACGGCGTGCCCATGTTGTTGCCGTCTGAAGGCGCGGCGATTCGCAGCGAGCTCGACTCGTGGTTCCGCAAGAAGGGCGTGCGTCCCAAGGTGGTCGGCGAGTTCGACGACTCGGCGCTCATTCGTGTCTTCGGGTTGCGCGGGCGCGGCATCTTCACGGCGCCCACCGCCATCGAAGCCGAGATGCTCGCCGGCAACGCGCTCGAGCTGATTGGGCGCACCGACGAAGTGCGGCAGTCGTACTACGCGATTTCTGTCGAGCGTCGGCTGCGTCACCCGGCCGTCGTGGCCATCGCCGACTCTGCGAAGACCGAGCTCTTCGGCTGACGCTACAGTGCGCGGCGTGTCGCTTCCGTCGAGCTACCTCGCGCACGTTCTCGAGCTGACGCGGCGCTTCGGCGTCGACGATGAAGACGTGCTCGAGGGCGTCGAGCTCACCGACGGCGTGCGCCTCGAGATGCCGCACATCATCGCGCTCATCGAGCGTGCACGCGCGTTGACGGGCGAGCCGGGTCTCGGCGTGTACATGGGCCTCGCGATGCGCGCGTCGTGGCACGGGTACCTGGGCTTCGCGGTGTTGGTGGCGCGCGATGTCGGCGACGCGCTGCGGCTGGGGGAGCGCTTCATCGCCACGCGCACCACGGCGCTGGGCTTGAAGCTGGAGGTCGACGGCGCGAAGGCCACCATCACGTTGGAGGAGCGCGAAGACTTCGGCTCCGCGCGTGACTTCTTCATTCCTGCGTTGGCGATTGGGTTGTCGACCATCGGCCAGGCGCTCTCGGGGTTGGAGCTGGAAGGGAGACTCGAGCTCGCGCTGCCGCAGCCCGCGTGGTTCTCGCGGCTCGCGGCGGCGAACCCGCGATTGGCGCGCGTGTCATTCGGCGCGTCGGCGCATCGGCTGGTGTTCGACGAGGCGCTGCTGCACACGCCGTTTCAGCTGGCTGACCCCGCGGCGCAGAAGCTGGCTGCCGAGCAGTGTGAGCGCGAATTGAAGGCGCTGGAGGCTGCTGGTGGGCTCGCCGCGCGCGTGGTGGAGCTGTTGTTCGTCGCTTCAGGAGTGCGTGACGTCGACGCGGTGGCGAAGGCGCTGGCCATGAGCGCGCGCACGTTGAAGCGCCGGCTCGCGGCTGAAGAGACGAGCTACAGCGAGCTGCTCGAGCGAGAACGGCGCGCGCGCGCCGAGGCGTTGTTGCTGCAAGGCGCGTTGTCGGTGAAGGAGATTGCCGCGCAGCTCGGCTACGCCGACACCGCCGCGTTCTCGCACGCGTTCACGCGCTGGGCGGGCCGTTCTCCGAGCGACTTTCAGCGCGCGCGAGGCTGACTCGGCGGCGGGAAGACTCCCAGCGTCGCCGGGCGGTACGTTTCGAGGTCGACGCTCGGCGCCAGCCGGTAGCCATTGCCTGACGGGCGCTGCTCGACGGCTTCATCGAGCGCCGGCGTGCACGGGCGGGGCGCGTCCCAACACAGCTGTTGCTCGACGACGAAGGCCGTCACGCCGCGGCTGTTCGTCACCCAGGTCCCCGAAGCCGTCGGCGTGGCGAGCGTGGGTGTGGTGGGCACCGCGAAGTTGAGCTCGCTGGCGAAGTCGAGCGTGAGCAGCGCCGCGACGACGCACGCGCCGATGGAGGCCGCGCGTTTGAAGGCGGTCGACATCAGTGAAGCCGCGAAGAGCGCGGGCAATGCCTGCACCCAGATGCCGGCGTAGCGGAGGTTCGGCGAGGTGCTCAGCCACAGCGCCACGCCCGCCAGCGCAGGCAGCGCGAACCACAATGGTTGCAGGCGACGGCGCGCGAGCTGCGCTGCCACCAACCACGCGAGCGCCAGCAGCAACGGCACGACGAACTCGCGGTACTGCGTGAGCAGCGCGTCGAGCCGCGTGAGGAACCACGGCGTGTCGGTGAGGTCCCACGTCGCGCGGGTGCCGCGGCCGTAGGCGAGCGTCCACTGGTCGAGCGCGACGACGAGGGGCCTGGGCAACCGCCAGTCGACCGGGAAGGCGAAGACGGCGCCGGGGTACGGCAGGTAGCCCGAGCGCAGCACCACGCCGAGGCTCCACGGAGCTCCAGCGAGCAGCCCCAGCAGCGCGCCGATGCGGGTCAGTCGTCCGCGCGTGCCGGTGGGGGCGAGGGCGACGATGGCGGCCACGGTGCCCACGAGCGCGCCGGCCGCAGACAGCTTCACCACGATGAGCGCCAGCATCAGAAAGAAGGCGAGGCTCAGCTTGTCGACGCGCTCGGAGTCGGGCGCGAGCGCCGCGTCGGCCCAGCGTGAAACGAAGGCCACGCCCAGCGTGACCTCACAGACGTCGCTGCTGAGCGTCGTCATGTCGGGCCCCTGCGCGGCGAAGAGCGCCCATGGGAAGAGGATGGCCTCCGCGATGCTGGCGCCGCGACGTGGCCCACCGCTGCGCATGCAGTCGACGAGGCCACGGAGCGTCAACGCGATGGCGCCGCACGCCAACAGCCCGTTGCTGACGTGCTGAGGCCCGGGAGACCACGGCACCTTCGAGAGCAGCGCCGCGAAGAGAAAGAAGCCGTGATTCACCGCGAGGAACGGGTGGATGTGGCCGATGCCCGGCACCACGGGCGCCTCGCTCGCCCAGCGCACCGCGCCCAGGTGGTACACGCCGGTGTCGTCATTCGTCGGTGCGCCCAGCGACCGCGCCGCGACCCACACGGCCATCGCCAGCACCAGCACGCTCCACGCGAGGCCGCGCAGGGAAGGCCGCGTGAAGCGCCTCCCGCGATGCCACTCAGACCACCAGCCCGCGAGGCCGAGCACCGTCACCAGCGCGAGCGCAGGCGCGCCGACGGGAAAGAGCAGGTGCCACCACTGCAGCCCGATGAGCGTCGCCGCGAGCCCCAGCCAGAACGCCGAGAGGTCCTCGAGCCGCGTCACCATCGCGCGCGAAGCGAGGTGGCCGACGCCGACGAGCAGCGGCGCCGCCAACGCCCACGTGAGCAACACGGCGAGCAGCGGGAGCAGCATGGTGTGCCCTCAGCGCGCGCGCGCGGTGCGTGCGGCGAGCCGCGCCATCACCGACTGAATGTTGGCCTGCGCCAGCGCGAGGTTGAGGCGCGTGAAGTCGATGGGCTTGGTGAGGAAGTGGTTCGCGCCGAGCGCCTTCACGTCGGCCTCCGAGTAGCGCGTCACGTAGGCCGTCATCACGATGAGCGGCGTGTACGGCAGCACGGGGATGCGCTTCGCGTAGGCGGGCAGCGGCTTCGTCGGCGCCATGCCGCGAAGGGCGCGCACCAGGGCCAGCCCGTCGAGCTGGCTGCCTTGAAGTTCGACGTCGAGCAGCACCGCGTAGAGCGACTCTCCGTGTTTCTCGAGCAGCTCGACGGCGTGTTGGTCAGTCTCTGCGTTCACCACGTCGTAGCGCTGCTGCAAGCGCAGCTGAGCCAGGCGGAAGGTGTCGGCGTCGTCCTCCACGTAGAGCACGAGCGGTTTGGCGGGAGACGTCGTCACAGCGAGGGCGGACCTTATTGACGCGTGTCATTTCTGCCAACCAAGCCGCGCAGTCAGGTGTGGATCATTTCTCGTCTTCCAGATGAAGCCGTCGAGCACGTAGTGCGTGGTCTGCGGCAGCGAGAGCAGCGGCACCACGAGCGTGAGCAGCGCCGCGCCGAGCTCGAGGCCGCTGTGCCCGAAGAATGTCGCGTGCTCGTGCCACACGAGGCGGTCCCACGCGAACTCCTCGAGGAGCGCGAGCGTGAAGAGCACGAGCAGGAACACCGGCGCGCCGAAGCGCAGCGCCGCGCCCAGCTTTCCGTAGCCACCTTCGGCGCCGCGCGCGCGTTGGTAGCGACGCAGCAACACGAAGTACGGCACGCCGTGCAGCGCGACGTTCATCACCGTGAAGGCGAGGTCGCTCTTCGCCAGCACGATGCCGCCGAACCACGCCAGCCACGTCGCCGCGAGCAGCAGCAGCTTGCCGACGTGCAGGCGCTTGAAGACGACGGCCTGCGCGAGCCACGCCAGCAAGACGAGCGCGTGTGCAAGCAACGCCGCGTCGCCGAGCCACGTCGGCAGGCCTGAAATGAAGTCGCCTTCGCGGAACCACCAGAACGCGCGCGGGAGGTTGGCGTGCCACCACACGACGGGCCCGAGCGTGGCGGCGAGCATCGCGGCGCGGTCGAAGCTGATTTCACGCTCGCTGCTGTGCGCGCGGCGGCCGTAGAGCACCATCCACCCGACCTGCTGGCGAATGAAGTGCCACGCCGCGACGTATGCGAGCGCGCGCCAGAAGAGCTCCGGTGACTGCGCGTGCAGGCAGACCCCGAGCGCGTACGCGCCGAGCGGCGCAGCCACATAGAGAAGAGGACGGCGGCGCACTTCTTCCGCGTCGAGGTAGGTGCGGAACAACGTCGCCCACACGTGCGCCACGTCGATGAAGACCACGAAGACGAGCCACGCCCACGGAGGCAGGTCGGGAGAAACGCCGAGGGACGGCGCGAGCTGCGCGAAGAGAAACGACAGCAGCGCGGTGCCCGCGAAGGCCGCGACGTCGACGCCCGGTGAGAACAGCCAGCGCTGCGGCACGGCGTGACGTTTAGCGCGCGAGGGCGGTGCGCAGCGCGTCGACCTGGCTCTTGAAGAACGTCTTCACCACGTCGCTACCGGGAACGAGCACGTCGAAGGCGTGGTACGCGCCCTTCACCTCGACGAACTCGCACGCCACGCCCTGCGCTGTGAGGCGCGCCGCGTACGCCACGTCTTCGTCGAAGAACAAGTCGGTGGTGCCCACGCCGAGCCACGTCGGTGGGAGCCCCGCGAGGTGCTCCATGCGCGCCGGTGCGGCGTACGGCGAGACGTCGGCGCTGCCGGGCTCCTGGCCGAGGTAGCTGCGCCAGCCGAAGCGGTTGCTGCCCGGTGACCAGACGTGCACGTTCGACACGTCTTGGTCAGCTCGCGTGACGGTGCGGTCGTCGAGCATCGGGTACACGAGCACCTGAAAGCACGGCTTCACTTCACCTCTGTCTCGGGCGAGCAGGGACAACCCGGCCGCGAGGCCTCCGCCAGCGCTCGCTCCGGCGACAATCAACCGCTCGCGTCGAACGCCCAGCGCTTCGGCTTCGTCGTGCAGCCACTTCAACGCCGCGTAGCAGTCGTCGAGCGGCGCCGGGTACGGGTGCTTCGGCCCGAGGCGGTAGTCGACGGCGACCACCACGATGCCCAGCTGCAGCGCGTACTGAAGGCTCGTGCGCTCGTCTTGCTCGGGCGTGCCCAGCACGAAGCCGCCTCCGTGAATCCACACCATGGCCGCGGTCGGCGCTGCGGGGCGATACAGCCGCACGCGCAGCGCTCCGGCAGGCCCTGCGATGACGCGATTCTCGACGGTGATGCCCGCAGGAGGCGGCTGCGGTTTCGCCAGCCCGCCCAGCGACCGCGCCAGCCACGAGAGGCCGGGGCCCACCGAGAGCGACGGCAGAAACCGAACCGCGCGCCTCAGCTCCGGGTGCGTTGCGTCCATACCGCGAGGTTAACGAATCACCGGGGTGGGGTGACGACGCTCCAGCGCGGCGACGAAAGCGGGGTGAGGCGACCTCAGCGCGCGTCGTGATTGCGCCGGCTTCGCAGCGGCACGCGAGCTGCCTTGTCCTGGCGCATGAACCACATCGCGTCGTTGTCCATCACCGGCCGTCGTTCGAACAATGAAGACAACCTGTGCGTCGACGAGGCGCTGCGGCTCTACGCGGTCGCAGACGGGCTCGGCGGCTACGACGCAGGAGAGGTCGCCAGCGCGCTCGCGGTCGACGCGTTGCGCGGCTTCGTCGAGCGCTGCCGTCGAGACCCCGAAGGCACGTGGCCCGGGCGCGGCGTGAAGTCGCGCAGCTTGAACGAGAACCTGTTGGCCATGGGCGCGCTCGAAGCGCACCGCGCCATCGCCGCGCAGAAGAAGGGCACCAGCTCGCAGATGGGCTCGACCCTAGCGGTGGCGTTGCTCGAGGGCCGCACGTTGACGGTCGCGCACGTCGGAGACAGCCGCGTGTACCTGCTGCGGGGCGCCGCGCTGCAGCCGCTCACGGTGGACCACTCGATGTACGCGCAGCTGAAGGCGAGCGGCGCTGACGTGCCTCCGCGCCATCTCTTTCAGTTCAAGAATCAAATCACCCGCGCGCTGGGGCTGCCGGCCGACCACCTCGCAGACACGTCGGCCTTCGAGGTGCTGCCCGGCGACCGCCTGCTGTTGTGCACCGACGGGCTCTATGACCCGTTCACCGACGAGGCGCTCGCTGCGTTGGTGCCCGGCGGCGACGCCAACGAGGCGTGCAAGCGATTGGTCGACGCCGCGTTCGCGGCCGGCAGCCACGACAACATCACCGCAGTGGTGGTCGACGTCTGACTACTGCTTCGGCGCCACGCGGTAGATGTTGCCCGTCTCGTCGTCGCTCACCAGCAGCGCGCCGTCGGCCGCGACGATGACGTCGACGGGGCGGCCGCGCGTCTTCTCTCCGTCGACGAAGCCGGTGAGAAACGGCTCGACCTTCGTCACCTTGTTGCCGTCGAGCTTCACGCGCGTCACGCGGTAGCCCGACTTCTTCGAGCGGTTCCACGAGCCGTGCTCGGCGATGAAGAGGTCGCCCCGGTATTCCTTCGGGAAGAGCTTGCCCGTGTAGAACGTGAGGCCGAGCGCGGCCACGTGGGCGTTGAGCGTCGCGGCGGGCGCTACGTAGTCGCTGCACTTTCCCTTCTTGCCGAAGTCGGGGTCGAGCGTGTCGCCTTGATGGCAGACGGGAAAACCGAAGTGCGCGCCGGGCTTCTCGACGACGTTCAGCTCGTCACCGGGGAGGTCGTCGCCCAACATGTCGCGACCGTTGTCGGTGAACCACAGCTGCCGCGTCGTGGGGTGAAACGCGAGGCCCACTGAGTTGCGCACGCCCTTCGCGATCGTCTCTCGCCCGGAGCCGTCGGGGTTCATCTTCAAGATGACGGCGTACCCTTCTTTCGGCTCACACACGTTGCAGGGCGCGCCGATGGCCACGTACAGCTTGTCGTCGGGCCCGAAGGCGATTTCGCGCCAGCCGTGCCAGCCCTCGCTCGGGAACTTCGTCACCTTCACCGCCGTGGGCACGTGGTCGAGGTCGGCCTCGATGTCGTCGTAGCGGAGCAGCGTGTCGACGGTGGCCACGTAGAGCGCGCCTTTACGGAACGCGACGCCGGTGGGCTCGCGCAGGCCCTTCGCGATTTCTTTCACGTCGGGAACACCGTCGCCGTTGAGGTCGCGAACTGCGTACACCGCGCCTTTGCTCTTGGTGCCGACGAAGAGCGTGCCCTTGTCACCCCACGTCATCGCGCGCGCGTTGGGCGCCGTCGCCCAGATGGAGACCGTGAAGCCCGCCGGTGCGCTGACGAAGCGCGCGTCTTCGGCGAACGCGGAAAAAGCACAGAGCATCACGACGACGAGGGCGCGCATGGCGCTGTTGTTTAAGGAGCGCGGGGCGGTCGCGCACGCGACTTCAGTCTTCGTCGGGACCGTCGTGCAGGCCGTGTTTCTTGAGTAACGCGCGCCAGTGTTTGCGGTCGACGCCAGCGTCGCGCGCGGCGGCCGAGAGGTTGTCGCGGTGCCTGGCCATCAGCTCGCGCAGGTAGGTGCGCTCGAAGGCCTCGAGCACCGCGTCTTTCGCGTCTTTGAAGGGCAGGTCGGTGCGCGCGGGGAGCTCGTCGCCGGGGCTGACGGCGCCCACGTGAAGTCGGAGCTCGCTGAAGGTCCGCGCGCCGGGCGAGAGCACGAGCGCGCGCTCCAATACGTTGCGCAGCTCGCGCACGTTGCCGGGCCAGCGGTGGCCTTTGAGGCGGTCGAGGTTTTCTCCGGCGACGGTGTCGACGTCGAGGCCTCGGCGACGCAGCAGCTCTTCGACGAGCGGCGCGAGGTCTTCACGACGCGACCGCAGCGGCGGGAGCTCGAGCGTGACGACCGAGAGCCGGTAGAAGAGGTCGGCGCGGAACGTGCCCTGCGCGACGGCACCGGAGAGCCCGACGGGCGTCGCGGCGACCACCCGAACGTCGACCGATTTCTCTGCGTCGGCGCCGACGGGCTTCACGGTGCGCGCTTCGAGTACGCGCAGCAACCGCGACTGCACTGCTGGTGACACGCGGCCCAGCTCGTCGAGAAACAACGTGCCGCCGTGCGCGCGAACGAAGGCGCCTTTGCGGTCGGCTTGCGCTCCGGTGAAGGCGCCCTTCACGTGGCCGAAGAGCTCGCTCTCGAGCAGCGACTCGGGGAGCGCGCCACAGTCGATGGTGACGAAGGGGCCTTTGCGGCGCGGGCTCAGGTCGTGGAGCGCCCGCGCGACGAGCTCCTTCCCGGTGCCGGTCTCTCCGGTGACGAGCACCGTCACGTCGCGCGCGGCCGCGAGCTCGATGACCGCGAAGACCTCGCGCATGGCGACGCTCTCGGCGACCAGCTCTCCGAGCCGACGTGAAGAAGAGGGACGAACGTCGAGGGCCCTGGGTTGCGGCTCGATGCGCAGCGTGGAGCGGCCGACCTTGAACGTCGCGCCGGCAGAGACCTCGAGCGAGGTGACGCGCGAGCCTTCGTAGAACGTGCCGTTGGTGCTGCCGAGGTCGGTGACGTGGAAGCGCGTGTCGTCGGGTGAGATTTTCAGGTGCGCTGACGAGACGGTGTCGTCGTGCAGCACGAGGTCGGCGGCAGCGCCGCTGCCGATGGTGCGCGCGGTGTCGAGCGCGATGGCGCGCGGTGCGTCGGGGCCTTCGACGACCACGAGCTGGCAGCGGAGCGGCGCGCCGGTGTCGTCGAGCTGGGTGGAGATCCTCGTCTGCGCCACGGGTTCGAGCGTAGCCTGAGCAACGTGTCGCTTCCCCGCGCCTTCGGACCCTTCGAGCTCGTCGAACGCATCGGCCAGGGCGGCATGGCGGAGGTCTTCCGCGCCACCGCCTTCGGCGCGAGCGGCTTTCAGAAGACCATCGCGCTCAAGCTGCTCCGCGAGGAGTACGTCGGCGAGCCGTCGTGGGAGCGCATGTTCGCGGAGGAAGCGCGACTGCAGGGGCTGCTCTCGCATCGTTGTCTCGTGCAGGCGCACGACTCGGGCATCACCGAAGGGCGGCCGTGGGTTCGACTCGAGTGGGTTGACGGTCGCGAGCTCTCGTCGCTCATGCCGTTGAGCCCGCGGCTCGCGTGCTTCGTCGCCGCTGAGCTCTGCCTCGCGCTGCACGCCGTGCACTCCGCGCGTGACGACGCGGCTCGACCGCTGGGGCTCGTGCACCGCGACGTGAGCGCGTCGAACGTCCTCATCTCCCGCGCGGGAGAAGTGCGGCTCGGTGACTTCGGCATCGCGAAGGCGACGCTGCTGAAAGACCAGACCCGTGGCGGCGTACGCAAAGGCTCGTGGGCGTACATGTCTCCGGAGCAGGTCTCGGGGCGCCCGCTGACCACCTCGAGCGACGTGTTCTCGCTGGCCACGTTGACGGTCGAGATGCTGGTCGGCACGCGACCGTTCGACGGCGAGACGCCCATCGAGACGATGGACCGCATTCGTGAAGCGGCGCCTCCGTCGCTCGAGAACGTGCCCGAAGCGCTGCGCGAGGCGCTGCGTCGTTGTTTCCTGAAAGAACCACGCGAGCGGCCGGCTCCGCTGCAGCTCCGCGCGGTGCTCCACCCGCTCGCTGCCGATGAAGTGGAACTCGCGGCGCTTTGACGCTGTTCTTCTTCGCTCATGGTGCTGGCGCTGCTTCTCTCTGCGTGGCCGTCGCTGACGACGCTCCCGCTGCCTGCTGAGCCGACTCGCAAGGTTCGCGTCTTCGTCGACGCGGGCCACGGCGCGCCAGGCAACGTCGGCGCTTTTGGCTGCTACTGCCAGCAAGAGCAGGCGCACACGCTCGTCATCGCCAGCGCGCTGTCGACGGCGCTCGCCGCGACCGGGCGCTTCGAGGTGTTGCAGTCGCGACTGACGGCCAACGGTGCGCGCTACCAGCAACGCATCGCGCGCGCGAAAGCATGGAAGGCCGACGTCATCATCAGCCTGCATTCAGACGTGCGCGGTGACGCGTTGCCGGTAGCGCAGGCCGATGGAGGTTCGTGTTGGCAGAACCTCGGCGCCGCGGGCTTCGCGGTGCTGTGGAGCGACGAAGGCCCCGCACTCGCGTCACGTGAGCGGCTCGGGCGCGCGGTGGGCAAGCGGCTGCGTGAAGCCGGCTTCCTCGCGTACGGAGGCGAGGACTACACCGCGCT
Source organism: Archangium sp. (assembly GCA_035910535.1). GTDB lineage: Bacteria > Myxococcota > Myxococcia > Myxococcales > Myxococcaceae > Archangium_A. The sequence continues at coordinate 13,020 of JAMHXF010000017.1, read as the reverse complement.
CTACCGGCAAGACGACGTCGAGCCCTCGGGGTTCATCGACCTCCGGCCCATGAAGCAGCGCGTGTACTTCCTGCGCGCGAGCACGATTCCCACCGTCATCGTGGAGACGCATCACGCGCTCAACCCGGAAGAAGTCGCGCGTTGGGAAGAGCCCGCAACACGCGCGGCCTTCGCTGCCGCCATCGGCGCCGCCGTGTTGGATTTCGCGCGCCCCGGTCTCTGACGACGGGCAACATGCGGGGCCATGCTCAGCCTCGCACTGCTGTCGCTCGTCGCCGCTGCGTCACCTGAAGAGCTCTTTCCGAAGGTCGACCCGTCGGTCGTCACCGTGCGCGTCGGCACCCGCACCAGCGCCGAGAATGAGACCGGCGCCTTCGTCGCGGTCAGCATCAGCACGGGCTCCGGCGTGCTCGTTCACGCCAACGGCTTCGTGGTGACCGCCGCGCACGTCGTGGAAGACGCGGAGGTCATCGAGGTGCACTGGCGCGATGAATTCAAGGCCAACGCCACCATCGTCTCGCTCTCGCGCACGGAAGACCTCGCCTTGCTGAAGGTCGACGCGTTGCCGAAGAAGCCCGTCGTCGCGGTGTTGGGCGACAGCGACGCGCTCAGGCCCGGGCAGCGCCTCATCGCCATCGGCGCGCCGTACGGGCTCGAGCACTCGTTGACGTCAGGCGTCGTCAGCGCGCTGCGCGCCAATGAGCGACGCGGCCTGGTGCCGAGGCACCTCGTGCAGACCGACGTGTCCATCAATCAGGGCAACTCCGGCGGGCCGTTGTTCAACGAGAAGGGCGAAGTCATCGGCATCGCCAGCTTCATGCTCTCGAAGTCGGGCGGCAGCGTGGGCCTCAACTTTGCGGTGCCCAGCAATACGGTGCGCGCGCGGCTCTTCGACGAGGCGCTGCCGTACATTGGCGTGTCGCTGCGCTTCATTCCCAAAGACGTGGCCGAGATTTTCAACTGGCCGACCGAAGGCGCGTTCCTCGTCGAGACGGTGCGGCCGGGCAGCGCTGCTGAAGCTGCTGGGTTGAAGGGCGGCAAGGCCGACGCGACTATCGCCGGCAATGAAGTGAAGCTTGGCGGTGACTTAATTCTGACCGTCAACGGGGTGCCCGCAGTCGAGACCGCGAAGGTCGCGCAGGCGCTGCGCGCGCTGAAGCCCGGCGGGTTGATTCGCTACGAGCTGCTGCGCGCCGGAAAGCCGGAGGTCGTCGAAGTGCCGGTGCCTGACGGCCTGGCCGTGCCGGTGCTGTCGAGGGGCAAAAAGTGACGGGCGCGTGGTCGAAAAAGTCCGCTGCGCGAGAATTTTCGACGTCGCGCTGTGTGTCGGCCGCGCCTGAGTACTGTCGCGCACCTCGATGACACCTTCACCTTCGGCGTTTCCTCCCGCGCCGCCCAGCGCGTCGACGTGCCCGAAGTGCAATGCGCCCGCGCAGCCCTCGACGTCACTGCAGGCATGCATGAAGTGTGGCCGTCGCTTCGTGCTGCGCTACGGCGCGTTGATGGACGCGTCGATTACGCCGCCCCCCATTGATGCACAGGCCAAAGAGCTCAAGCTCAAGGCGCCGGGGCTGGTGGTGGTGGGGCAGGCGGTGCTCAAGCCCGACGCCATCGGCTTCGGCTCGCTCGACCCGATTCTCGGCCGCTTCCCGATGGACGAGAAAGGCGTGCGCTTCACACACCTCTATTCCGTGACGGTGTGGCGCGAGCTCAACGTGGCGCAGGCGGTGATGTTCTTCATCGTGTCGCTGCCGGTGGGGTTGCTCTCGCTCTTCGGCATTGTCGCGGCGAAGGGCGAGCCCGGAGGCTTCATCTGCGGCGTGCCTCTCGTGCTGCTCGCGGCGTTTCACGGTTACCGCGTGTTCAGCGCGAAGGCGACGCGGCTGCGAATCGTCGGCTTCAAAGACCGCACGCTCGACGTGACGTTCATCGGGGGGCTCGGCAAGCGACGAAAGTTCGTCGACGAGCTGTTCCGTCGTTGTGGCCTCGCGCCCGTCGAGTTGCCTTAGCGCTTCGTCGGCAGCAACAGCGCGTGCACGCGGGTCTTCTCGACGAGCAACACCGGCTCGGACGGCGCGCGCACGAAGAACTTCGCCTTGAAGTACCGCGAGCGCAGGTAGTCGACGTACAGGCAGTTCACGAGCGCGCGTGTGGCGCCGTTGACGGCGAAGCACTCGGTGCCGACGCGCTCGATGGTGCCTTCGAGGTACCCGTCGCGCTGTTGCTGGAACCCGTCGATGAGCGCCGCGACCTTCCCCGCGTCGAGCGTGCGCTCGGAAGACGGCGCTCGAAGCATTGCCGTGATGCTCTTCGGGAAGCGCTTGTTGCGCTCGACCATCGAGCCGTCGGTCCACACCGTCTCGCCCTTCGACGTGTCGACCAGTACCGTGCGGTTCTGCTGCTTGATGAAGGCCGCGACGTCTTCACCGAGAAACTCGGGGGTCTGCGGCTTTATCTCCGTCGCGAGCACCAGCGACGGCACGAGCACGAGCAGGAGGCGAAGGCGCTTCATCACCCCGCCGCGAGACGCAGCACGGCCTTCGCGAGCTGCTCGAACGGAGGCACCGTGAACAAGCCGCCCGCCGGCAGCGCCTGCTTCGCCCACTTGTCCCAGCTGAACGAGTCGCGGTGTTCGACGATTTTCCCGTCCTTCACCACCATGCGCGTGTCGATTTCATTGTGCACCTTGCGGCCGAACACTTCGTAGTCAGCCTTCCAGTGGCCGCTGACCACGTCGCCTTCGACCTTCTGCACCTCGAACGAAATCTTCGTCTTCGGGTCGCTCAAGATGTTCTTCCACATGCCCATCACGCCCTTGCGGTCGTCGTACTTGAAGATGGCGTCCTGGAACTTCACGTCGGGCGAATAGAGCTGCTCGATGCCCTTGAGGTCCTGCTTCTCGAAGGCGTCGTAGAACGCGCGCACCGTTTCACCAGGCGTCTTCGCTGGAGCCGCCGCTGCCGGAGCGCTCACGGCTTTGGCCTGCGGCGCCCACTTCGTTTCGACCGGCGCAGCGGCTGCCGAGGCCTCGGCCTTCACGGGTGCAGCGGTGCGATTGACGGCTTCGGGGGCGACCTTCGGAGCGACGCGCATGGCTGCAATGAACTCGCGCTGCGCGCGGCGGTCAATCTCGTACGTAGGAATCCGAGTCTCACGAATGAGAATCGGCGACGAGCCAGTGCGCGGCGAACCGCAACACGAGCAGGCCCAGCAGCAGCGCGAAGAAGACGACGAAGGTGCGTTGGTCGGCGCCGCTCGGAGGTCGGTACCAGCGCCGCGCCAGGAGCCCTCCGCCGACAATCAAAGCCATCGGTGACGCGGCGACCGCGCCGGCCACGAGTGACACCGCGCCGAGCGTGGTGACCTGTGACTTCGACAGGCACGCCGTCGCGCGGTTGCCGTCGAGCTGCCACACGGGGATGAGGTTGAAGAGGTTGATCTCCGCGATGATCAACGCCGCGCCGACGAGCCACGGCTGCCCCAGCGCGAGCCCGAGCACCAACACCGCGACGCCGGTGACCCCGCCCCAGATGGGGCCGGAGAGCGCGACGTCTCCGATGGCGGCGTGGCTGTGTGGGTAATGACTGCCGCGCACGAAGGCGCCGAAGCCGGGCACGAACATCGGCGGCGTCACCGCGATGCCGTAGCGACGAAACGCGAAGGTGTGCCCCATTTCGTGCACGTAGATGCTGCCCAGCACCACGAGGCCCAGCCCGATGCCCGAGCTGCCGTCTCGCCAGAGCGCCGCAGACACGAAGAATGACAACACCGTCGGCAGCTTCATCAACCCGAGCAGCAGGAACTTGCCCTTGGTGAGCACCGCGACGAGCACCGCCCCTGCGCCCGCGAGCCAGCCCGGTGCGTTGGTGGGCTTCTTCTTCGCGCCGGGTTGCAGCGCGGCTCTGGGCTCGAGCGCGGAGATGCGTTGACGAAGCGTGGTGGCCTGCGTCGAGCTGAAGGGGAGCAGCGGCTCCATGGCGCGCAGCTTCTCGAGGGCCGCGATGAAGTCGTGTTGTTGCTCGAGCGCGTCGGCCTCTCGGAGCAGCGCGCTGAGCGCCTCGGCGTGAAAGAGCGCGTGGCATTTGGGGCACGCGACGAACTGCGCGGGCGCGGTGGTGCCGCAGCGGGCACACGTCTGGGCGGTCACGGCGTCTGCGTGAGGTCGAACGGGCCGTCGACGGCAATCACGACGGCTGCCGGTTCGCGGAAGCCGCGCCACACGCCGAAGCCCAGAATGAGCACGCTGAGCACGCCCATGCCTCCGAGGAAGGGAATGGCGAGCGCGACGAAGGGCGACATCAGCGCGGCGGCGATGAAGGGCGCCGGTTCTTCGGTCGCCATCAGCTCGCGCACGGTGATGGGGACGTAGGCCTGCATGCACCAGACGTAGGTGAGCAGCGCGCTCATCACCTGGTAGCCGCGACCTCCGCGGTCTTCGCTGCCCTTCATCACCGCGCGACCGACGAACCAGCCGATGCCGATGGTGATCAACGCCAGCTCGTAGCCGCTGAAGTAGATGACGGCCCCGTAGCCGATGGCGCCCAGCAGCCCTGCGCCGTTGCCGAGCAGGAAGGCCTTGAGCACGCGGAGAAAACGGCCTTCGGGGGGCGGCCCCGCGCGCAGTTGATCAGCGCAGTTGCGGCAGACGGTCGCGGCCCCGGCGTTCCAGTACTGGTGTTGCAGCGCGGTGCCGCACACCGCACAGGTGACCTGCGAAGGCGGCGCGGCGTCGTCGAACTGTGCCTGCGTGAAGTCCATGGAGCGCGGCAGCGAATCACAGCAGATCGAATTTCACGACCCCGCGTTGAAGGCGTCTCTATGAACAAAAGCAGCGCGCTGATGCTGTGTCTGTTGTCTTCACTGCCTTCCTTCGCCGCGAAGTTTCAGCCGGTGCCCGCCGAGCCGAACGCGAAGCCGACGGGGCTGCAGATGCGCGTTCTTCGGTACAACGGCGGCACCAACGGCGCCATCACGGTGGAGCTGAAGAACCCCACGGGCGCGCCGCTCGAGTTCGCCGCGCAGGGCGTGTTCTTCGTGCCCGACGTGGACCCCGACAAGTCTCCGCAGCGCCTGGGCGCGGTGGGCCCGTTCATTCGCACCGGCAAGAAAGACCGCGAAGACAAGCTGTCGCTCGCCGCGAACGAGACCGCCGAGCTGACGCTCGATGTGTATTGCATTGACTCGCATCGCCCTTCGCCGAACTCCGAGACGCCGTTTCGTATCTCCACTGAGCGCATGCCGCGCGAGCTGAGTCAGGGCATCGACGAGAATACGAAGAACGCGGCGAAGGGCTACGGCGGCGTGAACGCGGCTCCGGCGAAGAGCGCCGTGCAGACTGAGGTGTGGAACACGCGCAACAAGAAGTGGATCAAGCTCGACGGCGAGGGGAAGCAGGAAGCCGGTCTGTAACTACTGCCTCAACGCTCGCCACCGCTGTCGTGCGCGTTCGACGGCTTCAGGAGTGCGACGGCGTGACCACTCTTCAAGCATTGCTTCGGGCGAGAGCGTTCGCGCGATGGGTCGCAGCGGGTGAAGGCGCTCTTCGTAGAGCGATACTGCGACAGGCAGCCAGTCGGGTGGGTTGGCTGTATTTGTAATTGTATTGATTGAATTGGCGAACGCGGCGTTGAGCTGTTGTGTGCGTTGAGTGCGGAGCAACACCATCGACGAAATCAGCGTGTTGTCTTGCGTCGGGTTGCGAATGAACGAAGCCTCGAGCGCGGCGAGCGTGGTCTTCGGAAGCACGACCGGAGCTGGGCCGCCAATCGTGCGCCACGCCAACGGGTTGGCGACGCCGCCGAGCACCAGCGCTGCATCGTGACGCGTGCTCGGCGACTCGAAGGCCTGCAGTGCCCACTGTGTCTTCGCTTCCGCGGGCAATGACGTCGCGTGCAGCACGGCCGCTTTGATGGCAGCCAGCTCTGAGTCGCTGCGTGCGTAGCGAGCGCCTTCTGCTGAAGCGACAGTCACCCAGGTGTCTGGGTCGGTGCCTGGCGTGAGAAACGCGATGACATCTTCGCCGACGCGGTAGCTCGGAGGGTTCGGGCACGCGACATCGGGACTGAATCGAACCTCGAGTGTGGAGACAGGCCCGCCCTTCCACGTTTCCTTCACGCGCAGGCGTGCCACTGAGCGGCCTTTTGCGGTGACGGCGCCTGGTTGCTCGACGCGCGCCAGCACCACGACGCTTGAATCTCGCGTCAGTTCCCACAGTGATGCCCATGCGGAGGTGGAGATGGCGAGCAGCAGCGTGGCTGCGACGCGGTGGCTCACGGGGCTGTGTCCCGGCGCGCGAGCTCGTTGATGACGTCCGGCGTCCAGAGCGGCGTTGGCTCGCTCGACGTGAGCTTCGCGACGGCCTCGGCGAAGGCTGCGTCGAGGCGTGCGTCGACGTGCGAGCTCAGCAACACCATCACCCTCAGCAGCGTGTAGTCGTAGGTCGGCTCACGAAAGAACGCGGCGGCGAGGTTCTCCATCGTCGTTCGCGAGGGCCCGTTGGCGGGGTCGACGGGTTGAAGCGACCGCGTGCCGTCGATTCGGGTTGCGGGGTACGACAGCGCTTCGGCAATCCACCTGAGTGGTGGCGTCGCGCTCTTCGGCAGGCGCGCCGCGAGGTTCACGAGCTCGCGCGTCGGAGCGATGGCTTCAGTCGCAGTCATGCGCGCGCTGCGTGTACTCGTCTGGGGTTTGACGAGAAACGCGACGATGTCGTCGCCGACCCGAAACGTCGCGTCGGGAGGGCACGTCGCGCCGTGGTTCACCGAGAGCTCCGCGACGCCTGTGCTCACGCGGTCGACGTGAGCCAGCACCACGTGTGACGCGCGCGCAGTGAGCTCCCGCAACGTCGCTGGCGCCGGTTCGCCGCCGTAGAACGCGCTCGCGTTCATCGCCCACACCACCAACCCGAGCACCAGGCACCGCCGCATCGCAGCAGTGTGCCAGCTCCCTCCGCTGCGTACTCGTCACCTGAAAACTTGAGCAGTGAGCTGCTCGCCCGTACAGTCACCTGAACGGGAGAGCAGATGCACACCAGCTTCACGAAACAGCGCAGCACTCCGTGGGACGGCACTACGGGCGTCGACGGGCTCCTCGAGCAGTGGCGCGGCGACCGCCGCGTCTGGAGCAACCTCGCGCTCGACGAGTTGCTCGAAGGCACGTCGGCGCGCACCGCTGCGATTCCCGAGAACATGGACGCGCGTCTGCGCACGGCGCTCCATGCGCGCGGCATGACGTCGCTCTACACGCACCAGGCGAAGGCCTTCGAGCTGGCGACCTCCGGCAAAGACTTCGTCGTCGCCACGCCGACCGCCTCGGGAAAGAGCCTCTGCTACGTGTTGCCCGTGCTGCAGGCGCTCGCGGCCGACCGTGAAGCGCGCTCGCTCTTTCTCTTCCCCACCAAGGCGCTCTCGAGAGACCAGGAAGAGGCCGTGCGCGGGTTGATGAAAGACGCGTCGCTCGACCACGGCGCCATCACCTTCGACGGCGACACGCCCGGCGACGCCCGCCGCCTCGCGCGCGAGAAGAGCAGCATCATCCTGAGCAACCCCGACATGCTGCACGCCGGCGTGTTGCCGCACCACGCCAGCTGGGCGCGCTTCTTCGCGGGCCTCAAGTACGTCGTCATCGACGAGCTGCATGCGTACCGCGGCGTGTTCGGCTCGCACCTCGCCAACGTGTTGCGGCGCCTCGACCGCGTCGCCCGTTTTCACGGCGGCAAACCGCAGTACCTCATGGCGTCGGCCACCATCGGCAACCCGCAAGAGCACGCGAGCCGCATGTTGGGCCGCGAGGTGGAGTTCATCGGCGAATCAGGTGCGCCGCGAGGTGACCGCCGCGTCGTGCTCTACAACCCGCCGGTGCTCAACCCCGAGCTCGGCGTGCGTGAGTCGTACGTGAAGGCCAGCGCGCGGCTCACCGCAGACCTCGTGAAGGCCGGCGTGCCCACGCTGCTCTTCGGGCAGTCGCGCAACAACGTGGAGGTGATGCTGACCTACGTGCGCGAGGCCGTGCGTCAGGCGCGCTTGTCGCCGGAGCTCGTGCAGGCGTACCGCGCGGGCTACCTGCCGCAGCAGCGCCGCGACATCGAAGCGCGGCTGCGCAGTGGAGACGTGAAGTGCGTGGTGGCCACCAGCGCGCTGGAGCTCGGCATCGACGTCGGCTCACTCGACGCGGTGGTGTGCGCGGGCTGGCCGGGGAGCGTGGCGGCGCTGTGGCAACGCTTCGGGCGCGCGGGGCGTCGGCAGGGCACGAGCCTGTCGGTGCTGGTGACGTCGTCGGCGCCGGTGGACCAATATGTGGCGTCGACGGCGAAGAACCTGCTGTCGGCGCCCATCGAGCAGGCGCGCATCGACCCCGACAACGTCGAAGTGTTGGTGCAGCACTTGAAGTGTGCGGCCTTCGAGTTGCCCTTCGAGAGCGACGAAGGCTTTCGTGACGTCGCGGCTTCGCAAGTCAAAGAGGTGCTCGAGTACCTCGGCTCGCATCAGGTGCTGCACGCGACCACCGCACCGTCGGGGCGCTCGACGTACCACTGGAGCACCGACGCGTACCCCGCCAACGACGTGAGCCTCCGCTCGGTGGGTTGGGACAACGTGGTGGTCATTGACCTGTCGACTGACTCGACCATCGCCGAGATGGACTGGCGCTCGACGCACACCATGCTGCACGAGCAGGCGATTTATCAGCACGACGGGCGGCAGTTTCAGGTCGAGCGGCTGGACCTCGAGAACCACAAGGCCTTCGTGCGCCCCGTGGAGCCCGACTACTTCACCGACGCGATGACGCACACCAAAGTCACGGTGCTCTCGCGCGCGAATGAAGTGACGCAGCCCGTGTACGAAATCGGCTCGGGCGAGGTGTCGGTGGTGGAGCGCGTCGTCGGGTACAAGAAGATCAAATTCTTCACGCACGAAAATGTTGGCTACGGCGACGTGCGGTTGCCCGAAATGCAAATGCACACCACGGCGTGCTGGCTCACGGTGCCGGAGTCGTTGTTGCTGCGGCTCGTGGCCGACGGTGCGGGCACGCGGCCAGACCTGCTCGACGCGCTGAATGGAATTCTCGCGGCGCTGCACACGGTCGCGGCCGTGGGGTTGATGATTGACCCGCGTGACCTGGGCCGCGTCATCGGCAGCCGCGATGGCAGTGGTTCCCCGGGAGACGCGGTGTTCGAGCCGACGCTGTTTCTCTACGACCACGTGCCCGGTGGCGTGGGTCTCGCGTCGCGCTTGTTCGACGAGCGAGAGCAGTTGCTGCGCAGCACGCGTGAATTGTTGGAGCGCTGTGAGTGCCAGCAGGGCTGCCCGGCGTGCGTGGGGCCGGTGTTGACCGCGGGGCGCAAGTCGCTGGCGTTGGTGGTGCTCGACGCGCTGGGTGTGTCGCGCGCGTCATGAACTCCCTCTCCCTGCGAATGCGGGGAGAGGGTTGGGGAGAGGGGCCAACGAGCTCACTTTTCCTGCCCCTCTCTCCGGCCCTCCCCCCGCTTCGAAGCGGGAGGGAGTCTTGAACCTCACCGCCAGGCTCGCGCGCTTGCCGCCCGCGCCGGTACGCACCGCCGCGCCGAAGAACGCGCTGTCGTCACTCATCCCCGCGCGGGAAACTGAGAGCGGCCCGCTGCACCTCGTCGAGCACGGCTATGGCGCCGCGCCCGAACTCAACGCCGAGTCACTCGCGGCGCTCGCGCTGAGCCCCACGCCGCTCGACACGTCGCGACCGCTCTACTTCGACACCGAGACCACCGGCCTCGCGGGAGGCACCGGCACGCTCGCGTTTCTGCTCGGCGTGGCCGACGTGCGCGACGGCCACACCGTCATTTCTCAACTTCACCTGCCTGCGCCCGGCACCGAGCGACCGATGCTGCAGTGGCTCGCCGAGCGCGTCGAGCAGGCGACGGTGCTCATCAGCTTCAACGGCAAGAGCTTCGACTGGCCGTTGCTCAAGAGCCGCTTCGTGATGAATCGCCTGCGCCCTCCGCCCGAGCGGCCGCACGTCGACCTGCTGCACTGCTCGAGGCGCGTGTTTCGGCATCACCTGGCGGAGCTCAAGCTCTCGACGCTCGAGCGCCGCGTGCTCGACGTGCATCGCAAGGGCGACATCGACGGCGCCAACATTCCCGCGGCGTGGTTCGACTACCTGCGCACCGGTCGCGTCGCGGTGTTGTCGCGCGTGCTCTCGCACAACGAGCGCGACGTGAAGAGCATGGTCGACCTCGTGCAGCGGTTGCTCGCCGCGTGGGAAGAGCGGCACCCGGTGCTCGCTGAAACGGCGCTCGGGTTGGCGGCGGTCGCCTGGCGCCACGGAGACGAAGCGCGGGCGCTGCGTTTTCTCGACCGCGCGACCGAGAAGGGGCTGAGCGAAGCGTGGGAGCTCAAGGCCGAGCTGCAACGGCGCCGTGGTGCGTACCGCGAGTCAGTCGAGGCGCTTCGGCAGGCGCTCGAGAAGTCGAAGCGCGCGGCGTCGATTCACCTGCGGCTGGCGAAGCTCTACGAGCACCGGCTGCGCGACTATGAGGCGGCGAAGGTTCACGCCGAGGCGTGCGCACCCGCCGAGACCGTGCAGGCCCACGCGGCGCGACAGAACAGACTCGCGGCGAAGTTGTGACTGCCGTTATTCCTTCGCCTTCAGCTTCGAGTCGTTGTCAGCGATGAAGCGGCGAATGTCTTCGTTCATGTCGAGCAGCTTGAGCCACTGCTCTTTGTAGAGCGTCACCGGGAAGCGGCCCATGCCGTACACCGACACGCCGCCCTTCTCGGACACCTTGAACGAGATGCCCTTGCTGGTGCGCGCCTTGAGGGCTTCGTTTTCGGCCTTCAGCTTCGCCAGCTCTGCCTTGAGTTCGTCTTCGGTCGACATGGGCGCGACCTTCTCGCGGAAGTAGCGTCGGGTCCATGCGCGCGTGGAGCTTGCTGGTGTTGATGCTGAGTGGTTGCAGCGATTCAGTCGCCGACGTCATCGCCGCGAACCGTGCGGGCGTTGAAGCGACGTTCGTGGCGTTGAAGGCCTTGAAGGTGACGGAGCCTCTGCCGGGCCCGGTGACTTCGAGCGAGCCGCTTCATCTCGAAGGAGGTGACGTCACCAACGCGGCGTTCATCTACGGCGACGACCTGCGCGACCCCGGCGCGATGAGCGAGGTGCCGCTGCGCAGCCTCGACTCGTTGCCGCTGCTGCAATGCGGGCGGTTGCTGCGAGACGGCATGCTGGTCGACTCGCCGTTCGCGCCGAAGCCCAGCGTGGTGAAGCAGTACCTCGCGGCGTGTGCGCGCGTGCGCTTCGCGTTCGTCATTCAGACCGTCGAGTATTCAGCGCCGCGCCCGCCACCGGCTGACTCGAAGAAGTTCACGCCCGGCAGCTATCGCGCCCGCGTGGTGGTGATGGACGTGGCCAACAACACCGCGCTGGGGAGCTACGAGTTCGCCGTCGGCAACGACAACGACATCAACGTGCCGGAGGGGACGCCGACGCAGGAGCAGCTGGTCGTGAACCTCGAAGGCAAGGCGTTCACGGCGCTGCGCGCGTCGACGAAGCGCTCGGTGCCCGGGGCGCTCAAGGGGAAGTGAGCACCGCGTCGCGCGGGTAGCGCTCGGCGGCGAGCAGGTACGACTTTGCAGGCGGCGCTTTGCGCACGAGCTCGCTGGGCGCGGGCTCGAGCTTCGGTTCACCGCCGGCTTGTTGAATCAGCGCGCCGTCGCAGAAGAGGTAGGAGGTCTGCCCGGTTTCATCGCGGTACGCGAAGTAGATGGTCGCGTGCGTCGACTTCGTGGGGCAGGAGCGGCGCGCTGATTCCTGTGACTCGAGGCGCGTGCGGTGCCACTCGGCGAGCGCGGTCTTGTGGCGGACCTCCTTCATGAGAATGGGCCCGACGTCGAGGCGTGCGCGGGTGCCGTCGAGCAGCGTGTCGGCGCGCTCCATCATGCCGGGCCACGCGCCCTGTTTTGCGAAGTCACACTTCGCGGCGAGCGCGAGGTGGGTGCGGTGCGTGTCGAGGAGTGGTTGCAGGCGCGCGAGGCCGTCTTCCATCAAGGTGAAGTGCGCGTCGTTCCATGGCTCGGCGGCGGTCGACGGTGTGTCACGGAGGAAGCGCTTGAAGACCTCGTTCACCGAGAGGAACTCGTCGGCGAGGAAGCGGGGCTCGGTCTCGCAGATGCTGGCGTCGGTGAAGACGCGGTAGGTGGCGCGCGTGCCGGCGAAGTCGAAGCGCTCGGCGGGACGTTTGATGGGCGCCGTCGCGCAACCGCAGAGCGTGAGAATGACCAGGGCCGTGCGTCGCATGGGTGCTGTTGTGGCGACGAGGCGCCGCGTTGTCTTTGATGCCCGTCAAGGCGTCGGTCTGTGCGCGTCGCGCGAATAGGTGACGGGGCGCGATTTTCTCGACCGCAACGCACGCTGCGCGACGACGCGGTCGAGATGCACGGTGAGTGAACTCCCGACCGCGTGTAACGGCGTTCGTGAGGACGACGCGACGTCGGAGGCTCTCGGTAAGCGGACTTGAGCGCAGCTCTCGCCGCGACGACGTGAAGTCGAAGGTGCTGTGTGAGAGGGCTTTGGGCCCACCAGCAACACGCGTTGTCGAGGTCGACACATGACGCGACGTCGAAAATTCTCGGTGGGCGGACTTTGTCGACCACGCGTACGGGCGGGGCTTTCTTGAGCGCAGCTCACGCCGCGACGACGTGCTTTGGGCCACCAGCAACACGTGTCATCGACGCGTTGTCGAAGTCGACTCACGACGCGACGTCGAAAATTCTCGGTGGGCGGACTTTGTCGACCACGCGTACGCGCCGCCGACGCGCGGTGCAGTGACGAGACGTCGAAGAGATCGGGGGGTGGACTCCTTCGACCAGTGATGCGACGTCGAAAAGTCCCGGTGAGCGGACTTTCGACCACGGGTGCGCCATGACGCGCGTTCGGCCGCACCCTTCACGCCCTGCGCGTTGCCTGCTACGGCCGCCCGCGTGGCGCCGCTCATCAACCTGAAGAACCACGATTTCGACGGCTTCGGGCACGCGCTCGCGGCCACCGGGC
>JAMHXF010000016.1:0-1026 GCA_035910535.1 Archangium sp. | reverse complement strand
GGCACGACGACCTCGACCTGGCGCAGCTCGACTTTCTTGACCGTCTTGGTGCGCTTGCCGCGCTCGTCGGTGACAATGGTGACGACGGTTTTGACGCCGTTGCTGTCGGGCTCGGTTTCGACCGTCTGCGACGACGCCTTGCTCGTGCCCGCTGCCACCACCGCCGCCATCGTTCTGGCGGCGGGCGGCGCCGGCATCGTGTCTTCGACGTCATCGTCATCGCCCCAACGTTTCGTAGTCGGCATGATCTTGGAAAAACAAAACTCAAAGATGGCCTGTCACTCGCTTCACTCGGCCCACTGCGCGTGCGCCGTCAATCTGACGTTGACGCAGCAGTCGCTCGACGAACTTTCGTTTGAGCGCGGTCTATGGCCGGCGGCGCAGCAGGGCGACGTGGCGCGCGTCGTGCAGCTGCTCGCCAAACGCCGCAGCGCCGACGAGCAAGACTCGGCCGGCCTCACTGCTCTGCACTAGTGAGACGAGTGCATTTTGAATCGCAGGTGCCGTGTCGCCCGACTGACTCGCGCTCAGCGCTTGCCGCGACGGTCGGCTCGAGGTTGTCGCCGTGCTGCTCGACGCCGGCGCCTCGATTGACTTTGCCTCGCGCTCAGGCGTCACTCCGCTGCACCGTGCAGCTGCAGCGGGCCACGTCGACGTCGTGCGCGTGCTGCTGGCGCGTGGAGCGGCGCGCGATCTCGCCGACGAGCGCGGTCGCGACGCGCTGGCCGCTGCGCGCAGCAACGGACACGCCAACGTCGAATCGGTCTTGCTGGCGGCGGCAACGGCATCGAAAAAAGAAGGAGACGGAGCAGAAGCCGCGGTGCCGAGTCTGCAACCACGCTGACCCGTCCTCCTTCCTGCGCGGCACTCATCGGGGGGTTGTGCCGTTCAATCCAGAGTGAAGATGCGCGCCGCGCCGTCGTGCACGAGCCAGGCGACGCCTTCGCGCAAGCCGTCGCCCGTGCGCGCGCTGCACGCAACGACGCGCGTGTGGCGATTGACAATGCTGGCCAGCTGCAGCGCCTG
>JAMHXF010000015.1:0-96391 GCA_035910535.1 Archangium sp. | reverse complement strand
CATGGTCGTCCTCCGCGTTTCCCGGGTGGACGCCTCTCGCCTTCAGGAATCAGCGGCTCGATGACGAGCCACTGCTCTTCGGTCAGCAGCATTGCGACGGTAGATCAAACCTCGCTCTTCCCGTCGATCGCTCCGAGCACGGTTATGAGACGTGCTCTAGTCGAGCGCGCGCGCCAGCTCGAAGACGAAGGTGTCGGTGAGCAGCAGCCCAATCACCACGCCGTGCGTGGCCGTACGAAGCGGGCCCGGCTCGACTGAACCGAAGTGGCCCAGCACGCCGCCCAACGCAGCTCCGACGAGGCCCGCGAGCAACGGCGTGAGAATGAAGCTGACGAGAGACCCGGGATCTTTACGTTGGCTGTTGATGAGCAGCCCCACGCTCATGCCCACCGTGCCGAGCGACACCGCGCCGCCGGCGACCGCGAGCGGGTGACCGCCAGGGCGATCTTCAATCAACACCGCCGCCGTCGTGTAGCCAGCAGTCACGGCGGCGCCGCTCAAGCCGATGAGCACCGCGTCGACGACCTTCGACGCAGAAGGCTCAGCACCGAGACTCAACGAGAGGACGAGCGCGGTCAGCATGCAACGCAGCGTACTTCTTCGACCGCGCCGTGATCTCGGGCGCTGTAGTCAAAGGTACCTGTCGCACCGAACTGACGCGCTCAATGTTTCTCAACAGCGGTCGCAGAACGCGACGCCTACGATTGATCCCATGACCGACACGCTCTCGGCAGAGAAGACGCATTTGAGTGCGCCGACGAAATCGCAGGCCGTCACGGCGGCGGGCGGTGCGGCGCGTAGCACGGTGCTGCCACGTGTCGAATGGGAGGGCCCGCACCCGACGGTCAAGCCCTCGGAGCGTCATCGCTTCGAAGAGCTCGGGCTGCTCGGCGAAGGCGGCATGGGTGAAGTGGTGCTCGCGCTCGATCACGACATCGAGCGCAACGTGGCGCTCAAGCGACTGCCCGAGAATTGTGATCTCGGCCGCGTGCTGCGCTTCGTCGAAGAGATCCGCACGGTGGGGCAGCTCGAGCACCCCAACATCGTCCCCGTGCATGACGTCGGCGTCGACGCGACGGGGCGCTACTACTTCGTGATGAAGCACCTGCGCGGTGAGACGCTCGAGTCGATCATCGAGCGCCTCAAGGCCGGTGACGACGCGGCGCACACGCGCTTCACGATGCCGGTGCGCGTGCAGATCTTCCTCTCGGTGATGAACGCGCTCGCGTACGCACACCAGCAGGGCTTCATCCACCGCGACTTGAAGCCGGCGAACATCATGGTCGGCCCGTACGGCGAAGTGACGGTGATGGACTGGGGCCTCGCCAAGCGCCTGCGCACGCCTGAAAAGCCGCTGGGCGCGCAGACGATTTCGCCGACGCGTGAACGCACGGTGTTGGAGACGCAGCTCGGCGCGGTCATGGGCACGCCGTTCTACATGTCGCCCGAGCAGGCGCGCGGGCAGCACGATCTGCTCGATGAGCGCAGCGACCTGTATTCACTCGGCGTGGTGTTTCACGAGTTCCTTCACCTCGATCACTACCTGGGAGATCGCAACGAGCTGAAGTCGGTGCTCGAGGGCGTGCAGAGCGTGACGCCGAGGTTCCACGTCGCGACGTTGAAGGGCCCGAAGTACCAGGTGCCCGCAGAGCTCGACTGGTACCTGCAGAAGGCCACGAAGAAGAACGTGGCCGAGCGCTACCAGTCAGTCACCGAGATGACCGATGAACTGCAGCGCATCATCCGTGGCGAGTGCCGCGTGCAGTGTCAGCGCACGTTCGTCAAACGCATGCTGGGCGAGAGCGCGAAGCTGGTCGACACGCGCCCGGCGCTGGTGATCATCGGCAGTACCGCGGTGGCCGCGCTGCTGCTCGCGGCGGTCGTCAAGTCAGTGCTGGTGCTCGTCGGCTGAAGCTATGCGGTGAACTTGAGCAGCTCCGCGCCTTCAGCGACCTGATCGCCGGCCGCGAAGAGGAACTCGGCCACGGTGCCGTCTGAAGGAGCGGTGATGGTGTGCTCCATCTTCATCGCCTCCATCACCAGCAGCGGCGCGCCCTTCTTCACCTGCGCGCCCTTCGACGACAGCAACGCGACGATCTTCCCCGGCATCGGAGCGACCAGCTTGCCCGCATGCGAGTCGTCGACCCCCGCGTGCGAGATCGCGTCGAACAACGCGAGGTGCGTCACCGTGCCTGCGTGAAACACGTGCAGCGTCTCGCCTTCACGCACCACCGTGCCGCGCACCGGCTGCCCGTCGAGCTGCAGCACGAAGTCGGCGCCGTCACGACGCACGACGAGCTTCTTGCCGTTCACCACGTGGCCCTCGTGCGTGTACGTCACGCGCACGTCCTGCTCGCCCAGGCGCAGCGCACGAATGAAGACCTGATTCACACGGAAGCCGCTGCGCGACGACCACGGGTCTCGGTCAGTCGACTTCGCTTCGTCGCTGAGCACCGCTGCCACCGCGAGCGCCACCACCGACTCCGTCGGCGTCGTGTCAGCCGGGAAAAGCGACTCGTGGTTGCGCGCGATCAACCCCGTGTCCAGATCCGCGGTCGAGAACGGCGTCGACTCTGCGAGCCGCCGCAGGAACGCCACGTTCGTCGCGAGGCCGACGACCTGCGTGTGGCCCAGCGCGTCGACCAACCGCGCCAACGCCTGCTGGCGATCTTCGCCCCAGACGATCAGCTTGGCGATCATCGGATCGTAGAACGGCGTGATGGTGTCGCCTTCTCGCACGCCTGAGTCGACGCGCACGTCGCCGCCGGTGGTGAACGTCACGTGCTCGGGAAAACGCAGGTGAGTGAGCGTGCCGATGGACGGCAGGAAGCCCTTCTCGGGGTTCTCGGCGTACACGCGCGCTTCGAACGCATGGCCACGAATCACGAGCTGCGCCTGCGACGCCGGCAGCTTCTCGCCCGACGCCACGCGCAGCTGCCACTCGACGAGATCGAAGCCGGTGATCATCTCCGTCACCGGGTGCTCGACCTGCAAGCGGGTGTTCATCTCCATAAAGTAGAACTGCTCGCCCTCGGAGATGAACTCGACGGTGCCCGCGCCGACGTAGCCGACGGCCTTCGCGGCCGCGACCGCAGCCTCACCCATGGCCTTGCGACGCGCGTCCGTCATGCCCGGCGCCGGCGCTTCTTCGACGACCTTCTGGTGACGGCGCTGCACCGAGCAGTCGCGCTCGAAGAGGTACACGCAGTTGCCGTGCGTGTCGGCGAAGACCTGCACTTCGATGTGGCGCGGCCTGGTGAGGTACTTCTCGATGAGCACCGCGTCGTCACCGAACGCGTTGGAAGCCTCGCGCCTGCACGACTCGAGCGCGGCGATGAAGTCGGCCGACTTCTCGACCTGCCGCATGCCCTTGCCGCCGCCACCCGCGCTCGCCTTGATGAGCACCGGGTAGCCGATGCGGTCGGCTTCTTTGTGCAGCAGCGCCGGGTCTTGCGCCGCGCCGTGGTAGCCGGGCACGAGCGGCACCTTCGCCTGCGCCATGCGCGCCTTGGCTTCTGACTTCAGGCCCATGGCCGAGATGGCCGACGCCGGAGGCCCGATGAACACGATGCCCGCGGCAGCGCACGCCTCGGCAAAATCCTCGTTCTCGGACAAGAAGCCGTAGCCGGGGTGAATGGCCTGCGCGCCCGTGGCCTTCGCAGCCGCGAGGATCTTCTCGGCCAGCAGGTAGCTCTCTTTCGCCGCCGGCGGCCCGAGGTGCACCGCTTCGTCACACGCCTGCACGTGCTTCGAGTTTGCGTCTGCGTCGGAATAGACGGCGACGGTCTTCACGCCCAGCCGACGCGCGGTCTGTGCGACGCGACAGGCGATCTCTCCACGGTTCGCGATGAGAATTTTTGAAAACATGATCACATCCGGAAGAGGCCGAACTTCGTTTCGGGAACCGGCGCGTTGAGGCTCGCCGAGAGCCCCAGCGCCAACGTCATGCGCGTGTCGGCCGGGTCGATGATGCCGTCGTCCCACAGGCGCGCGCTGGCGTAATACGGGTGGCCCTGCGTCTCGTACTGCGAGCGAATGGGCGCCTTGAACGCGGCTTCTTCTTCAGCGCTCCACGTGCCGCCTTTGCCTTCGATGCCGTCGCGCTTCACCGTGGCCAACACGCTGGCCGCCTGCTCGCCGCCCATCACCGAGATGCGCGCGTTGGGCCACATCCACAAGAAGCGCGGCGAATAGGCGCGGCCGCACATGCCGTAGTTCCCGGCGCCGAAGCTGCCGCCAATGATGACGGTGAACTTCGGTACCGCCGCCGTCGACACCGCGGTCACCATCTTCGCGCCGTGCCTGGCGATGCCTTCGTTCTCGTACTTCCGGCCCACCATGAAGCCGGTGATGTTCTGCAGGAACACCAACGGCACGCGGCGCTGGCAGCACAGCTCGATGAAGTGCGCGCCCTTCTGCGCCGACTCGCTGAAGAGAATGCCGTTGTTGGCGATGAGGCCCACCGGCATGCCGTGAATGTGCGCGAAGCCGGTGACGAGCGTCGTGCCGTAGCGCGCCTTGAACTCGTCCAGCTCGGAGCCGTCGACGATGCGCGCGATGATCTCGCGTACGTCGAAGGGCTTCTTGGTGTCGGTGGGAATGATCCCGTACAGCTCGTCGGCCGAGAACTTCGGAGCGCGCGGTTCACGCAGCGGAATGTCGGGCGTCTTCGCGACATTCGTCGTGCCGACGATGCGCCGCGCGATGGCCAACGCGTGCGTGTCGTTCTGCGCGAGGTGATCGACCACGCCCGACAAGCGCGTGTGCACGTCACCGCCGCCGAGATCTTCAGCGGTCACCACTTCACCCGTCGCGGCCTTCACCAGCGGCGGCCCACCAAGGAAGATCGTGCCTTGGTTCTTCACGATGATGCTCTCGTCGCTCATGGCCGGCACGTACGCGCCGCCAGCCGTGCACGAGCCCATCACCACGGCGATCTGCGGAATGCCTTCGGCGCTCAGGTTCGCCTGGTTGAAGAAGATGCGACCGAAGTGCTCCTTGTCGGGGAACACGTCGTCCTGGTTCGGAAGGTTCGCGCCGCCCGAGTCGACCAGGTAGATGCACGGGAGCCGGTTCTCCTTCGCGATCTCCTGCGCGCGGAGGTGCTTCTTCACCGTCACCGGGTAGTACGTGCCGCCCTTCACCGTGGCGTCGTTGCACACGATGACGCACTCACGACCGGCGACGCGGCCGATGCCGGTGATGATGCCCGCGCCCGGCGCGTCGTCTTTGTACATGCCGAACGCAGCCAACTGGCTGAACTCGAGGAACGGCGTGCCCGGGTCGAGCAGTTGGTTGACGCGCTCACGAGGCAGCAACTTGCCGCGCCCCGTGTGCTTCTTGCGCGCCTCTTCACCACCGCCTTCGGAGATCTTCGCGACCTTCGCTTTGAGATCTTCGACCAGCGCCTTCATCGCCTCCGCGTTCGACTGAAAGTCGGCGGAGCGGACGTTCAATTGACTCTCGAGAATCGCCATCGCGCGCGCGTCTTAGCGGATCCACCGAGCCGGGAGCCGAACCATTCGTCGGCGAATCCTTTTGCGCTCACTGGCTCCGACTCAAGCGCTGCAGCAGCTCGCGATGCTGGGTCGGTGCGCGCAGCTCCTGGTAGCGCAACACCTTCTCGCGAATGAGCGGCCGCACGACGAACTCGGTGGCGTTGGGGTCGCGAATCGACGGCTCTTTCTCGAACCACGATTGAATCGCGGCGACCTGCTCCTTCGGGAACAGGCGGGCCAGCGTGTCTTCATTGACGCGGTCGAGGTAGCAGACGCGGGTGAACCAATCGATCTCTTCGGGCGTCATCCACCGCGTGGTGCGCTCGAAGAACTTTCGCGCCGCGAGCGCTGAGCCGGTCTCTCCGTCGGTGAGCTCTTCGACGAGCAGCTGCAGCAACAACGGGTAGCCGCGCGTGGCCTCGAAGAGCTGGTCGGCCCTCGCGTCGTCGACGTTGAGCTGCTGCAACATGGCGCGCGTGGTCGCTTCGTCGAACGCGCGCAGCCGAATGCGCGGCTCGAGGTGGCGCTTGTACTGCCGCGACCAGTCACCGTTGCCGTCTTCGAGATCGTCGCGACCGGCGACCCACAACACGACGTCGAACTCACAGGCCGCGAGGGCGGGCACGAGCGCGCCGAGGAGGAAGTCTTCGAGCACCGGCGCCAGCGCCTCGTAGTCGTCGACCCAGATGAGCAGCTTCGTCAGCCCGTCTGACGACGCGAGGTTGCGACGGAACAATGGCCCACGCACCAGCGCCTCACGGAGATCCGCGACGATCGCCTCCGCCGTCATCGCGTGGAGCTCGTGCCGAAGCCGCAGCGTGCTGGCGGGCGTGAGCTTCTGCGCGAGCCAGTTGCCGCCGGTGGCCAGCAGCTCGCCGACCGCGTCGGCCTCGAGCTGGTTCAACCGCGGCAGCCCGCGTACCTGCTTCGAGACGCCCCAGTGCCCCATCTTCACGAGCGCCGAAGTGAGGTGCTTCGACTCGGTCGACAGCGACGACTTGCCGATGCGCTCCTCGAGCTCTTCGCGTTGACGAATGAAGCGCGAGAGCACCTTGCGCGTGCGGCGGAAATAGTCGCGCCCCGCTTCACCGTGCTCGATCGACGAGCTGAACAGCTGCCCCACCAGCGCGGCGAAGTCGTCGACCGACTGACGATTCGAGCCGTCGACCCGCAGCACGAGGAAGTGCTTGAGCGCATCGGCCGACGAGGCCAGCACTTCGCTCATCAAGTGGCTCTTGCCGATGCCGCCTGGGCCGCTGACGGAGCAGATCGACAAGCCCTGCTTCGGCCGTTCGATCATCTCCTGGAGGCGCGTGAGTTCAGAGGCTCGCAGTGACTGCACGCGAGGCACACTACCCGCGCGGCGTCGCAGCCGCGGTCACAAAACCACGGCGCGCGTGGCCACAGACCGTTCAGCGCGAATTGCGACCGTTCACCCGCAGGCCGCGCAGTTGCAATCGCAGCCGCGCCATGACGCCAACCATGACGCCCTCGTTCGCACTCCCGGCCCGCCCCACGTTCGCCGATCGGCTTCGACCGCATCGCGCGCAGCTCGCGGTCGGCCTCGCGCTGGGGCTCGGCGTGGAGCTCTTCATCGACGGCATGAACTTCGGCTTGAGCTGGGCGCTGTTCGCGGTGCTCACCGGCGCGGCGGTCATCGCGCTGGGCGGCAAAGAAGCGTGGCAGAGCGCAGGCGCGCATCGCTGGTTGCTCGTCGGAGCGGTGTTGCTGGTGATGTCGACGATGTTGCACGACACGGCGTGGCTCTCGTCGATCAACGTGCTGGTGGCGCTGGTCATGGGCTCGCTCGCGGTGCTCGGGTGGAACGGTGAGCGACGCCTCGCGACCTTGCGCACGGGGCAACTCCTCGCCGCGCCCTTCGTCACGCTGGGCCAGTCGCTGCACGCGAGCACCGTCGTCACAGGTCAGCAGCTGCGGCAGGCCAACGTGGGCTCGACGGTGGGCCGGTACTTCCCCGTCGTGCTCAGGCTCTTCTTCGTCGTCGCGCCGCCGGCGACCGTCTTGTTGCTGCTGCTCGCCTCGGGTGACGCGGTGTTTCGTGCGCGCGTCGAGGCTGTCTTGACGACGCTCTTCAGCGTTGAGGTCGCCGACTTCATTCAAGGCAGCGTGGTGACGGCGATGGCCGGCGGCGTGATGGTGGGCGTGCTGGCGCTCACGTCGCGGCGCCGTGCGTCGCTGACGCCGTCGGAGCCCGCGCGTCGACTGCAGGCCTTCGAGAGCTACGCGCTGCTCGGCACGTTGACGGCGATGCTGCTCGCGTTCGGGCTCACGTCGACGCCGTGTGCGCTCGCGCCGGCCTCGTGTGCCTTGCCCGATGGCGTCACCTACGCCGACGCGGCGCATGAAGGCTTCTTTCAACTGCTCTTCGCTGCGCTGGGAATTCTCGCGCTGCTGATGGCGCTGCCGGCGCGCACGAAGCTCACGACGACGCGCGTGTTCACCACGCTGTCGACGGCGCTGGTGCTGGCGACGATGCCGATGCTGGTGAGCGCAGTGGCGAGGCTGTGGCGCTACGAGACGACGTACGGCCTCACGGCGCTGCGGTTGATGGCGTACGCGGGGCTGTTTCTCGTGGCGGCGGTGCTGGCGTGGCGCGCGCTGACGCTGTGGGTGCTTCAGGAGTCCTTCGTGGGCGGTGCCTTCGCGATGCTGACGGTGACGTTGCTCGGGCTGGCGGCCATGTCGCCCGACGCGTTCATCTCGCGCCGCAACGTGCAGATGGAGGACGTCGACGTGGCGTACCTCATCATGCTCTCTGACGACGCGTTGCCGGCGCTGGTCGAAGCACGCGAGCGCCTGCCTGACCCGATGTACGTGAAGTTGCCGGAGGTCTTGAAGTACCGGGCCGAGCGAATGGGTTCCTCTGAATCGCTGCTGACGTGGAACCTCGGTCGCTCCCGGAATCGCGCGGCGATGGCTACACTGCAGCAATGAGCGTCGCCCTGAAGAAGAAGTCGCACGACGAGCTGCTCGCGGAGATCGCGCGACTCCCGGAGCACATGACCGGCGAGCTCGTCGCAGGCGAACTCCACGTCATGGGCCGTCCTTCGGGCGCGCACCAGAACGTCGAACTCGAGCTCGGCCACGACCTGCGTCACGGCGGCGGCAACACCAACGGCTGGTTGATTCTCACGGAGGTCGAGGTGCTCTTCCCCGGCAAGGAGCTCGTCGTTCCGGATCTCACTGGTTGGCGTCGCGAGAACATCGCCGGGCACGAGCGAGACAACCCGTACACGATTCGCCCCGACTGGGTCTGCGAAGTGCTGAGCCCCTCCACGCGCGTGAAAGACATCGGCCCCAAACGTCGGCTGTACGCGCGCCACGGCGTGCCGCACCTCTGGCTCATCGACCCCGAGAGCCGCGTGCTCGAGGCCTTCAAGCTCCAGCAAGATCTCTGGCTGCACCTGGGCACGTGGACTGAGGCCGACACCGTCACCAACCTCGAGCCCTTCCCCGAGCTGACCTTCGAGCTTTCACGCTGGTGGCTCACACCTGCCTGATTGGTCGCACCTGCACCTTCACTTGCGGAAACCCGACGCGGGCGTCATGCGTAGGGTCCTCATGAACCGTTGGCTCATCGCCCTCGCCGTGATGTCCGTCGTCGTCGCCTTCGCCATGTCGGCCTGGGCGCAAACCCCGAAGAAAGAGACCAGCCCCGTGAAGCCGTTCCCGAAGGCGAACTCGGAAGAGCTCAAGAAGAAGCTCAGCCCCGAGCAGTACCGCGTCACCCAGGAATGCGGCACCGAGCCGCCCTTCCAGAACGAGTACTGGGACAACCACGCCGAAGGCATCTACGTCGACGTCGTCTCGGGTGAGCCGCTCTTCAGCTCGAAGGACAAGTTCGACTCGGGCAGCGGCTGGCCGTCTTTCACGCGCCCGCTCGAGCCCAACGTCACCGAAAAGAAAGACGTCACGTACGGCATGGTGCGCGTCGAGGTGCGTTCGAAGAACGCCGACTCACACCTGGGGCACGTGTTCGACGACGGGCCGCGCGATCAAGGTGGGCTGCGCTACTGCATCAACTCAGCGTCGATGCGCTTCGTGCCCGCCGCGAAGCTGGAGGCTGAGGGCTACGGCCAGTACGCGAAGCTCTTCGCGCCCAACAAGCCCACGCAGACGGCGAGCACTGAGGTGGCGATCCTCGCCGGTGGCTGCTTCTGGGGCATGGAAGACATCATTCGGAAGATCCCCGGCGTCCTCGAGACCGAGGCTGGCTACACCGGCGGCTGGTTGAAGAACCCGAAGTACGACGACACGCACGACTCGAAGTCGGGCCACGCCGAAGCGGTGCGCGTGGTCTTCGACCCGTCGAAGCTGAGCTACGCCGACCTGCTCGAGAAGTGGTTCTTCAAGATGCACGACCCGACGACGTTGAACCGCCAGGGCAACGACGTGGGCACGCAGTACCGCTCGGCGATCTTCTTCACGACCGACGCACAGAAGGCGACGGCCGAAGCGGTGAAGGCGCGCGTCGACAAAGCAGGCAAGTGGAAGAAGCCCATCGTCACGGAGATCGTCGCGGCGAGCACCTGGTACAAAGCCGAGAGCGAGCATCAGGACTACCTGGTGCGGAACCCCGGCGGGTACACCTGTCACTTCATGCGCGAGTGACGTCAGTGCGCGTAGGTGGGCTCGACCTTCAACACTTCGGCCTTCCACGCGGCGTCGTCAGCGATGTCGGAGCCCAGCACCACCCACTGAAAGTCGAGGGTGCGGGCGCCGGCAGGCGTCTTCTGCGCGATGGCGGCGTTGAGCTCGACCTGCCGTCGCTTCAAGTCTCCGAGCAACTTGCCGAAGTCGGCGGCGGCGCGTTTGTCTTTGGCCTTCGCCAGGCGCTCTTCGAGTGACTTCACCTGACCGTCGACGAAGGCGAGCTGCTCTTTCTCGCGCGCCACGACGGAGAGATCGACGAGCGGCCCGTGACCCTTGCCCACCGTCACCGTGGCCTTCGAGAGCGCCTGACCGCGCTGCCCTGAGCCCAACAGAATGGGCGCGCTGTCTTCGACCCGCTGCGGAGGCACCGTGCCGCGGAACTCGCCCGACTGAATGACGAGATCCGTCGCACCCTTGAGCTCGCGCGACAGGTTCATCGCGTCGGCGTACGAGGTGGCCGCCAGCACCACCGTCACGTCACGCTTGCCCAGCTTCGCGAGCGCCGCCTGCGCCGCCGCCAACGGCGCCGACGCGGTGACGTCGGCCTCAGGCGCCACCGGCCCGGGCGCTGTCACGCCGACGATGCCCACCTTCACGCCTCCGACGTCGAGCACCACGCCCGCGTCGAACACCGGCTTGCCCGCGCGGGTCAGGTTCGCCGACAAGAGCTTCACCTTCGAGCCCTCAGCCAGCTTCTGCAGCGCCGCCACGCCACCCGACAGGTCGCGCTGCCCGACGACCATCGCCTGCGTGCCGAGGCGGGCCATCATGTCGAACACCAGCTTCGCGCGCGGCGCGTCTTCAGGGCCTGCGGCTCCGGCGTTGCGGTACAGCGCGTTGCCCGCGTCGAGCACCAGCACGTTGGCGCCGCGCAGCCCGTCGAGCACCGTCTTGCGCTTGGGCAACCCGCCCGAGGGGTTCGACTTACAGCCGCACGGCGCGACTTCGCCCCCGTTGTCACCGGTGATGATGAGCGTCACCGTCTTGTCGGCCGCGAACGTGGGCAGCGCGAAGAAGAACCCCGCCAGCAGCACAGCCTTCACTTCTTCGGCGCCTTGCGCAGAGCAGCCAGGCGCGTCTTGGCCGTCTTCGCCGCGTCGCTCTTCGGGTAGCTCTTCACGAGCTCTTCGAGCGCCAACCGCGCCTCGTCGCCCATCTTGAGCTGCTTGAAGCAGTCGGAGCTGCGCAGGTACGCCGTGGGCGCCGACTTCGTCTTCGAGAACTCCTGAATCACCTTGCCGTACTCGTAGAGCGCCTCGCGGCACTTCTGCTCGCCGAAGAATGACTCGCCCAACGAGAAGTGCGCTTCACCGACCTGCTCGTCGCGCGGCCACTTCTTCATGAACTCCGCGTAGAGGCGTCGCCCGAGCTCGGTCTCGCCCGACTTCGTCTTCTCGTCGGCCAGCTTGAGAAAGTCCTTCGGGTCGTCAGGGCGCTTGAGCTCTTCCTTCTTCGGCTCTGGCGCGGCCGCCACTGTCGGCTGCGATGACAGCTTCGTCTCGATTTCCTGCAGCTTCACCGACTGCGAATCGACCTGACCGCGCAGCACCGCGACGTCTTGCAGCGCAGTGTCGACCTTCACGCCGATGTTGGCGCCCGTGGTGCGGCTGGCGCGATCGAGCTGGTCCAACGCGGCCTGCAGCTGCGCGGTGGCCTCGTCGAGCTTGGTGCGCGTCTCGAGCAGCTCCGACTTCAACTTCTGGTTGTCTGAAGCGAGCCCGTCGAGGCGGTTCTCGACGACGCGACCTCGATCAGCGGGGAAGAAACAGCCTGCCAGCGTGAGGAAGGCGAACCCGACCACGAAACGACGAATCATGGCCGGGCACCCTACACCAACTGTGCTTCAGCGCTTCCGCCGAGCGCGCAGGGCGAAGACCAACGCCGCGAGCGGGAACAACTCGAAACCACTCGCGCAGCCGCAGCCCTTCGGCAGCTCGGGGTCGATGGGCACGGGCGCCGGGTTCGGGTTGCGGATCACCACGTCGATGATGGCCGGCGCCGACGCCGCGAACGCGTCACGCGCGACGAGCTGCAGGCGCACCGCGCCGTTCACTTCGACCATGGGCGCCGTGAAGGTGACGATGGCGCCCGAGGTGCCCGCGAGCGCGACCGGCTCGCCGAGCAGCTGCGTCCACTCGATGGTGACGGCGTCTCCGTCGGCGTCGCTCGCGGTGCCGGTGACGGTCACCAGCGTGCCCATCTCGACCTCCATGATCTCCGGCAGCCAGACCACCGGCGGGCGATTCACGTTCTTCACCAACACCTGCTGCTCGAGCGGCGAGGTCACCGCGCGCCCGTCGCTCACCGTGAGCTGGAAGAGCAGCAGCGTGTCGACGTTCACTTCAGGCGCCGTGAAGGTGCTGCCGGTGAGCGTCACCGTCGGGCCCTGCAGCTGCGTCCACGTCAACGTGACGGCGTCGCCGTCGGGATCGATGCCGCCGCCCACGAGCGTCACCGCCTCGCGCTCGTTGACCTCGATGTTCGGCCCGATGGTGGCCATCGGCGCGGCGTTGGTGCACGTGTTCGGGTCAGAGGTCACCGCAGCGAAGGGGCTGTTGGTGATGCCGGTGATCTGAATGTCGTCGATCTCCCAGCCCTTCGCGGCCGCCGCGTCGTCAGCGCCAATGCGGAAGCGGAAGCGAATGGTCTGGTTCGCGTACGTGGTGCCGAGGTCGACGGTCTCGGTGTTGAACGTGGGGTAGTTCGCGCTCTTGCCGACGAAGCCGCGCACGCCGCCCAGCGGGTTCGAGCTCTGGCC
The DNA here is from genome assembly GCA_035910535.1 of Archangium sp. Taxonomy (GTDB): domain Bacteria; phylum Myxococcota; class Myxococcia; order Myxococcales; family Myxococcaceae; genus Archangium_A. Next base: position 83,461 of record JAMHXF010000015.1, on the reverse strand, counting down.
CTGCCCCGAAGAAATGGTGCCCGTGTAGCCGGGCTGCGACGCCACGCCGATGTTGAGCCACGTGGTGCCGTTGGTCGAAACCTCGACCACCGCGCCGTCGTAGAACTCGTTGGCGTCGGCCTCGAAGTCGTAGCGGTGCTTGAAGCTGATGGTCAGCGGCTGCGTACCGACCACCAACGGCGGAGACGTCAACGTGGTGTCAGACGGCGCCGCTGCGTTGGGGCCGAACCAGAAGTGCTGCGTGGCGCTCGACTGCGTGATGCGGAACGTGCTGCCGGTGCTCAGCTGCGGGTCGGCGGCGGCGGTCCACACCGTGGACGGCGCTTCGACGTCGTCGAGCCGGCTGCGCATGGGCACCACGTCGTAGTTGAGCCGGAACATCGAGGTGTGCGTGACGGGGCCATTCACCAGCGACGCGTCGGCGATCTCGAAGTTGAACATGCCGCCCACGACGCCAGCCACGTCGGCCAGCGCCACGGGGAAGGTCAACGTCGCCACGCCGAACGGCGCGGTGGGAGGCAGCGCCTGGCTGACGCCCATGGGGAAGCTGACGCCGGGGGTCGCCGTGGAAATGGTGACCGTGGTGTTGGTCAACATGCCGACGCCGGTGTTGCGCAGCTTGAGCGTGATGACGCCCGTCTCGTTGGCGTCGAGGTTGCCGTCGTTGTCGCAGTTGTCGGTCGCGTCGTTGATGGTGACCTCCGTCACCGTGACGGCGTTGCCCACCGTGAAGCTCTGCGTGAGGCCCGAGTTGGTCTGCGAGTCGCGATCGGGCGCGACGGCGCCCATGCCAAGACCTCTGCGCGCGAAGGCGGCCCACGCGTTGGCGAAGTTGGTCGCGTCGTCTGCGGCGGCCACGGCCAGCACGGCGTCGCGCGCGTCGACGAAGGTCGGCATCAGCGGCGTCGCCTTGTACGCGCCGATGAGGTACCGCTTCATGATCGCCCGCGCCTGCTCGAACGTGTACCGCTGATCTCGCAGCAGCGCGGCGTAGACCTCCCAGAGCATCACCGCCCAGACCTCACCGGTGGCGTGCACCTCGGCGTTCGACGCGCCTGACGCTCCGAACGCAGGCGGCGGCATGGTCGGCAGCGCGACGCCGCGCGTGATGTGCCGGAACACGAGCGGGTTCTTCGTGAGGTCCGTCGACATCGGGTAGCGGCGGAAGCCGTAGTAGTAGCCCTGCGCGTCGGTGGTGAAGCCAGCCCAGCCGGCGAGGCCGTACACGCCGTTCCAGTTCGCGTTGCTGGGCACCGAGAGATCGCCTTCACGGACGATCATCAACATGGCGTGGAAGTCGCCCCAGCCTTCGCCCATGCCCACGGCCTGCACGTTCGAGATGCCGTTGCCGTCGCCGATGAGGCGGTTCGAGACGTAGTGCCCCCACTCGTGCGCCACCACGCCGTTGTCCAACGTGCCGTCGCGGGAGTTCGACTCGCCGCGGTGCAGCGTCATCGTCGCGGTGCCGCCGCTCGAGGTGATGGCGGCCTTGATGGCGTTGCCGCCCGCGAGCGAGACCGACATCACGGGAATGGTGAGCGCCGGTGACCCCGGCATCTGCATCGCGCCGCCCTGCTGCTGGTTGTTGGCGATGACGACGCCGATGGCGCCGGCCGCCTGCGCGCGCTGCGCCTTCTCGTGGAACGTGCACGTGCCGCGATCGATGACGGCGATCTTCCCGGCGTAGTTGCCGGGCCACACCGGAATGCAGCCGTCGGTGGGCGTGGCGTCTCCGTCGGCAGCGAGCTGCACCGGCGCGGTGAGGTCGAACGTCGGCAAGCTGAACTCGGCGACGTTGGTGAGGAACTGCATCGCCGAGCCCGACAGCGTCACGTACTCGTCGTCTTCGCCCGAGAAGATGTACATCTGCATGCGCGGGCTCGCGCCGTCAGACGGCGTCGACATGTTCGCGTTGTTGAGGCCCGAGTAGTCCTGCGCTTCGGCGCGCAGCACGTCGTTACCGAGCCCGCCGCGCGCGAAGTTGCTGACCTGCGCGTTGCCCGCCGCCTCGTTGAAGCCGTCGTCGTAGAACCAGTCGTGGAAGAAGTTGTTGTCGAAGAACAGCTGCGTGATGGCCGCGCGGCGCTGCGAGAGGTTCGCGCCGGGGCCTGCGTTGAAGTCGTAGAGGTAGTCGAACTCGCCGGGCGCGCTCAGCGCACCCGCCACGTCGGAGCCCGCGGTGAAGCCGTTGCGGCTCACCAGGTCGGCGTAGGCCCACACGTTGTTGCCGTTGGTCTCAGTCGCCGTCGCCGAGAGCCACGGGTCGTTCGTCGACAGCCCGGCGTTGTCGAGGCTCACCAGCACCTGCTGCACGTTGCCCGGGTCGAAGCCGTCGGCGTTGCCGGTGGGGTGCGGCGTCGCGGCGCTGCCCTGCGGGCCGTCGAGCGGCACGTGCGGCGCGGTCGCGTCGGCCCACACGCGGTAGTTGTACGCCGAGGCGGTGAGGTTCTTCCGGTACAGCACCTCGCCGTTCACCGCTGAGACGACGAACGAGTAGTACTCCGAGGCCACGTCGAGTTCGACGTAGAAGCCCGGCACGAGCCCTTCAGGCAGCGGGAAGTACACCGGCCGCGTGCGCACGTCCGTCGGCGTGCCGTCGAGCTGCCAGTGCGTGTAGCCGCCGTTGAACAGCCCCAGCTCCTTGAGCGTGTTGGGCTCGAGCGGGCGCGCGACGAGGCTCTGAAACGCGCTCGCCACCGCGCTCGCACCGGTCAACGAGAAGTCGCCGTGCACGCGCGTCTGCGGCGTGAGGTAGCCCGCCATGGCCACCAGCCCGAGCTTCGCCGTCATGATGACCTTGAGCTCGTCGCGGAACACGCGCACGCCGTTGACGCGCTGCTGAAACGTGACGATGACCGCCGTGCCGTCGTGCAGGTCGTGAACGCCGACCACCCGCGCCTCGGCCCAACGCGACGGCTCACCGCGGTAGAGCTCGGCGTGCGTCAGCAGGTAGCGGCGCGCGGCCTGCTCGGGTGACAACCCCATTTCGGCGAACGTGCGGCCCTGCACTTCGGGCGACGACCAGAAGAACGTGGGCACGCCGTAGCGCGGCTCCGTGGAGCTGACGAAACCCCGCGCCAGCGCCGCGCGAGAAGGTGACGACAACGTCGCCCCGTCGACCAGCGGCTTGCTCTCACGCCGAGACAGGAACGCGTCGATGGCCGGCTTCGTCTGCGCGAACCCGATGGTCGAGGTAAAGAGGAGCGCAGCGAGCATTCGCTTCGTCATGAGGCACCTTTCGAACTGGCCAAGTGAGGCACGTTTCCCCACGTGCGCGGGCGGCGTCGTACTGCCAGCGAATGGTCAGCGCAAGGCCAGTTGCCAATAAATTCAAATGGTTGCATGACAATGAAGTGGCAGTGCGCGTGACAGAAAAGTGACGTGCAGACGTTCTTGTCAGGGAGGTCAAAGGTGCGACACGACTGGTTCCAGGGGGTTGAGTGAGCGAGACGCGCGACGCGTTGGAGGCGGCCATTGATGACGCGCCCGACGAGCCGAGCCGGTACGCGCTGCTCGCCGACTGGTACCAGGAGCACGGTGAGCCGCGCGGTGAGTTGATCGCGCTGCAGTTGCACGGCGTGTCGAGCGCGCGCGAAGCGGAGTTGTTGGCCACGCAGCGCATTGGCGCGGCGTCAGTGAAGTGGCGCTGGGGCTTCGTCGAGGCGCTGCGCTTCGAGCGCACGTCGAACCGCGACGACTGGGCTGACGTGTTTCTGGCGCCCGTGTTGGCGCACCCTGCGTGCCGTTTTCTGCGCGCGCTGGAGGTCGACGCAGGCCCCGGAGATCAAACGCTGCGGTGGCTCGCCGAGCATGGGCCGCGCGGGCTGCGCGCGTTGTCGCTGACGTGCAACGAGGTCGACCTCACGAACGTGAAGGGCCGGCTCACGTCGCTGGTGGAGCTGCAGTTGGCCGCGCAGCGCATCGCGCCGGCGGTGTTGCCGCCGCTCACGTCGCTGTCGTTGCCGATTGAAGCGATGACGAGCGCAGGGCTGGCGCACGTGCTGGGGACGCAGCCGTCGTTGCGCGAATTGACGTTGAGCAGCCTCGAGCCCATCGACGACGAGGTGATGGCCGCGGTGACACAGTTGACGAAGCTCGAGTCGCTCACGTTGCGCGCTGACCTGACGACGCGCGAGGCGATCGACGCGCTGGTCGCCTCGCCGTTGAGAGATCGCCTCGTCACGCTCGAGCTGTCGCGCAGCGGGCTCAGCGAAGAAGCCGCGCACGTGCTGCTGGCCGCAGTGCCGACGTTCAGACGGCTCTCAGCGTTGGTCGTCGGCGAACGCTGAGCGCCGCCACATCGCCGCGTACACCCCACCGCGCGCCACCAACGCGTCGTGCGTGCCCTGCTCGACGACGACGCCCTTCTCCAACACGACGATCTGCTCCGCGCGCTTCACGCTGTTCAACCGGTGCGCGATGACGATCGCCGTGCGCCCCACCAGCACCGCGTCGAGCGCCGCCTGCACCTCTCGCTCGCTCTCGGGGTCGAGGTTGCTGGTCGCTTCGTCGAGCACCAGCACCGGCGCCTTCGCCAGCACCGCGCGCGCCAGACACAGCCGCTGCTTCTGGCCGCCCGACAACGTCACGCCGCGCTCACCGATGGACGTCTCGAGGCCCTTCGGCAATTGGGCGATGAAGTCCCACGCCGAGGCGACGCGGCACGCGTCTTCGATTTCCTGCGCGCTCGCTTCAGGCCGGGCCACGAGCAGGTTCTCGCGCACCGTCGCCGAGAAGAGCATCGCCTCCTGCGTCACCAACGCGAACTGCGCGCGCACGCTCTTCAGGCTCGCGTCGTGCAACGCCACGCCGTCGAACTCGATGCCGCCGCTCGCCGGCAGCTCGAAGGCCAACAGCAACGAGGCCAGCGTGCTCTTGCCGCTGCCGCTCTCACCGACGAGCGCCGTCACCTTGCCCAGCGGCACGCGCAGCGACACGCCGTTCAACGCGGGCCGCTCGCCCCACGAGAACTTCACGTCGCGCACGACGAGCTCTCGCTGCAGTCGCGGCAGGTCGATGCGCCCGGCGTGCTTGAGCTCGGGGATCGCGAGCAACGCCTCGATGCGCTCCAACGCCGCCGCCGCAGAAATGGCGAACTGACTGACGCGGCCGAGATCCTTCGCGGGTTGGTAGACGAGAATCAGCGCGCCCAGAAACGAGACCAGCACGTCGGGCTCGACGACCTGGGAGCTGATGGCCCACGCGAGCGACCCGGCGATGGCCACCGACGCGAAGATCTCCATCAACGCGGGCACGGCTGAACGGGTCCACGCGGCGCGGATCAACGCGCGCTCGACCTTCGCGGCCTGTCGACTGAAGCGCGCGCCTTCGACCGCCTCGGCGTTGAACGCCTGAATCGTGCGCAGCGCGCCCAGCCCCTCCTGCACCTGGCCGGCGATGGTGCCGAGCGCCGCCTGCCCTTCACGCGTTCGCCGCAGCAACGCCGCCGTCAAGCGCGACGCGGGGAACACCGCGAGCGGCACCACCACCACCGAGAGCAGCGCCAGCTTCCACGACAGCGACACTGCCACGCTGACCAGCACGACGATCTGCAACGTGTCGCGCAGCCAGCTCGCCACCGTGTACGTCGCCGCGAGTTCCACCGCCGCCACGTCGGTGGTGAAGCGGCTGAGCAGATCTCCCGACAACTGGCGGCTGCGCGCGTGCGGCGGCAACGCCAGCAACTTCTCGAAGATGCGCCGCCGCAGCGCCACCACCACGCGCTGGCCGAAGTACCCCACGAAGTAGAACTGCCCCAGGTAGCCGACGCCCTTCACAGCGCCGACCAGCACCACCACCACCGGCAACACCAACAACGCGTTCGTCGCGCCGAGCCCGCGCAGCCACGGCGCCACCGCGAAGATCCGCTCGAGGCCCTGCTCGCCACCGGTGAGCAGAAAGCGAAGCCCCGGGCCCATGAGAAACGCGTACGCGCCGGTCGTCAGCGCCACCAACACCATGCAGACGAACGCCGCGCCGAGGAGCCGCCAATACGGCCGCCCCAGCACCAACAAGCGCTTCATCGCGGTGAAGAGCGGCGACGACATTCGCGCGCTCTTTACACGGTCCACCCGCGTCCGGTACTCGCGGCCGCATGGACGTCCTCGTCGTCGCGGGTGAAGCCTCTGGCGATCAGCACGCCGCCGACGCCGTCGCCGCGCTCAAGCAACTCCGCCCCGAGGTGCGCGTGTTCGGCATGGGCGGCCCCAAGCTGGCCTCGCAAGGCGTGGAGCTGATTCACGGCGCGCACGAGATCTCGGTGATGGGCTTCGTCGAGGTGCTGCCGAAGGTCCCGCGCATCTGGCAGGTGCTGGGCGATCTCGAGGCCGCCGCGAAGGCCCGCCAGCCGAAGGTCGCGTTGCTCATCGACGTGCCCGACTTCAACCTGCGCCTCGCCAAGCGGCTCAAGAAGCTCGGCATTCCCGTCGTGTACTTCGTGGCGCCCATGGCGTGGGCGTGGCGTGAAGGCCGCACGAAGACCATCGCGAAGCTCGTCGACACGCTGTGCTGCATTCTGCCCTTCGAAGAGCAGTTCTTCCGCGAGCGCGGCGTGAACGCCACGTATGTCGGAAATCCGACACTCGATCAGGTGCCTGACGATCTCGGAGTGGACTCGTTTCGGCGCGCGCTCGAGTTGCCGGTGGAAGGCGAGATTCTGGCGCTGCTCCCCGGGAGTCGTCGCTCGGAGCTCAACCGGCTCGGCCCCACGTTGGCGGCGACGGCTTCGAAGCTGCTGACCACGCGGCCGGGAACACGCATCGTCATCCCTGTCGCTTCGGGGCTGCCGCGTGACGTCGTCGAAGCGCCGTTCAAAGCGGCCGGTGTCCCGGTCACGTTGATCGACGGCCGTGCCCCCGAGGTCGTCGGCGCCAGCGACGTCGCGCTCGTGGCGTCAGGCACCGCGTCTCTCGAAGCGGGGCTCATGCGACGTCCGCTGGTCTGCGTGTACCGCTTGAACCTCATCAACTACGCGGTGGGCCGTGCGTTGGTGCGCATACCGTTCTTCTGTCTGGTGAACCTGCTCGCCGGGAAACGCGTAGTGCCGGAGCTGCTGCAGGCCGACATGAACGTCGAGCGCATCATCTCGGAGCTCGACGTGTTGTGGGCGGGCCCGGCGCGCGAGCAACTGCTGACCGGGCTCGATGAGCTGCGAACGATCCTCGGGCCACGTGGGGCCGCGAAGCGCGTGGCCGAACTCGTCGCGAAGTACTGAGTCAGTCGAAGAGCATGTTGAACTGCACTTCGGTGCGCTCGCCGGCCTTCACCGTCACGATCTGCTTCTTGACGCGCGGCTTCGGCAACGAGTCGTCTTCGAGCGTGCACGCAATGACGTGCGAGCCCGCCGCCACGTCGACCTCTTTGAATGACACCGGCGCAGGGCTCAGCTGCTTGCCGTCGAGGTTGAGCACACAGAACGGAGACGCGTCGATCTTGATGGTGCCCTTCCCCGCGCGCGCGACGACGTTGAGGTCCTTCGTCTCGCCGGGTTTGAGGTTCCACACCACGACGCGCTCCAGGCCCGCGGCCTCGTTGCTGACGACGATGCGGTGCTTGCCTGCAGTGAGCTGCAGCTCGATGGGTGTCTTGCCGTACTTCTTTCCGTCGACCGAGACGTCCGCCTCGATCGACGCGGTGACGTTCACGACCACCGCGCGCACGTCGACATTCCCTGTCCCTGCGTCAGCGGGGAGCGGCGCGACTTCGGCGAACCCCGCATCGACGACTTCTTCGATCGGCGGCACGACGACGACCACGGGAATGCCCGCGTCAACCACAACCGCGGGAACCACGGCCCACGGCTCCCACAGCGCCAACACCAGCCCGATGATGAGCACCGACAACGCCGCGAGCCCCAGCAGCGGCCGCTTCGAACTCGACGGGGCTTTCACGACCTTCGAGGCCGTCAGCGGCATCGGCGTCGCGAGCGCCGGCAGCTTCATGCTCGGGTGCGTGCTCGAGTAGCCGACTTCGTCGATCTTCGCGTCGGGCTTGCTGGGCAACACCACCACGCCGGAGTCAGGCACCTGCTGCTCCACCTCGGTCGGGCGCGCGCCTTCGTCAGGCACCTCACCGACGTCGGCCGCCACCACGCGGAACAAGCGCAGCAGATCGTCTTGCCCCAACACGTGACGCTCGAGGCTGAGGAACTTCTCGAGATCTTCCTTGAGCGCCAGCGCCGTCGGGTAACGTCCTTCGACCTCGAAGTGCAGGCACGCGCCGAGGATCTGCCGCAGCGGCACGGGCACGTTGGGGCGCAGCTGCTCGATGGGCCGAATGCGTGATGAACGCGCGGCGTCGATCTGCTCGATCTCGTTGTTACCGGGAATGGCGCGAACGTTGGTGAGCAGCTCGTACAGCACAAGCCCCAGCGCGTAGACGTCGACGCGGCGATCGATCACCTGCCCGGTGATCTGCTCCGGCGACATGTACGGGTACTTGCCCTTCACGAAGCCCGCCTGCGTGCGGTGCATCGTCGAGGCGGCCTTGGCCACACCGAAGTCGATGAGCTTCACCACGCCCCGGCGCGACAACAGAATGTTGTGCGGCGTCACGTCGCGGTGAATGAGGTGCAGCGGGTTGCCCTTCGCGTCTTTCGCTTCGTGCGCGTAGTGCAACGCGTCGGCCGCGTCGGCCACGATGCGCGCGCACAGCTCGGGCGACATCAGCTCGCCGTGACGCTCGTGCTCGAGGCTGATCGACATCAGATCGAAGCCGGGCACGTATTCCATCGCCAGGTAGTACGAGCCGTCGGCCTGACCGAGGTCGTAGATCTGCGCGATGCCCGGGTGGTGCAGCTGCGCGAGCAGCGACGCCTCGTCGAGGAACATGCGCACGAACTCCGCGTTGTCGCAGAGGTGACGGTGCGGCACTTTGACGACGCACGTGCCGTTGGGGCTCGAGGCGAGCCACACGTCGGCCATACCGCCCGCGCCAATCTTCTTCTCGAGGGTGTACCGCCCGAGCTTGTGGGCCATGGAGTGTGCGTCGATGTACCACAGGCCGCGCGTCAGCCCTTCAACAACTCCTTGCCGCCCTCGAAGACGAACTGCACCGCGATGGCCGCCAGGATCAGTCCGAAGAGCCGCTCGAGAATCGCGATGCCCGTCTGACGCAAGACGCGCTTCACGGCGTGCGCACGGCTGAGCAGCAACCACGACAACAGCATGGTGATGACGATGGAGCTGATGACCGGCACGGCCGCCCCGATGCCGCCGCCGAGCTGCGCCATCAGCACCATCACGGTGGCGATGGCGCCGGGGCCTGCAAGCAACGGCATCGCGAGCGGCACGATGGCGACCTCGTCTTGTGCGTGCGCTTCGAGCGTCTCAGCAGAGCTCGTCTTGGTGCCCGGGTGCTGCGCGCGCAACATGTCGAGCGCGGTCAGCATCAAGAGCAGCCCACCGGCGACCCGAAACGCCGCGAGCGTGACGCTGAAGACCTGGAAGATCAGCGTTCCGAAGAGCGCGAAGAAGACGAGAATTCCACCGGCCACCAGCGTGGCGCGCGTGGCGATGTCGCGGCAGCGCTGGGCTGTCTCATTGCCGGTGAGCGCGACGAAAATCGGCACCACGCCGATGGGGTCGACGATGAAGAGCACCGCCGGTACGGCAATGGCGAACGCAGCCAACATGCATCACACCGTGAAGCGGAGCTTCCACACCATGCTGGCGGCTTCGATGAAGATCTTCCGGCTCATCTTCGACTGACCGACGCGGCGGTCTTCGAAGACGATGGGGATCTCCTTCACGGTGAAGCCCTTCTTCAGCGTGCGGTAGGTCAATTCAATCTGAAAGCCGTAGCCAGACGACTGTACCGTGTCGAGATCGATGGCCTCGAGCACGCGGCGGTTGAAGCACTTGAAGCCGCCGGTGAGATCACGAACCTTCACGCCGAGAATCGAGCGCGCGTAGAGCGAGCCGCCCTGCGAAATGAGCTGACGGCTGACGCCCCAATTCACGGTGCCGCCGCCTTCGACGTAGCGCGAGCCGAGCGCGAGGTCGGCGTCGTTGATCGCCGTGTCGATGAGCTTCGGGAGGAAGCGCGGGTCGTGGGAAAAGTCCGCGTCCATCTCGATGATGTACTGGTAGCTCTCTTGAAGCGCCCACCGGAACGCCGCGAGGTACGCGCGCCCGAGGCCTTCTTTCTTTGCCCGGTGCAGCACTCGAATGCGCGGGTTCTTCGCCGCGAGCTCGTCGGCCAGCCTGCCGGTGCCGTCGGGCGAGTTGTCATCGCAAACGAGAATGTCGACGCGCGGGTCGACCTTGAGCACCGCTTCGGTGATGGGGCCGAGGTTGTCGATCTCGTTGTACGTCGGAATGATCACCAGCGCGGGGTTCATGGCCGCGCGGCGTGTAGCAGGCACCTCGCGCAGGCGCCACGTCGGGACGGCACACATACCCACTAATAGTGTCGACGCATGAGTCAGGTGACCATCTACCTCCCCAGTGAGCGCGCGCGCGTCGAGAGGCGAAGCGGGGCAAGAGCCTCTTTTGCGTGCATCGCGTCGCTGCTGACCGGGCGCGGTCGCGCACTGAACACCCGGGTTCTCGACGCGAGCGACGAGTTGCTGCTGTGCAGCGTGGTGAAAGCCGAAATCATGTTCGCCGCCGACCCGAGCGAAGCTCCAGCTCGCAATCACTCCACCTGCGCATCGCCGCGATCGCGCTCTCGAACGAACTCCCCGTGGTGCCACGCAACGAACGTGAATTCAATCGTGTGCCTGGCCTTCAGGCCGAAGTCTGGTGACGTAGTGACGGCATCGACCGCACGGAGATAGAGAGCGCACGTGGCTCAAGCACTCAAATGTTCTCACTGCGGCGCGCCGCTCCCTGACACCCAGGCGAGCACGCTTCGCTGCCCGTTCTGCGGCACCACCAATCGACTGAACCCCACCGTCGGCCAGACGCAGGTTCGCGAAGCCGTTCGCCAGATCCTCGACGAGCGCAGTCGGCCGGTTCAGCGCCAACAACCAGCGCCCCAGAACAAGCACGTGGCGCCCGTCGCGATCATCGCCGGGGCCGTCGTCATGTTCATGGTGACGGGCATCGTCGGCGCCGTGCTCACGCGCACAGCCGCGCCACCTCGGCCGGTGCATGTGCCGAAGCCGGTCGTGGTGCCCGTCGTCGTCACGGCGCCCATTCCGCAGAAGCCGCCAGCACCGCCGCCGCCGAAACCCTGGGGGCCGCTCAGCGCCGTCACCGCCGACGAACGTGGTGACCTGCTCGCGGTGTTCGGCGGCAAGCTGCTCATGAAGCTCGACCCCGCGACGATGACGCCGCGTTGGCAGTCACCGTTCTCGCGAGGCAGCGGCAACTACCTCATCATCATTCCGCGCGGCGACTACATCGCCATCGTCACTGACAGCGTGGCAGCGTTCTTCGAGGCCGCTTCCGGCGCGAAGGTGAACGAGTTCAAGTACCGCAACGGTGGCATTCTCGAGCGCGCGTGCGGCGCAGGTAAAACCCAGGTGCTCGTCGACGTGCTCGGCGCGCAAGGCCTGATGCGCTTCGACGCCGCCACAGGCCTCAGGGCGACCAGCGGCCCGAGCTGTGAGCTGCGTGACAAGCTCAGCTGCCCGGTGACGCAGTACTGCAGCTGGAGCCGCGTGCAGACCTCCACGCACGACTGCAAATACATGGTGCGCGTCGGCAAAAACGTCTTCCGCAGCTGCGAAACCGAAGACGGTCAGCAACGGAAGGTCTTCGTCGCCTCGGGCACCAACAAGTGGGAGAGCCCAGCCAACGAGAGCGTCGAGAAGTACTTCGGCGTCGTCGACGACACGCTCATCATCGGCGGGTACCGCGCGGTGGTGGCGCTCAACCCCGAGACCGGCGACGAGCGCTGGCGCAAGCAGACCGAGTCCACGGCGGTGTTGGCGGTCGGCTCCACGCTGTACTTCGGCGCCGAAGGTACGCTCGTCAGCGCCAACGCGCGCACTGGTGAAGAGCTCAGCCGGCTCGAGCTGCGCGACTAGCTCAGCGGCGGAACATCTGGCGGCGCATCGACACGTTCACCAACAGGCCGATGCCGATCATCACCGAGACCATTGAGCTGCCGCCGTAGCTCATCAGCGGCAACGTGATGCCGGTGATGGGCAACAGCCCTGTCACCATTCCGATGTTCTCGAACACCTGCCAGAAAATCATCGCGCAGATGCCGACGGCCACGAACGCGCCGTAGCGCTCCTTGGCCGAGAGCGCGACGCCGAGGCCCCCGACCAGAATCACGCCGTACAGCATCAACAACATCAGCGAGCGCCCGAAGCCCTGCTCTTCAGCGAAGACGCTGAAGATGAAGTCGGTGTGCTGCTCCGGGAGGTAGCGCAGGCCCGTCTGGGTCCCCTCCATCCACCCTTTGCCTGACCAGCCGCCCGAGCCCACGGCGATCTTCGACTGCATCGCGTGGTAGTTCGAGCCGCGCAGATCGCTCATCGGGTCGAGCCACCCGGAGATGCGCGCGTCCTGGTGCTTCTTGAGCTTGTGGCGAATGACGGTGAAGCGATCTTCTTGCGGCTGCTCGCGCACGTAGTCGTTCCACAAGACGCCCATGCCAAGCAGAAACGCCACGCCGAGCCCCACCCACACCGGCCACGTCGGCTTGCTGAACAGAATGATGGTGAGCGCCGTGAAGACCATCATCAACGCGGTGCCGAGGTCGGGCTGCACCAACACGATCGCCGTCGGAAACAGCGCGATCGCCGCGGCGGGAATCAGCCGCAAGAAGCCCTGCGCGGGTTGGTTGGGTCGGTCGTCGTCGTGGAAGTACTTCGCCAGCATCAACACCATGCCGATTTTCATGAACTCGGCGGGCTGAATGCGGAACGGGCCGACGACGAACCAGCTCTCTGCGCCCTTCGCGGTGTGACCGAAGAGCTTGAGGCCCAGCAGCGCCACGATGTTCAAGAGGTAGAGCGGCACCGTCGCGCGCTGCAGAAATCGGTAGTCGACCAACGAAATGCCGATGATCAGTGCGATGCCCACGCCCAGGTACAGCACCTGACTCATCCACACCGGTGAGCTCGGCGGGCGCGACGCCGACGCGAGGTTGTAGATGCCGACGGCGGCCGTCAGCAGCACGCCGCCCACGAGCACCCACGGCACGTTCGAAACCGCTACCCGACGCTGTGCGCTCAGCTGCATCTCTCAGCGACCTTCCGGATCTTCTGGTGGCGGCTCTGCGGGCTCGCCGGGTTGAACTGGAGGCCTCGCCACGTCAGGCGGGGGCGCCGGCGTCGCGGCGATGACGGGCTTCGTCACCACCGGATCCCGCTCGATGCCCGCTCCCGTGTCCTGCTGCGCGAGCCCGTTGCCCGCCACGTCACCAGGCGCCACGAGCGGCGGCGTCAGCAACGGCGCCTTCACTGCGGGAGGCGTCTTCGGCGGCTGGTACTCGATGCCGAACGCTTCACCGTCGAGGCGCTTCAACTCGAAGTACTTGCGGAACACCGCTGACGCAGCAGGCGCGGCGTCAGTGCCACCGTGCCCACCGTGCTCATTGACGACAATGATCACCAGCTCAGGTTCCTGCGCAGGCGCGAACGACGCGAACCACGCGTGATCGCGCTCCCAGTAGCTCATCTGGCTCGTCTTGAGGCGCACCGCGCCGAGCTTCGCCACCTGCGCGGTGCCCGTCTTTCCGGCCATCGTCACGTCCGTCAGACGGCTGCGGTAGCCGGTACCGCCCGGCTCGTTCACCACCGCGATGAGCGAGTCGACGAGAATGCGATGCTGCTCGTCGGTCATCGGCACGGTGCGCACCAGCCGGGGCCCGAACTGCTCGATGACCTGACCTTCGGCGCTCTCGATGCGCTCGACGATCTGCGGTTGGTAGACATGCCCGCCGTTGGCGATGGCCGCGTAGACGACCGCGAGCTGCAGCGGCGTCACGTTCACGTCGCCCTGCCCGATGCTCGTGTTGAGCGCCATGCCCTTGGTGTAGCCGCCGGGGGTGACGCGGTTGTGGTACGCGGTGCTCGGCATCACGCCGGGCACTTCGGCTGCGACGCCGAAGTTCGTCACCGAACCAAGCCCCAGCGCCTTGCCCACCTCGGCGATCGGGTCGATGCCCATCGCGTCAGAGGCTTTGTAGAAGTACGTGTCGCAGCTCATCTTCATCGCTTCGTGCGCGTGAACGAGGCCGTGCCCGCTCTCTTTGTGACAGCGCCAGCGACGCGAACCGAGCTGGTAACCGCCGCCGCACGTCACGCCCGACTGCTCGCTGAAGGTGCCGCTCTGGAGCGCGGCCAACAACGTCACCACCTTGAACGTCGACCCCGGCGAGTAGTGCTGCGCGCCCGCACGGAACACCATGGGCTGCAGGGGATCTTTGTTGAGCTGCACCAGCCGCTGCGGAGACACGCGGCCCGTCATCTCATTGGGATCAAAGGACGGCCGGCTCACCATCGCGCGCACGAAGCCGGTCCTCGCGTCGATGGCCACCAACGCACCCGCCGTTCCGGGGAAGACACGCTCGGCCTCCGACTGCAGGCGCGCGTCAATCGACAACACCAGGTTGCGACCCGGCCGTGGCGCCACCTCGTCGCGCTTGAGCACGTTGCCCGACGCGTCGCGCATCACCTCACCGCGCGCGTTGACCACCTGCTTCACCCAGCCGTCCTGCCCGCGCAGGTACTGCTCGAAGCTGCGCTCGACGCCGCGGCGCCCGGTGTAGTCGCCCATCGCGTACGGAGGCCGCTCGACAGAGGCGCTGTTCAGCTTCGTCAGCTCTTCGCTGGTGACCTCGTTCATGTACCCGAGCACGTGCGCGAGCGCGTCACCGCTGCGGTAGTGACGGTGCGGCACCGGCTCGAGATCGACGCCAGGCAATTGGTATTGGTGCGCGTTGAGCAGGTCGAACTCGTCGCGCGTCAGGTCGACCTGCACGACGATCTGTTGGTACCGCTGCGGCCCACGCGCGCTCTTCACCAGCTCGAGCACGCGATCGCGCTGGTCTGGCGTCCACCCGAGCAGCGCCTCGAGGCGGGGAATCACCTCGAGCACGCACTTCTGACAGAACGCCGGCGTGATGAAGACGTCGAGCGACGGGCGCGCGTCGACCAGCACCTCGCCGCGACGATCTCGAATCAACCCGCGCGGCGAACGAACACGAACATCTTTGAATTGGTTGTCGACCGAGAGCGCGAGGAACTCTTCGTAGCGCACCACCATCAACCGGTAGAGGTTGACGGCCAGCACCAACAAGCCCAGCAGAAAGAATCCCCCGACGATGAAGATGCGGGGGCGCAGCTCCTTCGGCTCGCGCTGGGTGCCGAGCCCCAGGTTCATCGCAGCACTCCGGGCTCCGGGCGTTCACCCGAATCGAGCCTCTTGAGCAACGGCCACATGGCCAGCCCCGCGAGCATCGTCAGCACCACCTGCAGCGGAACGCCCGAGAGCGACTGCACATGCCCCGAGCCGTTGCGCGAGGTGAGCCACGTGAAGAACACCGCGAGCAAGGCATGCAGCACCGTCGCTGCGGCCGTGAAGCCGAGGTACGAAACGCGACTGCGCCCATCGACCAGCAACGCTGCGGCGCGCACCAGCAGAAAGACGAGCATCGCCAGCGCCGGGTACAGCCCCGTCGGCCGACCGGTGAAGACGTCGAGCACGTAGCCCACGAAGAACGCCGAGAACGCGCCTTCAATGGTCGTCAGGCGCAGCGCCGCGAAGACGACCAGCGCGAGGCCCACGTCGATGCGCGTCACCTCGAAGCCGAACGACTTGACGAGCACCGACTCGAGCGAGAGCAGCAGCACCGCCAACGCGGAGATCGCGAGGAACCTCACGGCGTTCCCTTTCCCATGGCCGCCGACGGAATGCCCATGGTGACGGGAATCACCAGCACCTCTTCGACGCGCGAGAAGTCGACGGACGGCTCGAGCGTGGCCTTCATGAACATGCCCACCGCAGGTCGCTCAGGCGTACGCAACGTGCCGATGCGAACGCCGCGCGGAAAAATGCCGTCGCTGCCGGCGGTGACGACGATGTCTCCGTCGCGCGCATCGTCTTCACGGCGCACGAGATCGATCGCGAGCCGACGACCTTCGCCGGTGCCCAACACCGTCGAGCGGACGCGCGTGCGCTGCAGCAGCCCGCCGACGCGCGACGACGGGTCGGTCAGCAACATCACGTCGGCCGAGGCACCGACGGCGCGAACGATCTGCCCCACCGCGCCGTCTGGCGTGACCACCGGCATGCCCGTGCGCACGCCGTCGTCTTCACCCCGGTTGATGCGAATCGAGAGGTACTGCGGCGACGGGTTGAGGCCGATGACGCGCGCGACGATCTCCTGATCAACGCTCTCTTCGGAATAGTTGAGCATCGCCTTGAGGCGGAGGTTCTCGGCCTGCATTTCTTTGAGCGCGTTGAGCTCCGCCTGCGACTGCGACAACTCCGTGCGGCACTCGAGCGCTTCTTCATGCGAGCCACGCAGCGCGACATAGCCGCTGACCGCGTCGCTCACGCCGTCGACTCCCCACGTGAGCAACGACTGCACCGGCGTCGACGCGAAGAGCACCGTGCGATCGACGAAATTCGGCGCGCGCCCCCGGTGCCCCGTCGTCAGAAAGCTGATCAGCGGCCACAACAACAGCACGCTGACAATCAGCAGCTCTCGGTGGCGCTTGAGAAAGTTGAACATCAGTTTCGGGGGGTTAGCGGTGCGTCAATCCGCTTGCATGTTGTGGGCTGCGATCCTACAGGTCAAGGCTTCGTCCACGCCAACCGTCGAAAAACTATGAGCAATTCGTCCGAAACGACCCGCAAGTACGGCTCTCTCGCCTTCATCTTCGCTCTCGCCGTGCTCTTCGCCCTTCAGTGGGGGCCAGGCTCGCAGGGCTGCGACACGCGCATTCAAGACGCGGAGGTCGCCGCTACCGTCAACGGCAAGCCGATTCCCATCAAGGAGTTCGCGAAGGCCTACAGCCAGCAGTCGGACAACTTCCGTCGTCAGGGCGTGCCGGCGGATCTGCTCAAGCAGTTCGGCATTCACAAGCAGGTCATCGATCAGCTCGTGAACACCGAGCTGCTCTCGCAGGCCGCCGAAGAGCGCGGGCTGCGCACCAGCGACGCCGACCTCAAGAAGACGCTCAAGGAGATCACCTTCTTCCAGAAGGACGGCCGTTGGGACCAGGAGGCGTACCAGAACTACGTGCGCAACTACGAAGGCACCACCGAGGTGCTCTTCGAAGACAAGCTGCGCCGCCAGCTCGCCGCGCAGCGCCTGCTCGAGCTCGTCGAGAACTCGGTCGCCGTGAGCGACGAAGAAGTGAAGGCCAAGTACACGAAGGAAGGCGACGTCGCGAACGTCACCTTCGTGCGCTTCAGCCCGTCGATGTACGCCGACAAGGTTGGCGTGCCGAAGCCGGCCGAGGTCGACGCCTGGGCCGCGAAGAACGAGGCCGCCATTGCCGCGCACTACGAGCAGAACAAGTTCAGCTATTTCCTCCCTGAGAAGGTCAAGGCCCGCCAGATTCTGCTGCGCGTTGCGCCTGACGCCGACGCGGCGACGAAGGCCGAAATCAAGGCCCGCGCTGACGGCGTGCGCAAGCAGCTCGTCGACGAGAAGAAGAACTTCGCGGAGCTCGCCAAGGCTGTCTCTGAAGACCTCGAGACGCGTGAAAAGGGTGGAGATCTGGGTCAGGTCGATCGCCTCTCGCTGCCTTCGGGCTTTGCTGACCTGCTCTTCGCGCTGCAGCCTGGCGAAGTAACCGCGCCCGTCGAGACGCCGGCCGGTTGGTTCATCGGAACCGTGGAAGAGAAGAAGGCCCCTGAGCAGCGCCCGCTCGAGTCGGTGAAGAAAGAAATCGCCAGCCAGCTCTTCGTCAAAGAGAAGGCGCGCACGCTCGCGCAGGCCGACGCTGACAAGGCCCTGGCCGACGTGAAGGCCGGCAAGACGCTCGTCGAGCTCTTCCCCGCCGAGAAGAAAGAAGAAGGCTCCAACCCGTTCGCCTTCGGCGTCGCCACGAAGCCCGAAGCGAAAGAGACCGGCGAGTTCAACTCGGCCACCGACGCGATGCCGCAGCTGGGCAACGAGCCTGCCGTGAAGAAGCTGATCTTCGACGCGAAGGCCGCGGGCGTGATCCCGCAGGTGCTCTCGACGTCTGATGGCCTGGTGGTCGCCGTCATCGACGCGCGCAAGCAGCCGAACGACGCCGACTTCGACGCGCAGAAGACGCAGCTGCAACTCGAGGCCATCAAGGGCAAGCAGTTCGAGACCCGCGAGTCGTTCCTCAAGTCGCTCAAGCAGACGGGCACCGTCGTCACCAACGACTCGGCGATCGACAAGGTCATCGGCGAGAGCTGATGTTGGTGTTGGCGTCGGCATCTCCGAGGCGGCGAGAGCTCCTCTCGCACCTCGGCGTGTCCTTCGAAGTACGTCCCGCAGACATCGACGAGGCGCTGAAGCCCGGTGAACCAGCACGGGCCTACGTGGAACGTCTGTCGCGCGAGAAAGCACTCCGTGGCGGAGGTACAGCGCTGACGCTGGCGGCTGACACGTCGGTGGTGCTCGATGAAGTCGTGCTCGGCAAGCCGGGTGACGATCGAGCGCTCGGCGCCGAGATGCTGCGGCGACTTTCAGGGCGTGCGCATGAAGTGATGACTGGAATCGCGGTGTCTGGGCCTCGAGGGCTCGCCTCGCGCGTCGTCGTCTCGACCGTGCATTTTCGTGCGCTGAGCGAGGCGGAGATCGCCTGGTACGTCGCGACGGGTGAAGGCGCCGACAAAGCCGGTGGCTACGCGCTGCAGGGCCGCGCTGGCGCGTTCATCACGTCCGTCGAAGGCAGCCCCAGCAACGTCATCGGGCTCCCGCTCGCAGAAACGGTGGCGCTGCTGCGCGAAGCCGGGCTCGCGCTGCTCGGTGACGATCATGCGTGAGAGTTTTCAGCGCGTCGAAGCTCGCATTGTCGCGGCGTGTACACGCGCGAACCGCAGCCGCGACGAAGTCACGTTGATCGCCGTCTCCAAGCTGCACCCGCCAGGAGTCATTCGCGAGGCGTATGCGCTCGGGCATCGCGACTTCGGTGAAAACTACGCGCAGGAGCTCCGCGATAAGCACCTGGCGCTCGCTGACCTGCCCGGCATCGTGTGGCACGCGATTGGGCCGGTGCAGCCGAAGAACGCGAAGTACATCGCCAGAGCCGCGACCGTGTTTCACGCCATCGAGCGCCTCGAAACCGCGCAGGAGCTCAGTCGACGACGTGAAGGCGCCCCGCTCCGCTGCCTCATCGAAGTGAATGTCGCCGGGGAAGGCTCGAAGGCCGGCGTGGCAACCGACGCGCTGCCTGCATTCGTCGCCGCCGTGCGCGCGCTGCCGAACCTCGAGCTGGTCGGCCTCACCGCGATGCCTCCGTTGAACGAAGTTCCTGAAGCCTCGCGACCGCACTTCAAGAACCTCGCGCAGCTCGCGAAGGCCCACGCGCTCAACACCCTGTCCATGGGCACCACCGGCGACTTCGAGGTCGCCATCGAAGAAGGCGCCACCTTGATTCGTGTCGGCACCGCGCTCTTCGGCCATCGCCCGACCAACGAAGCTCGTTGATCGGCGCCTCGCAACGCGACGTCAGATCTCCCGGAGCTTCAGCTTGCCCTCATCGCTGATGCGCGTGACGAAGCTGGTACCGCAGTAGTGGCAGATGACCTCGTCGCCGTCTTTGAAGCCGTCGGGCCACGGGTTGTTGGCGTTGCACGAAGCGCAGTCGAACTCGTCGAACTTCCTGGGCTTCGAGGAGTCGCCCTTGTCGTCATCGTCGTCGTAGTGGCCGTGTCCGCTCATCGTTCACCTCACCAGCGATTGAGAAAGTCGCTCAGGTCATCGAGGGCCTTCGCCCGTCGAGCTTGAACTGTCTTCAGCTCCGTCGCGAGCGCCGACGGCACCGCGCCCTGCAACAACAACGACGCCCGCGGCACCTCCAGCACGTCGACGTGCTCGAGCGCGACCACCGAGTAGCGCCGCTTCGTACTGCCCAACAGCACCTCGGACTCTCCGAGCACGTCGCCTTTGCGCACAGTACCCAGCTCGGCGTTGTCGGTGTCGCGGCGGGCGATGACGCGCGCACCACCACCGACCACCAACCCAAGCGACTGCCCTTCGTCGCCCTGCTGCCACAACACCGTCTGCGTGACGTACCTGCGCAACACCGCGCTCTTGAGCGCCGCAGGCATCGACAACAGAGCCCGCACCAACGCGGAGTCTTTCAGCTCGAGGTCAGTCGCGAGCAGCTCGGCCGCGTCGGCGCGCTTCAACTCCACGCGGACGACGGGCGTGCTCACCGCGCTTCCACCTCGGCAGGCTTCAACGTGCGGTAGCGCGTGTCGATGAGATCCATCAGCTCGAACAAGGCGTCTCCGTACTTCGTGCCGTCGTCATTCGTGAAGCCACGGCGGTTGACCCAGAACGTGCCCGAGTTGCACTCGCGCTCCATGTTCGGCTGCTGGCCGATGTTCATGCCGTTCTCGTCGGTGTTGCGACAGTCGCGCGCGCCGGTGACGCGGTTCACGTAGCAACAACGGCCGTTGGGGAAGACGTAGATGACGGGGCGCAGCTTGAGGTTCGGATCGGTGACGAAGTTGTTGGCGATGATCGCCGTGGCCACGAAGTCTTGCGGGTCCATGCCGTAGCCGTGCAGCAGGTACGCGACCGGGTAGCGCGCTTCGGCATTCGCCGCGTCGTCGTAACCGGGAGGCAGCGCAACGGCGTACTCCCACTTCGCGCCCAGCGCCGTGCTGTCGTAGGTCTGCGTGAGGTAGCGGTCGGCCGACGCGGTGCCGAACGGCGCTTCAGGCTTCGGCGCGTTGGGCCACAGGTTCGCCACCCAGTTGAAGACCACGAGGAACCGGTTCACCGCCTGGCCTGCGGTGCCGACGTGATCGCCTTCGCCCTGAATGAACTCCTGCTGCGTCCGGTTTTCTTTGCCGTAGAGCGTGATCAGATCTCTGGGCACCTGCAGCCATGAGCGGTTCCACGGGCTGAACGAGCCCGTCTGGCGATCCTTCATGCCGGGGATCTCCGTGAAGTCCCGGTAGATGCCGACGACGCCCTCACGCGCCTGCTCCACCGCGCTGAACAGGTGTCGCGCCATCAACCCGAGGTTGAAGATGTCGTGAATGCCGCCATCGACGAGCACGTGCAGCCGCTTCTGTGCTGCGGGCGCGAGCTTCTTGAAGTTGGTGCGACCATCGAGCGCGAAGAGCCGCGCGCGCCCTGACGCTTCGTCGAACGTGCCGTTGCCTTCACCGAGGTCGGCCGAGCCCGCCACACCATCGAGCCCGAGATCCTTGAACGGCTCGCCCAGGTCGTAGCGCCAGTTGTTCTGCGTACCGAGCGGGCGCGTCTCCGGGTCGTAGTTGTCGTTGTTCGCGTCGGTCGGCGTGCCGCTCGCCGTCGGGTTGCAGCCGCCGCTGCCGTTCTCGAACGCGTCGTCACACCCATCGACGCCCACGTCGTCGAAGCGCTCGTGTGCGTTGTTCACCACCGGCTCGCCGTAGTCGCGGCGACCGTTTCCGTTGAAGTCCCACGCCAACATGATCGACGCGGCCATCGTGCGCTGCCGACACGGGTCGACCTCACCGGCGTGCGCGAGCCAGTACAGCGCGTTGTCATTCTTGTTCGCCCGCACCACGCCGCCTTTGGTGGCGCAATACGCGGTCGCGAAGGCCAGCTCCTGCGCGACCGGCAGCGGGTTGGCGATGTTCGCGGGGTCAGAGCAGAAGTTCACCGTCTCTTCGCCGGTGCTGCAGAAGAACAGCGTCTGCACACCGTCGCAGAAGGTGATCGCGTCGTACGTCCCCTCAGGGTTGTACTCGGCGTTCTTGAGGCCGCTGACGCGCCTGGGGTTCGTACAGAGGTCTGCCGGCGGGTGGCGCATCACCTCCGGGTCGATGCCCGGAGGCGCGATGGGCGAGGCCGGGTTTTCAGTGAAGAAGTTGCCGTACGCCAACATCAGGTCCGTCATCATCTCGATGTAGCTCTCGCGATCGAACGTTCCGCCGTTGGTGGTGACGTGCCAGTGGTTGAAGTCGTTGGCGTGCTCCCACTTGCCTGGCGTGGCGACGCGCGGTCTCGCGCACGCGTTGATGATCGCCGGGTCGTTCAGGCCCACGGGGTCTTGCGCCATGATCGCTTCGAGCTCTTCCTTGCTGCAGAAGCCGCCGGTCACGAAGTCATCGATGAAGCGTTGAAAGAAGGCCGCGTCGAGCGGGCCGCCCAGCGACGCGACGCCGTCGACCTTCTCGGGGTTCGACGAAACGAGCGCCATGCTCCCGATGGCGCCCATCGAGACGCCGCCCAGCACCCGGAAGGTCGTAGGAATCGTGGGCGCAGGTGGAGGCGGCGGCTCCATCTTCGGACTGCAAGAGACCATCAGCAGCGATGAGGCTGCGACACACACACTCAAGCGAACCAAGGAAACCTCGAACGGGCAGGCGGCGGAGAACTCAGGAATATCACGCTTGAATAGCGTCGACGCCTGACAGTCGAGTCATGTGCGTCGCGACATTCGTGTCCGGCGAGGAGGTTCAAAACATGAAGCGTCACGCGTTGTGGGTGGCTCTGCTGGCAAGCACGGCGATGGCCGAGTCAAAGCTGGTGAGCGTCTTCGGCCCCGGAGAGCAGACCGAATACGAGGTCAGCTACATGGGCATCACTGCGGGCCGGGCTCAGCTCACCGTCGGTTGGAAGATGGAGCAGTTCGGTCACGAAGTGTGGCCCCTGGTGTGCGTCGGAGAGACGACCAGCATCGGCGGCATCTGGCCGGTGAAAGATCGCTTCATCTCGTACTGGGACCCGCTGGAGCGCCGCACGGTGGGCGCCGACTTCTTCGTGCACGAGAACAAGCACCGCCGCAAAGAGCGCTACCAATACGATCTCGAGTCGAAGCAGGCCGTGGTGACCCGGCAGATGGAAGGCCAGGAGCCCTACGAGCGCCGCTACGACATCGAACAGGGCACTGTCGATCTCGCGGCCGCCGGCTTCGGGCTGCGCAACACGAAGCTGGTGCCCGGCGACGTCCACGAGCTGCCCATCTTCACCGGCGTGAAGCTCTACAAGATGAAGGCGACCGTCGTAGGCGTCGAGCGCCTCGACACCGAGCTCGGCAAGGTCGACGTGTACCGCGTCACCGTGAATGGAGACTTCAACGGGCGCCTCGCGACGAAGGGCTTGATGACGCTCTTCTACACGGCCGACGAGAAGCAGCTGCCGGTGCGCGCTGAAGCCGAATTCCTGCTCGGCAAGGTGCGCCTCGAAGCCGTGAAGTACCTGCAGGGCCGCGTCTACACGGGGGCCGAGTGATGCGCGCCTTGCTGCTGACGCTGCTCTCTTCATTCGCGCTCGCCGCACCGAGACCACCGCCACCACCCGCGCCCCGCACTGCGCCGCCGGAACAAGCGACGCCAGCGAAGAAGCGGTCACCCTTCCCCACCGACGCCGAATGTCAGGCCATGGGCCCGGTGATGACGCCGATTCCTTTCGGCCCGGGTGAGACGCTGGAGTTCGACCTCGACGCGATGGGCGCGCGCGCCGGCGTGATGACGATGACGACGCTGCCGGTTCGAGAAGGTGTATTGCCCATTGAAGTCTCGGTCGAGACGAACACGTTCTTCAGCAAGGTGCGCAAGGTGAAGGCCACCGCGCGCTCAGAGGTCTCACCGAAGACGCTGCGCAGCACGCGCTACTTCGAAGACGCGTGGGAAAACGATCTCCACCGCATCGCCGACGTGAACATGGGGAAGAACCACGTCGCGCAGCTCACCAGCACCATCAGCGGCCGCACGTACCCGACTGAAAAGCTGCGCTACGGCAACGACATGAGCGACGTCGCCGGCGCCGTTCATCTGCTGCGCGCGATTCCCGTGAAGGAAGGTCAACGCCTCTGCTTCGACGTGTACGGCATTCGTCGCGTGTGGCGCGTGTGGGGAACGGTGCAGCCGCGTGAACACGTCTCGCTGCCGTTGGGTGAATTCGAAACGTGGCACCTCGCGGGTGAAGCCGCGCCGCTGAACCTCCCCGACGCGCGCCGCGAGGTGCACGTGTGGATCACCGACGACGCGAAGCGACTCCCCCTGGCTGCGCTCGGCGTGATGGAGTTCGGCGCCGTGCGCGCGACGCTCAAGGGCTACAGCAGGCCCGGCGAAGCGAACACGCGCTCCGAGAACAAGGCCAACATCAAGTGGTGATCAACGTGACTGCGGGCGCTCACGCATCTTGCCTGCGGCCTGGCTGAGCCGCCGACGCAGCTGCGCCACCACCACCATCAGGTACTCGATGCGGTTCAACACGCGGAAGTCTTCAGCCGCGTCGAGCAGCTTGATGGGCGTCACCTTGTCGGCGCGCAGCGTGTCGAGAATGTCGGTGAAGTGCGCTTCGACTTCGGAGATCGCGTCGAGGCCTTCACGCAGATCGTCTTCGATGAAGTCGAGCACGATGGCCGAGTCTTCGCGCTCTGGGAGCAGCCGCTCCAGCCGGTCGACCGACTCACGAATGGCGTCGACTGACTTCGAGAGAGGAAACGCGCTGGCGGTCTGGAGCATCGACATACACATCACGCTACAGGCGTGATCCAGACCGTCAATTTTCTGGGTCTGTTTGTCGCGGCACACCCGGCCGAGAACTCCGGCCGGGGTTCCTGCTGACAAGGTCGGTCAGATCAGGCCGCGCGCGCGGCGAATCTGGTCGACGGTCTTCTGGTACTCGACCTCGAACGCGCCGGTGCCTTCCTGCAGGTGCTTCAGGCGGCTGCGCGCTTCGCGATCGATGTCGTCCTCGATGTCGAGGTGCTTCTTCATGATCTGAAGAATCTTGGGGCGCATCGACTGGTCGTCCGAGAACACTTCCTCGACGCTGCGCGAGACGAGGAGGAACTCGAGCATCTGGTTGATGACGAATTCGATGCCGTCTTCGCCGAGCTGAAAGCCGCGAACGTCTGCCATTTCGCGCTTCACCTGGCTGAACTTCACCGAGTCATAACCGCGGCGCTCAAGCGCCTCACGGGTCGCCTGGTTTACGCGTTCCTCGTTGGCGAGGTACTCACGCATGATGGCCGAGAGGTCCATTTCAGCGTCAGAAACGCGAATGGGCTCGACCTCGATGTCCTTGTCCTGCGTCAGTCGCTGGATGATCTCGCGCGCGAGGATGGGAACGAGCTTGGGATACAGCCGCATGGTTCTTCGCCCTCTCTTCAGGTCGTCAAATCAGAGTGGAAGCGCCCAAGGTGTATCGAACCGTTCGTTGCTTGGGCAACGAAAAAGCCTTTGAAACACGAGATAATTTTCGTTGCGCACGACACCGATGTCAGGTGCCCGCGTCTTCCAGCGACGCCGCGCGCACGTCGTCATCGTCGGCATCTTCTTCAACGTCGGCCCCCGCCGGAGCGTGCAGGAACGCGTGAATGCGCTCCGCGACCGACGGCCCGATCGACTCGACCGCAGCCATGTCGGCGACGCTGGCTTCCTTCACGCGCTTGAGGCTCCCGAAGTGCGTCAGCAGCGCGCGGCGGCGCGTCTCGCCCACGCCGGGCACCGAATCGAGCTGCGATTGCAGGCCTCGTTTGCGGCTCAGCTTCCGCTGAAAGGTGATCGCGAAGCGGTGCGCTTCGTCGCGCAGCCGCGTGAGCGCAAAGAGCTCCGGTGAGGTCTGCGGCAACACGATGGGGTCCTTGCGATCGACGAGGAAGACGCGCTCCGGGCTGCGCTTCACTTCTTCATCAGGCAACACCACGTCGAGGTCGCGGCTCTTGGCGAGCGCCACCATGTCGACGCCTTCAACGCCCAGGTCGCGCATCGCGGCGAAGGCGGCGGCCAGCTGGCCTTTGCCACCGTCGATGACCACCAGGTCGGGGAGATCTCCGTCGACGAGCCCGCGACGGAAGCGCCGCGTGAGGATCTCGTGCATCGAGGCGAAGTCGTCGTTCTGGGTGACGGTCTTGAGCTTGTAGCGGCGGTAATTCGCGGTGTCGGGCTCGGTGTCGAAGCTCGCGACCTGCGAGGCGACGATCGACGTCCCCTGCGAGTGCGAAATGTCGAAGCACTCCATGCGCCGCGGGAGCTTCGAGAGGTGCAGACGTTCTTTGAGTCGCACCAGCGTCTGCTCGATCTCTTCGCGAGTGCGCGTGCGCTCACTGAAGCTGCGCTCGGCGTTGCGCGCCGCGAGCGCGAGCAGCTCGACCTTGTCACCACGCTGCGGGACGAAGACGCGAACCTTCTCGCCCTTCTGTTCGCTCAGCAGCTCAGCGAGGGCCTCGGGCTCGTTGGGCGTGGTCGGCACCAGCACCTCACGCGGCACGAAGTTCTCGTCGGCGTAGTACTGGTTCACGAGCGACTCGATGAGCTCGTCGTCGGGGAACTCGCTGGTGAAGTGCAGCGGCCGGCCACCGGAGATGCGGCCGCCACGCACGTAGAGGATGTAGATGCAGATCTTGTCGGCCTGGCGGTACACGCCGAAGACGTCTTGATCGATGGCGCCGGTGGTCGCGACGGTCTGACGTTCGAGGCTTCGTTCGAGCGCGATGATCTGATCGCGCAGCCGCGCCGCCTCTTCGAACTCGAGCTTCTTCGCCGAGTTCTTCATGCGCTCCCTGAGTTGGTCGAGCAGCGGGCCTGAACGCCCCTCGAGGAACAGCGTCACCGCGTCGACGTTGCGCCGGTAGTCGTCGGGCGCGACCGGGAAGACGCACGGCGCGGGGCAGCGACCGATCTGGTGCAACAGGCACGGGCGCTTGCGGCTCTCGAGCACGTGATCGGTGCACGTGCGGAGCTGGAAGAACTTGTTCACCACGCGCAACGTCTCGCGAATCGATGACGCCGAAGAGTACGGGCCGAAGTAGCGCGCGTGGTCACGTTTGGGCCGCCGCACGGTCTCGAGGCGCGGGAAGCGGTGCGTGATGTCGAGGCGCAGACAGAGGTACTGCTTGTCGTCGCGGAGCTGAACGTTGAAGCGCGGGCGGTGCTTCTTGATGAGCTCGTTTTCGAGCAGCAGCGCTTCTTTTTCGGTGCGAACGACGACCGTCTCGATGTCGTGCAGCACGCGATCGAGCAACTGCACGAAGGCCCGTGAGTCGGCGCGCGTGAAGTAGCTGCGCACGCGGTTGCGGAGATTCACCGCCTTGCCGACGTAGATGATCCGGCCCGAGCGGTCCTTCATCAGGTACACGCCCGGCTGGTTCGGGAGCGCGTCGATCTTCTCTTCGATCATCTCCCTCTCCCTGCGCCAGCGGGGAGAGGGCCGGGGAGAGGGGCCAACAGGCACAGGCACAAGCACTGCAATTGCCGAGTCACATGCGAAAGCAGCGACTCAACCTCGAACGATCCCGCGAACTTCGCCGCCATCAAACCGACGCGGAGTCCGCCCTGTGGAACATCGTCCGCCGCAGCGCACTGGGCGCGAAGTTCCGCCGTCAGAACCAACTCGGCCCGTGGATTGGTGACTTCGTCTGTCCGGAACATCGTCTGGTCATCGAACTCGACGGCGGTGGACACACCACGCCCGACGTCATCGAACGGGACCGACAAAGAAGTGCCTGGCTTCATCAACATGGGTGGCGTGTCTTGAGGTTCTGGAACCACGAACTGCTTCATGAGAGCGACGCGGTCGTACGACGCATCGTGGAGGCTCTGGCCCCTCTCCCCAGCCCTCTCCCCGCTTCGCAGGGAGAGGGAGTCAGCGCTTTCTCCGGTACTTCTTCGGCTGCGCCTTCCGCTGCGGTTTCTCTTCCTTCGCCTCCGCCAACAACGACTTGATCGCCGGCTTCACCCCGAGATCCATGTCGCGCAACAACACCAGGCGATCCCGCTCCACCGCCGCCTTCTCGAACTCCATCTCATCCGCGTAGGCCATCATGTTGGCCTCGCTCTTCTTGATGAGCTCCGCGATCTCCGCCTTCGTCAGCACCACCGCCCCTGAATCCGCCGCCAGCGGCAGATCCATCGCGTCGCCGTCGTAGAGGAACTGCGACAAGTCGGTGATCGCCTTCTTCACCTGCATCGGCGTGATGCCGTGCTCGACGTTGTGCTTGCGCTGAATCTCGCGACGGCGATCCGTCTCCTCGAGCGCGTGCTTCATCGAGCCCGTCATCGAGTCCGCGTACAGAATCACGCGCCCGTTCACGTTTCGCGCGGCGCGACCAATCGTCTGAATCAACGACACATGCGAGCGCAGGTAGCCCTCTTTGTCCGCGTCGAGAATCGCGACCAACGACGTCTCGGGAATGTCGAGGCCTTCGCGCAGCAGGTTGATGCCGACCAACACATCGAACACGCCCTTGCGCAGGTCGCGAATGATCGCCGTGCGCTCGATGGCGTCGATGTCCGCGTGCAGGTAGCGAACGCGAACGCCGACCTCCGCGTAGTACTCGGTGAGATCCTCCGCCATGCGCTTGGTGAGCACCGTCACCAACACGCGCTCGCCCTTCTGCGCACGCAGCCGGATCTCCTCGAGCAGATCGTCGACCTGATTCCCGGCCTTACGAATCTCGACCTCCGGGTCCAACAACCCCGTCGGGCGAATCACCTGCTCGACCACCACGCCGCGCGCTTTGTTGATCTCGTACTCAGCCGGCGTCGCCGACACGTAGACGGTCTGCTTGTTGAACTCCTCCCACTCGGTGAACTTGAGCGGCCGGTTGTCGGCCGCGCTCGGCAGACGAAACCCGAAGTTCACCAGCGTCTCTTTGCGCGCGCGGTCGCCGCGGAACATCGCGCCGATCTGTGGAATCGACTGATGCGACTCGTCGACGAAGACGAGGAAGTTCTTCGGGAAATAGTCGAGCAGACACGGCGGCGCCTCACCCGACGCGCGCCCCGACAAGTGCCGCGAGTAGTTCTCGATGCCGTTGCAGAACCCCAACTGCTCCATCATCTCGAGGTCGAACATGGTGCGCTGCTCGAGCCGCTGCGCCTCGACGAGCTTGTTCTCGCCACGGAACTCGGCGATCCGCTCCTGCAGCTCGCTGCGAATGGTCTGAATCGCTTTGTGCCGTTGATCAGGCTCGGTGACGTAGTGCGAGCCGGGGAAGATCACGATGCGCGGAATCTCGCCGAGCGTGCCGCCGCGCAGCGGGTCGAATTCGCTGATCCGCTCCACCGAATCGCCGAAGAACTCGACCCGAATCGCGCGCTCCTCTTCGTAGATGGGGAAGATCTCGAGCGTGTCGCCGCGCACGCGGAACGTGCCGCGGTGGAAGTCCATGTCGTTGCGCTCGTACTGACAGTCCACGAGCTGCTTCATCACCTTGTCGCGGCCGAGCTCTTCACCCTTCGCGACGCGCACCGCCATCTCGACGTAGGCGCGCGCCGTACCGAGGCCGTAGATGCACGAGACCGACGCGATGATGATCACGTCGTCGCGCGTGCGCAGCGAGTGCGTGGCCGAGTGGCGCATGCGCTCGATCTGCTCGTTAATCGACGAGTCCTTCTCGATGTACGTGTCTGACGACGGCACGTACGCCTCGGGCTGGTAGTAGTCGTAGTAGCTGACGAAGTACTCGACCGCGTTGTCGGGGAAGAGCTGCTTGAACTCCCCGTACAGCTGCGCCGCGAGCGTCTTGTTGTGCGCGATGACGAGCGCCGGTCGCCCGGTGTTGGCGATGACGTTGGCCATCGTGAAGGTCTTGCCGGAGCCGGTGACGCCCAGCAGCACCTGGTGCTCGTCTCCGCGCGTGACGCCGCTCGTGAGCTCTTCGATCGCCCGCGGTTGATCGCCGCGCGGCGCGTATTCACTGACCAGTCTGAAGTCCGCCATGGCTCCGGCCTTCTAACCCGGCCGGTGACAGCCGGCTGTCAGGAGTCACGGAGTGCTGACTGAACGAAGTGCCTCCATGCGCGGGG
Organism: Archangium sp.; assembly: GCA_035910535.1. Lineage (GTDB taxonomy): Bacteria > Myxococcota > Myxococcia > Myxococcales > Myxococcaceae > Archangium_A. Next base: position 53,645 of record JAMHXF010000015.1, on the reverse strand, counting down.
CCTCGAACTCGTCACCCTTCGTCCACACCGGCATCGCGGGCGCGTCACCGACGACCTGACCCAACTGAAGGAACAAGGTCACGTCTTCCACCGCACCCGAGAGCTCCCACGACGCCGTCACCTCGTCCGACGGCTGGTGGTAGTGCAGCGCCTCCCACTGCTCGCGTTGCTTCTGGCCCCACCCTTCGGGTCGACCGATGAAGTCCTGGCCGCTCGAGAAGTACGCGGCGGGCACGCCGTGCTTCGCGAAGTTGAACTGATCGCTCCGGTAGAAGAACCCACGATCCGACAACGCGTCGGCGCGCACCACGCGGCCCTGCTTCTTCGCCAGCTCGGTGATGACGCCGTCCAGCGACGACTTGCCCAACCCGATGACGCTGACGTCTTTGGTCCGCCCCCAGATGTTGAGCCCATCGATGTTGATGTTCGCCGCCATACGCCCCGGAGGCACCGGCGGGTGCTCGACGAGGTACTGCGAGCCGAACAAGCCCTGCTCTTCTGCCGCCACGGCCGCGAACAGCACGCTGCGCTTCGGAGGCTGCGCGCTCAACACCCGCGCGATGGCCAACAACGCCGCCACACCAGACGCGTTGTCGACAGCGCCGTTGTAGATGACGTCAGTGCCCGCGGGCCCGGCGGCCTTGCCGAGATGATCGTGGTGCGCGGTGTAGACGACGAGCTCGCGCTTCAACGTCGGGTCGCTGCCCTCGAGCAACCCGAGCACGTTCGCCGTCTGCTTGCGCGCGACCACGTTCTCGAAGCGCGTCGAGACCGTCACGCCCAACGGCACGGGCGCGAACTTCCGCGTCTGCGCTCTGGCCCGCAGCGCATCGAGGTTCTTCCCGGTGAGCGCGAACACCTTCCGCGCGGCGTTCTCGCTGAGCCAGCCTTTGACCTGCAGCGGCGTGGGCCCGCTGCCGGGGAGCTCGAACTGCTCGCCGCTCCACGAGGTCTGCACGACCTGCCACGGGTAGCCGGCCGACGGCGTGGTGTGAATGATCAACACCCCGGCCGCGCCCCGTTTCCGCGCGTGCTCGTACTTGTAGTCCCACCGGCCGTACCAGAGCCGCGCGCGCCCGGCGAAGAGGCGCGGGTCGTCTTCGGGGTCGCTGTTCATGACGACCAGCACCTTCCCCTTCACGTCGACGCCCTTGAAGTCGTCCCACTGAAACTCGGGCGCGGTGATGCCGTAGCCGACGAAGACCAGCTCCGCGTCGGTGAGCGACGACACCTGCTCTTGATGCCCGGAGATGGCGATGAAGTCGTCGCGGTACGGCAGCGTGAGCGACGTCTTCGCGGTCTTCAGCTGCAGCGTCTCGGGGTGGCCTTCGACGCCGACGAGCTCGAACGGCTGCGTCGACGTCGCCAGCCCGAGCGCTTCGAACTGCGCGGCGATGTAGGCCTGCGCGAGCTGGTCTCCCTTCGTCGCCGGCAAGCGGCCTTCGAGCAGATCCGACGAGAGAAACTTCGTATGCGCGCGCAGCTCCGAGGCCTGAATCGGAGCTGCGGCGAGCGACAGCAGACACAGCGCGAACATCACGCTCGCGTAGCACTCAGCTCGTGGACGCGGGCATCATCTTGCGAATCATCTTCGCGACGAAGGCCACCGCGCGCTGCGGGTTCACGCGGTACAGAACGTCGAGCACCTTCGCGTCACGCCCGACGAGCACGCGATACGCGTCGCGCTCCATGCCGTCGATGATCTGCCGCGCGGCGTCGTCAGGCTGGGTGATCTTCTGCGCCGCGCCATCGGTCGGCGTCGCCAGCCCGGAGTTCTTCGTGATGTTCGTCGCCACCGCGCCGGGGAAGACCACGGTCACGCGCACGTTGGTGTTCGCGAGCTCGGCGTGCAGCCCTTCGGTGAACAACTTCACCGCCGCCTTCGACGCGCCGTAGATGGTCTGACCGGGCACCGGCAGAAACCCGCCCATGCTCGAGATGTTGACGAGGTGCGCGCTCGGCCGGCGCTTCAGCTCCGGCAGGAAGACGCGGGTGGTGTTCAACGTGCCCGTCCAGTTGACGGCGAACACGCGGTCGAGGTCGGCGTCTTTGAGCACTTCGAAGTCGACGAAGGGCTGAATGATGCCCGCGCAGTTGATGACGCCGTCGACCGCGCCGAGGCGCTCACCAACTTGATGCGCGGCGGCTTCGACCGCAGCCCGGTTGGCGATGTCGACGACGAAGGTCTCGACGCCGGGCGCCAGCGCCTTCGTTTCTGCGAGCGATTGCTCGTTGATGTCCCACGCGGCGACCTTCGCGCCGCGCTTCACCAGCTCGAGTACCAGCGAACGACCGATGCCGCTGCCAGCGCCGGTCACCACCACGTTCTTGTCCGCGACCTTCATGACGACCTCCCTCTTTGAGGTACGGCAGGAAGCGATCGACGCAAGCGACTCGGGGAATGCTGGCAGCGGCGCGGATAACATCCGCTAACGAATCGGAGAACGGGAGCAAAGGCGCGGCGAATGTCCGGGCGCGATGTCGGCAGCGAGGCCGCGAAGACGGCGGCAGCGACTGGGAGACCGTCGGCGGCGACTCGAAGACCGCCGGCACTCGCCGACTGGGTGTGGCGCGCGGTGAGCGCACGACACCTACGGTCAACGACATTTCAGCCAGCGACCTTCCACGTCGCACCGGTCGGCGAGTCCATGATCTCCACGCCGATCGCCTTCGCTTCGGCGCGCAGACGATCCGACTCCGCGAAGTTCTTCGCTGCACGAGCGTCGTTTCGCGCCTTGATCATCTCTTCGATCTTCGCGGCATCGAGGCCCTTCGCTACGACCTGACGATCGCGGCGCCCCAGCAACCACTCCGAGGGCGCCGACTCGAACAAGCCCAGCGCTCCGGCGATCTTCGTGGCGACGTCACGCAGCGCGATGAGCGTGCGACCGACCAACGCCTTGTCTTTCACCGGAGGCTTGTCGGTCAGCAGGTTCATCTCGGCGAAGAGGCCCGACAACGCCCCCAACGCGCCGGGGAAATTGAAGTCGTCGCTCATCGCCGCATCGAACTCGCCGAGGTACTTCGCGGGCTCGACGTGCAGCGGCCCCGTACCGAAATCTTTGCCGCTCACGCGCTCGTCGACCTTCTTGAGCGTCTCGTAGAAGTACTCGACGCGCGCTTCGGCGTCGTGCAGCGCCTTCTCGCCGAACGCCAGCTGCTGCCGGTAGTGCGTCGACAAGAAGAAGTAGCGGAGCCCCTCGGCGTCGACCTGCTTGAGCGCGTCGCGCAGGCGCACCACGTTACCGAGCGACTTCGACATCTTCGCGCCTTCGAGATCGAGGAAGCCGCCGTGCATCCAGCAGTTGCACATGGTCTTGCCGCTCGCGGCCTCTGACTGCGCGATCTCGTTTTCGTGGTGCGGGAACGTGAGGTCGAGCCCACCGCCGTGCAGATCGAACGACTCGCCCAGGTACTTCGCCGACATCGCCGAGCACTCGATGTGCCAGCCCGGTCGCCCCAGCCCCCAGGGCGACGGCCACGACGGCTCGCCCGGCTTCGCGGCCTTCCACAGCGCGAAGTCCATCGGGTCGCGCTTCTGATCTTCGTGAAGAATCTCCCGCTCTCCGGCGCCGGAGATCAAATCGTCCAGCTTGCGCTTCGAGAGCTTGAGGTAGCCGTCGTACTTCCGAACCTCGAAGTACACGTCGCCCTTCGACTCGTAGGCCACGCCGCGGGCGATCAGCTTCTCGATGAGCGCGACGATTTCCGGAATGGTCTCGCTGACCTTCGGCGACACGTCGGGCTTGAGCAGCCGCAGCTGGCCGACATCGTGCTCGAACTCCTTCACGAAGCGATCCGCGAGCTTGATCGGGTCTTCACCCGTCTCGTGCGCGGCCTTGATGATCTTGTCGTCGACGTCTGTGTAGTTGCGCACGTACGTCACGTCGAAGCCGCGAAACCGCAAGTAGCGAACGATGGTGTCGAACGACGTGAACGTGCGGGCGTTGCCGATGTGGATGTAGCTGTAGACGGTGGGGCCGCAGACGTAGACGCCCAGTTTCCCGGGGGTTAGCGGGATCAGCGGAACCTTGTCCTGCACCATCGTGTTGAAGACGCGAATCTGAGACGCACTCATGGGGGCGGTACTTTACCCACAGGCAACCATTGGTGTCAGATGTGCGATACTTCGACACTTTCAGTCGCCTTAAAAAAGGAGTTCAGCATGCCCCCCAACCCGAAACGCTCTTCTTCGCGGGAGCCTGTGACGGACGAGCAGGTGTTGCAGGCTGATGATCCGAGGCCGCAACGGGTGGCACAGTTGCCCTCCTCGAGCACCGGAGCGCGGCGCGCTGTGAAGAAGATCGAAGAACACATCCCCACGTCCATTTTCGATACCGAGGCAGACCAGGAAATGCAGGCCGAGTACGGAGTCTCTGGAGCCGAATACAAGCCGGCGTTCCTCTACGTGGAGCGTGGCCCCGGTGCAGGTCAGCTGCTCGAAGTGAAGCAAGGCACGGTGGTCGTCGGCCGCGCGTCGGTCAGCGATCTGCGCCTGCAACACCCGTCGATTTCGCGCCGGCACACGCAGCTCAAGCGTCAGGGCGAGCAGTTCTTCGTCAAGGACCTGGGTTCGCAAAACGGCACGTTCGTCAACAAGCAGCGCATCGCCACCGAGGTCGAGGTGAAGCCCGGCGATTCGATCGCGCTCGGCAACGCAGTGCTTCGGCTGCGCGGCCCGCTGGCCAAGGGCGAGAAGTTGGGCAACGCGACCTCGCAGCCCGTGCAGGCGCCCGCGCCGTCGCTGGTCGAGAAGGCCGAGAAGCTCGACAAGAAGGCCCGCGTCAGCACCGCCGTCGTCGCGAGGCCGTCGGGTGCGCAGAAGGCCCCCAGCAGCACCGCGCTCAAGATCGCCGTCTTCGCCGGAGCCGTCGGCTTCAGCCTCGCCGCCGTGCTCGCCTTCGCGTTGGTCAAGACGATGACCGGCGGAGAGAAGGCCTCGCCGACGACCGTTGCGGCAGCCACCACGCAAGGCCTCGACAAAGACGACAAGCAGCGCCTCATCGACGAAGCCATCAAACGAAAGATGGCCGAGCAGGCGGCTGCGCCCGTCGTCGCCGCAGCGTCGATTGACGAAGAGGTCACCGCTGATGACGTGCGCGTGAAGGAGCAACCCAAGGCGCCTTCCGTCGTGCGCGCGCCGGTCGCGGCTCCTGCCCCGCGCGTCGCGTCAGCCAAGAAGGCCGCCTCGCCGAAGCCCACGGAAGACGACGAAGAAGAAGAGGCGCCGAAGAGCGGCGCAGCGCCCAAGCGCGCGCAGATCCTCGCGCCGTACGAAAAGGGCAACGCTGAAGCCTCGCTCGATCTCGCCAAGAAGGCTGGCGACAAGGAGCTCTCGGACAAGCTCTCGCGCTTCATCGCCTCATACGACGCCGCGCAAGACGCGATGATGTCGAACAACGGCAACGCGGCCATCGCCAACTTCCAGAAGGCGCTCGCGCTCGATGAAGGGCTGTCGAGCGGCTGGGGCAAGTACGGCGCTGAAATTCGTCGCCAGCTCTCGAACCTCTACGTGCTGGTCGGCATGCAGTTCGTCGCCAACGGTGACGCCGACAAGGCAAAGGCCGCGTTCCAGGGCGCGCTCAAGCACGACCCGAACAACGCCCGCGCCAAGGGTCAGCTCGCGAAGCTGCAGCCCGCAGCGGCCGACGACGCAGCAGAAAAGCCGGCGCCCGCGGCGAAGAAGGCCGCACCCAAGGCGAACAGCATCGACGACGCATTCGGCGACTGAGTCGGTGTCAGTTCTTGAAGTTCACGGGCCGGTGCTGACGCGAGTCGGCCCGGCCCGTTGGCTTTTCAGCGCCGAGTCAGCCCGCGCTTGAGCAGCCAGAGGTTCGCCAGGGCGAAGAGCAACAGCCCGGAGAACATCGCGACCTGCTTCAGGTCTTTGCCGGGTGGCGCTTCAGCGAGGAGCAGCCACTGCGCCTTGCTGGTGCTCCACGCGTCGTACTCGCGCAGCGCTTCTTCGTATTTTTCGGCGCCGGCGCGATCGAGCAACCGACCTCGCGCGAAGAACGGGTTCTGCCGGGGCTGAGGGCGCTTGCCGTCTGCGAGCCGACGGTTTTCGTCTTCGAAGGTGCTGCGACGAACGACGAGCGGCGTGTCGTTGACGCCGAGAATCACGAACGCGCCGTCGCCCTCTTCGATGTACCAACCCTTCGCGGTCGGCACGCCGTGGAGCTGGGCGTAGCGGTTCGGTTCAGCGCGCTCGAAGTGGTAGTCGCCCTCGGCGCCGAGTTCGATCGGCTGCCGGGACGAGAAGAAATACGTCACGTCTTCCCGCATCGTCCAGGCGAGCGCGAGCGACGCGAGGAGGCCGATGGCGGCCACCGGCGGGAGAACTCCGACTCGAGGCTTGCGATTGAGCTCGGCCTCGAGCTTCGCGATGTAGGCATCGCGGTCGGGGTCGCTCACTCGGGCTTCTTGGCCTCGACTTCTTTCTCTTTTTCTTTCTTCTTCTTGTCGGGCTTCTCGGTGATCTCCGACATTTTTGGAGGGTTCTCCGGGATGTTGAAGATCTTCCTCAGGTCCGCCTCGATATCGAGCTCGGTGACGCCCTTGGCGAACGCCAGCTCCTTGATGAGCAACGAGCGCGCGGTGTCGAGCATCTTGCGCTCGCCGAACGAGAGATCTTTGTCACCCTTGAGCAGGTACAGATCGCGCAGCACTTCGGCGATTTCGAACACGGAGCCGGTTTTGATCTTCTCCATGTACTCGCGGTAGCGACGGTTCCACGTGGTGGAGTCGACCGAGATGTCCTTCTCTTTGAGGATTGCGTACACCTGACGCACGTCGTCCTCGGAGATGATTTCGCGCAGCCCGACCTGACCGATCTTGTTGATGGGGATCAGGAATCGACCACCGTTCTTCTCGAGCATCTTGAGCACGTAGAAGCTCTGCCGCTGACCGGCGACCTCCGTGTGCTCGATGCCCATCACTTCACCAACACCGTGACCCGGATAGACCGCTTTGTCGCCTGGCTGGAACATCGTCACCTTCTGGAACTGCGCGTGAGAGGCTGCGCGCCATGCCTGCTTTGACGCGCGGAGTCAATACATTTAACACATCTTCCGCTTGACTACAACTTCCTACATGCCTCAGGCTCTCCAGTCGGGCGGCGGAGGTGGGACATGGGGTGGAGCTGGTGGACGCTGGGCAATCGCCCGGCCGTATTTCCGGTGGTTGCGGCGTTGGTCGGCGTGGTCTTCGGGCCGCTGGCAGCGCTGCCGTGGTGGCTCTGGTTCGCAGGCTTCGGCGCCTGGCTCGCGCTCGCCGCGTGGCGCGGTGGAAGAACGGGCGGCGTCTTCGCCGGGCTGCTGACGGCGCTGAGCCTCGGCGCGCTGCTGGCCGAGTTGAGCTGTGACGTCACCCCGCCCCGGACTGGACAACGCGTCACCTTCGAAGGCCTCGTGGAGCGCGTCGGGCCTCATGGCATGACGGTAAACGTCAGCGCCGTCGACGGTGTTCCGATGCGCTTTCGCGTGAACCTCTCGACCGACGGGCAGGCGCCGGTGCTGCCGGGGCAACGCGTGCGCGGCGACACGTCGTTTCGGTGGGTGATGCCGGCGTCGAACCCCGGTGAATGGAGTCGCTCAAACTGGGCGTGGCGGCGTGGGCAGCCGGTGTCGGGGAGCCTGCCGCTGGCGCGCCTGGTGGCGATGAGCGAGGCGCCCGCGTGGCGCACGTGGCTCGAGCGCACCCATCGCTCGCTGTCGACGGCGACGTACGCGCTCACGACGCACGGCGACCCGGCCGCGGCGCTGTTGCTGACGCTCGCGGCCGGAGAACGCGCGGAGCTCGGCGACGCGATGGAGGACACGTTTGCGCGCAGCGGGCTCGCGCATGTGTTGTCGGTGAGCGGGCTCCACGTCGCGGTGCTGGCCTTCTCGGTGTTCGCGGCGCTGCGGTGGTTATTGTCGCGGCGGAGCTGGTTTCGAAGGCACGACCCGCGCGCGTGGGCAGCGCCGCTCTCGTTGCCGTGGGTGTGGGGCTACGTCGTGTTCACCGGCTGGCAAGGCCCGGCGGTGAGGTCCGGGCTCATGTGCTCGCTGGTGCTCGGCGCGTGGCTGCTGCGACGTCGCAGCGATCCGCTCAACGCCATCGCGATTGCCGCGCTGTTGATGCTGGTCGTCGACCCGTCGAGCCCCTTCGAGTTGTCCGTGCAGCTCTCGTTCGCGGCGGTGTTGGCGTTGGTGCTGCTCGCGCCGTTGCTGCGTTCGGCGATCCCCCTCGCCCCGCCCTCGCCGGCGACGCAGTCCGGGTGGCCCTTGCGGCTCACGCGGTGGCGTGAAGCGGCGTTGCAGACCTTCGCGGCGAGCGCGGCCGTGACGTTGGCGAGCGGGCCGCTCATCGCGGCGGCGTTTCAGCGCGTGAGCCTCGCGGGCCTCGTCTCGAACGTGGTGACGCTGCCGTTGTCGGGGCTGCTGACGTTGGTCGCCGCGAGCGGCGCCGCGCTGCACATGCTGTGGGAGCCACTGGCCACGCCGGTGCTGTGGGTGGGGTTGCAGCTCTCGCGCGTCTTCATCTGGCTCGCGGAGTCGTTCGCTGCGTTGCCCTGGGCCACGGGCGCGCTCGCGGCGCCGGAGCTCGCGGTGCTGCTGGCGTGGTGGTTTGGGCTCGCAGCGTTGGTGTTGCTGCGCGAACGCTGGCGCTGGCTCGCGATGATCGCGCCGGTCGCGCTCGCGTTGCACCTCGTGGGCCCGCAGCAGCCCAGCCTGTCGGTGACGTTTCTCTCGGTGGGTCACGGTGATGCGGTGGTCGTCAGTTCACGTGGGCAGAACGCGCTCATCGATGGTGGCGGGGTGCCCAACGGCAGCGACCCCGGGAGGCGCGTGGTGATTCCATTTCTGCGGCACCGCGGCATCTCGACGTTGGAGCTCGCGGTGCTGTCACACGCGCACCCCGATCACGCGCTCGGGCTCATCTCGGTGTTGGACGAAGTGCCGACCCGACGACTGTGGATGCACGCCGGCAGCGACGAAGGCGAGCTCACCGAAGCGCTGCTGACGGCCGCGGGTGACGCGCTGGTCGAAGAGAAAGAAGTCGGGGCGGCGCCCTTTCAACTCGGCGACGCGACCCTCGAAGTGCTGGGGCCGCCCAAAGACCGGAGCACGTTCGAGGGCGAGAATGACGTCTCGCTCGTCTTGCTCGTGCGACACGGGGCCGTGACGTTCCTCCTCACCGGAGATCTCGAGGCGGCAGGAGAAGCCGTCGTCGACGTCGGCAACGTGACCGTCGTGAAGGCCTCACACCATGGCAGTGACACCAGCTCGACCGCCGGCTTCGTGACGAAGACGAAGCCACGCCACGTGGTGTTCTGCGTAGGGCGAGACAACCGCTTCGACTTCCCGCGGGAGTCGGTCGTGCGCCGCTGGGAAGCTGCAGGCGCCGAATGTCATCGCACCGATTTCGACGGCGCCATCACCTTCGAGAGTGATGGCCGCGACGTCGTGGTGCGCACGTTCTTCGCGAACCAGAAACCTCAGGGCTGAATGAGGAAGTCTTTCACCACGCCCATGTGCTGCATGTTGGTCGCCGCCGAGTCGCTCGCCAGCGCAGGGGCGATGTCGCTGATCGGCGTGAAGACGCGGGTGTCGACCACCAACCCGGCATCGAACTGAGCGGCGCCGATGCGCGTAGGCACCTGCACCTGCGCCAGGCACGTCGAGGCGAGCACCACGTCATACGGCTTGTCGCGCGCCGCGTTGGTACCGGAGTTGTTGCTCTGGTCGACCGGGTGCGGCGCCGTGACCTTGAAGCGTGGCGCCAACGTCGAGAACGCGATCTCGCTGAAGCTGTTGGTGTTGAAGTCACCGCCGACCAGCACGTAGTCGAAACGCGAAATACCGGCGTCGAGCTGCTCCATGATGATGCGCGCGTCGGCATTGCGATCGCTCGCGTTCGAGGTGAGGAAGTGCACCGACACCACGAAGAGATCGTACGGCCCGGGGAGATCGATCTTCGCCCACGTCAGCTCACGATCGGGCGCCCGCCCGTCCCACTCGCCCCAGTCGACGATGGGCCAGCGGCTGATGATGCCGTTGGGAATGTGGCCGACGCCGCGACGCCACTGAAACTCGGCGCCGAAGTTGTCGGAGACCATCAGGTCCATCTCTGCGGTGCTGCTGTTGAAGTAGCTGAACTCCTGAATCAGCACGATGTCGGGTTCAACGCCGCGCATGATTCGAATGCCGTGGCCGAGATCGTAGTCTTGCCCGTTGCCGCTGCTGAGGTTCGCAGCCATCGCGCGGATATTGAACGGAGGCTCGATGCCGGTCGGAACCGGGCACGCCGTCAGCACCCCCGCATCTCCCTGGCCTGCATCGCGAACGCCTGAATCAGGGCGGCCTGCATCGGCGACGCCCGCATCAGGCTCGCCTGCGTCTTCGACCCCGGAATCTTCAACCGCCGCGTCGGCAACGCCCGCGTCGACCACGCCCGAGTCGACCACGCCCGAGTCGTCGACCGACGCGTCGGGCTCGACGGAAATCGGCCCGCAGGCGACCAGCAACAACGACAGAAAGACAGCGTGCTTCATAGCTTCACGTTACCCCGGTCAGTCATCGAGCGTCGGCGGCCGGCTACGGCGACGGGCGATGACGACCAACAAGATCGTTACGACTCCGCCGCCCATAGCCACGAGCAGCCAGGGGAACGAGTCTTCCTCATCGGAAATCGGTTGAGCTGCAACGAATTGCGGCCCCGCGTCGGGGGCAGCGGGCGAGCCGGCGTCGACGGGCAGTGCAACCACCAACGCACCGGCGTCGACGACTTCGACGGGCGCGATCACCACTGGCCTCGGGTTCTTCGCGACGTTCACAGGTTCTGCAGCGGGCAGCTTCGCGGCCTTCGCGTCCTCGGCGAGTCGCTGTCTCTCGTCAGCCGCAGCCTGCTTCGCGGCGAGCGCCTCGTCGGCCTTGCGCTGCCTCTCGTCGTCAGCGGCCTTCGCGGCTTCAGCCTTCTTCGCTGCCGCGAGCTCTTCAGCGGTCGGCCCCGCATCGACGACGACCTTCGGCGCCGCAGCCGGCATCGACCCATCATCGAGCTTGGCGATCATCACCGGCTGCGCGGGCAGGCTCAGCACGAGCCGCTTTTCGACACTCGAGGCCTTCGGGTCGATGACCGTCTTCACCAACACGCGCACTTCGATGCCGCTCTGCTGTTCGAACGAGCGATCGCCGCTGAGCTTCCACTCCTGGCCGCCCTCGTTGCTCATCACCACGCTGACGTTGTTCTTGTACTTGAGCCGCGCCGTGACGACGTGCTTGCCGGGGCTGACGTCGCCCTGCCACACGAGGAGCTTCTCGTCGGCCATCGACAACGCGCCCGGCGGCGGCGTGAGGAGCCGCTTGCCGTCGAGCTCGAACACGGCCTCCTGCAGCTCGTAGTTCGGGTCGCTGACCTCGGCGTAGTCGATGCGCACCTTCGTCGGCACCGACTCCATCATTCCCTGCAGCTGCCGCTCGAGCTCTTCGCGCGCAGCCCTGGCTTTCGCGTCTTCAGCGAGGACGAGACCTGGCAGCAGCGCGAACGCCAACACCAGCGAGAGCAATGATTTCGAGGTCATCAACCAACGTATTAACCACGCACGCAGCCACGTGACCACGCCTCGTCACCGGCCGGTGTCATCACTCGAAGCGTGAGCCGCCATGACCCGTCAACCACGGGCCTCGGGCTACGTCAGCCGGGCTCTGCGACGCGTGCACCGAACAAGCGGTTCACAGACTCGAGCAATTCGTCGGTGATCTGCACCTTCAGGTTCGTCGAGCCCACGAGGGCCTCGGCTTCACCCGGCATGTGCAGCGCCACCGCGATGGGCGTCGCACCCGCATGCTTCTTCGCGAGCTCCGCGAGCCTGGCCAGCTTCTCGTCGGTCGCCATGTCGACGTGCAGGCGCAGCTCGAGCCGCTTCACGCGCTTCTCGCGCACCTCTTTGAGCGACTGAATGTCGTCGACGATGAGCTCAGGCTGCGGGTTCTCTTCGTCGCGGCTCATCTGCACGGTGCCGCTGACGAGCAACGCGTCGTCGCTCTTGAGCAGGTGCTCCCATTGCTCGTAGCCCGGCTTCGGGCCCGACTTGCCCCACTTGCCCGTCTTCGGGTCCATCATCGAGCGGTTGCCGTCTTTGCCGGGGAACACCACGAGCTCCACCGAGCCCGACAGGTCTTCCAACGTCACCCACGCCATGCGCTTGCCGGTCTTCGTGGGGCGCTCACGCATCACGCTGACGATGCCGGCGATGGTGAGCTTCTCGTCGCGCCGCGCGCGCTGCACCGAGACGATGGGCCTCGCGTAGCGCTTGAGCTCCTTCTGGTACGCGTCGAGCGGGTGGCCCGACACGTAGAAGCCGATGGCGGCCTTCTCGAAGCTCAGCTTCTCTTTCTCGGTCCACGGCTCGGTGACCGCGTAGTCGTCACGCGCGCTCTTCCCCGGCGGCGCTGACGAGGTGAGCATGCCGAAGAGGTTCGACTGCCCGACCGCGATGTCCCGCTGCGTCGACGCACCGCGCTCCAACGCGATGCCGACGGTGTCGAACAGCTGCTTGCGGTGACGCTTCTCGAAGTCGAACGCGCCGGCCTGCACCAGCGCCTCGAGCGTCTTGCGGTTCACGCGACGCCCGTCGACACGCTCGGTGAAGTCGAACAGCGACGTGAAGCGCTTGCTCTTGCGCGCCTCGAGGATCGCTTCGATCGCCGATTCACCCACGCCCTTGATGGCGCCGAGCCCGAAGCGGATTTTTCCTTCGACTGCGCCGAACGCGAGGTCTGACTCGTTGATGTCTGGCGGCAGCACCTGGTAGCCGGCCTGCCGCGCCTCGGCGATGTGCAGCACGACCTTGTCGGTGTTGTCTTTTTCCGACGTCAGCAGCGCGGCCATGAACTCCACCGGGTACTTGGCCTTGAGCCACGCGGTGTGAATGGTGATGAGGCCGTAGGCCGCGGAGTGCGACTTGTTGAAGCCGTACTGCGCGAACTTCTCCATCAGGTCGAAGACGCCGTTGGCGATCTTCGGGTCGACGCCGTTCTTGTTCGAGCCCTCGAGGAACAAGGAGCGCTGCTTCTGCATCTCCTCGGCCTTCTTCTTGCCCATCGCGCGACGCAGCAGGTCTGCGCCGCCCAGCGAGTAGCCGCCCAGCACCTGGGCGATCTGCATCACCTGCTCCTGGTAGACGATGACGCCGTAGGTGTCTTTGAGCACCGGCTCGAGCGTGGGGTGCGGGAAGGTGACCTTGTCGCGGCCGTGTTTCCGGTCGATGTACACGTCGACCATGGTGCGGCCATCTTCGAGCTTCTGGTCGAGCGGACCCGGGCGGTAGAGCGCGCCGGCGGCGATGACGTCTTCGAAGCACGACGGCTTCATCTTCATCACCATTTCGGTGAAGCCCGATGACTCCATCTGAAACACGCCGGCCGTGTCGCCCGCGCTGATGAGCTCGAACGTCGCGGGGTCGGCGAGCGGGATGCTGTCGCGGTCGAGCTTCTCTCCGTCAGGCAGCTTGCGGTTGACGAGATCGATCGCGTTCTGAATGACGGTGAGCGTCTTCAAGCCCAGGAAGTCGAACTTCACCAACCCTGCGGCCTCGACTTCGTCTTTCGCGAACTGCGTGACGAGCGTGGTCTCGCCGGGCGGCCGGTAGACGGGGACGAATTCCCACAGCGGCTTGTCGGCGATGACGACACCGGCGGCGTGCATGCCTGCCTGACGATTCAAGCCCTCGAGCGCCATCGCGACCTCGAGCACGTCTTTGGTGGTGATGGGCTTGCCGTCGACCTCCGCGAGCTGCTGCGGGTTGTCGACCATCTCCTTCAAGCGGGGCTCACCGGCGATCTCTTTTTCAGCGTCACCGAAGATGGCCTGCTTGAGCGTGATGCCGAGGATCTCAGGCACCAGCTTCGAGATTCGATCTCCTTCAGAGAACGGCAGGCCGTACACGCGGCATACGTCGCGGAGCACGCTCTTGGCCTTCAACTGACCGAAGGTGATGATCTGCCCGACGTTGTTCTCGCCGTACTTGCCCTGCACGTACTTGATGACCTCGTCGCGGCGGTCCTGGCAGAAGTCGATGTCGAAGTCGGGCATCGAGACGCGCTCGGGATTGAGGAAGCGCTCGAAGAGCAGGTTGTACGGAATGGGGTCGAGGTCGGTGATGCGCAGCGAGTACGCGACGATCGACCCTGCACCTGAACCACGGCCCGGCCCCACGGGGATTCCGTGCTGCTTGGCCCAGTTGATGAAGTCCTGAACGATGAGGAAGTAGCCCGCAAACCCCATCTTCTGAATGACGCCGACCTCGAGCTCGAGGCGCGCCATGTAGAGATCGCGATCGACCTGGTACGGCAGCTCCTTGAAGCGTTCCTCGAGGCCCTTCTTCGCCAGCGCGCCCATGTACGAGTCGGCCGAGAAGCCGTCGGGCACCTTGAAGGTCGGCAACATGGGCTTCGCGAGGATGTTGTACTCCTCGACCATGTCGGTGATGCGCATGGTGTTGTCGACGGCCTCGGGCACGTCGGTGAAGTAGCCGCGCATGTCGTCGGGGCTGCACACGTAGAGCTTGTCGGTGCTATGCCGCATGCGCTTGCTGTCAGTGAGCGTCTTGCCGCTGGCGATGCACATCAACAGCTCGTGGGCGCGCGCGTCTTCCTGCTTGATGTAGTGCGCGTCGGCCGTCGCCACGAGCGGGATCTCGAGGTCGCGCGAGAGCTGCTTGAGGTTCTCGTTGGCCTTGTTCTGCTCCTCCATGCCGTTCCACTGCACCTCGAGGAAGAAGTGGCCCGGCGCGAAGATGTCTTTGTATTCAGAGGCCGCGCGCTTCGCGTGATCCATGTCGCCGCGGAACGCCGCGCTGGTGACCTCGCCACCCAGACACGCGGTGAGCCCGATGAGGCCCTCGCTGTGGTCCTTGAGCACCTTCTTGTCGATGCGCGGGTGGTAATAAAAACCGTCGAGGTACCCCATGGACGAGAGGTAGCGGAGGTTCTGGTACCCCAGCTTGTTCTTCGCCAACAAGATGAGGTGATTGGCCACCTTCTCGGTGCGATCGGCGCGCCCCTTGGGCCCCGCGACGTACGCCTCGAGCCCGATGATGGGCTTGAGCGCCGCGTCCTTCGCCTTCTTGTAGAAGTCGACCGCGCCAAACATGTTGCCGTGGTCCGTGACGGCGACCGACTTCATGCCCTTGGCCTGGACCGTCTTGATGAGGTCCTTCATGCGAATCGCGCCGTCCAGCAACGAGTAGAGCGTGTGCAGGTGCAGATGCGTGAAAGACATGCGCGTCTTTCAGCACCATTTCGGCGCGACGATCAATTGCGCAAAACGGTCAGAAAACGGAGCGCGCCTTCAGCGTTCCAGAACGACGTTTCATCTCGAGGTCGAGCAGCTTCAGCTCGTACTTGAGGCGCACGAAGTTCGCGAACATGCCGCCGGGCTGCGTGCCGGGGAGCGTGCGGATCTCGTCGCGCAGCTTGGTCATGCTGGCGCCGATTTCCGTGAAGCGTCGATTGAGCTCTTCGTCGACGCCGGCGCGCACGGTGAGCACCTCGTCGACCTCCAGCTTGCCCTCGAGCTCTTTCTCCATGAGCTTGAACGAGAGCTTCGCGCGCGCCGGTGCGCTCAATACGGTGTCGATGCGGTCGACCAGCTTGAGCGCTTCTTCTTCGAAGAGGGCGAGGTCACGCGCGGTGCGGAGCCGAATCAGCGCGTCGGCGATGTCGTTGAAGAGGCTGTGCCGCGCGAGCCGCCCCGGCGGCGTGAACAGGCAATTCAGCCACGAATCGATGCCGTCGCCGCCACCCTGCTCGAGCGCCTGACGCAGCACCGGCAGCCACACGGGGCGCAGCGCGTCCATCGCGACGCGCGGGTGATTCGCGGAGCCGAGTGACGTGCGCAGCGCGCCGAGCAGCTCGGCGTTGATCTCCTGACGGTCCATGGCCGTGCGGGCCTGGTACGCGCGCTCGCGCCACGGGCCCTGACTGACTTCGGGCGCGGCTTCAGCGGCCTTCTTGAGATCGGTGAGTGAGACCTTCAGCTTGCCGACGTACGAATCGGTAACGCCCTGCGGAAACGCGGGGTGACTCTTGATCGTCTCGTCGTCAGGTGGCTTCCCTTTGGACATGCGGCGGGGCGGCAGTGTGCCACGAAAAAATGGCTCGCGGACTCAGTTCGCCGTACTCAGGTGCGCATGACTCGCTCCGCACTGTTGGCCGTCGCGCTGTGTGTGTCGGCATGTGGGTATTCGTCGCCAGGCGGCGGCACCGGCACGCTGTACGTCGTCGCACACCTCACCGGTGACGGCAGCACGGCGGGCAGCTCCGCGCGGGTGACGGTGCGCAGCGGCGCGCCCAACGGAGACGTCGTCACCGACGCGGAGGTCGCGATTCGTGGCGGCCCGCTCGGGCGCACGCTGGTTCCCTACGACGCGGATCGAGAGGACTACCGCCTCGAGCGCTTCACGTGGGTGCCCGGGATTCGCCTCGAGGTGCTGCGCGCGCGCGACGTGCTCGACGGCGCCATCGACGTGCCCGGCGCGACGTTGATCACCAACCCCATCTCCGACTCCACGTTCCGCCGGGCCGACGGGCCTCCGCTGGTGGTGCGCTGGAAAGACGAGTTCGGCGTGGTCGCCCAGGAGACGCGCGTGCGCCTCGACAAGGCCGACATCGAGCGCACCTCGCCGCGCGGCGCGTTGGAGTTCGTCGTGCCCGTCGCCGACCTGCGCGTCGACGACAAAGAGCGCGTGCGCGTTTCACGGCGCAACGAGATCGCGCTGGTGGGCGGCGTGGCGGGCTCGATTCTCACCGCCACCACCGCGCATCAGGTCGAGTTCCGCGTCGAGTAGTCAGTTGCGGCGCAGCTGACGACCGCGCTCGGCCGCTGATTCCGGAGGCACCAGCGCAGCAGGCCCACGACCGATCAGATCCGTGCGCCCGGCTTCCTGCAGGGCTTCGCGCACGTCACCCCAGTGCTCGGGGTTCCAATAGAGAATCAGCGCCTTCTGCAGCCGCTTCTCTTTGAGGCCCTTGGCGACGAAGACGGGCTCCATCTTCAGCGGGTCGATGCCGGTGTAATACATGGCCGCAGCCACCGACATCGGCGTGGGAATGAAGTCCTGCACCTGACGGGGGCGACGGCCGCTCTGCTTGAGCCACATGGCCAGGTCGATCATGTCGTCGAGCGACGAGCCCGGGTGACCGCTGATGAAATACGGAATGTCGTACTGCTCTTTGCCGGCGGCCTTCGACTCGCACGCGAACATCGCCTGAAAGCGCTCGTAGCTCTCGATGCCGGGCTTCTTCATCTTCTCCAGCACGCGCGGGGAAACGTGCTCCGGCGCGACCGAGAGCTGGCCGCCCGTATGAAACGACGCGAGCTCCTTCACGTATTCGGGGGAGCGCTCGGCGAGATCGTAGCGAACGCCCGACGCGATGAAGACGTGCTTGATGCCCTCTTCTTTGCGCACCTCGCGCATCAACTGAATCAACGGGCCGTGATCAGTGCCGAGGTTCTCGCAGACACCCGGGTGCACGCACGAGAGCTTGCGGCACTTGCTCTCGATCTCCTGCGACTTGCACTTGAGCGAGTACATGTTCGCCGTGGGGCCGCCGAGGTCGGTCACGGTGCCACGGAAGTCGCCCATGCGCCGCAGCTCACGAATCTCTTTGAGCACGCTCTGACCCGAGCGGTTCTGAATCACGCGGCCTTCGTGCTCGGTGATCGAACAGAACGTGCAGCCGCCAAAACACCCGCGCATCAACACCACCGAGTGCTTCACCGTCTCGAACGCGGGGATGCCCTCGCCCCGGTACATGGGGTGCGGCGCGCGGTTGAACGGCAAGTCGTACAGCTCGTCCATCGCGACGTTGGTCAGGCCCTGCGACGTGTCGCCCTGCCCGTCTCCCAACGGCTGCGCGGGCGGGTTGAAGTACACGCCGCGCTCGCCGTGTCGCTGCACGAGCGCGCGCGCGTTGCCGGGGTTGGTCTCCATTTGAAAGGCCCGCGTCATGCGCGCGAACGCCTCGAGGTTGGTCGAGGCCTCTTCGAAGCTGGGCAGCACGACGATCTTCTTGTCTGACGCTTTGACCGCCGGGTCAGCCTCGAGGCGCTTCGTCTCTTCGTTGTTGATGAGAAACGCCGTGCCGCGCACGTCGCGCAGCTGGCTGACTTTTTCGCCCCGGTTCAGTCGGTCAGCGATCTCCCAGATGGGGCGCTCGCCCATGCCGAAGACGAGCAGGTCTGCCTTCGAGTCCAAGAGGATCGAGCGGCGCACCTTGTCGCTCCAGTAGTCGTAGTGCGCGATGCGGCGCAGCGAAGCCTCGATGCCACCCAGCACGATAGGCACGTCAGGGTACGCCTCACGGCAGCGCGACGCGTAGACGATGGTGGCGCGCTCCGGCCGGCAGCCAGTGCGGCCGCCCGGCGAGTACTGATCTTCGCTGCGGTTCTTCTTCTGCGCCGTCAGCCGGTTCAGCATCGAGTCCATGTTGCCGGCGGCGACCCCGAAGAAGAGGCGCGGCTTGCCCAGCTCCTTGAACGGCTCGGCCGAGTGCCAGTCGGGCTGCGGCAACAACCCCACCTTGAAGCCACGGCCCTCGAGGAACCGCGCGATGAGCGGCGGCCCGAACGCGGGGTGATCGACGTAGGCGTCGCCGCTGACGATGACGATGTCGCACTGCTCCCACCCGCGCGCCTTCAGGTCAGCACGGGTGACGGGCAGGAACGGGTGCGAGAACTGCTTCTGCGGCACGACAGACGCCATGGCGGCGGCCCCTACCCTGTTCTTCGGCGCAGGGGCAAATCGCTCACCACGAGTAGCGCAGGCCCAGGTAACCGCCGAGCTGCCAACCGACCTGCGTGGTGCCGTCAGCCAACGTGCGCGTCATCGAGCCGCCGAGCAGGTGAATGCTCAGCAGTTTGTAGCCAATCTCGAAGTCGCCGACGATCCGCAGCGGGTCGATGGTGTTGCCCAACGGCAGGTAGTTCACGCCCAGCACCACGCGCGTGTCTTTGTTGTCGATGAACGCCGCCGCCAGCGTCGGGCCCACGCCGAAGCGCAGCGTGTTGAAGGCCGGCTGGAGGAAGCGCATTTCACCGCTCAGACCCAGCGCGATGCGGCCGAAGTAGTAGCGGGCGCTCAGCAGCAGGTCGATCGACGTGTGCGACGTGTCCGTCGCCATGGGGTTGATCTCCGCGAGGTAGCGAGCCCAGAGCCGGAACTCGACGCCCGAGGCCATGCCGTCGGACGGCGCGGTGCCCCACAACCCGAAGTGCCCGCCCAACAACACCCCCGCCGCGAGGCCCGAGTCGACGGCGCCGAAGCCACCGTTGAGGAACACGCTGGCCACCCCACGCTCGTACGAGTCGTCGATGGTGATGGAGTCGGCCTTCTCTTTTGCGAACACGAGGTTCTTCTCGGCCGCGACGCGGGCCTTCTCGGCGTCGGCAGCTTCAGCGACGGCCGCAGCCGCGATCGCCGGGCTCGACGACACCGCGTCGATGGCGGCCTGCTTCTTCAACGCCTCGTTCGACTGCGCTTGCTCGAGCGCGAACTGGGCGTCTTTCACCAGCTTCGCTTTCTCTTCGCGCTGCTGCGCCACGCGCGTGTTGCGCCCGGCCACGAGCTTCGCCTCTTCGTCTTCGCGCGCCTTCTTCTCGGCCGCCGCGCGCTCGTCGGCGATCTTCTGCTCTTCGTCGGCCTTCTCTTTCTGCCGACGCGCCTCAGCCTCTTCGATGTCCTTGCGACGCTGCTCTTCCTGCTTCGCCGCGTCTTCTTTCGCCTGCCGCTCGGCCTCTTCGCGCTTCTTCGCTTCAGCGGCCGCAGCGTCGGCGGCGTCGCGGGCTTTGCGATCCTCTGCGGCCTTCACGGCGGCAGCGCTCGCCGCAGCGGCGGCCACCGCAGCCGTCGCGGCCGCAGCACGTTCAGCTTCGACGTTCGCCGCGGCGGCCTGCGCCCCGGCCGCGAGCAGCCTGTCTTTGCACTGCTGCGCCTGCCCCTGCACCCACTGCGTATAGAGCGCATATTCCTGCTGCAGCCCGTCGCGACGAATGGCCTGCGCCGAGCGCCGCTGACCCGCCGCGTTCAACACCGCCACCTCCACGTTGCACGAGCCGTCGTTGGCCAGCTGCGCCGCGCCGAAGGTGCGCGTCATCGGGTAGTGGGCCTTGCCGTAGGGCAACAACATGTCGCGCAGCCACACGCCTTCGTCGAAGCCGACCTGCTTCTGCGCCGTCGACGTGAGAATCGCGCCGCACTCGAGCCGCGCCGCCGTGCACGCCTCACCGGGCGTCGCGCACGCGCCGGCGGCCTTCAGAAACGTCTGCCCCATCACCTTGTCTTGCGCGATGGCAGCAGCGAGCGGCGTGGTGTCGCGAATGCGCGGCGTCTCACACTGCTCTGCGGCCTGCACCAGGCCGACGAGCACGAGCGCGGCGACGCTCACGGCGTCCCCACGCGGTTGAGGCCGAACACGCCCGGCGTGCCGCCGTCGGTGACGTCGCGGTAGCTCAGCGTGGGCTCGGCGATGCACGTCTCGAAGACGTCCTGGGTCTGCGTCGTGAAGAGCGTGCCGTTGGTGTACGTGTACGGCTCCGAGTTGTTGGTGCCGATGCTGAAGCTGAGATCGCACTCGCACGTGCCGGTGCCCGGCGAGCACGAGCCCGTCACGCCCGGCGGGAAGCGGCTCGAAACGAAGTTGCAGCCCAGCACGCAGGCCTGCCCCGTGAGCGACGCGTGGAACAGCACCTCGCCGACCGCGTTGCGGCCGATGCTGGTGCCGTTGCCGCTCAGCGCGATGGTGCCCGCGATGCTGCCGCGCTTGTTGGTGACCACCGACGTGCAGCCCACCTGCGTGGCCGCGCTCGTCAGCGGCGCGAAGGCCGCCTCGTCGATGCAGCCGCTCGTGTAGTACCAGTCACCCGCTTCGTTGCCGCTGCAGGTGTTCACCGGGCCGCAGTCGGCCGCGAACGTGAGCGGAATCGTCGGCGGGTGGAAGGCGCCGCCGTCCATCAACGTGGTGCCCGCGTCGAGCGTCGTGCTGCCACCGCCACCGCCCGTCGCTGAACCGCCACCCGTCGCCGTGCCTCCGCCGGTCGCGGAGCCGCCGCCCGTCGCCGTGCCTCCGCCAGTCGCCGAACCACCTCCCGTCGCGGTGCCGCCGCCAGTCGCGGTGCCGCCACCAGTCGCAGAACCGCCGCCCGTCGCCGTGCCGCCACCGGTCGCCGTGCCGCCGCCGGTGTTGTTGTTCTGAACGCGACACGCGCCGAACTCGCAGCTCTGCCCGGTGACGCACGAGGTGCAGGTGTTGCCGGCGGCGCCACACGCCGTGGTGCTGGAGCCGCCCTGACACTCGCCAGACGCGTCGCAGCAGCCGGCACAGTTCGCCGGAGAGCACACAGCAGCCGGGGTGCCGCAACCAATGAACGCGCCGACGATGACTGCGCCGACGAAAGCGAGAAGGGGTCGAACGTTCGACATACGTACTCCTTGAGGGGGACGCGTCGAGTCTCGCGTGTTGCCGCCCAGACGCAAGGACACGCTACGTCGGAGCCGCTCGACGACGTTCAACGTCAGGGTCCTCACCGCCCACGGCGTCATTCTCGGCGTGAGGCTGCTGCGCGAAGAGATTCCGGTGACAGCAAAGGACGAACGCGGGTCGTCGTTCGTTGGCCGTGGTTCGAGCAGACATGCTGAACATCGCTCCGGCTTCCGAACTTCGACTGCGTGTCACGACGTGACAGAGATCCGTCATGTCAAACCGTTGCTAGCTCGTTGGCGCGGAGCGGTGATCTACCAGCCACCGCAGATCTTTAGACGCAGACCCTGAAGTTGGAAGGCGGCGAGCTCACCGTCACCGCACCGCTCGTCGAAAAGAAGACCGCGCTCGCGCAGTTCGACGACGCGGTGCCGTGGGTCAACGAGCTCTTCGCTTCGACCTCGGGTTCGCACGCGTTCCTCACCATCGAGCTCGAAGACATCGAAGCGCTGCACGAAGGCGACTCCGTTCAACGGGCGCTCCGTGCGTGCCTCGAAGCCATCGCGAAGCGCGACGACGAAGAAGGCGCTGGTGTGGCTCTCAACGGTGATTCTCGAACGCCGCTTCGTGACGCTCGATGACGCGAAAGCCGGTCGCACCACGCCCGAAGATCAATGGAACTTCTTCCGCATTCTCGATGAAGGCTGGGGGCGCACGACCGCATGGGACTGATGAACAAGAAGCTCACTGCGCGGTCCGCGAAAGCCCGCAATGCACGTTGACCTCATTCGGAAGCCGGGAATCATCGACACCAGCGCGATCGCGACCGGCACGACCTACACCGTCGGTGGCCGACGTGTCCGGCGTCGCGGTGCACCCGAGAGCGCGCACGGCGACCTTTCGCTACGCCGTGCACGAGGGCTTGGTCATCAACGAGTTTGACTACGACACGCCCGGTCTGGATCTTCGCGAGCTCATCGAAATCTACAATGCGAGCAGCGCACCCATCTCACTGGCGGGCCGCGCGCGGGTGCTGGTGAACAGGAGCAACGGGCAGGCCTACACGGCGGTCGACCTCACGTCGCTGCGCAGCATCGCCGCGGGGGCAGTACCTGGTGGTCGGCTCGAACCCGGTGATCAGCGCGTTGCCGTCCACGGTGCTCACGCTCGAGGTCCCGTTGGATGGCAACACCGGCAACCGCATTCAGCAAGGACCCGACGGCGCGGCGCTCGTGGTCACCGCGACCAACGAGATCCTCGACTCGGTGACCTGGGGCGGCCCGACGTTGTGGAACGGCGTGCTGGAGCTCCGCTGGCAGCCCCGTGAGGTGCTTGTTGCCGCGAACCTCGAGCACCTCGAGCCGCGACAGCTTCGAGATCTCCAGCGGCAGCTCGCTGAGCGACGTGTCGATCAACCGCAGCGTCTTCAAGCTCGTGAGCCGTGGCAGCGAACGCAACACGCCCGCGACGCGTTCGGCGTCTTTGGGCCCGAGGAATAAGAGCTCTTCCGGGAACGCGTCGAAGTAGTTCGCGTTCAGAGGCTCAGTGACCTGCGCCGACACGAAGCCGCGGCACGCGAGCGCTTCGACCTGGGTCATCGCCGCGAGCTGCGCCTTGCTGATCACCTTCGGCTTCTTGCCCGTCGCCCTCACTTCAGCCGGGAACGGCGCCCGACCCGCCGCGAGCGCCTCGTGCAACTTCTCGACGGATTGAGCCGGCGCGTCGCGCTGCTTTCCCTTCGGCTTCTTCGCGAACGTCGGCAGTTCGGATTCGACCTCGGTGTTCGACTGCGACCAATCGGTGCAGGTCACCGCGCCACGAAACGCCGAGAAGCCAGCGTCGGAAGGCTCGAGCCGCAGGTAGCCAGCGACCGACGTCTTGCCGAGCACGATGAGCTGCGTGTCACCGCTCTGCTGAAAGTGCGCAGCAGTGAAGTCACCGGTGATCACCAGCACCGTGTACGCGTCGTGCGTGAGGAACGTGAACGCGCCGCCGACTTCGAGCGAGCCGTCGAGCTTCACGTCGCCGTCGTGCACGAACGTCTTGGGCACTTCGCCGAAGAGGTCCTCTGCGCTCGCTCCGATGCCTGCCTTCACGAACAAGGCACCGAGCTTGTGTGCCTTCAGGGTCGCGACGAGATGAGCCGGTCGATGTTGTTGGTCGTCACGCGCGCTTCGTTGCACTCAGCGATCGATCTCGTGGGTCAACCACCACGCGACCCCGGCGGCGTCATTGGGCTTCTTGACGGTCGCAAGAAACGCCGCGAGCTCCCGCCACCGCCCCGCGCCGCGGAGCACCTCAGCGGTGGTCTTCAGGCGGCTCGACTTCTCGCTCTTCACAGCCAACGCGAGCGCACGCTCGACCTCGCCGACCAACCCCCACGCCTTCGCGAGCTCGGCGCGAATCAGCTGCGCGTGTTTGCCCGCCACCGCTTCGGCACGTTCGAGCAACGGTCGCGCGGCGTCTGCACCATCGAGCGCGAAGGCGGCACGCCCCAGCGACACCCACGCCCACGCCGACGCGAAGCCGTAGCCATCGAAGGCACCCGTGCTCCACCGCGCGATCGTCGCCTTGTAGAGCGGCCGCGCCGCCGCGCTCTTCTTCGCCGCACACGACTGCTCGATCGCCGAACCAATCGAGCCCGCGACGCTGTGCACGTTCGGGGTGGCTGCGGTGAGCGCGTTCAGCTGCTCCTTCGCCTTCGTCAGTGACCCGAGCACCGACACGGGCGCGGGCACTTCACGCGAAGGCAACGGCGGTCGCTTCAAGGTGAGGTCCTTCGCTTCGAGCCGTTCACGCGTGAAGGCCGCCAGCAGCTCAACGCGACGCGGAGCCTTCGCACCGGGCGCGACACGATCCAACACCTGACGCGTGAAGTACTCGCGGTCGCTCTTGCGCGTCATACGATCGGCGCGGTCGAGCAAGGTGGTGAGCGCCTTCATCGCGTTGGGCACGTCACCGAGCATCAGGTACTGCTCGGTGAGCCACTCGAGTTCCTCGTCACGCGGCGCGCGCGACACCCAGCCCAACACCAACGCCGCGTCATCGAGCGCGCCACGGCGAAGAAGCCGCTCGACCACGAAGTGCGCCGGCGTTCGCGCTCCCTCAGTCGCCTGCGACGCCCACGCCGCCGTGCACAACAACCACGAACGCGGGTCATCGTTCGTTGGCCACTTCGAAGCCGCCTTCACCGTGATGCGCGCAGACATGCCGAACATCATAAGGAAGGTCAGGGTTCATCGACTGGCTACTCTCTGAAGCGGCAGCCCACGAAAGCTCGACATACGTACGCCTCGAGTCTCGCGTGTTGCCG
The DNA here is from genome assembly GCA_035910535.1 of Archangium sp. GTDB lineage: Bacteria > Myxococcota > Myxococcia > Myxococcales > Myxococcaceae > Archangium_A. The sequence goes on along the minus strand of JAMHXF010000015.1, from coordinate 28,868 downwards.
CCCAGACGTTACGGTCCGCGCCGTGCTCACGCTCAGCGTCCGAGACCGCACCACCCACGGCGTCATTCTCGGAATGAGGAGCTCGGGAAAGACCTGGCTCGTCGCCGACCCCCAGGCTGAGACCTGGTGTCCGGGTGCCGCATCAAGCGCGCGCTGCGTGCGCGAGGAATGACGCGCAAGCAGTTCGCAGGGCATTGACGCCGACTGGCGCACGTCGCGCGAGAACCTGCTGTTGGTGTAGTTGCTCACCCACTTCTGGTCGCAGGGCGCGACGCCGTCGTTGATCGATCTCGTCGACCACATCGCCAGGCCGCCGTTTTCATCGGTCGGCGCGCTGCCGTTGAAAGACTTCTTCCCCGCGAAAAATCGACGAGGCCTGAGCGCGCGGCTCTACGAGCTGCTGGGGGCTCCGAAGTTCATGGCGTGGAGGCGGGGTGACGCGCTCGACGGGAAGCCGCGCCTGACGATTATTCCGTCGCGCACCTCTCCGATGAAGAGCGGCGCTTCGCGGTGGCGGAGCTGCTCGAGCGCACGCAAGCGTGGATGCGGACACAAGGCCACAGCAGCGCCGTACGCGCGGTGTTGTTGATCGACGAAGTCGACGGCTTCCTCCCAGCTGCGCGGGCTGCTCAAGCAAGCGCGCACGCCTGGGCTCTCGGTCGTGCTGACGATGCAGAACCCCAGCGGTCTCGACTCCCGCGGGGTCGAGAACATCGGCACGTGGTTCGTCGGTCACCTGCGGTCGGAGCCAGACAAGGCGGGCATTCGAGCGGTTGCCGACAGCCGCGCTGGACGACGTCAAGCCACGCAAGTTCCTGCTGCAATCGATTCATCGCAAAGCGCCCGCCGTGTTCGCGTCGCGCGACACGCTCCCGTGCTGCGCGGGCCGCTCAGCGATGGACTGGGGAAACTGACCACCGACGTGGTTGCGACAGCGACCGCTGCGTTCAGTTCATTAATTTCACAAAAGTCGCGTGAGCAGTTTTTGCCTTCACTCTCTACACACAAGCAAAGCTGCACAAAAAACACGCACAACCAGTGCACCGAAGTGATCCATGTACAAATTGGACCCATGAGGCCTGGAACTCACCGTCATTTAAAGACACCTGCCGCAGCCTGGCAAACCACAGAAACACCGCCAGACACCAAAGCAAACCTGGCGCCCCACAAACAAATCAACTCACGGACGCATGAACTCCGCGCTCAGACAATGGCTTCTCCGGGAAAGAGCGAGGAGATGTCGTTCTTTTTTCATGTCATCGCCACATGATGACGAAGCCTTTGAAATGAAGAACGAGTCATTCGCGTAAATCACGAACGAGTCTGCTTGCCATTCAGAGGGAGATACGGCGACGACGAGCCCGATTGAGACAAAGAATTACAAAATCGACACGTTAGACATAACAAGTCAGCGCCGCGATAGGATGAGCGAGAGCGTGTCGTCGTCGTAGGTGGCGGCCCACTCGACGCTGGGCAGCTCGCGGCCGGCTACACGAAACGAAGGCACCATCACGCCGGGGCACGCGTACGGGTTCTGATTCTGTTCGGCGATCGCCCAGCACACGAAGCGCACCGCCGCCATCGTGCATTCCAGCGCGACGAAGTCGGTGGTCGACGACGCGGCGCGCACGTTCGGCGAACCGAAGTAGTGCGGCATGCCGTACGAGCGGCACAGCACGCCGCCTCGACCATCTGCCGCGGCCGTCACGTCCAGCCACGCCGCGTGGCGCTCCTGCTCGAGCGCCTCGAGGAACATCGCCGCGGGCTTGATGACGCCCCCTGCCCTGTGGAGCACCACCGCCAACCCGCCGCGCGCGAGGAGCTGCGTGACGAAGCTCGTCAGCCCCGTCATCACGCCCGTCGCGCCCCACGGGTGCGGAAACGCCGAGCCGCCCGTGTCCGGGTTGCTCAGCGCCTGACGCAGCTCGAACTGGCTCTGGCCGCCCAGCGTGACGTCGATCGACGCGGCGCCGGGGTTGAACTCCGGAGGCAGCAAGCGCGTGTCGAGCTCCGTCAGCGCGAGCGGCGCGTGCGAGCACCTCGCCACCGCCGTGAAGTGCCCTTCGCTCAACACCCACTCCCGCCCGTTGGCGGCGAGGTCGGCTTGCGCGGAGTTCGTGAAGAGGATGCTTACGTCGGGGTTCGATGCCATTTCGTCGCCTCAGTGGTGGTCGTGGTACCAGCGAATGGTCTGCGCCATGCCGCGCTCGACGTCGAACTGCGGCGACCACCCGAGCACCTGCTTCGCTTTGCCATTCGCCAGCACGCTGCGCCGCTGCTCACCCAGGCGCTCCGGGCCGTGCTTCGCGGGCGTCGTCACGCCGAGGTTCACCGCGAGCAGCTCGTACACGCGGTTCACGTCGGTCTCGCTCGAGGTGGCGATGTTCACGCCGCCACAGAAGTCGGTGCTGAGCGCGTTGACGTTGGCCTGCACCACGTCGCCGACGAAGACGAAGTCGCGCGTCTGCTTGCCATCTCCGTAGATGGTGCACGCGTCGCCGCGCAGCAAGCGCTCGGCGAAGATCGCCACCACGCCGGCTTCACCGTGCAGGTTCTGCCTCGGGCCGTAGACGTTCGCGTAGCGCAGCGCCACGTAGTGGAGGCCGTACATCGCATGCCAGCACGACAGGTACAGCTCGCCGGTGAACTTCGAGACACCGTACGGAGAGACGCCTGCAGGCGGCTCCGTTTCCGGCGTGGGCATCACCTTCGAGTCGCCGTACATCGAGCCGCCCGACGCGGCGTACACCACGCGCTTGAGCGCCCCGCCACGACGGCCAGCCTCGACCATGTTCAGCGTGCCGCCGATGTTCACGTCGGCGTCGAAGCGCGGCACCTCGACTGACTTGCGCACGTCGATCTGCGCGCCGTGGAGGTTGATGACCTCGGGCTGAAATGCCTCGACGGCCTTCGCCGCCTCTTCACTTCGAATGTCGGCCTCGACGAACTCGGCCTTCGGGTTCAGGTTCTTGCGAAGGCCCGTCGACAGGTTGTCGATGATGAGGACCTCGTGCTCGAGCGCGAGGTACGCGTCGGCGACCTGCGAGGCGATGAAGCCTGCGGCTCCGGTGACGACGATCTTCATGAGGTGTGTTCCTTCAAGTACGCGACCGTCTCGTCGAGCCCCTGCGCGACGGTGTGCGTGGGCGCGTAACCGAGCTTCTCTTTCGCGCGTGAAATGTCGGCCTGTGAATCTTTGATGTCGCCGGCGCGGAACGGTTGGAAGACCGGCGCGCGCGTCACACCGAGTCGCTCGGCCAACATCGCGTACAGCTCGAGCAGGCTCGTCTTGTCGCCGACGGCCACGTTGTAGACGGTGTCAGTCGCGCCCGGCACCTGCGTGGTCGCGGCCTTCAAGTTGGCCTGCACCGCGTTCTTCACGAAGCAGAAGTCGCGGCTGGTGCTGCCGTCGCCGTTGATGACGCACGGCTCGCCCTGCTGCAGCGCCGCCATCCACCTCGGCATCACGGCGGCGTACGCGCCGTTGGGGTCTTGCCTCGGGCCGAACACGTTGAAGTACCGCAGGCCGACGGTCTCGAGCCCGTACGAGCGCTGAAAGACCTGCGCGTAGACCTCGTTGATGTGCTTGGTCGCCGCGTACGGAGAGAGCACGCGGCCGGTGCGCGACTCGACCTTGGGCAGCGTGGGGTCGTCGCCGTACACGCTGCTCGACGACGCGTACACGAAGCGCTTCACCTTCGCGTCGCGCGCGGCGATGAGCATGTTCATGAAGCCATCGACGTTCGCGCGGTGGCTGTCGAGCGGGTTGGCGATGCTGCGCGGCACGCTGCCCAGCGCCGCCTGGTGCAGCACGTAGTCGGCGCCGGCACACGCCTTCGCGCACGTCGCGGGGTCGGTGATGTCGCCGTGTATGAAGGTGAAGCGCTCTGCGCCACCGCCGCGTTTCACCGCGTCATCGAGGTTGCGCTGGTAGCCCGTCACCAGACTGTCGAGCACGACGACTTGATGACCATCACGGAGCAACGTCTCGACGAGGTGCGAGCCGATGAAGCCGGCGCCGCCCGTCACCAGCCAGGTCGACATCACAGGCACCAGTAGTTGACGCGACCTGCCGGCAGGTCAGCGGGGTTCAGCGCGCTCTTCACGTCGACCAGCACGCCGCCCGGCCTGATGCGCTCGATCAGCGCGCGCGCCGACGAGACGTATTCCTTGTGCGAGACCGCGAGGATCAACGCGTCGAGGTCGACCATTTCTTCGAGCGCGGTGAGCGAGAGGCCGTACTCGTGCTTCGTCTCACCAGCGGAGGCGTACACGTCGGTCAACTTCGGCTCGATGCCGTACTCGCGCAGCTCCTTCAAGATGTCGGGCACCTTGGAGTTGCGGATGTCGGCGACGTCTTCTTTGAAGGTGAGCCCCAGCACACCGACGCGCGCGCCCTTCACCGGCAGCCCCGCGTTGATGAGCAGCTTCACGGTGCGCTGGGCGATGTACGGGCCCATGTCGTTGTTGATGCGGCGGCCCGCGAGGATCACCTGCGGCTGGTAGCCGAGCTCTTCGGCCTTGGTCGTCAGGTAGTACGGGTCGACGCCGATGCAGTGACCGCCCACGAGGCCCGGGGTGAACTTCAGAAAGTTCCACTTCGTACCGGCGGCCGCGAGCACGTCACGGGTGCGGATGCCCATGCGATCGAAGATGAGCGCCAGCTCGTTCATCAACGCGATGTTCAAGTCGCGCTGCGTGTTCTCGATGACCTTCGCGGCCTCGGCGACCTTCACGCTGGCCGCCTTGAAGACCCCTGCTTCGATGATGGCGCCGTAGGTGGCGGCCACGCGCTCGAGCGTCGGCGCGTCTTCGCCGGAGACGACCTTGGTGATCTTCTCGAGCGTGTGGAGCTTGTCGCCGGGGTTGATGCGCTCGGGCGAGTAGCCCAGCTTGAAGTCTTCGCGCTTGAGCCCCGAGAGCTTCGCGAGGATCGGCCCGCAGAGATCTTCGGTCACGCCCGGGTACACGGTCGATTCGTAGACGACGCAGTCGCCCTTCTTGAGAGCGCGCGCGACGGTCTCGCTGGCCTTGATGACGGGCGTGAGGTCGGGGCGGTTGGTGGCGTCGACCGGCGTGGGCACCGCGACCACGAAGAACGTGCAGGCCTTGAGCTTCTCTGCGTCGGCCGTCATCTCGAGCGTGGAGCTCTTGAGCACCTCGGCAGGCGTCTCGCCGGTGCGATCGAACCCCGACCGCAGCTCGTTCACCTTCTCGACGTTGATGTCGAACCCGACCGAGCCCGGGAACTTTCGCGCAAAGGCCAGCGCGACGGGCAACCCGACGTAACCAAGACCGATGATGGCGATTCGTTCACTCATGTGCGTGCTCAAGTCTCTAGCAGTACCCGGTGGGCATTGCGTCGTTCAGCGCGCTTGATGCGGCCGTCGAGCACCGCGCGGGTCACGAACGCGAGCGCTGCCAACCGACGCAGCGCCCGGCCCTGCCCTTCGGGGAGCTGCGCGTTCAGCTTCACCGCCAGCTCTTCGACACCGCCGGGCGGGCCGTCGATGACGCGCGAGAGCACGCTGCGGAAGTTGAGGTGCGCTTCGGGGGCGTGGCCGTCGCGCGCAAGCAGGTCGGCGCAGTAGCCGCCCCAGCCGATGAGCAGGTCTCCGGGCTTCACGAAGTTCGCCCACGCGCGGAACGCCTCGTCGCGCGGCGTGGCGTTCTCGATGGTGGCGGCGGCGACGTCGAGGTGCAGCGGCACGCGCGGGCCCAATGGGCGCTCGGGCCGCAGCAGCTTCACGAAGCGCTCACCGGTCGACAGGCGCTCGGCGACGAGCTGCACCAGCTCCGGGTTGTCGGGCAGCGGGCGCGCGTCGTCACACAGCGGCCAGGCGTTGGCTTCACCGAAGACCACCACGAGCTCCCGGTTGCGCAGCGGCTCCAGGTGGTCGACGGGCACCACGTTGCGGCGCTTGCGGTTCTTGTGACGCGACGCCGACGCGCCGTCGCTGATGTACGCGAGCTGCTTTTCGACCATGGCGTCGAAGGCGCTGAGGATGGGCGTGAAGCGCGCGGGCGCCTTCTCGAGGCGCTCGAGCACGAAGGCCGTGGCTTCGATGGTGGCCAGACAGTGCGCTTCGGGCTCTTTGCGAATGCGGTAGTTTCCGGGCTGCTCGGGGAAGAACTTGAGCCTCGGCAGCTTCGAGAGCAGCGGGCACTTCTCGACGACCTTCTTCGCGTTGCTCCACGTGCCGTCGACGACGACCAGCTTCTTCGGCGGCGAGCTCAGGGCGTCGACGTCGACCGCGGACTCGGAGGGAAACAGCACCGCCACGCCTTCTTCAGCGCACAGCGCTTCGAGTGACGGGTTGCCGACTGCCGAGAGCCCCACGTGCAGCTCGGAGTTTGGCAGCGAGAGGTGCGCCATGCGACACGTCGAGATGGGCACCTTCGCTTCACGCGGGTGCTGAATGAAGACGACGTGGGTCTGACTGGGGACCTGGGTGACAGCGCTGCACCAGCACACGGTCTTCGGGCGGCGGCAGCGCAGGCACAGTTCTCGAAACTCGGGGGCTGCGACGTCCATGACGGAAGCCGCATAGCTGCAACGACGCGACGCGTGAAGCAGCACGGCGCGGCGCTGTTGACAGAAACCACGGTCGCGTTCTACGAGCGCGCCCGCTGTTGCTGTTCAACGTGGGCGAGGTGGTCGTGGGGTGTGGTTTGTCTGGTTGCAGCGTTCGGGTGCACATCTGCGGTGGAGCCATCGCCACCAGACGGTGGGTTGGGCATCAGGCCGAAAATCGTTGTGCCGTCGGCTGCGGGAGACGCGCTTGCAACTGGCGCGATCGCGCTGACTGACATCGAGAAGATACTGGCGCCGATTCGGCCGGCGACGCCTGTCGAGTTTCAGTACGAGTGGGCAAGTGCTCCCAGCATGGTGATGTTGTCAATGCCGCAAGGAACCGCGGATCAGGCAACGCCCTGGGTCAGTCAGATCAATTCGCTGTTGCCAGCGCACGACGCACTCTCACCTCTCGAGACCGACTTCGCATTCTGCGCGAGAGATGAACGGCAAGAAGCGTACTGGCCAATTGCCACGTCGCCGTCCTATGCCCCGTTGAGCATCCCGCTCGGAGACGCGGGAATCACTCTGGAGATCGATCGCATTCGCGGGCAACTAGCAGATCTGACGATTCTCCCCGAAGGGCTCGACGGTGGAACGCCCACGCGGGTGCTTCCGAATGGCGACGTCGCCAGCTTCAACGTCAACCTCCAGTTGCAGTCCGTGCACGCAGATGCCCGCGTGAGGAACCCACCCTGGCCGTTCAGCAACCCGTCGAACATCACGGTCGACATCGCTTCGTTGCAAGCCACGTGTGTCGCGACAATCGCACCCGCGCCAGCAAGCCCGCTGCCGCCAGGCATGGTCATCTGCGGCGATCAGGTGTTCGCCTGTACGCCCAACATGACGACGCTCACCGTCAACGGTCTGACCACGACTGGACTCGTCGGAATTCCTGAGCTCGTGTGGTTCTTCAACGAGAACGAACTCGAAGGCTTCGGGGCGGTGTTGCTCCAAGTGGGGGTGCAGCTCCATTTCAACAACTGGGCAGTCACGTCACTCGCGGCTCTGCCGGGGTCTTCACAGCTCATCTTGCGCGGAACGAGCACCTTGCTGAGCGATGGAACTTCAGCTTGCTCGCCGAGCACACCGCCAGCTCCACCGGAGCCGCCGACCCGCGGGCTCATCACGACACGAACGCGCCGCGGTCATGGCGAACTCTACTCGAATGACGGTTGGGTGAAGCCGTTCTATGTGGAGGCAGAGCTGTCTACCGACTACCGCTCCAACTCGGCCACGCTGCCGCTCGTCTCGAAGCAACAGCTTCCTGTTGCACTGGACAACGCGTTTGACCACCTGGGCCGCGAGTTCCCACCAATCCGCGAGTTCAATGTGTCGCTCGCGCAGACGCGGCTGAACGCGAACATCCGACAGATGGACTGCTGGCGCAAAGAGGCGAGGGTTGAGAACGTCATCGCCGTTCCCTTCCCGAAATTTGGTGTGTGGCGCGGACAGACACTCCAAGCCGAAGCACTCCGAGAGCAGAGCACGCGCCGCGTTCACATCGTGAACGTCGAGCCCGCAGACCCCAAAGAGGTCGACGCCAGACTGCGGAGCATCGGGCAACGCTGCGACAGGTGCGACGGCTGGACGCGCGTCCGTGCAGATATCATGAACTGGGATGGCAGGCCCTTTGGGCCTCCCAATACCTTCCCCGACCTGCCGTTCGACCCGGTGCCGTGGAGTTTCGATGTCTTCATCGACGCGAACCCTGATGCACTCGACCCGTGGTTGAACCCGTTTCAGAAGTGCGCAGAGGAAGGCGGCGACAAGTGGCGGGTCGTCGAAGGTCGACGCATCTACTCGATGCCCTTCGTTGAGTTGCACGACACGATGTTCGACTCAGCGCGACGACCGTCAGGTGACTACGAGGAAGTGGGCGTCGGCGGAGAGCACGCCGCGTGGTCCATCGAGGGGCGCTACGTCACAGGCAATCGCACCTACAAGACCGTGCTCCTGTTGGAAGCTTGTCTGGGGCAGCCGAATGCCTGTTGGGAAAGCACCTTGAAGCCGCCTGACTACGGCTTCGTCTGGGTACACGCGGGCACGAGCAACACCACCATTCCCCGCAGAGCGCTGACTGCGGCGATGAGCAGTGGCACCATTCCCGCGTATGGGAGTCGCAATGTTGCGGTGCAAGGCTATTTCGATCGAAGCCGCGTGGAGCTCGTGACGGCCATCCCTCAGATCTACGTCGACACAGGCGTCTCGGCTGCCGGGTTCGACTACCGCGGAGGCTCGATGCTCGATTGGCGCCATGACAGCGCGTTCCTCGAGCCAGACTCCTTCCGTGGCGACTCTGTTTTCCGGCACGTCGACGGCAACTTCCGCGATTGGCTCAACCCTCACACTTCCACGGGAGGACAGCGGATCGCGTACCGCGCTGATTGGGCCACAGACGTCATGCGTGTGCTCCGTGGCACGAGCGCGGGGCTCTCGTACTGCGCGCTCCCCGAGCACCTGTCCGTCGACGTTGACACCGTCGGCTTCTCGGGCGCCGGGTTGCCAATGGACAAACTGGTTCCAGCCAACCTCGTCTTTCCGAGCGCCACGTCACCAGTGCCGATCGTCAACACCAACTGGCGGTGGGGCTGGACCACGCCTGCACTGAGTCCGTGATGATGCTGCGTCGGCTCGTAACCGTTGTGCTGCTGTCTTTGGCCGCCTGTTACGAGCCGGCGTCGGAGTTTGACGACTCGCTCATTCTGTATGTCTTCGGACCACCAAGTGAGATCCTCAGGCGCGGAGGGTCTCCGGACCTCTTCGACTTTGCCACCACCCACTGGCGCTTCTACGACGACTACCTCGACCTGCAGGCGGCGGCTTGCGACGACGACACGGACGGCGGCAAGCCCGACTGGCCATACCTCTGGCGCCATGGCACCGAGGGATTGGGCTTCGACTCCACGAATGGCAGGTACTACGGACGACGGGCGGGCCTCGACGTTTCGCCCCTCGGAATCGTCGTGATGCAAACGGACGACCGACTATGGACCTTCGCGGCAGATGGCGGCGCCCCGCTTCACGCTGACCTCAGAAGTCGGTCCGGGGGCGGCCCTGACATGGCGGCGTTCGCGACAGACACCCTCGTCTGGACCGACGGCGACGGGGCCCCGAGTCTCTATGACTTCGGTCAGCCGCGTGAACCATTCGAGACCTGGAAGGTTGTCTACTCGTGGCGGCAGGCACAGGGCCAGGCGGGCTCCTTCGACTACTGGTTTCAGCCGTCACCCGCAGTTCAACGCGACGGAACACTCATCTGGACCAGCGGCGCTGGCGTCACGCGCGCGCTCAAACCAACGGGTGAAGTGAAGTGGCAGGCGCCCGCCAACGAGGGCCCGTTACTGGTGACCGAAGACGACGTCGTCATCCGCTCCAACAGCGGTGATTTCGTCGCGTTTGACGACGACGGAGGGGTTCGTTGGCATGCACCCACGCCGTCCGACGCGACCAGGTTGGTTGGCTCTGCGCTGGTGGACGAAGGCCGCTACCCGTCGACCGTCATCCCCATGTTGTACAGAACCTCCGTGGGCGCATTGCTGGTGACGCGCCGCACGAGCGACGGCGCACAAATCGCGATGCTCGACACACGCGATGCGGGCAACATTGGAGGTCCTGAAGTCATCGGCGCAGATCGAAATGGGTCGTTGTTCATCAACGCCGCCGACACGGAGACCGGCTATTCGCTCGCGGCACGTACTCCCGCGCTGCAGGAACTCTGGCGAGCGCCCGCACAAAAACTGGAATTCGCCCCTATCGTCAGCGAGACCGGAGATCGGCTCGTCACCATCGACTCGAAATGCCGCGTCAAGCTGATCGATCGATACACCGGCAACACGCTCGCTTCGCACCGCATGGTCGGCCGTCCAGGCCGCTTCCTGCCCAGGTACATCAATGGCGTGCTCTACGTCGTCGCAGAGTTCCGGGCGCATGAGACCGTCAAGCCAAGTGAAATGCAGGGTCGCGTGCGTCCCGATGGCGGCATCATCGACGTCTCCGATTACGGCTGCTTCTCCGCGCCCTACATCAACAGCCGACTCTGTCCTCCTGTCGAGGCAGACAACACTCGCAGGGTGTACGCGCTGTATGCCTTTCAGGTCGAGTAGACGCACCTCGTGAACCTGCTGCTGCTGCGCGCCGAAGAAGTCTCCGCTGACGGAACGGTGCGGCTCGAAGGCCGTCGGCTCGAGCACCTCCGCGAAGTGCTGCGCGTGCAGAAAGGGCAGACGCTGCGGGTCGGCCTTCACGGCGGGCTCATGGGCACAGCCGAGGTGCTGAGCGCCGACACCCTGAAGGTGAACGTGGGCGACGCGCCGCCGCCGCGCGCGAACGTGTCGCTGGTGCTCGCGGTGCCCAGGCCCAAGCAGTTGAAGCGCGTGATCCCCGCCGTCGCGTCGCTGGGCGTCGATCGCGTGGTGCTCATCAACGCCGCGCGCGTCGAGAAGAGCTACTTCGACTCGAAGGTGCTCAACGCCGGGTTCCTCGAGTCACTGGTCGACCTCGGGCTCGAGCAGGCGTGTGACACGGTGCCGCCGATCATCGAAGTGCGCGAACGACTCAAGCCCTTCATCGAAGACGAGCTCGCGAGCTGGGCGCCTGCAAAGTCGCTTCGCCTGATTCCCCACCCGTACGCCGCGCAGTCGCTCGGGCCCGTGCCACTCGAGCAACACGTGGTGCTCGCCATCGGCCCTGACGGAGGTTGGGTGCCCTACGAGGTCGAGCTCTTCGAGAAGCACGGCTTCACGCCGGTGTCATTGGGGCGCCGCGTCTTGCGAGGAGAGGTCGCGGTGCCGACGGTGCTGGGTGCGCTGCGCGCTACTGCGCCAGCCGCTTCTTGATGAGCTCTTTGTAGTCGACGTATTCCGGTGACGGGTTGAAGTCGAAGACCATGGCGTCACCCATTCCCGCGACCCCGCTCGTGGTGCGCCCTTCGTTCGTCACGTCGAGCGGCTGACCGTAGATGGGCGCAACGCTCTTCACGCGCACCAGCCCGTTGGGGGCCACTCGCAGCACGGCGGTCTGACGCATGAACGGCAGCGACAGGCCGGTGACCTCGATGGGCGGCGCCTTCTCGTCGGTCACGACGACGATCTGCTGCTCGCTCGTCTGGCCTTCGAGCACCACGCGCATGGGCGGCGACCACGAGCTCTCGAAGAACGTGGCCGAAACCGCGAGCACGCCGATGACGAGGCCCACCAACAGCGCGCCGACCATCGCCGCTGTACCGAAGCGCTTCGCGACCAGCACCAGGACGATCACCGGCACCGTCACCATCACGATCATCGCGACACCGATGGCGACCGCGAGGCCGCCCATTCCGTCTCCACCGCTCATGGGCGCAGCGTAGTAACAACAGACGCATGACGTTCCTCAAAGAGCCCCGAAAGACCGAGACCGTCAACCCGAAGGCGCTGCTCGCTTTCATGATGAAGGACTGGAAGCCGCAGCCCGCTGCGTTGCCCAGGCCGCACAAGCACGCGGCCACGTTCCGCGCGCGCCGCGAGCGCCTGAGCAAGCTGTTCAAAGGTGACGTGCTCGTCATTCCCACCGGGCACGAGCAGGTGCGGGCCAACGACACGCACTTCCGTTTTCGCCCCGGCTCCGACTTCTTCTGGCTCACCGGAAATCACGAGCCCGACTGCGTGCTGGTGCTGGTGCCCTCGAAGCGTGGGCACGACGCGCACCTCTTCGTCGAGCCGAACCCCGGCCGCAGCAACGAGACGTTCTACACAGACCGAAAGAAAGGCGAGCTGTGGGTCGGCCCGCGCTTCGGCGTCGAGCAGAGCGCCGCGCACTTCGGCGTGGAGTTCGCCCGGCCGCTCAGCGAGCTCCCGAAGTTCCTCGAGAAGTACCCGGTCTCGCGCGTGCTGCGTGGCGTCTCGCCGCTGGTCGACGCGCTGCGGGCCCCGTCACACGAGCGACCCGGAGACAAAGAACTCGCCGCCGCGATCGCTGAGCTGCGACTGCTCAAAGACAAGCTCGAGGTCGCCGAGCTGCAGAAGGTCATCGACGCCACCAGGCGCGGCTTCGAAGACGTCATTCGTTCCCTCGGCAAGGCGAAGAGCGAACGTGAAGTCGAAGGTCACTTCGGCTTTCGGGCGCGCGTCGAAGGCAACGACGTGGGCTACGGCACCATCGCGGCGGCGGGCGCGCACGCGTGCATTCTTCATTGGACTCGCAACGACGGCGCGCTGAACAAGAAAGACCTGCTGCTGCTCGACGCCGGGGTCGAAGGCCACCAGCTCTACACGGCGGACATCACGCGCACGCTGCCCATGGGCGGGAAGTTCTCGAAGGAGCAGCGCGAGATCTACGAGCTGGTGTGGCGCGCGCAGCAGGCGGCGTTCAAGGCCGTGAAACCCGGCAACGACTTCATGGAGCCCAACCGCCGGGCGATGAAGGTGCTCGCCGAAGGCCTGGTGACGCTCGGCATCTTGAAGACGTCGGCGGAAGAGGCGCTCAAAGACGAGCACCAGTTCTACAAGCGCTACTCGCTCCACAACGTGAGCCACATGCTGGGGCTCGACGTGCACGACTGCGCGAAGGCCCGGCAGGAGGTCTACCGCTACGGCCCGCTGCAGCCGGGCATGGTGCTCACCGTGGAGCCGGGGCTGTATTTTCAGTTGGACGATCTCACCGTGCCGAAGAAGTACCGCGGCATCGGCGTGCGCATCGAAGACGACCTGCTCGTCACCTCGAGGGGCTTCAAGAACCTCTCGGCGAACATTCCCAGCGAAGCGGGCGCCGTCGAGAAGTGGATGAAGTCAGTCGTACTCGGCGTACGTCGGCGGTAGCTCGCCTTCGACGTAGGTGAACGTCTTGCGACCGATCTCGCGGCCGTCCATCGTCAGCACGCGCACGCGGTAGTCGCCGGGGCGGCCCATGGTAGAGAACGCGAAGGTGCGAAAACCCTCTTCGTTGCCGCCAGAGAGCGTGGTCGCGTACGGCGTACCGCGCTGTGTCCACCCGTGCTTCGGGTCGTCGTAGTCCCACGCGAAGCTGACCTGATCGTTGAAGTGCGTGGGCGCGAAGATCTTCACGAAGGCGTAGGCCTTGCTGCCCGCAGGAGCGACGAACGCGTCGTCGTGTTTGCTCCACACCTTCCAGCGCGACGGCGGCTGGTACTGCAATTCGTAGTGCCGGTGACCCTTGTCGTCTTTCACCGGCGTGACCGACGAATAGATCGCGATGTGCTTGAGCGACAACGGCACCGGGGGAATCACGCCCGCGAAGTACGCGAGCAGCAGCACACCCTGAATCACCAGGCCCGGCACCACGGCGCGCTTGAAGGTCCAATTCGGGTCGTGCGTGAAACGGCGAAAGAGCTGCCACAGGCCGTACGTCGCCGCGCAGCCGAGAATCACCGACAGCACGTACTGCCACGCGTGCAGCCGCCCCCACAGCACCGGCAACAGGTACGCGAGGAAGCTCGTCACCGCGAACGACAGCAACATCACGCGAACAATGGGGCCCTGCTCGCGGAAGCGCGGCAGCTCGTTGGCGACGATGACCGCAGAGAGCGCCACGATGAAGAAGAACGACAGCAGCCCCGACGACGCGCGGAAATAGAACACCATGAAGGCGTTCAGCAGCGTGCCGAGGAAGAAGTGCATCACCCAGAGCCGGTAGCTGGCGACCTTGCCCAGAAAACCCTCGGGCTCTTTGCCCGCCACGTGGAGTCGGTGGTCCCAGAAGATCAGCAGCGCCGACAACACCAGGTACACGCCCTGGTGGATCAGCAAAGGCGTGCTGTCGATGCGGTGCAGCAGCACCACGTCGAAGAGGAAGCCCGCAAAGAAAAAGGCCACCTCGAAGGCGATGTGGTTGCGCTCCTTGAAGGCCTTGAAGCGGGCCATCACGCCTTGCGGCGGAGCTTCGGCGGTTGGTTCAGCGCTCATGCGAGCGCGCTTCTACTTCAGCTGCCTTTGACGAGCGCTTCCAACTCGCCGCGTGACGCCAGCTCGCCCACGATGTCGCTGCCGCCGACGAACTGCCCACGAATGTAGATCTGCGGAATCGTCGGCCAGTTCGAGTACTGCTTGATGCCTTCACGCACGTCGTTGTCGGCCAGCACGTCGACGGTGTGCACCGGGCCAAAGGGCTTGAGCAGCTCGAGCGCGCGCGCCGAGAAGCCACAGCGCGGAAAGAGCGCGTTGCCCTTCATGTAGAGCACCACGGGGTGCGTCTTGATCTCTTCGTCGAAGCGGGCCTTCAGGGTGTCAGACAACATGGTGTTCAGCCTTTCGTCTTCGCCCACTGCTCGGGCGAGTAGGTCTTCAGCGCCAGCGCGTGCAGCTCGCCGGTGTCGAGCACGTCTTTGAGCGGTGCGTAGACGAGCTGGTGCGCACGCACCATGGGGAGCCCTGCGAAGGCGGCGCTCACCACGCGCGCCTCGAAGTGGTCTCCCGTGCCGGTGGTGTCGTTGATTTCAAGCTGCGCGTCGGGCAACGCGCCCTTGATGCGCGCCGCGATCCACTCTGGGGTCAGCATTTTCAGTTCACTCCGCCTGACGGCACGACCCACCCCGGGTCGATGCCCATGCTCTTGATCACCTGCTCCCATACCTGCCCCGGGTCGTCACGCAACACGACTTCTGGCGTGGCCTCGGTGAACAGCCAGCTCCCCTGCTTCATCTCGAGCTCGATCTGCCCCGGGCCCCAACCGGCGTAGCCGAGGCAGAAGCGCAGGTGCACCGACGCGTCGAGCAGCAGCGGCGAGAGCGCGTCACTCGTCACGCTCAGGTACACGCCGGGAAAGAGCTCGTTCTTCTCTTCGACGTCGGGCGAGTCGTGCAGCACGAAGCCGCGAAACGGCTCCACCGGGCCGCCGTGAAAGAGCGCGTCGTCGCGACGTGACTCGGCGACCTTCATTTCCTGGCTGCGGCTCAGATCACGAAACGTCAGTGGCGCCGTGCGGTTGATGACGAGGCCCATCGAGCCGGCGTCGGTGTGCTCGACCATCAGCACCACGGCTTGGTGGAAGTTTTCGTCGAGCAACTGCGGCGTAGCAATGAGGAATCCGGGCGCGAGCGACTTCACGGCACGCAGCTTAACGCGGCCGTTTCGCGCTGGCTCACCCGAAGCTCCAGTGCATGTTGAGGAACGAATGCGACGCCCACGCTGCCAGGCCTGCGCCGAGCGCCACGAGCGTTCCCAGGATCGCACCACTGATGCCGCGCGCTTTCTGCTCATCGGTCGAAGCAACACCGCGCGCCTGCACCACGCCCGCGACGACGCTCCACAACGCGAGGGCGCCCTGCACTGCACACAGGGCATAGAAATACGGTCTGCGCGCTTCGTGCGTCACGTCAGCCGACCACCAGAGCATCGCGTTCGCAGGAATGATGCACATCGCGACCACCAACTGCGGCCACACCCAGTTCATGCGGCGCGGTCTACACGAGACGCCGTCGCGCGTGCGCGCGTCAGTCGCAGGCGCTCGTTCCAGCAGGCTTGCCACTCCGCATCGGTGAGTCGGCCATGACGTCTCAACGCCAGCGCATCGGCCGCGTCGACGAGCTGCTGCTTTTCTGCCGTCGCCGACGTGGGCCGCACGACCTGCTCGAGCTCGTCGATGGCGCGATTCAGAGCGGGCTGCACGCGCGCGCCGTGCTTCGTCACCAACCAGTCGATGAGCGCCCACGAGAAGTCGGCGTGGCTGCGCTCTTCACGGGCGATCTGCACCAGCACCTCACGCGTCACCGGCTCTTCGCAGACCGCCGCACACTTCGCGGCGACATCGGCGTTGAAGTCTTCGAGCAGACAGCCATCTTTGAGCGACTCGACGGCCAACGTGACGAGCGGATCCTTCACGTCGTCGAGGCCACCCAGAAGCAGGTCAGGCATCGGCTCGACGGTGAACGTGCGGCCGCCGTAGCCCGCCGCGAGCGCGAAGCACTTCTGCGCGTGCTCAATCTCCTCCATCGCCGCGCGGTGACTCCACGTCAGCAGCTCGGCCGGCGCGCCCACCGCCGCGAGCAGCCACGAAATACGAGAGAACGCCGGCACCGACGCGTGCTCTTTCTGCGCGTCGTGGAGCCACAGCGCCTCGAGGGCCGCTCGCGTCTCGACGTTCAGCGCCGAGCCATCAGGCCGGGCGCCCGCGGTCCAATCGGCGCCCTCTTTCAGCTCCGGGTGCAGCTGCTTGCCACGCACGCGCAGCGGTCGGCCCCACGCCCCGCCGATGCCCGCCATGCTGTAGCCCGCGATGCCCAGGAACAGCCCGATGGGCGCGCCGATGGCCGTCAACACGCCGACACACACGCCGAGAATGCCGCTCAAGCGCTGCGTGTCGGTCGCGTTCTTCAAGCCCGCTTGCCGCACACCGTTGATGAGCCCCCACACCCCGAGCACCAGCTGCACGCCACACAACGCGTAGAACACCGGCCGCAACGAGCGCGTGGTGTCGCCCGCGAACCAGACACCGATGTTGATGGGCACGATGAGCAGCGAGAGCCCGACCTGCGGCCAGATGGAGAGGCTGCGAACGGTTGGAACCATGTCGGCGAGTATGGCGCGCCTCGGTTACAAACGCCGCCATGCGCGCTCTCGTCAACGTGAAGGCTGGCGGCCCCGATGTGCTGCAGGTTCAGCAGCGCCCTGACCCCATGCCGCAGCCGGGCCAGGTGTTGATTCGTGTGAAGCGCGCGGGGCTCAACTTCGCCGACATCTCCGCGCGCGTGGGCCTGTACCCCGACGCCCCGAAGTTCCCGATGGTGATGGGCTACGAGGTCAGCGGCGTCATCGAGGCCGTCGGCAACGGCGTGACGTCACTCAAGAAGGGCGAGCGCGTCGTCGCCATGTCGCGCTTCGGAGGCCAGGCAGAATTCGTCGCCGTGCCCGAAGGTCAGGCCCGAAAGATCCCCGACGCGCTGAGCTTCGACGAAGCCGCCGCGCTGCCGGTGAACGCGCTGACCGCGTACCACATGCTCCATTGGGTCGCGCCCATTCAGCCCGGCATGACGGTGCTCATTCACATGGCGGCTGGCGGTGTAGGCCTGCTCGCGATTCAGCTGTGTCGCGCCGTGCCCAACGTCACCGTCATCGGTACGTCGTCGGCTTCGAAGCACGAGTTCCTGAAAGAACAAGGCGTGCACCACTGCATCGACTACCGCACGAAGGACTATGCGAGCGAGGTGCTGGCGCTGACGAAGAACCGCGGCGTCGACCGCGTGCTCGACGCGCTCGGCGGGCCTGATTGGGAAAAGGGCTACAAGCTGCTCAAACCCGGCGGCCACCTGTGCTGCTTCGGCTGGGCGAACATGGTCGACGGCGAGAAGCGCAGCCTGCTCCGGGTCGTCAGCCAGTTCCTGCAGCTCAAGAAGTACTCGCCCATGGAGTTGATGGACACCAACCGCGCGGTGTCAGGCACCAACATGGGCCACCTGTGGGACGAGGTGGAGCTGATGGCGCACCACCTCGACAAAGTGCTGGAGCTGGTCGAGCAGAAGAAGCTCAACGTGCGCGTCGACAAGGTGTTTCCGCTCGCGCAGGCCGGCGAGGCCCACGCGTACGTTCAGGCGCGCAAGAACATCGGAAAGGTGCTGCTGGCATGCGACTGAAGGCCGCTGAGAAAGACCTGCGTGACTCGGTCTCCGGTGCTGCGAAGGGCATCGATTTCTGGGGAAAACCGCGCAGCGCTGAAGCGCACGACCGTTGGCACGCGAAGTACGAAGAGGTGCTCGAACTCGCGCTCTCGCACGACCGTTTCGTGCCACTCGAGATGCCTGACGCGCGAAGCCCTCCGAGCGGTGAGCTGTTGCTCGCGTGGGCGCTGCAGCGTGAAGGCGGGAAGCTCGCGGTGTTTCCGGAATGCGCGACGGTCGAGAACGATGTGACGATCCTCGGACACAGCTCGACGACCTGCGTCGTCTACCGCGGCCCGCTCACGCTCGAAGGCACCGTGCGTCTTTGCGGCACCATCGTGGTGCTCGGAGATCTCGTGGTGAACGGCACGCTCATCGACGGCTGGGCGAGTGATTCGGCGCTGGTGGTCATCGGCAACGAAACCGTGCGCGCCATGGAGGCTGGCAGCGATCACATCGTCACCGGCGATCTGCGCGCCGAGGTGCTGCACATCGTCTCTGAATCGACGAGCGTCGCGTGCGGCGGAACGCTCGAGGCGCGGGCGTTGATCGCGGAGCACTGGGACGACGGCGTGAAGCCCGACGATCTCGGGCCACTGCTCGATCGCCTCTCACCACGACCTTCCGACGAGCTCGACGCGAGCGATCTCACCCGCGCGTTCGGCCGCGGAGACTTCGCGCTTATTTGAGACGCTGAAGTTCAGCGTCGATGATGCGGCGAAACGCGTCTTCCGGCTGCGCGCCAGAGAGCATCAACCCGTTGATGAAGAACGCCGGAGTGCCGCTGACGCCGGCCTTCTGACCGGCCTCCATGTCGCGCTTCACGGTCGCGAGCGCGAACTCCGACTCCAGGCAGCTCGAGAACTTCGCCTCGTCGATGCCCACCGTCTTCGCCTGCATCTTGAGCGCGTCTTCGTCGATCTCCTGCGACGCGAAGAGCGCGTCGTGGAACTCCCAGAACTTGCCCTGCGCGTCGGCGCACACCGCAGCCGCCGCAGCGCGCGGCGCCTTGTGGTGGAACGACAACGGGTAGTGGCGGAATACCAGCCGCACCTTGCCCTCGTAGGCCTTGAGCACCTCTTGCACGACGTCGTGCGCCTTCGCGCAGTAGGTGCACTCGAAGTCGGCGAACTCCACGATGACGACCTGCGCGTTGGCTGCGCCGCGGCTGGGCCCCGTCGAGTCGACGGCCTTGCGCGGCTTCTCGGGCGGCTCGATGAGCAGCTTGAAGCCCGCTTCGGCCTTCAGCTTCGAGAACACCTCGCGGGCCTTCTTGGCGCGGAACTCGCGCTGCACCGCCTGCCGCAGCTGCGGCTTCACGTCTTCGAACGAGACGCCGGCAGGAATGCGCGCGCGCGCCTTGTTGTAGAGCGCCTCGATCTGCGCGTCGGTCGGCTCAGCCAGCCCGTTCTCGACGTTGAGCGAGAGCCACTCATCTTCAGTCTGCTTCGCGGCCTTCGCCTTCTCGGCGATGATCGCTTCAATAGCGATGCGCTCGGCGGCTTCGGAGCGCAGCTCGTAGATCTGCTCCTGCAGCTTCGCGAGCTCGTCATTCACCGTGGCGTCGACCTCACCCTGACGGATGACGCGCGAGCCATACGAGGCGACGACCGGAGAAGGCCCGTCGTCACGCGTGCTCGAGGTCGTCGTCGCGCAGGCCGACAACAGCACCGCAGCTGCAATGAAACTGCCGCGCATCACATCGCCGCGGGAGCCGCCCCGCCCTCAGTAGGAATGCGGGCGAAGTCAGCAGGCTTGTCGAGCACCAGCGCCTCACGCAGCACCTCGTCGACGAAATCGACGAGCACGATGCGCAGCTGATCGCGCACCTTTTTGGGGATCTCGCGGACGTCTTTCTTGTTCTCGCGGGGAATGAGCACGGTCTTGATGCCGAGCCGGTGCGCAGCGAGGCACTTCTCTTTGAGCCCACCGATCGCCGTCACGCGCCCACGCAGGGTGATCTCTCCGGTCATCGCCACGTCGCGACGCACGGGAATGCGCGAGATCGCCGACACCAGCGCCGTCGCCATCGTCACGCCCGCGCTCGGCCCGTCTTTCGGGAACGCCCCGGGGAAGTGAATGTGCAGGTCGTTCTGCTCGAAGAACTTGTCTTCGATGCCGAAGCGGCGCGCCTTGCTGCGCACGTACGTCACCGCCGCCTGCGCCGACTCCTTCATCATGTCCTTGAGCAGGCCGGTCACCACGAGCTTGCCCTTGCCGGGCATGGTGGTCGCCTCCGTGGTCAGCACCTCACCGCCGAACTCGGTCCACGCGAGCCCGTTGACCATGCCGACCTGGTTCTCTTTCTCTTTCTTGTCTTTCGGAACCTTGGGCGTGCCGAGCAGCTTTGAGACCTTCTTGCGGTCGACGGCGAACGGTTGCTTACCGTTCTTGAGCGCCTCACGCGCCAGCTTGCGGAACACGCCGGCCAATTCACGCTCGAGGTTTCGAACGCCGGCCTCGCGCGTGTAGCGACGAATGACGGTGCGAATCGCGAGCTCCGTCATCTTCACCTCGACGTCGGCGAGCCCGTTGGCCTCTTTCTGCTTGGGCACGAGGTAGCGCCTGGCGATCGCGAGCTTCTCTTCCTCCGTGTAGCCAGCGAGCCGAATGACCTCCATGCGATCTTGCAGCGGCTGGGGAATGCCCTGCATCGAGTTCGCCGTGCAGATGAACATGACCTTCGACAAGTCGTAGTCGAGGTCGAGGTAGTGATCGTTGAAGGTGTGGTTCTGCTCGGGGTCCAGCACCTCGAGCAGCGCGGCGCTCGGGTCACCCCGGAAGTCGCTCGACATCTTGTCGATCTCGTCGAGCAGAATGACGGGGTTCGACGACTCGGCCTTCTTGAGCGACTGCACGATCTTCCCGGGCATCGCGCCGATGTACGTGCGGCGGTGGCCACGAATCTCGGCTTCGTCACGCACGCCACCGAGCGCAATGCGCACGAACTTGCGGCCCAGCGACTTGGCGATCGAGCGACCCAGCGACGTCTTGCCGACTCCCGGAGGCCCCACGAAGCACAGAATCGGGCCCTTCATCTTGCCGACCAGCTGCTGCACCGCGAGGTACTCGAGGATGCGCTCTTTGACCTTCTTGAGGCCGTAGTGGTCCGCGTTCAGCACGCCTTCGGCTTCGTCGATGTCGAGCTTGTCCTTCGTCTCGTCGCCCCACGGCAGCGAGAGCACCCAGTCGATGTAGTTCCGCACCACCGTCGCTTCGGCAGACATCGGCCCCATCAACTTGAGCTTCTTGATCTCCTTCTTGACCTTGGCCTGCGCCTCCTTGGGCATCTTCTTCGACTTGAGCTTGTCGTCGAGCTCCTGCAGCTCGGTCTTGCCGCCGTCGTCGCCCTTCTCGCCGCCCAGCTCGCGCTGAATGGCCTGCATCTGCTCGTTCAAGAAGTACTCGCGCTGGGTGCGCTCCATCTGCTTCTTCACGCGCGACTTGATGCGCTTCTCGGCCTTGAGAATCTCGATCTCGCCCTGCATGAGCTCGAACAGCTTCTCGAGGCGCGTCACCGGCGACTCGGTCTCGAGCAGGTTCTGCTTGTCGCTCACCGACTTGAACGGAATGTGAATGGCGATGGTGTCGGCCAGGCGCGACGCGTCTTCGATGATCGCCACCTGCTGCTGGAGCTCCGGCGCGATGCGCTTGTTGAGCTCCACGTACGACTTGAACGTCTGGTGCACGGCGCGCAGCAGCGCTTCGAGCTCCACGCCCGCAGGCTTGTCTTCTTCGACGCGCTCGTAGTCGCAGAGGAAGAACGGATCGTTCGGCACGAACTTCGTGATCTTCGCGCGCGCCACACCTTCGACCAGCACCTTCACCGTGCCGTCGGGCAGCGGCAGCAGCTGCACCACCTGCCCCAGCGTGGCGAACATGAAGAGCTCGTCAGGCGTGGGGTCGTTGGTCTTCGCCTTCTTCTGCGCGGCGAGCAGCAGCCACGCTTTTCCGTCGGCGCCCTTCTTCGCCATCGCCTCTTTCAGCGCGGCGATCGACTTCTCGCGGCCGACGTAGAGCGGGCGAACCTCGTGCGGGAAAAGCACGATGTCGCGCAGCGGGAGCATCGGCAGCGGAGCAGCTTCCTTCTTGTCGTCACGGCTGAAGAACATGGCTGTGCGGGCTTGTAGCGCCCAGCCATGAACCCGTCACGTTTACAGACCGAGTTGAGCGCGCAGGAACGCGACCTGATCGGCGGAGCTCTCGATGGCCTTGGCCACCTGGTCGGAGCCGCCGTGGCCTGCATTGGCCTCGATGCGCAGCCAGCTCACGGTGTTCGGCGACGCGGCCTGCACCGCCGCTGAGAACTTGCGCGCGTGGAACGGGTCGACGCGATCGTCGTGGTCGGCGCTCATCATCAGCAGCGCGGGGTACACGACGCCCTTCTTCACGTGCTGCTGCGGCGAGTACGCAGACAAAACAGCCAGCTCCTCGGGCTTCTCGGGGTCGCCGTACTCGGGGATCCACGTCTTGCCGCTGCCGTACAAGTGGTAGCGCTCCATGTCGAGCAACGGCACCGCGCAGATGACCGCGCCGTACAGCTCGGGCCGCTGCGTCATCGCCGCGCCCACCAACAACCCACCGTTCGACCCACCACGAATGGCGAGGCGCGCCGGCTTCGTCCACTTGTTGGCGATGAGGTACTCGGCGGCGCCCGCGAAGTCGTCGAAGACGTTCTGCTTCTTCGCGCCGCGGCCCGCGTCGTGCCACGCCTTGCCGTACTCGCCGCCGCCGCGCAGGTTGGGCACCACGTACACGCCGCCGGCCTCGAGCCACGGGTAGATGAACGAGGTGAAGCTCGAGCGCAGCGACACATCGAAGCCGCCGTAGCCGTAGAGCAGCGTGGCGTTGTTGCCGTCGAGCACCACGTCCTTCTTCGCGACGATGAACATCGAGATGGGCGTCTTGTCTTTCGACTCGAAGAAGACCTGGCGCACCTCGTACTTCGAGGCCTCAATGGGCACCTCGACGCGCGCGTAGAGCTCCGACTTGCCGCTCTTTACCGAGGTCTTGAAGATCTGCGTTGGCGAGACGAACGAGCTGAAGCTGAAGAACGCCTCGTCATCTTCTTCGTCGCCGAAGAGGTTCGACGCGGTGCCCAGGCCGGGGAGCTCGACCTCACGCACCTTCTTGCCGTCGAGGCTGAAGAGCTCGACCACGCTGACGGCCTTCTTCAGCGACGAAATCGCGAAGTGCCCACCGACGATGACGACCGACTCACGCGCGGCGTCTTTGTCTTCGGGGATGAGTTCCTTCCAGTTCTTGCGCTCGAACTTGTTGGGGTCGACAGCGAAGACGCGCTTGTTGGGCGCGCCCTCGTCAGTCGTCACGTAGAGCTTCCCCTTCCACGCGTCGACGCCGTACTTCGCGTCTTTGCCGGCGACGAGCAGCTGCCACGTCTTGTCTTTGCCGACGCGCTTGAAGAACACGTCGTTCTCGTTCCACCCGCGCATGATGGAGACGAAGAGGAACTTGCCGTCGCGCGAGACGCCGCCGCCGATGAAGGTCTTCGGGTCACCGGTGCGCGGGTGCAGCTGCGTGTCTTTGTCGGGCGCGGCGCCGAGCGTGTGTTGACGCACTTCGCAGTAGCCGGGGCGCTCGGAGACGGGGATCGCCGAGTCGGTAGGCAGCCACTCGTAGATGAAGGCCTTCGAGTCGGGCAGCCACGACGGGCTCGCGTACTTCGCGCCGGGGATCACGTCGACTTCGCTGCGCACGCCGGTCTCGACGTCGAGCACGTGCAGCGTGGCCTCGTCGGCGGCGTTGGGCTTCTTGGCGAAGACGACCTTCTTGCCGTCCCAGCTCGGCACCCAGACGCCGAGGCTCACGGTGTTGTCTTTCGACCAGGTGTTGGGGTCGAGCAGCACCTTCTCTTCGCCGGTCGCGCCCTGCTTCCAATAGACGACGGCCTTCTCTTTGTCTTTGTGCGTGCGCACGTAGAAGTAACGGCCACCGCGCTTGAGCGGCGCGCTCATGGAGTCGAGGTAGTACAGCTCGCGGTAGCGCTTGAGCAGCGCGTCGCGGGAGGGCAGCTCGGCGATGCGCGTGCGGGCGAAGGCGTCTTGCGCCTTCATCCATTCCTGAACTTCGGGCGCCTTCTCGTCTTCGAGCCAGCGGTAGGGATCGGTGGCGGGTTCGCCGAGGCGGGTCGCAGGAGGCATGGGCTTTTCGGGGGCAACAGCCACGGGGGCCGGTTCAGGAGTCTTGGTGACCGTCGGCGAGGTCGCACAACCGACGAGGAGCAGCGTCGAAGAAAGGAGTCGTCGCACGGCCCCGCAATTACTCCCTCTCCCTGCGAAGCGGGGAGAGGGTTGGGGAGAGGGGCCTACTTTCTTCGTCGACGAGCCAGGGCGATCAACCCCAGCAACGAAACGGTGCTGACCGGCACACCCGAACAACCGCACCCGCCAAGCACAGGCTCGTCGTCGACCGGCACAACAACGCCTGCATCGGGCGCTCCGACACCTGCATCAGACACTCCGACACCTGCATCGGGCGCTTCGACACCTGCATCAGACACTCCGACACCTGCATCGGGCCCTCCGACACCTGCATCGGGCACTCCGACACCTGCATCGGGCACTCCGACACCTGCATCGGGCACTCCGCCACCTGCATCGGGCACTCCGCCACCTGCATCGGGCACTCCGACACCTGCATCGGGCACTCCGACACCTGCATCGGGCACTCCGACACCTGCATCGGGCACTCCGACACCTGCATCGGGCACTCCGACACCTGCATCGGGCACTCCGCCATCCAGCGGCCGCACGAACCCGAGCGCGATCGCGTCAGCCGACAACACACCACTGCTCGCCGTCGACCCGAGCGTCACCACAAACGCCCCCGCCACTGGCACCTCACCCAGTCGCGTGGTCCCACCAGCGCGCTGGTCCCACGTGAATGACGCCGCGCCGGCCGCGCTGCTGATGTTCACGCGAGTCACCGTGCGATTCGTCCCGCCCACGCACGACGCCGAGAACCGATACACCCCCGCATTCGGTACTTCGCCCTCGAACCGCGCCGACGGGCTCGTATTGATCTGCGCCTCCAACTCTTCCCAACCATAAAAACCACCGGCTGCCGGCTGCAGACGACTCCACCCACCATCTGCGCCGAACCCGTCATCGAGATCATCCACCACGACCGCGTTCTCAAAATCGGGGTGCACCACCGACCGATACCTGAACAACCAACTCCACACGTCCGCATTGGCATACGTGCGCGTCCACGAGTCGTGCGCATTGTCTGTATAAAATGTGAGCCGAACCGGTGAATCACCCGCCGCGACACTCCCATTCGCCCAGACGAACGCCGCATTCTCATACGTCGCGGTCATCGTCTGCGCCGCCGGAGCGCCGACCCCGCCATCTCGATGCGGGTAGCCCGAGAGCACCGACGGAATGTCTACACCCGCCCACGCATCACCGATGTTGCTGACCCACGCGATGCTGTCATTGCGCGAGACAGTGATGTCGCCCCACGCGTGCAGCGCCCAGATCTTCGTCTTCAAGAAGCGCGCGCCATTGCCGCCACCCGCCGCGCCACAAATCGGCAGCGCCGAGGCGATGCGATCTCGCCCCTGCCCGGCGACGTAGTTCCACGTGCCGCCGCCGCCCATCGAAACGCCCGTCACGTAGATGCGGCGCGGGTCGATGCGGTACCGACGCATCACCCACGTCATGAAGTTGTTCAGGTTCGTGGTGTTCCACCACTCCGGCGACTGCGGAGCGACGATCACCACGTCTTCATTCGCAAAAATGCGCGAGCCACCACGCGCTTCCTTCTGCCCGCCGTCGAGCGTGGTCACCGTGGCGCCACCCGTCGACAACAGCCGCGACGGCCCGTAGCGAACCAGCTCGCTCCACAGCTCGGGCACCTCGCCGCCGCCCTGCTCGCCCGACCCGTGCAGCATCAACAACAGCGCCGCGTGCCGCCCGGGCGTCGTCGAATACCCGGGAGGCAGGTACTGCAGAAACCCATACCCGGCGTCTGTGCTGCTCTTCGGGCGCTCGACGAGCACGTCGTCTTGCGCGAAGCCGGTTGATGCACACAACGCCATCCCAAGGACGAGTCGACGCATCATTCAGCGAGCCTGCCAGTCGACCGCGCGCGCGAGAACGAAGCGCGCCGTAACATTTCACCGCTTCTTGATGGGCTTTCGACGTGACCGTGGCGCACGACTGGTGATGTCTGGCGTAAATCTGCGCACCGCCTCCGAAGCAAAGCGCCACACTTCGAGACCACGCGCGCTCTTCTCAGCAGGCGCGAGACCGATGAGCGTTGGAACCAGCACCAGCTCCTCTCGACTCGCTCCGGGCAGCAACACAGCGATGTCGCCGATGTCCTGAGCCCGCCCTGCAATGCACTTCATTGCAAGCAGGTGCGCGAGAGAAACAACAGGCACGAAGACACCGGCAGAGATCTTCTTCTCGACTGCGTGCTGCACCACCGAACTCTCGATGCCGCTCGTCGCAAACAAGAGATCCATCCGCGTCTTGTCTTCACCCAGGGTAAAGCGCGCCGTCGCCAGTGCGCCCGTCGCCTTGTGAAAGAACATCTCTCGCTCGCGAAACCCAGAGAAGCGAAGGCCGCGAAGAATCTCGTCGACGCGTGCGTCTGACTCCGCAGCTACCGCGAAGTCGACGTCTTTCGTCCCTCTCGGCTCCGCGTAGAAGCCGCGCGCGAGTCCTCCAACGAGACAGAACGAAGCGTCGAGCTCTTTGAGCGCTTGAACCCCGCGCGAGAAGACTTCAAAGACTTCGTCAGGGGCGACCGCCACTGGCCCTTCACGAAGTACTTCGGGTCGAGCGGTTCGGCGTCGAGCAGCCATCGCCCGAGTTTAGTCTCAACACCCGCCTCGGAGAGACGAGGATGCGCGAGACGAATCTTCCAGCGTTGGAGATCCAGCATCATCTTGAACAGCGAGCGCGTCTCGTGCTCGAAGCCGGTCTCGAAACTCACGCAGCAGACTCCGCGTAGAGCACCACGGGGTCTTTCTTCTTCAGCACCGCGTCTTCGTTGATGACGACCTCCTTGGCCGTCTTCTTCGAAGGAATCTCGTACATGAGCTCGAGCATCACCGTCTCGAGAATGGCGCGAAGCCCGCGCGCCCCCGTCTTGCGACGAATCGCTTCCTGGCTGATGGCCTTGAGCGCCCCGTCGGTGAACTTGAGCTGCACACCATCGAGGTCGAGCAGCTTCTTGTACTGCTTCGTCAGCGCGTTGCGCGGCTTCACCAGAATGTCGATCAACGCCGGCTCATCGAGCTCCTCGAGCGCCGTCACCACCGGCAGACGACCGATGAACTCGGGGATCATGCCGAACTTCAGCAAGTCCTCCGGCTCGACCTTCTGCAGCAGCTCCGAGAGCGACTTGTCGGCCTTCTTGCGAACCTCCGCGCCGAAGCCCAGCGACTTGCCGCCCAGGCGGCGCTCAATCACCTTGTCCAACCCGCCGAACGCGCCACCACAAATGAACAAGATGTTCGTCGTATCAATCTGCAGGAACTCCTGCTGCGGGTGCTTGCGGCCACCCTTCGGAGGAACATTCGCCACAGTCCCTTCGATGATCTTCAACAGCGCCTGCTGAACGCCCTCACCGCTCACGTCCCGCGTGATGCTGGGGTTCTCAGACTTGCGCGCGATCTTGTCGATCTCATCGACGTACACGATGCCGCGCTGCGCCCGCTCGATGTCGCCGTCGGCCGCCTGCAGCAGGTTCACGATGATGTTCTCGACGTCTTCACCGACATACCCGGCCTCGGTGAGGCACGTGGCGTCGGCGATGGTGAAGGGCACATTGAGAATCCGCGCCAGCGTCTGCGCGAGCAGCGTCTTGCCAGAGCCCGTGGGGCCCAACAGCAGAATGTTCGACTTCTGCAGCTCCACGTCGTCGAGCTGCACCTTCGACTCGATGCGCTTGTAGTGGTTGTGTACGGCCACGCTTAAGACCTTCTTCGCGCGGTCCTGGCCGATCACGTACTCGTCGAGGATCGACTTGATCTCACTCGGCCGGGGAATGCGGAGCTTGGTGTCCTTCTGCTCTTCGCGATCGATCTCCTCGGCGATGATGTCGTTGCACAGCCCGATGCACTCGTCGCAGATGTAGACGGTCGGCCCGGCGATCAGCTTCTTCACCTCTTTCTGCGACTTGCCGCAGAACGAGCAACAGAGGGTCTGGTTCCCGCCACCTTCGCGTCCGACGTTCTTCGTAGCCATGCGACCTCAAAGTTAACCCGACTGCCCGGCAAACGCCCGCGCATGGAGCCCACGCGCGGCGCGTCGACTGCACTTCGAAGCGGCTTACTTCTTCTCGGCCGTCGCGGGCTTGCGCGTGAAGACGTCGTCGATGAGGCCGTACTGCTTGGCCTCCACCGCGCTCATGAAGTTGTCACGGTCGCAGTCTTTCTCGATGCGCTCCACCGAGTGCCCCGTCGACTTGGCGAGGATCTCGTAGAGCACCTTCTCCAACCGGGCCATCTCGGCGACCTGAATCTTCATGTCGCGCGCCTGGCCCCGCGCCCCACCCAACGGCTGGTGAATCATGATGCGCGAGTTGGGCAGCGCGGCGCGCTTCCCCTTCGCGCCGGCCGCGAGCAGCACCGCGCCCATCGACGCCGCCTGCCCCGTGCAGATGGTGGCCACGTTGGGCTTCACGTACTGCATGGTGTCGTAGATGGCCAAACCGGCCGTCACCGAGCCACCGGGC
>JAMHXF010000014.1:0-27893 GCA_035910535.1 Archangium sp. | reverse complement strand
GCGGCATCGGACACCGGAGCAGCAGTGAGCAGGGTCATGACGAGAGCTTCCATAAGAGAGCGCGTTGCATAGCAGGGGAACCTTCCGAAGGTTCAGCCGAGGACCCGCAGGTCCTCCGGGGTACTTCCGAAGGTTCAGGGGAGGACCCGCGGGTCCTCCGGCCGTACTTCGGAAGTCCCCGGAGCGGACCCGGAGCCCTCGGGGAACCTTCGGAAGGTTCAGGAGCCTTTCCTCGCCCCGACGGCTTCGGCACACTGCCGCGCATGTTCAACCGCGTCGTCGTTCCCCTGACTTTTCTGGCGTTGGCGGCGTGCGGCACCACCGAAACCCCGGCCGCGCCCACGTATTACAAAGACGTGCTGCCCATCACCCAGGTCTCGTGCAACGGCTGCCACACCGCTGGAGGCATCGCGCCGTTCGCGCTCGACAGCTTCGAGACGGCGAAGAGCAAGGCCGCCTTGATGGCCGACGCGGTGAAGAACAAGCGCATGCCTCCGTGGCCCGCGAGCAAAGACTGCGGCGGCACCTTCGTCGGAGATCGCACGCTGACCGACGCGCAGATCTCCACGCTCGAGAGCTGGTCGGTCGAAGGCGCGCTCGAAGGCAAAGCGAGCGACGCGCCGGCGCCGGTCGACGTGCTGGCCGAGCAGCTCCCGAAGGTCGACTTCGAAAAGAAAATGGCTGCGCCCTACACGCCGACGATGAAGGACGACTACCGCTGCTTCATCATCGACCCGGCGTTGACGTCAGAGAAGACAGTCACCGGCTACGACATCGTGCCCGGCTCGAAGAAGGTCGTGCACCACGTCATCATGTACATCGTCGAGCGCGGGGTCGCGGTGGCGAAAGACGGTCAAGACGCGAAGGCCGGCTGGGAGTGCTTCGGCGGCGCCGACGTCGACACCGCGGGCGCGTTGGGCGCGTGGGCTCCGGGCGGCGCGGCCGTCATCTACCCGTCGCGCACCGGCATTCGCATGAAGCAGGGCCAGGTGTTGGCGATGCAGGTTCACTACAACACCGACAACGGCAGCGAGGCCGACGAGACCACGGTGAAGTTGATGTACGGCACCGGGAGCGAGACGCAGGCGTATTTGATCCCCCTCGCGGCCGCCAGGTTCGCGATTCCGCCGAAGGCCGTCGACTACAAGTACTCGGAGACCATCGACAACACGCTCGGCTTCCCCGTGAAGCTCTGGGGGTTCATGCCGCACATGCACACCAAGGGGCGTGCGATTTCGATGGTGGCCAACGACAGCGAGTGCCTCGTGAAGGTGCCGCAGTGGGACTTCCACTGGCAGACGCAGTACTTCCGCCGCCAGCCGTTTCAGCTGCCTGAAAACGGCAAGCTGACGATGAACTGCTCGTGGGACAACCCGACCTCGTCGACCGTGCGGTGGGGCGAAGGGACGAGCGACGAGATGTGCTTCGCGTTCGTGTACGCGACGCTGTAAGCGGGCCGCATGAGCTACACGGTTCTCGCTCGGAAATACCGCCCGCAGGCGTTCGAGTCGATGACGGGCCAGGAGCACGTGGTCCGCACCATCGAGAACGCCATCAAGCTCGATCGCGTCGCGCACGCGTACCTGTTCGCGGGGCCTCGCGGGGTCGGCAAGACGACGGCGGCGCGCCTGCTCGCGCGGGCGTTGAACTGCGAGCAGGGCCCGACCGCGCAGCCCTGTGGCGTGTGCAAGGCGTGCACTGAAATTCGTGACGGCACGTCGACCGACGTGGCGGAGATCGACGGCGCATCGAACAACGGCGTCGAGAACGTCCGCGAGATCCGCGAGAACGCGAAGTACCTGCCGCAGGGCAGCCGCTTCAAGATCTACATCATCGACGAAGTGCACATGCTCTCGCAGGCCGCGTTCAACGCGCTGCTCAAGACGCTCGAAGAGCCGCCCGGCCACGTGAAGTTCATCTTCGCGACGACCGAAGCGCACAAGCTGCCAGACACGATTTTGTCGCGGTGTCAGCGGCACAACTTCCGCCGAATTTCGGCCGCGGCGATGCTCAAGCGCCTGCAGGAGATCGCCGCGCTCGAGCAGGTGAAGGTGTCGGGCTCGGCGCTGTCGATGATCGTTCGCCAGTCGGAGGGCGGCATGCGTGACGCGCTCTCGCTGCTTGATCAGGTGATCAGCGCGTGTGGGTTGTCGCCGAGTGACGCCGACGTGGCTGAAGCGCTGGGCGCGATCGATCGCACGGTGATTCATGCGTTGGCGGTCGCGTTGGTGAAGCGCGACGCGAAGACGCTGCTCGAGCACGTCGAGGAGCTGTGGACCAGAGGTGTGGATCTGCGCCGACTGGCGGAGGAGCTCGCGCTGCACCTGCGGCATGTGTTCGTCGCCAAGGCGACGGGCGCGGCGCCTGAAGAGCTCGCCGATTCAGATCGCGACGCGGTGATGACGCTCGCGCGCGAGAGTGACGCAGCGCAGGTCGCCCGGTTGTTCGACGTGGTGCACTCGTCGGTGTGGGAGATCGCGCGCGCGCCGCAGCCGAAGCTCGCGTTGGAGATGACGCTGCTCAAGGGCCTGCACCTGGCGCCCGCCGCCGCGCTTCCCGAGCTCATCGCTCGCGTCGAGAAGCTGACTCAAGGGGCGCCCGGAGGTCGCCCCGCTTCGGCTCCCTTTCGCGCCTGAAGAATCGCGCTCGTTCGCGCAGACCCTCCGTGCACAGCAGGCGACGCAGAGCGCGAACAACGCCGCGCCGAGTGCGCAGTCCAACGCGGCGAACAGCTCCGCGCAGCGTGCGCACAACTCCGCGTCGAGCGCACAGCCCAACGCGACGAACAGCTCCGCGCAGCGTGCAATGCCGCAGACCGCGAACAACTCTGCGCCGAGTGCGCAGCCCAACGCGACGAACAGCTCCGCGCAGCGTGCGATGCCGCAGAGCGCGAACAGCTCCGAGTCGAGCGCACAGCCCAACGCGGCGAACACTTCTGCGCTGCGTGCGGTGCCGCAGAACGAGCACAACTCCGCGACGGCGCAGTTCAACGCAGCGTCGAGCGCGACGAACAACTCCGCGCAGCGCCCTGCGACGCAGAGCACGAACAATGCTGCGCCGAGTGCGCAGCCCAACGCGACGAACAACTCCACGCAGCGCGCGATGCCGCAGAGCGCGAACACCTCTGCGCCGAGTGCGCAGCCCAACGCGACGAACAACTCCACGCAGCGCGCGATGCCGCAGAGCACGAACACCGCTGCGCCGAGTGCGCAGCCCAACGCGGCGAACAACTCCGCGTCGAGCGCGCAGACGCACGTTTTGCCTCCGCGCGTCGCCGCCCCGCAGCCCGAAGTCACGCTCGTCAATCGCGTGCTCCCCGGAGACGTGAAGCTCTTCGAGCCTGAAGGCAGCCCAGGTGGTTGCGCTTCTGGCGAGTGTCTCGTGCCGCCGCCGCTGGTGCTCGAAGAACAAGAGCCAGAACCCGAAGCGCCCCCGACGCCGACCCACATCGTCGGTGATGATGAGAAGTGGCGCCGCGCCGTCGACGCCCTCCGCAACGCGTCACCTCGACACGGCAAGTCACTGAGCTACGCGCGGTTCCTCGGCTTCACCCCTGAGGGAGTGAAGCTCGCCTTCCCCACCGACGCTGCGTTCCACCGCGCGCAGATCGTCGGGCTCTCTCGCGCGATGATTGAGGCCGAGCTCGCGCGCAGCCTCGGGCGGCCCGTCAAGGTGCTGGAAGACACCACCGCTGCGGCGCTGCAGTCGGCCCCGAAGTCGATCGCCGAACTCGAGGCGACGGATCGCAACACGCGCGAGCGCAGCATCGAAGAAAAGGTGCGCATGCACCCCGCGCTGCGCAACGTGCTCAAGCACCTCGGCGGCAACCTCGAGCACATCAGCTACCTCGAGCCGACACCGAAGAAACCCATCGCGGCCGACGAGGGTGACGGCAGCCCTCCCGTCGACTAGAGACCTCACACCTTTTTCAGCGAAAGTGGTCCCCATGCCCGGCGTAGATCTCAACTACTTCATTCGACAGGCCAACAAGCTCACCGAGAAGATCGATAAGCGAAAGACGGAGCTCGCCGAAGAAACGGTCGAGAAGAAGTCCGCCAACGATCTCGTCACGGTGGTCGTCAACTGCGCGCAGGAGATCAAGAGCATCAAGATCGCTCCCGCCGCCGTCGACCCCAACGACGTGGCGATGCTCGAAGACCTCGTCATCGCCACCGTCAACGCGGCGCTCGTCGACAGCAAGACCAAGATGCAGGTCGAGCTCGGCAAGGTCTCGGGCGGCATCAAGATTCCCGGCGTGACGTGACGCCTGACGCCATCAACCGCCTCGTCGCGCAGCTCGCGAAGCTGCCAGGCATCGGCGAAAAAACTGCGCAGCGCCTCGCGTTTCATGTGCTCCGGTCACCGCCGGAGTACGCGCGCGGGCTCGCGGCAGCGCTCAACGAGGTCGTCGACAAGGTCAAGCTGTGCAGCCGCTGCTTCAGTCTGCACGACGGGCCCGAGGGCACCTTTTGCGCGTACTGCTCCGACACGCGCCGCGACGACCGGGCGCTGTGTGTGGTTGAAGGCATCGCCGACGAATTGGCCATTGAGCGCACCCGCGAGTTCCGCGGTCGCTACCACGTGCTGCACGGCGTGCTCTCTCCGCTGGAGGGGATCGGCCCGGAGCAGTTGCGCATCAAAGAGCTGATCTTGCGGTTGCAGGACTTGCCCATCGAGGAGGTCATCGTGGCGACCAACCCCGATGTCGAAGGTGAAGCCACGGCGCTGTACCTGACGCGACTGCTCAAGCCGATCGGCGTGCGCGTCAGCCGCCTCGCCCAGGGAATTCCCATGGGTGGCGACCTCGAATACGCCGATCAAGCGACCCTCGCGCGGGCGTTGGCAGCTCGTCGCGATCTCTGAATTCAATGTGTTAAGCGTGTACAAGCGGGTAGCGTCTGGTAGACCCGCGCATCTGTTTTGACAGGAGCAACTCCACCTCATGGCCACGCAGCTGGTGATGTACGAAGAGGAGTTCACCCGCATCAATGCGGTGTGCGACCGACTCACGAAAGACGCCAACGCGAAGGTCGTCTTCCTCGTCGACAAGAACGGGCAGCTGATTTCAGCGGCCGGGCAGACCCACAACATCGACACCACGTCGCTCGCGTCTTTGACGGCCGGCAACGTGGCGGCGATGGGCGGGCTGGCCAAGCTCATCGGCGAGAACGAGTTCCCCAACCAGTTTCATGAGGGCGCGAGAGATTCGCTCTACATGACGTTGGTCGGCGGGCGCGTGGTGCTGGTCGTCATCTTCGACAACCGCACGTCGCTCGGCCTCGTTCGCCTGCGCATCAAGAAGGCGTCAGACGAACTCGAGAAGGTCTTTGCGGCGTTGGCCGCCCGTTCGTCTGCACCGGGAGCCGGCTCGCCGTTCGCCGAGATCTCCGACGCCGACATCGACAACCTCTTCAGCGAGTAAGGCTAAAGGCTCATGTCTTTCATCAACTACTCAAGCCGCGAGATCAACTGCAAGATCGTCTACTACGGCCCCGGTCTGTGCGGGAAGACGACGAACCTGCAGTACATCTACAACAAGACCAACCCCGAGACGAAGGGCAAGCTGATCTCGCTCTCTACCGAGACCGATCGCACGCTCTTCTTCGACTTCCTGCCGCTGTCGCTCGGTGAGATTCGCGGCTTCAAGACGCGTTTCCACCTGTACACGGTGCCAGGTCAGGTCTTCTACGACGCGAGCCGAAAGCTCATCCTCAAGGGTGTCGATGGCGTGGTCTTCGTCGCCGACTCTCAAGTGGAGCGCATGGAAGCCAACATCGAGTCGCTGGACAACCTGCGCATCAACTTGAAGGAGCAGGGCTACGACCTCGACAAGGTTCCGTTCGTCATGCAGTACAACAAGCGTGACTTGCCCAACGCGGTGCCGGTCGAAGAGCTCCGCAAGGTGCTCAACCCGCGCAACGTGACCGAGCGCCAGGCTGTCGCGCCCACTGGCGTCGGCGTGTTCGACACCTTGAAAGACGTGGCCAAGCTGGTGCTCACGGAGCTCAAGAAGGGCGGGCAGTAACCGTGTCGCGTGGGGGGGGTTGGTCGCTGTGTTTCGCGCTGGCGTTGAGCGCGCAGGTCGCGCACGCGCAGAGCGTCGATGGCGGCGCCGTTGCACCCGCGCCTGTCGGCAACGCTGAACCTGCGGCGCAGACCGCCGACGAAGCCTTCACGACGCGCGTCAAGACGCTCGAGGAGCAGGTCGTCGACCTGAAAGAGAAGATCTTCCGCACCAAGGCGCGCCTGCTGCTGCTGCAGGAAACCGTGCTCGGTGGAGACCTCTCGTCGGGCGCGCGCGCCGTCATCTTTCACCGCAACGAAATGGGTGCGCAGTTCGTGCTCGAGTCGGTGGCCTACGCGCTCGACGGCGCGCCGATCTTCACGAAGGTCGACGCAGCGGGAGACCTCGACAAGCGCGAAGAGTTCGAGATCTTCAACGGGCGCATCGTGCCGGGCAATCACCAGATCGCGGTGCGCATGGTCTACCGCGGCCACGGCTACGGCATCTTCAGCTACCTCGAAGGTTACAAGTTCAAGCTGCAGTCGAACCAGACGTTCAACGCCGAGGCGGGCAAAGCCACCACGGTGAAGGTCGTCGGGTTTGAAAAGGGCGGCATCACCGCCGACATCAAAGAAAAGCCCTCGATTCGTTACGACATCTCGTCGGCGAAAGATCAGGGCTCGAAGAAAGATGCAGCCCCGGCCGAGGCTGCTCCCGCTCCCGAGGGGCAGTAAGCCCACGAACGCCATGAACCGCTGGATCAGGGCCGTTCTCAGCGTGGCGTTGTTCACTGCTGGGCCCGTAGCGGCCCAGAAAGCCAGGAGTTCGCCCGCAGAGCTCCAGGCGCAGGTTGAAGAAATCGCCCGGCAGGTCGAGCTCTCCCGCAACAACATCGAGCTGGTCGAGAAGCAGTACACGCTGCGCGAAGAGTCGTCAGAAGAAGCGGCGCGCCTGCAGCGGTTCTCTGACGGCGAAATTCAGTACCTGCTCAACGACTACTCGACGGCGGCGGTGCTGTTCTACGACCTCGTCGCCAACAAAGACTTCCAGAAGAGCAAGCGCTACCCCGACGCACTGTTCTACCTGGCCGACTCGCTCTACCAGCAGAAGAACTACCTCGGCTCACGGCTGTATCTGCGTCAGCTGCTCGCGCTGCGCGCCGGGCACTACAAAGAGGCGCTCGCCCGCTACCTCGAGATCGCCGGTCGGCTCAACGAGTTCAACGGCATCGACGAGTACATCAACCAGGCGCGCGGGCTCTCGGGTGGCTCGTTGCCTCCGGAGCTCACGTACGTCTATGCGAAGTGGCTCTTTCGCCGCACCGACCTGACGCTGGAAGAGCGCGTGGCGCGCAGCCGCCCGGTGTTCCAGTCGCTCGCAGGTGACGGCACCGGCCCCTTCCACCTGCAGGCGGCGTACTTCATCGGCGTTGGCTACGTTCGCCTCAAGCAGTGGGACCCCGCGCTCGCGCAGTTTCTCACCGTGAGTCAGTCGCAGCCGCGCGATGACAAGGAGCGCAGCGTCATCGAGTTGGCGGACCTCTCGATGGGCCGCGTGTATTTCGAAATCGGCAAGTACGACGAAGCCATCGACCGCTACGCGCGCATCAACCAGCGCTCCGACAGCTTCCCTGACGCGCTGTATGAGGTTGCGTGGAGCTACGTACGCAAGGGTGAGCTCGAGCGCGCGAAGAACGCGACCGAGGTGCTGCTGCTCGTGGCCGAAGATTCCGTGCTCGCGCCAGAGGCCAAGATTCTGCAGGGCACGCTGCTGCAGAAGCTCTCGAAGTACGACGAGGCGATTGAGACGTACAACCAGGTGATCAACACCTACGCGCCGGTGCGAGACGAAATCGACGCGCTGCTCACCGTGAATCAGGACCCGGTGAAGTACTTCGACGAGCTGCTCGCCCGTAACGAGAAGTCGCTCGACGTGACGCGGCTGTTGCCGCCGGTGGCGCTCAAGTGGGCAAGCACCCGGCAAGAAGTCTCTGACGCCGTTGAAATCACGTCGGCGCTCGACCAGAGCCGCAAGGGCATCGAAGAGTCGCGCGCCATCGCCGACCGCATCTTGAAATCGCTCGAAGAGCGCGGCGTCGAGAGCTTCCCCGTACTGCAGGAAGGCTACACGCGCGCCGACGCCGTCGACACGCAGCTCACGCGCGCTGAAGCGTCGCTCACGAAGATTGAAGAAGTGATCCTCGATGACCTCCTCGCGCCTGAGCAGCGGCAGCAACTCGAACAGCTCAAGAAGAAGCAGCAGGAGCTCAAGGCACGCATCGACACGCTGCCCACCACCGACGCCCAGGTGCGCGCGCGCAAAGACCGCATGCAGTCCACCATCGACGCGCTCGAGAAGCAGGCGTTTCAGCTCGGGGTGCAGCTGCAGTCGCAGGCCGCGCAGCTCACCGCGATTCGCAAGTTCGTCGACGACACGCGCAGCCAGCGCAAAGACAAACCTGACGACGAGAAGGCCTTCCTCGAGAAGGTGACGCTCGAACAACGCGGCCTCGACGGTGTGCAGGTCGAGCTCGACGAGCTCCGCATGCAGCTGCTCGCCGAGCGCAGCAACGCCGACAAGGCCGTCGGCGGCGAAGGCCAGCTCAAGCAGGAATACGCGGCGGTGCTCGAGCAGGAGCGGCAGTTGTTGCTCGCCGCCCGCCGTGGCCTCTCCGCTGACGCGCAGACCGTGTTGTTGCGCGCTGACGTCGTGCGCGCTGACACCACCGCACTCAAGGAGCGCGTCTCCCGCAGCAAGACCATCGTTCGCGAGCGCGTCTCACAGAAGGCCGCGCGCCTTCGTGAGCAGGTGTTGGCCGAGCAGCAGTTGCTCGAGGGCTACCGCACCGAAACGGCGCAGGTCACTGGAGACACGCGAAACCTCGTCGGTCGCATCGCCTTCGACAGCTTCAAGCGCGTGCGGCAGAGCTTCTACGACCTCGTGCTCAAGGCCGACGTCGGCGTGGTCGACGTGTCGTTCCAGCGCAAGCAGGACAAGACGAGCAGCATTCAGAAGCTGGCCACGCAGAAAGACCGCGAGCTCAAGCAGCTCGATGACGAATTCAAAGAAGTGCTGAAGGACGTCGAGTGATGCGCGCCCTCTTGATTCTCAGCTGCGTGCTCAGCGCGACGACCTTCGCCCAGGCGAAAAAGGCTGCAGGCAAAGCCGATGCAGGCGTGGCGACGGCCGATGCCGGCGTCGGCCCGCAGATGCCTGAAACCTCCAAGTCCGACGCGGCGCCAGTGCAGAAGGCGAGGAGCCGTTACCTCGACGGGCTCGGCAGCGCGGCGCAGCAGGCGCAGATCGAAGAAATTTCGCGCGCGCTCGAGCTGTACGAAGCCGAGTCGCGTGAGTTCAAGCGCGAGGTGCAGCTCCTCGTCGAAAAGAAATACGAAGAGAAGCGCAACACGCTGGCCAACAGCTACGAGAAGGCCATTCGCGACCTTGAAGTGCTCGAGCGACGTGAGCGCCTCGACGCCATCGCGGCCTTCGAAGAGTTCCTCCAGCGCTACCCGAACGACCCGCGCTACACGCCCGACGTGATGTTCCGCCTGGCGGAGCTCTATTACGAGCGCTCGGCCGACGATCAGGCCGTCGCCATGCGCGACTACGAAGAACAGCTCAAGAAGCTCGACCCCGAGAAGAACCCCACGCTGCCTCCCGAGCCGAAGGTCGACTTCGGCAAGTCCATCGCGCTCTACCGTCGGCTCATCAACGACTTCCCCGACTACAAGCTCAACGACGCGAGCTGGTACCTGCTGGGCTACTGCGAAGAAAAGCAGGAAGACTTCGAGAAGGCGCGCAGCTCGTACGAGCAGCTCATCGCCCGTTACCCGAAGTCGAAGTTCACCACCGAGGCGTGGGTGCGCATCGGCGAGTATTACTTCGACGCGTACGACGTGCCTGACGCCCTGCCCCGCGCGGCCGAGGCCTACGAGCACGCCGTCGCCGACACCAAACACCCGCTCTTCGACAAGGCGCTCTACAAGTTGGGTTGGGTGTACTACCGCATGGACCGCTTCGACGACGCCGTCGGCCGGTTCATCTCGCTCGTCGACTATTACGAAGCCGAAGCGAAGCGGAAGAACGACGAAGAGGTCGGCGGCGACTTGCGCAACGAAGCGCTGCAGTACACCGCCATCAGCTTCGTCGACGAGAAGTGGGGCTCGCTGGCGAAGGCGCAAGACACGTTCGCGAAGCTCGGCGGCCGCCGCTACGAGGGCGAGGTCTACCGGCGCATGGCCGACGTGTACTTCGACCAGACCAAGCACCCGGAGGCCATCGAGGCGTACCGATTGGTGCTGCAGAAAGACCCGCTCAACAAAGACGCCCCCAAGATTCAGCAGCGCATCGTGCAGGCCTACGAGCGCGACCGCCGCCTCGAAGAGGCCTTCGCCGAGAGCTCGAAGCTGGCGAACATGTTCGTGCCGGGCACGCCGTGGCACGAGAAGTGGAAACGTGACCCTGAAGTCGTACAGGCCGCCGGCGAGCTCGCCGAGAAGAGCCTGTACTCGACGGCCATCTACCATCACCAACAGGCGCTCGTTTACAAGCAGGAGGGCAAGTTCGACCAGGCCAAGACGGCCTTCGAGACTGCGGCCAGGGCCTACGACGGCTACCTGCAGCGATTCCCCCGCAGCAAGAACGCCTACGAGATGGAGTTCTACCTGGCCGAGTGTCTGTACAACTCGTTCCAGTTCAAAGAGGCCGGCAAGCACTACGCGGCGGTGCGTGATTCCAGCCAGGACGTGAAGTACCAGAACGACGCGGCCTACGCGGCGGTGCTCGCCAACCAGAAGCAGCTCGACCTCGACGTGAAGAGCGGCGCGTCGACGGCGTACCCGGTGCTGAAGTCGACCGAGCGGCCCGAGGGCGAGAAGATTTCGCCGATTCAGCTCACCGTGCTCGAGGTCGCGCTCGTCGACGCGTCTGACAAGTACGTCGCGCGCGCCAAGCCCGGCGACGACAAAGCGCCCGGCATCGCCTACCGCGCGGCAGAACTCTTCTACACGCACAACCAGTTCGACGAAGCGCGCCGTCGCTTCGAGAGCATCGTCACCGGGTACCCGAAGGCCGAGGTCGCGAAGTTCGCCACCAACCTCATCATCGAGAGCTACCTCATCGACAAGAACTGGAAGGCCGTCGAAGAGGTGTCGGCGCGACTCGCGGCCAACAAAGACGTCATCGACCCCAAGTCTGAGCTGTACGCGCAGCTGACCAAGTTCAAGTTGGGTGGTCGCTTCAAGTTGGCCGAAGAGCTGATGGCCAAGGGCTCGTACGACGAGGCCGCGAAGAAGTACCTCGAGCTCGTGGCCGAAGAGCCCAAGCACGAGTTCGCCGACAAGGCGTTGAACAACGCGGCGGTCTGCTACGAGAACGTGCAGCGCTTCGATTCAGCCTTGAAGATCTACGAGCGCATCGTGGCTGAGTACCCGAAGAGCGCGCTGGCCGACGCCGCCCTCTTCCGCGTCGCGGTCAACGCCGAGAAGTCGTACGACTTCGACAAGGCCATCGAGAAGTACCAGAAGCTCGTGAAGGACTACCCGACCTCGAAAGATCGCGAGTCGGCGCTCTTCAACACCGCGCGCCTGCTCGAAGGTCTGCAGCGCTACAACGAAGCGGCCGCTGCGTACCTTCGTTACGCCGACGTCTACCCGAACTCCGAAGACGCGCCGAAGAACCAGTTCCGAGCGGCGCTCATCTACGAAAAGCAGGGCGACTCGACGAAGGAGATTGCGGCGCTCAACGAGTTCGTCGCGAAGTTCTCGAACAAGAGCGCTCAGGCGGAGCTCGTCGTCGACGCCAAGAAGCGAATCGGCGACGCGTACCAGAAGCAGAAGAACGACACCGCCGCGAAGAAGGCCTACACCGCCGCAGCTGACGAGTTCGATCGCCGCAACCTGAAGGCCGAGACGGCTCCAGTCGCAGCTGAAGCGGCTGCGTATTCGCGCTTCCAGCTCGCGGAGTACGTCTTCGAAGACTTCGACCGGATCAAGAT
The DNA here is from genome assembly GCA_035910535.1 of Archangium sp. GTDB lineage: Bacteria > Myxococcota > Myxococcia > Myxococcales > Myxococcaceae > Archangium_A. The sequence continues at coordinate 15,891 of JAMHXF010000014.1, read as the reverse complement.
TGGCGGCACCGGCAACGCATTGGCGAACTCGTTCACCGTGAAGAAGGACTGGGTGAAGAAGGTGAACACCGCCTACGACTCCATCGTGAAATACAAGCGCGTGGAGTGGACGCTCGCGGCCTTCTACCGCAAGGGCTTCACGCTCGAGCGCTTCGCGCAGACCATTCTCGAGACGCCGGTGCCTCCCGACATCAAGCGGCTCGGAGAAGAAGCCGTCGTCACCTACCAGGACGCCTTGTCGGCACAGACCGTGGCGCTCGAAGACAAGGCCGTCGAGACGTACGCGGCAGCGTGGAACGAAGCGAAGAAGTTCCGCGTCTCCAACGAGTGGACCAAGAAGACGCTCGAGTCGCTCAACCGCTTCCGCCCCAAGGAGTACCCGATGCTGAAGGAGCCCAAGTCGCTCATCAGCAGCGACCTGACGCTGCCCGACGGCGCGGTTGGTGCCGTCGAAGGCAACGAGAAGGCAGTCAACGCCCCGCAGAAGCTCGGCGAAGGTGACAAGTGAAGCGCGCTCTCTTTGCCGCCCTCTTCTTCGCGTCGGCGTGTGCCACCACGCCCGAGACCAAGCCCGACGAAAAGGTCACCGACGGCGCCGAGACGCCAGAGGTGCCGTACAGCCCGAAGAGCGCCTCGACGGAGCCCTCGACCGCAGAGGTCGTGAAGCCCGCCGCCGGCGGTGAAGCGCCCACTCCGCAGTCGGCGCCGGCTCCCGCAGCCCCGACGTTCGACAGTGGTACTCAGTCGCGGTTCAAAGAAGGCGTGGCGGCGCTGGCGGCCAACAATAATTCTGCCGCCGAGGCTGCGTTCAGAGACGTGCTCTCGCGCAACGACAAGGCCGCCTACGCGTGGACCAACCTCGGCATCATCGCCGAGCGTCAGGGCGACCCGGCTGGCGCAGAGCGCAACTACCGCCGCGCCGTTGAAGTCGACCCGAAGCAGGACATCGCGTGGGACTACCTCGCGCGGCTGCAGTGCCGTCAGCGCCGCTGCCCACAGATTGAAGGCGAGCTCCGCAGCGCCATCGCCAAAGACCCCGCCGCCATCGGCCCGCGCAACGGTCTCGTCTACACGCTGCTCGCGCAGAACAAGCTCGACGCTGCAGCCAACGAAGCGAAGAAGGTGCTCAAGGCCGACGAGCGCAACGTGCGCGCGATGCAGCTGCTGGCCAACGTGTACTTCAAAGACTCGAAGGTCGAGCTCGCGCGGCTGGTGCTCGAAAACGCGCGCACCATCGACGCCAATGACGCGGCGACGCACAACGCGCTGGGGCTGGTGTTGCTGCAGCTCAAGCAGCGCCCGCAGGCGCTCGAGTCATTCCGACAGGCGACGTTGCTCAAGCCCGACTTCGCGGAAGCGCGGAACAACTTCGGCGCGCTGCTCAATGACGCGAGTGACTACGAAGCAGCCGTGAAAGAACTCGAGGCCGCCGTCGCTGCGCAGCCTGATTTCACGGTGGCGCACCTCAACCTCGGCAACGCGTACCGCGGTCTTCAACAGCCACAGAAGGCCATCGCCGAATACCAGAAGGTGCAGAAGTCACAGCCAGGCCTCGCCGACGTGAGCTTCAACCTGGGCGTCACGTACCTCGACCAAGACATCGAAGGCGTCGACGTCACCGAGCGCTTCAAGAAGTCGATCGCGTACTTCAACGAGTACAAGAGCAAGGGTGGCAAAGACGCCAGCGTCGACCAGTACATCAAGGACGCCAACAAGGGCATCGAGAAGGAAGAGCGCCGCAAAGAGCGCGAGAAGAAAGACCAGCTCAAGAAGGTCGAGAACGCGAAGAAGGCCGAAGAAGACGCGAAGAAGAAAGCCGCTGACGACGAGGCTGCGCGCATCGAAGCCGAAAAGAAGGCCAGAGCTGACGCAGAAGCCAAATCGAAGAGCGATGCTGAAGCCGCCGCGAAGAAGGCCTCGGAAGACGCGGCTGCTGCGAAGAAGGCCGAAGCAGAAGCCGCGCGCAAAGCTGCGCTCGGTGAAGCTGCACGGAAGAAAGAAGAAGCTGCTGCTGCCAAGAAGCAGGCCGCAGAAGACGCCGCAGCCGCGAAGAAAGCCGCAGCCGAAGACGCCAAACGGAAGAAAGAAGAAGCCGCTGCCGCCAAGAAGGACGCTGCGGAAGCTGCGAAAGCCGCGAAGAACAAGCCGGCGTCTCGGCTTGGTGACGACGACGACGCGCCCGCGCCGAAGCCCGCGCCTTCCGGTAAGGTCGCTGAGGACGACAAGTGATGCGCACTCTTCTCTTCGCCAGCCTGCTGCTCGCTTCGACGGTCTTCGCGCAGGAGAGCGGGCAGCCCAAGAAGAAGAAGGTCATTCGCCTCGATGCCATCACGGTCGAGGGGCGCATTCAGAAGCCGCAGGCCTTCTACATTCTGCAGCGCAGCACGTTGAACTTCGACGAACTCAATCGCGAGGAGTCGTTCGTGCCCAAGGTTGAAAAGAGCGTCGAGAAGGACGCGTTCTGATCCTTGAGTCCACTCCTCGCTGTGGCTAAGTGTGCAGAGCCCTTGTGGTTGTTGGGGGTGCGCCCGACGGAACCCGTTCCGCTCGCGGCTGTCTAAGGGAACGTCATGGCTCAACCGCTGGCTGCTGGCCACAAGCTCCTTCGCGTCGCGCTCATTCAGGGCAGCAAGATCACCGAAGATCGCACGCTGAAAAAGCGCGCCACGGTCTCGGTCGGTCAGAACGCGACCAATACGATTGTCGTGCCGGTCAGCAACCTGCCGCCTTCGTTCACGCTTTTTGAGGCAGTCAACGAGCAGTACTCGTTGATTTTCACCTCCGCGATGGAGGGCAAAATCTCCGTCAGCGGCCAGGAAATTTCGCTCGCGGAAGCCATCTCCCGTGGCATCGCCAAGCAGCGCAAAGACGCGTACGTCATTCCGCTCACCGACGCCTCGAAGGGGCGCGTGGTGCTGGGCGAAGTCTCGCTGCTCTTTCAGTTCGTCGCCCCGCCGCCCGAGGCGCCCAAACCCGAGCTGCCCGGCGAAGTGCGCGGCAGCATCTTCAAGCAGATCGACCAGTTCTTCTTCATGGTGCTGGCCGCTTCGCTCTTCATTCACTTCTCGGGCGCGACGTTCATCGCCTGCCAGCCCGTTCCTGAAGAGCGAGAGCTGACGCTCGACGAGCTTCCTGACCGCTTCGTGAAGGCCATGATGCCGGTCGAGGTGAAGCCGCCGCCCGTGCAGGAAACCGCCGACACCGGAGACCAGAAGAAGGACGAGAAGAAAGAAGACAAGAAGGAGGTCGCCGAGAAGAAAGGCGAAAAGCCGCCCTCCAACCCCAGCGAGCAGAAGGCCGCGCTGCAGGCGAAGGTGGCGAAGTCGGGTCTGCTCAAGGTCATCGGCTCGGCGTCGGGTGGCGCCGGAGCGTTCGAAGACGTGCTCGGTGGTTCCAGCGGCGTGGGCGATGTTGCCTCGGCGCTCTCGGGAGCCAGCGGCGTCGGCGTGGCGACCGCAGACTCGCTCGCAGCAGGCGGCCCCAAGGGCGGTACTGCGGGTTCGGCGGCTGGCATCGGCGATCTCGGCACGGCAGGCGGCGGCAACGTGGCGCTGGCAGAAAAAGGCACGGCAACAGTGCGTGGCGGCGTGCAGATGCAGGCCCCTGAAGTTGATTCGAGCGACGTCGATCGCGAGAAGCTCGCGGCTTACGTGCGCGCGCGCAAAGGCGCCATTCAGCAGTGCTACGAGAAAGAGCTCAAGCGCAACCCGAGCCTCAAGGGCAAAGTCGTGGTGCGCTTCAGCATCACGCCGGCTGGGCGCACGAGTGACATCGACATCGAAGAAAACACGCTGGGCAACGAAGCCGTCGCCTCGTGCATCAAGACCACCATTCGCGGCTGGGTCTTCCCCTTCAAGCCCGAGTCGGAAGTGCCGGTGGCGTACCCGTTCGTCTTCGCTCCCGCGTCGTAACGTCGGGGTGCGCTTTCTCGCGCACGCTGGGCGCCGTGACACAATGCGCGGGCCGTCATGGACCTCGTCGCGCTGCTGTCAGGCTCACCGCTGTTCGAGATGCTCTCCAACCACGAGTTGGAGGTCGTCTGCGCGATGCTGACGCCGCGACGTGTCGACGCTGGCGCCGTCATCTTCAATGAAGGCGAGCTGGGTGACGGCCTGTACCTGGTGAGCTCCGGCGAAGTCGAAATTTTCCGCTCCGGCAAGCAGACGCCCATCGCCACGCTGAGCGTCGGCGAGTGCTTCGGAGAGATGGCGCTCATCGACAAGGCGCACCGATCGGCCACGGTGAAGGCGCGCACCGACGCGCAGCTGCTTTACTTGTCGGCCGAGCACCTCGCGCAGTTCCGCCAGACGAACAAAGACGGGTTCTCGTTTCTGGTGATGAACATCGCGCGCCTGCTCTCGACGCGGCTGCGTGAAACGAACCGTCGATTGGCGGAAGGTTGAATGAAGTGCCCCTCCGGTGGCACTGACCCGTAGCCTTCGTTGCATGACGGTCTGCGTTGACTTACACACACCCAGACCCGTAGTTTTCTTCCTCTTCCTGCGTGGTTGGGGGCTGTTTGATGATCCGCCGTGCCGTCACACTCTGCGTCGTCGTTCTTGCGGCGTTCTCGTTCGCCCAGGCTCCTGTTGCGCCCGAGGCGACCGATGCATCGAGGGTGCCCGACCCTGAGAAGGTGAAGACCAGCGCCGATTCCGTCGGTCGCATGCGCGGCGCGCTCAAAGACGTGCTCAGCAAGCTCGAAGAAGCGCGCAACACGAAAGACGTCGTCAAGCTCAACTGCGTGAACGAAAAGCTGACGCAGATCAAAGGCCTGCTCCGTATTTCCGAGCAGTCTGACGTCGCGTTGCAGGAAGCCGTAGCGCGCAAGGAAACCTCGACCGCCGAGCACGAATTCACGAAGGTCACCATCGCGCGCTCGAAGGTCGACCAGCTCCGCGCTGAAGCCGAGCAGTGCATCGGTCAGCTCGCGTTTCGCACGGACGAGAACCTGAGCGTCGAAGTCGATACGCCTGACTACCTGCCGCCCGGTGATCCAACCCAGATGCCTACGCCCCCGTCGATCGACACGCGGCCACCGCCCGCCAGCCCGACGATGTGACCGGAGCACCACGTACCTTGAAATGGATTGGCCATCACACACTGTGTGCTAAGGCCATTTGACTTCACAATGACGAGGCTGAGGGGAACAGGTCGCACGTTGGCGTTGCTGCTCTGCGGCCTGCTTGCGCCTGTGGTGAGCGCGCAGGAAGTCGCGAAGTCGCCCGGCTTCAAGATCGGCGACGGTGAGCTCCACCCGTATCTTCAGCTCGACGCCCGCTTCGATTCGCTCGTCGGCTATTTCACGCTCGACTCGGCCAACAATCTGCTGCCCTCGGGTGAGCTGATTCTCCACGCACGACCCGGCGTGAAGTTCGACCTCGACACGCCCTCCACCTACGTCGGCTTCAACGGCAACGCAGAATACCTGTGGTTCACCGGCCTGATTTCTCCTGGCTCAGTGGCGCTCTCGCGCCTGCACGCCTCGGTGGGGCTCGACACCAAGTTCAACCGTGACGGCGCCGTCGAGTTTCAGTTCGGCGACCAGCTGACGCGCAGCGACCGTACGCAGAACCCGGCCCTCGGCATCGGCGCCATTTCGCTGTTCAACAACGTCTACCTCGCAGCCCCGATTCACCCCGGTGGTCGCGCGCTGGAGGTCACGCCGAAGGTCGCGTGGAGCGTCGAGTTCTTCGACCGCCTCGTGAATGGCATCGCCAACTTCTGCCCGGCGTCCAACCCGCTGTGTGACCCGGCGCAGTCGAACTACAGCAACCTCAACTTCGGCGCGAACACGCGTTGGAAGTTCCTGCCGAAGACCGCCATCATCGTCGACGTCAACGCGGACTGGCGCTACTACTTCAACAACCCGCTCGCCGCGAAGGTCATGTTCCGCTCGATGGCGGGCATCGCGGGCCTCATTTCACCGCGCATTTCCGTGACGCTGCTCGCCGGGTACGCGGGCGACTTCACGAATGGTTCAATTCACACCTTCATCGCCAACGCCGAGCTGGCGTACACGGTGACCGATTCGACGCGAGTCGCCGTGGGTTATGCGCGCAACGCGCTGCCGGTGCCCATCATCGGTGCGTTGATCAACGACCGTGGCTACCTGCGCGGCGGTGTCGGCTTCCTGAGCAACCGCCTCACCATCAACGGGCAGTTCTCGGTGGACTACCTCACCTTCCTCGGCACGCCGGTCAACGCGATGGCGCCAGTGCCAAACCCCACGCGTAACGACTTCCTCATCAGCCTGAATGTGACGCCCACGTTCGTCATCACGTCATGGTTCGACATCAGCGCGAGCTACACGCTCTCGTACCGCACCACGCAGAGCCCGCTGGCGCCGCCGTTGCCCGGCCTCGAATACCTGCGCCACGAGGCCATGCTTCGCCTCGACTTCCACTACTGACGATGCGGAGCACCTGGCCTGCGCTCGCGCTGAGCGTCTTGTCGATGGCGGCCTGCCAGCACCCGCGCAGCAGCCTTGATGACGTACGCGCCGATCAGCTCACGACGAACGCCGGTGTGAGCGCCAACACCCTGGCCGCGAACGACCTGCTCGAAGTGCGCGTGTACCAGGAGGCAGATCTCTCGGGCGTCTACCGAGTCGACGCCGACGGCCACATCGACTTCCCGCTCTGCGGCAAGGTCGTCGTCGGCCACCTCACGGCCAGCGGCGCCGCTGAAGCCATCACCACCTGTCTCAAGAGTGGCTTCGTGCGCCGCCCTCAGGTCTCGGCGCTGGTGAAGGAGTTCAACTCCAAGAAGGTCTTCGTCTTCGGGGAGGTCAGCAAGCCGGGCTCGTTCGCCTACGAAGAGGGCATGACCATCATTCACGCCATCTCCCAGGCTGGTGGCTTGTCGCGCACGGCCTCGAAGAACAACGTCAACGTCACGCGTGTCGTCGAAGGTCGCGAAGTGAAGCTGCCGGTGAAGGTCGAAAACATCGTCATCGGCCGCGAGAAGAACTTTGCACTTCAGCCTGGCGACATCATCTTCGTGCCTGAGAGCTTCATCTAAGGCGCGCGACGAACTCGCGGCATTCCCGACCCAGCGCTTCGGCGATGCCGGGTGCGGCGGCCATCACGTCTCCATGTTGCGGAGACCAGCTCCCACCGTCGAGCCGCTGCATCACCCCGCCCGCTTCGGTCACCAACAAACCACCGGCGGCGATGTCCCACGGCTTCAACGAGAACTCGAAGAAGCCGTCGAAGCGACCTGCAGCGACATACGCGAGGTCGAGCGCTGCGCTCCCGAGGCGTCGCATGCCCTGCGCTTGCGTCAGGAGCCGCCCCAGCAGGCCCAGCGGCCCTTCAGGCCTTTCGCGCACGTCGTAGGGGAAGCCCGTGCACAACAACGCACGAGAAAGCGTGGTGGCCGCGCTGGCGCGCAGCGGACGACCATTGAGCGTGGCCCCCAGCCCGCGCGCGGCCACGAAACACTCGTCGCGCAGCGGGTCGAACACCACGCCCGCCAGCACCCCGGCGTCATCCTCCACGGCGAGCGTCACGCAGAAATGGGGAACACCGTGCGCGTAGTTGGTGGTGCCATCGAGCGGGTCGACGAACCAGCGATGCGAGCTCGCGGCGCCGACGGCCCCCTGCTCTTCAGCCAACACTGCGTGCGTCGGCACCTCGCGAGCCAGGCGCTCGAGAATCACAGCCTCGCTGGCGCGGTCTGCGTCGGTGACGAGGTCGGTGTCGCGGCCCTTGAACTCGACGGTGCGCGTCTGCGCGAAGCGCGTGGCCAGCACAGCACCCGCATCACGCGCGATGGACTCTGCCAACTGCGCGAGCTCGCGACTCACTTCGTCTCGGGGTCTGGCTCGGCGAGCAGCGCTTCGATTTCTTCGAGCCAGGTGCTCAGCTGCCCTTCGTCGAAGCCTTCATGCGAGTGGCGAAGCACGCCGCGCTTGTCGATGAAGAACGTGCTCGGCATCAACTTCACCTTGAGCACCGCTTCGCTCACCCTGGCTTCGGGGTCGAGCAGCACCGGCAGGTTCACCTTCGCGTCCTGCAGAAACGGAGCGATGAGCTTCTGCTCGGCGTCGATGTTCACGGCGTAGACCTTGAGCCCGCGCGCTTCGAACTGTTTGGCGATGTCCTGGTACAGCGGCAGCGCGTCGCGACACGGCTCGCACCACGTGGCCCACACGTCGAGCACCACCACGCGACCGCGCTCCGACTTCAGCGTCCACACCTCGCCACCCGGAAACTGTGGGAGCGAGAGCTGCAACGCTTCGGTGTTGATGCCTGAACGAACCGAAGGCGTCGTGAGCTCGGGCTTCTTCGCCGTCGTGCACGCCGAAAACACCAACACCGCAATGAGAAGAGCCTGCTTCATGACCGTGCTCCCAGACGCGACAGCAGCGAGTCGATGAACCCGCCGAAGCTGCCGTTCGACATCACCAGCACCACGTCGCCCGGCCTGGCTTCCGCTGCGACTTCATCGAGCAGCGCGGCCACCGTGCTCTGCGCACGTGACGAAATTCCCTGCGCCGTCAGCTCGCTCGCGAGCAGCGGCACGTCGAGCTCTTCACCCGAAGGAATCTTGTCGTGACGCTCGGGCACCTTGAGCGACGCGCGCGCGGCACCTTCGAACGACTTCGCGTACTCGTGCTGATGAATGTTGCGACGCGAGGTGTTCGAGCGCGGTTCGAACACGGCCCACACACGACGGCCGGTGTAGCGCGCTGCCACCGCAGCGATGGTCTCTCGCACCGCCGTCGGGTGATGCGCGAAGTCGTCGATGACCATGACGCCGTTCGGCTCGCCGCGAATTTCTTGCCGCCGCTTCACGCCTTCGAAGGACGCGAAGCCGTCGCGCAGCTCTTCGAACGTGAGCCCCACCGCGAGGCCCGCCGCGAAGACACCGAGCGCGTTTTCGACGTTGTGCGCGCCCGCCATCGGCAGCAGCACTTCACCGAGCACTTCGCCATCGAGACTCACGCCGAAGCGCGCGCCTTCAGGCCCGAGCTTCAAGTCGACCGCGTGCAGCGCACCTTCGTGCACGCCGTACGTCACCACGCGGGCCTTGCCCTGCTTCGCGATGCGCACCGCGTTGGGCCAGCTCGCGCTGACCGCGATGGTGCCGTCAGCAGGCACGAGTGGGATCAGCTTCTCGAACGACGCCTCGTAGTGCGCGAGGTCACGGTAGATGTCGGCGTGGTCGAACTCGACGCTGGTGAGAATGAGCGTTCTGGGTTGGTAGTGGAGAAACTTGGGGCCCTTGTCGAAGTACGCGGTGTCGTACTCGTCGCCTTCGACGACGAAGTGCGGCCCTTTCCCAAGTCGGTAGTTGCCCGAGTAGTTCTTCGTCACGCCGCCGACCAGAAACGTCGGATCTTTGCCGGCAGCCGCGAGCACGTGACCCATCAACGAAGACGTCGTCGTCTTGCCGTGCGTACCGGCCACCACGATGGAGTGCCGCTGCTTCAAGAACAAGGAACCCAGCGCTGCCGGGAAACTCATCTGCGGCAGCTTGCGCGCACGGACCTCGGTGGCCTCGACGTTCACCCGGCGAATGACGTTGCCGATGATGACGAGGTCAGGCTTCGCGACATCGAGGTTCGCAGGTGCATACGGCGTGAGCGCGGCGATGCCCCAGTGCGCGAGCATGTCGCTCATCGGCGGGTACACGTTTTCGTCGCTGCCGGTGACCTCGTAGCCGGCGGCTTTCAACATGCCGGCGAAGCTGCCCATGCCGGTGCCACCGACGCCGACGAGGTGAATGCGGCGGGGGAAAGAAGGGTCGACGGTGTCGAGGGTGAGACCGTTGTCGTCAGGCGCGGCAGACATGTGAGGCACGGAACCTCTCACTCCAACCCGAGGGCGTCGAGCACGGCGTCGTGCACCAGCGGGCGGAATTCACGAATACGAATGTTGGCGCGGCCGAGCGCCACGCGGTTGGTGAGGAACGCGACGACGAGCTGGCGATCGAAGTCGACCCAGAGGCTCGTGCCGGTGAAGCCGAGGTGACCGATGGCGCCGCGCGGGCCCCGCTTGCCGATGAGGCGGCCGCACGACGCGCCTTCGAGTGATGGCGTGTCGAAGCCCAGCGCGCGCGTGCTGCCAGGTGTCGCCGCATCGACGTGCCACGGAGTCGGCGGAGCCCAGCGACCTTCGAGCATCGCCTGGCCGAACCGCGCGACGTCGAGCGCCGTACCGAAGAGCCCTGCGTGACCTGAGACGCCGTCCATGACGAAGGCGTTGTCGTCGTCGACCTGCGCGAGCTCGGTGGGCTGCACGGCGAGCTGCCACAGCGATTCCTGGCCTGGCGCTGGCTCGCGAGGCCGCGTGGTGCCCGTTGGCGCGAAGTCGGGCGGCAGCGCGAGCCGCGACGACACGCGGCGATACCCTGCGCTCAACCCGAGCGGCCCGGCGACGCGCGCTGCGAAGAGCGTGTCGAGCGGCGCACCGAGCGACTGTTCGACGATGCCGCCCAACAGAATGAAGCCGAGGTCGCTGTAGACGGCCTTGTTCACGTGGAGCGGCGCCGTGGCGATGACCGAGGCGAGCGGTTGCGGGTTCGGCGCGGCGAAGAACGGTTCGAACGCCGGCAAGCCGCTGCGGTGAAAGAGCAGGTCGGCCACCGTGGCCTGCACCTTCGCGCTCGGAAACCAACGCTGCACCGGCGCGTCAAGAGGAAGACGACCGTCGAGCACGAGCGCCGTGGTGCTCATCACCTTGGTGACGGACGCGAGATCAAACACACACTCCGCGTTCGCGTTGCCCGCCGAGATGACGTGACGCCCGTCATGAAACACCTCGAGACGCGCGAGCGGGAATGCGGGCGCGTCGAGGCCTCGTTGCAGCAACGCCTCGAGCTGCTTCACGCGAGAACCTCGAGCGTCTTCGTGGTCGCGTTCAGCGTGACCTGCGCGCCGAGCGTCACCGGTTGATTCACCGCGCCGTGGCCGATGACGAAGCCCCCAGCGCAGGGCACCTGGAGCTCCGCGGCGAGTTCGTCGAGCACGTCTGCGCTGGTGTACGGCGCGTCTTTGTCGTCGCAGCCGGTGAACTCGCCGAACACCACGCCCGCGACGCCCTCGAGCAGCCCCGCGAGCTTCAGGTGTGTCCACATGCGATCGAGCCGGTACGGGCGCTCGCCTACGTCTTCGAGCAACAGCACCGAGCCCCGCAGCGAGGGCAGATACGGCGTGCCGATGAGCCTCGAGAGCACCGAGAGATTTCCACCGAGCAACGGGCCCGTCGCGACGCCCTCCGTCACGGTGCGCGTGCCCGACAACGCGGCGACGTCGCGACCTTCGAGCGACGCAAAGAGGCGCTCGATGACGTCGGCAGGCTGCTTACCCAGCTGCGTGAGCACCGGCGCGTGCAGCGACTGCCAGCCGAAGCGCTGCGCCGCGAGGTGAAGCGCGGTGACGTCAGAAAAACCAACGAGGTGCTTCGCGCTACCGAAGCGCAATGACGGCAACAAGCGCATCGCGCCATAGCCACCACGCGCCGCGAAAATGGCGCGCACGTCTTCGTCGTCGAGCGCCTGCTGCAATTGAGCAGCGCGCGACGCATCGGTGCCGGCGAGGTAGCGATGCGCGTCGAAGAGCTGCGCGGAAAACGTCGGGCGGTAGCGCGAGGCGAGCACCTCGAGACCTTTGTCGAACGACGGTCGATCGAACGGGCCTGCAGGAGCGACGACGGCGACGCGATCGCCAGGGCGAAGTGGAGGCGGGGCCAGGAAGCTCACCCGCGCGGTTGTACAGCGAAGGTGCAGTAGAGTCGTGCCGTGCCGTCAGCAGCGCCGAAGCCCGAAGAGAAGAAGCGACCGTCATTCCCCGTACCGTGGGGGCTCTTCGTGGTGCTCGCGGTCTACGCGGCGGCCGTCTACGGCTACATCTGGGCCACGTATTGGGACAACCCTGAATACAAAGCGGCGCTCTCGTACGCGAAGGCGTTGCTGATTCTCGGGGTCGACGACGGGCGGCGCTGCAGTGAAGCCGAGCTCGTGAAGGCCTTCGAGTTGACGCTCGAGTCAGCGCGCTTGATGCCGGAAGAACGGCAGCTCGTCGAACACCTCGAGAACCTTCGGCACCGCTTCGAGGAGCGGAAGTTCAAGCTCTCTTCCGACCTGAAGCAGAAGGTCGAGATGATGTCGGCGAACACGCTGCGCCATGAGCAGCAGAAGAAAGCGTGGCTGGTCGTCGGCGCGAGAGATCGCGGGTGGACACCGGAGCAGCTCCTCGGCGGGCCGCGACGTGCGGTGCTGTGGAGCATTCCCGGCGCGGTCTTCATCATCGCCTTCTGGGCGTACACGCGCTTCAGCGGCCGCGCTGCGCGAGCCAAAGAGCATGAGCAGCAGCTCAAAGACTCCGAGCACGACGTGGAGGCGCTGGGCGACTTCCGTCGAGGGCTCGACAAGGTGCGCCCGAGGCCGCAGGTCGAAGACGACGCCGACACGTACGCGGAGTCACCTCCCGTGCGCGTGCGGCCGCCGAGTCAGAGCGGCGTGAAGCCGGTGACGCGGCGCCCGGTGACGCGACCTCCGACGTCGGGTTCTGGCGTGAAGGCCGTCAAGCGCCGCCCTCCGAGCGACGAGTAAAGACCGCGGCGAAGAAACCGTCGGTGCCGTGACGATGTGGCGCGAGCGAGAGACAACCGCGCTCGTCGAGCAGCTCCGGCGCGAGGTCCGGGCGAACGAGCTCGAGCCCCATGCTCAACGCGTGCGTGACGGTGTCTTCGTTCTCTTCGGGCGTCAGCGTGCACGTCGCGTAGACGAGGCGGCCGCCGGGAGCGAGATGACGAAGGCCCGCGGCGATGAGCGAGCGCTGCACGAGGGCGAACTCGCGCACCGACTCCGCACGAAGGCGCCAACGGAGATCAGGCCCGCGACGAAGCGCGCCGAGCTCAGAACACGGCGCGTCGACCAGCACGTGCGGCACACGAAGGTCGTCGGGTGGCGCCTTGCCGTGAATCAACACGCGCGCGTTGGCTTTCGCGGCGCGAGTGCGGAGCCGGTCGAGCTTCTGCAGATCGATGTCGGTGGCATGCACCCGACCCTGCGCTCCGACGCGCGCGGCGAGCTGGAGCGACTTGCCGCCAGCGCCCGCGCAGAGGTCGAGCACTTCATCACCGGGCTTCACGTCGACCAGCAGGCCGAGCAGTTGACTGCCTTCGTCTTGCACTTCGAAGTGGCCGAGGAAGTCGGGGCCGAGGCCGAGCAGGTTGGGTCGTGGAGTGACGACGTTGAGCGCGCGCGGAGCCCAGCGCCCCGGCGTGGTCTCGATGCCGGCGGCGTGAAGTCGCGCGGCGAGTTCATCGCGATCGTCGCGTGCACGCAGCGTCACCGGCCCCGGGCGGTTGAGCGCGTCGGCGAGCGCAGGTGCTTCGAGACCGAAGCGAGCCTCGAAGCGATCCGCGATCCAATCGGGGAACGAGTAGCGCTCGCGCCACGTCGACCAGCGCGACGGCTCGAACGGCGTGCCAGTGAAGCCACCGAGCTCACCAGCGAGCGTCGCGAGTTGTTGCAACGGAGCGCCGTGAAGTCGGCGACGCCACAGCCCGACTCCGAAGAGCGCTTCAGCGCAGACCTGACGTTGCTCGGCGGAGAAGTGCCGGTTTGCGCGCAGCAGTCGATCGAGCACGCGGTCGGCAGCCTGACCGTCGAGAACTTCGGCGAGCGCAGGTGCGAGTAGTGAATCGAGGCCTTCGAGCGCGTGCCACGGCACTGAACGAAGTCGGAGTTCAGCTTCAGTCATCACGTTCGATGGCCCGCCTGAGATTCGCGCGCGCCGATGCATCGAACCGTGAATGGAAATGGTCGGAGAGGAAGATTCGTTCTGCGGCCAGCAGACGCCTCAGGAAACGACGTCGATTGAAACGAAAGACGAGCCTCGGCACGTGGCTGTATTCCTGAGCGATGGCCGCGTCGTACGCGTCGAAGCGCTCGGGCGCGCTGCCGAGAATCGCCATGTCGCAATCGAGGAAGTGCCGCGCGTCGTCGTCGAGCTCGGCGCGTTCGAGCGTGCCGTGCTTCGCTGTCAAATCGATGAGCGTGCGAACCAGCGCGACGTCGACGGGCTCGCGAGCCATGAAGGTGGCGATGGCCTCGGCCGCGAGCTCCGCGCTCTTCGCTTCGTTGTCGGAGCGGCCGGCGACGTACACCGCGTCGTGAAACAGCGCCGCGAGCTGCACTTCGAGTGGCCGAGACCAATGAGGAACGGAGCCGACGTGATCCAGCACTTCGAGCACGTGCGCCCACGAATGGTACGCCCGCAGCGGGTTCGCGTAGGCCGCCCGCACCGCCCGAACGAGGCCTTCCGGAAACGTGTTCGTCAGTGTTGACATGCTGGTGCGTCACCCGTACAAGCCGCGCCGCTGTTGCAGCAAATATTCCTTGATAGCTCAGCTGGTAGAGCAGGCGACTGTTAATCGCCGGGTCGTAGGTTCGAGTCCTACTCAGGGAGCTGGTCGGTTCAGAAGACGAACCCGCCGCTTAACAGAAGCCCCTTGGCGGAAACGCCGAGGGGCTTCGACTTTCCCGAGTATTCGCGGCGTTTGGCGGGGCGATCGCCATCTCCCGCTTCGACCCGCAGAGGCCACTGAGCGAGCACCTTGCGAAGCGGGATTGGTCTCGGGCTCTCGCTCTTGGCCCACGGGGCGAGAGGTTCCGAGAGAATTTAACAGCGCCTGCTGACTGGTCAGAGACCAAGTAGGTTGCACGACGGAGGGGTTCATGGACTGGGCGTCGAGTCAAAGCGCGGCGATCTCGAGCATCGCTGTCTTCGGTGACACCGACGTCTTCCCGTTTCCGCTCGAGAACCGGGTGCTGGCTGATCGCAAGACAGAGGCTGGTCAGCTCCTTGCGAAGTTCAACGGCGACTTCGACAAGTACCTCGAACTGTTCCCCCCGGTAACTGAGGAAGCACTCTGTCAGGTGGGCTACGCCGGTTTCCGGTGGGCGACGCAGATCGAGCCGTTTTGGAACGCCTACTACCTCAGCCTCGTCATCTCGCTCGCTGACAAGATCGAAGCGAAGCGGCTTCCCGAAAGCTCCGAGGCCGTCTTCTCCTACCGCTTTTCGTGGGACGCCACGACGAACAAGATGTTCCGTGACGTGGGCTGGCGCGACTATCGAAAGCGCTGTCACACGCTAGCTGGTTCTGCCGGGGTGGTGGTTCAGACCGACATCTCCGACTTCTACCAGCGCGTGTACCACCACCGAGTCGAGAACGCGCTCGCGCGACTCGGTGATGCTGGAAACGCTCCGAGGAGGATCATCGACCTTCTCAAGGCGTTTCAGAAGAACGTCTCGTACGGTCTTCCCGTTGGTGGCAACGCCTCGCGAACCCTCGCTGAGCTCGCACTTGCCGACGTCGACAAAGCTCTCGTCGTAAAGAAGATCAAATTCTGCCGCGTCGTGGACGACTACACGATCTTCTGCGCGGACCAACGCGAGGCGTACTCAGCGTTGGTCGTTCTCTCCGACCAACTCCACCTTGAGGGCCTCTCTCTCAACAAGCGCAAGACCAGGATCATCTCGTCGAAGGACTTTCTCACGACCCTACGAGAGCTTGATGCCGCAGACCTCGACGACACGACGAAGTCGGACGAGCAGCGACTCCTCAGCATCGCCATCCGCTACGCCCCCTACTCGCCGACCGCCGACGAGGAGTACTCAAAGCTCAAGACCGCCGTTCAGTCGGTCGACCTCGTCGGAATTCTCACTCGAGAACTGGCGAAGACCGCGATCGACGAGACCGTTGTTCGGCACGCCCTTCGTGCTTTGAGGGCCCTCGAATCCGAGGAGCGAATTGGTGCCCTGCGCACGCTTCTCGACAAGACCAACCTACCGACACTGTCTCCGGTCTTCAGTGTCCTGATGCGCACCGTCCGAGACATCTACGGCGAGCTCAGCAAGGAACAGCAGGAG
>JAMHXF010000013.1:0-1885 GCA_035910535.1 Archangium sp. | reverse complement strand
GCAGGCCGCGGTGCGCGAGGGCCGCGTCAACGCCCACGACGCGATGAAGTCGCTGGTGCCGTTGGCGCGCGCCAACGGGGCTCACTGCGAGCGGCTGGTCGCGAAGCTGCCGCGCGAGGCGCCGAGCAGCCGCGAGATGGAGCGCCTGTATGCCGCGTGGCGGTCCGCGGACGACGCGGGCAAGGAGCGCATCGTCGAGCATCCGGCGCTCTACCTGAAGGCTAGCGAGCAGGCTGGCGAGGACGCGTGCCAGGCCCTGCGGCGAGACCTGGAGATGCTCGCGAGCATCAGCGTCCGCGCGCAGCGGCGCGTGGACGAGGGAGTGGTCACCACCGCTTCCCCGGCGCGACGCGCGCGGGTGCGCGGCGCCATGCGCCAAGCCCGCCAGGCCGTCGAGACGCTCGACGCGAGCGTGAACGAGGAGCGAGACCATGTTGGACTACGACACCCGCAGCGCGATCCTGCGCCTTCGCCGTGAGGGACACGGCCACCTCACCATCGCCCGCGCGCTCAAGGTCAGCCGCAACGCGGTCCGCCGTGTGCTCAAGAGCGGCGAGGCGAAGGTGCCTGCCCTGCAGCGTGCCACGCAGGTCGACCCGCACATCGAGACGGTGCGTGCTCTTCACATGTCGTGCGAAGGGAACATGATCCGCGTCCAGGAGGAGCTCGAGCGCGCAGGCCACCCCATCCCCTACTCGACGCTGACGCGCTTCTGCAGGGCCCATGGCATCGGTGTTGCGCCCAAGGTCCCAGTGGGGAGCTACACGTTTGGGCCAGGCCAGGAGTCGCAGCACGACACGTCGCCGCACCGGGTGCTGATCGGGGGTACGCGTCAGCTCGTGCAGTGCGCCTCGCTGGTGCTGTGCTTCTCGCGCATGACCTTCGCCAAGGTCTACGCGCGCTTCACGCGCCTCGAGTGCAGGGCGTTCCTCACAGAGGCGGCGTGCTACTTCGAGGGCACGACGGACGACTGCATGACCGACAACACCTCGGTGGTGGTCGGGAGCGGCACGGGGAAGAACGCCGTCCCGGCGCCCGCCATGCAGGCCTTCGCGGAGCGGTTCGGCTTCCACTTCATCGCGCACGAGCTGGGCGACGCCAACCGCTCGGCGCGCGTTGAGCGCCCCTTCGACTACATCGAGCGCAACTTCTACCCGGGCCGCACCTTCGCGGACATCGACGACCTGAATCGGCAGCTCCGAGAGTGGTGCGGTCAGGTCAATCGCCGACCAAAGCGCAGCCTCCAGTGCGCGCCCGTCGAGCTCTTCGAGATCGAGAAGCCCTGTCTCCACAAGCTCCCGCTGCACGTGCCCGAGGTCTACGACCAGCACATCCGCCGCGTCGACACAGAGGGCTACGTCAGCCTGCACGCCAACCGCTACTCGGTGCCTGCCGAGTCCCTTGGGCGCCAGGTGCAGATCCGCGAGACCGTCGACAAAGTCCGCATCTTCGATGGCCACCAGCTCCTCGCCGAGCACAAGCGGCGGCCGACGGGCGCGCGCCAGCGCGCGCTGCTTCCTGAGCACCGTTCGCGGCGCATCCCGCAGCCTGGGGAGGCCCCCACCCACGAAGAGCGCGCCCTGCGTGCGGTCTCGCCAGGCGTCATCCAGCTCATCGACATCCTGCGGAAGCGCCATGGTGGAAGGGCCGTACGCAGCATGAAGCAGCTCCACAAGATGTGGCGTGTTGGCGGCCACGTCTGAGCGTAGGAATCTGACCACCGCCGTGGTCGTGCCTGCGGCCCGCGCCGAGCGGGCCACAGGCGCTGGGTCACTTCTTCTTGGTGGGCGTCCTCTTGGCAGCGGAGGTCTGTTCAGACTGGGTCGACTCGCGTAGGCGGTAGCTCTTGCCCTCGATGAGGATCACGTCTGCGTGGTGGACGACG
>JAMHXF010000012.1:0-17111 GCA_035910535.1 Archangium sp. | reverse complement strand
CATCACCTCGGCGCTCAGCGCTGACGCCGTCGTCGGCGAGGGCTTCAGCTACACGCTGACGGCCACCGGCACGGAGCCGCGCACGTTGAGCGTGACGAACCTCCCGGCGTGGGCCTCGTTCAACGCGGGCGTCATCAGCGGCACGCCGACGAGCGACGTCGACGCCGCCATCACGCTGTCGGTCAGCAACGCGGCGGGCACGGACAGCAAGACGCTGGTCATCACGGTGCGCGCGAAGCCGGCCATCACCTCGGCGGCCTTCGCTGAAGCCAACGTCGGAGACCTCTTCACGTACACGCTGACCGCGACCGGCACGGAGCCGCGCACGCTGAGCGTCTCGGGGCTCCCGGCCTGGGCCTCGTTCGACGCGCAGACCGGCGTCATCACCGGCACGCCGAACGCCGACGTCGACGCGACCATCACGCTGTCGGTCAGCAACGCGGCGGGCTCGGCCTCGAAGACGCTGCAGCTGACGGTGCGCGCGAAGCCCAGCATCACCTCGGCGCTCACGGCCGAAGCCATCGTCGACGAGGCGTTCAGCTTCGTCATCACCGCGTCGGGCACCGAGCCGCGCACCATCACCGTGGCGGGGCTGCCTTCGTGGCTGACCTTCGACGCGTCGACGAACACCCTGTGGGGTACGCCGCACGCCGACGTCGACGCGAGCCTCACGCTGACCGTCACCAACGCGGCGGGCACTGACAGCAAGGTGCTGCAGCTGACCGTGCGCGCGAAGCCGGCCATCACCTCGGCGATGAGCGCTGAGGCCATCGTGGGCCAGGCGTTCTCGTTCACCGTCACCGCGACGGGCACCGCGCCGCGCACGTTGAGCATCAGCGGGTTGCCGCAGTGGCTCTCGTTCGACGCCGCGACGGGCCTGCTCTCGGGTACGCCTCCGCAAGACGTCGACGCGGACCTCACCGTCACCGTCACCAACGACGCGGGCAGCTCGACGAAGGCGTTGCACGTCACCGTGCGTGCGAAGCCGGCCATCACCTCGGGCAGCGCGGCGCAGGCCATCGTCGGGCAGCTCTTCACGTACACGCTGACGGCCACCGGCACCGCGCCGATGACGCTGGCCACCGGCATGCTGCCCGCGTGGCTCTCGTTCGACGCGCAGACCGGCGTGCTCTCGGGCATTCCCACCGCTGACGCGCAGTTGGCCATCGTGCTCGCGGCGAGCAACGCGGCGGGCTCGGCCGACACCACGCTGAACCTCGCGGTGCACACGCTCCCGGCCTTCACCAGCGGCCTGCAGCTGGTCGGTGTGCAGGGCACCGCGGCGGCGCTCACGTTGACCTCGAGCGGCACGCAGCCCGTCACCTTCACCGCGTCGGGCCTGCCCGCCGGGCTCTCGCTGGTCGACGGCGTCATCTCGGGCGTGCCTGCGGTCTCGGGCCACTTCGAGGTGCAGCTCACCGTCACCAACGCGGCGGGCACGGCGAGCGCGACGCTCGTCATCGACCTGCGCGGCGTAATTGCGGCGCCCGTCATCGCGCAGCCGGCGCTCAACACCATCGTCAACACGGGCTCGCTCGTCGTCAGCGGCACGGCGGCGCTCACGGAGGTCGGCAACGTCATCAAGGTGACGGACGGCGCCGCGCACGTGTGTGACGCCATCGTGGCCAGCGACGGCGCGTGGAGCTGCACCGCGAGCTTCACCGAAGGCGCGCACCACCTCGTGGCCGTCGTCATCGACGTGCAGGGCTTCGAAGGCGCCGCCAGCGACGCGCGTGACTTCAGCGTCGACGTCACCGTGCCTGCGGCTCCGGTCATCGGCGCGCCGGGCAACGGCCTGCTGAACACCGGCCGCCCTGCGTTCTCGGGCACCGGCGAGGCGGGCGCGAGCATCACCGTCGCGCTCGGCGGCGACACGGTGTGCACCGCCATCGTCGGCTCCAACGGTACGTGGGCCTGCACGCCGTCGCGGGCGCTGCCTGAAGGCACGCACGCTGTCTCCGTCACGCAGCGTGATGCGGCCGGCAACGTGAGCACCACGGCGAGCGTCACCGTCACCATCGACGTCACCGCGCCCACCACGCCTTCGATGACCTCGCCCGCAGCGGGCAGCGTCATGGGCAGCACGCAGGTCGAGTTCAGCGGCAACGCCGAGCCCGGCAGCACGGTGCGCGTCATCGTCGACGACGTCGAGCGCTGCACCGCGGTGGCTGACGCACAGGGTCGCTTCTCGTGCACCGCGACGCTGACCGACGGCGCGCACCAGGTCGTCGTCAGCGCGACCGACGCGGCCGGTAACACCACCACCAGCACCGCGATGAACATGCAGGTCGACTCGATTTCGCCCGCGGCGCCGGTCGTCACCGGTGGCCTCAACGGCAGCTCGTCGGGTCAGCCCACGTTCAGCGGCACCGCCGAAGCGGGCGGCACCGTGCGCGTCATCGTCGACGGCGTGGAGCGCTGCGTGACCACCGTCGCCGCCGACGGCACCTGGAGCTGCACTGTCGACCGCGCGCTGACGGAGGGCTCACACTCGGTCGTCGTCGTCGTCACCGACGGCGCGGGCCACAGCAGCTCCACCAGCGGCACCATCACCGTCGTCACCACCACCGGCTCGGTCACCACGCCGGGCGGCGTCGGCACGGGCGACAACGGCAACCTGTCGGGCACCGCGACGCCGGGCTCCACCATCAACATCTACGTCGACGGCCAACTGGTGGGCACCACCACCGCCGACGAGAACGGCAACTGGAGCTACCAGCTGCCGCTGCTCGGCGCGGGCTCGCACTCGGTGTCCATCGGCGTGGTGGGCAGCAACGGCCAGGAGTCGTACCGCTCGGACGAGTCGGCCTTCGTGGTCGAGCAGGCGCGGGTGGACCTCGGCGGCGGCGGCTTCGGCTGCAGCAGCAGCAACGCGGGCTCGTCGGCGTGGCTCTTCGCGGTGTTGATGCTGGGCATGCTGCTGCGCCGCCGCAGCGTGAAGTCGGTCGCGGCCGTCGCCGTGGCCGTGGTGGCGACGCAGGCCAGCGCGCAGCAGGTGCAGGTCAGCGGCTTCGACCTCGAGCAGCTGCAGCTCAACCCCGGCGCGCGCAGTGGGCTCGTGGTGGGCGGCGCCGACCTGCTGATGCCGCTCGACTTCCGTGTCGCTGCGTCGCTCGGGTACCAGCACGCGCCGCTCGTGTACTTCGAGAACGGCGAGCGCAAGGCGGCGCTGGTCGAGAACCGGCTGACCACCACGTTGTCTGGCGCGCTGGGTGTGTTGCCGTGGCTCGAGGTGGGCGCGTCGGTGCCGCTGGTCGTCTTTCAGAATGGCCAGTCGGTGATGTCGAGCGGCGGCGAGACGGTCGCCGGTGGCGTGCCGCAGCAGGTCAGCTTCGGTACGCCGTGGTTGCAGGCGCGCGTGGCGCCGCTGTTGGAGCGCAACGGCGCGCCGGTGGATCTCGGCGTGACGATGGCGCTCGGCATTCCGTTGGGTGGCAGTGGCTCGTTGACGAGCGAGCCGTTCGTCTCGGGGCAGGCGATTGTCGGCGCGGGGCGCACCATCGGCCCGGTGCGCGTGGCGCTCGACCTCGGCGCGCACCTCCGCGCAGACCGCACCATCGCGGCCAACGACGTCATCGGCAGCCGGTTGCTCGGCGGCGTCGGCGTGTCGACGGTGACGGGCCCGCTGCGCGGCGAGGTCTCGTTTCGTGGCTTCATTCCGCTGGCCTCGGAGCCTGCGAGCGCCGAGCTGCTCGGTGGCGTGCGGTATTCATTCGGTGACTTCGAGCTGTTCGGCCTCGCGGGCCCCGGCGTGGGCAACGCGCCCGGTACGCCGGCGTTTCGCGCGGTGCTCGGCGCGTCTTTCGGCGGCGTAAGGAGCGGCCGTTGCACCACGCGCTCGGCCGACCCTGCGTCGTGCCCGTCGCTCGACTTCGACGGTGACGGTGTGGCGAACGCCGCCGACGCGTGCCCGCTGGTGGCCGCCGCCGGTGGTTGCCCGGTCGAGGCGCCGAAGCCCGCGTTGGTGACGGCGCCCGCGCTGCCCGCGCCGGAGCCGGTGATGGCGCCAGTCGTCGCGGAGGTCGTCGCCGCGCCGCAGGCCGAGCTGAAGAACGATCACATCGAGCTGCGCGGCGAGGTGCACTTCGAGACCAACCGCGCGGTGCTGCGTGACAGCTCGTTCTCGGTGCTCGACGACGTGGCGACGTTGCTCAACGCGCACCTCGAGGTCGCGCGCGTCCGCATCGAAGGGCACACCGATGATCGTGGCTCGGCGACGGCGAACCTGCGCCTCTCACGGGAGCGCGCGGCGGCGGTGCGCGCGTACCTGGTTGGCAAAGGTGTGGCCGAGGCGCGGCTGTCGTCGGCGGGCTTCGGCCAGACGCGCCCGATG
The DNA here is from genome assembly GCA_035910535.1 of Archangium sp. Classification (GTDB taxonomy): domain Bacteria; phylum Myxococcota; class Myxococcia; order Myxococcales; family Myxococcaceae; genus Archangium_A. The sequence goes on along the minus strand of JAMHXF010000012.1, from coordinate 12,778 downwards.
ACGAGCAACGACTCTGCGGAAGGCCGCGAGCAGAACCGCCGCGTGATGTTCGTCATCGAGGAGTGAGGCCGTTTCCATGCAGGCGCGACCGCGCTTGAGAGGCAAGCTCCCGACAAGTGAAAACTCCATGAGCGGCTCCTACGCCGACGAAAAAAAGGCGCAGGCCTCAAGCCAACGAAGTGAGCTCGCGCACCTGCCAGCACGCTTCGACGGGAGCAGCGGCGTGCACGGCGATGCCAGCGCGCTCCAGTGAATGGCTGAACGCAAGGTAGTCCATCGCGTCGGGGCGGCGCAGCTCGAAGGGCGCGTCACCGTCGATGGTGAGCGTGATGGTGCCGTTGGTGCGGCTCGCGCGTGTCACCTGCTTCCACGACACGAGCTTGCCGCCGAAGTCGATGCCCTCGTCGACCAGCGTTACGGGCCCGGAGCGGAATGAAAACTCGCGCAGCGCCGTCTGGTGAAGCGCGAATTGGGCTTCGGCCTCCAACGCGAGCGCCAGCGCACCGTCAGGCGCGATGACGCCGTCGGCGACGAGCGTCCCGTCACCCGATGCCTGCGCGCGTGGGTATTCCCAGGCTCCGACGCGGAGCAGTTCGCTGCGCTCCGACGAGAGCCAGCGGAAGTCCCACGCCCAGGCTTTCACGTCGTTGTCCCACGTGATGGCGGCGAGCAGGTGCGCGGCGTCTGCCCAGCGCACGGTGACGTCGTCGACCGCGATGCCGTTGGCGTCGAGTCGCAGCGTTCGCGTCACGCTCCTTCCTCGACGGTAGAAGAATGCAATCAGCGCGACGACCGCGCCGATGCCGATGAGCAGCCCAGCGGCGAACCACGCTTCGAAGCCTTCGCGACTCCCGCCGCTGCTTCGTTCGTGGAGGTACAACGCGGCGATCGTGCAGCCGAAGATGATGAAGGGTGACGACAGCACGCCCCGTCGCAACGCCGCGCGGGCGCGCAACTCGGAGTTGGAGTTCGTGAGGGCCGCCGTCTTGCTCATGGTGCGCGTGTGCCATGACGGCGCACCATGAGCCAGCGCGGACGTATGCACGCCGCTCGCCGCGCTACTTCCAGCTCAGGCCTTCGTGCCGGCGGGCAGCAGGTTCGCGAAGAAGTCGTTGCCCTTGTCATCGACCACGATGAACGCGGGGAAGTCGACGACCTCAATCTTCCACACGGCCTCCATGCCGAGCTCGGGGAACTCGTGCACCTCGACCTTCTTGATGCAGTCCTGCGCGAGGCGCGCCGCGGGGCCGCCGATGGAGCCGAGGTAGAACCCGCCGTACTTCTTGCACGCGTCGGTGACGGCCTTGCTGCGGTTGCCCTTCGCCAGCATCACGAAGCTGCCGCCCGCCGCCTGAAATGCATCGACGTATGAATCCATTCTCCCGGCCGTCGTAGGCCCGAAGCTGCCCGACGCCATGCCCGTGGGCGTCTTCGCGGGGCCCGCGTAATAAACGGCGTGGTCCTTCATGTACTGCGGCAAGCCCTGACCCGCGTCGAGCAGCTCCTTCAACTTCGCGTGCGCGATGTCGCGCGCCACGATGAGCGGGCCCGACAACGACAAGCGCGTCTTCACCGGGTAGCGCGAGAGCTGCGCACGAATCTCAGCCATCGGCTGGTTGAGGTCGACCTTCACCACCTCACCACCGAGCGCCGCTTCATCAATCTCCGGCAGGTACTTCGCCGGGTCATGCTCGAGGTCTTCGATGAACACGCCGTCTTTGGTGATTTTGCCCAGGCACTGACGGTCGGCCGAGCAGCTCACCGCGATGGCCACCGGGCAGCTCGCGCCGTGCCGCGGCAGGCGAATCACGCGCACGTCGTGGCAGAAGTACTTCCCGCCGAACTGCGCGCCGAGGCCCATCTTCTGCGTCAGCTTGTGCACTTCACCTTCGAGCTCCACGTCGCGGAAGCCGTGGCCCTTCATCGAGCCCTTCGTCGGCAGCCCGTCGAGGTAGCGGGCCGACGCCAGCTTCGCGGTCTCGAGCGCGGTCTCGGCCGAGGTGCCGCCGACGACGACGGCGAGGTGGTACGGCGGGCACGCGGCGGTGCCGAGTGACGGCAGCTTCTCGGCCAGAAACTTCAGCAGCGAGGTCGGGTTCAGCAGCGCCTTGGTTTCCTGGAACAGGTAGCTCTTGTTCGCCGAGCCGCCGCCCTTGGCCATGAAGAGAAACTTGTACGTCGCGCCGTCGGTCGCGCTGAGCTTGATTTCAGCGGGCAGGTTCGAGCCGGTGTTCTTTTCTTCGTACATCGTCAGCGGCGCGAGCTGCGAGTAGCGCAGGTTCGTCTCGGTGTACGTCGCGTACACGCCCTTCGAAATGGCCTCCTCGTCGCCGCCGCCGGTGAAGACGAGCTGGCCCTTCTTGCCCTTGATGATGGCGGTGCCGGTGTCCTGACACATGGGCAACACCCCGCCTGCCGAGATGCTCGCGTTCTTCAGCAGGTCGAGCGCGACGAACTTGTCGTTCTTCGAGGCCTCGGGGTCTTCGAGGATTTTTCGCAGCTGGCCCAGGTGCCCCGGGCGCAGCAGGTGCGCGATGTCACGCATCGCCGTCTTCGTGAGCAGCGTGAGTGCTTGCGGGTCGACCTTCAGGAACGTCTGGCCTTCGGCCTCGAACGTGCTGACGAAGTCTTTGGTGAGGAGGCGCCACGGCGTGTCGTCGTGGTGCAGGGGCAGCAGCTCGGTGAATTCGAAGGGCATGGCGAGGCGTAACTAACACGCCGCCGCGCGCTCGCCTTCGTGCGTGCTTGCCACGAAAAATTCCCGTTCACTGCTGTCTGGGAGCGCGCATGACCATCGTCAAACCGAAGGGCCACACCGACGTCGCCAGCTACCTCGCGCAGGTCTCAGCTCCGGAGCGCGAGGCGTTGCGCGCGCTGCACGAGTTGATGCTCTCGCTGCTCCCCGGCGCGGAGGTGCGCATCAGCTACCAGGTGCCGACGTACCGCTTCGAAGACCGCAACGTCGTCTCGTGGGGCGTGTCGTCGAGCGGCTGCAGCCTGTATGTGATGAGCCCCGCAGCGGCGAAGCAGCTCGCGGTCGCGTTGCCGAAGTACACGTTCTCGGGCGCGACGCTGCACTTCAGCGCTGCGGCTCCGCTGCCGAAGACGGTCGTGAAGAAAATCGTCTCGGCGCGCGTGGCCGAGAATCGTGCACTCACCGCAGCTCGTCGGAAGTAGATGAAGTCTGTGCGCGCCGTCGGCCTCGTTCTTTTCGTCTTCGCGGCGTGCCCTCCGAGCGCGTCGCCGGGCGGTCATCACGTGTTGTCGGCGGAGCTGCAGTCGGTGGCGCTGCCGGAGGGGTGTTCGAGCCTCGCCGACGCGGGCTTCACGCCGCGCACGCTCGAGCTCGAGCTGTGGAGTCTTCGTTCAGGCACCGACGTGTTGCGCTTCGTGCCCACCGAGCCCGTGTCGTTGGGTGACGCGTACCCGGTGGTGTTGCCGGAAGGTGTGTGGGGCGGCGGGTTGAACTTCGCGCACACCGCGACGCTCGTCGTCGACGGCGGCAGCAGCGCACAGGCGCTCTCGTTGGCGTTGTCGACGCCGGCCGATGGTGGCGTCGCGAGCGGCACGTTGGCGCTCTCGTCGAGCTTCACGTGCAGCGCTGGCGGGTGCGGTTACACGAGCTGCGCGGTGACGGTGCCGGTCACGCTCAAGCGACTCGCGGCGGTGTCGACGCCGGTGGCCGCACCGAACGAAGTCGTGCCCGACGCGCAGCCGTACCTGGTCTCGGTGAATGGTGGCGCAGCGACGTGTGGCGTCGCCGCTGGCGTGCACTTCGAGACGTGGCAGGCCACGGCGACGCAGCTCACGCTCGCCTCGGGCACGTTGACGAGAGACTCGAGTCGTTGGGTCGGGGGCTTCGTCACCGTCACTGGCTTCGCGGATGCACTCGAGGCGTGGGGCACGCTGCGCTTCTTCGAGCCGGGCGTGTGCGACGTCAGCGTGAACTACGTGGCGATTTCAGCCACACGCTGACCGCGCCGAGCTGAGAGACGAGCACCAGCACGCCCTGCACCGCGCCGCCGGGCTTGAGCACCATGATGGCCAGCGCCGAGAGAATGAGCCCCAGGCGCGACGCGAGCGCGATGAGCAGCCGTGGTGAACGCTGCAGCGCGACGCGCGCGTCTCCGGTCGCCTCGCGGAGCTTGCGCACGCCGCGGCCCGACACCATGCCGCTGAGGCCCCACACGAGGATGAAGAGCGTCACTCCGGTGTGAAGCCACCCGCCGCGCCACTGCCAGACGGTCGTCGCCAGGTACGCGCCGCCGCCGAAGCTCAAGAGCCCCGCGAGGCTGTCGACGTTGCGCGCGAGCTTGAAGTCGCCGTGGGCCTGCTCGAACTCGGGCTCGCTGCTCGCGCGTCGCAGCGCACGAAGCGAGACCCACTCGACGCCGAGCGAAAGAAAGAAGAAGCCCGCGCCGGCGATGTGCAGCACGCGCGCGAGGAGGTAGTCGTTCATGACGCCGCTCTACGATTGCGGCCGAAGAGCGCTGCGCGAAGAAGGTTGAAGAACCGTGAAGCGCGGTTCGACTTCGAACAACCGCTTCACCAATTCACGCCAGCGCTCGTCTTCGAAGGGCACGCGCGGCGAATGCCCCCACACCGGGTTCGGCCACGCCGGGTCTCCGAGCGTTCTGGCCACGTGGTGCAGGTGCAGTTGGCGCACGCCGTTGCCCAATGCGGCCACGTTGAGCTTGTCGGGCTTGAACGCGCGCTCCATGGCCACGCTCAGCGCGTGGGATTCTTCGAGCAGCGTCGCGCGATCTGCGTCACTCAGGTGCGGCAGGTCTTCGATGCCGCTGCGCTTCGGCACCAACATGAACCACGTGTAGCGCGCGTCGTTGAGCAGCAGCAGCAGGTTGAGCTTCGTCTCGCCGACGAGGAACGTGTCGCGCACCAGCCGTGCATCGAGCGTGAAGGGCAGCGCCGCGCGCAGCTCGCGCAGCAGCGCGCGACCGTCACTCCACGTACCGAGCTTTGATTCGGCGTTCAGGTGACCGCGTGCACCGGCGTCGACGAACTTCGAGCCCCACGCCTCGGCGAGCGAACGCGCGAAGGGCAGCTCGGCGTACGGGTCGTCGGCGCTGGCCACCACGATGGAAGGGAAGGGCAGGCGCTCCAACGAAATCGGCGCGAACGACGAGAACTCCGGCACGCCGTCGAGGCGCGGAGGTGCGACCAACAACGCCGCCGCCACGTTCTTCCGTGCGCGCGCCGCGAGCACACAACCCAGGCTGTGCGCGACCAGCACGCTGGGCTCGGTGAGGTGCGCGTCGAGGCTCGCGCTCCAGTCGCTCCACGTCGGCAAGTCCCAGTTCGCCTGCTCGACCCGCACGAGGTTCGCGTCGAGGCGCTCCCACTTCGTCTGCCAGTGCTCGGGACCAGAGCCGTACCAACCGGGGACAACGAGCGTGCGCAGCGTCATGGCTACGGCGCCAATTCCCACGTGTCGCCGAGCAGCGCGCCGTTCTCGTCGAGGCCGCCGAAGACGACCATGCGTTCTCGCACCGGGTCCCAGGCCATCGCGTGGGAGCTGCGCACCAGCGCGCCGGCGGTCGCGGTGAGGTTCGTCCACGTCGAGTCTTCGAGGGCCCACGTGTCGCCGATGGTGACGTAGCTGGAGCCCATCGCGCCGCGGCCTCCGTGCACGATGATGTTTCGGCGCGACGAGTCGTAGGCCATCACGTGCCAGGCGCGCGCGGGCGGCGTAGCGCTGGAAATCGTCGTCCAACCGGCGCTCCCGAGCGCCTGGGGAAAGGCGAGCAACGTCAAGTTGGCGTCACGACCGCCGAAGAGCACCGTGCGGCTGCGCGCGGCGTCGAAGGCCATCGCGGCGGCGCCGATGGCGTCGGGTGCGAAGCGAGAGAGGTAGCTCCAAGCGTTGCCGTTCCACAGCAGCGTGCCTTCGGTGAAGTCGTTGCCGAATTCGCTCACGCCGCCGCCGACCACCACGGTGCTGCGCCTCGCTGCGTCGTACGTCATCGCGTGGGCGACGCGGGGCTGCGCCAGGTCTCCGCGCTTCGACCACGTCGTGCCGTCGTATTCCCAGATTTGCTCGGAGCTGGAGCAGGTCTTGCCGCCGATGACCACCAACCGGCTGCGGTCGGAGTCGTAGGCCATGGTGTGCCCGTTCAGCCCCGGCGGTGACGCGGTCGGCGCGAGCAACGTCCACGTGGTGCCGTCCCACTCCCACGTTTCGTTCGACGCGCTCCCGCACAGCACGCCCGGTGTGGTTCTGCCGCCGAAGAGCACCAACCGACCGCGCGTGGCGTCGAAGGCCATCGCGTGTTCGAAGCGGGGCGTCGGCGAGAGGCTCGGGGTGCGCTGCGTCCACCGGAGCGGGACTTGCTGCGTTCCACCGCCGGTCGCATCGCCGCCGCCTGTTGCGGTGCCACCACCGGTCGCATCACCGCCGCCTGTTGCGGTGCCGCCGCCGGTCGTCGCGGTGCCACCGCCGGTTGACCCCGCGTCATCTGGCGTGGCCACGGTTCCGCAGCCGACGAGCACTGCGCAGAGACACACCACGGCAATCGACCCCTGCTGTTTCATGGCGTCGCCCTACCAGCTTCAAGGTCGCAACGAGCGGCGCGCGCCACTTCGTGCCGCAAAACGCCGTCGACGAATGTTTCGGGGGCTCGGCCCACAACGCGGCGTACCCCGGTTGGGGATTCGCCGACGAAGACGGCGCGGCAGGCACGACCTCGTGCTCTGACACGTCACCGCTTGCTGCGCACCTCGAGCTGCAGCTTGCGTGCGCGTCGTGAGAACGTGACCGGGTCCATGCCCAGCTCTCTGGCCGCGCGCCGCGCCACGCCGCCATGTCGCGCCAACGCGGCCTGCAGCGTTTCGCGCTCCGTTTCGGCGAGCTTCTCGTGCAGCGACACCGCGCCCTCCACCACGCCCGCGCGCAGTGACGGGGGCAGGTGCGAAGGCTCGACGGAGCCGCCGCTGGGGCACAGCAACACCGCGCGCTCGATGACGTTGCGCAGCTCACGCACGTTGCCGGGCCAGGGTGCCGAGACCAGCAGCCGCGCGGCAGCCTGGGACAGCCCCAGCACGCTCTTGCGGTGTTGGTGGTTGAACGTGCTCAAGAAGTGCCGCGCGAGCGCGAGCGCGTCGTCGCCCCGTTCACGCAGCGGCGGCAGCTCAATGGGGAAGGTGTTGAGCCGGTAGAAGAGGTCGGCGCGAAAGCCGCCGCGCTTCACCTCGGCGAGCAGGTCGCGGTTGCTGGCGGTAATCAGCCGCACGTCGACACGCTTCGTCTGCGCGCCGCCGACGGGCCGCACTTCTCCGGTTTCGAGCACGCGCAGCAACTTCGCCTGCAGCGCCGGCGTGGTGTTCTCGATTTCGTCGAGGAACACGGTGCCCCCGTCGGCCAGCACGAAGAGCCCCGGGTGGTCTGCCACCGCGCCGGTGAACGCGCCGCGCACGTGCCCGAACAGCTCGCTCTCGAGCAGCGTCTCGGTGAGCGTGCCGCAGTCCTGCACCACGAAGGGCGCGCTGCGGCGGTCAGACATGCGGTGCACGATGCGCGAGACCACTTCTTTGCCGGTGCCCGTCTCGCCCTGCAGCAGCACCGAGACCTTGTACGGCGCCACGGACTTCACCTGCTCCAGCACGCCCTGCATGCGCGCGCTCTGAAAGCCCGGGCCCAGCTCCACCGGCAACGGGCTCGGGCCCGCCCGCAGCGCGCGTTCACGCTGGAGGTTGCGGTCGAGCTCCTGCGCCATGCGCTCCTGCTCGAGCCGCAGCGCGTGCGCGGTGCACGCGTCCATCACGGCCTGCCGGAGTTGCTCACCGGTGAAGGGCGGCGCGAGCCAGCGGTAGAGCTTTCGTTCGTTGAACAAGGTGGCGATGACGCGCGCGTCGCCTTGCGTGCAGTACACGACGCGCGCCGCGAGATCTCTGGGGCGCCCGTCGGTCACCGACGAAGCGCGCTGCGCGAGGCGCGCCGCACGGCTCGCATCGCCACACACCGCGAGCGCCGACACGTCACCCCGCGCGAGAATCGCGGCGACTTCGTCTTCGTCGTCTCCGAAGTCCAACTGCACGGCACCTTCGAGCGCCATCTCGAAGGCGCGTCGCATCTCCGCGTCGGCCCACGCCACCGCCACCCGCACCGGAGGCCCTTCGAGGTAGCGCGCCAGGCGCACGCGCCCGTCGTCTTCGAAGCCGGTGAACGCCACGCCGAAGGCCGTCGTCGCGCGCTCGTCGGCCGACTGCGCGTCGTGGCGCCAGCGCACCTCACCGCTCGCCCGCAGCGGCGTCGCGTCGCCGGGCAGCCGCACCTCGAGCTCCAGCGGCTCGCCTTCTCGCGGGCCCTCGTCCAGGCGCGGGCTGCCGACGAGGCCGATGCCCACCATGCTCAGGTTCACCGACCAGCAGCGGGTGATGGCCGGTGCCGTCGCCACCCGCACGTGAAGGGGCCGCCGACTCAGGCGTGCCGCGAGGATTTGCTTCATTCTTGAAGCATCACGTTTTATGCTCTGAGAAGCACCAGCGTTCTTCAAATTTGAAGCATCACTGTTGCGGCGTCGACTGTGATTTCGGCAGGTTGCGACTGGTCCGCTCGTTGCTCAGGGTTTGCACTGACACGCCCATCGCCGCGAGGAGCGGTTCGAAAACGAAGGCCACAACCGCTGTTCTCCCCCGGGTAGCGGTCGTGACGACAAGGTTTTCAATGCGCTGGTGCTCCTGCTCTCGCTCTTTTGAACCGCTCCTCGTGGTGATGGGTCGTCGCTAGTCTGCCGGCATGCGAGCTCTCGTTTCTCTCGGCTGTGCGGCGGTGTTGTTCGGTTGCTCTCCAGTGTTGAAGCTCACGCGGCGCACCTCGCCTGAAGCATCGCTGGGCAACGTGAAGACGCTCTCCGTCGAGGTGGCCACCGACATGAGCCGCGCCGTTGAGAGCTCCGTCGTCAGCGGGTTGATGCGCGGCGCCATTCCGATTCCCGTGCCGGTGCACACCGTCGTCAAGGAGCGCATGACCGCGCGGCTCGAGCACCTCGGCTACGCGCTGTGCGCCGCCGCGCCGTGTGGTGACGGCGCGATGTCGGTGCTGTTGACCGAGTCGCAGGTGAACACCGAGTTCACCCAGAACGGGCCCCGCACGCGGGTGCGCATCAACGCGAACGTGAAGGTGACGCAGAGCGACGGCGCGCTGACCTACGACTTCAGCTTCTGGGACACGAAGACAGGCACGCCCGACAACGCCGGGCGGCTGGTGGGCTACGCGGCCGACGGCATCGCGAATCGCTTCGCGGCGACGTTGCTGCCGGGCACCGCGCGCACCGAGCTGCCGTTGGAAGACGGCGGCCCGCTGACGACAGGCGTGAACATGTTGTTCTCGAGCAACTGGGACGGCGCCATCGCCTACTTCACGGACCTCACGCGCCAGCAGCCGGAGCTCGATGGCGCCTGGTACGACCTCGGCGTCGCGTGGGAAGCGAAGGGAGATTGGACGCAGGCGCTGGGCGCCTACGAGCAGGCGGCGGCGCGCGCGCGAAAGTCGCGCTACCTCGACGCAGTGTCGAACGCGCGGCGGGTGGCGCCGGTGGGCGTGCAGCCGCTGCCCGTGCAGTGAAGCTTCAGAACGTCGTGGGCTGGCCGTCGAGCGCGGTCTTGATGCGCAGCACGCCGTCGGTGCGCGTGAAGCCCGACGTCGCGGCCTCGAGGTCTTGCACCTCGGTCAACACGGCGCCGGCGTGCGTCGGCGTGGCGGTGGTCTCGGCGCGCAGCTCCCAGATGACGAAGGTCTTGAAGAACGTGCCCGGCGCCGCGAGCAGCAGGTTGCGGCTCTGGTTCAACTGCGTGCCGTCGTAGAGCGTGAACTGCCCGTCGCCCGGCTGCGCGCGAACCCACAGCGTGCCCGCGTCATTGACCAGGCTGTCGACGCCCGGGTCGCTGGCCTCGGCGAGCGTGTCGATGCCCGGCCGCAGCAGGGGAATGAGCGCGCCTTCGCGAATGAACAACGGCAATTCGGTGAGCGCGGCGGTGACGGTGAGGCGCGCGCCGCTGCTGCCTTCGAGCTCGACGCCGGTGAAGAAGTTGAACCAGCGCCCCGGCGGTTTGATGACTTCGCGCGAGGTCGCGCCCTTCGTTTCAATCGGCGCGACGAGCAGCTCGTCACCCAGCGCGTACGCGTCTTCAGGGTGCGCGCCGACGGTGGGAAACGCGAGCCCGTAGGGACGCACGACGGGGCGCCCGGTCTGCGCCATGGCCTTGAGGTGCGACCAGAAAAACGGAAACAGCCGCAAGTGCAGGCGCGCGAAGGCCCGGTATGTGTCGAGCGCCTCGGCGTCGCGGCCGTTCTCGGGCGTGTAGAGCCACGGCGGTTGGCTCGAGGAATCGCCGGTCTGCATCACCGGCATCAGCGCCGACTGCTGCACCCAGCGCATGAAGGTCTCTTTGTCGGGCGGAGAGTGACGGTAGCCGCCGGTGTCGGCCGCGAAGTACGGGAAGCCCGACATCGACAACGAGATGCCGGCGCGAATCGCCGAAGGCAGGCCGCCGACGCCCACGACTTCCTCGCCGCTGCGCGTGGTGAAGCGCTCGCCGAACTTCGTGAGCGTGGCGTCGATGTCGCCGGGCCACACCACCACGCCGGTCTTCTGTTCACCCCAGCGGCCCGCGCGCACGAGCAGCAGGCCGTCGTTGTTGGCGAGCACCACGCGGTAGACCGAGTGGTACAGGCGCGGGTAGCCGTCGGTCATGGTGCGGTCGGTTTGCCCGTCGCTGAAGGCCCAGCCGCTGCGCTTGCCCGACACCCCGGCGATGACGTCTTCAGCGAAGTCCAACTTGAAGCCGTCGACGCCGTGGCTCGTGTAGCGCGTCAGTTGGTTGCGCCAGAAGATGACGGCCGAGTCGTTGGTGAAGTCGAGCGGCGGGCTCCAGCGGTTGAGCTGCGTGCCCAGTGCGCGCGGAAAGAGGCGCTGCGCGTCGACGGTGGTGCGCTGCGGCGCGGTGGGTTCGACGTACGGCGTGTGCCAGAGCGCGAGTCGAAGACCTGCAGCGTGAATGGTGTCGACCATTCCGCCCGCGTCGGGGAACTTTGCCGGCTCGAAGTCGAACGAGTTCACCGCGCTCGCGTAGGGCCGGTCGAGCCACATGCCAGAGGTCGGCAGGTCGAGCGCGCGCAGCTGGCGCACGTCGTCTTCGACCTCAGCCTGGTCGCGGCTCTCGTCGCGCCAGAAGAGCGGCCCCGTGGCCCAGTCGGCGGGCGCGCGGGGAAAGCCGGCGACGCGGTAGTACTCGCGCGGCACGTCGAGCGCGTCGGCGGCAGAGAAGAGGTGCACGGTGAGGCCGGCGGCGCTGGCTTCTGCGGTGCCGATGATGACGTCGACGCGGGTTGGGTCCGTCTTCGCGACGTCGACGACGCCGTGGCGCAGCGTCTCGACGAAGAGCCCCCAGCCGCGCGAGCCGACGAGAAACGGCACCGCGACGTGGTTCTCGGTGGAGCCGCTCTCGACGGTGAGGTCGGCCTCGAGCTGCAGCGGGCGCAGCTTGCCGCGGTGGTTGGCGGCGTCGAACCACTCGCCGAGGCCGTAGAAGGCCTCGACGTCACCCACGATGGGGCGCACGCGCAGGTAGCCGATGGCGCCTTGCGTCTCGGGCACGAAGGTGAAGACCAGGTGGCCTTGATCAGCCTTCGTGAAGCGCACCGTCGCGGTGAGGTTGCGGTTGTAGGTGAGCTGCAACACCAGCGCGTCACCGTCGAACGCGGCGGTCGCAGTGGCGGGTGCGCGCCAGGTGAAGCCGGGCGGTGTCATCGGCGTGAAGATGCCGTCGTCCACCAGGAGCCAGTACGGGTCGTACGAGAGCTCCGGGTCGAGCGCAGAGACGGTGCCGACTTGAAACGCGTCGGGTGGCAACGTGATGAGCGCTGTGCCCTCGCGCGCGAAGACGAGCGTCCCGTCGTCGCTCGGCGTGAGTGACCAGTCGTCACCGTTGAGGCTCGTCGGAGCCGGCGGCGGAGGAGGAGGACACGCGGCCAGAAGGAGGATGGCAGCGAGGGCGGAGGTGCGCATCGCGGCGCACCCTCTCATAGACGCGGGGCTTTGGCGTAGGCTCGGCGGCATGTTCACGATCACTGCGTTGGTGCTGTCGTTGAGTCCGGTTCACCTGCCGGTCGATGTGTCGCTGGGTCAGGCGAAGATTCAGATCATCAAGGGCAAGCGCGGCACGGTGAAGGCGGCGAATGCGGGCGGTGAAGCGCAGCCGCAGAGCGTTCAGCAGGGTGAGTCGACGGCGGCGCGCAATCGACAGCTCGATCAGAAAGAAGCGCAGCTCGACGCGAAGCAGAACGAGCTCAATGAACGTGAGCAGGCGCTCGAAGAGAAACAGACCGCCGCGGCCGAGAAAGACAAGAGGAACGCCGAGCAGCAGAAGAAGCTGCAGAAGCAGGTCGAGAAGATCGGCGAAGTGAATGAGCGCATGTGGCAGGGCGCCGCTGACGGCCTCGCTGGCGAGTAAGCAGCGCACGGTGTTGCGGGGTGTGGGCGTGGCGTCTCAACGGCGTCGCGCCCCAGTTGTTTCTGAGACCCGACGTCGCGTGGTGAACCGGCGACCGCGTGACGCGTGTTGTGCGGTGAACGAAGCGACGTCGGCGGTGCGCGACGTCGAAAAAGTCCGGCCAGCGAGAGCTTTCGACGTCGCGTGGAGAGTCGGCGACCGCGCGAAGCGTGTTGTGCGGCCGTCGGGCCGTGAACGAAGCGACGCGACGTCGAAAAAGTCCGGCCAGCGAGAGTTTTCGACGTCGCGTGATGAGCCCGTCGCCAGACCG
>JAMHXF010000011.1:0-1059 GCA_035910535.1 Archangium sp. | reverse complement strand
GCCACGCGTTGAGCGCGTTCGCGGTTCCCGGCGAGGTCGATTCTTCACGGAATGACCTTGCTGGGGGCGCGAACGGAAGCCTGTATGGCGAGGCGATCAACGCGGAGGACGACGATGCAGACCACGAACAAGAAGCGCCCCGGCAAGAAGGAGCCGACGGTCGACGAGCTGCTCGCCGCCATCGCGAAGGCGACGCTCCACATCGACACGCTCGAGACACGCAAGAGCGACTCGCTCGACTTCCACGACGTCGCGGTCTGGTCGGTGAAGGCCGCGCTCGAGGCCGCGTACCGCGCGGGGCTCGCCGCCGCCAAGGAGGAGCGATGAAGACGCTCGGCGCCACGACGACCTACGACGGCACCGAGCACGGCTACCTGCGCGGCCACGAGGTGCACATCGTCGCGGTGCTGAAGAACGCGCTGCGCGCCGACTACGACCCGGACCAGGAGGGGCAGTACATCCGCGACGAGGAAGACCTCGAGCGCGCGGGCGGCGTGACCGCCGACGACCGCGTCGAGGTGCAACCATGGCTCGCCGCGGAGGGACGCTTCAGCTTCGTGTCGAGCGACCCGCGCGCCATCGACCTCGCGTGCTTCGCGAGCCTGAAGCGCTGACGACCTGAGCGACGACGCGCTCCATCACGGAGCGCAAGCCCACCACGCGAGCCAAGGGCGCGCGCGTGAAGGGCGACGTGTACCCAGCGCCCGACGAGGAGAGCAGTCATGACCACGAAGACCAAGACCACGAAGGCGAAGTCCAAGAAGGAGAACCTCGCAGCCCTCGGGCTGCCGGCGCTGTGGGAGCGCTTCAAGGAGGCGACGGGGGAGACGACCAAGAGCCCGAACAAGAAGTTCCTCGTCCGGCGCATCGAGGAGGCGTTGTCCGCGCGCGCCGTCGAGCCAGCGCCCGCCGAGGAGCTGCAGCGCCCGACGCGCACCAGCGCGCGCGCGACGCCGGTGCCCGAGCCCGAGACTACGCTCGCCGAGAGCGCGCCGCCGAAGCCGCGCGGTCGGTTCGCGTCGATGACGATCGAGGAGCTGCAGGCGAAGTACCTCGAGG
>JAMHXF010000010.1:0-1223 GCA_035910535.1 Archangium sp. | reverse complement strand
CCGCTTGCGATCGAGCAGCACCTGCTCGGCGTGCTTCTGCTCGAGGAGCGCGGGGGCTCGCAGCCGCACCTGCACCGCGACGTCGGCGGGCGTCGGGTCGTCGTCGAGATCGAGCTCCACCTTCGCGGCCTCGGCAGCCTCGAGCAGCGCGTCCATCCCGGCCGGGGTTGCCATCTCGTCGACGTAGTAGAGGTCGTCGATGAGCGTGCTCGGCGGCTGCTCGGGCGCCATGAGCACGCCGGCGATCGCCTCGTAGTCAGGGCCGGCGCCGTTGAACGCGCCGAAGTTCACGCCGCGCTCGGCGAAGTAGTCGGCGTGCCTGCCGAGGAGCGCCATCAAGAACTGCGGCCGGACCGCGCGCAGCGTCTCGGCATTGGCGAAGTGTCGGAGCTTGAACGAGGCCATGACTCAGCCCTCCTCGTGGGCGAGGTGGACGTCGACACCCGACGTCGGATGAACAGCGTGTGGGGCGAGCGGCATGGCGGTGGGTTCTCCTGTTATCTGTAAAGGAAACGGTTGACACTCTGGGCGCGGCAAAGCCGCCCCGCTACAGCAGGCTCCTCTGCGGGTTCGACGCGTCGAGGACGAGGTTCAGGTCCAGGAGGCGGTAGCGCATCGCCTCGTTCGAGACGTTCGTGAAGTTGCCCTTCGCCATCACCTCGGTGGCGAGGTCGCGGAGCTTCTCGTCGAGCACGCGAGCCTTCCGCTTCGCCTCGACGTCTTCCCAAGTTGGCAGCGTGTCGCCGCAGAGCGCACGCACGGTGGCGCGCACGTCGGCCGCAGGCATGAGGAGCGCGGCGGCGAACCTGTCCGCCTGCCACTCGGCGGGCGCCTTCTTCTGGCTGGAGCGGCAGAAGATGGTGGGCTGCTGGCGCACGTCGTCCTTCCCGAACAGCGTGGCGGTGACCTGCTCCATCTCGATGAGCGGGCGGTGCAGGTACCAGTGCCCACCCTCGTGCGCGAGCGTGAACGCGAGGCGTCCCTCCTTGCCCTCGATCATCAGGGACTCGTCGATGAAGACGCGCTGGTCCTTGATGAACGTCGCGCCGAGCACGTCGGGCACGCCGATGAAGTCGGGCAGGTCGATGTAGACGAGGTCGAGCTTGAAGTAGCCCTCGAGGATGTTCTCGACGTCGATGGGCGCGCGCACGGGCTTGCCCTTCTCCTTGGCGTACTTGTGCAGCAGCTCGTTGGCCGCGCGCTCGACCTGCTTCTCGTGCAGG
>JAMHXF010000009.1:0-5637 GCA_035910535.1 Archangium sp. | reverse complement strand
GCCAGGTCAGCGCCGCAAGGTCGAGCTCGGCTTGCCGTACCTTGAGCTCGGCCTGGCTCGCGCCGTTCGACCACTCCCACGGGTTCGGAGGCCGCCACGAGATGCCGGTGAACCAGGTGAAGCTGCCCGACGGTACTGCCTGCGCGTCGTTGAACTGCAGCCGCAGCTTCGGCATCTCCCAGTCGTGCGCGAGCGGAACGGAGGCGCGCGCGACCTCGACCTCACTGCGCGCCACCCGCAGCTCGGCGTTGCCTTCGGGCACCAGCGTGAGCGCCTGCTCCAGCGTCGTTGGAGCCGCGGCCAACACCAGCACCGCGACGCTAAAGCTATACATGCAGGTCCTCCGCGGTCGAAGTCGTGATGTCAGAATTGGACATGCAGTCGCTCTCCCGCCCGCCAGGCAGTCGCGTCTCTCACCTCGATGACGGCGCGCCGGCCCCAGCGCGGCCACTGTGGCGAGAGCCAGCTTCGCAATGGCAGCTGCTCCACCGACGGGCCGACCTCGACCACCGTGCCCTTGAACTTCTGAGACCACAGCCCCCGCGAGGCCCGCACCGTGAGTTCCAGGCCTCGCTCGAGGCCGCGCGCGCGCTCCTCGGGCACCGTGGCGACGAGATGTCCGGGCCGGCCGCGCACCAGCCGCAGCACCTCGGTGCCCGAGGCGACGACGTCACCCACCGGCCGCGTCAGGACCGACACGGTGCCATCGACCGGCGCGCGAATGACGTGCTGGTCGAGCAGCAGCATGAGCTCGGCGACCGAGGCCGCCTTCGTCTTCACGGCCTCGAGGTACGGCCGCACGCGCAGGTCGGCCTGGGTCTCGACCACAGCGGCACCCGACGAGGCGTAGAGCTCGGGCAGCTGGGTGCGTCGCCGCTCGAACACCTTCACGCGCGCCGACGCGGCGAGGTAGTTGCGCCGCACTTCCGTCTCGACCGCCGCGTCGACCAGGCGCTCGGCGCGCAGCTTCTCGACGCGCTCGAGCTCGCCCTTGAGGCTCTCGGCTTCGGCCCGCGCCGCGCTCTCGTCAGCCAGCGCCGAGGAGCTTCGCAGCACGCCCTCGACCACCTGGGTCTTGTGAATCGCGCGTTGTGATTGGAGCTCGGCCTCTGCCTGCGCGAGCTCGGCGTTGGTGCGGTCGAGCGCGAGCTTCACGGCGCGGTCATCGAGCGAGACGAGCACGTCGCCGGCCTTCACCTGTTGGCCGAGCGTCACGTGCACCGTGTCGATGCGGGCCATCAACGTCGGCGCGACCGTGTACTCGATGCTCTCGGCGTACGCGGGGATGAGGGAGCCCGTGAGGCCGCCCTGTTGGTAGAGCATGGCCGCGCCCGCCGCGAGCAGCGCCGCCGCGATGAGCAACTTCGAGAGGTACTCGCGCTGGCGCATCAGGCACTCCTTGGGTCGGTGCCAGTGAGTTCGACACAAACAGAAGGTCGAGCGGCAGAAACTCCGCGCGTGCCGCGGAGTCGTCGCGTGTCGCGAGCGGCAGGGATCCCGCACGCGCCGCGGAGAAGCTGCCGGTCGATGGGCCGCGCATCGCGAGCAGCAGAAATCCCGCACGTGCCGCGGAAAAGCTGCCCGTCGATGGATTGCGTATCGCGAGCAGGAATCCCGCACGCGCCGCGGACAAGCCACCTCAGGCGCGCATCGCGAGTGGCGGGAATGCTGCGCGTGCCGCGGAGAAGCTGCCCGTCGGCGGGTTGCGTATCGCGAGCGGCAGAAATCCCACACACGTCGCGGAGAGACTGCGCGTCGATGCGTTGCGGGTCGCGAGCGGCAGGAATCCCGCACGGGCCGCGGAAGAACTGCACGTCAATGGATTGCGTATCGCGAGCGGTAGAAATCCCGCACATGCCGCGGAGAAGCGGCCCGTCGATGGATTGCGTGTCGCGAACGGCCGAAACCCCGCACATGCCGCGGAGAAGCCGCCCGTCGATGGATTGCGTATCGCGAGCGGCAGAAATCCCGCGCGTGTCGCGGAGTTGCTGCTCGTCAGTGCTTCGCGTGTCGCGAGCGGCAGAAATCCCGCACATGCCGCGGAGAAGCCGCCCGTCGATGGATTGCGTATCGCGAGCGGCAGAAATCCCGCGCGTGTCGCGGAGTTGCTGCCCGTCAGTGCTTCGCGCATCGCGAGCGGCAGAAGTCCCGCACGTGCCGCGGAGACGCCGCCCACCACTTTCGCTCGCCTGCGTTCGCTGGCTCATGACTCACACCTCCAGCGAATCGTCTTGAAGCAGCAGCGACACGTCAGCCGCGCCGAGCGCCTGCAACGCGGTCAGCAACGTCGTCTGCTCTGCGCCACCCGAGATGCGCAGCTGCCACGTCTGCTCGGTCGCGTCGTCGGCCAGCGCGCGGGAGTTCGACAACATCGCCCGTGACGTGTGCTTCGCCAGCACCTGCGGCAGCCCCTCGAGCTGGCTCATCTTCACGCGCAGCCTCAGCACCGCCGACACGCCACGCCGCGCGCCGAAGTCCGTCATCGTCTGCAGCAGCACCGCCAGCGTGAAGAGGCCCGTCGCCGTCAGCGCGATGCCCCACGCTCCGACTCCGGCTGCGACGCCCACCGCCAGCGTGATGAACACGAACATCAGGTCTCTCGTGTCCTTCACCGTGCTGCGCACCTGCACGAGGTTGACGGCGCCGAAGATGCCGATGCCGCGCGCGATGCTGTCACCCACGCACAACATCACCGCCGCGCTCGCCAGCCCCGACAGCGCCAGCGTCTGCGCGAAGCCCTTCAGGTACGACACGCCCTGGTAGGTGGCCGTGTAGAGCGCCGAGATGCCGAACGACAGCCCGAGCGCGAGCGCCAGGCTGATGACGGCGGTGGTGAGGTCGATGTCTCCGGTGGTCATGCGGCATCCAGTGCGAAGAAGGGGTCACAGCGCGCGGCCTCGGCAGCGGCCACGTACTTCGAGAACGACAACCGGTACGGCGCCAGCGCCGCGATGACGTTGCCCAGCCACCACGGCTTCACGTCGCGAAACTTCACCTCGACCAGCACCCGCGCGTCGGCGTGGCGCTCGGGCATGCGTCGCCACGTCGATGGGTCCGGCGTGAGTGGGTCGGCGCCCCGCACCGGCTGCCACGCCATCTCGTCATCGATGGTGAGGCGTGTGTCGAGCGTGCGGTCGACGGCGCGAAACGCCCGGCGGTGCCCGCGCACGAGCAGCTTCGGCGCCGCCTGACAGCGCACCGCGAGGTACTGAAACGTGTTCAGCGCCGCGTTCTGCACCGGCAACGGCCGCGTCACGTCGTGCACCACCTCGCGCGCCTGCTCGAGTGACAGCACCGCGCGCTTCTTCATCACCACCGCCACCTGGCGGCGTTTGATTTCGAAGAAGCACTCTCCGCGCGGCGCCTCGCCGTAGTACCGAACGCGCAGCTTGATGCGGTCGGGCGCGCCAGAGAGGTGCTGGTTCAAGAACGTGAAGTGCCGCGAGTCGAAGTAGAGCGAGGTGTTCACCTGCGTGGCACCAGCGCGCAGGGCCACGGCGTCCTGCTCCATGAAGCCGTCGAGCACCTTCAGCGACGACTCGACGTGCTGGCGCGGCGCCCAGAACTTGTACTCGAAGCGCTCGAAGTTCTCGGTGACGGTGGGCTGTGCCATGTCACTTCCCCCGCCCCGGGTAGGGCCGCGCCTGCTTCACCCACAACGTCGGTGGCTGCCCCGGAGCGTCGGCGTCGTCGAACTTGAACTCCACGTCCATCGCGTACCAACCGGTGTTGCCCGCCGCCGGCCCGTAGGCCTTCGAGAAGTACGTGTGAATGGCGTCGAGCGCGCGCCCAAGCTGGTACGTCTGCGTCGTCGTCAGCACCGTCGTGCTCGGCGCCACCAGGTTCGAGTGCGTGATGTACGTGACGGGTTGGTTGGGTTGGCTGAAGTAATACAGAAATTCGTCGCTCTTCACGCCCGCGGGAGGCGCCACCACCTCGGCGTCTCCGCCCGCCTGCACGTTCACGTAGAAGGCCGGGTCGAGCCCCGCCGCGTCGAACGGGTTCGCCGTCACCGCCACGCCGTTCGCCTCTTCATCGGGGAAGTTGCGGTGCACGAGCAGCGCCATGCCGACCGAGTGGTGGTCGATGCCGTAGAAGCTGCGCTCCTCGAAGGTGCGGAAGCTCCAGGTGCTGGCCCAGGTCTCGCGAATCGCGTCGAGCACCGTTGGCCACGTCGTCGGGTTCCCCGTGTGTGAGACGTAGCAGCCCGCGCAGGGAAAGCCGTCGAGGTCCTCCGAGTTGGTGCTGGTGCGGAAGCGCAGCTTCGAGCCCGCGAAGTTCGGAGTCATCGAGCGCGCCAGAATCGCGTCCTGCAACGCCTGGTCGACGGGCGCCGCCATGATGGCTGCGTGCAGTTCGTTCAGCTTCGTCACCCGAACGCGCGCGTCGGTGCGGAAGGTCTCGTCAGCGAGGTACGAGTCGATGAGCGTGTACAACCCATTGCTGCGCATGAACTCGTCGTACGCGGCCATGGGCACCACGAACGCGGGCCGCACCGGCACGTTGGGAATTCTGCGCAGCACCGAATATTGCGCAGCCTTGCCACCGTACGCGCGCACCGACTCCTTGATGGCTTCCCGCAGCGAGCCACCATCGGTGGGAATCGGCGTGCAGTCTTCGACGTCGACGACCGCCGTGTGGGTGACGTCGAAGGCCGGCAGCGTCACGGGTGTTGGTTTGTTCGCCAGCCAGAAGGCCTCGGCTTCCGCGGTGGAGACCTCGACGACGCTCCACTCGAGCGCGCCCACGGTGAGCTTCACGAGCTTTCCGTCGAGCGCCTTCAGCTTCTCGTTCGTGAGCGCGTTCTTGAGGCCCATGTTCGGCGTGCCTCGGTTCGCCGAGAGCACGTTGATGTGAGACAGCGGCGTCTGGAACGTCTGCGTGATGAGCCCGCGCACGACCGAGATGTCGTTCGGCGCCTGGTCGAGCACGAGCAGGTCCTGGTTGCTGGGCGGGTTCACTTCCGTCTCGGCGGCCGTGGTGAAGCGCAGCCGGCCCACGCCCGTCGCGAGCGTCAGCGGCTGGTAGTCAATGCCCGCGAAGAGCTGGTCGGTCGTCAGCTGCTTGATGGAGGCCGGCAGCTTCTTCGCCTCGAGCGTGATGGCGTCTGACGTCGGGTGGAAGACGAGCGCGCTGCCGAAGTACGCGTGCGCCTGCACCGCCTCGTGCATCGTTCGCATCAGCTCGGCCGAGGCCGTGTCGTACGGAGAGAACTCGAGCGCGAACACGCCCGGCCCCTCGTAGAAGCTGACGGCCGCGAGGATGAAGCGGCGGTCGGGTGAGAAGTACTCGGTGGTGTTGAACGACGCGCGCGACGGCACCACGGGCAGGCTGCCGCCCGAGCGGTGCGTCGACACCCAGTCGTAGTGCACCGTGAAGCGCGTGCTGTTCTGGAAATGGAGCGTGCCGTCGGCGGTGTCGAACACCACCTTCACCGAGCGCGCGCCGGGAATCGTCGCGTCGATGGGCACCGAGGCCAGCTGCGTGAAGTCGTTCAGACAACCGACCTCATCGAGGTCGTCGGGTGCGGTCGTCGACGTCGAGACGCACGCCCAGTCGCGGCCACCCGCGTCGGGCCCATTCGTCGCCTGAGAACACCCCACCAGCAGAAGACAAACGAGCGCGCGGAGCAGCATG
>JAMHXF010000008.1:0-55616 GCA_035910535.1 Archangium sp. | reverse complement strand
TCGCGCGGCCCTTGTTCACCTTGATGCACACCTCGATGGCGCGGCGGCGCTCGGCGGCGGTCATCGTCACCGCTTCGCCGGTGGTGCCCATGGGAATGAGCACCGCGGTGCCGTTGCTCACCTGGTACTCAATCAACTTCTCGTACGCGGCCTCGTCGAACTTTCCGTCTTTGAACGGGGTGGCGAGCGCGGTCATCGAGCCTTGCAACGTCATGGGGTCTCTCCTTGCCAGAGTGCTTCAAGTGCCTCGCGCTTGCGCACGACGCGGTAGTCATCGCCGTCGACCAGCACCTCTGCCGGGCGCTGACGTGAATTGTAGGTGCTTGCCATCGACATGCCGTACGCGCCGGCGGTCTTGATGGCCAGCAGGTCGCCCTGCTGCAGCGGCTCCAGCGCGCGCGAGTGACCGAGCACGTCGGTCGACTCACACACCGGGCCGACGACTTCGACCGTGGTCTTCGCGCCGCGTCGAGGCTTCACGGCCACGATGTCGTGGTGCGCTTCGTACAGCGCAGGCCGCATCAGGTCGTTCATGCCCGCGTCGACGATGACGAACTTCTTGGCCGGCGTGTTCTTGCGGAACAGCACGCGCGTGAGCAGCACGCCGGCGTTCGCCACCAGCACGCGCCCGGGCTCGAGCACCAACGTCGCGCCGAGGTGCTTCGCCGAGTCGATGACGGCCTTCGCGTACACGTCGACGCCCGGCGGCTTCTCTTTCGAGTACGTCACGCCGAGCCCACCGCCGACGTCGAGGTGCGTGAGCGGGAAGCCCTGCTTCTTCAATTCAGCGTACAGGCCACCCAC
This sequence comes from Archangium sp., assembly GCA_035910535.1. GTDB lineage: Bacteria > Myxococcota > Myxococcia > Myxococcales > Myxococcaceae > Archangium_A. Next base: position 54,812 of record JAMHXF010000008.1, on the reverse strand, counting down.
ACGGGTGATGGCTTCGCGCACGGGCCGCGCGTCGGTGAGCTGACTGCCGATGTGACAGTCGACGCCACGCGCCTCGAGGCCCTTGCGACGGCGGCTCCACTTGTAGAGCGCCACCGCCTCTTCGAAGGGCACGCCGAACTTCGAGGTCTTCAAGCCCGTGGCGATGTAGCGGTGCGTCTTCGCGTCGACGTCGGGGTTCACCCGCAACGCGAACGGTGCGCGCACGCCGAGCCGACGGCCGACCTTGTCGAGCAGCTCGAGCTCTTCGGCGCTCTCGACGTTGAACATCAAGATGCCGGCCTTGAGCGCGAGCGCGAGCTCGTCTTCACGCTTGCCGACGCCCGAGAAGACGACCTTGCGGACGTCGCCACCTGCAGCCTGCACGCGCCCCAGCTCACCGGCCGAGACGATGTCGAAGCCCGAGCCACCGCGCGCGAAGAGCTTGAGCACCGCGAGGTTCGAGTTGGCCTTCACCGAGTAGCAAATCAACGTGGGCGCGGCGGCGAAGGCGTCTTGCACCACGGCCAGGTGCCGGTTCAGCGTCGCCGCTGAATACACGTACGTCGGCGTGCCGACTTCCTGCGCGATGCGCGCGAGCGGCACCCCTTCGGCCCGCAGCGCGCCGCGATGCTCGTTGAAGTGGTTCACTTCGACCCCTGACAGCAGCCCGCGTCGGCGGCGATCACCGGCTCCGGACGTCGCTCATCGAGCGGAGGTTTCGGCGCAGCTTTGATGCCGCAACCGCAGAGAGAAACGACGAAGAGCCACGCAAAGAAACGCACGGCGCGGCACCCTGCCTGCGCACGACGCGGTGCGCAAGCGACGCCGCCTTCTCAGAAGCGGATGCCGAACACCGCGCGCAGCGCCTGCGGGTTGTCGAGCGTCACGCGCGTACCGTCGACGACGCCGACGCCGGTGCGCGGCACGTCGGGGCGGTCGTTGACCATCGTGAAGCCCTCGAGCGGGAAGAGGATGCCGTACTGAATCTGGCCGTAGAACCCGTCTTCGGTTTCGTAGCGGGCGCCGCCGTTGATCTCGACGCCGAGGCTGGGGTTCGCGCCGACGTACGGAGCGCCGGGCGTCGACTCGAGGAAGATGGCGCGCGAGTAGATGACCGAGGCGAAGGCCTCGAAGCCCTGCGTGATGCGGTACTTCGCCTTGGGCTTGAAATAGAGCGAGTCGGTCACGCCGTTGAGGATCTCGCGGTAGAGAATCATGTCGACGCGGTAGTCGCGGTTGAAGCGGAAGTTGTTGATCTCGTTGTCGCCGTTCTGGCAGCCGTTGGCGCAGTTGTACTGGCGGCCGTCGACGTCACCCAGGCCGGTGTAGCCGCCGCCACCACTGCCGGTGCGCCGCGGGTTGTTGCCGAAGCCCGGCGCCTTGTCGCCCGACGCGAAGCCGACTTCACCGCCGATTTCGAGGTCGCCGTTGAGCAGGCGCGCCTCGCCCTGGAGCACCGCGCCGAACTGGTAGACGTTGATGGTCTCGAGCTGCCCGTCGGCTCCGGTGCCCAACTGCCGGCCCTGAATGCTGCCGAGGATCGCGGCGACCTCCGCTTCAATGCGGAACTCCTTGCGCTCGATGCGCGCCCAGAGGTCGGGAATGAAGATGTCGGCCTTGCGCAGCACGATGTTCTGGTTGGCCGTGTTGGGGTTCGAGCCGTCGGTGGTGAAGGGCTGCGAGAGCGTGTCGACGGCGTCGAAGCGCTGCGTGCGGTAGGTGAAGTGCAGTCCGTAGTTGAAGACGGTCTGCTCGGCCGCGAGGCGCTGGCGGCGCTCCTGCTCGGTGTCGCGGCGCTGCACGGCCAGAATGAAGCTGGTCACGTTGTCAGACTGCGTGAGGTCGAACGGCTGACCACCTTCTTGCGTGCGCTGCGAGAGCATGCCGGCGACGTTCATGTCGATCATCGGCGTGATGTAGAAGCCCGCGAGCGGCTCTGCGGTGAAGCTCACGCGGTCGACGGTGTCGCCGTAGTCGTTATCGATGGCGTTGCCGTCGTTGTAGAGCATGCCGGTGCCCCAGTGCGTGCCCATGCGGCCGAAGCGCAAGATGCCGACCGGCGTCGAAATCTCACCCCACACGCGCTTGACGGCGATGGAGTCCTGAATGCTGTTGATGCCGCTGCGCTGCGGGGTCTGGCTCATCGAGAAGAGCGAGAACTCGTTGCGGTCGTTGTAGTAGCCGTTGCTGCCGTTGCGCGAGTACGCGTAGTCAGGCGTGCTGCCCCAGACCACGTTGTCGAGCGCGTCGATCTGCGTACGGATGCGCACTTCTTCAGACACGTTGATGGTCGGCTCGAAGCGAAAGCGCATGTTCACGCCGACGTTCGTGCGGTCGGCGCTGCTCGAAGGCGACCGGGGGAACAGCGAGTAACCCGACGAGTCGACGCCGCGGCCCATGTCGAACTTGTAGAAGAGCTCGGGGCGCACGCGGAGGTAACCGTCGATGGTGATGAGCTCGAGCTTGCGCTTCTCGTCGACCCAGTCTTCTTGCCAGCCCTGGGCGACCGACGACGAGGCGATCTGCGCGCGCATCTCTTCGCGGAGCTCCTTCACTTCGCGGCGGGCCGCGTCGAGCTTGGCCTCGAAGTCACGCTTGAGCGCTTCAGTCTCGGAAGAGGGAGCGGGAACGGTGGCCGCTGGAGCGACACCGGCGTCGGCCTGCGCGAAAACAAGGGTTGAGGTCAGCGCGATGGCCGACAGCAGGACGCGTCGCATGAGCAGCGTTCTCCAAAGGAAAATGAAACGCGCTGCGTGTAGCCCAGCGCAGGGAAAAGGGGCGGATTTTCCAAAGGAATTCACGTGCGGCGCGTACGAGCGGCCGGACATGTGATTTCAGGACGGGAGCTGCGCCGTTCGTTCTCAGCGGAGCGACGCGGCGACCTCGCGAAGGGTCCAGTACACACGCTCGGTCACTTCCACGTGCCGGGGCGCGTTCATGACCGGACTGCCGGTGACGACGAGCTGCTCGTTGGTGAACAGCCGCTTCGCGCGCGGCAGGTGCGAGGGATCCGTCACGACGATGACGGTGTGCAGCCCACGCGAGCGCATCAACCGCGCGGTGAACTGCGCGTTCTGTTTCGTGGAGTGACTGGCTTCTTCGAGCAGGCACGCTTCAACTGGCACGCCGAGCTTCACGACGACGTCACGGGCTACCGACGCTTCTGAGGCTCCGAAGTCACCAACGCCTCCAGAGAAAATGAGCCTCGGCGCGAGGCCGCGATGAAAGAGGTCTGCAGCGTGCTCAGCACGTGCACGAAGCGTCGGCGACGGCGTGCCGTCGGGCAGCACGCGCGCGCCCAGCACCACGATGGCGTCAGCAGGCGCGGCGTCGTCGACGACACCCGCGCGGTCAATGCACCACGCAGCGAGGGCGACGAGCGACACCGCGAGCAGGAGCCAACGCATTCGAGCAGTCACTGCACGAACGGCGCCGCGCCGTTGCGCTATGAGCCCGGGCGCGTGTTCTCCCCTGTTCTGTTGCTCGGTGGCGGCGCTGGCGAAGCCACCTGCGGAATTCTGTACCTCGCGAGCCACCTGCGGCGTCACGGCGTCGAGGCGTACGTGCGCCTGTGGGACGGCGACGAAGACGAAGCGCAGGTCGAGAAGTCGATCGAGCAGTTGATCAACCGCGTGAAGCCGAAGCTCATCGGCCTGAGCCTCAAATGGTTTCATCACGCGGCGCGTACGCTGATCATCGCGCGCACCATTCGCCGCATCGCGCCCGACGTGCACATCACCGTCGGCGGAAATTCAGCGTCGTTCTGGTGGAAGGAGCTGCTCGCCTACGACTGCTTCGACTCGGTCACGTTGGGCGACGGTGAAGTGCCGCTGCTCGCGTTGTGTCGCGGCGAGCTCGCGCCTCCGAACGTGATGCGTCGTGGGTCGACGGGGCTGGTGCCGAGCCGCGCGCCGATGACCTACGTACAAGGCACCGGCAGCGACGAGATCCACTACTCGCACTTTCGCGAGCTGTTTTTGAGCGAGCTCGACCTCGCGTCGTATTCAGGCTGGGTGCAGCCAGGCAAAGGCTGCAGCGAAAACTGTCTGTACTGCTCGGGTACGCGCGGCATGCAGAAGGCGTCGTTCGGTCGCGCGAAGCCGTTTCTGCGAAGCGCCGAAGCAGTCCAGCAAGACCACCTGCAGATCGCCGCGCACACCTGGCAGCTGCGGTACGACTTCGCCGGCAGCACCGCCGCGTTTCTCGAGCGCACGTGGGGCGACATCGATTTCAGCAAGCACTCGGTGACGTACTTCTTGTGGGGCGTGCCGCCGCTGGAGCTCGCGTCGACGCTCTCGGCGAGGTTCGAGAAGATCTACATGGTGCTCGACATCGGCTGCTTCTCGGAAGCGCAGCGGCTCGACACCATGGCGCGCGGGTTACTCAAGCCGTGCCCGACGAACGACGAGCTGATGCAGGTCATCGAGCGGTGTCAGTCGTACCCGAACGTCGAGCTCGAGGTCTCGGGCATCGCGGGCTTGCCATACTCATCGCGGGAGCGGCTCGGTGAAGAGCGTGAGTTGGTCGAGCGCGTGCTGCAGCTGGGTTGCTCGGTCGGGTATCAACGCTTGCAGGCGCAGCCGGGCGCGCTGGTGACGGAGCACCCGGACCGCTTCGGGATGATCACCCAGGCGAAGACGTTCGGTGAGTTCCTGACGTACTTCGAAGAAGTCGACCCGACGACGACGACGGTGCCGATGATTCACTACGCCGAGCCGTCATTCGAAGCCGAGGTTCAAGCCACGAGCGACGAAGTCGACGCGATGGTGTTCGCCGCTGCGGAGTCGCGTGCGCACGTCGAAGTGAAGGGCAACACGAAGTTGGTGAATCGCGCGGCGGCGACGCGGGAAGTGGCGCTGGGTGACTGGCTGGGCCCACACCGCGTGCCGGCGAAGTTCGCGAAGGAGCCGGTGACAGTGGTGCGGTCGACGACTGGTAACGGGTTGTCATGTGCGCCGACGGTGAACGAAAGGAAGTTCAGCGACCCGTTGATTCAGCAGGGCGACGACGCGCGCGCGTTGCTCGAGGTATTGAACGCCTTCGAAGCGCCGACGCGTGTCGACGTGGCGCTCAAGCGGTTGAAGTCACCGTTCGCCGAAGACGTCATCGACTACCTCGCGACCGGGCGGTTTCTGCAGCCGACGTAGCCGCTACTTCTTCGGCCCTTGCCGCAGCTCCGTGAGCACGCCGTGCGCGCCCTTCGGGTGAATGAACGCAACCATCGCCCCGCCTGCGCCGGGCTTCGGCACCGCATCAATCAGCTGCGCGCCCTTCGCCTTGAGCTCCGCCAACGTCGCGACGATGTCGTCGACCTCGACGCAGATGTGGTGCAGCCCCTCGCCGCGCTTCTCGAGAAACTTCGCGACGCTCGTCGTGGGGTCCGTCGGGCAGATGAGCTCGATGCGCCCCATGCCGTGGCCGAAAATCGCGGTGCGCACCTTCTCGGTCGGCACCTCCTCCAACTCGGGAGGCGCGAAGCCCAACACGTCGACGTAGTACGCCACCGACACGTCGAGATCCTTCACGGCGATCGCCACGTGCTCGAGACCCTTCGCTTTTCCGTTCATCACTTGCTCCCTCGCTTCGGCTGACACTTCGGACAGAAGTGCGTGGTGCGACCGCCCTGCGTGAACGACTGCACCTTCGTCTTGCAACGGCGACACGGCGTGCCCGCGCGCCCGTAAATGAGGAACGGGTTCTTCGCGCCCGGCTCCTCGACGTATTCAATTTCGTCGGCGTCACCTTCGATTTCCAACGCGAACGCGATGCCGTCACGAATCGCCTTCGCGAGCGCGGTCCACTCTGCGGGGCTCAACGAGTCTGCGGTGCGCGACGGGTGCAGCTTCGAGCGGAACAACGCCTCTGCCGCGTGAATGTTGCCGAGGCCGGCGATGCGCTCCTGGTCCATCAACGCGACCTTCAGCGGCTGCTTCGACTTACCGAGCGCGTCCTTCAACTGCGCCACCGACAGGCCGTCGTTGAGCGGATCCACCCCGAGCTTCGCGACGGCCTTGCGCTTCGGCAGCTCGCTGGCCGGCACCGCGTCGATGTGCCCGAACATGCGCGGATCTTGAAAGTGAATGACCTCGCCTGAGTCGAGGAAGAAGCGCGCGCGGCTCCACTTCACCTCGTCGCCCGGCGCGCGCTTCAAGAACTTCCCCGTCATGCCGAGGTGCGCGACCGCGCCGAGGCCCGACGAGAAGCCGAGCATCAGGTACTTGCCCTTGCGCGTGGCTGAATCGAGCGAGCCCTTCGTCGCCGCGAAGATGCCGACGTCGCTGTCACGGAACGTGCGCGCCTTCGGGTCGGCCTCGGTGCGCACCAGCTTGCGCCCGTCGAACCAACGGACCAACGCGCGGCGTGCGAACTCGACTTCAGGAAGCTCGGGCATGGCGCTCGTGTAACGCCCCGACGGTCGGCAAGGAATACGAAGTATTCACAGCCACTCGGGCGCCACGTCGAGGTAGCTGCGATCTCCGCTGACGCAGAGGTCGAACAACGGCGCGATGCGCGGCACTTCGGTCGCGAGCCAGTACTGCGCCGATGAACGAAGGCCCTTCGCGAAGACATCGTCACGTTGCGCGAGCGCGTTGGTGAGCTTCACGTGAATCCACGCGACGACGAGCGTCGACATCGCTTCCATGAAATCGGCGGAGTGCGCGAGCATGCCTTCGACGTCACCTTGCGCTCCACGCGCACCGAGCGTTGCCGTCACCTCACCGGCGCGCTGAACCGCCGAGCGAAGCGCCGTCAGCTCGAACGACGACTTCGCGAAATCGACTTCCATCACTTCGACCAACGCCAGCAACGCCGCGCCACCACCAGCGACGACTTTGCGACCGAGCAGGTCGAGGCCTTGAATGGTGGTCGTGCCTTCGTGAATCGAGTTGAGCTTTTGATCTCTCAACCACGCTTCCGGCAGGTACTCGCTCGAATACCCGTAGCCGCCATGAAGCTGCAGCGCGAGCGCGTTGGCCTCGAAGCCCTTCTCCGACGGGAACGTCTTCGCGATGGGCGTGAGCAGGTCGAGCAGCACCTTCGCCTGCTCGTCGTTGGCGTGCGCCGCGAGGTCCGCAAGCCGCGCGGTGACGCCGAGCAACCCGAGCGCGCCTTCGACGATGGCCTTTTGTCGCAACAACATGCGCCGCACGTCGGGGTGCTCCGTCAACGCAACCGGAGGCGCGTTCGCGTCGGTCACGCCCAACGCCCGACCCTGCTTGCGATCTTTCGCGTAGTTCAGCGACTCGTGAAACGCGACCGACGCCGTGGCCGCCGCGTTCACGCCGACCATGATGCGCGCCTCGTTCATCATCTGGAACATGCAGCGCAGCCCCTGATTCGCGTTGCCGACCAACCAACCGACGCAGTCACCGTCTTCGCCGAAGTTCAGCGCCAACGACGGCAAGCCACGCCAACCGATCTTGTGGATGACGCCGCTCACGCGCACGTCGTTGTCGGCGCCATCGGGCCGCTGCTTCGGCACCGCGAACAACGAAATGCCCTTCGTGCCGGCCGGCGCTCCGTCGATGCGCGCGAGCACCAGGTGCACAATGTTGTCGGTCACGTCTTGATCTCCGCCGGAGATGAAGATCTTCGAGCCACGAATCGAAAACCGCCCATCACCGAGCGGCGCCGCGCGTGACGTCACGTCAGCGAGGCTCGAGCCCGCCTGCGGCTCGGTGAGCGCCATCGTCCCCGTCCACGTGCCCGACTGCATCTTGTCGAGGAACAACGCCTTCACGTCTTCGCTGCCGAAGGCCTGAATCAAGTGCGCCGCGCCCGCCGTGAGCCCCGCGAGCCCGTAGACCGCGAGGTTTCCCGCCATGAAGTACGCGTTCGACAACGTGGTGACGGTGAGCGGCAGTTGTCGTGAAGCCGCGATGACGTCGAGCGCGACGAGCTCCTTCCACGCGTCGTGAACCTTCGGGTGCAGCAACACGCGACCTTCGACGAAGCGCGGGGGCTCGGCGTCGACCGCGCGATACGTCGGGAACAACACCTCGCGCGCAACGCGACGACACGCGGCGAACCACGGCTCGATGGTCTCGCGACCGTGACCTTCGAACGCCGGCAGCGCACACAGCGCGTCGACGTCGAGCACGTCGTGCAGCAGAAAATCGACGAATGCGTCCGACAGCAGCGGGTTCATGCGCGTCACTTACTCCCGCTTGCGGCGAACGCATCACCCTGACATCTGCACCGCATGAAGCGTCTCTTCGGCATCGTCGCCGTGCTCGCGGTGCTCCTCGTCACGGCGTCACTGTGGAAACGACACGAGCTCTTCCGCCGCGCCGCCGGCATGCCCGAGTTCACCGCCGCCGACTTCACCGAGCGCATTGAAGACGTGCCGATGCGTGACGGCGTGAAGCTGCACACCGAGATCTTCCTGCCCGTCGGCGTCGACAAGGCGCCCGTGATTCTGGTGCGCAACCCGTACGAGTACCTGAAGCCGCTCGAGGCGCTCACCTGTCAGGCCATGACCCGCTACGGCTACGGCTGCGTGTTGCAAGACGTGCGAGGTCAGCTCGAGAGCGGCGGCGAGTGGTACCCCATCATCAACGAGCGCAACGACGGCCTCGACACGCTCGCGTGGCTGGTGAAGCAGCCGTTCTCGGACGGCAACATCGCCATGCGAGGCCCGAGCTATTTGACGTGCGTGCAGTGGGCGATGGCCGACGAGCTGCCACCTGAAGTCAAAACGCTCGTGCCTTCGGTGTTCGGCACCGACCTGCGCAAGGTCTTCTACGAGCGCGGTTTGTTCCGTCACGACATTCTCACCGCGTGGGCCACGTTGATGCCCGGCCGCGGCATGCATCACTTCGCGGGCAGCGAATACCTCGCGGCCTCGGCGCACCGCCCGCCGCTGGAGGCCGACGAGAAGTTCATGGGTCAGAAGGTGCAGTGGTACCGCGACGCGCTCAACGCGCAGTCACCGAGCGACCCCTATTGGGACTCGAAGCAGATGCGGCAGTTCCGCGCGATGCCCGAGAACGCGCGCGTGCCGATGCTGTTTCTCGGCGCGTTCTTCGACCCGTTCTTCATGGCGCACCGCGACACGTGGGACCGCCTGGCCACGCGCGAGCAGAGCGTGTTCGTCATCGGCCCGTGGAACCACCTGGGCCTCACCTCGGGCGACGTCGACTTCAGCGCGGCGCCGGGACGGCTCGACCAATGGCCCATCATGCTCGAGTGGTTCGAGCACACGCTCAAGGGCAAGCCGCTGACGACGCTCAAGCCGAACACCGTGCGCACCTTCGCGGTGAACGACACGAAGTGGGAAGAGCACCCGACGTGGCCTGACCTGAACGTTCCTGTGACGTCGCTTCAGCTCGGGAAAGCGGAGGCCTCGAAGGACTGCACCGGAGGCACGCTGGGCAACGACGCGACGCAAGACTCGGTGAGCTACCGCTTCGACCCGGCAAACCCGGTGCCTACGCGCGGCGGTGCGTCGCTGCTGTCGTTCGCCTTCTTCCGCACGCTGCGCATCACGCCCGGGCCGCTCGACCAGGGCGACTCGTGTACGCGCGACGACGTGCTCACGTTCCGCTCGCAGCCGGTGACGACGGCGCAGCGCTTGTCTGGTTCGGGAAAGTTGAAGCTCACCGTCAGCTCGAGCGCGCCTGACACGGCGTTCGTCGCGCGGCTGATTGCCGAGCAAGACGGCAAGGCGCTGCTGGTGCGTGAAGACGCAGCGACGCTCGCGTGGCCGACGTCGGGTGAAGTCGAAGCGCGCACCACGGAGCCCGGCACGCCGGTCGAAATCGAAATCGACTTCTGGCCCATCGAGTGGGTGCTGCCAGTGGGCGGGCGCTGGCGCGTCGACATCACCTCGTCGAGCTTCCCCGCGCTGCACACGCACTCGAACCGCGCGACGCCGTGGCAACACGAAGCCGGCTTCGACGTGGCGACGCAGACGCTGCAGCTGGGCACCTCGCGCCTCGAGCTACCGCTTCGCTGAAGCGCGAGCGCCGCGCGTCACGCTGTTGAGCGCCACCGCAGCCCGAATGAGCGCCTTGAAGGCAGCGGCGTTCACCACTTCACCTTCAGCGATGTCGATGGCGCGCCGCGTGTTGCCCTCGAGGCTCGAGTTGAAGAGCTTCTTCGGGTCAGGCAGGTGCGCGCCCTTCGCGAACGTGAGCTTCACGGCCTTCTTGTACGACTCGCCGGTGCAGATGATGCCGTCGTGTGACCACACGGGCGTGCCGCGCCACTTCAGCGCTTCGACCACGTCGGGGACTGCTTCGTGAATGAGCTGACGCATTCTCGTCAGCGTCACCGAGCGCCAGTCACCGAGCGCCGCGATGACCGTCGACATCTCTTTCGAAGGCATGCACGCACGCTACTTCGCCGACGACACCTCGACGAGCCGCCACGACGCCGCGCCCCGGCGGCAGACCCAGAGCCGCTCGTCCGAGAACACGGCCATCGCGTCATCCACCACCGACACGCTGAGGAGCTGCGCTCCGGCCGGGAATGGCGGCCCGACTTTGCTCAACGCGCCTCTCGCGTACTCGAACACGGTGTCGCCGATGAGCAACACGAGCTGCTCGGCGGTGCCGTCGACGTCGTCAGCGGCGCTCGCCAGCGAGAGGTGCGCTTCGAAGGTCTCGAAGTCTCGTGTTCGAAGCACCTCGCCGGTGTCGACGAAGAGCAGGTGACCGTCGGCGCCAGACCACGACGAGAACACTGAAGTGCCTTGCGGCGCCTGCAGCTGACGCCACGCGCCGTCGTCTTCACAGCGCCACAACGCCATCGTGTTGGGTCGGTTGCCCTCCAGCATCAGCTCGGCGTAGCGGTCGAAGTCGCCAGCGTCGGCCAACGCGTCGAGTTGCTCCTCGTCGGCGGCGTTTTCGCCGACGTGCGTGCCGAAGCACACCAGGCCTCGACTCGAAGGAACCACGCCGTAGAAGCAGATGCCGTAGTGGGGCAAGCGCGGCGCTGAAGTCGACACCGGCCGCCACGCGTCGTCGGGCTTTCGGACGTAGACCTGCCCGCCATAGCCCACGGCGAACAGCGCATCGCCGACCTGCTGCAGGCGGGTCATGTGGCCGAGGAAGGTGCGGCTCTCCTTCTTGCTCTCGCTGCCGCGCACGTGTTCGACCACCACGCGCTCGCCCTTCATCAAGAGCACCTCGCCGTCGGCGCCGAGCGCGATGGCGTCGGCGTGCTCCGTCCACGCACCGCTGGTGGCGATGAGCGAGCGGACATCCAACGGCTCCGTCAAGGCTTCGACCGTCAACTGAGCGTCAGTCGCGCGCCCCCACGCGATGACGCTCGCGTCCTCGTCGGCGGGGCCGTGTGGGAGCAGGACAAAGAACGCGCCGTCGGCGGTCATCACCCCGCCCGTCATGAGGAACCGTCTCGGCGTGCGTGGCTTCGTAGCGACTCGAGTCATGGCCCGATCATGACGGCCCCACCCGCTCAACGTCGCACGTCTATTTTTCCGCCAGCACCAACTGCTCGGCGATGACGCTGAAGCCTTCGTCGTCAACCAGGCTGCCCGGCGTCACCAGCGTCTGCTCAGCCGTCACGCCGAGGCTCGCGGCGAGCTGCAGCTCTTCCGCGCTCAGCGCCAGGTCCTTCACCTGCTCCTGCTTGCCGACGGAGCGCGCCGCGCCCTTCGCAAACGCTTTGACCACCAGCTCGCTGCAGTAGATGCGCTCGTCGTCCCACCGGTACTTCGCGTCGTACGGCTTGCCGAGCAGCTTCTTCGCCGCGGCCACCACGCGCTTGCCGTCGGCCGCACTCAAATCTTTCGCGCGCAGCACCGTCACCGTGCCGCCTTCACCACGCTTCGCCCACGTCACCAACGGCGTGCGCGAAACCGGCTGCACCGCTTCGATGACGTACACGCCGTCTTTCGCCACCTCGACGATGCCCGTGTGCGAATACGGCGACTGGCTCGCCTTCCGAATCAACGCAGAGCGCTGCGACCTCGAGGCCTGCAACACCACGTCACCATTCTGGAACTCCACAGGTTGCGGCGCACCGGCCACGCCGACGAGCGCGCTCAGACACACCAGACGGAACAAAAGGCCCATGCCCTTCGTCGACAGCAACGTGCATGCCGAACGAGGTGTAGGCTGATGAACGTGCTGCGAGTTCTCTTGTCCCTGGCGCTGCTGGTGCCGCTGGCCGCGTCGGCCGGCGAGTGCGTCGACGACTTCAACGAGTGCAAAGACGACTGCCTCATCGAGTTCGGTGGCTCGATTCAGGTGGCCATGAAGAAGAAGTTCGAGAAGTGCTCGAACAAGTGCGCGAAGGTCGCGCGACGCTGCAACGAGCGCGTGATGACGGTGAAAGAGAGCGGCCTCGACGAAGGCTCGCTCGACGGAGTGCCCGCCAGCGACGAGGTCGACTCGCGCGGCATGCCCACGCGCACCGGCAGCGATGAGCCTTCGAGCAGCAAGAAGAAGAAAAAGAGGGCCGCCGAGGCGCGCAGCGAAGAGCCGACCGACGACGAGCCGGTGAAGAAGAAAGAAGCGCTGCGTGCAGACGAAGCGCCGCGCTCGAACCGCACGGAGCTCAAGACGGACGAGCCGCCGCCTGCGAAGAAAGAAGAGCCGAAGCAGGAGGTCATCGAGATGAAGCTGTCTCCGACGAAGCAGGAGAAAGAAGAAGACCTCCGCGACGACAAGCCCCAGGCGAAATCAGCGCCGCGTGAAGAAGAGCCACCTCCGCCGCCGCGCAAAGAAAAGAAGAAGGAAGAGCCGCCGAAGAAGAAAGAAGAAGATCACGACGACCTTCGCTTCTACTGAACGGAAATACAGTAGAGAGGTCGCGTGAGCAACGCGTCCGACATCATGGAGCCGACGCTGTGGCGGAAGAACGGCTGGACCGCCCGCGTCATCAAGAACGAAGACGACGACGGCTGGGCGGTGGAGATCCGCAAAGACGGCCTCTCGGAGCCGGCGTTGATCAGCCCGTGGGTCATGGGCCGCGACAAGAAGAACCCCAAGCCCTTCGACGGCCCCGCCTTCGCGACGTTCGTGAAGACCGCCTCCGAGGTGCTCGACCGCTCGGCGCGTCAACGTGACGCGGCGATGAAGAAGACGCTCGCCATCGCCTGGGGCGGCCGCTGGTTCAACGTGACGCTCGAGCTGGTGCCCGACGAATACGAGCCCCACGCGGTGCTCTGCGCCGTCGACGACGCAGGGCAGACCGTCGCGAAGCACCGCGTCTCGCCCAACCACAAGTTCTCTCGCGACTCGGCGAACGCCTGGGTGCAGGCCGGCTTCCCCGAGCCGAAGTGACGACTCAGAGGTTCGAGTAACGGTTCACGTCATCGAGGCGGCTCGAGTCGCGCATCGTGCACAGCGAGCGCAGCCGGCCGTCTTCGAGCCTGTAGACCCAGCCGTGCAGCACGGGCGCCTGGTCCTGCTTCCACGCCGCTTGAATGATGGACGTCTTGGCGAGGTTGAGCACCTGCTCTTCGACGTTCTTCTCGACGAGGCGGTCGATGCGCGCGTTCTCGTCGGTGATGGCCGTCAGCTCGTCGCGGTGCAGGCGGTACACGTCTTCGATGTTGCGCAGCCAGCTGTTGATGAGCCCGAGGTTCTGCTGGCCGACCGCAGCCTGCACGCCGCCGCAGCCATAGTGGCCACACACGATGACGTGCTTCACCTTGAGCTTCGTCACCGCGTACTCGACCACCGAGAGCAGGTTGAAGTCGGTGTTCACCACCATGTTCGCGATGTTGCGATGCACGAAGACCTCACCGGGCTCCGTGCCGGTGATGACGTTGGCCGCCACGCGCGAATCGCTGCAACCAATCCACAACAACTGGGGCGCCTGCTGCGCCACGAGCCGCTTGAAATAGTCGGGGTCTTCCTGCACACGCGCCGACGCCCACGCCTTGTTCCGCTCGAGAATTTCACCGACGTCATTCATGAGGGGCAAAATGCCCCACGACGCCAGAATCTGAAAGCGCGGAGTTACTTCACGCGAGTGAACGATTGGTAGTGGTCGTCGCTGTAGTACCGCTCGCCGCCCTGCCCGGCGACGATTCGTCTCGCGCCACGCGAGCGCTCGCCGGGCGTCTTCACGGTGTACTCGCGGTAGTAGTCGGCGGCCTTCGCGGGGAGCAGGCCTTCGCGGTTCTGAAACGTCACACCGTCGCGCGGGGAGGGAAACGGGCCGCCCTCGTCGATGAGCGCGAGCGTCTGTTCTGCTTCGACAGGCAGCTTCTTCGCTTCGGGCGGCGCCGTGTCACCGCCGCGTGAAGTGAGGGCGCGCTTGAAGGCCTCGGCGTTGCGCTCGCCACCTTGTGGTGCCCGGGCGATGGCCGCCTCGATTTCGCCGATGCGGTTGTTGGGGTCGGGGTGCGTCGAGAAGAACTCCGCCTGGCCACCGCCACGCGCGCTCGTCTTCAGCACGCGCAGCACGTCGAGCATCGCGGCCGGGTCGTAGCCAGCCTCCGCCATCAACCGCACGCCGAGCGCGTCGGACTGCAGCTCGTCGTCGCGGCCGTACTTCATCACCACCAGCTGCCCGACGATGGCCGCGAGCTGTGCCTGGCGATGGTCGTCGGCGGCGACGCCGGTGGCGATGACGAGGCCCTGTGTGAGCTGCGTCTTCGCGAGCTGCTGCGCTCCATGGCGCGCCAGCACGTGGGCGATTTCGTGACCCAGCACGCCGGCCAACTGCGCTTCGTCGCCGAGCCGCGAGAGCAGCGCCTGCGTGATGAAGACGGGCCCACCCGGCAGCGCGAAGGCGTTGACGGTGCGCGTGTCAGCCAGCACCACGAATTGAAACTGGTACTTCGAGCTCGCCGCCGCGCTGCGCGAGACGACCCGCTGCCCCACCGACTGCACGTAGCGCGTGATGGCCGCGTCAGCCGCGCCGCCGTACTGTCGCGTGAGCGACGGCGCCGCCGAGAGGCCCAGCTGGACTTCTTGCGACGGCGAGAGCGAGACCTGCTGCACCTCGCCGGTGAGCTCGTTGGTGGTGCTCTGAGAGAAGTACGCGACGACAGAGACCAGCGCGATGACGGCGCCGACGACGAGCCGCAGCTTTCGAGAACCGGAGTCGCGCGAGCGCATCGTGAGGTCTTTAGAATGACGTCATGAGCCCCGCGCAACGAATCATCGACGGTTCACGCTTCGACGGGCTCGAGGCGTTCTACGACGAGGTGACTGCGGTGCTGTTCAGCGGCGCGCATTGGGGCCGCAACCTCGACGCCTTCGCCGACCTGCTCGAGCCGGTCGACGTGCGCTGGGTGAATTCAGCGCGCTCACGTGCGCAGCTCGGCCACGAAGAGACCGCGCGGTGGCTGGAGTCTCGACTCCCAAAGGTCCCCGCCAGCAATCGCAAGACGTTCGAGCTGAGGCTGGCGGCGGCGCGTCGTGGTGAGGGCGAAACGTTGTTCGACACGCTCGTCGACGTCATGCGTGAGCGCGGCGTGACGCTGGAGCTCACGTAAAGCGAGCCAGCGCCCAGCGCGCTGCTTCACGAACTCGCTCATCAGCGTCAGTCGTCAGCTTCTCGAGAATGTCGCGCGCGCCGACGTCGCGCACCGCGCCCAGCGCGTACGCCGCGTTTCGCCGCAGCCCGTCGAAGCCCGCGCGCGCGAGCGGAGAGCCCGGCACCCAGGCGTCGAACTCTTCCTTCGTCATCGCCGCGAAGGCGCGCGTCGTCTGCTTCGAGAAGGCCCGCGGCTCGAAGCGCGCGCTCGCGCGCACCGGCGTCATGTTGAGCGGGCACACGTCCTGGCAGATGTCGCAGCCGAAGATGAGGCTCTCCATCGCCGGCCGCAGCCGCTCGGGCACCACGCCCGCGTTCTCGATGGTCTGGTACGACAAGCACGCGCCGGCATCGACCACGCGGTCTTCGACGATGGCCGACGTGGGGCACGAGTCGATGCAGATGCGACAGCGCCCGCACGGGTCTTCGTCGAGCGCGCTGGCGTAGGCGTCGACCTCCACGTCGAGAATCATCGTCGAGAGCACCACGTACGAGCCGAACTCGTGCGTCGTGAAGCACCCGTTCCTGGTGACCGTGCCGAGGCCCGCGCGCACGCCCCACACTTTTTCCATCACCGGGTTCGCGTCGACCGAGCCGTAGTCATTCACGCCGGGGAACGCCTCGCGCACCGAGCGCCGCAGCGCGCGCAGGCGGTCTTTCATGGTGGCGTGGTAGTCGCGGCCGCGCGCGTACCGGGCAATCGGAGACGCTTCGTCGGAGTGCCAGTAGTTGCACACCAACGACATCACCGTGCGCGCGCCGGGCAACAGCTTGCCGACGTCGAGCCGCTCTTCGACGCGCTCCGCCATCCAGTCGAGGTCGGCGTGGTGGCCAGCCGAGAGCCAGTCGAGCAACGTCTCGCGCGGAATCGGCTCGGCGCGCGCGAAGCCCACCAGGTCGAAGCCCGCACGGCGCGCGAGGTCCGCGAGCTGTGCGGCAGAAATCGTCACGGCTTCGGCGCCACCCAGGGCACGTCCTTCACGCCACCGAGGAAGTTCGCGTAGCGCGCCATGGCGAAGAGCAGGTCAGACAAGCGGTTCAGGTACACCACGACCGGCGCGTCGATGAGCTCTTCACGATGCAACGGCACCACGCAGCGTTCGGCGCGGCGACAGACGGTGCGCGCGAGGTGAAGCGCCGACGCGGCCTTCGTGCCTCCCGGCAAGACGAAGGCGGTCAGCGGCGGCAGCTCGACGTCGTACGCGTCGATGGCGCGCTCCATGGCGTCGACCCACGACTGCTGCACCTGCGGAATGTGCGCGGCGGCTTTGCTCTCTTTGGGCGTCGCGAGAATCGAGCCCACGGTGAAGAGCTGGTCTTGCAGCGACTGCGCGAGCGCGTCCATCGGGCCCAGACCTTCGGCGCGCGCCAACCCCAGCACCGAATTCAGCTCGTCGACCTGGCCGTAGGCTTCGACCCGCGCGTCGTCTTTGCCGACACGGCCGCCACCGAAGAGCGAGGTCGCGCCTCCGTCACCGGTCTTCGTGTAGATCTTCATGGCTCGCTCGTAGCGCGAAGGGCACTCAGACGTCCCACGTGATGTCGAGGATGACAGACTGCTCGTCGAAGCTCGCCACCACACACTTCAGGTTCTGCGCGCCCGCCACCTCGAGGCCGCGACGCACGGCGCCGCGCAGGTGATCTCGCAGCGGGCCGACCTCGTTCACGATGACCGAGTAGTGGTTCGGCGCGTGCTCGATGAGGCTGCTCTCGGTGTAGTTGTTCGCGGAGCGCACGCTGGCCTCGATTCGCCGCATCGCGCGCGCCGGGCCGATGATGCGCAGCATGGCGCCCATGGCCGAGCCGACCAGCGTGTCGAAGTAGCCCTGCGTGAGCGCCGCGCCGAGCCTCTCGAACGCCTCTTCACGCGGCAACGACGGGTGCAGCTCTTCGGCCGCGATGCCGACCGCGCACTCCCAGGTCGGCATCGGGTAGCGCAGCGCGAGCTTCTTGCGCAGGTCGATGCCGGCTTCGTCTGCGACCCGCTGCAGCAACCGCTCCGTGAGCTGGTCTTTGAGGCCCTTGTGAAAGAAGCCTTCAACGGTGTGCGCGTACACCCCGCGCTCTTCGAGCGGCACGCTCACGGGTCCCACCCGACTTCGATGCACGTCGCGGCGTCACTCGAAGTCGAAGCTGCACAGCGCACGTTGCGCGCCCCGGAGACCTCGAGCGCGTGACGAATGGCGCCACACATGTTGTGGCCCAGCGGCCCCGCCTCGTTGACGAACACCGACAGCTGCCCCGGCCCGCGCTCCACCACGCGGCTCTCGGTGTAGTTGTTGGCGGTGCTCACCATGTGCTCCACGCGTCGCATGGCGATACCCGGCCCGAGAATTCGCAGCGTGGCGCGGGCGAGCTCCCCCAGCGGCGTCGCGAAATAGCCGCGCGCCAGCGCTTCACCCAGCAGCTCGAACGCGTGCGCTCGAGGCAGCTCGGGGTGGAGCTCTTGCGCGGCGATGTCGACGGCGCGCTCCCAGTCGGCGACCGGGTAGCTGGCCTTCATGCGCCGCCCGAGCTGAACGCCGAGCTCATCGGCAAGGCGTCGCGAGAGCCGCTCCGTCACCTGGCCCTCGAGCCCGTGCGAGAACAGCCCGTCGAACACCCGGCCGTAGACCAACCGCGCTGCTGCAGTCGTCACGCGTCCCACTCGATGTCGTACGTCGTCGAGAGGTCGTCGAAGCGCAGCACCTTGCAACGCACGTTCTCCGCTCCGGCCACCTCCATGCCTTTCCGAATGACGCCGCGGAGGTTGTCGCGCAGCTCACCGGTCTCGTTGGTGTGAATCTCGAAGTGACTCGCCGAGTGCTCGACGAGGTGACTCACGGAGTAATTGTTGCCGCTGCGGAGGCTGCGCTCGACCCGCCGAATGGCGCGCGCCGGGCCGATGAGCCGCAGCATCGTCGCCATCGCCGCGCCGATGAGCGTGTCGAAGTAGCCCTGCGTGAGCGCCGCGCCGAGCAGCTCGTAGGCTTCGGCGCGCTCGAGTTCGGGGTACAGCTCCTCCGCAGCGATGCGGATCGACCGGCTCCATTCGGTCATCGAGTAGCCGGGCTTGAGCGGCTTGCGCAGCTCCATGCCGGCTTCGGCGGCGAGGCGGTCGAACATTCGCTCGGTCACGCGGCCCTTGAGCGCGCGGAGAAAGAGCCCTTCGACGGTCTGCGAAAAAATGAGGCGATCTGCTGCGGAGACGCTCACACCACGCGCTCCAGGTCGATGAACTCGACGCCCTCGGTGGCGCCGGCGACGCGCTTCACTTCACGCCACTGCGCAGGGTCGAGCGCTGGGAAGAACGTGTCGGCTTCGGCGTCGCGACCCAGCTGCGTGAGGAAGAGGTGCGTCACGCGAGGCAACGCGTCGGCGTAGAGCTGCGCGCCGCCGATGATGAACGGCATCGCGTCGTCACCCACGAGGCGCAGCGCGTCGTCGAGCGAAGCCACCGACTCACAGCCGACAAAGACCGCCGGAGAGCGCGTCAGCACCACGTTGCGGCGGCCCGGCAACGCGCGACCAATCGACTCGTGCGTCTTGCGGCCCATGAGAATCGCGTGCCCGGTGGTGAGCGCTTTGAAGCGCTTCAAGTCTTCCGGCACGTGCCACGGCAACTTGCCGGCGAGGCCGATGCCGCGGTTGCGTGACTGCGCGACGATCAACGCCAACGACTTCACACCGCCACCGGGGCCTTGATGGCCGGGTGCGGCTCGTAGCCTTCGAGCGTGAAGTCTTCGAACTGGAACTCGAACAGGTTGTTTCGCGCGGGGTTCAGCTTCATCACCGGCGCCGCGCGCGCCGTGCGTGAGAGCTGCTCTTTGGCCTGCTCGACGTGGTTCGAATACAGGTGCACGTCGCCAAAGCTGTGCACGAAGTCGCCCGGCTTCTTGCCCGCAGCCTGCGCCACCATCAGCGTCAGCAACGCGTAGCTGGCGATGTTGAACGGCACGCCGAGAAACAGGTCGGCGCTGCGCTGGTACAGGTGGCACGAGACCTCATCGTCCTGCACGTGAAACTGAAACAGCGTGTGACACGGGGGCAGCGCCACTTCGTCGGCTTCGTTCGGGTTCCAACCGGTGACGATGAGGCGGCGGCTGTTCGGCTTCTCGACGAGGTCGCGCATCAACCGCGCGAGCTGATCAGCGCCGTTCTTCTCGAACGTGCCGTCGTCATTCTTCGTCGCGCCGAAGTTGCGCCACTGATGCCCGTACACGGGCCCCAGATCGCCCGCCTGGCGCCCGAAGCGCGCGGTCTGCTCTGCCGTCGCCCACTCGTCCCAGATGGAGACGCCCACGTCTTGCAACGGCTTGACCTGCGTCTCACCGCGCACGAACCACAGCAGCTCGTGAATGATGGACTTGAGGTGCACCTTCTTCGTCGTCAGCAGCGGAAACGACGAGCGCAAATCGAAGCGCAGCTGGCCGCCGAACAACCCGCGCGTGCCGACGCCGGTGCGGTCTTTTCGCTCTCGCCCGTGCTCGAGCACTTCTCTCAACAACGCGAGGTACCCGGCTTCAGACATGGCGGCCGGAACTACCACAACCGCGAGCTGTTCAATTTTGACATCGATTCTCAAAGTGGCGTTAGAGGGAGCCCATGCGCTCGACGTTCTTCACCGTTCTTTTCCTCTCCACTGCGGCGCTGGCCGACGACGCGCGCTGGCACCGCGTGGTCGGGCTGCTCGAGTACCTCGAAGGCGACTACGCGAACGCGCTGTCGACGGGCGACGCGGCAGAGCTCGAAGAGCAGCGCGGCTTCGCCGACGAGGTCCTCAAGCAGCTCGAAGCTGCGGGCCCCGAAGGCGCGCCGTACGTCGAGCGCGCCACCGCGATTCAGGTCGCCATCGTGGCCAGCAAGCCCGCGACTGAGGTGACGCCGCTGTGTGGCGCGCTCGCGAAGGCCATCGCGAAAGAACACCAGCTCGTGCAGGCGCCGAAGCGCTACCCGTCACTCGACGCCGGCAAGAAGGAATACGAGGCCGTGTGCTCGACGTGCCACGGCCTGACCGGCGCCGCCGACACGGAGGTCGCCAAGGCGCTCGAGCCGCCGCCCGCGAACTTCCTCGACGAGGAGCGCATGCGCACGTTGACGCCGTACAAGGTCTTCAACACCACGAGCTTCGGCATTCCCGGCACCGGCATGGCGAACTTCGATTCGCTCCCTGAAGAGACGCGCTGGGCGCAGGCCTTTCACATCTTCACGTTGGGCCAGGGGCCGTGCGACCACCAGCCTCCGCGCGTGAGCGTGCAGGAGCTGGCGACGTCGACCGACGTGCAGCTCGCCGAGAAGTACGGAGAGAAAGAGGTCGCCTGCCTCCGCCGCGTGATGCCGAAAGAAGACGGCAGCTCCCTCGAGCTCGCGCAGACGATGCTCGATGACGCGCTCGCGCTGTACGCGAAGGGAGACGTCGCCGGCGCGCGGCAAGGGGTCGTCGACGCGTACTTGAACGGCCTCGAGCCGGTGGAGCCCACGCTGCGGGCGCGCGACGCGCGGCTCGTCGGTCAGCTGGAGCAGGCCTTCACGCGCGCACGCCTCGCGGCGCAGAACGGCGAGCACTTCGAAGCCTCGGTGATGGAGGTCAAAGTGCTGCTCACCCGCGCGCAGCACGGCACCGACGCGTCGGGCTTCTGGTCGGTCTTCATCGCCGCCATGTTGATTCTGCTGCGCGAAGGGTTCGAGGCGGTCGTCGTCGTCGGCGCGCTGCTCGCGGTGCTCAAGAAGATGAAGGCCACGCAGCTCGCGCGCGTGGTGCACGCAGGCTGGGTATCCGCGCTTATCTTCGGCGCGCTGGCGTTCATCTTCGGGCACGCGCTCTTCGCCGGCGCGAACCGCGAGTGGCTCGAGACCATCGTCGCGTTGGCCGCTGTCGGGCTGTTGCTCTACGCGGCGCTCTGGCTCAACGCGCGCGCGAACATCAGCAAGCACATGACCGAAGTTCGCGGAGAGATGACGCAGGCGCTCGCCAGCGGCAGCACCGCGAGCCTCTTCTTCATCGCGTTCTCGTCGGTCGGCCGCGAGAGCCTCGAGACGGCGCTCTTTCTTCAGGGCCTCGCGAGCGACTCGTTCGACGGCGCGGTGTGGGGCGCCATCGCCGGCCTCGCGCTGCTGCTCGGGCTCATCGTCATGGTGGGCACCGTGGGCTTCAAGCTGCCGATGAAGACGCTCTTCACGGCCTCGACCATCGCGCTCGTGGTGACCGCGGTGATGCTCATCGGCAAGGGCGTGCACGGCCTGCAGGAGCTCGGCGTGTTGCCCATTCGCCCGGTGCCGTTCATTCAAGTCGACGCGCTTGGGATCTTCGCCGATGCGTGGAGCCTGCTCGCGCAGCTGGTGCTTGCGGTGGGCGCGTACGTCTTCAGCCGCAACGAGAAGCGGCTGACCGCGAAGTAGCGTCAGGCAATCAACAGCAGCCGAGGTCGTGAGTCGCTCGGCGCGCGATGAATGCACGGCAGCACGACGGAGCCCGGCCAGTCGACCGCGACGCGCCAAAGGCTCCCGACACCGAACGAATACGGCGCGGCGCCGGGCTTCGGGCGGTAGTGCAGCTCGAAGTGCGCTTCGGCCACGTCGAAGCCGCTCAACGCAGCAGCGACCTCTGGAACATCGACGAGCCGAATCGCGTCGTCGTTGTCGAGCCCTTCGCTGCTCGCGCCTGCGTAGGTGCACAGAAACGTGTCGGCTTCGATGGGCGCGCGATCGACGTGAAACGAATGTACGTCGACCGAAATGGGAAGGCCGCGCTCATCACGTGAATAGCGCGTGATGACGTTGAGCTGCGGTTCACGCCCCAGCGCAGCGAGCCACGCGACGTCGTCGAGCAGCACTGTCACGGCGCGCGAATCGACACCGGGCAGGCCGCGAAGCAGCGCCTCGTCAACCTCGAGCATGCCGCCGTCTTCGTCAGCGCGCGCCGCGAGCGCTGAGGCGATGCACTCAAAGTCGGCGTTGAGCTGCCGCTCGAAGCACACGGCGTTCACGTCACCCGCGAAGGGCTGCAGCAACGCGTCGAACGACGAGACGATGCGCCGCCGGTTCACCACTCGACGAGCCCCCACAACGACGTGAACTCGTCGGTCCACAGCGGGCCGGTGAACTCCGTGAGGTCGAAGCGGTCGTCTTCGGGCACGTCGAGCGCGATGGGCTCGGCCGACAGCAACACCCACAACGAGCTGAGCGCCCAGTCGTCACCCTTCCCCGCGTCGACGACGAGCGACTTCAAGTGAAACTCGTCGGCCAACCGCGCCACCACCGGCAACAGGCGCAGGTACCGATTCGAGACGTGCAGCGCGATGACCGACGACGGCCCGCGGAGGTGCGCGCGGTACAGCGAGAACGCCTCGCGCGTCAGCAAGTGCGTCGGCACCGAGTCGCCCGAGAACGCGTCGACCACCAGCAGGTCGAACCCGTTGGGTGGCTCGCGCTCGAGCGACGTGCGGCCGTCTCCGAGCACCACCACCGGCTTCGTCGGCGCGTCGCGGAGGTACGAAAAGTACGGGCCTTCAGCGAGGGCTACGACCGTCGGGCTGATTTCATAGAAGCGGTACGTGTCTTCAGAGCGCGCGTACGCCGCGAGCGTGCCCACCCCGAGGCCGATGGCGCCCACGTTCACCGGCGCTTCGCGCGCTTGCAGCCAACGCCCCACGCCGCTGCTCGGCGCGTAATACGTCGTGGCCAGCCGCTTCTTCGCCGGGTCACCAAGCTGCGAGCCGTGCAGCACGCGCCCATGCATCAACACCAAGCCCCGAGGGTCTTTCTCGACGCGCAACACGCCGAAGAAGTCACGGTGCGTCTCCAGCACCTCGAGCCCGCGAGAGGTGATGCTCCAGCCGAACAACACCGCGAGCAGCACCGCGCCGGCGACGGTGAGCTTCGAGCGCCGCGACGCACCTTCACTGCGCGCAACGCTGAAGGCCACCGTCAACACCAATGCGCCGCTGAGCAACGGCAACTCAGAGAAGTCACGCAGCGCGCGCGGTGCGACGAGCCCGACGAGCACGCCACCCAGCGCGCCGCCGACAGAGACGGCCAGGTAGAACGCCGTGAGGTGCTCGCCTTTGGGCCGCAGCCGCACCAGCTCGCCGTGCGCCGCGAAGCACGCCACCGCGAGAAAGCCGCAGTGCCCCAGCAGCGCGAGCAGCGCCGACCCTTCAATGGGGCTCAGCAACAACCCGGCGCACGCGAGCGCCGCCAGCCCCAGCACCGGCATCGCCCACGCGCGGCGGTACCAGCGGTCGCCCTCGAAGGTGACGACGAAGCTCGCGAGGTACAGCACGAGCGGCAGCACCCAGAGAAACGGAATGGGGGCAACGTCTTGCGTGAGATGATTCGTCATCGCCAGCAGGAGCCCCGACGGCAACGCGGCGAGCACCACCCACCACGCGACGCGCGGCGCTTCGAGCTTCGCTTCAGCCGTCGGCTCACGCGCGATGATGGGCGCGTTCCACGCGAGGCTCCCGCAGGCCACGGCGAAGACGACGAAGCCCGCACTCCACGCCCACGCCAACGTGCGCAGCGGCCACCACGGCTCGAGCACGAAGGGAAACGCGAGCAGCCCCACGAGCGAGCCAATGTTCGACGCCGAATAGAGCCGCATCGCCGTGACCGTCGGCACGCGCTGCGCGACCCACGCCTGCAGCAACGGCCCGGTCGACGACAGCGCGAAGTACGGCACGCCCACCGCCAGCCCGAGAATCATCAGCAGGTGCCACGTGGGCGACTCGCTCGAGTCAGGCCGCAGCGAAAGCGACGGCACCAACGGCGTGCCCCAGACCAGGGCCGTGCCGATGACCGCGACGACGGCCACGCTGAGCAACACGAGGTGCGCGCGCCGCTGCCACGCGCCGTGCAGCCGCCGCACGACGAGGTGCGACCACGCGTAGCCGCCCAACAAGACGACTTGAAAGAAGAGCAGGCACGTCGTCCACACTGCGGGGGCGCCTCCGAACCACGGCAGCACGACCTTCCCCATCAACGGCTGCACGAGGAAGAGGAGGAACGCGCTCAGGACGACGGTGACGGCGAAGCGCGACATGGCGCGCCAGCGTGCCACGTCACGGCCACGGCTTCAGCACGCCTGCTTCGACCTGCTGACGACACTTGAAGCAGTAGTGGCCACGGCTCGCGTCGGCCGACTTCATAGCCTTGCCCTTCGCGTCGGCCATCACGCAGCCGTTCGTCTCGCAGTGTGGCAACCCCAGCGTGTGACCGAGCTCATGCACCGCGACGTCGGTGAAGCGCGTGAGCGCCTGCGCTCTCGACTTCGAGTGCTTCGTGTACAGGAACGTCGACGCCACGCACGCGAGCGAGTCGAGGTTGCCGAGGCCCGCGATGCCCCAGTCTTTGATGTCGCCCTTCGTGGTGGAGATTTCTGCCGCCGTGACGACGATCACCTTCCATGCGCCTTCGGGCGGGTCGGCGTCGATGGCGTCGAGAATTTTCTCGGCGCGCCAGCGCTTTCGTGGCGCGTACCAGGCTGACTTCGGCAGCTCACGCGACGGGTCGATGCGCACGTCGGCGTCGACGCGCGCCTTCACCGCCGACGCCGCGCCCTCGAGGAACGCGGCGTCGACCTTGCCCATGGGCACGATGACCACCGTGCGTGGCGCTGCCACCAACACCAGCGCGAGCAGCGCGGCGGGCACTACTTCCACACCACGAGCCAGCTGCTGAGCACGATGTTGCCGAGGTGACTCGTGAGCGGCGCGCCGTTGAACTCGGTGCGGTACGTGACGCGGTTGAGCTGGCCCTTCGTCACTTCACTCGTCACGTCGACGACGTGCGGCGCCACGTCCCAACCGGGGCACCAACCGCCGCGACCGAAGTACCAGGTGCCGTGCTGGTTCGGCACGACGCCTTCGCTCACGCGCTGCAGGCACGTCGAGTTCTGCTGCGCTTCGGGGAACGCCTGGCGGTGCGTCACGCCATTCACCGTGAAGAGGTGTTGGTGGTTGCAGAACTCGGCGCAGTTCGTCGGCGCGTTGCCTTCATGGCCGGTGACGATGGTGACGAGCTCGACCTTCTTCGCGTCGGCGGGAATGTCGACGTCGACGGGCAACTTCGTCGCGTCGTAGTTCTCGTTCCAGTTGCCGCCCGTCCACAACGGGGTGGTCTGCACCGGCTTCATGCCGCGCGCCTTGTTGCTCAAGCGCAGCGACAACGAGACGAGGTAGTTCACCTCGCGCGGGTCCCACTGGCGACTCGCGTAGTAGCGGAGGTGCCGCGGGCCCGGCTGCAACGTCGCCAGTTGCTGCGAGATGTCGGTGACCCAACGGCCTTCGCGCCAGTACGGCGTTATCCACCGCGCGAGCTCTTTGTCGCACTGCCACGCCATGCCGCCGTCGCTCGCGGCCGCGGGCTCACACAGCCACAGGTGCGAGAGGTAGTCCCACGCGCCGCAGTTGGCGTTCATGTGCTGCGGGCAGTCGAGCGAGAGGTCGGCCTCGAGCGTGTCGAAGCTCGCCGTGTCGGGAATGGTGACGTCGAAGTCGAGCGTCTCGCGCATGGTCTGCGAGGCCGCGAGCGTCAGCACCGTCGCCTGCTCGGCGGCGAGGCGTTGCTCGCGCGCGAACTCGAACTCGAAGGCCTTCACCTCATTCGCGAGCATCGAGACCTCGCCCGCCACGCCGCTCCCCGTGAGCCGGCCCAGCATGCCGACCTCACGAATGCGCTGCAGCCGGTCGATGGCGAAGGCCGTGAGCCCGTTGCCCAGGTACATCGGCTGGGTCGCGAAGCGCGCGCGCATCATCTCGCCCACCCAGCCGGCGGCGAGGTCGAAGCGCCCCTCGAGGAAGTGCACGCGCGTCGACCAGTGCTCGCGGTCGGCCACGGGAAGCAGCTGAAGCTCGGCCTCCCAGAGCGTGCGCGCGGCGCGAAAGCCAGCTTCGTCGCTGACCCACGTGAAGAAGTAGTGAACGTTGCGCGGCGAGGCGTTGAGCAACGTGCGCAGCGAGTCTCCGAAGACGCCGACGGTCTGTGTCGAGTACGCGAGGAAGACGTAGCTGTCGTCACCCGTCCACTCGTCGTTGAACGACCACGGGCCGTGGTTCGTCGCGAGCGTCACCGGGCCGGCGAGGTCTTTGACGGCTTTCCCATACGGGCCGGTGGCGAACGGTCGCGACGGCGCAGCGCGGAAACAGCGCCGCAACGCGAAGCAGTCGAGGCCGGCGTCGGCGAGGCAGGCGTTGCGCGCGCCGTCGCAGCCGTTGGTGCACGCCGCGAAATCGAAGGGCGCGCAGAGCTCGTCGCCCACGGTGCAGCGCGACTCACACGACGGCCCGAGCGGCGGGAGCAGCGAGACAGGCTCGGCGCCGTCGTCGAGCACCGGCACGGTCTGCACGCACGACGCGAGGAGCAACAACCAGAGAGTTCGTTTCATGATTCAGCTCCTGGGCCACGCGCCGATGGCGGCGCCGAACGCGGTGAACTGTACGACGTGGTACCCCGCGTCGATGCACCACAGCACGAAGCGCTTGCTGCCGAACGCGTAGTTGACGGCGAAGCTCGTGGCGACAATCAGCGCGCCGACCATCGCGCCTGTCTTGAGGCCGTCGACGACGCCGTGCCCGGTGCCGCCCATCAACCGCGTCAGCGCGAAGACCGCGATGACCGAGGCGAGGTATGCGAGCCCGAAGACGAGCGCAGGGTGCTTCGCGTCAGCAGCACGCGGCGCGTTCAGGTCGAGGTTCGACGCCTTCGCCCAGAGCTTGAGAAAGCCTGCAGGCGAGTACCAGAACGCGCCGATGGCGAAGGTGAGCAACGCGATGACGGCGTGCGCGACGTATTCCATGCGCGCTGCGTAGCAGGCTTGTGCGAACTCGACACCGAGGGTCAAACTCGCCGCATGTGGCTGACGCTCGTGACGCTCTCCATGTTGGCCGACGTCCCTCCACGCCGCCACGAGCCGCAGTGCAGACGAGACGACGACTGCGTGGTGAGCACGTTTCAAGGCTGTTGCCCGGGCTGCTGCCCCGCCGCGCCGCATGTCGTGAAGCGCGGCACGAAGGAGGGCGAGCTCTGCATGGCGATGGTGTGTGAAGCGCAGACGTCGTGCGCCGCCGTGAAGTGCGCGAAGCCCGCGAACGTGGTGGCCGTGTGTCGCGCAGGTCGCTGCGTCGCCGAGCCCCCGCGCGGTGAGTGCAAGGCCGACAACGAGTGCAAGGTGGTGGAGACGTTCGACGGGTGCTGCACGAGCCGTCGCGCGGTGCCGCTCGAGACATCCGTGCCGCTCACGAAGAAGACGACGAAGTTCGGGCTTTCAGCGCCCGGCCCAACGTGTGGCGCGTGTGCGCCGCCGAGCCCGGGCACCGCGAGCTGCAGCGCGGGTCAATGCGTCTTGAAGAACTAAATCAGACGGTCACTTTGTCGCCGACCCGCTTCGCGCGGCCTTCGCTGATCAACTTTTCGAGAATCGCTTCGGTGTTCCGCTGCGCGATGGGCCACACGAACGCGGCGACGTCGTCGTACGCGCGCTCGACCAGCTTCTCGAGGTCGACCTCACCGGTGAATGACTGCAACGCCTCGAAGACCTTCTGTTCACGCCACGCGCGATGCAGCTGGTACTCGCGCAGCTTCGCCGGGCCGTCGGGCAGCACAGGCCCATGCGCGGGGTAGATGGCGCGAACCGGCAGCGCCTCGAGCCGAGACAGCTGCCGCAGGTACTCGGCCATCTCACCTTCGGGTGGGTCGATGACGATGGTGCCGACCCCCGCGACCATGTCTCCGACGATGGCCGACTTCGTCGCGAGGTCGACCAACGTCACATGACCGCGCGCGTGACCCGGCGTGTGCAGCACGTGCCATTTCATCGGCAGCGGGCCGTCGAGCTCCAGCACCTCGCCGTCACGCAACGTGCGCGCGACCTCGACAGGTGAACGGTCTGCCGTGCGCTCGTGCGCCCACACCGGCACGCCCAACTGCTCCGACAAGCGCTTCGCGCCACCGACGTGATCTCCATGGTGGTGCGTGAGCACGATGGCCTTCACGTGCAGGCCTTCGGGCCCGAGCGAGCGAATGAAACGAACGAGGCGGTCGACCTCTTCGTCATCGGGCGAGCCGGGGTCGACGACCAACAGCTCCTTCGTGCCGAGCAGGTACGCATTCGTATGCGTGGCCGGCGGCAAGGTCGGCGTCAGCAATGGAAACAACATCACGCCGCGCTGAAACTCCAGGCGCTCGGCGATGAAGTCGGTGACGTGCGGCGGCGCCGCGAGCTCTTTGGCCGCCTGCGCCACCGACGTGAAGCGCGCCATCACCTGCAGCGCATGAAGGTTCGGAGGATGCAGCAACGCCGCGCCCTGCTCCCAGCGCTTCA
Organism: Archangium sp.; assembly: GCA_035910535.1. Taxonomy (GTDB): domain Bacteria; phylum Myxococcota; class Myxococcia; order Myxococcales; family Myxococcaceae; genus Archangium_A. The sequence continues at coordinate 26,053 of JAMHXF010000008.1, read as the reverse complement.
ACGCTTCACGAGGCGCGATCCACTCACCCGCCGTCAGCTCGCCCTTCCACACGTGCGCGTGCTGTGACGGCATCGACTCCACGAGAAAGAACCGCGCGTCGAACCCGCGCGGCAGATATGGCGGCGTCACCCAACGGCCGGCGCTCACGAAGTCATCGGCATGCAGCGTGAGCCCGCGCGACGACAACACCTGCGCGAGCGTCATCGTCTCGTTGAGCACCGCGCGGCGCAGCTCGTCGAGCTCCAACTGCGCGAGCTTCTCGGCGCCGCCTGCCTTGAGCACGCCCGTCTCTTCGAACAGCTCCCGCGCCGCGCACGCGATGAACGCCGCCGCATCACCGCTCGCGCCGTCGACTGGCACTGACTTGTCTGCCGCGTCGAGCTTGCCGCCGGCGAACGCGTAGAACCCGCCCGCGAACTGCAGGCGCTGCTCACGCTCGAGCCAGAACACCTCGACGCCGTTCGCCGCGCGACGAAACAACACCACCACCGACGCGTCACGCGGAGGAGGAGGCGGCGGCGGCACGGGCACGCCGGGCAAGCGCTCACTCATCATGAACTCCGGTGAGGCGCTCGACGACCTCGCGCCCCTGCTTCATCTGATCAGGCCGCACGAAGACGCGAGAGAGATGCACGGCGCGCGCGAAGCGCTCATAGAGCGGCGTGTACTTCGCCACCGCCGTGAGCCGACCGTTCGAACGGTCCTGCACGAAGAGCGACGGCACCTCGCCCTCATCGAAGTACTTCGACAATACGCCGCGCGACTCGAGCGTGAAGTGCTCGACGCCCGCCGCCGTGAGCGCCTGCCCGATGGCGCCCAGGTCGTAGTCAGCGTCACGTTCAGTGAACTGCGCCACGCGTTTGAAGCCGCGCCGCTGCGCAATGCGCTGCGCCCACCGGTTCTTCGAGCGACGCAGCGTCAGGTGCAGCGCCATGTCATCGCACTCGAGGAACGCGCCTGGCTCCGCGGGGATCTCGAACTCGCCGGGCGCCTCTTCGTAATAGCGGCGCAGCATCCAGTCGAAGCTGACCGACGTGTGGTGAAAATAGACCGACAGAAACATGTGGTACCGGCTGAGCAGAAAATCTTCGAACGCGAAGATCGCCGCCTTCGACAGCGCCAGCACCGCTTTCCCGTCGCGCTCCACGGCGTTGAGGTTCTGCAGAATCCACTCGAGGTCGTACCGGCCGTAGTTCACGCCCGTGTAGAACGAGTCGCGCAGCAGGTAGTCCATTCGGTCTGCGTCGAGCTCACCGGAGACAATCGAGCGCAGCACCGGCAACCAGTCGACACCGCCTTCATGAAAGCCGTCGACGCCGCTCGGCACCACGCCGGTCACCAAAGCCGCCGCATGCACCGCGGTGATGCCTGCAGCTGCGTACGCGGCGTCGATGGTCTTCGTCAGCGGCGACGACAACAACAACATCGCCGTGAAGTCTTCGTGCGAGGCCTGCTCGTTCGCGTCGCCAGCGAGCCATGAAGGCAACGTCAGCTTCGAGCGCGACGGCGCGATGCTCTCGCTCGCGTGTGACAACGGCATGTGGCCGATGTCGTGACAAAGCACCGCAAGTCGCACCACCGCACGAAAACGCTCACGCGTCGCAGCGGGCAATACGGACTTCGCGGTGATGGCGTCGAAGAGCCGTGACGCGACGTGCATCGCGCCCAACGAGTGCACGTGCCGCGTGTGCGTCGCCCCGGGAAACGCGAGGTCTCCGAAGCCCAGCTGACGCACGTGACGCAGCCGCTGAAACTCCGGAGCGTCGATGACTCGTGTCTCTTCGTCAGAGACCGAGATGCTGCCGTGAATCGGATCTCGAATGCGCATCGCGCGATGACGTGTAACGCGCGATTGGCTTTCGCTCCACATCACACGCGTGCGCGTGGTACACGATCGCCACTCCTTCGCATGCGCATCGCGATCCTCCACAACCACGACCACGCGCTGTTGGAAGAAGACCCCGGCCGCGAAGCCCGAGAAGACGTCGTTCGAGTTGCCGCTGCCATCCGCTCCGCGCTCTCGAAGTCGAAGCACTCGGTTCAGCTCGTCGCCGTCGAACACGACCTGCTCGGGCTGCGCGAAGCGATGGTGGCCGAACGGCCCGACGTCATCGTGAACCTGTGCGAGTCGCTCGCTGGTGATGCGCGCGGCGAAATGCTCGTGCCCGCGATGCTCGACCTGTTGCAGGTGCCGTACACCGGCAACTCTGCGCTCTCGTTGGCGCTCGCGCTGCACAAGAACAAGGCGAAAGAAATTCTGCGCGCGCGCGGAGTGCCGACGCCGGGCTTCTGCATCGTCGAGCACGTGGAAGATCTCACGCGCGTCAACCTGCCCTTCCCGCTCATCGTCAAGCCGTCGCGTGAAGACGCGTCGATGGGCATCGACTTCGACTCGGTCGTCACCACGCGCCAGCAGCTGGGCAGGGCAGTGACGAAGGTGCTGCGCACGTTCCGCCAGCCCGCGCTCGTCGAGCAGTTCATCGAAGGCCGCGAGGTGTACGTGCCGGTGCTCGGCAACGCCGCGCGCCGCGCGCTGCCGCTGTCTGAAATCCGCTTCGGCGACGCGTTCGTCGGCAAGCCCAACGTCGTCTCGTACAAGGCGAAGTGGGACACCGAGTCTGCAGAGTGCATCGAGAGCCCTTCGGAGCTCGCTGAGTTGCCGCGAGAGCTCGAAGCGCGCTGCATCGAAGTGGCCATGGCAGCGTTCGAAGCGCTCGAGTGCCGCGACTACGGCCGCGTCGATTTACGTGTCGACGACGACGGCCAACCGTATGTCATCGACATCAACCCCAACTGCGATCTCCACCCGCAGGCAGGGTTCGCGAAGGCCGCCGAAGCCGCCGGTCTCTCGTACGCCGACTTGGCGCTGCACCTGGTGGACCTCGCCTCGGAACGTCGTCATGGAAATCAGGCCCCTCGCGTCTCAAGACCGGACGCCGCTCGCCGAGCTGCTGAGCCGCATCGAGACCTTCACGCCGGACGAGGTGTTGTGCGCGCTCGAACTCATCGACGCCGCGCTCACGCCCAATCACCCTGACTACCAGGTTCGCTGCGCCATTCGCGAAGGCAAGGTCGTCGGGTACGTCTGCTACGGCCCCACGCCGATGACGGAAGGCACCTTCGACTTGTACTGGATCGCGTCTGACCCGCTGGTGCGTGGTCAGGGTGTCGGTGCGGCGCTCGTTTCTGCGATGGAGGGCGACATTCGCCGTCGCAAGGGCCGCCTGATTCGCGTCGAGACCAGCGCAATGGAAGCGTACGGCCCGACGCGCGGCTTCTATTCGGCGATGCAGTACAAAGAAGAGTCGCGCTTCCGCGACTTCTACCGGCCCGGCGAAGACCTCATCGTGCTCGCCAAGCGCCTCTGACACGCAGTCGCTGAAACGGCGCGCGCATGAACCGCAAGGTGCTGGTGGTGGTGGGCGCGATTCTGCTGAGCCTCGCGAGTTGCTGCGGGCTGTGCCTGGTGACTGGGCTGGTCGACGCTGACGGCGGCGGCGCGCGCTACGAGTGCAAGCTGTCAGGCACGGCGTACACCAACGGAACCGTGCAACCGACGTACACGCCGAGCGGCTCGTTCACGCTCGAGGGCGACACCTTCACGACAGCGGCCGGCAGCGGCTCGGTCAAGCGCACCGGCGACGTGGTGAGCTTCAGCGGGAGCGACATGGACGGCTGGCAGGGCACCGTCGGCGAAGGCGGCACCATGTACTTCTCGCAAGACCCGCGCGTGCGTCACGCCGGAGGCCGCGTCAGCGTGGGTGAGGTGTGGTGCGAGCCCCGCTGACGGCAGCGCGGCTCAGCGAACGCCGTACTCGCGCTCGAGGGCCGCGAAGATCGCGCGATGTGCGCTGCCACCGACGCGCTTCGAGAACCACACGATGGGCGCTGCGCCTTCGAACGTGAGCCGCTCGGTGACCAGCGCGCCGCGTGCATGCGCTTCGACGCGCCACGTGTTGGTCAGCAAGAGCCCGCTCTGTTCCGTGTGGTTCACGTAGCCCAACCCGTCGGCGTCGAGCGTCTGGCGCGCGAAGTACACGAGCGGCACCCCGAAGACTCTGTCGTTGCAGCGCCACACGCGCGTCGCGCCTTCTTCACGCTCGAGCGAGATGCCGTGCAGCAACGGGTGCAGCTTCTCGGTGTTGCGGAGATCCGCGAGGAACGCGGCGAACTCAACCGGTGCACGCGCGACCACGACTGACAACGACACCTGCGCCTTCACAGGTCGACTTGCATGCCCAGCTCGACCACGCGGCCCGGCGGCAGGCCGAAGTAGCTCGTCGCCGACAGCGCGTTGCGAGAGACGAACGCGAAGAGCAGCTTGCGCCACAACATCATCGGCGCCTTGCCGTTGGTCAGCAGCGTCTCGCGGCCCAGGAAGTAGCTCGTCGTCGACGGCTCGCAGACCAGGCCCAGCGCGCGCGCGCGAAGAAGAACCTGCGGCACGTTGGGCGTCTCCATGAACCCGGAGTTCCACATCACGCGGAAGAAGCCCTGCCCCAAGTCTTCCACGGTGAGCTGCTCGTCTTTCTGAACGTGCGGCACGTCTTGCGGAACGATGGACAGCAGCACCACCTGACGGTGCAGCACCTGGTTGTGCTTCAAGTGATGCAGCAACACCGGTGGCGTGCCGTCTGAGTTGCCCGACATGAAAACGGCCGTGCCACGCACGCGGTGCGGCTTGGTCGACTCGAGATCTTCGAGCAGCGCCGACAGCGGCATCAGCGACTTGTTGAAGCGCGCCGACAGCTCCGCGCGCCCCGTTTTCCACGTGGTCATCAACGCGAACAGGCACACGCCAATCGCAATGGGGAACCAACCACCGTCGAAGAACTTCACCGCGTTCGCCGCGAGAAACGGCACGTCGAACGACAAGAACAACAGCGTCAGCAACCCGGTGCGCGCGAGGCTCCACTTCCAACGGCGGCGCATGACCACCGCGAACAGCAACGACGTAATCGTCATCGTGCCCGTCACTGCGATGCCGTAGGCCGCCGCCAGCGCCGTCGACTCGCGGAAGGCGAGCACCAGCGCGAGACACGCGACCATCATGAAGCTGTTCACTTCTGGAATGAAGATCTGCCCCTCGTTGCCAGCCGAGGTGTGCACGATGGTGACGCGCGGCATGTAGCCCAGCTGCACCGCCTGCCGCGTCAGCGAGAACGCGCCGCTGATCATCGCCTGCGACGCGATGATGGCCGCGGCAGTCGAGAGCACCACCATGGGGTACAGCAACGGCGCCGGCACCAACGCGTAGAACGGCTTGGCGACCCAGCCGTGGCTCAGCAGAAACGCGCCCTGCCCGAAGTAGTTCAACAGCAGCGCCGGCATCACCGCCGCGTACCAACCGAGGCGAATGGGCTTCGCGCCGAAGTGCCCCATGTCGGCGTACAGCGCCTCACCGCCGGTGATGCAGAGCACCACGCCGCCGAGCACCAGAAACGAGCGGTGCGGGTCGAGCTGAAAGAGCGCGATGGCGTAGCGCGGGTCGACGGCCTTGAGCACCTCGGGGGTCTCGACGATGCCCTTGATGCCCAGCGCGGCCAGCACCACGAACCAGGTGATCATCACCGGCCCGAAGGCCTTGCCGATTCTGTCGGTGCCGCGCTTCTGCACCATGAACAACGCGAAGATGATGACCAGCGTGACGGGAACCACGAAGCGATCCAACGCGTGCGTGGCAACGCCCAGCCCTTCGACGGCCGAGAGCACCGAGATGGCCGGCGTGATGATGCCGTCGCCATAGAGCAGCGCCGCGCCGAACAGCGCCGCGAGCACCAGCCACACGCGGAGCCGACCGCCGACGCTCTGTGGAATGAGCGCCAGCATCGAGAACATGCCGCCCTCGCCCTTGTTGTGGGCCCGCATGATGAAGTTGATGTACTTCAACGTCACCACCAGCATCAGCGCCCAGAAGATGAGCGAGAGCAGGCCCAGCACGTTGCCTTCAGAAATCGCCAGCGCGTGGTGCTTCACTTCGCCTTTGGCGTCTTTCGCGAAGCACTCCGCCATCGTGTAGAGCGGGCTGGTGCCGATGTCGCCGAAGACGATGCCGAGCGCGCCGATGGTGAGCGCCCCGAGCGAGCCCTTCGAATGGCCTTCACTCATCTGAAAGCTCATACCGCAAGGCCTTACGGGCGGAAGGGAAGTCGGAGGAACGCCCTCTTTCCGCTTAGTTGCATGAAGCGTGGTATGCCGTCGCACTGTGCGGCCCACTGACGGTCGCGGGGGTGCCATGTCGGAGACGGAGCTCGATCCTCTCGTTGGCCAGGTCCTCAACGGCCGCTTCGAGATCATCGCTCCGCTCGGCATCGGCGGCATGGGTCGCGTGTACCGCGCCATGCAACAACCGCTCGGCCGCGAGGTCGCGCTCAAGGTGCTCAACCCCCGGTACGACGGCACGCGCGACCCGGGCTTCGAGCGACGTTTCTTTCTCGAAGCGTCGATGACCTCGAAGTTGAAGCACCCCAACACCATCACGGTGCACGACTACGGCCGCACCGACGACGGCATCTATTTCATCGCCATGGAGCTGCTCGAAGGCGAGACGCTCCAGAAGGTCCTCGCTGAGAACGGCAAGCTGCCGTGGGCGCGCGCGCTCTACATCTGCGGGCAGATCGCGAGATCGCTCCGCGAAGCGCACAAGCTGGGCATGGTGCACCGCGACCTCAAGCCCGCCAACGTGATGCTCACGTCTGAAGGCACCGGTGGCGACCTCGTCAAGGTGCTCGACTTCGGGCTCGTGAAGTCATTCACGCCCGAGAAGCCGAAAGAAGACGAGCTCGACCGCACGGGGCTCACGCAGGCCGGGGTGTTGCTTGGCTCGCCGCTCTACATGGCGCCCGAGCAGGCGCGTGGTGAGGCCGACCCGCGCACCGACATCTACGCGTTGGGCGTGGTGCTCTTTCAAACCATCACCGGGCGCCCGCCCTTCGTGAGCAAAGAGAGCATCGACGTCATCGTGAAGCACATTCGCGAGAAGCCGCCCGAGCTCCAGTCGTTGGAGCCCGAAGTGCCGCCGGAGGTTTCGGCCATCGTCGCCAAGTGCCTCGAGAAAGAGCCGAGCGCGCGCTTCCATTCGATGGACGAGCTGCTCGAGGCGATGCGCATCGCGTCGTCGGGCGCCGGGCTCTCGGGCGCGTTCATCGACCCGCGCACGCAGTCGGGCGTCGTCGCGCGCACCTCGACCCCGGGCATGCCGGCGATTCACGGCGGCAGCCCCGCGACCCCGTCCTTCACCAGCGCCGAACAGGTGCGCAGTCACGAAATCGAGATTCTCGAAGACGCGCAGCCTCGCGCTCGCGGCGCGCTCATCGGCATCGCGGTGGCCGTCGTCGTCATCGGGGTGGGGCTCGGTGGCTTCATCGCGTGGAAGGCGACGCAGCCAGACCCACTGCCGCCGCCGCGCCCCGGCGTCGCGGAACAACCAGCGGTCGTCATCGAGCCGGTGAAGGTCGTCGAGCCTGTTGAAGTGCGCTTCGAAATCGACAGCCAGCCACAGGGCGCGAAGGTCACGCGCGACGGGCTGGAGGTCGGCGTGACGCCGTTCTCTCTCGCGCTGCAACGAGCCGACGACGCGCCTGTGCAGGTCGAACTGCGCTTCGCGCTCGACGGCTACGAGCCGGCGTCACTCACCGCGCAAGGCAGCGATGCCGTGGTGACGATTTCGAAGACGCTCGCGCCGCTGCCGAAGAAGCCCGAGCCCACGCGGCCGGTGCGCAACGGCAAGAAGCAGCAGAAGCCCCCCGAGGGCTTCAAAGAAGACCCGTATTGAATCAGTAGTCCTGCTCGCAGTTCGCCTGTCGGCGACCCTTCTGTTTCACCATCACGCTGAACGGGCCCGGCTCCACGCCCGGCGCTTTCCGGTAGGCGGCGGCGACCTCGTCACACGTCGGCAGGCCGAACGAGCCCTGACACATCACCACGGTCTTGAGGTCTGCGGGCTTGCCCAGACCGCCGTCGATGACCTCGCTGACCACGTCCATCACGTCGCCGGTGTTCATCACCATCGCTTCGCTGCAGCCGAGGTCACGCACCTCCTGAGCGCCGGGCGCGTTCATCGACTTGCCTGCCAACGCGATGCCCTTGCCCATCATCGAGAGCGCCTTCTTGCCTTCGTCGCTCTGCGCCGCGAAGCCGAGCGCGATGGCGCTGCCGATGCACACCAACGCCACCAACACGCCGACGACGATGACCGCGACGAGACAACCCGAGAGGCCCTGCTTTGGCTTGGCGCTGCTCGGCACAGAAGGAGGTAGGGGCGTCATCGCGTGGTAGCGTGCCACGCCCGCCGTCGCTGCTGCCTGACGAAAGTGGAGGCTTGTGTCGCGCCGAACGTTCCGAATTCTCGCCGTGCTCTGTCTGCTGCCCGCCCTCGCGCAGGCCGACACACGCACTGAAGCGCGCCGTCATTTCAAGACGGGCATGGCGCTCATCGCCGACGGCAAGCTCGACGATGGCGTCGGTGAATTGCTCGAGGCCTACAGCATTCGCCCGCACCCCAACGTGCTCTTCAACATCGCGCGCGCGTACGAGCAGGCCGGCCGCAACGCCGACGCGCTCACGTTCTACAAGCGCTACCTCGACGCCAGGCCGCCCGACTCCGAGAACGTGCGCAGCGTGGTGGCGAAGCTCGAGGCGCTGCAGCCCGTCGAAGTGCCCGTTCCCGAAGTGAAGCCCGTCACCCCGGTGAGCCCGAAGGTCGACGACGCCACGGTGCAGCGGCTCAACGCGCTGGCAGAGCGCCTCGAGCGCGCGGTTGAAAAAGCCGAAGCACGCGCCGCCCCTGCCGCCGACACCGAAGACAAGGTCGCGCCCGTCGCCGGAGACGAAGACTTCGGCGTGCCCTACGAAGAGACCGTCGTCGCGGCGAGCCGACGTGCCCAGGCCGCGCTCGACTCGCCCAACGCCATCACCACCATCAGCGGTGACGAAATTCGTCAGTCGGGCCTCATGTCGTTGCCTGAGATTCTGCGCCGCGTGCCAGGCGCGGAGGTGATGGCCCTGGGCCTCGCCTCGGCCAACGTCAGCTTTCGCGGCTTCAACCAACGCATCGCGAACAAGGTGCTCGTGCTCGTCGACGGACGCCCCGAGTATCAAGACTTTCTCGGCGTGACGTTGTGGCCGGTGCTGCCAGTGGGCATCGAAGAAATCGAGCGCGTCGAGGTGATTCGTGGCCCCGGTTCAGCGCTCTACGGCGCGAACGCGATGTTGGGCGTGGTGAACATCATCACGCGCGCGCCTGGCTCCGGGCCGAAGATGGAGTTCAACGGCTTCGGCGGGAACTCGAACTACGCCGGCGGCAGCTTCGTGGTGTCCGGCGGAGAGCGGCTCCGCTACCGGGCGTCGGCCGGCTACCAACAAGGCGACAAGTACACGCGCGACTACGCGCAAGAGCGCCCCGACATCGTCTCCAACGTCGACGACCCGGCGCTCGGGCTTCGCAGCGCGCGCGCCAACGTCACCGCGTTCTACGCCTTCAACCGCGACTTCTCGGTGTCGGTCTCGGGCGGCGTGAACAAGCTCTTCACTGAGTTGTACGGCCTGGGCCTGCTGCGCAACTTCTACCTCGACGGCATCGGCGGGTACGCGAAGGCCGACTTCACCGGCGGCCCCGTGAAGGTGCGCTTCTTCTGGAACCACTCGACGTTCGACGCAGGCCCTCAGTACGAGCCCATCGGCCAGCGCTCGCTCGCCACGGCGGTCGACACCAACGTGTTCGACGGTGAAGCGCTGTTTCAAAAAGAGTTCGAGCTCGCCGGTACGCACGCGTTCGCAATCGGTGTCTCGGCGCGGCTCAAGCGCGTGAAGTGGGGCTACATCGGCCCGCTCACACAGGAGCTCCACGCCGCGGCCTTCGTGCAAGACGAGTGGCACCCCATCAAGCCGCTGGGCCTCATCGCCAGCTACCGCATCGATCGCCACCCGCTGCTCGACAACGGCAACCCGGGCTACGCGCAGTCGCCGCGCGTCTCGGCGGTCTACCGCTTGTTCGAAAGCCACGCGGTGCGCGCCAGCTTCGCCACCGCGTTTCGCCAGCCGACGTTCCTCGAGAGCTACATGAACATTCGTACGCCGGTGCCGGGCGTGAATGGCGCGTCGGTGCTCACGCAGGGCAACCGCGCGCTGCGCCCCGAGCGGTTGTTCAGCTTTGAAGTCGGCTACCGAGGCGAAGTACCGCAGTGGGGTTTGACCATCGACCTCGCGGGGTACTGGAACATCGTGAATGATCTCATCGTGCTGTCGGCGGTGAACCCGGTGGCGCCGGGCGAAGCCTTCGACCCGACGTCGCAGAGCTTCCTGCTCGGGCGCTCGCTCTTCTCGAACGACCCGCAGACGTACACCGCGCGCGGCGGCGAGCTCGGCCTCACGTGGAACGCCGTCAAGGGCCTCGACCTCCGCGCGTCGACGGCGGTGCAGTCCATCGTGGCCAACTCGCAGGTCGACGTGTGCGGCCCGTGCACGCAGGCGCCGACGGTGAAAGTGAACGCCGGCTTCGTGTACCGCTCACCGGTGAACATCGACGTGTCGGCTGACTTCAGCTTCGTCAGCGGCACCATCTGGATTGAGCGCGAGCCCTCCGCTTCAGACCCGACGCAGATCTCCAACCTGCAGAACCCGCTCGCCGCGTACACCGTCATCAACGCGCGCGTGGCGTACCGACTGCTCGATGACCGCGTCACCGTCGCCGTCGTCGGCTCGCAGTTGGGCCCGAGCCACCAGGAGCACCCGTTCGGCAACGACGTGAACCGCCGCATCTTCGCGACCCTCTCGGTGAGGCCATGAAACGCGCTCTCTTCTGTGCCCTCGCGGTGCTCGTCTCGTCGTGCGAAGCGCCGCTCGTCTTTCCAGGCAACGACAAGCGCCAGAACACGCAGTCGGCGCGCATCGAAGGGCAGGTCGTCGTCAGCAGCGTCGCGCGCGGCAAGGTCGTCCTCTTTCTCTATGACGCCGTGCGACCTCCGCCGCCCGTCGGCACGGGGCGCCCGCTGACCTTCGCGGTGCTCTCGCGCGAAGCCGTGTTCGGCAACGCGGCCGACGGAGACGCCGGGCCCTTCACCGCGCCGTACGCGTTCTCGCTCGTCGCGCCGGGTCGCTACCTGATTCGCGCCTTCGTCGACGCCAACGACGACTTCATTCCCTGGTACGGCGTGACGGCCGACGTGACCGCTGGTGATGTCGGTGGCGCCGCGGTCGACCCGGCGACGAGGCAGCCGCGCGTCATCGAGGTCGGCACCGACGAAGGCGGCACGCCGATTCCCGCGCTCGAGGTCCCGGTGAGCATCTCCGACGCCGCGCGTGTGCCCATCGACCGCCCCATCTTCTCGGTCGTCGGCGGCGCTGACTCAGCGGTGCTCGGCGCCATGGGCTCGCAGCTCGAGTTGCAGGCGACGCCCATCACCGAGGGCGTCATTCAGCAGCCGACCCCCGGGTTTCTGGTGCGCTTCGTCGACGACGATCTCGACGGAGTTCCCGACGACGCGAACGGCGACGGCGTGCCCGAGGTCTGGCCGCGCGTCGTGGTGCGCAAGGTGCGTTCAGCCGACGACGTGCTCATCGACGAGAACGACCTCGACAAGAACGGCGTCGTCGACGCGGAGTCAGAGAATGACGACTACGAGCACGTGAACCCGATGACGGGCGCGCTCATCCCCGCTGATGGAAAGCCCGACGTCGTGGTGCTGGCCGCAGGCTTCGATGTCACGGAATACGCAGCGCAGCTCGTCGACGACATGGGCCGCGTGAAGCAGACGCCGACGCTGCTGCCACGCCTCAAGCTCGTCATTCGCCCGCTCGCGCTCGACGCGTCGACCCCGGCGAGCCCCGGCGTGTTGAGGACCGTGCCGCTCGGCACCTACGCCATCACCGTGATTCAGCAGACGGGGCAGACGTGGCGCGTGCCCAACGAGCTCGCCCCGGGCCTCGCCGACGCGCGAGGCCTCCCCATCGTCGCGTCGCAACGCTTCGTGATTCAGGTGCAGTGATGACGCAGTGCCCGAAGCACCCGGGCGTCGAGGCGGTCGGTACCTGCGTGCGCTGCGGTCGCTTTCACTGTGCGGTCGAGGCCCGAAGCATCGATGGTTCGATGTATTGTGGCGACTGCGCCGAGCGCGACGACGTCGACTGGCTCGGCAAGCACTACCGGCCGTTCGAAGGAAAGCGCTCGGGCCTGGTGTGGGTGCTGCTGCTCGTCGCCGCGCCGCTGACGGTCGGCGCCATTTCATTGCTCAGCGCAACAACAGGCAGCGAGCGGCTCCTCGGCGCGTCGCTGCTGGCGTGGGGCCTCCCGTCTGCGTCGCTGGTGAGCGGCCATCGCGCCGCGCGCTGGGTGTTCCTCGGCTCGACGGTCGTCAGCGGCGTGCTCTTCGGCTTCGCCACCGACAACATGATCACCGCGCCCTTCGTCACCGCCGTGCTCGCGACCTTCGCCGTGGCGCCATTCCGCGACGTGCGCACGCGGCTCTTCTTTCGCGACACCATCGACCGTGGCGACCTGAAGGCGCACTTCGCGCGCTACGGCAGCAACCCGCTGGCCGTCACCGCGTCGCGACTCGCGTTCGTGAGCCTCGTGGTGCCGGGCCTCGGCGTGGTGTCGTTCGTGCTCGGGCTCGTGGCGCTCTTCCGCGTCGACAAAAAAGCAGTGCCGCCCGTCGGCAACGTCGGCACGGCCATCGGCGCGATGGTGTTTTCACTGTTCACGTCGTTCATGTGGGCCGTGAATCTGATGTAGCAGGAGTGTCGCATATAGAGTTACAATAACCCTATATGAAGGCTCACAACCTCATTCCAGACCCCGACGAAGAGCTCGACACCCGCAACCCGCTCGTCATTTCCGTCGACGGCGTGCTTTCGCCAGCAGCCTGTCGCGCGCTGATTGCGCGCATCGAGGCCGCTGGGCCGACCGCCGCGCCGGTGACGACCTCCCGCGGCTTCGTGATGCGACCCGAGTTGCGCAACAACAGCCGGGTGATGTTCGACGACGGTGGGCTGGCCACGGTGCTCTACGAGCAAGTGCGGGCCCACCTCCCCGCGCGCCTCGAAGGCGACTGGCGATTGTGCGGAGCCAACGAACGACTGCGCTGCTACCGCTACGCGCCCGGCGAGTTCTTCAAGCCGCACTTCGACGGCGCGTTTCACCGTGACGGCGACGAGCGGAGCCTGCTCACGTTCATGGTGTACCTGAACGACGTCGACGAAGGCGGCCACACCGACCTGCTCGACCTCGGCGTCTCGGTGAAGCCGCGCGAAGGGTCAGCGCTGCTCTTCAATCACCACCTGCTCCATCAGGGAGCGACGGTGACACGCGGCCTCAAGTACGTCGTGCGCAGCGACGTGATGTACCGGCGTGACGCGCAAGCACCCGGCTGATAACCCGCGAGGTGATGTTGACCGCTCTCCTCTCGCGCGCCGACGTGTCGCGCCACCTGCAGGCGCTGCACCTCATCAAGGAGCTTCGCGAGGCCTTCACCCGAAACCCGACGCTCGCGCCTGAGCACACCGTGCGCTTCGACGTGCCCGATGCCGGCGCCGCGCTCGTTCGTCACGCGACGTTCCCCGAGGTGCCAGCGTGGGCGGTCAGCACGCGGGTCGACGCGGCGAAGGGCCCGCGCTCGGTGCTGCAGCTCCACGACGCCGCGAGCGGTCAGCTCCTCGCGATGATGGACTCCGTGCATCTGTCGACGTTGCGCGCGTCGCTGGTGAGCGCGTTGGCGGTCGACGTGCTCGCGCGACCCGACGCGAAGCACGTCGCGGTGCTTGGCTCGGGCGCCGCCGCGTCGAGCGCGCTCAAGGCGCTGCGACTGGTGCGCAGCATCGAACACGTGTGGGTTCATGAAACGAGCGAGGCCGACAACTTCGAGCGCAGCCGTCGCCTCTCCACCACCTTGTCGATGGCGATTCACTGCGCCGATTCGGTCGAAGAAGCCGTCGCCGCTGCAGACGTCATCGTGCTGACCGGAGACATCTCGCTGGGCCAGACGAAGCTGCGCCCGGGCGTGCACGTGTCGGTGCTGTCGGCCGACGGCTTCGCGAGCGCGCCGCTGTTGGCCTCCGAGCTCGCCGCGACGCGCGCCTTTTCAGAGGCGTCGAACCCGGGCCTCGACTGGGGCGCCACCTTCACGTCGCTCGGGGCTGTGCTCGCAGGTTCGACGGCCGGCCGCCGCGACCGCGACGACGTGACGCTCTTCGCCAGCGCGAGCCACGCGCAACTTGATCTGCTCGCGGCGTGGCATGTCTACGAAGGTGCGCGGCATGATGAGACCCTCACCCGCATCGATCTGGAGGCCTGAGATGAATCGCCTGTGCTGTGCGCTGCTTGCGCTGACCCTGCTCCCCGCGTGCGCCAAGAACCTCGACGCGAAGCCCGCCTCTGAGCGGAAGGCGGTACAGCTGCTGACCAGCACCCCCGAGCGCGAGACGCTCTCGATTCAGCAGCTCGCCATCACGCTCGAGGCCGACACGGATCAAGAGCGCACGCCGCACGTCGTCGCCACCGGCGAATCGCCGTTGCTCTCGGCAGAAGGTGCAGATCTCTTTCTCGCGGGCGACGCGGCGGGCACGCAGGGCTTCGAGGTCGACAACGCGATTCTCATCGAAGTGATTTCAGCCGACGGCAAACGCCTGGGTCGCGCAGCGGTCGGCTATTTGAACGGCCTGGCCGAAGGCAAAGAGCAAATCGACCTGCTCTCGCGTCGCGCGTTCCGCTTCGAAGCGAACGAAGTGAACCTGGTCAGCATCATCCCCGAGTCGGGCAGCTTCCGCGTGCGCGCCACCGTGTTGGACATCGGCGGCGTCGGCAAGGTCAGCGACGTGTTCTTGATTGTCTCACCGCGCGGGGCGCGCACGGCCGACGAGCTGCGCGAGCGCTGAACGTCAGAAGTTGATGACGCCGTCGCACGTCATTCCGCACACGTTGTCAGCCGTGATGACGACCGGTGGCTGCACGGTCTGCGTGGCGACGACCGTCGCCGTCACCGCAACTGCAGCGACGGCCACCGCGATGCCGGCCCAGAAGTACCACTTGCTGGTGACGGGCTCTTCCGCGGGAGCGACGATGCCGGTCACCGGGTTCGGGTCGGCGTAGTCAGGCGTGAGCGTGGTGTTCACCGGGCGATCGCTCGTGGCGACGACGGCCGGGTTGAACTTCACGACGACGGGGTAGTCCTTGCCGGCGATGAAGGTGATCTTCTGCGTGTCTTCGCGGAAGCCCTCTTTGATCACCGCGAGCTCCGCCGGGCCCGGAGGCACCTCGACGTCGCGCAGCGGCACGGTGCCGACGTTGCGCCCGTTGAGCAGCACCTGCGCGCCGGCCACGTCGCTGGTCACCGACAACACGGCCATCACCGCGGTCAACTTCGCGTCGACGTCGACCGACTTGCCACCCGGCACGATGACCTTCTTCACGAACGCCGCGTAGCCCGGCCGCTTCACCGTCACCGTGTGCTCGCCCGACGGCACCGACTGAGCGGGCAACGGCAGCGCGCCGACTTCTTTACCGTCGATCGACAACACCGCGCCGGAGAGGCCGTTCGCGACCTTCACGTTCACGTCACCGCGCGCGGCGATGGGCGCAATGGGAGCGAGATCGTCGTCGTCATCGACCACGGACCTGGCCTTCGCCTTCGGAGCTGCCTTCGGAGCGGCCTTCGGCTTGGGCTTCGCTTTCGGCTTGGCCTTCGGTTTACCGATGGGCGCCAGCGGCGCGAGATCGTCGTCGTCCTGAGCCCACGCCGAGGTCGACACGGCGACTGCCAACAGCACGGTGCACAGGCGCTTCATCATGGGCGCGCAAGGTAGCACGCGGCTCTCGACTGGCGCACGTTCGCACCGCGTGTAGGGTGCGCGCGATGCGGTGGCTCCTTCTTTTCATGCTCGGCTTCTCGGCTTGTGTGCGGAGCAGCCCTCAGGCCCCGGTCGAGCAGCAGGCCGCCGAGCCCCTGAACGTGCCCGAAGGGTGCCTCGAGTTGCTCGCCGGGCCGTGGGTTCACGACGCTGATCAGACGTGGCGCTACGACGCTGAAGACGACGGCGGCACGCTCGTGCTCCGCGTGACGCGGCTCGCGAAACCCGACGCGGGCTTCACGCCACGAAAGTTCCGCAAGACCCCCGAGCCCGTGCTGCTCGACGCGCCTGAAGCAGCGCAGGCCTTTCTCTCGCGAGATGGCGGCGCGGTGGTGCCTGAACCCGACGCTGGCGTCGCAGACGCAGGCCCCGTGTATCACCCCGACATTCGCGTAGAGCTGACGCGCTCCGCCGGCGGGTTCAACGGCTTCACCCTCGCGCCGTTGCTCCACCCATCGGGTCGAACGTGCGACGGCCGCTTCGTCACCACAGTCGTGAGCTGCGCCGACGGCGGGTTGCTGATCGAGAGTCAGCCCGCCACGGCGCTCGGAGAATCGTGTCAGTCGCCGGCGAAACCACGAGAACCGAGCCCGTTGCAGCACCGGTTGATCCGCCCCGACGCGGGCTGAAACCGGTTCGCCGCAAAGCGTCATTTCCATTTCTCTCCGCACGTCACCGTGACGTACCTGTCTCGTGTAGGGTGACGCGCATGTCTCGTTCTCACGCGTTGTTTCTGACGCTCACTGCCGTCGCGTTTCTCTCGAGCTGCAACGGCTGTGAAGGCCCACCGCCCATGAAGAAAGACCGCTGTCTGGGTGTGCCCGGTCAGCAGGTTGATCGCACCGACCCCTGCACCGACGACACGCAGTGCGGCGATCACTTCGCCTGCAAAGGCGTGAAGGACCAGGCCGACCTGCAGTGCTGCGTGTTCATCGACCGCGCGTGCACCACCGAAGCCGATTGCTGCCCCGGTCAGACGTGCCCAACAGAGCGCAAGAAGTGCTTCGACCGCTTCATCGCCTGCCAGACCGACGCCGACTGCGGCGACAAGGGCGATCGCGTGTGCGAGGTCTACACCGACGTCTACGGTGACTCGTCGCGCTGCCGGTTCCGCGAGTGTGGCCCGCTGGGTGAGTGCGCCGAGGGCTCGTCGTGCTTTAACGGCGAGTGCATGGCCGACCTCCCGTGCGGCGGCAACTGCGAGGCGGGCAAGGGCTGCGTCGCCACCATCGACCGCTGCCAGGACTATTCGACGCCCACCGGCCGCGAGGCTGCGGCGTGCCCCATGACGTGCAACGCCGGCTTCATCGCCACCTTCAAAGAGCCCCGCAACATCTGGGACTCGTGCCAGCTGCAGAACGTCGCGTGCGTGTGCGCCGAACTCCCGGGCCTCCGCTCGAACGACCTCGGGCGCTTCTCGGCCATCGGGGCGGACCCCGGCAGCGCGCTCTACGTGTCGGCCTACGACGGCCAATACGGAGACCTCGTGGTCGTGAAGTACGGCCTCGACGGCAAGAAGCTCGCGACTGAATACGTCGACGGCGTGCCTGCTGCGGCGGTGAAGTACGGCCCGTCGGGGGCGCGCGGTGGCGTCGTCGAAGAAGGCGAGAACGTGGGCCGCTACACCGACGTCGTCGTCAACGGCGGCAAGGTCTTCGTCAGCTACTACGACGTGTCGAACGGCGACCTGAAGGTGGCGGTGCGCAGCAGCGCCGGCGCGTGGTCCAAGCACCGCGTCGACGGCACGACGGGTGACGTGGGGCTCTACAGCTCCATCGCGGTCGACAGCGACGGCGTGCCCGGCGTCTCGTACTTCCAGCGCGCCGCCGACTCGACCTTCAACATCATGGACTGCCCGACGCCCCGCCCCACCAGCGCGCTCAAGTACGTCACCGCGCTCAAGTACGCGAAGGCGTCTTCGGCGAACCCCACGTCAGCCTCCGATTGGACCGTGAAGACCATCGCGTGCGCGGCGCGGCCCCCGCCCCCGTGTGACGCGTGCACCGGCATCTGCGCCGACCCGGGCACCGGCCCTGCGTGCTTCAACGCGGGCACCGGCTGTACGAGCTGCGCCAGCGGCTCGAGCTGCGTGAACAACAACGGCACACCGGTGTGCGCCGAGAACTTCACGCCGCCGAACCTCCAGGAGGTCGTGCCCGGTGTCGGCCTGTTCACGTCGCTGGGCTTCAAGGGCAAAGACGCCTTCATCGCGTACATGAAGCGCACCAAGCCGACGAGCGGCCCGACCGATGGCGACCTCTACGCCGTGGTGGTGAGCGCCGCGAACACGCCGCAGACGCCGGTGCTCATCGATGGCAGCGGCGACACCGGCTACTTCCCCGACCTGAAGATCGAAGCGCAGACCGGCACCGTCGCCATCGGGTACCACGACTTTTCGAGCAAGAGCTTCAAGTTCTTCAGCGCGCAGCAGCTGCAGGCCGGCGTCACGCCCGAGGTCGTCGACCGCGGCGTCGACATGACCATGCCCGGCAACCAGAGCTGGGTGGGCACCGACAGCGCCATCGTCTTCGCGCCCAACGGCACCGTGTACGCGCTCTACCAGGACGCCACGAAGGGCGACCTCAAGCTCGCGCGCCGCACCGGCCAGTGGGCCGTCGAGACCAGCCCGCGTACCGAAGGCGCAGTGGGCTTCTTTGCCGACGGCATTTTCACCGACGGCAAGTTGTACGCGAGCCACGCACGCATCCGTGCGCGCCTTGTCTCCAGCGAGCCTCAGGTCGAAAACACGCTGATTCTCGAAACGCTACCCGGTCAGTAAGCGAGGTCGGCGTGGGGGCGCTGCTTCAAACCGTGCTGACGGTCTCGACGCCACTCGACCTGGCCGAGCGCTATTACCCGAACGGGCGCCTCGGCGGCCTGTCGGTGGTCGGCAAACCGCCCGGCGCGCTGGGCGAGTTCGTTCAGCTCGTGGTTCAAGTCGATCGACCTTCACGACAGTTCTCGTTTCGTGGGCAGCTCGGTTGGGTTCGCCACAAGGCCGGGCCCGGAAAGTCCGCAGGCTACGGGGTCGACTTTCTCCCCGAAGATGATTCGACGCGCGTGCGCATGCTGGCCTTCGCCCGACAGGAGGTCGCGGGCAGCGCGACGCGGGCCGAGCAACGGCAGCAGGTCGCGCTCCAGGTTCGGCTGGTGCACGCCGGAGAACAGCGACGAGAGCAGGTCGCAGACCTCTCGACGGGCGGCGCCTTCGTACGCACGTGGAACCCGCTGCCGGTGGGCTCGCAGGTGCAGCTCTACCTGCGCCCTCCGCTGGCGCTGACCGCGTTCGAGGTCGTCGGGCACGTGGCGTGGGTTCGCTTCGCCGGTGAACACGCCGGCATGGGTCTGGAGTTCGAGACCGACGACGCGCTGAAGACGCGGCTGACGAAGCTGATCAGCAAACTCGCGCGCTGATCAGCCGTCGTCCTGCTGCAGTCGCGCACGGCGGTCGCGATGGTAGTGCGGCGCGCACAACCCGCGCGCCAACACCGGCCGCTCGCAGCCTTCGACCGCACAGCGCTGCACTTCGAGACCACCGGCGCGCTCAGGCTCGAGGCCGAACATCGCGGCGCCCACGGCGACGAAACGTTCGACCTGCGCACGAGAGAGATGCGCGCGCCGCGCGAAGTCGACCAGCCGCGCGTGCGACGGGTCCTGAACCTCGAGTGACGCACCTTCTCGAAAGAGGTCTGCCACCGGAACTTCGAGCGCATCGGCAATGGCGAGCAACGTCTCGTAGCTGGGGCTGCGCTCCCCACGTTCGAGCAGCGAGGCGAAGCTCACCGAGATGCCGCACCGCCGCGCGAACTCTTCTTGCGTGAGCCGCTGTGACTCCCGCAAGGCGCGTACGCGCCGGCCCAGTTGTTCGAGAGAGAGCTCTGCGCGCGTGGCGTCCATCAGCCGCAGTAACCGTCGCCCTGACAGGTGGTGCCGTCACGACACGCCGTGCCACTGGTGCAGCAGCGGTACGAGCTCCGACCGCAGCAGAAGCCGCTCTCGCAGCCGAAGTTCGACGTGCCGCACTGGCTCGCCGCCGTACACGCGGGGAAGCACGCCGCCGTCGTCGCCTGGTCGGGGATGAGGTTGCGCTCGCAGACGTAGCCGGCGCGGCAGCTGCTCTGACCTCCCGTCCACACGCAGGTCTCCAGGCAGTAGCGCGTGGAGCTCCCCGAGAACAACGCGTACGAGCAGCTCGAGCCCGAGCGGCAACCAGCGCTGCCCGCACACGTCTCGCTGCAATACCCGCCCGTCCACTGGCCGCCGGTGATGCAGCGGTTGCCCACACACTCCGAGAAGTCGGTGCAAGGCGAACCGCTGAGCGACATCGAACCTGTGCCGCCGCCGGTCGAACCACCGCCACCTCCCGTCGCGCCGGTTCCGCCGCCAGTCGAGCCAGAGCCGCCGCCTGTGCTGCCACCGCCGCCGCCCGTCGAGCCACCGCCACCGCCGCTGCCCGCAGTGCGACACGTGCCGCTCATGCACGTCGTGCCGTTGAGACACGTATTTCCTTCGCAGCACACTGAACCAGCACCACCGCAGCAGAAGCCCCGCGAGTCGCAGTCAGGAGCCGCGCCACACTGCGTGACCGAGGTGCAGCCGGGGTAGCAAACCGGCACGCCAGAAGTGCCCGCGTTGGCTTCACACACGTAACCGGAGCGGCAACCACCGGGCGCCACACCGGGGCTGCTGCACTGCTTGAGGCAGATGCGCGTGGGGCCGATGGGGCTGGGGTTCACGCCGCACTGGCTGCCCGCGAAGCAGTCGCTCGAGGCGTTGCAGCTCTTGGTGCAGTAGCCGCCATTGAAGCCGTTCTGCAGACAGGTGCCGTCGACACACTGCGTGTCGGCGGTGCACGCCTCGCCTGCGCTCCTCAACGTCGTGCCGCCGTCGGTGCCTGCGTCGGTCGTCATCTGCGCGACGCACGTGCCTGCCGAACACGTGGTGCCGACCGCAGTGCAGGTGCTGTTGGTGCAGCAGCTCTGCCCGAGCGCGCCGCACGCACCTGCGTCAGCCACGGGCTGCCGACAGACGCCGCTCTGGCAGGTCAACGTGAGGTAGCAGGCCGCGCCACTCGCGCAACACGGAGTGCCGAGCGAACCACACTGCACGCCTGAATCAGCGCGGCCGGCGTCGGGCATCTCAACACCGCCGTCGTCGAGCACCACCACCGCGTTGGGGTCTTTGACGCAGCGGCTCGCGCTGCACATCTGCCCGGGCAGACACGCTCCGCAGGTGCTGCCGGCCGGGCCACACTCCATCGCCGTCTGCCGGGCCGGCGCCAGACATTCACCGGCCTCCGTGCAGCAGCCGGAACAGTTGGCCATGGTGCACTTCACCGGTTCAGTGGGGCCGCAGGCGGCGAGCAGCAGAATCGTGAGGGACAGCGCCGACGCTCGAATCATGGACGCCACGCTACACGCAGCCCTATCTTCCGCGCACCATGACTTCGGCCGACGCTGCCCATCACTACTTCAAGAAAGCCGCTCGCATCATGGACGTCGGCGAGCGCATCGAACGCCTGCTGATCACCCCGCTCCGTGACGTGAAGGTGCAGGTGTCGATCGAGCTCGACAACGGAGAGATCCGCACGTTCTCGGGCTACCGCTGCCAGCACGACAACTCGCGCGGGCCCATGAAGGGCGGCCTGCGTTACCACCCGGAGGTCGACGCGCACGAGGTGCAGGGCCTCGCGTCGCTGATGACGTGGAAGACCGCGGTGGTGAACCTGCCGTACGGCGGCGCCAAGGGCGGCATCACCGTCGACCCGTCGACGCTGTCGATCAAAGAGCTCGAGCGCCTCACGCGAAAGTTCGTCGACCAGATTCACGACGTCATCGGCCCGACGCGCGACATTCCCGGCCCCGACATGAACACCAACCCTCAGGTGATGGCGTGGATCATGGACCAGTACAGCAAGTACCACGGGCACTCTCCGGCGGTCGTCACCGGCAAGCCCGTCGAGCTGTACGGCAGCCGCGGGCGTGACTCAGCCACCGCGCGCGGGTTGCTCGCCGTGTGCCGCCAGATTCTTCAAGACGTCGGGCTCCCGATGCAGGGCATGCGCTTCGCGGTGCACGGCTTCGGCAACGTCGGCAGCCACGTCGCGCGGCTCTTTCACGATGCGGGCGCCACGTTGGTCGCGGTCAGTGACGCGCACGGCGGCGTGCAGAACCCCAGAGGCCTCGACGTGCCCGGCCTCTTCGAGCACGTGAAGCGCCACGGCTCGGTGAAAGACTTCGGCGGCGGCAACGCGTGTCGCAGCGAAGACATCCTCGTCACCGACTGTGACGTGCTGGTGCCTGCGGCCGTCGGCGGCGTCATCGACCGCAACGTGGCCAAAGAGGTGCGCGCGCGCATCGTGCTCGAAGGCGCCAACGCGCCGTGCACGCCCGACGCCGACGAGGTCTTCGAAGAGCGCGGCGTGCTGCTGGTGCCCGACATTCTCGCGAACGCAGGTGGCGTCACCGTCAGCTACTTCGAGTGGGTGCAGAACCTCCAACACGTGACGTGGGACGAAGAGCGCGTCAACGCGGAGCTCGAGCGCGTGATGGCCGAGGCCTACGAAAAGGTGGGGCAGATCAGCCGCTCCCGAAAACTCCCGCTGCGCACCAGCGCGTACGTGCTCGCGATTGGTCGTGTCGGCAAAGCAACCGTTCTCCGCGGCATCTGATCAAGAGGCACGCCCATGAGCATCTCGACGCAGCTGGTGAAGAAGCTGGTGCAGATCCCCATCTTCGGAGGCCTCACGGTCGCCGAGGCGGCAGAGTTCTTCGAGGTCGCCGTCGAGACGTCGACCGGCAAGGGCGTCACGCTCTTCCGTGAAGGTGACGACGGCGACGCGCTCATCGTGATTCTCGAAGGCGAGGTGCAGGTCACGCGCAGAGGCGTGGAGCTCGCGCGGCTCACCAGGCACACCGTGCTCGGTGAAATGAGCCTCGTCGGTGAAGGCGAAGTGCGCTCGGCGACGGCCACGGCGGTGACCGACGTGAAGGCGCTGACCATTCCCAGCAAGCGCGTGCAGAAGATGCTGCGCAGCGATTCGGTGGCGGCGCTCAAGGTCGTCGCCAACCTCGCGCAGGTCATGAGCAAGCGCCTCGCGGCCATCAACGAACGACTGGTGACGATGAGCGGGGGCAGCGCTCCGACGGGCAAGAAGAAGGAGGAGCTCGCCGACTTCGGCCGCATTCTCACCACGTGGCAGTTCTGATGCTCGCCACGCTCGTCGTCTTCACGCTGAGCGCGGCGCCAACGGCGGCGCAGGCCACGTCGTTCGCCAAGGCAAAGAACTGGGAAGAGCTGTACCTGGGCTTCGCGACGGCGACGCCCGAGAGCGCGTCGAAGACCGACCGCCCGAAAATCGCCACCGCGCTGCTGCAGGGGTGTCTCGCGCTGCAGGGCGACGACCCGGTGATGGCGTACTCGCTGGGGGAACGCAGCGTGGCCTTCGCGCCGAGCGCCGACGCGTGGTTCTGCACCGCGTTGACCGCCAAGCGCAGTGAGCAACGTGGCGCCGCTGAAGACGCGCTCCGCAAAGGCGCGGCGACGTACGTGAAAGACGGGCGCTTCGGGCTCGAGCTCGGCCGCCTGTACCTGGAAGACGGTCAGCCCGGCGAAGCGGCGGCGGCGTTGTCGAAGGTGCCTCCGAAATCGAAAGAGCACACCGAAGCCAAACGGCTGCTCGCGGGCATCACGCGTGACGCCTCGAGCCCCGTTGAAAACGCTGCGGGGCCTCAGCGCGGCGCACCGACCGCCGAGTTCCGGCAACAGCCGCTCGAGGTGCCGCGCTCGACGAGCCTCAGCTACGAGACCGCGGTCGACGACACCGGCCGACGCGTTCGACAGAACCAGTACTTCCGCATTCGGTACTTCAACCAGAAGCGCGACTTCGGTGAGCGCGCCGAATACGAGGGTCGCGTTCAAGGCGCGCTCGAAGAGTCGCGACAGAACGTGCAGCGGCTGCTGGGCGTGGCGCGTGAAAAGCCCTGCGACGTCATACTGTATTCGCGTGAAGAGTTCCGGCTGCACCACGGCCCGCAGGCCGCGCAGGCCATCGCCGGCTTCTACGGAGGTGACGCGATTCGTATGAACGACTCCGCAGAAATCACGCCGCAGAATCGCGCGGTGCTGGTGCATGAGTACGTGCACGCGGTGATGGACGAGGTCGTCAACTTCCGCGGCAGCGCCCTGCCGGTGTGGATGCACGAAGGCACCGCCGAGCTCATCGAGTGGCAATACCTCGGCGGTGATGGGCCTCCGCGCAACTACGCCGTTCGGCTGCAGCAGCTGGCGCTCGCCAATCAACTGCCGAGCCTCACGCAGCTCAACCAGGGCCCGCTCGTCGGCATGAGCAACCCCGGCCTCATGTACGCGCTGTCGGCGGTCGCGGTGAAGCAGCTCGTCTCTCGGCGCGGCATGCCCGCACTGGTGGAGTTCATGCGCGACTGTGGCAACGGCACGCCCTTCGCGCAGGCGCTCGAGAACCACTACGGCCTCACCATGGAACGGCTCGACGAAGAGCTCGCCAGCAGCCTCAAGTCGAAATGACGGGCTGCGGCAAAACGACAATTTCACCAACGGCGTTGCCGGGTTAGGGTTCCACCCGTGTCGGACACACAGGCGGCCATGCGTGAGTTCCGCTTCCTCGACGAGAAGCGGAAGACGACGGGACTCACGGAAGCCGAAGAAGCGCGTTGGCAGGAATTGGGTGCGGCACTCGGCATCGACCTCAGCGCGTCGCTGCAGCCCGCCGGCTACTACGGCGAAGACGGGCTCTGGTACCAGTACCCGCCGGGCTACGACCCCAACGCTGCGTGGCAACAACAGCAGTGGGCCGCCCAGCAACAACAGCAGGGCTACTACCCGCCGCAGCCCGCGTATTACGACCCGAACCAGCAGCAGCAGTGGGGCTACCCGCAGCAGCAGCCGCAGTACCCGCCGCAGGGGTACGCGCAACCGCAGGGCTATTACGACCCGAACACGGGCGCGTACTACCCGCCGGAAATGTACGCGCAGCAGCCGGCGTACCCACCGCAAGGAGGCTACGACCCGAATCAACAACAGCAGCAACAGTGGGGTTACCCGCAGCAGCAACCGCCGCAACCCGCGTGGCCTCAGCCTTCGGCGCCGCCGGTGTATGTGCCGCCAGAGCCTGTCGTCGCGCCGCAGCCCGTCGCGGAAGTCGAAGAAGTCGGCACCGACGATGTGATGGAGATCGGCGACGAAGAAGTGATGGAGGTGCCCGTCACGGCGCCGCCCGCTTCTTTCACGACGAAGGCGCCAGCACCGCAGCCGCTTCAGCTCGATTCGGTTGAAGATCTGCAGAGCGCTTTGCTCGACGACAACGACGTGCCGGCGCGCCCGGTGCCGACGTCGATGCCCTCTGACGAGTTCAAGTTTGAGCTGCCGGTTGATGACGCGCCCGCTTCGTTCACGCCATCGAGCAACGACTCGTTCCGAGGTGAAGTCGATGCCGCGGCGGCGCGCGTGGCGTCGGCGCCTTATGCAACGCCAGCGACTCCGGAGTTCGCGCTCGAGCCGCTCGCGAGCGTGATCAACGACCCGGCCCCGTCGTTTTTGATCGATGTGCCGAACGCAAAGGTCGTGCCTTCGTTCGAAGCACCGAGCGTCGAAGTCGCACCTGCGTTCGAAGTTCAGAGCGTCGAAGTCGCGCCTGCGTTCGAAGTTCAGAGCGTCGAAGTCGCTCCTGCATTCGAAGCACCGAGCGTCGAAGTCGCGCCTGCGTTCGAGGTGACGAGCGTCGAAGTCGCGCCTGCGTTCGAAGTGCACAGCGTCGAAGTCGCGCCCTCGTTCGAAGTGCAGAGCGTCGAAGTCGCGCCCGCGTTCGAAGTACCGAGCGTCGAAGTCACGCCCGCACTCGAAGTGCAGAGCGTCGAGGTCGCTCCTGCATTCGAAGTGCAGAGCGTCGAAGTCGCGCCCGCGTTCGAAGTGCAGAGCGTCGAAGTCACGCCCGCACTCGAAGTGCAGAGCGTCGAAGTCGCTCCTGCATTCGAAGTGCAGAGCGTCGAAGTCGCTCCTGCATTCGAAGTGCAGAGCGTCGAAGTCGCTCCTGCATTCGAAGTGCAGAGCGTCGAAGTCGCGCCCGCATTCGAAGTGCAGAGCGTCGAAGTCGCTCCTGCATTCGAAGTGCAGAGCGTCGAAGTCGCGCCTGCGTTCGAAGTACCGAGCGTCGAAGTCGCGCCTGCGTTCGAAGTA
>JAMHXF010000007.1:0-6806 GCA_035910535.1 Archangium sp. | reverse complement strand
GTGCTCCGGGTGTTTGTCGATGGACTTCTGCAGCTCTTCCTTCGACTTCTTCAGGTCGCGCTTGGGCCACGGCAGCTCCCAGTAGTACCGGCCCTTCGCGGTGTGGCCGCCGTAGCGATCGAATGACTCACCGTTCTTGATGGCGAAGTCGAGGTTCTCGTTGAACTGGCCCTCGAGGCCTTCGCCGAGCGCCGCGAGAATGCCCACGGCCTGCGAGTACGCGCCGATGTTGAGCGCCGTGTAGTACTTGCCTTCGAAGCCCGTGGCGTTCGCCGCCACCGCGCGCTTCGCGTAGCCCCAGCCCTCTTTCGCGAGTTGCTTGCGCAGGCCCGAGTCGGTGACGCCGTCGGCCACCCACCAGCGCGCGCGCGCCGCCCGCCACAAGATTCCGTAGTCGGTGGGGAAGGCCTTCAAGCCATCTCGGTAGGCCTCGTCGATCTTCGCGCTGACACCAGCGCCGTCGCGGGTCTTCCAGAGTTCATCGAGCTTCGCCGCGTAGCTCGCCGCATCAGGTGCAGCCGCTTCAGCAGGCGGAGGTGCCGTCGGCTCCTGAGCGAAGGCCGACAGCGACAACGAGATCGTCACCAGCAAAGTCAGGAGGCGCATGGGGTTGTGCATGCTGCCACAGACCCACGCGCCCACGACAACTTCACGCCGCTTCGGCCATCTCCTGGAACTCGCCGTTCTCGTTCACCGACGCGAGGTAGCGCGCGAGGAACGACTTGGTCTTGAGCTCCACCTGACGCACGCGCTCGCGAGAGACACCCCACCGCTGACCCAGCTCTTCGAGGGTGCGCGGCTTGTCCTGCGTGAGGCGCTCCTGGAGGATGTCCCAACCGAGGTCGCCGATGCGCTTCTTCACGCGCTGCAGCGCTTCGCTGACCTCTTCGTCACGCTCGAGGGCGAGGAACGACTGGTCAGGCGTCGGCGCCGCGTCTTCGAGGCGATCGATGTAGCTGCTGTCCGACTCGTCATCGAGCGGCGCGTCGAGCGAGAAGTCGCTCATGCTGATGCGCTCGTGCTCGCCACCGCGCACCTGGCTGCGGTTGTCCTTGAGGTAACGCGTGATGTACGCGCGGATCCACCAGACGGCGTAGGTCGCGAAGCGCACGTTCTTCTTGGAGTCGAAGTGCTCGATGGCCTTCATGAGGCCGACGTTGCCCTCTTGAATGAGATCGTCGAGGCGGGCGCCGCGGCTGGCGAACTTGCGCGCTACCGCGACGACGAAAGGCAGGTTGGACGTGGCGAGCAGGCGGCGAGCGGCCTCGTCACCTTTACGCGCGCGCTTCGAGAGCTCGTATTCCTCTTCGCGGGTCAACTGCTTGTGACCGCCGAGACCTCGCAGGTAGCTCGAGATTCCTTCGCGTTCAGTGGTTCGCATGGGCTTCTCCTCATCACCGAAGCGAACGTGCTTCGGCGTCGTGCCCAAGAGATGCGCTTCATTGTGATCGGTTTCGTAGAAGTTCATTGAGCGACCTCCCCGTAAGTCGGGTTTAGAGACGCTCTCCTGTTGAGCAAGCCCGATGCCGACGTTACGGCGCGCGTAACCAGCGGAGATGCTTGCGACTTTCTACTCGTCGGGGAAAAGCTTCCCCGGGTTCAGAATGACGTGCGGGTCGAAGTGGACCTTCAGTTTTCGTTGCAACCCGATGAGCGCGGCTGATTGCTCGAGCGCCACGAACTTTTTCTTCGAAATACCGATGCCATGTTCGCCGCTGATGGTGCCGCCGAGCGCGACGGTCTCACGCATGATCTGCGCGAGGGCTTCGTCGACGCGCGCGCGCTCGGCGGGGCCTGCGTAGAGCACGTTGGTGTGGAGGTTGCCGTCGCCGACGTGGCCGTAGGTGGCGACGGTGAGGTCGAGCGCGCGACCGATGGCCTTGAAGCGCTCGATGGCCTCGGGGACGCGTGAACGCGGCACGACGATGTCTTCGCTGAACTTGAACTTCTTGAGCGCGCGCAGCGCCGGCGAGACCTGGCGGCGCGTGGCCCAGATTCGTTCGCGTTGATCACGGTCGACGGCGAGCTGGGCGTCGAGGCTGCCGTGCTGCTTCGCGATGCCGGCGAGCAGGTTGAGATCGGCGAAGACACCTTCTTCTGTCGTACCGTCGAGCTCGGCGATGATCACCGCGCCCGCGTCTTCATGAAACGGCACGCCGGTGCCTTTGACGGCCGCGAGCGCGACGTCGTCGAGCAGCTCGAGGCACTTCGGCAGCAACCCGCCCTGCAGCACGGCGTTCACGGCGCGCGCAGCCGAGAGCACGTCGCGGAAAGGCAGCAGCGCCGTCATGACGACGGGCGGGCGAGGCAGCAGCTTGACGGTGATCTCGGTGGCGATGCCCAGCGTGCCTTCGGAGCCGACGAAGAGCCCGACGAGATCGTAGCCAACAACGCCCTTGATGGTCTGGCGGCCGACGTTGACGACCTCGCCGTCGGGCAACACCCACTCGAGGCCGAGCACGTAGTCGCGCGTCACTCCGTATTTCAGCGCGCTGGGCCCGCCGGCGTTGCAGGCGATGTTGCCGCCGAGCGTGCACAGCGGCGCGGAGTTGGGATCGGGTGGGTAGAAGAGGCCCGCGGCTTCGACCGCCCGCTGGAGGTCTCCGAGGATGACGCCGGGCTGAAGGGTCGCCGTCAGATCGCCGGGGCGAATGGCGACGATTCGATTCATTCGCTCGAGCGACATCGACACGCCACCGTTGACCGGCAGCACGCCTCCGCTCTTTCCACTGCGCGCACCAGCGGGAGTCAGCGGCACGCGGTGCTTCACGCAGGCGCGAACCACCTGCTGAACTTCGGCCGTGCTCTTCGGGAAGACGACGAGCTCGGGCCTGAAGTCGCCCATGTCTGACTCGTCATGGCCGTACGCGCCCAGCGACGCGTCGTCGTCACGAAGTTCGAGGTTCGTCAGGTCCGCGCGCAGGGAATCAGAGAGCACGAATTCTCAATAGCACCGCGCGTGACCTGAAGTTCCGGGCGCGAACTGATGAGCGTGAGCAAGTTGGCTCCGCCGCCGTCGTGCACGAAGTAATCGATGCCTTCGAGGGGATCTGAAATCCACGTCGTCACGACGTGCTGCGCGTCCTCCGCCTCAAGAAGTTCGTCGAGCGAGTCCGTTTCCGGGCAGCAGCGTCACGAAAGAGCCGTTGAACGAGCGGTCTGCATCAGCGCACACCGTACCGTTTCAACAAGGCAGTCAGCGCGACGTCGGCTCCAGCTGAAACGCGCAACACGAGTTCGTGCCCCACACCTTCGTAGCTGCGAACTGACGGTGCCAGACGCAGTCCGATGAAGAAGAGCTCCTCGTCTGACTCGGAGAAGAACTCTGGGCACTTCACGCGCACGACCTTGCTCGAAGCCATAACCATGACTCTGCCAATTTCAGAGGTCGGCGTTGAGCTTCAAGTACACCGAGCGCCCTGCCCGCTGCACGCCGTACACGTCGTACACACGCGCGTCGGTGAGGTTCTGCACCTCGAGCGACGCTGACCAACGAGTCCCCGCCAACCGAACGCCGTACGTCACCCCCACCGCGTGCGTGAGCTGCGCGTCGACGACCTGTTTGTAGTCAGTCAGCCCCGCGCTCTCCCAGCCGCGGAAGAACGCGTGGACATAGCGGCCCTGGTAGTACGGCTCGAGCTCATCGCCCTCGAGCAGCAGCTCGCCGAACCGGAGCCGCGCGCCCCAACTGCCGAAGAGCCACGGTCGGCTCGGCACGCGATCTCCGGCGAAGCGGCCGAACGTGCCTTCGTCAGACGTGTTGCGTTGATCCTGCGCGGTGAAGCTGCCGTCCAGCGTGAGCCAGCGACCCGGAGACGCCCACGAGACTGAACCTTCGCCCCCGAGCGTTCGCGCGCCGAAGACATTGCGCCACGCCATAAATCGATCCGCGCCGAGCAACACGATGAGGTTCTGACTCTCGCGCCAGAACGCGTTGACCTCGCCGGTGAGCGAGCCCCACGGCTGGCGCCGCAGCTCGACCCGCGCGCCGAGGTTCACGTTGTGGCTGCGTTCGGGCTCGAGCGCGGTGTTGCTCTGCACCAGCACGCCGTCACCGAACAGCTCGTCAGCGCGCGGGAGCCTCGTCGCATATTCGTACGATGCCTTGAGCCACACGGCCTGATGCGCGCGCCAGCGCAGCGCGTCGCCCACGCCCCACGAGAGACGGTCGACCGCCGACTGCTGATCCGCTCGCGCTGACGACGCGTAGCCCTTCGCGAACGCCACGTTCATCAGCCGCGCGTCGAACAGCTGCAGCTCGTATTCAACGCCCGGGACGATCGTAAAGAGCGACTGCGTGGTGTCGAACGGGTCACCCACCTCGAGCAGCAGGTCGTCAGCGCGGCGCGTCGAGAACTCCGGCGTGACGCTCGCGCGCAGCGTGTGGCTCGAAGACGGGCTCCAGCTCGCCAGCACGCGACCGAAGAAGCCGTGCTGCCAGAGCCGACGAGAGGTGGCGCGCGTGCCGACCTCCCCCCCGATGGGCCGAGTGCGCACCACGCGGCCGTACCAGTCGTAGAGGTTGTACGACTGATCATCTGCGGTGACCGTGCGGTACGCGTAGTTCGCCACCACCGACAGTTCGACGGGCCAGCCGTCGCTCACGTAGCGCGCTGTCACTCCGTGCTGCGTCTCGCCGTAGTTCACTTCGCCGTATGGCACCGTCATCACCGCGTTGTTCTGCAGCTCTTTCTCGTAGCCAGTGGTGAAGAAGCGCGCCGACAACACCTTCGCCCACGCGCGCTTCACGCCGAGCTCTGCCGACGCTCCGAACGCGCGATACGCGTCGTGAAAGCGACGAACGCGCACGTCGTTGAGCTGGCCTGTCTCGTCGGGCACCTGCACGTCGACGAAGTAGTCGTTCGCCGATTGGTCGAGGAACACCGTCAACGAGCTGAAGACCCCGCTGGGCGCATGTTGCGCGCGGCCACTGACAGTGAAGCGGTGCGTCTGCCATGAGCCCACCTGGTACGACGCCGACAAGCCGGTCGATTCACGCTCGTTGGTGACGAGGTTGACGGCACCTCCGAGGGCATCGGCGCCGAGACGAACTGGCACCACGCCGCGGTAGACCTCGACGCGCTCGATGAGGTTCACCGGAACATTCGCGAGGCCGAAGGGGTACCCGGCCGACGCCAGCGGCACGCCGTCGAGGAAGAACCGAACCTGATCGTCGAAGAAGCCGTTGAGCGAAAAGTACGTCTGACCGCCCAACCCGCCGACGCGCTGCAACGTCACGCCAGCAGTTCGCGCCATCACCTCGCCGAGGTCTGCAGCGCCCTTCTTCGCCTGCGTGGTGTCGATGACCGTCACCGCATCGGCCGAGCGCGCCAGCGTCGCGCCTTCACTTGCACGCGTGCGCACCGTGGTCTCGCGAACCCCCGCGTCGGCCTGAGCCAGGGCCTTCGCGCCGAGCAACAAGACGATCAACAACGTGCGCATGTCAGCTCACCGGCGCGGCGCGCTGCTTGCGCTTCTTCCGCGCCCAGATGACGACCCCGGTCACGCTGAGCACCGCGACGAGCAAGCCGAGAATCGAAACCATCACCCGACCGGCGACGCCCCAGATGCGGCCCGAGTGCAGCGGGAACTGCGCCTTGAGAAAGAGATCTCCGAGGCTGCCCGCGCCGGGAATGTCTTCACCAGAAATCGCGCCCGTCGTGTCGTCGAAGTACAGCCACGCGTTGCCGAGGCCGCCGTCTCCGTGGTCCTGCCCCGCTTCGAAGAAGCCCACGCCCCACGCCGCGTACTCCGAGACGTACATCAACGCGCCCGGCGGTTTCTTGAAGCCGCGCCGTGCGCCTTCAGCCGCAGCGAGCGCCAACACGGCGGCGCGATCGACGGCCGGCGCCTTCTGCGCTTTGGGGCTGATCGCGCTTCGCGTGTCCCACGGGCGAGGCGTGAGCGTCGAGAACAACGAGACGACCGGCCGCACCACGGGCTCCCCGAAGTTCATCGACACCGACGTCACCGCGAGAATCAGCAGCAGCGGCCAGAGCCACACGCCACCCGAGCGATGCACGTCGAACAGCAGCTTCGCGCTGCCTTCTTTGAAACGAAACGCGAACGCCCGCTTCCACTGCTTGCGATTGGGGAACGAGATGTAGAGCGCGATCAACGCGTCGAACGCCCACACCAGGCCGACGAAGCCCATGAAGACGATGCCGCTGTCGAGGCCGCCGATCGTCGGCAGGTGCATCGAGTAATGGAGCTTGTAGAGAAACGGCAGCAGGTTCTCGCGACTGAGCGACACGCCGCCCCAGAACCGACGCGCCTGCTCTTCGCCCGTCCTGCTCACCGTGGTCGGGCACAAGATGTACGCGCCGAAGGGGATCGGTGCGCTCTACGTCCGCCCCGGGGTCCGCATCCGTGCGCTCATCGGCGGCGGGGGACAGGAGCACGGGCTGCGTGCCGGCACCGAGAACGTGGCGTACGCCGTCGGCTTCGGCGAAGCAGCAGCCCTGGCTGCCCGCTCCCTGGCCGCGGGGGAGAGCCGGCGGCAGCTGGCCTTGCGTGACCAGCTGGAGCACCGGCTGGCCACCCTGCTCCCCGGGCGGGTGCACCTCAACGGGCACCCCGTACAGCGCCTGCCGAACACCGCGAACCTGCGGATCGACGACGCCCCCGCGCTGGCCCTGCTTGCCGACCTGACCGACGTCGTCGTCTCGGCCGGGTCGGCCTGCCACGCCGGCCGGGACGAACCCTCAGCCGTGCTCACCGCCATGGGCCTGTCCGACGCCGACGCTCTGACCGCGATCCGAGTGTCCCTCGGCCGCTGGACCACCGCGGCAGAGGTCGACGCGGCC
>JAMHXF010000006.1:0-5566 GCA_035910535.1 Archangium sp. | reverse complement strand
GGGTTCCGCGACAGCGCGTCCGCCAGCAGGTTCATGTCGCCGCTCACGTGCGCGGCGATGATCCTGATGCCGGCCAGGTCGGCAGCCGTCGTGCGGAGGCGCTTCTTGCGCGACAGTTGCATCGAGCTGATGAGCTCGGTCACGGCGGTGTTGTCCGAGAGCCAGACGATCGTGCGCCCGAGCATGAGGTGGGGCAGCCGCTGCCGCCCGTGTCGGAGCGCTGCGAGTTCTTGTTCCGGCGTGGTGTAGTTCTTCTCCGCCTCGGTGAAGTTGTGGCAGAGCGCGTTGACCAGCCGCAGGACCGGCTTGCCGTCGTCGTCCTCGTGGATCTGCATGAAGAGGCACGACGCCGACAGGTTCGACGCGTCGGTGAGCACGAAAAGTGTGCGCGTCTCGTCAAACGCGTAGAGCACATCGGGGTTCGCGAGCGCCTCGCGCACCGCCTTGAACGATCGCGTCGCCGCTGGCGTCCAGCTCAGCTTCGCGTTCTTGCTCGTGCCCGCCGTCTTGAACAGCTGGCGCAGCCCGGCGATGTCGTCGAACACCTCGTGCAGAAACGGCTGGACCCAACCCACCATGCCGAGGAATTTGACGAGCTCCTCGCGCGTGACGGGCCGGCCCTGGTCGATGATCGTCTGCCGGTAGCTGTGCAGGCTGCGGATCTGGTTGCCCTCGACCTCCGAGCCGCAGAACGTCATTGAGCTTGTGCCGAACCAGCACTTTGACGCCGTCAACGTGATGCCGTACTGTTTGCAGCGGCCCAAGAAGAAGCGCAGGCCCGCCTCGCAGGCCTCGAACCCACGGCACGCCTGCCCCGAGTCGTCGATGTAGGTGCCCTGCGTCGTGTTGCGCAGTGCTGGCGTCTCCTGCGTGTCCCGCGCCGTCGGCGAGAGGATGTTGGACATGGTGTTGCTGAACTCGCCTGGTGCCGCGTGCACGCCCATCGTCAGCACCTTGGGCTCGATGATTTTGTCGCCGATGCGTATGCAGGCCGCCGCCCCCGAGCCTTCGGCCAATGGCAGTTGGCTGTAGCCCTCGCGAAAGTCGAAGTAGTTGAAGAAGTCGGCGTTGAACGCCGCAAACTTGCGGATCATCGTTTCCGTGTTCGGCAGCAAATGCGACGTCATGAGCAGCACCTTGTTGGCGTCGAGATAGCTGTGGACGACTCGCCCCTCCGCGGTGACGAAGCTGATGGCCGTGGTGAGTGCGCGGCGCGCCAGCGTGCCGCGACCGGACTCGAGGTAAACGCGCGCCTCGTTCTCGAGCAACTCGGTGTGCTTGTACGAGTGGTAGATCGGCTGCGGCGCCGACTGGACCTGGACGCCTGGGCGCAGGTAAAACGGGATCGGCGCCGCGTGCTCGAGGTGGGTGTTGATCACCGGCGGCTTGACCTGCTCCTTGACGGCGAAGACTGTCGCATGCTCAGCGACGATCCGCTCCAGACGTGCTCGCTGCGTCGGCGTCAAATTGATGCCATAGTTGACGAGCTTGTGCGCGTTGGCGTTGCGCTTGTGGTACTCGTCGCGGTAACGCGTCTCGGCCTCGCTGTAGTAGTCGATGGCAGGCGACAGTTTGTCTTGTCGCTCCGCCGCCCACTCTGACGGAATCAGAGTGGCCCCAGCCCGGTCCGCGTGCTCCTTGGTCGCGTGCGCCGACTCGATGTCAGATGCGAGCTGACTCACCACGCGCAGTGCCGGCACGCCCTCCGTCTCGACGACGGTGCGCACGCCGGCCAGCCGCGTGCCAGCTCCAGGTCGCGCGCCCAGCCGAACTGTCGGACGCGCCGCCGAGAAGTCGACGTGCACGGCGCCCGTCCGCGCCATGTCCTGCAGGCCGATGAGGAGCGGCCACGCCAGCTCCGGCACGACGACGACCGGCGCGAACACGCCGACAAAGTCGTCAACTTTGACCGTGATCGAAGTCTGCCCGCTGACCTTGATCGCTGAACCCGTCAGCGTGGCGAGCGGCGGACCCGTGTACGGTTTGACGATGCAGCCGAGCCGTCGCGCCGCCTGCGCGTCGATCGCCGAGATCGGCGCGCCCGTGTCGACGTTGGCCAGCAGCGCGTGCTCCTCGGCGGTTTGGCGCGCGCGCACGTGCGCCGTCGCCAGCAGTTGCTGCGGTGGTTGCCAGCGCCAATTCGGCGCCGCGTCCACCAGCGTCACCGAGGCGATGCCGGTGTAGTCGGAAATGCTGGCGTTCAATGCGCAGTCCTTGGCGTAGTGTCCCGGGTTGCCGCACGTGAAGCAGACGCCGCGCTCGCTGCGGCCTCCTCCACGTCCTCGGCCGCGACCGCCACGTCCTCGGGCGGCGCCGCGTGGCGCGCCACGCGTGGGCTGCGCCGGCGGCGGGTACTTGAAGCGGTCCATCGCCGTCGCCATCGCCGCCATCGTTGTGGTCGCCGCCTCCACCAGACGCTCGAGGCGCTCGAGCTGCGCCGGCGGCGCCGAGCTCGTCACCGCCGCGGTCGGTGCCACCGCCGCCACGAGCGCCGGCGCGCTAGGGGCGGGCAGGGCGCGCAGGTAGGTGAAGAGCGCCGTCATCGCGTCGGCGAGCGCCTTCTGGCCGTCAGCGAACGGGACCTTCTCCTTGGCGGCGAGTTCCTTGATCTTCGTCGTAAAGTAGGTGGCGAGCACGGCGCGGTCCGTCTTCGTGTCGGCCGCGAGCCAGTCGAGGTACGCGTCCTGCGTCATGGCGAAGAGCGCCCGCGCCTGCATGATCTCGGTGTCCTCGCGCCAGATCGCCGCCAGCACGTGAACGAGCGCCCCTTGCGCTGTGGTCGTCGGCCGCCCGGCCAGACGCACCAAGTCGTTGACCACGGCCTGGCGCGCGCGCAAGTCCGGCATCACTTGGTCGACGAGGCTGATCTCGGCGAGGCCGAGGCCGCGCGCCAGGGGCGACGTTGCGCCGCCCTCCGCCATAGCCGAGAGCCACTTGCGTGCTGCTTCGTCGGCCGCGCCCTCCAGCGGGTTTGGCCCGCACGCGTCGATCGACGCGCTCAGCCAGCCCTGAGGCATCTGGCTCGCGCGCTGCTCCAGCACGCCCCACAGGGTCACGGCGAGCAGTTTGCCCTGCACCACCGTCGTACGCGTAGTCCAAAAGTGGAGCAGAGTGGCGAAGACGGCGTGCGCCATCGTGTCGGTGGGCAGCGCCATCGGTGCCTCGCCCAGCGCCTTCAACGCCGCCTGGTACTTCTGCTTGAGCAACGGGTCCGCCATTTCTCTTATTTTTCAGACTCGGAGAGAGAGAGAAAAAAGAAAAAAGAAAACGAAACAGAGACAGAGCCACAGAGGAACCGGAGCAAGAGATGCAACACAAAGAGGAATGCCAGTAGGAGAGTGCCAAGAACTGAATCAAGGCCCCCGAACCGAACACTCACTGTTGATTCTCTTTTGTCTCTGGGGCTTCACTGAAACTCTCTCTCTTTGGCTTCCGTTACGGTCTCCCACCGTTTTCTCTCACCTTCCACGACGGCTTGGGCGGGCGCACTGAGCGTCGCAGTGGCGCGCGGGGCGCCTCGTCGTCGTTCTCTTCGGGTTCGGACTCGACCGAGCTCTCGTCGCCGTCGTCGTCGTCGTCGTCGTCACCGTCGTCGTCATCGTCCTCTTCGTCGCCTCGGTCGTCGTCGTCGTCCTCCTCCTCCTCCTGAATCTTTGGACGGTTCCCTTCCGCGAGCGCAGCGCGACGCGCGAGATCGGCGCGGCGTTGTTGCACCTGCCGCCGTTCGGCCGGGGTGAGCACCTGGTCCACCATCGCTTGCAGCTTGGCCCGCGCTTCGGGCGCGTCCGACTCGGCCAGGCGCGCGACGAAGTAGCCCGACTCGGGCAGGGTGCGCAGGACCGGGTCGTCGATGGAGGTGTGCGCCCCGCAGCGCTGCAGGTCGCGCAGCAGGACGGCTAGTTCTTGCGTCGTGTCGCCGAGCAGGGAGATGCGCGCTTTGATCGGTGCACCCGGCGCGCCCTCGATCACCTCGACGACCCGGAACGGGCCCAGGCGCGACGCCAGGACCTTGACGATCTTGCCCGCCGGCGGCTCCTGGTTGACGAGGAACACCAGGTCGCCCGGGCGCACCTCGATCGGTTGGCCGTGCGTCGCCGCCGCCGTCTGCGCTGAGCGCGCCACTGTTGCCGCGCGCCACGCCGCGCGCTCCTCAGCCGGCATGGCCGTCGGTGGGCCCGCCGGTACCGTCGCCGCATTGGCGAGCGCCACGACGAACTGCGCGAGGTCGACCGACTCCTGGGCGGCCGGCGTCGTGGTCATCGCCAGCATGAGCGAGAGCGGCGCCGGGCGGCCGAAGAAGCGCGAGAACGGCGTGGAGCTCGGCGCGCCCGCGGCTGGCGCTGACCAGGTCGAGTTGAGGGCCGACGACGCCGCTGAGACGAGGTCCTCGAGTGCGAAGTGCCGGCCCGCGTTGTGCGCCATGGCGCGCACGATGAAGTCGTTGAGCGAGCGGAACGTGCGTTCGATCAGCGCCTGCGAGTTGGAGTTGCGCGGTGTGCCGCGCGTCTGCAGCGCCCCGAGTCGCTGCGCGAGGCGCTCGAACTCGCCTTTGAACTCGGAGCCGCCGTCGTGGTGCACCGCTCGAAACGGCCCGTAGTGGTCGTGGAGCAGGCGCAGTATGCGGGCCGCCGACGCTGCTGTCTTGTCGGCGACGCGCTCGAGCACCACGAAGCCCGAGTAAACGCACTTGGCGCCGACGATGAGCAGTTGTTGTCCGCTCGGCAGGCCCCACTCGTACGAGTCAAGTTGCCACACGTCGCCCGGGCGGCTCGGTGCGAGTAGTTCGTCGCGTTCCGAGTCGCCGACCGTGCCGTTGCTGCGTGCTCGCTCGGCACGCGTGCAGGCGTCGCATGCCGCGTGGTACGTGTTGACGTCCGCTGTCATAGTTGGCCACCAGAACGACGACGTCACGGCCTTGAGGAAGCGGAGCCGACCACCGTGCGCCGTCGCCGCGTGCATGGTGTCGAGGATCGGCTCGCGCAGGCCCTTTGGCACTACCAGGCGCATGCGTGGGTGCGACGACGAGTGCGGCTGCGGCGGGTCGTGCGCGAAGACCACCGAGAGCGCGCCCTCGGTGGCGCGCGAGAAGTACAGCTCGCGCCAGGACGCCGCTTTGTCGGCCGCCTCGAGCGCCAACTTGATCGAATCGTCGGCGACCTGCAGCTCGGCCGCGAGCGCCAGCATGTCGGGCGCGATGCGACGGATGCGCGCGAGCGCAAAGCCGACGGCCTCGGCGCGCACCGCCTGCTCCGACTTGAAGGCGGGCGGTTGGAATGCCGCCACCAGCACACGCGCCGGCGTCAACTGCACCACCGAGACCTGGAGCGGCTCCTCCTCCTCCACCGCCGGGAGGTGATGCAGCGCCGGGTTCCGCGACAGCGCGTCCGCCAGCAGGTTCATGTCGCCGCTCACGTGCGCGGCGATGATCCTGATGCCGGCCAGGTCGGCAGCCGTCGTGCGGAGGCGCTTCTTGCGCGACAGTTGCATCGAGCTGATGAGCTCGGTCACGGCGGTGTTGTCCGAGAGCCAGACGATCGTGCGCCCGAGCATGAGGTGGGGCAGCCGC
>JAMHXF010000005.1:0-152515 GCA_035910535.1 Archangium sp. | reverse complement strand
GGTTGATTTGACGGTTGTTGCGGCTCCGATGAGGACGCCAAGCGGAGACCTCATTACCGAAGATTCGGCGTCGGTGGGCTCGTTCAAGCGTGACGAGTTCGCCGAGCTGCAGCTGGCGAGCTCTGAGCCAGTGGCGGTGGCGGCGGCGGACTTCACTGGCGTCCCGACGTCGGCGCTTTCATCTACGACGTGCACGACTGCTTGTGCGTTGGCGGTGTGCAGTTGCTTTAGAATTGACCTGGCCGCCCTTGACATGGACGACTTTAGAAAGACGTTTGTTGTCGGGCTGCCGCCGCGCGTAGATGCTTACGGAAATATCTCTGCTGTAGCCTCGGCGGAGAACGTTCACGTGACGCGCTACCGCTGGAGTCGGAATCTGAGGTTGGCTGCGTCTGCTCCGAATGCGATTCATGCACCAGCGATTGATTCGTCTGGAGTTGTCTATGTCGGCAGCGAGCAGAGCACAGACACAGGAGCCATGTGGGCAATCAGTCCAACAGGCTCGGCAATATCAGTCTTTGATGGCGGCGCAATCACCGCCTCGCCGATGGTTGGCGGCTCGGTCTATGTCGCGTACAAGAATTCTGCGGAAGGCGCCATTCGCGCCGTAAACGGCACAACTGGTCTGCCGACTACGAGTGTTGTGTGTGCCGATACAGGACGTCTGTTTAATTCGTCGTTGGCGTTGACCGACATGAATCTCCCAGACGGCGGCTCTGAGCGAGTTGTTGCCGTCTCGCAAACCGGCGTGCTGGCCGCTGCGAGGCCAGCGGCAAACTCGGCTCGATGTGTCGAAGTGAGCGTGCCGGCACTGAGCGGCGCACACCGCTACGCTGTCGTCTCAGAAGACGAGAATACATTCATGGCGAATACAGCCAACGCGACGCTGAGACACGTTCAGTGGAATCTAAATTCGATTGCTTGGACAACACAGGTTACTAAAAATAAGCACAATCTATTTACTGAAGGTCTTGCCCGAACTGGCACGACAATTGGAGGAGGAGGAGGAGGAGGACTGACGGTTGGTGGTATCTACGCAGTCACCGAAGCTTCGTTTGTGACGACAACACCAGCGAAGTTCACTCTTGCGGGTGGATCGTCTGTCGCGACAGGACCGGCTATCGGCGGCACCGCTGGCGCGCCTAGTTTTGTCTACGGCAACGGTTCGATGGTCGTGAGTGTGCCGCACATTCCTGGTGTTGGAGGCGATGCTGGCTCTTTCGGCGTGGAAACGTCGCGAGATTTGTCTGGCGCTGATCTTGTTGGTACTCCGTCCATCGGCAGCGACGGGACGATCTATGTGGTGAACGTCAGCGGCAACGTCACCGCGCTGACGCCGGCGTTGGTGCCGCTGTGGTCAGCCGACGTGTCCGGCAACGTCGGCTCGTCGGTCGCGCTGGATGCGGCCCGAAATGTCAGCGGCCAAAAAGTCTGCAACCGGCCTGGCAGTTTGTATGTCGCGTCGGCGCAAGACGGACGTCTCCACTCAATCATCGTCGACTCGCACGGCCTGAGTGCTTCCGCGCCGTGGCCGACGTACCAGCATGACAGTGCTCGAACCGGAAATCAGACACGCGCACTGGCTGATTGGGCTTGTCCCTGAAGCGTCGCTGGCTTCAGCAAAGAAGACAGGGAAGCGCTGCAGCGGAAATACACGCGGGCAGGAGCGCTGACGCCAGACGTCGCGAAGAGCGTCGACGACACGCTGGAAGGTGCGGTGGTGGCGACAGGGCAGGGGCCACCTTCCGCTATTGTCGCCCGCAAACCACGAGCAGCGTCGGGTCGCGAAACGCGACGGTGAAAATCTGCCTCGCGCCCGTGCGCTGAAGCGGACGTTGCGGTACACGTTTGCGCCATGCGCACTCAAATGGTCGTGGTCGTGGTCTCCGCTGTTTTTATTTCGTGTTCGCCTCCTCCGCCGCCGCAAGACACGTGCGGCGGCGAGGTGTGTGACGGCACGCAGTACTGCAACCGCGATGCGCTGCGGTGCTTGACTGACGAGCCGCCCGTCATCTCGTTGACGGTGCCGACGAAGGTCATCACCACGCCGACCTTCGAAGTGCGCGGGTCGGCCACTGATGACGTGGGCGTCACCGGGCTCGAGTG
Organism: Archangium sp.; assembly: GCA_035910535.1. Lineage (GTDB taxonomy): Bacteria > Myxococcota > Myxococcia > Myxococcales > Myxococcaceae > Archangium_A. The sequence goes on along the minus strand of JAMHXF010000005.1, from coordinate 150,409 downwards.
GAGCGCCGGCACCGGCGAGTGGACGCCCATCGACCTCGCCGACGTCGCCGCGTTTTCGTTCACCGTCGCCGCGCCGCTGGAAGATTCGAGGACCTTCGTGGTGTCGGTGCGCGCGAGAGACCGCCTCGCCGAGTCCATCAACGACAGCTCCGTCGTCGTCGACCGCGTGGGCCCAGCGTTTCAGCTCATCGCTCCCGCGAGCGCGACGGTGACCAACGCGGCGACCGTCGCGGTCACCGTGAAAGCAACCGACAACAGCGGGGCGCTCACTGCATTCACCGTCGGCGGCCAGACTGTTTCAACGCCGATGTCTGGCGACGAAGAGACCGTGACGCTCGCCGTGCCCGCCGGCCTCAATCGTGAGCCGCTCGTCGTGCTGGTGTCGGCGACTGACAAGAATGGCAACGTCGCGACGCAGAACCTCGACGTGTTGATCGACAACGTCGCCCCGCTGGTCGAGCTGACGACTCCGGCCGCGCCCGACGCGCTCATCGCGACGGCGACGTACACCGCCACCGCGACCGTGACCGACCCGAGTGAATCGACCGTCGAATTCCAGCTCGGTTCAGGAACGCCGGTGCCAGGCGTGCGCGGTGCTGCCGGTGTCTGGTCTGCGTTGTTGACGATTCCCGCCATCGAAGGCGCTGAGGCCATCTCCGTGAGCGCGCTCGATGCGCTCGGCAACCGCGGCACGACGAGCCGCGCCGTCCGCGTCGACCGCGTGGCGCCGACGGTGACGGTCACCAGCCCCGCCGCAAATTCGATTCATCGCAGTGACTTCACCGTGTCGGTGACGAGCTCGGCGGACGTCATCAGTTTGACGGCGACCATGGGCACGGCGGCGCCGGTCGCGCTCACGCAGAGCGGCTCGACCTGGTCGGGCACCATCACCGTGCCGGCGGGTGACTTCACGCCGCGCACGATTCTGTTCATCGCGCGCGACGGAGCCGGCAACGAAGGCAACGCGACGCTCCAGCTCAACACAGACACCGTGGCGCCGGTCATCACCGTCACTTCGCCCAGCGCAGCACAGAAGTTCAAAGCGTCTGACTTTGCGACGTCGGGCGATGTCACCGTGACGTGGACCATTCAAGACGGCGATACCTCGGCGGCGACCACGCACTTCGATGGCTCGCCGTTCACAGGCGTCAGCCGCGCAGTCACGACGAGCGCCACCGACAACCCGACGAGCTACACGCGCGCCATTGTCGCTGCCGACCGCGCGGGCAATACGAGCACGGTGAACACCACGTTCTCGGTCGACCGCGTGGTGCCCACCATCGTCACGTGGACGCCGGCGAACGGCACCCGGAACCTCGTCAACGCGACCACCGTCATCACGTTCTCGGAGCCGGTGTTCGGCGCGACCTCGGCTGACGCGCCCATCGCCATCACAGGCCAGACGCTGCCCACCGGCGCGTGGAACACGAACCACAACGAGTTCTCGGTGCCGCTCTCGAGCTTCATCTACAGAGTGCTCGACGTGTCGACGCTGGCCACCGTGGCCGACGGCAACGGCAACACGATTCCCGTTCAGGCCCGTCGTCTGCACACCGCAACGTCGCTCGGTGGTGGCACGTTGCTTTCGAACGTTACCAGTGTCTCGGCGGCGAGCGACTTCGACGGTGTGTTGTCTTTGTTGGTCGTCGTATCGCCGGGCTGCACCGGTACGTGCATCAGCAATGGTCCGGCGAGATTGTATCGCGATATCAATGGTGTGCTGACGCAGGTCGGCAGCAACTTTGACAGTGACTCGTCTTCAGCGGTGCTGAATGTCTGGAATACGGTCAACCCTTCGACGCTCGAGTCGACGCCTGCGTTCGGCGGCACCATCTCGAGACTGTTCGGTACCGGGTCGAGGTTGGTCTGGGCTGGCGGCTCGCAGGCCCTCGCCTCGGGCGCGACGGGCGCTGTGGTGTCGCGCGCCCGCGTGGCCGGTGAAACGAACGCCCCGACAGGCGGCGTCGCCGTGGTCACTGGCACGACCTACAGCCGTGCGCCGTATTCGTACACGCTGAGCCTCGCGCCTACGGGGCTCGTCTCTCAGTCGAACACGCACGCGTCGATGTTCGTGAGCGACGGCGTGACGCCGCGCTTCAGTCGCTTCTGGTGCGGGGGCGCGTTTCCGTCGGGGAATACGTGCGGCGCAGCCGAGTACAGCGTTACGAATTCTTCGGCCATCACCGAGCTTTCGGCGGTTTCGACTGCGAGCGGCTCGTGCGAAATCGTCTCGTTCTCGACCGCGACGGAGCGGCGCTACGCGAGCTTGACGAAGCCAGCGCACGAGTCGGGGATCGTGTTCATTCCTTCGCCTCAGTCGATTCCGAGTTTTGCGGTGCCGACCACATATGCTCGAAGTGCACGGTTTGGTCGGTACACGTGGGCTGGCGAAGACACGATTGTCTATACAGACTACGAACCTGGCGCCGGTGGTTTCGCGCGAGTTCGAAAGATGACGGGCTGCAGCCCCAACGGGACGGACCCGGTGGTGGGTTCGATCAGCTCGTTGCTGGTGGCAGACAACGCGGTGCCAGTTCAGGTTGGCGGCAGAGTGGCGCTGCTCTGGCTGACCACGGGCGCGCAGGTCAGGCTCGCCCACCTGTCTCCCTGAGTCAGTCGTAGCTCTCGAGGTGCAGGCGGTGTCTGTCGACCCCGTTGGTCTTCAGCACCTCACGCACCTCGAGCAGCATCTTCTTCACGCCGCACACGTACGCGTGCGGCACGCCGAGCGCCGCGAGCTCGTGCCACAAAGACAATACATGTGTCTGCACATAGCCGCTGCGGCCTGACCAGTCGGCCCCCGGGCGCGACATTGACAACTCAAACCTGACGTTGGGGTGCTTCGCGGCGAGCGCTTCGAATTCTTCCCGATACAGCGCGTCGGCCGGAGTTCTGACGCCGAACAGAATCCACAACGGATCCGTACGACCTGCCGCCAGCGCGTCGTTCACCATGCCTCGGAACGGGGCCACGCCCGTGCCCGTCGCTACGAACAACGACGGCCCCACGTCGAGCGGTCGCAAGAACAAGCCCTGCGGGCCCTTCACCTCGAGCGCCGTGCCCACTGGCGCGTCATGAAGCCACGTGCTGCCGACGCCGCCGTCGACCCTGGTGACCACCAACTCGAAGCGCCGCGAGCCGGGCGCCGGCACCGACGCCAACGAGTACGAGCGCCGCAGCGGGCGGCCCTTCGCGTCGTTCACCGGCAGCACCAGGCTCACCCATTGGCCGCTCTGAAACGTGAAGTCTGCGTCGGCGCGCTCGAAGACCAGCGCCTTCACGCGCGGCGTGACGTCGCGCGACGAAACCAACGTCGCGGTGAAGGTCTGCGGAGGCGGCGGGCGCACCACTTCGGAGCTCATCGCCGGGGCGTTTAACCTCGGCGCGGAGGGAAGGCACAGGTCGATTGGTGTGTTGGCGCTGCCCTCGCTACCGGAGTACGGAGCCCCCCATGTTGCCGGTCATCTACCGATTCGTCTTCAGCTCCGACTTCGGGCGGCTGATGCTGTACCTCTTCTCGGCTGGGCTCGTGGTGTACGCCGCGCGCAACGGCTGGGCGACGGCGGCGGGCCCTGCAGGCAAAGACGGCAAGCCCACGGAGCCGACGAAAGACGACCGCCGCAACCGCGCCATCACCTTCGCCGTCATCGGCGCGGGCCTGGCGATGTTCGGCATGTATTACGCGTTGCCCAAGGTGCCCTTCCTCAACATCGCGGGAAAGAACGAGGGCATTCCGCTCCACACCTACGGCGTGATGATTGGCTTGGGGTTCATCACCGCGGTCACGGTCGCCTCGTGGATGGCGGTGCGTGAGTGGCCCGGCAAGCTGGGCCTCGAGCGCAGAGATCAGATCTACGACCTCGCGTTCTACGTCTTCATCGGCGGCATCGTCGGCTCGCGCGTGCTCTTCGTGATGGTGAACTGGAAGCAGTACGCCGCCGACCCCATGAGCATGTTCAGCCTCGGCGGCGGTCTCGTGTTCTACGGCGGGCTCATTGGCGCGACCATCGCGTCCATCTGGTACGCGCGCGCGCACGGCATCGAGTTCATGCGCCTGGCCGACCTCTCGATTCCCACCGTCTCGCTGGGGCAGGCCTTCGGCCGCCTCGGTTGCTTCTCGGCCGGCTGTTGCTGGGGCGACGTGACGACGCACGACAAGGCGCCGTTCGCCGTCGAGTTCCCCGGGCCCGGCGCGCAGAACCTCTTTGGCCAGGTGGGCGGTACGCCCAGCCTCGCGTACAGCTCCATGGCCGACGGCTCGAATGAAACGCGCTGGGTCATCGAGAAGACTGGCGAGGTCTTCCCTCAGGCGGTCGACGGCGCGGTGCGCATTTCACAGTGGGCGGCCGAGCACGGGCACACGCTGCCGGTGCACCCCACGCAGCTCTATGAATCGTTCGGGCAGATCGTGCTCTTCGCGGTGCTGATGACGGCGCGGCGCTGGCGCCGGTTCCACGGGCAGATCTTCGCCATGTGGCTCATGTGCTACGCGGTGCTGCGCACGTCGGTGGAGCTGTTCCGCGGAGACCTCGAGCGCGGCACCATTCACGGCCTCATCAACAGCATCCCCACGGGCGCCTGGTACAACATCTCGACCAGTCAGTTCATCTCGTTGGCGATGTTCAGCTTCGGCGCGTACCTGCTGGTGAAGAACCTCCGCGAAGTGAAGGCGCAGCCCCCGGTTGATTTGACGGCGCTCACCGCCGCGTGAAGTCGGAGTAGAGTCGCCTCGTGCCAGCACGCGCAGAGCAGCCGCTCGCCAACCGCAGCGCTTCGAATAGTTCAGAAGACGCGATGCTCCAGCTCACACAGCTGGAGGGCGAGCTCGCAGAGCTGCGCGGCGCCTACGAGCAGTACTTCATGGGCAACGAGCGCGTGCCTCCGCTCAAGAAGCACGACGCCTTCAAGAAGCGCTACCTGCAGCTCAAGTCGTCTTCGGTGCGTCAGACGGCGGTGAAGTTCCGCCTCGAGACCATCGGCCAGAAGCTGCTGACCTTCGAGCGCCTGTGGGACCGCACGCTCAAAGACATCGAGAACGGCACGTACAAGCGTGACCTGCTGCGCGCCAAGCGCATCATGCGCGGGCCCGAGGCGAAGCAAGACGCCGACTTCGACGTCGACGAAGATCTCGACCTGTCTGACCTCGACGAGAGCGATGACCTCGCCTCGGCCATCGCCGCTGCCGAGAAGTCTGTCGCTGCGCCGCCGCTGCCTGTGGTGAAGCCCGTCACCGGCGTCGCGCCGGCCATCGCGCCCATGGTGCCTACGACGCCAGCCGGTGGCACGCGCCTGCCCAGCATCGCGCCGGTGGTGCCGCCGGGTTCGACGCCTGCGAGCGGTACGCGCCTCCCGCCCGTCACGCCTGCGCCGGGTGTGGCGGGGCTCAAGCCCATCACCAACCCCTTCGCGCAAGCCGCGGCGCCGGCGGGGCCGCCCAAAATCACCTCGGGCTCGTTCCCCGCCATCAGCCGCCCGGCCGTCACCACGCCGCCGCAAGCGAAGGCCGCGGGCGACGGCGGCCTGTCAGACACGAAAATCAAGGCCATCTACGACGCGTATGTGATGGCCAAGAAGCGCTGCGGTGAAGACACGCGCGCGGTGACGCTCGACGCGGTGGCCAGCTCGCTCAAGAAGCAGGTGCCCGAGTTGATGAAGCAGCACAACGCCAAGAGCGTTGAATTCAAGGTCGTCATCAAAGACGGCAAGGCGATTCTGCGCGCGCTGCCCAAAGACTCGTAGGCGCCCCGCAACGACGACGGGCTGCAGGTTTCCCCACAGCCCGTCGGTGCTTCAGGCGCTGCTGAGCGCTTACGGCCCGTAGCAGTTCTGCGTGTACTCGATTTCGAGCGGCACGCCGGGCTGCGGCTGGGCGTTCATCGCGAACTTGATGGAGTTCGTCGCCGCGTCGTACCACCACGTGGTGCAGCCGGCCTCCTGCGCGCAGCCCGCGACGTTCTGCCCGTTGACCTTCACCACCACGTTGCCGGCGGCCGCGTCAGGCTGGTTCTGCAGGTAGAACTGCGTGCGGAAGCCGAACGCCGTGCGGCCAAGGTTCTGCAGCGTCGCCGACCAGCTCGAGCTGCAGATTTCGTCGAACACGCCTGACGTGAAGGTCACGACGGGGCGGTAGCGCGACGAGTTGGCGCCGGAGTCGTCGTAGCTGCAGCCCGAGGGCGCCTGCGGCAACGACGGGCCGATGGTGCTGAACGTGAAGTACGAGAGGCGCTGGTAGCCTTTCACGTTCACCAGCAGGTCCTGGTAGTAGCTGACCGGCTGCGCCGACTGGTCGCTGGCGTCGGTGATGACGACGACGGCGAGGTTGGCGTCGGTGCGCAGGAAGCCCGCGTTGTGCCCGGAGATGACGGGCGGCGTCAGCGCCTTGACCGCGCACGCGAGGCCCGTCTCAGCGCCGCCACCGTTGGTGCCGACGTTCACGAGGCGCCCGAAGACGCCGCCGACGTTGGGCGTGTTGGGCGTGACCCACTTGAGCGCGCCGTCGACCACCAGCCGACCTTCGGGGCCCTTCGAGCTGTTGGGAATGCAGCCGAACGGCGTGCAGTCCTGGGCGAACTCCGTCGTGGTGGTGACACCGATGCGGTAGTCGACGTTGGCGGCGACGGCGTACTGAATGAACGAGCCGAAGTTCTGCGCGAGCGCGTTCTGCTTGTCTTGCATCGAGCAGGAGTCGTCGACGACGAGCAGAATGTCGGCCTTGGGCTGGAGGTCTTGCGTGTACGTGTCGATTTGCGTGCCGGTGGTGTCGCCGCGGCCGCGCAGGCCCACGAGGTAGGTGATGCTCTGGCCGTTCTGAATGGCGTTGATGGCCACCGCGCCCGAGTCAGGGCCGAGGTCGATGGGCTTGTACCGCGCCTGGAAGGTGATGGGCGCCGCGCCGCCGGGCTGCAGCGTCAGCCCGCCCATGGGAATGGTGGGCGTCGAGACGAGGTGGAACTCAGGGCAGGGCGTCGAGCCGACGCAGTTGGGGCCACCGGGCGGCTGACCTGCGGGCGCCTGCATCGCGAAGTCGACGATGGTCACCGGCGTGCTGCACGTGTTGTAGACCGAGAACGTGCGCGAGGCCGAGAAGCAGCTCAGGCGCACGGTGCCGAAGTCCATCGGGTCGGGCGCGACGGTGAGGCACGCGGGCCCGATGGAGGTGCTCAACGGAATTGACGCCTGCGGGCGCGCCGCCGACGTGGAGTTGAAGACCAGCTGACCGGTGAGCGTCTGCAGCATGGTCGGCGTCGCGCCCTGCGGCGAAACGCGCACCACCACCTGGAACGACTCCTGCGGCTGCAGCTCTTTCTCGGTGATGTTGCCGCCCACGATGCTGTACGCGAGGTCGCTGCCCGCGCCGAGCTCGATGCCCGTCAGGTAGCAGGTCTCGCCGGCGGTGACCGACGTGTTGGTGATGGTGATGGGCAGGTCTTTGGTCACGCCCGGCGCCACGAGCCCGAAGTTGGCCTGCGCCGGCGCGGTGATGAACGTGCACGGCGGGGGCTGCTGCACGTCGGCGGTGATGTTGACGGTGATGCTCGGCTCGGCGGGGTCATTCGAGTGCAGCACCAGCGTGGCCGTCTTCATGCCCACCGACACCGGCTGCAGCTTCACGGCGAGGTCGACGAAGTTGCGGCCCGCGATGGCCTCGAGGCCGGTCGCCTGGTTGTAGGTGCTGGCGAGCTGAATCGAGAACTCCGAGGCGTCGGTGCCGGCGCCGGGCGTCAGCTCGAACAACGGCAGCTGGCCGGGCGTGCCGTCGACGGCGACTTCACCCAGGTACAGGTTCGCGGTCGGGTCGGGCATCGGCGGGCGGCTGCCCACGTTCTGCACGTTGATTTTGCGCTGCACCGAGAACGTGGTGTTGCCGGGGAAGAAGCCGACGCGCCCGAAGGCCAGCGTGGGGCGCGGGCTGACGCGAATGCGCGGGCCGCCGCCGGTGCAGTCCATGGTGATGGTGCCGGCCGGGTTCTGCGTGAGCCCCGTCTGGAAGGTGAGCGTGCCGTTGCGGAGCCCGAGCGTCGACGGGTTGCACGCGACCTTCATGGGCGTGGGCACGCTGTTGCCGGGCACCGTGAAGGTGGTGGCGTCATTGCCCGCCGGCACCGCGTGGTAGAAGTCGGCCGGGTTCGTCGACGTGACCGCGGTCAACGTGATGGGCACCGACGCGGGGTTGATGAAGACGACGTCTTTGAGCGCTTCGTCGCCCGGGTTCACGTAGCCGTAGTGCAGCTCGGTGGGGCTCCACGTGAGCGTCTCGCTGCTGCCGATGCCGCGCAGGAGCACGAGCTGCTCGGGGCACTCACCGGCGCCGCGCATCTTCACCTGCGCTTCGTACGCGCGCATTTCAGTGGGCGAGAAGGTGACGACCACGTTGGTGGTGCTCATGGCCGCGACGGGCACCGCGCCCGCCGCCGAGCCCGCGCCGTAGCCGAAGCTCGTGGCGTCGGTGCCTTCGATGGCGCCCGTTTCACCCGATGCGGGCAGGCGCGTGGGGTTGAGGTAGGGCACCGCGAACGTGAGCGTCTCGCCGATGGGCGTCTTGCCGAAGTCGATGACGGTGGGCAGGTCGCACGCGCCCTTTTCGCCTTCGCCCAGCAGCGTGATGACGGCCTTCGAGTCTTCCATGCGCGTGCCGTTGGTCGAGAGCACGAGCTTCGAGCGGTACGAGCCCTTGAGTCCGCGCGGCACGAAGTTCATCTGGAACTCGTGCTGGCCGGCCGACTCGATGGTGATGGTCTCGAATTCGACCTCGAAGCTCGCGGTGTCGACGGGCGTCACCATGCCGCGGGGCCCGAACGCGACTTCGTCGCCTTCTTCGACGAGCAGCGTCGAGAGCGAGAGGCGGTTGGTGCCGCTGTTGCGCAGCGTGAGCGTCATCGGCTTGCGTTCACCGACGAGCGCGAGGCCAAAGTCGTACGTCGCGTCGCGGCTGGTGATGCGTTCACCGTTCGCGCTGCGCCAGATGACGCCGATGTCGCCGAAGTTGCTTTCGAGAGGCCCGCCGCCGCAGCGACAACCGCTGACGGACAACGCAAGGAAGGCCAGACAGACCACTGCCTGCTGGGGGAAGAATCGGGCTCGTCGCATGCGGGTGACTCCGTCGAGAAGAAAAGGCCGCGCATACTCTGATTGTGTGCAGAGGAGATCAACCCCCTCACACACGCTCACGCAGACGCACTCGGGTTCTTTCTCAAGCGTTGAGAACGCAGGGAGGCCCACTTGTGGGGCTGGAGCGCAGGTTGTACACGGTGCGGCTTCAATCGCGGCCCGGCCGGTCAGCGACCCCTGGAGAAAAAAGAAATGCGTACTTCGAAGACCTCACACGCGCTCGTGCTCGGCGTCGCCGTCGGCTTTGTGTTTGCGGCGTTCCCCAGCTCGTGCGGCGGCCCCCCGGTGATCCGTTGCAACGCGTCGAACTGTGACGGCTGTTGCGACGAGACGGCGACCTGTCAGCCCGGCATCAGCATGGAGGCGTGTGGCAAAGCCGGCGCGTCGTGCAGCCCGTGCACTGGCGGCCAGACGTGCGCGAAGGTTGATCAGAACGCGGTGCTCGGCGGCCAGTGCGTGAGCGGCACCGGCACGGGCGGCGGCAACGGCGACGGCGGCACCTCGACGGGTGGCGGCACGGCGACGGGCGGCGGCACTGCGACGGGCGGCGGCACCGCGACGGGCGGCGGCGGGGGCGACGGCGGCACGTGTGGCCCCACGACCTGCGCGACGGGTTGCTGCACGGCCTCGGGCGTCTGCATCACCAACACCACGCCCTCGCGTTGTGGCACCGGCGGCCTCGCCTGCTCGAGCTGCATGATGGGCAACACCTGCGTCGCGGGCGCGTGTGCGCCGTGCGATGGCTGCATCGACATCAACACCGGCGCTTGCCAGACCGGCGACGTCAACGCGGCGTGCGGCAAAATGGGCGGCTTCTGCCAGGCGTGCGATCAGCAGGCCGGTCAGACCTGCCAGGGCGGCACCTGCTTCGGCGGCACCACCTGCAACCCGTCGACGTGCGCGGGCTGCTGCGACGGCAACAACTGCAAGCTCCCCAACGCGTACAGCAACGCGCAGTGCGGTCAGGGCGCGCCGGGCGCGGCGTGCATCAGCTGCGTCGGCCAGCAGGTCTGCGACTCGATGGACGCGGGCGCCTGCATCGGCAACGCGGGCACCGGCGGCGGTGGTGGCTTCCCCGGCCTCGACGGCGGTGGTCTGCCCGGCTTCTGCGACGCGATGACGCCGTGCGCCTCGGGCTGCTGCGACCTCTACTTTGGTCAGCTCGGCCTCTGCGTGAACCAGGGCGAGTCGTGCGGCTCGCTCGACCCCACGAACTTCGTGTGCATCATCTCGTCGTGCACGTGCAAGTCGTCGGGCCAGTGCGCGCCGTAACGCTCCAGCACGCGTGACAGCTTGAAGGGCGGTGCGGCTTGTTTCCGCGCCGCCCTTTTTCTTTGCCGCGCGCGCCGCCGTGCTTGCTTCGTCGGCATGGCGAGCAAACCAGAGAGCGTGGAAGTCGAGGTCGCCGGGCGGGTGGTGAAGGTCAGCAACCCCGGCAAGCCGTACTTCCCCGAAGCGGGCCTCACGAAGCTGGACCTCGTGAACTACTTCGTCGCCGTCGCCGATGGCGCGCTGGTCGGCGTTCGCGGCCGCCCCATGGCGCTCAAGCGCTTCGTCGACGGCGCCGCCGGTGACTTCTTCTTCCAGAAGCGCGCGCCCACCGGCACACCTGCCTGGGTCGAGACCGTCACGCTCTCATTTCCCTCGGGGCAGACCGCCGACGAGGTCGTCATTCGTGACGCCGCGGGCCTCGTGTGGCTCGCGAACCTCGGGTGCCTCGACCTGAACCCGCACGCCATTCGCGCCGAGAACCTCGACTGCCCCGACGAGCTGCGCGTCGACCTCGACCCCGGGCCCGGCGTGTCCTTCTCTCAAGTCAAAGAGGTCGCGGCGGTCGTCAAGTCGTTGCTCGATGAGCTCGGCTACGTCGGCTACCCGAAGACGTCGGGCAGCCGCGGCATTCACGTCAACGTGCGCATCGAGCCGAAGTACGGCTTCGTCGAGGTGCGCCGGGCCGCGCTCGCCCTGGCCCGTGAAGTCGAGAAGCGCGCGCCCGCCCTCGCCACCAGCAAGTGGTGGAAGGAAGAACGGCACGGCGTCTTCCTCGACTACAACCAGAACGCGAAGGACAAGACCGTCGCGTCTGTCTATTCGGTGCGGCCCACGCCCGACGCGCGCGTGTCGGCGCCGTTTCTGTGGAGCGAATTGCCAGACGTCGAGCTGCAGGCCTTCACCATGAAGACCATGCCCGCGCGCTACGCAGCCCAGGGCGACCTCGGCGCCGGCATCGACAGCACGGCCTTCTCGTTGGAGCCGCTGCTCGAGCTGGTGAAGCGGCACGAAGGCGAAGGGCAGGGCGACGCGCCGTGGCCTCCGCAGTACCGCAAGCAGGCCGGCGAGCCGAAGCGCGTACAGCCGTCGCGAAAGAAGAAGAGCACGTGATTCGGCTGCGCGAGTGGGGGCTGGTCGTCGGCGCCGAGCCGCTCCCGCCGACGTTGCGGCGCGCGTGTCACGAGTCGCGGCTGGTGGGCGGCTTGTCGCTCTCGTTGCGCGTGTTGCCTGATGAGGTCGTCGGCGCGCTGACGTACGCGATGGGCGGCGCCGCTCGGAAGCTCCGCGTGCTCGACGTGCGCGAAGGCCCGCCCATGTCGATGGAGGTCGAGTGGGGCGCCACGCACGAGACGTGGGACGTCGACGACGTTCCGACGCTCATCAACAACCTGAACTCGCTCTTCGAAGCCGAGCGCGACGTGAACACGCTCATCGTGCTCGGTGAGTGGGAAGACATGCTGCAGGTGTGGGCGGTGCCGAAGGCGCGCGCGCACGCCCTTCGTGAACTCTCAAGCCGCGAGTGAGCCGCGCCGCGCCTGCATCTCGTGGGCGATGTCTTCGAGCTCGTCGACGTAGAGCATCTTCTTGAGCGCGGGGAACACGATGGACTCTTCGAGCGCCTCGTGTTCCGCGAGCCGCGCGCGGAGGTCGGCCGCTGCGCGCGAGAGCTCGAAGCGCAGCGCGTGCAGCCGATTCACGTCTCCGGCCACCTGACGACAGAGCAACCGCAGCCGCGCCAGCGGGCCCTGCAGCGCGAGGTGTTGACGATTCATGACGTCGAGCGCGTCGTCGACGACCGGGTGCCGCCCCTTGAGCCGCGGCGCCACCGAGACGTCTTCGTCGGCGCAGTGCAGCGGAATCAACCACTCGAGGTGGTCGGCCACCGACGCGGCGGTCTCACGCGACGCCGCCGTCGCGCTGGCGCTGGCGAGCGAGTCGGCCATGCAGAGCACCTGGCGCGTCTCGATGTGCGCGTCGAGCAGCACTTCGACCACGTCGCGCTGGAGCTGGGCGCCCATCGGCCACGGTGTAGATGAATGGGCGCGGAGGCGGAAGTGGCCATTCCACACCCATCCGCGCGAGGGTGAGCTACGTAACGCCGCCGTGTTGAACCGTGCTGACCGTCGCGAGTGGGCTGTGCTGGGGCTGGTCGCCCTCGCGTGGTGTCTGCTCATCGCGCCGGTGCTGCATCGCCAGACGCACGCGCACGGCACCGGGCACTCGCACGGCGCCCCCAACACCGGGAACTTCGAGCACCAGTCGGTGACGTTCACCGCTGCTGCGCAGGCTCCGACGGTGGCGCCGGTGCTGTTGGCGGTGGTGGTGCGGGAAGCCGCGCTGCCGGCCACGCCGGAGCTCTCGAGCGCGCGCCGTGTCGAGCAGTCGCAGGCGCCGTAGCCCGGCTCCGCGACACCCGACGCAAAGGTCTTCCCACTCCACTTTTACGGAGCGCGAATGTCGCGTTCTCTGTCGTTGCTCACCGTCGTGTGTGCGCTGGCTGCGTTTGCACACGAAGGTGAAGAAGACATCATCGACGCCGGCGCTCCCATGTCCCGGGAGACGCAGGTGCGCGCGCGACGCCCGGCGCACTCCGCGACGGAGGTGGTCGTCGACCGCGAGGTGCTCGACGCCACGCCGCGCGCGGGCGCGACCGACCTGCTGCGCGCCGTGCCGGGGCTCGTCGCCACGCAGCACTCCGGTGAAGGCAAAGCGCAGCAGCTCTTCTTGCGCGGCTTCGACGCCGTGCACGGGCAAGACGTCGAGCTGAACGTGGCCGGGTTGCCCGTCAATCAAGTCAGTCACATTCACGCGCTCGGCTACGCCGACTTGAACTGGCTCATTCCCGAGGCGGTGCGCGAAGTGCGCGTCACCGAAGGCAGCGCGCGCGCCTGGCAGGGTGACTTCGCGGTCGCGGGCACCGTGCGCTACGAGCTGGGGCTCGAGGAGCCCGGCGTTCAGCTCTCGGCGGGCATCGGCAGCTTCAACCGAATGCGGCTCTTCGCGGGCTACCGCCCCGAGGGCCTGGGCGAGACCTTCGCCGCCGTCGAATACGTGCAGGGTGACGGCTTCGGCCCGTCGCGCGCGTTCGGTCGCGTGTCTGCGTTGGGCCAATTCGTACACAAACTCGGGCCCGTCACCTTCCGTGCAGTCGGCGGCAGCTACGGCGCGCGCTTCGACTCGCCCGGCGTGGTGCGTGAATCGCAGGTCACCTCGGGCGCGCTCGACTTCTACGGCGCCAATGGCCGGGGCCATGGCGGCTCCGTTTCCAGACATCAATTGTTGTTGTCTGCCGAAGTGCCGGGTGAAACCGGGCGCACCACGTTCGAGCTCTACGGCGTCTTCAACGAAGGCCGGCTTCGTAACAACTTCACCGGCGCGCTGCAGCACCCCACGGGCGACGGGCTCGAGCAGTTTCAGAGCTCCATGACTTTCGGTGGTCGCGCGTTGCACCAGCGACACCTGCACGTCGGCACGCAGACGCTCACCCTGGACCTCGGCATTTCAGGGCGCGGCGACGGTATTCGCCAGACGCAGCGTGGCTATGTCGACGCCGACGGCAGCCCGCGCGAGACGAGCATCGACGTCGGCATCACACAGACCCTGGGCAGCGCGTGGACGGAGCTCGCGTGGGCGCCGCACGGCTGGCGCTTCATGCTGGGTGGTCGGCTCGACGTGCTGCACGTGGAGCTGCGTGACGCGCGCGCCTTCAACGGGCAGGGCGCCACGCGCTCGTCGCTCGGGCCGCACTTCGGGCTCAAGGCGGGCGTCGAGCGCGCGCTGGGCGAGCACTTCCGTGCGTTCGCCTCCTACGGTGACGGGTTTCGTACGCCGCAAGCCAGACAGCTGAGCGACGGCGAGCGCGCGCCCTTCGTCGACGTGCGCGGCGCGGAGCTCGGGCTGCGCTTCGACTCGCGGCTGGTGTCGGCGAGCGCGGCGGCCTTCGGCAGCTTCGTGGCCAACGACTTCTTCTTCGACCACACCGCAGGCACCACGTCCTTCGTCGGCGAGACGCTGCGCGGCGGCGGCCAGGCCATGGTCACCGCGCGCCCCGTCGAGGGCTTCGTCGTTTCAGCCAACGTCACCGTGGCCACCGCGCGCCTCACGCAGCGTGACGCGCTGTTGCCGTACTTCGCGCCCGTCGTCGGGCGCCTCGATTCTGGCTGGAGCCGTCGCTTCGAGACGCCGTGGTTCGCGGTGACGCCGCGCCTGGGCATTGGCGCCACCGTCATCGGCCCGCGCCCGCTGCCCTTCAACGAGTTCAGCCGCGAGGTGTTCCTCGTGGACGCGCGCGCGGGCGTACGCCTGGGGGCCGTCGAGCTCACGTTCGACCTGCAGAACGCGCTCGGCGCCCAGTGGCGCGACGGTGAGTACGTCTTCGCCTCGAGCTGGGGCACGCAGAGCCAGTTGCCGTCGCGGCACTTCACTGCGGGGCCGCCGCGCACCTTCTTCCTGAACCTGGAGATTCATCTATGAGTCGATTGATTGTTCTGTCGTGTCTGTCTTTGTTGGCCTGCGGCGGCACCGAGCGTACGCGCACCACCTTCCCGGTGCAGGTCAGCGCGAGGTCATCGGGGCTCGTCACCGACTCGGGGTGGAGCGTGACGTTGACGAAGGCGACCGCGCACCTCGCGAGCGTTCGGTTCTTCTCGGGGAAGGCGCAGCTGGCGCGCGCCACGCCGTGGTGGCACCGCGCGCTCATCTCCAACGCGTATGCGCACCCCGGCCACTACGCGGCGGGCGAAGCGCTGGGTGAGGTGCTGGCCACGCTCGACGCCGACCTGCTCGCCGGGCCGACCGAATGGGGCGTCGCCGATGGCGTCACCGGGGCCTACGGCTCACTGCAGCTGGGCTTCGCGGAAGGTGGCCTCGAGGTGGAGGGCACGGCCACCAAAGGCGCCGACACCGTTGCCTTCTCGACGCGCTTCACGCCGCCTGCGCCGCTCGAAGGCGCCGCGTTCTCGCACGAGATGACGACCTCGCCGGGCCGCGTCGACGTGCAGTTCGACCTCTCTGTCGTGTTTTCACGAATCGACTTCGCGCTCGTGGGCTCAGGCGCAAAGCCGTTGGACACCATGAGCCCTGCATTCAATGGCTACGCGCGCGGCATCGAAGATGTCAGCGCGTACGTCACGACCTGGAGCGCACAATGAAGAAGCTGATGTTGGTGATGCTGTCTGTTCTGTCGAGCTGTGGCGGTATGGGGAAGATGTCACTCACCACCTGGGGTGAGGACTACATCGAGCAGGAGATCCCCGCAGCCGAGTTCGAAGACGGCTACACCGTGAAGTACACGAAGTTCCTCGTGGTGGTGAACGAGTTCCAGCTCGCGACCAAGACCGGCACGAAGGGCCCGAAGCAGGCCAAACCGGTGCTGGTCGACGTGCACCTCGCGGGCCCCGTGGAGCTTGAGCTGTTCAGCGAAGTACCCGCCGAGAAGTGGGACTCGGTGAGCTGGGCCATCATGCCGTCGGCCGACGCCGTGGTGCTCGGCGCCATCGCGGCCACCGACGTCGAGCGCATGAAGACCGAAGGGTATTCGGTGTGGGTCGAAGGCACCGTCTCGAAGGGGCTCGTGAGCAAGAGCTTCGCGTGGGGCTTCAAACTCAATACGCAATACACCGAGTGCAAGAGCGATGACCACGGTGAAGGCGTCACCGTCACCACCGGCGCCACCGCCGTCGTGGAGCTCACCATGCACGGCGATCACTTCTGGTACGACGACCTCCAGTCGCCCGACGCGAAGCTGCGCGCTGAGGCCATCGTCGCGGCCGACGCGAACCTCGACGGCATCGTCACCCAGGCAGAGCTGAACGCGGTCTCGCTCACCACGTTGCCGGTGGGCCAGTACGGCACGGGCGGCGCGAGCCAGGTGAAGACGTTGGGTGATTTCGTCACCGCGCTGGGGCGTACCGTGGGCCACTTCCGCGGCGAAGGTGAGTGCCTGGCAACAACGCGCTGACGCGTGTGCTAGCTCGGGGCGTCGAATGCGCGTCGCCCCGACGTTGGCCCTGATGGTGTTGTGCGCTTGTGCCACGCCGTCGCGAGACGCGTGGCTCTCGAACGCCACGAATCGCAGCGAAGCGCTGTGTTGGTGGCGCGACGTGCGTTGGGAAGATCGCGCCGCGTTGTTGGTGCGCGGCACCGGCGCGACGCTCGGGCGCGCGAAGGCGACGCGCGGGCCCTTCGTCACCGGCACGTTGCGCCTCGCGGGCCAGGTGCCGCTGCTGCAAGGCCGTTGGGAAGGTGAAGGGCTGTGGCTCGACGCGGAGGTCGACCTCGGCGCCGACGCCGTCATCGCGTCGTGGGAGGCGCGGCGCATTGGCCTTGCCGGGTTGCTGCTCAAAGGCACACGCATGCGGGTGCTCGACGCGCGACTCGGCACGCTGCTCGCGGTGCCCGGCGAGGCGTCGCTCTCGGTGTTCAAACCTGAAGAGCCGCTGGCCATCGAGCTGGGCTGCGAGAACGTGAGCTTGCGCAGCGGTGAAGAAGTGCCCGAGCGACAGCTGCAGCTCGCGGGGTTTTCAGCCGAGGCGCCGCGTGTGCAATTGACGCCCGGGTTTCCGCTCGAGCTGACTGCACAACCAGCTGCAGAAGTCGCAGGCACGCTGCGCACCGAGCCGCCGCTGGCTGCCTGGGAAGTCAAACGTGAAGGTGACGCGGTGCGCGTCGCGGTGCCGACGCGCGACGGGTTGTTGTGGGTTGGTTGGGTTGACGGCGCGCGCGTGAAGAGCGCTGCTGCGGTGCCGCCGTCGGCCGAGCCCACGCCGCTGGAGCTGACGAACACCATGCTCGACTGGCGCCGGTGCAGGCAGTCGGTCGAGGTCGCGGTGCTCGTGGACGGTCGGGTGCACAAGGTGGGGCTGCTCGCGCCCGGCGCGACCTTCGCGCTCGCCGCCGACGTGAGCTCCGTCGACCAGTGGGTGCCCGCGCGCCTCGGCGTCGACTGGTTTGAGCCGGCTGACGGCGTACACCTGCTGTTGCCCGGCGAGGTGCGCCGTTGTGACGCCGTGAATCGCACGTGGTGAGTCGTCGATGAGTGACGGGCTCGCAGCCTTTCGCCACCCGGGCGTGGCGCGCCTCGCGGTGGGCCGGTTCTTTTCAGCCATGGCCGCGACGTCGACCTCCGTCGCCGTGGGGTGGCAGCTCTATGAATTGACGGGCTCGACGTTCGCGCTCGGGCTGGTGGGCCTCGTCGAGGTGGTGCCGGTGTTGGCGCTGGCGCTCGCAGCCGGCGTGGCTGCTGACCGGTTTCCTCGGCGCTACGTGGGCATGGCAGCGCACCTCGTGCTCGCGTTGTGTGCGGCGGTGTTCACGGCGTTGAGTTTCTTCAACGGCCCGGTGTGGGCGTACTACCCGGTGATTGGTTTCATGGGCGTCGGCATGGCGTTTCGCGGGCCGTCGGTAGGCTCGCTGTTGCCGCAGCTCGTGCCGCCGCGTGACTTCGCCAACGCCAACGCGTGGTTCTCGAGCAGCGTGGAGCTCGCGTCGATTTCAGGGCCCGCAGTCGCTGGCTTGCTCATCGCGCTGGTGAGCAACGCAGAGCTCGCGTTTTCGTGGGCGTGCGCGGCGCACCTCGTCTTCGTGGGCATTCTCTTTTCGTTGCCACACCGGCCCGCTGCGCTCACCGGAAAGAGCCAGGGGTTGAATGACCTGCTCGCGGGCTTTCGTTTCGTCACGCACTCGAAGGTGTTCCTGGCGGCCATCACGCTCGACCTCTTCGCGGTGTTGCTCGGCGGCGCGGTCTCGCTGTTGCCCGCGTACGCGAAAGACGTGCTGCACGTGGGGCCGGTGGGCCTGGGGTGGTTGCGCGCGGCGCCAGCGCTCGGCGCGTTGACGATGGCGCTGCTGCAGACGCGCTTGTCTCCGTGGAAGAAGCCGGGCGAGGTGCTGCTCTTCACCGTCGCGGGCTTCGGCGCGGCCACCATCGTCTTCGGTGTCTCAGAAGTGTTGTGGCTCTCGCTCGTCGCGTTGTTTTTCACCGGCGTGTTCGACAACGTCTCTGTGGTGATTCGCTCCACGCTCGAGCAATCACTCACGCCTGATTCGATGCGTGGTCGCGTGTCTGCGATTCACTACGTGTTCGTCGGAATGTCGAACGAGCTGGGCGCGTTCGAGTCGGGCGCGATGGCTGCGCTCGTGAGCCCGTTCTTCTCGGTGGTGGGCGGAGGCGTGGGCACGTTGCTCGTCGTCGCCATCGTCGCGCTCAGGTTTCCTCAGTTGAGAGCGTTACCGCCATTGGCTGACTTGAGGCCCATTGAAACTGCAAAAGATTAGATTGCGATGTGATTGATGGGTGGTAAGTCAATGCTGCTCGTCAGTGACGCGCTGAGAAACATCCCCCCAACGATTGGAAACAAGAATGTCGGTCGATAGAGCGATTCGAGACATGGTGGCGGAAGAGGTGGCCCGGGCGATTGGGCCGATTCACGCGCAGCTCGCGCAGTTGTCCGCGAACTCTGCAGTCATCGAGCGTCTCGCAGCCGCGCTGGGTCAGCCGCTCAAGCGTGGCCCGGGTCGTCCTCCGAAGGCGCTGTCGTTGGCCCGCGTGGCCGCCGCGCCGACGGGTGCTCGCCGTGGTCGCCGCTCCGAGAACTCGGGCCGTGCGTGCGCGGTGCAGGGGTGTGGTCGCGACGCGCGCAGCAAGGGTTACTGCGCCGCGCACTACCAGAAGTACCGCATGCTCGACCGTACCGGCCGCCTGCCGGCTGACTGGGTTGCTGATGCCGCGCCGAACTCGGTGAAGAACATCAAGCTGCCCCGTGGTCGCGCTGGTGCGCAGGCCATCGCAGAGTCGAAGAAGAAGTAAGTCGCTTCGAAAAGTTCTGCAGCGCTGAGCGCTCGGGTCAACGCCCGGGCGCTTTTCTTTTGCCCTCGTCTCGCGCAGAACGCGCGCCATGAATCAGCGCGAGCTCGAGCAGGGCATTCACGTCGACCTGTCACGGCAAGAGACGTACGCCGGCTATCTCCAGCTCGACCGGCTGTTGGCCTCGCAGGTGCCGCGCAGCCCCGAGCACGACGAGCTGCTCTTCATCATTCAGCACCAGACCAGCGAGCTGTGGATGAAGTTGATGCTGCACGAGCTCGACCGCGCGCTCGACTGCGTGAAGCGCGACGACCTCGAGGCCACCTTCAAGATCTTCGCGCGCGTGGGCCACATTCAACGCATGTTGTTCGAGCAGTGGGCCGTGCTCGAGACCATGACGCCCACTGAGTACCTCACGTTTCGTGACGCGCTCGGCAAGAGCTCCGGGTTTCAGAGCTACCAGTACCGCGCGCTCGAGTTCATGTTGGGCAACAAAGACGAGAACCTGCTGTTGCCGCACCGCTCGACCCCCGAGGTGCACGCGTGGCTCTCGCAGCGCTTGCAGCAGCCGAGCCTGTACGACGAGTTTCTCCGCTACCTGCACCGCAAGGGCTACGCGGTGCCGGCAGACCGCGCCGAGCGCGACTGGAAGAAGCCGTATGAGAAGAGCGACGGCGTGATGCGTGTGTTCAAGACTGTGTATGAACAGCCAGAGCAGCACTGGCTCGCATACGACATGGCCGAGAAGCTGGTCGACGTCGAAGAGCGCTTTCAGCTCTGGCGCTTTCGCCACATGAAGACGGTGCACCGCATCATCGGTCACAAGATGGGCACGGGCGGCAGCTCGGGCGTGACGTTCTTGCAGCGCGCGCTGGGCGTCAGCTTCTTCCCAGAGCTGTGGGACGTGCGCACCGAGCTGACGGCCCCGGAGCGCCAGTCATGAAGAAGCTGCTGCTGCCGTTGCTGGTGCTGCTCGCGGCGTGCCCGGCCGCTGATGACGGCAACGTCGTGGTCTTCGTGACCGCTGAAGACGACGCGCTGGTGCGTGAAGGGCTCGCGTTCATCGGCGACGCGCGCGTGTCGACGAAGGTGGTCTCGAAGCCCGCTGACATGTTGGGCACGCGCAACGGCGCCACCATCGTGGTGACGAGCGACGCGCGCTGCGACGAGTGCTTTCGGTTGGGTGGCGCCGGCGTGAAGTTGACGGTGCAGGGCGGCGGCGCGCTCGGCCGGCAGTACGGCGTGTGGCAGGCCATGGAGGCCCTGGGCTTTCGCTTCACGCACCCCTGGTACACGCACAAACCAACGCAGTTCACGAGCGCTCCGGCAGACGTGTTGAACAGAGACTTCGAGCCGTCGGTGAAGAAGCGCCGAGGGCTGCATTTGCACACGCTGCACCCCACTGAATCACTCGCTGATTTCTGGGTGCCTGGTGACGCCAACCTCGAAGGCGCGAAGCGCACGGTCGACTTCCTCATCAAGAACCGCGGCAATTACCTTCAATGGTGCGCGCTCGACGACATCGTGAAGACGCCGTCGCTCGCCGCCGGGTGGACAGCACACACGCGCGCCATCACCGACTTCGCGCACGCGCGCGGCGTGAAGACGGGCATCGCGCTGCAGTTGTTTGGGCAGAGCAACCTGCAGAACGCGTTCGACCTCATCGACGACGAGACGGGCGACCCGGTGCCCGAGCTGGAGCGCCGGCTGCACGTGCTGCTCGACGGTGCGGGCTTCGACGCGTTGAACCTGAGCTTCGGTGAGTTCTTCGGCGCCGAGCCGGAGCGCTTCGTGCGTGAGGTCGACGCCACGTTCGCGGCGATGCAGCGCGTGCAGCCCGGCGTGGAGGTGATGGCGACGATTCACGTCGGCAACTACGACAACCTCCGCGTCACGTACATGAATGAACGGCTGCTGTATTACTTCCTCGTGAAGTACGCGAACCCGGCCATCGTGCATTGGGTGCACACCACGATGTTCTATAATTTGTATGACGACGCGGGCCTCGCGTACCTGCACGAGGAGTTCGACGAGCACCGCGCGTACCTCGAAGAGCGGCTCGCGGCGGGCCAGCCGGTCGGCTACTTCCCCGAGTCGGCATATTGGGTGGCCTTCGACATCAACGTGCCGGTCTTCACGCCTGTGTATGTGAAGAGCCGCCACACCGATTTGCAGCGGCTGACGGGGCTCGACGACCACGTGTTGTTCTCGTCGGGCTGGGAGTGGGGTTACTGGCTCACCGACGCCGCGACCATGCGCATGACGTACAGCCGCGCCAACGAGTGGGACGCGGTGGTGAAAGACATCTACGGCGGGTGGGGTGAGACCGGCGCGCAGGCGGCGAGCCTGATTTCACGCATGGGTGAAATGCAGCACCGCGCGCTCATCGTCGAGCGGTTGGCGGCGTACGTGGCGGGGCGAGATCAGATCATCGACGCGGGAGATCGCCTCGGCATCTTCAGCCAGCCCGACCGCCCGGAGTTCTCGGAGTTGGTGGCGATGACGCCGGCGCAGCGCGAAGACTT
This sequence comes from Archangium sp., assembly GCA_035910535.1. Classification (GTDB taxonomy): domain Bacteria; phylum Myxococcota; class Myxococcia; order Myxococcales; family Myxococcaceae; genus Archangium_A. The sequence goes on along the minus strand of JAMHXF010000005.1, from coordinate 128,701 downwards.
CCGCGCGCGCGTGGTGGTGAAGCTGAAGACACACGCCGATGAATTGACGGCGCTCGCGGCCGAGGTCGACGCGTTGAGCCTCGGCGATGACCGCGTGCTGCTCGAGCTGCGTGACGGTGCGCGGGTGACGGCCGCGCGCGTGCGCTTCATTCATGGGCTGTACTCGGCGGCGCTCGCGTTCGCAGAAGGGCAGCCGGCCGCCGCGCTGCTCGCCGGCGCCGACGCCGACCTCGAGGTGGCGAAGGGCGTCGTCGCCGCGCGCCGTCGCGGCCTGTGGGACCCAGACCGCTTGTCGCTCGTCGCGGCCACGCAGGTGAACGCGACGTTCTACCAATACGGCTACCTCCGCGAGGCCGACACGCTGTGCTTCTGGGTGCGCGAGCGCGCGCAGGCGCGGAACCTGATTGAGCGTCGCTCGGAGCTCGTGCCGGGCTGCGTGCTGTGAGTCACAGCCGGTGCAGGTGCATGAAGTCGCGGTAGGCGGGCAGGTCTTCGCCGCGCGCGGCGCCGGCGCGCTTCGGCAACCGCCGCGCGCCCAGCCACCCTTCAATTCGTGAATACGCCTCTTCGCGCTGCGGCTCGGCGAGGTCGTCGATGCTCACGCCGTGGTCTGCGCCAGGCACCACGAATTGCAGCGCGTCGCGTACGCCTTCGACGTCGACCTTGCCGCCCGTCCACGGGTCGAAGCCGCCGTACAGAAAGAAGAAGTGCTCGCCGTGGCGCTTGAGCCAGCTCTGTACATCGCGCATGGCGCGCGGCTCGAACACCGGCACCGGCACGTCGCTGCCAAACGAGAGCTGCTCCTGGTCGAGCAGCAGGGGAATGGGGCCGAACTGCTCGAGGTGCGCGCGGCTCATGCCCGGTGAGCCGAGCTCGTTCTGCGTCTGGTAGCTGTAGCCGTCGAGCGGCGTCTGCTGGAGAGACTCGTCGGCGTAGCTCTCGGCATAGGTCGCGTACTGGCCCACGTAGAGGTCGAAGTCGGGGTGGCCGAGCAACGGCTCCCATGCCGGGCAGCCACGCTCGGGGTCGTTCTGCGTGCCCGACTGAAAAATGTTCCACAGCGTGGCGCCGGTCATCGTCCACAGCGCGTTCTCGGGGCTGCCGACGCGCGTGTAGGTGCCCTGCAGCCTCGGCGCGAACTCCGCGCGGCGCGCGATGACGCCCTGCTCGAGCGTCTCCATCGCCTGATGACACCGCGCGTGCGCCGCGCCGCCGAGCTGCGCGAGCCACGGGCCATAGCGCGCGTCTTGTCTGTCGAGCGACAAGGGCGTCACGTACGGCGCCGTCGCCGCCACGTCACAGGGGAAGAAGCGCCGGTGGTACAGCGCCGTCATGCCACCCTTGCTGTGGCCGGTGTTCACCCACGCTGCGGGGAAGAGCGGGCTCAGCGCTTCGACGACGCGGTGCGAGTCCCACGCGGACTGCATGATGGTGAGCGTCGAGTAGTCGAGCGGCTGCGGTGTCGACGCGTTGTAGAAGCGGTGCTCCAGCTCGAGCTCGTTGGTCGAGAAGTGCCGCGAGAGGTCTGAGAAGTACGAGAACAATTCGTAGCCCGTGGTGTGCAGCACGACCGGGCCCGCTTCGTTGCGCACGGTGAGAATCGCGCGCTGACCAAACGTCGCGCCCTCAGGGCGAAAGTGGTCGACCGGCTGCGTGATGGTGAGCAGGTACTGCGTCGAGCCCGGCGGCGTGCGCGGTGACGAGAGCGGGTCTGCGGCCACGCCGGGAATGCAGCGCAGCTTTCCGAGCAGCGTGGTGGCCGTGCAGTCGGGCGTCGGGGGCCGCGCGCCGCACTGCCCCACGGCTTCGGAGCGCGCGCCCACCGTGGCCACCAACGTGACGGCGAGCTGCGCCTGTCGCGCGACGCTGGCGCAGAGCTTCGTCGTCACCGGCAACAACACCAGCGAGCCCGCCGCGCGCGCCGTCGCGGTGGCACCACACGCGCCGAGCGACACGGGCCCGTCTGACGCCACGCGGAACAACACGTGCGTGGCGTCGCCGAGGCCGGTGAGGCCATCGAGCGAAACCTCGAGCGGCTGCGCTGGCGCCGGAGCGCCCAACCAACCACCGACGCCCGACGCGGTGTCCAACACCGTCACCGGGCGCACTGCGCGCAGCGAGGTCTCAGCGAAGCGGCGCACGCGACCTTCGACGGCCACCGTCAGCTCGGCCGCGACGTTCGACTGCACACACAGCGCGCCGGCCGCGAGCCACTGCGTCGTCACCACGGGCGCGCCGGGTGTCACTTCGAACGAGGCGTCGATGACGGTCGGCGTGTGGCCACCTTCACCGCAGCGCCCGAGCAGCACCTGCCCCGCAGCGCTCGCCCGCAGCTCGACGCGGGCGAGCCGCGCAAACGTGTCGTCGGGCAGCGTCACCACGTCGTCGATTCGCACCGCGCCGACGACCAGGGGCGTCGTCACCGGCGCTTCGCTCTTCACGTCGAACCCTCCGCCCGCCGAGTCAACTGAAGCCACCGGCTCGAGCACCACGCCCTGCGCGCGCTCAACCGTGAAGCGCAGCGCCTTGTTCGACATGGGGAAGAAGACCAGCGCGCTGCCGTCGATGCGCTGACGCCGCGACGAGACCTCGAGCCAGCCACCTTCGGTCAACGTCACGCGCGCCCACACCCCCTGAGTCGAGAAGTCGACGGGCAGCGCGACCTCTGTCTCGACCGCGGCCTGGGCTTGCACGAAGCGGCCCTGCTGCAGCGTGAGCGGCGCCAGCGCCTCACGCGACGCCTCGTACGCGATGACGTCGCTGAGCGCCGCGCCCTCCCGGTGCGAGCGCGTGGGCAGCACCGTCACCGCTCGTTCATCACCTTCGAGGTTCGTCGCTTCTTTCGGGCCACACGCAGCGAGCGTGACGGCGCAGCACACGGAGGCCAGGCGCTTTCGCATGGCGCGGGCACTGAGCAACCGACGTGCCGCGTCGCCGCGCGGGGGCGTCAACGTCGAAGCGACAGAAAACCGTCAATTCACCGTCAGAAATCGCGCGAGAAGACGGCGTCGGCGCCATAGCTGGGCGCGTCACCGGCGTAGGCCTCGAGCGACAACGTGCGCGTCATCTGGAACTCGAGGCGACCGCCCCACATGCTCTCGCCGCGGTCGCGGTTGGCGCCGACGTTCATGGTGCCGCCGAGGTACAGGCTGTCATTCAGGTACCAGCCCACGTCGAGCTTCACGTTCTTGAACTCGTCTGACGTCTCGAAGTTCAACACGTCCAACGGGAGCTTCTTGGCGATGACGTTCTTGAGCTGACTGGCGGCGAGCTGCCCGACGACCGACGCGGCCTGACCCGGGGTGATGGTGTTGCCGCCGCCCTGGCGCAGCGTGCGGCGACCGGTGGCGAGAATCGCGTAGATGTCTGACTCGGGCATCGGCGGGTCGCTGGTGGGCTTGATGGCGATGTCGGTGCCCTTGCCGCTGACCGTCACCGTGATTTTCACCTGCTCGCGGGTGTTCACGTGAACCGCGCTGACGTTGATGTACGGCTGCGTGACGAGGCCCGAGAAGCGCACCTCGCTGTTCTTCTGAATGGTGAACTCGCGACCGATGACGTTGAGCGTGCCGTGTTGAATGCGCGCTTCGCCTCGCAGCCGGAGGTCTTTCTGGTACTCGACGGTGAAGCCGTCAGACAGGCCGATTTGAATGTTGGCGTCGTAGCCGCGAACCCAGAGGTTTCTGGGCGCCACGATGACGGCGCGCAGGCCAAAGCCCGGCTCTTCTTCTTTCGAGGCGTCTTTCGCCGTCTGCTTGCGGCGCATTGTGGCGCGCTCACCGGAGCGCAGCACGATGATGTCTTTGGGGCGCTGCAGGTCTTGAAGGTCCTTGCGCTTGATGTCGGGCAGCTCCACGTCGACGCGCGGCAGCTCGAGCGTCTTGATGTCCGCGAAGGTCGAGCTCACGTCGCCTTCGAGCGAGTACTTGAGCGACGCGGTGGCCATCAGCTGGTCATCGGTGACGATGGGGAACTTCTCGGTCGAGCCGCTGCTGGTGAGGCGGTATGTGCCCGAAGGCAGCAGCTCGGCGCGCGCGACGAGAGACGCCTTGCCGCCGCCGCTCGCGGCCTCGAGCTTCTTGAGGTCGATGAGCTCGTTGGTGACGTGGAGCTCGAGCCCGATGTTGCGGTAGTCGCCGGCGCCCGCGAGCGCCACGCGCCCGTTCTCGAGCTTCGCGTCGCCCACGAACTTCGGTTCGCCCAGCGTGCCCGTCAGCGCGCCCTTCATGTTCAAGCGCCCGGCGACGACGCGCACTGCGTCGACCACGCCCGAGAGAAACCCCAGGTCGAAGTTGCGCGCCTCGATGGACGCGTCGACCGGTGACGGCTTCCACTCGAAGCCCTTGCGCAGCTGCGAGAGGCGCAGGTCGAGGCCGACTTTGCCTCGCGCCTTGAAGTCGTCGCGGCCCTGGCCTCCGAGCACCGCGGTGAAGCTCTGCTCGCGCGAGGTGGCCTTCAAGTCGAAGCGGGCGCTGCCCAGCACGAGCTTGTCGAAGCTCAGGTTCGTCAACGCGCCCGTGAGCCGCGCGGTGAGCGCCTCCATGGTGCCGCCCACGTCGAGCGTCGCCGTCATCGTGCCTTTGGGCGGCGTCGCGTCTTCGCGCAGCGTCAGCACCTGCGCGAGCTCGAAGGGCGAGAGCACCACCAGCGCTTTGACGGGCGTGACCTGCAGCAGCGACAACACGCCGTCGCTGTCGGCCTCCGCGTCGAGCACCACGTCGAGCGCCTTCGAGACGGCCGCCGCCATCGACACGTCGAGCTCGAGGGCCGGCTTGCCAGCGAGCGCGGCGTTGCCCTTGAGCATCGTGCGGTCTCGCTCGGCGATGAGCTTGAGCTCACCGCTCACGTCGCGCAGCGGCGGGCTGGTGACCTGCGCGGCGATGAGCTTGAGCTCGCCGAGCGGCGCGCGCACCGGGCCCTTCAGTTCTCCGATGAGCGTCACCGTGCCGGCGAGCTCGTCGTCGATGCGCACGCGCTCTTCGTGCAGTTGCTTGAGCGAGAGGTTCTGCAACTGCACGTCGAGCGTCACCTCCATCGCCAGCAACGAGTCGCGCGTCGGCGGCTGCCTGCGAAGCGACGAGAGCGTCAACGGCGTGGCGAGCGTGACGCGGTGACTGCCTCCGAGCGCCGCGAGGCTCACCGTCGCCGACAGCGCGCCCTTGTCGTCGCTCTCGACGCGCACCGTGGGCTTGCGCACCTGCACGGTGGTGCGCTCGTCGACCTTCACCTGCAGCTCATTCGCGTCGACCGTCGCCACCAGCCTGGGCGCGTCAGCGCTGCCCGAGAGCTCGAGCGCCGCCGAGAGCACGCCTTCGACGGGCAGCGGCTGCTTCAACTTCTGCTCGACCTGCGAGAGCGGCACGTTGTCGACGGTGAAGCGCGCGCTCATGGGCGCGGCCGTCTCGTTGATGAGCGCGAGCACCGGCAGGTCGAAGGTGCCGTCGAGCGTGCCCAGCGTGCTGGCGAGCTTCATGGTGCCGGCGGCGCGCTCGTCTCGCCACGTGCCTTTGAGCGAGAGGTCGAGGCCGTTGAAGTCCAGCACCTGACCTCCGCGCAGCGTGGCGTCGATGGTGGCCTCGAGCTTCTTCGGCGTGCCGGTGGCGACCACCTTCGCGTCTACGAGCCCTTCGAGGCCCAGCGAGGTGGGCGCGGCGATGGTGGGTAGCTTCGCGAGGTTCACGGCCGTCGCGGTGATGCTGGCGTCGACGCTGCGCGGCGCCCACGTCACGTGCCCCTGGAGGCGCTGCTCGCCGTCGCGCAGCATGAACGGGTCGACCACCACGCCGTCTTTCCACGCCACGCGCGTCGGTGCCTCCAGCGCCCACTCGGCCTGCGTGGCCTTGAGCTTCGCAGTGTTCAACGCCGCGCCCAGGTTGTCGGCGTCGAGCGTGCCGATGAGGTGCAGCGTCAGGTCGCCCAGGCCCTTGGTCGTCACGTCGAGGTCGAACGCGCGGCCGTGCGTGTAGAAGTCGAGCGTCACTTCGTCGAACTGCCGGTCGCCCAGCTTCACCCGCTTCGCGTGCAGCAGAATGTCGGTGTCGAGCGGGCTGGTGACGTCGGGCACGTCGGCGTCGATGTCGAGCACGTCGATGGCGAGCGTGGCCACGCGCAGGCCCTCCAGCTTGCCGACGGCCTTCACCGCCGGGCGCGTCGGTGGGCCCTTCACCGAGAGCGACAACGCGCCCTTGCCGGCGAGGCCTCCGACGTCGACGCGCGCGAAGCGGCGCAGCGTGGCGTCGACCTGCTTGAGGTCTTTGGCGGTCAGCGTGCCCGAGAGGTCGAGCTGCTCTTTCGAGACGGTGCCGCGCGTGGTGAGCAGCACGCCGGGCGAGGTCACCTCGGCTTTGGGTATGGAGATGGCGCCGCGCTTCGCCCCCGCTTCGATGACGACGGCCGCCAACGGGTATTTGCCGTCGACCCACTTCGCGTTCACCTTGACGTCGCCGGTCAGCGTTTCAGGCCGCCAGTCGGCGAGCGAGCCCGCCGCGTCGGCAGCGATGTCTGACTTCAGCTCTGCGCCGATGAGCTCCTGGAGGTCGACGCCGCTCACCTTCAGCGCGAACGACTCGGCGGCGTTCTTGTCGAGGTCGTACTTCGCGTTGGCGACGACCTTCGCCGCGCCCGCGTTCAATTCGAGCGCGGCTCCTTGAAGGCTGAGCTTCCCTTTGCCCAGCACCGCCGGCTTGAGCGGCCACTGCGGCACGAAGGCCGTCAGTTCGCGCGGCGCGGCGACCAGCTCGTCGATGGTCAACACGGTGGTCGGCAGCTCGAGGGTGCCGTTGAGCTTCGTGCCGCCGAGCGCCACGGCGAGCCCGAACGTCTGCGGCCCTCCGGTGGTGGCAGCGCGCAGCGTGACAGACAGCTGCTCTTCGAGTGGCGCGGTGACGAGCGACGCGAGCGCGAGGTCGCCGTGAAGCTCGAGCGGGTCGAGCTTCACGCGTGCGTCACCGGTGATGCCGAGGTCTCTGGTGGTGATGCGGCGCTCGTCGAGTTGAAAGTCGATGGCGCCCTTCGTCAGTGCGATGGCGTCGAGCTCTACACGCCACTTGTTCGGCGTGGTGTCGGTCGACGGCGGTGACGGGTTCTTGAGCGCCACGGCGCGCAGCAGGTTCAGGCCGCGCTCGTCTTGCTTGAGAAAGAGCTCGGGCGCGTCGACGGTGATGCTGGTGATTTTCACCACCTGCCCCGCGAGCGACGGCAGGTCGACCCACGCGTCGACGAGCGCGATGGTCGCCGCCAGCTCGCCTTCGGGCGTGTAGAGCTTCACGTCGCGCAGCACGAGGTGCCCTCCCTCGAGGCGCACTTCGCTCGCGTCGATTTTCCCCGCGAGCGTGTCATTGGCAATCGCGAGCACCTGCGCGCGCACCATTCGTTCACCGGCGTCGGTGCCGAGGAAGACGAAGGCACCGCCGACCAGCGCCACCGGCAAGAGCGCGAGCACCAGCAGCAGCCACAGCCACAGCCACCACCGCCGCTTCTTTTTCTTCTCGGGCGCGGTCGTCATCAGAACGCCTCACCGATGGACAGGTGCGCGCTGCAGAGGTTGTCGGGCATGCCGGCCTGCGCGGGCATGGGCGTCGGGCCGTACGTCGTCGAGTCCCAATAGGCCTGGCCGCTGCCGAGGCCGAAGAAGCAGCCCGGCATGCTCTGGTACGCGGTGGTGGCGCCGGGGTCGACGACCTGCGGCCCACCCACGACGGGAATGCGGAACGCGAGGTCGACGCGAATGGGGCCCAGCGGCGTGCGGTAGCGAACGCCGAGCCCCACGGCCGTGTAGAGCGTGGCGAGCAGGTCCTGCCCCGGCGCGAAGAGCGTGTCGACGGTGACGGCGCCCCAGTCGTTGAAAATGGCCAGCACCCAGTCTTCGGTGACGGCCCAGCGCAGCTCGAGCGAGGCCTCGAGCAGGCCGCTGCCGCCCACGGGCAACGTCTTGCCGCGCGCGGCGCCGACGGTGGGGTCGGGGTTCGCGATGAGTCGGCAGCCCACCTGGCCTGCGCACGACGGGTCTTCGATGAGCGGCCGCGTCGGCACCGCGCGCATCGGCGAGAGCCTGCGCTGTTGAAAGCCGCGCATGCCCGAGCCGCCCGAGAAGTAGCGCATGACGATGGGCGTGTCGTTTTCGGGCGCGAAGAGTGAGCCCGCCTTCACGCGCGCCGCGAGCGTCACGCGCTTCTCGCTGCCGAAGCTGACGTAGCCGCGCACCTCCGGTGTGACGCGCACGAAGGGGCGCAGCTGGTTGGTCTGCGCGAGCCCGCCCGAGACGTTCATCGCTGCGTAGAAGCCTTCGTGCGGCTCGGCGCGGTTGTCGCGGCGGTCCCACTCCGCCATCAAGTCGACGAAGCCGACGACGCAGAGGTTGGGTTGCGTCGGGCAGCCGAGCGCGTCGGTGGGGCCGGCCTCCTGCAATGCGAACTCGGTGCGGAGCAGGAAGATGTTGGCGTTGAGCGACGGGAAAACCGTGATGTTCGGCGTGGGCCGCCAGATGACACCGACCTTCGGCTCGAGCGCGTCGTAGTCAAACGCGTTGTCGAGCGTGCGGAGGATTTCCGCCGAGGTCACCAGCGAGAGGTTCGACAGCTCGAAGATGCGCGGCACCTCGTATTCGACGAGCAACCGCCACACCGGCCCCCACTTTGCCGACGGCAGCGCGCGCACCACGTCGACCACGTTGGGCACGAAGGCGAGGCCCAGCTTCGCCTTCAAGGTGAGCCGGTCGAGAATCGAGTTCTTCGAGAAGAGCTTCGAGAAGCCGATGTTGCGGTTGGTGTACTCGGAGATGATGCGCACCTCCTGACGGATGAGGTCGCCGCCGAGGCCGCCGCCGAGCCGGAAGCTGCGAAACGGCGCTTCACGCGCGTCGATGACGATGGGCACCGTTTCATTCGCGCGGTCGGGCAGGCCGCGGTTCACCTTCACGCCGGCGAAGACGCCCATCTGAAAGACGCGCGCCTGCGCAGAGTTGAGCGCGCTCTCGGAGAAGAACTCGCCGGGCACGAGGTCGGGTGACGCGACGTCGGCGATGAGCCTCGGGGGCACCTGCGCGCCGGGGTCGGTGGCCACGAAGGTCTTGCCGATGCGGTAGCGCGGCCCGGGTGCGATGGTGAGCGTCAGGTCGACGCGCGTGCTGTCGACGTCGACCAGCGCCTCGCCGCTGACGAGCACCTCCGCGAAGCCGAGCTCACGCATGCGCGAGGCGATGAGCGTCTTGGAGCGCGCCCAGCTGTCCTCGAGGAAGATGTCGCCGGTGGCGAGCGGCAGCTTCTCGGTGACCTCGAGTTGCATGTCTTGCGACAGCGCCTCGAGCCCGACGATGGCGATGGTGGTGACGCGCGCGGGTTCGCCTTCGCGCAGCTTCACCAGCAGCTTCACCTTGTCTTTGCCGACCTCGGTGACCTCGTCTTCGAGGACGCGCGCCTGGTAGTAGCCGTTGGCTTCGTAGACGCGCTGAATGCGGCGGAGGTCGGCCTGCCACGTGAGCGGGTCGAACCACTCGGGCGGCGTTATCCACGGCGCGAGGTACGAGAGCCACGGTGATTCAGTGGTGAGGATCTTGTCTTTGACGTCGCTGTCGCTGAGGTGCTTCGTGCCTTCGATGACGAAGTCGTCGACCTTGCGCGAGTCAGGGTTCGGCGGCGCGGTCACGCAGCCGGCGCAGATGAGCGTCAGGCTGAGGAGTGAGAGCCGCGATGACACGGGCGGTTTTCTACAGCAGGAACGTCGCTACTTCACGGTGAACAGCGCCACGGGCTCCGCCTTGCCCTTCACGCTCACCGCCTCGAGCGCTTCGAACTCACACGCGTCGCCCACGCGCTCACGTGTCGCTTTGGAAACGAGCAACGGCCGCCCTACGGCCTTGGTCAACGACTCCAGCCGACTGGCGAGGTTCACGGTGTCGCCAATCGCCGTGTACTCGAGCCGCCGCGCGGCGCTGCCCACGTTGCCCACCACCACGTCACCCGAGTGCACCCCGATGCCGATGCGCAGCGCCACTTCACCGCGCGCGGTGCGCACGTCGTTCAACTGCGCGAGCGCCGTCAGCATTTCTTTCGCGCACTGCACCGCGTTCGTGGCGTGCTGCTCGTCGCTGAAGGGCGCGCCGAAGTACGCCATCAACCCATCGCCGATGAACTTGTCGAGCGTGCCTCCGTGGCGGAACACAATCTCGACCATCACCGAGTGGTACTCGTTGAGCATCTGCACCACCTGCGTGGGCGTCAGCCGCTCCGACATCGCCGTGAAGTCGCGAATGTCGCTGAACAACACCGTCACCAGCCGTGACTCCGGCGCGCGCGTGCCTTCAGAGCCCAGCAAGCGCTGTACGACGTTCGGAGAAAAATAGCGGCCCAGCTTCTCGCGGCTCGCGGCCTCGGCGGCCACGCGCTTGAGCAGAAACTGCACGCGCCCCACGAGGTAATTCGAGCCCGCGCCCACCAATGCGAGCAGCACCGGCGCCACGCACGAGCTGACGACCGAGAGCCCCGCGTGCCGCAGCAACAAGTACGAGCCCACCATGGACACCGACGTCACCAGCCACACCAGCCACGTGGTCAGCGTCAGCGTCGCGAGCAGCACACACACCGAGTACGCGAGCGCCGTCACCGTCGCCGCGGCGCCCGGCGAAAACGACAGCGGCACGCCTTCCCACTGCAGCCAGAACAACAGCGGCACGTCGACCACCGCGAGCGCGAGGCCCGACGTCGCGCGCAGCGCCGGCGCGCGCCACACCAGCAGCCACAGCACCGCCGCCAGCGCGCCGTACACGCCGAAGATGGGGAGGTTCGCCTTCCAGTCGGCGAGGCCCACCACGAGGCCCTGGTAGGCCGAGAGCGCGAGCAGCAGCAGCACGCCGCCGCCGCGAATCGTGGCGATCCACCAGGCGTTGCGCTCTCGCTCGGCTTCGGTGCTGGCCCGCCACGCGTTGTCTGGCTCGCTCATCGACGCTGCGACCAGTTGAGCCGCGAGGTCATGCGCGCCGCCCTTCGTGGGCCAGCCGCGTCAACCAGTTCGCCGTGCGCTGCAGCGCCTCGTCGGTGGCCAGCGTCTGCACCTCGGGCTTGATGCGGTAGCTCCAGTTCTGCGGGCCCATGGTGCCCGGCAGGTTGGTGCGCTCCGTCTCTCCGAAGACGTCTTGCCACGGGAAAATCGCCCACGCCGACTGTGAGTTCAACGCCGCGCGCAGCAGCGCCTCGTGCACCTCGAAGCTCCACTCTTTGGGTGGCGGCGCAAAGCCGTTCAGCTCGGGCCACACGCGGCCCACGGTTTCACGCTCCCAGTCGTCGGCGCCTTCCCACCAGCTGCGCAGTGCTTCGGTGTCGTGCGTGCCCGTGGTGACGAGCGAGACCTGCGGGTAGTGACGCGGGTCGCGGTAGATGCCGTCTTCGCGGCTCCAGCGCATGACCTGGTAGCCGGGCAGCCCGAGCTCGGCCAGCACGTCGCGGGCGAAGCGCGGAATCACGCCGAGGTCTTCCGCGACGATGCTCGTGCCCTCCGAGAGCAGCTTGAAGTTCTTGAGGCCGCGCGCGCGTTGGTCGGCTTCTTCAGACGGCACGAAGCGGCCTTTGGGCGTGAGCTCGTCGCGCACGTACTGGCGGAAGTAGCCGATGGCGTGGTCGACGCGGCGCAGGTCGTACGTCGCGGCGGCGTGCTTCGCGCGGCGCTTGAGCCAGGTGTCGTGGTCTTTGCCGAGCGCGTCGAAGTCGAACCACGGCAGGCCCCAGTCTTGACCGTCGGCCGAGAAGTCGTCGGGCGGCACGCCGAGCCGCGCGTCGCGGCGCAGGTACTGGGGGAAGCACCAGCAGTCGGCGGAGTCTTGCCCGATGATGAACGGCTCGTCGCCGCAGAGCTGAATGCCGTGTGACTTCGCCTGGGCGCGCACGCGTTGCCACTGCGCGTCGGCCACCCACTGCAGCCACTGGTGGTAGCGCGAGCGCTTCGTGTGCTCTCTGGCCGCTGCTTCGAGCGCTCTGGGTTCCCGCGTGGCGAGGCTCGACGGCCACTCCCACCACGGCTTGAAGTTGAACGACTCCGAGAGCGACGAGTACAGCGCGTAGCCCTCGAGCCACTCGCGCTGCGTTTCACACCACGCCTCGAACTCGGCGCGCCGCGCCGTCTTTCCCTGTGCTTCAAAAATCGCGAAGGCCCGCTCGAGCGCCGCCGTCTTCACGGGGAAGACGAGCTCGTAGCGGACGGTGGGCGAGGTGCGCGCTTCGTCGATGGCGCGCTGCTCTTCGTCGGTGAAGCGCACGCCTTCAGGCAACCACCCGAGGTGAATGAAGAGCGGGTTCAACCCGAACGCCGAGCGCGTCGAATACGGGCTGGGGTCTCCCGGCGTGGTGGGCAGCAGCGGCAACACCATCAAGATGCGCTGCGAGGCCTGACGCAGCCACCCGAAGAGCGCCTCGAAACCTTCGAAGTCGCCGACGCCGACGTCGTGCGCGCTGCGAAGAGAGAAGACCGGCAACAGCAGACCCGAGACGCGCGGCGGAGGCACCATGGAGAGTGCGCGCAGCATGCTTGAGCCGTGTACATCACGCACGAAACAAGCGGCGTAGTGTGGTGTCCTGATGACGTGACGTCACTCTGGCTCATGGCGGTGTTGGTGCTCGGCGCTGACGACGCGCCCGCGCGTGGCGAAGCGGCGCGTGCGTTGGCGGCGAAGCAGGGCGCGATTCCCGTGCCGGTCGACGAGGCCGCCAGGTGCTTCGTGCCGCAGCGCATGACGGGCGAGCGCTGCGCTGCGGGCTTTCGGCTCTGCCGTGAGGCGGCGAGTCAGGGCAGCTGCAGTGGGTACGAAGAAGAGACGGTCACGCTGCGCGTCGAATACGAGGGCGAACCCGAGCCGACGAGCCTCGGGCCGAATGGCGCGCGGCCCGGCATGCCGGTGTCGGTGGAGGCCGGCTACAGCCTCGAGTTCGAGGCGATGCAGTGCCAGACGTCGACGTTCGGCTTCGGCGTGGTTTCTCGGCCCGGGGCGACGCCTGAAGAGCGGGCTGCAGACCAGGCGCGAGCGCACGCGTCGGCAAAGCAGCAGCACGACAAGGTCGTCGCGCAGTGTGTCGCCGAGGCGCGTGTACGCCTGGCGAAGACCCGGCGCTGGCAGCGCTGCACGTTGTTGTCGGTCGACGCGTGTCGCCGCGAGGCGTTTCTCGACTGCCGAGGCAACACGGGCCAGCGCGGGCTGGTGCGTGCGTGGTGGTCTCGCCCGGCCGACGTGCCGGCGAGCCAGACGATGAAGGTGCATGTGCTCGGCGCGGGCTCGCCCCCCGCCCGGTGAGCTGCGCGAGTGCCTGTGCGCCGTCGGTTCACGTAAGAGCCGCGCATGTGGGCGCCGCTCCCGACGTCATTCTCTGCACGTGACCCGAAGCGCGTGGCGCGGGCGCTGCTCGGGCAACAGCTGGTCCACGTCGTCGGTGGTGTGCCGCGCGTCGGGCGCATCGTCGAGACCGAGGCGTACCTGGGGCCGAGAGACCTCGCGTGTCATTCAGCGAAGGGCCGCACGAAGCGCACGGAGGTGATGTTCGGGCCGCCGGGCCACGCGTACGTGTACCTCGTGTACGGCATGCACCTCTGCTTCAACGTGGTGACGGGCCACGGCGCCGCGGTGCTCATTCGCGCGCTCGAGCCGGTCGCAGGGCTCGACGGCGTTCGCACCGATGGCCCGGGGCGCCTGACGAAGGCGCTCGGCATTTCACTCCTGAAACACAACCGCCTCGCGCTCGACGGCGGCGAGCTGTTCCTTGCGGCAGGTGCGCCTGTCTCCGCGCGGAACATCGAGGCCACGGCGCGCATCGGCGTCGACTTCGCGGGGGAATGGGCGAGAGCACCGCTGCGTTTTTTCGACCGCCGTTCGCACTTCGTCAGCGGCAGGTGAAACCAGAAGCACGCTCGCCTCACCGACACACCGTCATGCAGCTTGACCCGTCACGTCGGAAGGTTCACGGTGCCGCGCCCTTGATTCCGTCCGAAGACAGCGACCTCCTCACGCGCGCTGCGGCGGGTGAAGCAGTGGCCTTCGAGGCGCTGGTCGAGCGCTACAAGGGTCGCGTGTACGGCCTCGCGCTGCGCATGTTGAACTCCGAGGACGACGCCGCCGAGGTGCTGCAGGAGACCTTCATCTCGGCGTACCGAAACCTCGCGAACTTCCGCGGCGACTCGCAGTTCAGCTCGTGGATTCTGCGCATCGCCGCCAACCACGCGTTGATGCGCCTCCGTCATCGCAAGGTGGTGGGCCAGGTCGAAGCCCCGTTGGACGAGCCGACCTTCAACGAGCGCGGCAGCCTCATCGACGAGGTCACCGACTTCTCGTCGAACGTCGAAGAAGCAGCCATCAACCACGAGCTGCGCGGCGCCATCGAGTCGGCTGCGTCGCGCCTGGGCGACGAGTACCGCGAGGTCTTCGTGCTGCGCGACCTCGAGGGCATGTCGTACGAAGAAATCGCCGAGCTCACCGGCATCACCGTGCCCGCCGTGAAGAGCCGCCTGCACCGCGCGAGGCTCAGCCTGCGCAGTGCGATTGATCAATTCTACCAGGAGCGGCAGTAGCCGCCTGCTCGCCCGTTCAGGCTTCGTGCATTTGCGGTTGAAACGGCGCGACCTGGGCCACAATGAAGAGCCTGCGAGCCTGAATCGATGAACGGAACCTGCAAAGACAGCGTGCATCTCCTCCTCGAGTATCTCGACGGCGAGCTGAGTGCTGACGTGCGGGCGCGGCTCGAAGCGCACTTCGGTGGCTGCACGCCGTGTGAAGACTTTCTCAAGAGCTACCGCGCGACGCCCACGCTGTGCCGCAAGGCGCTCGCGTCGAAGCTGCCGCAGTCGGTGGCCGACAAGCTGACGTCGTTTCTCCGCGAAGAAATGAAGAAGCCCGTCTGAGTTGGTCATCGGTCAACTGACCGACGGTCACTCGACCGACCTCGATCTTCGCCCGATGCCGCTCCCGTGACGCGCGTGCGACCTTGTTGCGCGTACCCCACAAGGAGCTTCACGAATGAATCGACTGCGTCTGTTTCTCACCAGTGCGTTGGTGCTCTCGGTCACGGCGGTGCTCGCCACCGTCAGCAAGCCGTCACCGGTTCCCGGAAAGAGCAACCCCGTCGGCAGCTCGCGCGCTGGCGCGTTGAAGCTCGAAGGCCGCTTGAGTCACCCCACGGTGCACGTCGCGGGCAGCGAGCTCTACGCGGAATACACCGTGAGCCTCGACGAAGACCTCGCCGCGCCCACTGACCAACCCATCTCACTGGCGCTGGTCATGGACCGCTCCGGCTCGATGTCGGGCGCGAAGATGGAAGACGCGAAGCGGGCCGCGCACGAGCTGGTCGACCTGCTCGACGAGCGCGACGAGCTCACCTTCATCACCTTCAGCGACAACGTCGAGAACACCGCGCTGCTGCGCATGACTGACGACAACAAGGCCGTCGTGCACGCCTCCATCAACCGCGTCGCGGCGTCGGGGAGCACGTTTCTTTCAGGCGGCGTCGAGGCTGGGTGGCGCGCGCTGCGTGGCGCCAGCGGCGCGCGGCGCATGGTGGTGGTCAGCGACGGTCAGCCCACCGCCGGCCTCGTCGACGAGCCTTCGTTGGCGAACCTCGTTGGCCTCGTTCATAACGACGCCATCACCGTCACCACGCTGGGCGTCGGCGCTGAGTACGACGGCATGTTGATGCAGCACCTCTCGGAGCGCGGCGGCGGCATGTACGGCTACCTGCGCGACGGCAGCGTGCTGCAGGAGGTGCTGCGCAAAGAGGTCGCGGCGGCGCGCACGTCGAGCGTGCGCAACGTCGAGCTGGTGCTCGCGCCGACGGGCTTCGACATCGTCGAGGTGCCGGGCCGTCACACCGTGAAGTGGGGCAGCGGCGTGGTGCTGCACCTGGCCGACCTGCGGCCGGGCCTGCCGACGCGCGTGTTGGTGCGCTTGCAGTCGCGCAGCGCAGAACCCGAAGCAGAGCTGGGCCTGGGGGCGACGCTGCGGTGGCGGCCGCTGGGGGGCGAGGTGCTCTCGAGCGACGTGGCGATGTCGGCGCGCGCCATCGACGACCTCGACGCGGTGACGTCGAGCCGCGAAGAGACGCTGTGGAGCAAGGGCGTCGCGGCGGCGGGCAGCGTGCGCATGGTGGCGGCTGCGGCGGCCTACGAGCGTGGCGACTCTGCGGGCGCGAGCTCGTTGCTCGACAGCGCGAAGGCCCTGTTCGGCACGAGCGCCGACGCGCTCGCGGGCCAGACCGAGGTCGACAGCATGCGCCGCGACTACGGCTCGGCGTCGAGCAGCCAGCGCAAGGTGCTCTCGCGCGAGCTCGAGAAGAAGAAGCTCACCGACTTCGGCCGCGGCAACGAGGGCTACTGACATGGGGACTGCACTCGAGGGATTCGTGGGGCGCGTTTCGTTCGAGCGCT
Organism: Archangium sp.; assembly: GCA_035910535.1. Lineage (GTDB taxonomy): Bacteria > Myxococcota > Myxococcia > Myxococcales > Myxococcaceae > Archangium_A. Next base: position 112,312 of record JAMHXF010000005.1, on the reverse strand, counting down.
CCGAAGCGTCGGTGTCGGCGCTCACGCTCGCGGTGTTCATGGGAGGCAGCGGCGCGTTGGTGATGAGCCTCGTCACCTTCATGGCCTACGGGCGCGTGCTGCCGATGTACGCACTGGGTGGAGCGGCGACGATGGTTCTGTTCGCCGCCACCGCGCTGCCCATGGTGATGAAGCTCGCGTTCTTTTGCGCAGCGCTGGGGTTGTCGTTCATCGACCTTCGCCTGCCCTTCGGCCCGTCATCGGCGTTCACCGTGGCGTTGGGCATCGCGCTCGCGATGGAGCAGCAGGGCTGGAGAGCGCGTTCGCTCACCATCGCGGCGACGTGGCTCGCGGGCGTGTGGGGCCTGCTGGTGGTCGACGCGCTCTCGGCGCGGCACCTGGGTGGGCTGCGCGTTCTGGGGCAGGTGGCGCCGCTGGCGTTCGGTTTGCTCCTCGGCGTGGGGGCGTGGCTGGCGCGGCTGCGCGTCGCGCCTGACGACGTGGAGCCACAGTTGGCCAGCTCTCCGCGCGCGTTGCAGGCGTGGGACCGGCTGCGCGCGGCGCTGCGCAAGGTGCCTGAGGGCGCGTCGCGCGTCGCGCTGCAGCAGGTCGCGAACGACGGCGCGCAGAAGCTCGTCACCGCGCAGCGCGTGCACGACGAGCTCTCGAACGGCTTCGACGTGAAGCTCGAGGCCGACACGCGCGAGACCATCGACGCGTTGGTGACCCGCTGCAATGAAACGGAAGACGCGGAGCTCAAGGCACACCTCGAGCAGACGCTGCGCGTGCACCACGACGTGCTCGAGCAGCTCGCCGGCCTCAAGCGCAAGGTCGAGCGCGCCGCGGCCCGCGCGTCGGCGGAGCTCGGGTGGCTCGAGACGGCGGCGTTTTCGGTGGAGCTCGCGCCGCGCACCGTCGACGGGCTGGAGGCGCTCGCGGGGCGGCTCACGTCGCTGCGGCCTTCCGAGCGCACGACGTAGCCACGACGTTCGTGCTACCGCTGCCGCGCATGACGACCACCTTGCCGGTGCTGGCGAAGCAGATCTCAGGTGCGCTCTTCGGCGGCCTCTTCGAACCCGGCGCGTCGCTCCGGCGTCGGCTCGCCGTCGCGGGTGCCTTCTCGGCTTCGGGCGCGCGCTTCGCTTCGGGCACCCTGGTGCGAGGCGTGGGCGCCGTACGGCCGGCGAAGCTGCTGCGCCTGTGGGACTTCGAGCGGTGTCACAACTCGCGCGCGGTGCGCGAGTCGCTCAGCGAGCTCGACCTCGACTTCGAGGTGCGGCCGTCTCCGCTGGGCGGCACGCGCTTTCGTGGCGAGACGAAGAACTGCACGCCGCGCCTCGAAGACCCCAACGTCAACGGCTTCTTCGAGGGCCGCGTCAACATTCTCAATCACCTGCACGGCGTGTACGGCAACGGCACCACGCGCTGGTTCACCGCGAACTCGGCGATGGTGCTGCTCGGCAGCTTCGGCATGCGGTTGATGCAGGGTAATCGTGGTGGCGTCGTGCGCCCATCGCGTGCGCCTGAAAAGCCGCTCGAGCTCTGGGGCTTCGAGTCGTCGCCGTACTGTCATTTCGTGCGCGCGGCGCTCTGTGAGCTCGAGCTGCCGTACGTGCAGCACAACCTCGCGAAGGACTCACCGAAGCGCGCGGCCTTCATTGAGCGCACCGGGCGCGCGCAGTTTCCGTACCTCGAAGACCCGAACACCGGAGAGAAGCGCTTCGAGAGCGCGCGCATCGTCGACTACCTGCGTTCGACGTATGGGGCGTAGTCACACAGGTGCGTGCTGGGTTGTTGCGGGGCATCATCCGCGCGTGAAGCCGCTGCTGTCCGTGGTGTCGTTGCTCGTCTCCTCTGCGCTCTGCGCGTGCAGCCCTCCCGCATGCGAAGCGAACAGCTGTCGGCCGACCGCGAATGCCGCCTGCGAAGTGGGGCTCGACACCAACCGCGATGGGCTGTGTGACCGCTCCGTCGCCGACTGGAGCCGCGGCGCGGCGCTGCCGGAGTCGGGGCACCGCGCCGACATCTACAATCAAGGCCCCGCGCTGAACGACGTGCGCGCGAAGGGCCTTCAGCACTTTCTGTCGTGGCCGGTGAGCGTGTCTGGCGTGCTGCTGCCCAACCGCCCGATGCAGGCGCTGCTCGACCCCAACACGCCCAACGCCAAGACGCGCGACCTGCAGGCCGCAGCGCGCAACGTCCTGGGCTTCGGCACCATGCCTGAAATGTATTCGTACCTCGGGCTGCCGACGCGCGACGCGAGCGACGAAGCGCAGCCCGGCGTGCCGTGGCCCGATTGGGTGAAGTCCGGTGACCGGCTCGGCGTGGGCACCGTGGAGACGCCGCAGGGCCCCGCGATGACGTTCTCGTGCGCCACGTGCCACGCGGCCAACCTGTTCGGGCGCACCGTCATCGGCATGACGAACCGGAAAGAGCAGGCCAACGAGTTCTTCCACAAGGCCGCCGGCTTCTTCCCGATTCTCGACGCCGACGTCTTCGTCAAGCTCATGGGCGCCGACCGCAACGAGCTGCAGCGCTTTCTCATCACGCAGAAGCACCTGGGCGCGGTGGGCTCGAAGACGCCGCAGGTCATCGGGCTCGACACGTCGCTCGCGCAGGTGTCGATGAGCCTCGCGCGCCGCGCTGACGACGCCATGGCCACGCGCGACGTCGCCGTCGAAGCGAGCCCGCGCCCGAATCTGCTCGAGACCTTCGTCGCCGACAGCAAGCCCGCCGTGTGGTGGACGGTGAAGTACAAGACGCGCTGGCTCTCCGACGGGTCGATTGTCGAGGGCAACCCCATCTTCACGAACTTCCTGTGGAACGAGCTCGGGCGCGGCACTGACCTCGACGCGCTGCAGGACTGGCTCAAGCAGAACCAGCAGGTCGTCGACGAGCTCACGGTGATGGTCTTCGCGACCGACGCGCCGCGGTGGGTCGACTTCTTCGGCGTCGATTCACTCGACGAAGCAGCGGTGAAGCGGGGCGAGCAGCAGTTTCAGACGCGCTGCGCTTCGTGCCACGGCACGTACGAGAAGAACTGGAGCGCCGAGACGAAGGAGGCGCGGCTGACCACCACGCGCGTTCGCTACCACCCGCAGACGCCGGTGCTCGACGTGGGTACTTCTCCGCAGCGCGCGCAGGGCATGGCGGCGTTCGCCGAGTCGCTCAACAAGCTCACCGTGTCGCAGTGGATGAACACCGTGGTCGAGGTGCAGCAGGGCTACGTGCCGCCGCCGCTCGACGGGGTGTGGGCGCGCTACCCGTACCTGCACAACCAGAGCGTGCCTTCGTTGTGCGAGCTGCTCGGGCCGGCCAGCGCGCGCACGAAGGTCTTCTACATGGGCGACGATGAGAACCCCGAGACCGACTACGACTCGAAGTGTGTCGGCCTGCCGGTGGGCGACAAGGTGCCCGAGAGTTGGAAGGCCGACGCGCGCCGAAAGTACGACACGACGATTGCCGGGCTCTCCAACCAGGGTCACGACGCGTGGGTGCAAGACCTCAGCACCGACGCGCGCGACGACCTCATCGAGTTCCTGAAGACGCTGTAGTCAGCGCAGCACGAAGATGCCGTTGGGCGTGGCGTACACGGGCCCTTCCTCGTGCCACGCTTCCCACGCGGTGACGTGCGGCACGAGCGGGAACGCAGGGTCGAGATCGAGCCAGCGTGCCGTGAGCGCCACGGGGTCGAGCTCGATGGTGCCGTAGCCCGGTGCGTCGGCGTCGAAGTAGCAGACGCTGCCGAAGTACAGCTTGCCGTCGACGCGCTTGAGCGAGCCGCTCTTCAACGTGCCGCCGTACTGCGGGAACTCTTCGCCTGCGTAGACGACCTCACCGGGCCCGCCAGCGCGGGGAAAACGGAGCAGCCCGCGCACGCCGAGTACGTAGACCCAGGTGTCGTGCACCGCGAGCATCGACCGGCCCGAGCCCGAGACGCCGGCGTTGAAGTTGGCGAGGTCTGCGATGCGCGTGTTGCTGTCGTCGCTGCGCTCGTATTTCCAGAGTGAGACGCCCTGGGCCTGGTTGTCGCGGAGGTAGAAGACCTGCGCGCCTGACTCCGTGGCGGCGACGGAGGTGATGGTCTCTTCGACGAAGTCACCCAGCGCCGCGATGCGCGAGCTGCCCGCCGGGTAGAAGTCGTAGAGGCCGTCGTCGAAGGCGGCGAGGTAGTTGCTGCCGTACGCCGCGCCGTTGCTGGTGGGCGCTGAAGCGAGCGGTGCGGCGATGGTGCTGCCGCTGCCTGCGGCGCCCCCGCGGACCGCCACGCGCAGTTGGTATTCGTTGCTCGCGCCGGTCGAGAGCAGGGCCGTGTACCAGACGTAGGTCGGGCTCTCGGCGAGGCTGTAGACGGCCTGAAGGCTGGTGCCCGCGTTCGTCACTTGAACTGTCTCCGGGCTCCCCGCGCCGTACGAGGCCCACAGCGTGCTGCCGGCGGCGCTCGAGGTCGTGACGAAATAGAGCGCGTCGCTCGTGTGCCCGGCGACGTAGTGGAAGTTGGCGAGTTGGGCGCTGCTCGCTGCCAGCTCAGACGGCAAGCCGGTGCGCTCCCAGGTGATGCAGGGGCCGGCGTCGTCGGGGCAATGGCCGCCCACGGGAACACCGCAGTTCGCTTCGGGCAGCGGCGGGAGCGAGGCCACCAGGCCGCCATCGGTGGTGGTGACGAAGCCGCCGCCCGTCGCGGTGCCGCCGCCAGTCGCTGTGCCGCCGCCAGTCGCTGTGCCGCCGCCGGTCGCGGTGCCGCCGCCGGTCGCGGTGCCGCCGCCGGTCGCGGTGCCGCCGCCAGTCGTGGTGCCGCTGTCGAGACTTCCGAGTGGCACGTCGACAGGGTCAAAACAGCCAGCCAGCAGACACAGCACCAAGGCGCTCCAGGTCAGCTTCATTCGCATCGCTCCCTCGTTGGTCATTTGTGGGGAAGTGCGCGGCCTTCGTTGGAGCTTCACGAAAAACATCGACGACTATCGTCGAGCGAATCGGCCCTGTCGTGGGATACGGCGGGGCGATGACGTTGGCGTCTCTGGCACTTGTGCTGATGGCGGCCGCCGAGGTGAACCTCGACGTGTCTGCTTCGGTGCCGTGCGTGACGGCCACGTCGCTCGAGTCGGCGCTCGTTCAGCGCGGAGTTCGGGTGGCGAAGGTGCCGACGGCTTCCGGGTTGAACGTGAAGGTGCGTGGAGACGCGACGCGCATCGCGTTGTCGGGTGCGCGCGGCTCGCAGAAGTATGAGCGCTCGGTTCCGGTGGCGGCGGGTGACTGTGATGCGGTGACGCGCGTCACGTTGGCGCTGCTCGAGTCGTGGGCCTCGCCGTCGCGTGTTTCAGTCGCAGTGCGCGCGGCTGAGGTCGTTGCGGCGAGCGGTGATGCGGGCGTGGTTGATCAATTGGCGGCGTCTCGTGACGAACGTTCGATGGTGACTGGTCGGGCCGCCGACGCCGGGCTTCGGGAGGAGCGAGCTGCTCAGTTCGTGGTGCCGCGAGGTGGGCGCGCTGATGCTGGGCTTCGTGATGTTCGCGCTGAACAATCCGTGTCGCCTGATGAGCGCACTGAATCGTTCGTCGTGTCGCGAGGCGCAGACGCCGGGCCTCGTGATGGGCGCGCTGACCAATTCGCGGTTTCGCGTGATGAACGCGCTGAGCAGTCCGTCGTGTCACGAGGTGAACGCGCTGGCGCGCGTGATGTTCGTGTTGAACAACTTGTGTCGCGAGATGAGCGCGCTGACGCCGGAGTTCGTGATGTACGCATTGAGCAATTCGCGGTGTCGCGAGATGAGCGCGCAGACGCCGGATCTCGTGATGTACGCATTGAGCAATTCGCGGTGTCGCAAGGCGAACGCGCTGATGCTGAGCTGCGCAATGAGCGCGCTGAACAGCCCGTCGAGTCGCGAGGCGAACGCGCAGACGCCGGGCTTCGCGATGAAGGCGCTGTCGCGTTGCGTGACGAGCTCCGCGCAGACTCCACGAGGTCACCTGACGCTGGAACTCCCACTGCGCCGCTGAGCCTCGAGCTCATCGCGCTCGGAGGCATCGCGTACGACCCGCTGCATGCACTTCCCGGCGCGCAGACCCTCACCGGCACCGGACAACTCGCGCTTCGTGGCGCCATTGGTCGTTGGGGACTGCTGCTCGACGTCGGCTTCGATTCAGCGCGCAGTCGCACCGTCGCGCCCGTCACCGCCACCGGGTCCACGCAATGGCTCTCACTCTCTTTGAGCATCGCGTTTCAACCCGCCGAACGGCTCTCTCTCGACCTCGCGCTCGGCGTGCGCGGCTGGCGTCTTGCGGCAACCGCCACGGGAGTCGACGCACCCTCAGAGCAATCGACGCTCACCGCTGGCGGCGTCTTCTCTGTCGGCCTCAACTACCAACTCGTGGGGCCGCTCCACCTTCAACTCCGCCCGTGGACCAGCCTCCGCGCCCAACCAGTTCACTTCTCCGTCGCGCCCATCGGGCCGATTCTCCCAATAGAACCGTGGACTTTCGGCGTGCTCACCGGCGCGCTGCTCCGCTTCAACTGAATTCATGAAGGTCCGCGACCCGCGCCGCACTGAACTGCCGTGGAGCTCGCGCTGCGCACGATGGACCGACCTGTGACCCTCGACGACGTTCGCCGACTGTATGAGGCCCACGCCGCCGAGCTGCGTCAGGCCCTCGCACGGTTGGCGCCGCGCCTCGACGCCGACGACTTGTTGCAGGAGGTCTTCCTCGTGGTGCTGCGCAGACCCGAAGCACTGCTCACCGCCGACTCACCGCGTGCGTGGTTGTTTGGAGTCGCCGTGAAGCTCGCCGCCACGCGAACCCGCAGCGCCCGTGTGCGCCGCTTCTTTGGGCTCGACGAAGCAGAGGACCTCTCGGTCGCCACCGACGCGCCGGGCAGAACGCTCGAGCAACGCGACGCTCAACGCGCCGTCGCCAAAGCCCTCGAGGGCGTGTCGTCGGCCAAGCGCGAGGCGTTCGTGCTCTTCGAGCTCCAGGGCCTGAGCGGTGAAGAGGTCGCGCTCGCGCTCGGCATTCCGCTGAAGACCGTGTGGACACGCCTGTTCCACGCGCGTCGTGAAGTCACCGAAGCACTCGAGCGCCAGTTGCTCATCGAAGGGCGCACCAGCGGCTTGAGCCGCGAGGAGATTCAGCCATGACCCCGCTCGAGCCCATCGCCACCAAGGCCCGCACCGACGCCGAGCGCCTCATCGCCGAGGCCGCGTCGATTGCGCCCCGTGAAGTCGACCCGCGCGCGTTCGATGACCTCGTTGCGCGCGCCGCGCTGCATCGCCCCGGTGCGTGGCGGCTGGTGCCGGCCTTCGCGCTCGCCGCCGCTGTCGGTGCCGTGCTGGTGCTTGCGTGGCCCACCGCGCGCGCGCCGCTGCCGGTGCAGCTCGTCGCCAGCTCCGACGCGGCGTGGAAGCAGCGCGACGGGGTGGTCACGCTGCAGACGGGCCGGCTCTCGGTCGCGCGCGCCGGGGCGAGCGTGGTGCGCATCGAAACGCCGCACGTCTCGCTCGAAGCACGCAACAGCCGCTTTCTCGCGGAGGTCATCGCGAGCGGCACGTCGCTCATCGTCGAAGAAGGTGAAGTCGTGCTGCGCGCAGGCTCGATGACGCGCGTGGTGAAGGCGGGCGAGTCGGTGGTGTGGCCGCCGACGCCAGAAATACCCAGCGCGTTGCTGGAGACCACTGCGCCCGCAGCCGAGAAGTGCAGCGACGCCCCAGCGGCCTCACACCGCGATTGTCTTGTGGGCGAAGCGCAGGGCTCGTCGCTCGACGCGCAGGCGGCGCTCTTCGAGCTGGGTGCGTTGGAGTCACGTGAAGGCCGACTGGCCCGTGCGCTCGACGCCTGGAACACGTCACTGCGACGCTTCCCCGACGGAGTGCTGCACCCGGAGGTGCGGTTGCGACGACTGGTGTTGCTGGTGCAGGCGCGACGTTTCTCCGAAGCACAGCTGGCTGCAGAAGAGTTCGAACGCGCCTGCCCTGAAGACCCACGACTGGCCGACGTCCGCGCGTTGCGCGCGGCGCTGCGGCGGTGATTACGCGCGGCGAATGCCGAGGTGCACGTGGTCGTAGTGGCCGCGCACCTGCCAGAGCAGCTGAACGCTGTAGCGCTGCCCGTCGATGGTGACGGTGTGGCGGTTGAACGTGCCGATGCTCGAGCGCGGAATGCCGTAGCGGTCGGCGATGGCGCGGGCCAGCTCGGTGCCGCGCGCGCCGGCCACGCCGAAGTCGACGGCGTACGCGTTGGTGTTGCCGGTGAAGTGGTCCGAGCCCGTGTTCGAGCCGACGCGCTCGGTGTCGGCCAGGTTGCGCTTGGTGCTGGTGACAGGAATGCCCATGTCGCGCGCGATGGAGCGGGCCGCGTTGGCGACGCCTTCAGAGCCACCCCAGCCGCCGCCCGACGTCACGTTGCCCGGGCCGGTGCTGCCGTTGAAGTCGCTCACGCCGTCGTAATACTTCGCGTCGGTCGAGCCGAAGAGCCGCTGCGCGGTGTCGCGACCGACGATGCCGTCGACGGTGATGCCCTGCGAGCGCTGGAAGTCCATCACGGCCTGGCGGGTGTTGCGGCCGAACGCGCCGTCGACGCCCTGCGGGTTGAAGCCGCGCTCGGTCAGCGACTGCTGCAACCGGGTGACATCGCTTCCACGTGAGTTGATTGAGAGGGCCATCGCGAACTCCTTGTCAGAGGGGACAAAGGGTTCTCCGCCTGAGCCGAAGGTTTGTTTCGTGGAAATTTTCGCTGTCGTGGATCAGGACAGGCGGTGGACTGCACGTGGTCCACTTCGACGTTACCGAGCGCGCTCAAAGCTTGAGCTTCTTCACCGTGGTCTCGTTCGCGCGAATCTCGACCTCGATGGAGTGCTGGCCTCCGCCCTCGGGCGCGATGAGCTTGAGCACGTGCTTTCCAGCAGGCAGCAGCACGTTCACCAGCGGCGTGTCGCCGAGCTTCTTTTTGCCCAGGAACACCGTCGTCCACGGGGTGGTCTTCAGCGACAGCTTGCCGTTGGCCACGGGCGGGTTGCGGCGCGTCTTCGGTGCGGCGACGGGCGCCTTGGCCGTCGGCGTCAGCGCCAGCTCGATGCGCACGCGCTCACCATTCCGCTCCAGTGACACATCGCGTTGGGCGGGCTCGAAGCCCTCCAGCGTCGCCTCGAGGTGGAACTCGCCGAGGCCGAGGTCGTCGAGCGTGAGCGGCGTCGAACCGCGCGGCGCGCCGTTGATGGAGAGCGCCGCGCCCGTCGGCACGGTGTCGACGACCAGGACGGCAGGCGCGGGCGCCGCAGTTGGAACAGTCGGCGCAGGCGGCTGCACCACGGCGAGCGCTGCGGCTGGCGCGGTAGCCACGACGTCTTGTGTCATCGCGTGGCGCTTCCACGCCGCGACACCAATCGCACCGACGAGCAACGACATCACGATGACGGCCACGGTGAGCGCCTTGCTCGGCCGCCGCGGCTCTTCGGTGCGCGAGCGTGAGCGCGACGCGGTTTCCTGTTTTCCACGCTTCGCCAGCTCCGCGAGGTTGCGCGCCGAGTCGGGCGAGAGGTCGGAGTGGATGGCCGTTTCGATGAGCTGACGACGCTCGTGAATGCGCCGCGCGAAGACGTCCCGCAGCCAGTCGCGCAGGTCGTTGGCCGTCACCGAGAGCTGCTGCGCCACCAGCCAGGCTTCGAGCGCGTCTTGCAGCTCGCGCGCGCTTTGGAAGCGGTCTTCGCGGCGCCGCGCGATGGAGCGCAGAATGATGGCCTCGAGGTCGATGGAGAGGTCCGTGCGCCGCAGCGAGGGCGCGTCGAAGGGCGCGTCGCCCGCCATGTATTCGAGCAGCTGCAGGTCGTTCATCTTCGGCGCGAGGCGCGTGCGCGTGAGCAGCTCGAAGAGGATGATGCCCAGCGCGAAGACGTCGGAGCGCGCGTCGAGGTCGTCGCCGCGCGCCTGCTCGGGCGACATGTACGCGAGCTTGCCCTTGAGTTTCCCCGAGTGCGTCTCGGCGGTGGCGAGCTTGGCGATGCCGAAGTCGACCACCTTGAGGCCGCCGTCCATCGTGGCGATGAGGTTCTGCGGCGAGATGTCGCGGTGGACGATGTGCAGCGGCTTGCCGTCGTGCCCGACGCGTGTGTGGGCGTAGTGCAGGCCCTCGGCGGCGAAGGAAACCAGCTTCACGGCGTACGCGTCGGGGAGCGGCTTGCCGAGCTTCTGGCCGGTGCGCCGCACGACGCCCAGGTCTTCGCCGTCGAGGTACTCCATGACGAGGTACGGCGAGCCTTCGTCTTCACCCAGCTCGTAGATCTGCACGACGTTGGCGTGGCTGAGCGCCGCGGCCAGGCGCGCTTCGGTGAAGAACATCTCGAGGTACTCGGGGTCGGCCGCGAGCTTCGAGGTCATGCGCTTGATGACGACCAGCTTCTCGAAGCCGCGCTGCCCCGCTTGTCGCGCGAGCCAGATCTCCGCCATGCCACCCTGGGCCAGCGGCGTGAGCAATGTGAAGCGACCGACTGGAGTGCCCGCCAGCCACGGCGCCACCCCGGTCTCGCTGGTTCCATCCGGCCCGGTCACGAGAGGCGGCAGTGTGGGCTTTGCCGCCATGAGCGTCAATTTCGGGTTTGGCTGAATCTGCGCGCTGAGACACGCCGCTGAAGTGGCTACACTGCGCGCTCTCGATGCGACTGATCATTCTTCTGCTGTGCGTGGCGTCTGTCGCGCGCGCCGACGCCGGCAGCACGAAGGTCGCGGAGGCGAAACGACAGGTCGACGACCTCGAGTTTGAGGCGGCGCTCAAGACGCTCGACGCGGCGGAGCGGTTGGAAGGCAACTCGCGTGAGACGGTGCTCGAGCTCCACCTGCTGCGCGGCATCGTGTTCGGCACGCTGGGCAAAGACGCGAAGACGCGCGACTCGTTTCGCAAGCTGTTGATGCTCGACCCGAAGGCGTCGCTGCCGGACGACCTGCCGCCGCGCGTGAAGACGCCGTTCTTCGAAGCGCGTGAGTGGAGCGAGAGCAACGGCCCGTTGACGCTCACGCCGTCGGCCGAGCTCGAAGACGGCGCCGCGAAGTGGGTCGTCATCAGCGCGGCGAAAGACGTGCTGCGGTTGGCGCGTGTGGCGCGTTTTCATCTCGGCGCTGAGGTCGTCGAGGTGCCGTTCGTGAGCGGCCAGGCGAAGACGCCCGTCGTCGGCCCCGTCGTGTCGTGGTGGGCCGAGGTGCTCAGCGAGCGCAAAGGGGTGTTGCTGCAGCTCGGCTCGGCCGAGACGCCCCGGGTCGATGGCGCCGCGCCGGGCGTGGCAGCGGTCACAGCGCCGGTCGAGCTCGCTGTGACGACGGCGCCGGGTGGTGGTTGGCGACGGCCGGTGGGCGCTGCGTTGCTCGCTGCTGGCGCGGTGACGGTCGGGGTCGGCGTGGCCTTCGGGGTGCTCGCGCAAGGCGCGCGTGCGCGGGTCACCGACGCGGCGAGAGACGAGGCGGGTCGCGTGACGTCGCTCACGCAGCGCGACGCGAAGGCGCTCGAGGCGTCGGCGCAGACACAGGCCACGGTGGCCAACGTGCTCTTCGTGACCGGCGGCGTGTTGGCGGCCGGCGGGCTGGTGCTGGTGCTGGTCGGCCCTGACGCCGCGCCCTCCGTGACGTTGGCGCCGACGGCCGGTGGAGCCGTGTTGAGCGGCTCGTTCTGAAGCGAGGCAGCTGATGCAGACGGCGAAGTCACTCTTCTTGTGGGTCTCGATGGTGGCGCTCGCCGGCTGCGATTGCGGTGCGCTCGGTGTCGACACCACACGCTTCGCGTGCAGCGCTTCAGAAGATTGTCTCGAGGGCTTCGTGTGTCTCGACGTCGGTGACGGGCCCGAGTGTCTGCCGGTGGGCACCGAAGTTCCTGAAGCTGATGCGGGCCCTGTCGACGCGGGCGAAGCAGACGCGGGGCTCCCCGATGCAGGTGTCGAAGAAGACGCCGGCGTCGACGACGCAGGCGCTGACGACGATGCGGGCACCCCCGACGCCGCGGTCGACTTCGACGCAGGCCTGTTGTCGCTGCACTTTCTCACCACGCAACAGAACGTCGCCGTGAATGGGTGTTCTGCGATTGCGCTCGTCGAAGCGCGCGCGGACGGCGTGCCGTACGCGGTGCCGCAGAGCACGCCTGTGACGCTCGCTTCGAGCCCCGGTGGCGTGAGCTTCTACGAGAACCCGACGTGCACCGGCATGGCCGCTACGTCGGTGAACATCAACACGGGCTCCGACAACGTCGACTTCTACATGCGCGCGGCGAGCGCCAACGTCTACGCCGTGGAGGCCTCGAGCCCCGGCTTCACGTCGGCCGCGCAAGATCTCGAGGTCGGCGTGTCTCCGCAGATCATCACGCTCGCCGGCGTGCCCGGTTCAGTTCGCGGAGGGGAGTGCACCGCCGGCGTCGTCGAGCTGCGCCGCGCCGGCGTGTTGGACGCCGCCGTCATGCCGGTCAACGTCGCGCTCTCGGCGGTCAACGCGGGTCAGGTGCGCTTCTATTCATCGAGCAGCTGCAGCTCGACCACGAGCAACGTCACCATCAACACCGGCGCTTCGTCGACCCAGTTCTGGATGAAGCCGCTCACCGGTGGCGCACAGACCATCATCGCCACCGCGCCGTTCGACGGAGACCAGCTCTCCTTCTCGACGACGCCAATCGTTCGCCGCAGCAGCTGCTTCTTCGCGGGCGCGACCGCGGCTGCTGACGGCGGCGTCACCGCAGGCACGACGCAGCGCAGCTGCACCATCTCGCCTCCGGTCTCCGACATGAACGCCACGCTCGTGCTCTCGCAGTTCACCGCCAGCCTGGCGGCGGGCACGCCACCCAACGCCGCCTCGGCGCGCTGTCGGCTCACCGCGGTGAACGCCGTGACCTGCACGCGCTCCAGCGAGGCAGTCAACGGCAACGCAGTCATTCAAGTCGCCGAGGTTCCGCAGAACCTGCGGGTTCAGCGTGTGGGCTCGAGCGCCTGCCCCGGCTCACAACCCACGGCGCCGCTCGACGGAGGCCCGGTGCCTTTCGTGCTGCGCACCGTCAACTCGTCGACGGCCACCATCACCGGCAATCACCTCGCGGTCGCGCGCTTCGTGGACCCCGACGTGACGGTGACTCCGGCGATGTGTGGTGGCTACGAGCATCAGGTCGCCGAGTGGAATGGCGTCACCGTCACCACCGGAGAGCTCGACGGTGGCTTCACGTCGGGCCAGGCCGAGGCCACGGTGACAGGGCTCCCCGCCGTCTCGCCCGACACCGTCTTGTTGGTGCAGGCGTCGCCGACGAACTCGGCGTCAATCGCTGCGTGTGAGGCGTTGGTGCGCGGTGACCTCGCGAGCCCCACGTCGGTGACGCTGACGCGCGGTGCCGTCGACGCGGGCTGCCCCTTGAGCCCGCTGCCGCAGGTCACCTGGCAGCGCATCGACTTTGGAGCGCGCGCCGACGTCGACACGTACCGCCTGAACTTCGCGCCGAATCAGACCACGCAGACGCTCACCATCGCGCCCGTCGACAGCACGCGCGCGCTGGTGCTGGCCAGCAATCAATCCTTCGGCGGCCAGGGCGCGGGAGAGACCGCCGAGCTGTCCTCCACGCGCGTCTCGACGGGCACGTTCTCTTTCACGCTGACGAGCAACACCTCGGTGACCGTCACGCGCCCCAACTCGGGCAGCGCGGCGTCGGTCACCGTGTACGTCGTCGAGCTCACGCCGTAACCGTCACTGCGGCGACGGGTAGTTGCGCTTCGGGAAGCACAGCCCGTCGTTGTTCAGGTGGCCGAACGTCGACAGGTTGTACGTCATGTAGTCGGCGAGGTTCTTGAGGCCCGCCGCGCCGCCTGCAGGGTTCACCGGCACACTGACGGGGTCATACGAGACGGTGCCGGTGGTGCGCTCGTTGGCCAGCGTGGGGCCGCACGTGCGCCAGGGAATCGCGGCGGCGTTGGTGTCGCGGAACGCCTGAAAGTCGACGGCGAGGTCCGCCTCGGTCACCGACGCCTTGCCCAGCGCTGCGAGCGCGTCCCAACGCAGCGGCGCGTCTTCTTCGAGCGACTCCCAGAAAGGGTGGTCGAGGTGAAAGGTGAGCTGCGTGGTGGTCGGCGCGTTGGCCGAGGTCTGCACGCCGCGTGAATCGCTGGGCTGCAGCTCGGGGTTCACGCAGTTCGTGAAGTCGACCGGCGCCACGAAGCCGAAGCTGAAGTTGACGCTCGCGGGGTACGGCGTGAAGTCATACGTCGCCACGGTGCTGCGGCAAGCGGCGCCGCCCTTCCACGTCGCGGTGCCCTCGAGCAGCACGGTCTGACCCTTCGTCGCCATCGCCGTGTAGGCCGCGCGGTCGCCGTCATCGAGGTTCACGTCGCGCACGCCGTCGCGCGCCGCGACGAGCGAGTACCCGAGCGCGTACTTGCTGGTGGCCTCGAACGCCGGCGCGCCCGCCTTCTTGTTCTGCGACGCGATGCGCGTGAGCGGCCACGCCTTGCCGTTCTGCTCCTTCGAGTCGACGGGGCCCTCCTTCGCGAGGTTCACGGCCCACGGGCCTTCGACCTCGGCCACCAGCGCGCCGAGGCGCGACGCGTCGTTGGGGTCGAGGTCGGGGCTCTCATTCACCGACACGCGGCCCACGGTGACGAGCACGCGCGAGAACGTGATTTCCCAGCCGTCGACGAAGTACGGCTCGCCGCCCGTCGCAGGAGGCGGGAAGCCGAAGCCTTCGGTGGCCGAGCCTTCGCCCGTCACGGTGATGAGCAGGCTGTTGTTCTGCGTGCCCGAAGGCGCGGTGTGTTCGCAGAAGCCGGTGGTGCACGGCGTTTCACCGGCGTCGGGCGTGGGCATGGGCGTGCCGCACGCGGCGAGCACGAGGAGCGAGAGCGAAATGACATTGAACTTCATGATGTGTCCTTGGTTGTGATTGTAACTTCATGACAATGAGTGTCCGCGCCGGCCGACGCGGACACCCGGTGGAGGAATTACGGAGCGGTCAGCTCGAGGCGGTACGGGCCTTGAGCGCTGCGCAGCGCGTTGAAGAGCGCCTTGTCTGGCTGCGCCGACGAGTCTTGCGAGTCGGTGAAGCGGTAGTGCAGCGGCGTGTCGCTCACCTTCGTGAGCCCGCTGAAGTCGACGGCCGCGAACCACGCGCGCGGGTCGACGTGCAGCGTGACGGTGCTGCCTTCAGTCAACGTGGCGTCGAAGGGCACCGGGCTGACGATGCGCTGGCGGCACAGCGGGTTGCTGCCGGGCAGCGCCGGGTTTCTCGGAGGCACCGCGCGGTTCGAGCCGATGGTGAAGGCCGCATCGAATGGGAAAGTCTCGGCGCCGCGCGTCGCGGTGCCGGCCACGTCGAGCACCACGGTGCGGTCTTCATTCGCGAGCACGTCGCCGCCGGTGAGCCAGAGTTCGGCCGCGCGCGTCGGTGCGTCGGTGCCGTTGCCGCGCACGGGGAAGGGCTGCGCGTCGACCGACAGGCCGTCGACGACGAGGCCGCCGCGCACTTCGCCTGAGTAGATGCCCTCTTGAATGCACGCCTGCTCGAGCGAGTAGCTCTGCGGGTTCTGCTGATTCAAATACACGGCGCCGACAGTGAGGCGCGCGCGCGTGAGCGTGACGTCAAAGCCCGACGGCGTCGTGAAGGGCGCTGCGGCTTCAGCGGTGCCGCGCGCTTGAACGTCGAACGACACCACGTTGCCGCCGGTGGTTTGAATGCACGCGCTGCAGAGGGCTGCTGCGATGAAGGCGACGCGCTTCATGAGTCACCTCCCAGGTGCAGGCCGACCGTGAGCATCACCGCGCGTGGCGCGCCGGCCGCGAAGTGACGGGCAGGGACCAGCGTGGGCAGCGACCCCGACGTCTGGAAGTCGCTCGCGTAGTTGAGCTCGACCTGGCGGTACCGCGTGTCGAGCAGGTTGGTGAGGCTCACGCCGACAGACACGGCCTTCCACGCGAGCTCGGCCGACGCGTCGACGACGAAGATGACGTCGCTGCGTTGACCAAACGGCAGAGCCCGACGCCCGACGTAGGTGATGCCGAGGCCCGCGCGACCTTTGATGGGGCTGCCCAGCGGCTCGAGCCACGGCAGCGCGTGAAAGAGCCCCGCGTCGAGGCGCGCCACGAAGTCAGGCACGTAGGGAACGAGCAGGCCCGTGTCGTCGAACTTCGACTCGACCCACGTCAGGTTGCCGGCGACGTCGAAGAAGTCACCACGCGCGCGCGCCGCGACGAGCGCGCCGAGGCGTGACGTGCTGCCGCCGATGGTGCCGCGACCTTCCTGTGCGTTGAAGATGAGGTCCTTGTCGACGCGCGTGCCGAAGACGACCGCGCGCGCCGTGGCGTCGAGGCCGGCCTCGAACTTGTGCGCGAAGCTCGCGCCGCCTTCCCACGCGAAGATGCTGGCGAACGGCGTCTCGAGGTTCTGGCTGATGAACTGCGGGTCGATGCTGCGCACGCCGGTGCCGACGGCGCCCGACAACGTGACGCCCGCGAACGGCCCGATGAGCAACGTGCCGCGCGGCATGAGCGCCGCGCCCGCAGTGGAGTGACGCTCGGTGGGGTCGCGGTACAGACCCAGGTCGCGCTGCGACAGGCAGCTCTCGTCGCCCGGCGGGTTGGTGAGCGACGGGCGCCGCACTTCACGCTGCGCGCAGTTGTTCAGCACGTTGTACGTGAGCACTTCTGCGCGCACGCCGCCGCGCAGCGTGAGCCACCACACCGGCGAGAGGTTCGCGTCGGCGTAGAGCCCGACGTCGAACAGCTTCGAGTCGAGGTCGTAGTCGCGCGCGTACGGCGTGTTGCTGCCCGCGAGCAGCCGCGTCTGCAGGCCGGTGACGGCGTCGAAGCGGGCGAAGTAGCCCACCTCGAGCTCCTGCTTGCGCTCGAAGACGGTGGTGCGCCAGCGCGCGGCGCCTCGTGCACCGGCGGTGAAGTTGGTGCTGTCGCGGTCCAGCAGGTCGCCGCGTTGGCCGTGCGGTGTCTGCTGCGCCAGCTGCGGGTCTGACAGGAACCCCGTGAAGTTCTCCATGATGCGCGTGGAGCGGAAGATGAAGAACGCGGTCTGGTCGTGGCTGAAGTTGCCGTTGTGGCCGTGCAGGTCGAAGTGCACCTGCGCGCGCAGTGAATCGCCGCCCTGGCGGTTGTCGGCCGTGTCGTAGAAGCCGAACGTGCCGCGCGCGACGTCGTCTTCACGCAGCACGCCGGCTGAACGGTACAGCGTGCCGTAGCCGTACGCGCCAATGCGGAAGCTCGTGCTGTCTGACAACGAGCCTTCGTATTGCGCCATGACCTTCGCGTGCTGCGCCGAGCGGTTCTGCCCGAAGCCCGCGGTGCGGAAGAGCTGCACGCCGCCGAAGGTGCGCGACGATTCTCCCGGCGGGCCCCACAGCGCGACGAGCCGCATGGTGTCGAAGCTGCCGTAGCTGCCCTTCACCAACAGGCCGCGCTCGCTCAGGCCCAGTTGGTAGTCGGCGCTGCCGGCCACCGCGTAGTTGCCCTGGCGCGGGTCCAACGGGCCTTCGAGGACGCGCAGGTTCGAGACGAGCTCGGGAATGATGAAGCCCAGGTCGGCGTAGCCGTTGCCGTGCAGGTTGCCCGAGTCGTTGATGGGCACGCCGTCCACCGTCAGCTCGAGGTCTTGCCCTTCGCGCGCGTCGAAGCCGCGCAGGAAGATTCGTTCAGGGTGGCCTTCGCCGCCTTCGTTGGTGAGCAGAATGCCGGGCGCGAGCTTCAAGAAGTCAGCAGCGCTCTTGCGAGGCACGACGGCGAGCTGCCCCACTTCAATGACGAAGTCCGACGCGCCGCGAGACTTCGGCTGTGAGCGCCCGGTGACGGTGGTCGCCATCTCGTGTTGAGGGTGACCGGCGTCGGGGCCGCCGACGGTGATGCTCGCGCCCGCGTCTTCGGCCTCGAGCTCGGGCTCGCCGGCGTCGGGCTTCACCATCAACGCGGTGGGCATGTTGAACGAGAGCCGCGTGCGCGACGCGACGGCCACGCCTTCATGCGTCGCGGGCTGAAACGTCCACTTCGAGAGCGCGTCGACCGAAGCGCCGTCCCACGCCTTGCCAGCCGACTCGAGCACCTGAATGTCAGACGGCTTGCCGTCGACGCCGACGGTGAACTCCAGCAGCACGTGGTCTTGCTCGGGAGGTGACGCGTCGCTCGGCACGGCCGCGTCGACCCGGTTCAGCACGCCAGGTGGCACGACGTCGCCGGCGAACACCGGCATCGCGCACAGCGCTACCGCCAACGCGGCAGCAGTTTGAAATTTCGACATTCGCTTCTCTTCGAGACGGGTGACGGAACTTTGAAACGACCTTGAAGTTCGACGTCAGACGGCTGGAGGAGAGCTCTTGGGTGCGCGCGACAAGACGTCTTGCGGCGCGCGGGTGTGGGCGACTGCGGTGAAAGAAGTCGCCGTGGTGGCAAGCGACGGCAGGGAGATGATCAGCGGCTGGACTTCAACGGCCGCGCGCCACGTCGCCAGCACGGCGCACTCGTTGAGCAACGGCGCGAGGTGCGAGTCGGCTTCAGGCGAACAGAGGTGCGGGTCGTTCGACTCGTGCGCGTCTTCAATCAACTGCGCGACGTCGTGAATCGAGCCGTCTTCACCGAGCGTGTGCGTGTCGACCGCCAGGTGCAGCAGGCCGAGCGCCTGCGCGAGCAGCATCAGCGCGGCGATGACAGCGCGGCTGTGGTGACGGGCAGACACGGCGTTGATCAGTAAGAGAGGTGAGCCTCTCTTGTCAACCCTTCATGCCATCGTGTTGCAACAACGCGTCGTTGAGGCACACTGCGCGCCATGCAGACACCACCGATTCCACTCCATGAAACGGAGCGGCTCGCGGCGCTGCGGGGGTTCGCGGTGCTCGACACGCCCGCGGAGGCTGACTTCGACCGCTTCACTCGCCTCGCTGCGAGGTTGTTCGACGTACCCATCGCGCTGGTGTCGTTGGTCGACGCCGAGCGCCAATGGTTCAAGTCTGACTTCGGGCTCGGCGCGACGCAGACCTCTCGTGAGGTGTCTTTCTGCGGCCACGCGCTCGTCGAGGTCGCGCCGCTGGTGGTGCCCAATGCGCTCGAAGACCCGCGCTTCGCCGACAACCCGTTGGTGCTCGGTGACCCTCACATCCGCTTCTATGCGGGCGCGCCGCTGCGAACGAGCGACGGCTACGCGCTGGGCACGTTGTGCGTCATCGACCGCAGGCCGCGAGAGCTCACGACCGCGCAGAGAGACCTGCTCGCCGAGCTCGGCAACCTGGTGATGGAGCAGTTGGAGCACCGCCGCTCACGCTTGATGGCGCTGCGTGAATCGGAGCAGCTGCGCGCGCTGCTGACCGCGCTCCCGGCGCCGGTGACGGTGCACCTGGGCGAGAAGGTCGTGTTCGCCAACGAAGCCGCCGAGCGGGTGATGCGCGTGTCTCCCGGCGCGTTGGTCGGTCACACCGCGCGCGAATTCGTGGTGCCGGGGTCACGCAGCGCCGACAGCTCACCCAGCCGCATCGAGCGGAAGTTGCGCACCGGTGACGGCGGCGAGGTGCGCGTGGAGTCGACGCCCATGCCGCTGCGTTGGCACGGTGAAGATGCGTGGGCCGTCGTACATCGCGACGTGGGCGCCGAGCGCGAAACGCAGGCGCTCCGCCGACGTGAGAGCGAGCGCCTGGCGCGGCAGCTCGAAGAGCTGCTCGCGGTGTTCGACGAGCTGCCTGAAGGCGTCGTGGTGTTCGACGCCGAGCTGCGCGTCGCCTATGCGAATCGCTCGGTGGCGGAGTTGTTTGCCGTCGACCGCGCGACGTTGCCGGGCTGGTACGTCGACGACATCGCCAGGCACGTGGCGACGATGAGCGACGAACCCGAGCGCGTGCTCTCGCGCATGAAGCAGATGTTGTCGCTCACCGAAGGTCAGTCGCAGGCGGCGCAGTTCACGTTCTCGAGGCCGCGCCATCGCGTGATGCGCCGCGAGCTGCACAAGCTGGGGCTCGTCGACCGACCATGGGTCTCGGTGTGGACCGACGTGACCGAAGAGGTCGCGCAGCTGAAGCAGTCGCAGGCCGCCGCGTCGACCGACGCGTTGACGAAGCTGCCCAATCGCCGCGCTGCAGAAACAGAGCTCGAGGTGGCGCTCGCAGCAGGCGGCCCGGTGACGGTGGTGCTCTTCGACGTCGACCACTTCAAGAAGGTCAATGACACGTTCGGCCACGACGTCGGCGACGAGGTGTTGATTCGGGTCGGTGAAGCGCTGCGCACGAGCGCCCGCACCGGCGACTTCGTCTCGCGTTGGGGCGGTGAAGAGTTTCTCGCCGTGGTTCGAGCTGACGACACCGGTGCACGTCGCTTCGCCGAGCGCGTGCGACTGGCGGTGAGCTCGCTCGAAACGTCGGCTGGGAAGGTGACGATTTCAGGCGGGCTCGCGACAGTGGCGCGGCCGGCTGACGTGAAGCTCGCCGACGCGCAGCTCTACGAAGCCAAGCGCCAGGGGCGCAACCGGGTGATGGGCTGATGGCTTCGCGGTCGAAGACGTTGGTTGCCGTGCTGGTGAGCGTCGTCGTGCTCGGCGCGCTGGGCACGGTGGCGGTGTCTTTCATATTGCTGCGCGCGCTCGGTGACTTCGGTGGCAGTGGAGAATGGTCGTCGACCGCCATCGCCGAGCGTGACCTGCCGTACCTGTACGGCGTGAAGCTGCCCGTCGCGCCGCTGGTGTTCGACGGCCGCGCGATGGGCTTTCAAGACGGCTACTGGGAGGTGCTGGTGAAGCTGCCGCCGTCGAGCCGCGAGGCGTTCTTGTCGATGAACGCCGTGACCACCAACCAGGAGCGGCGCCTGTCGAAAGAAGCGCTGGCGCGTATTCAGGAGCTCGAGCCGGGGACACCGCCGCTCACGGCCACGGGCCTCGACCTGCCGCCGCCGACCCGCCCCGACGGAGGCGGGTGGATGCTCTCTCGGCGCGCGGCGTTGCTCGAGGGCGAGGGCGTGTTGTGGCTGCACTTCATCGCCCATGAATCCTGATGCGCAGTCTGCTGAGGTGACGTGATGCTGCTCGCTCTGGTGCTCGCCGCGTCGCCCGCGTGTCTCGAAGCTGACGTCGTGACGTTGAACCTGAAGGCCGGAGACACGCTCGCGCGCGCCGCGGCGTGGGCGACGTCGAACCTCTGCACGCCGTACGCGGTCGACGCGGCGGTCGCGAAGACCAAGCTGCCGGTCTCCATCAACGGCAAGGTGTCGCGGGCTCAGGCGCGCGGGCTGTTTTTCGCGCTGCTGCGCTCGGTTGACGCGCGCGCGGTCGTCGATGAAGGCATGACGATTCGGGCGCTCGAAGCGCCGACGTCCGGCACGTGTGATGAGGCAGAGAGCAGCGCGCTCGCCGCTGAAGTGAAGGTCATCAACGACACGGAGCGCGTGCTGACGCGCAAGACCATCGCGCGCATGTCGGAGTGCGCGGCTCGCAGCGCGCGCATCGCGCCCTCGATGAAAGACGGCAAGCCCAACGGGCTGAAGGTCTTCGGCGTACGTCCGAACTCGATGGTTGAAGCGCTCGGCTTCAAGAACGGAGACGTCCTGTCGACCGTGAATGGCCACGGGCTCCTCAACCCCGACGCTGCGGTGCGCGCTTGGGAAGAAGCGAAGAAAGCGTCGGTGGTGACGGTCGCGCTCGTTCGACAGGGTCTCCCGGTGTCGCTCGTGATTCGAGTCGAGGACTGACGGCGTGGTCGCTCCGCAGGTCAGCGCGAAGTGGGTGCCGTGGGCGTGCGCGCTCGGGGCGCTCGTCGTCTATTCGGTGACGCTGCACCCGGGCCTTCCAGGCGGTGACGCAGGTGAATTGATGGCCGCGGCGTGTGCCGGCGGCGTCGCGCACCCACCCGGCTACCCGTTGCATGGGTTGCTCTCGCGCGTGGCGTTGTTGGTTCCGTTCGGCTCTCCGCTGGTGCGGCTCAACTTCGTCTCGGCGTTCGTCGGG
The DNA here is from genome assembly GCA_035910535.1 of Archangium sp. Lineage (GTDB taxonomy): Bacteria > Myxococcota > Myxococcia > Myxococcales > Myxococcaceae > Archangium_A. The sequence continues at coordinate 90,431 of JAMHXF010000005.1, read as the reverse complement.
GCCATCGCCGTGGGTTTGTTGGCCGACGTGTTGCGCCGGTGGACCCGTCGCGTCGAGGCCGGGGTGTTGGCTGCCGCGTGCTGGGTCGCGAGCCCGCTGCCGTGGATGTACGCGACGGGCGCCGAGGTCTTCGCGCTGCATGCGTGTCTGTTGGCGTGGTTCACGTGGGCGCTCACGCGCGACGTGCTCGGCGCTCGGGAGGTGACGGCGCAGAAGAGCGACCCGCCGCGCCCGCAGTCACAACCGCCGCGCGCGTTCTTCGACAGGCTCTCGAGCGCGATGGGCTTTGGCGCCGCCGCGTTGGACGCGCAGTTGGCGCATGAAGCGGGAGGTCGAAGCGCGTTGTGGCTCGGGCTCACCAGCGGGCTCGCCGTTACGCATCACCAGACTGCGTTGTTCTTCGTCGCGCCGTTGCTCGCGCTGCGCGCGTGGCGTCACCCACACCTCAAACGAATCATCGTCGGCGCGTTGGTGGGCTGCACGCCGCTGCTGTTGTTGCCATGGTGGAGCGGCACCGACACTGCGTTCTCGTGGGGCCAGCTGCGCACCGTCGACGGCTTTCTCACGCACGTGCTGCGGCGTGAGTACGGCACCTTTCAGCTGGCCGCCGACCGCGAAGGCAACGGGCTGTTCGACTTCCTCGGCGCGTTTGTCGGCTTCGAGTGGCGTCAGCTCTACGGGGTGGTGGCGTTTCTCGCGCTCGTGGGTTTTCTGCAGGTGATTCGGTTCGCGCGCGCGCGGCGGTGGCTCACGGCGGTCGCGGTGGTGTTGGTGCTGAGCCTCGGGCTGTTCGGCGCGTTGGCGAACCTCCCGGTGAACGAGCCGCTGTTCCGTGAAGTCGTCGCGCGCTTCTTCTTGATGCCGCACCTCATCATCTGCGCGTGCGCGGGCATGGCCGTCGACTGGTTGCCGCGGCCGCGCGTGGCGTTGGCGGTGGCGGCGTCGCTGCTCTTCGTCGGGGTCTTTCACCGGCCGCAGCACGACGGCTCGGTTGAAGCGTACGGCCGCGCGTTGTTGACCCAACCCGACGGCGCGTTGGTGCTGACGCAGGGCGACCTCATCGGCAACTCCACGCGCGCGTTGCAGGCGTGCCTCTCGGTGCGCCCCGAGCTGCGCGTGGTTGACCAACAACTGCTCTCGTACGACTGGTACGTGCGGCGGCTCTCGAAGGTGATGCCCGACGTGGCGCTGCCCGGTGCTCGCTGGCACCCGCGCGACGCCGGTGCCTTCACGCTGCAGCAGTTGTTGATGCGCAACGCGGGCCGGCCGCTGGTGGTGTGCGGCGGCCTCAAGCCCGGAGACGGAACCAACTTCCGCACCGCGCCGTGGGGGCTGTGCGAGCGCTACTTCCCGCCTGACGCGTCGTTCGACGAAGAAGCGTGGTGGGCCCAGAGCGCGGAGGTGTTGCCGCCCTTCGACGGCACGCGCGGTGATGCAGCGCAGGGCTCGTGGGAAGAATTGGTGCGCCGCGACGTGTGGCAGGCGCGCGCGCAGCGTGGGCTCTTCGCGCTGAACGTGGGCATCGCGCGCGGCAACGACACCTCGTGGCTCGAGCGCGCGTACGTGGTGCTGCGTGAAGTCTCCGAGCGCGACGAGGCGCCGCAGAGCTCGACGTTCAAGAACCTCGGCATCGCGGCTGGACGGCTGGGCAAGAAGAAGGAGATGCGCGCGGCCTTCAAGAGGTACGTGTCACTCGCCCCGCTGAATGACCCGGAGCTGGCTGCCATTCGGGGGCTCGCTGAAGAGCGCTGAGCGAGCGGGCGCGTTACAAATACGGCCCATGTCGAACGACGTCGTCCTCGAGACCATCGCGTTGAACTTCCAGTGGCCCACGCTGGACCCTTTTCTCTTTGCCGTGCACCACGACGACCACTACCCGTCGGGGAACGCGCAGCTGGGCCCCAATGCGTCGCTCGCCGGCCGCGACATCGGCCAGGACTTTGCGGGCAAAGACGGCTGGCGCATGTACCACGGTGACGTGGTGCCCGGCTTTCCGCAGCACCCGCACCGCGGCTTCGAGACGGTCACCATCGTGCGTCGTGGGCTCATCGACCACTCCGACTCGCTCGGCGCGACCGCGCGCTTCGGCCGTGGTGACGCGCAGTGGCTGACCGCCGGCAAAGGCATCGTGCACTGCGAGATGTTCCCGTTGCTCGACCCCGTCGGCCCGAACCCGGTGGAGCTCTTCCAGCTGTGGCTGAACCTGCCTGCCGCCAGGAAGATGGTCGACCCCTACTTCTCGATGTTCTGGGGCAGCACGATTCCGCGCGTCGTCGCGCCGGGCGTGGAGGTTTCGTTGGTCGCCGGCAACCTGGGTGACGTGCGCGCGCCGAAGCCCCCGCCTGATTCGTGGGCCGCGCAGGCCGACAGCGACGTCGCCATCTGGACGGGGAGGCTCGACCCCCACGCGGCATGGACGCTGCCCGCCGCGAAGCCCGGCACGAATCGCATGCTGTATTTTTTTGCGGGCACGAAGCTGCGCGTGGGCAACACCTCGTTGCCGCGCGGCACCGGCGCGCTGCTGCGGCCCGACGTCGAGGCGAAGCTGCTCAACGGTGAAGGTGAAGGCGAGTTCCTGCTGCTGCAGGGCAAGCCGATTGCCGAGCCGGTGGCGCAGCACGGGCCCTTCGTCATGAACACGCGCGCCGAAATTCAGCAGGCCTTCGCTGACTACCAACGCACGCAGTTCGGCGGCTGGCCGTGGAAGCGAGACGACCCGGTGCACCCGCGCGAGCAGCTCCGGTTCGCGAAGCACGCCGACGGTCGCCGAGAAGACGCGCCCGAGAGCTGACGTCACGCCGCGCGGGCGTAGTGGCTGGGCGGCTGCCCCACGTGTCGGCTGAACGCCGTGCTGAAGGTGCTCGCCGAGCTGTAGCCTACGCGCTCGGCGACCTCCGCGATGCCGAGCTCTTCGCGGCGCAGCAGATCTCGTGCGACCGCCATGCGCCACGCGAGCAGGTACTCCATCGGCGAGAGCCCCACGGTGCGATTGAAGCGCTCGAAGAACGACGAGCGCGACAACGCAGAGGCCTTCGCCAGCTGAGGCACTGTCCACGGGCGCGCGAGCTGGCCGTGCATGGCCCGCAGCGCCGGCGCCAGCCGCTCATCGGCGAGCCCACGCAGCAGGCCCGGCGGCGTCTGGTCTCCCTGTGTCGCGCGCAGCGCTTCGATGAGCAGCACCTCGACCAGGCGCGTGAGCACCAGGTCGCGCCCTGAGCGCCGCGCGTTCGCCTCGTCGGCCACCAGCTTCACGAGCGCCGTCAGCCGTTCAACCCCGCGCACGTGCACCATCGCCGGCAGCAGCGAGACCATCAGCGCGGCGTCGGGTGAATCGAAGACGAAGTAGCCACCCAGCAGGCGCACGTCGGGCAAACCACCGCGCGTCCCGTGGCGCACCTCCACGCTCGGGGCCGTCGACGTGCGCGCCTCGACGAGGTCGGGCTTCACCGGCTGAAACCCCGACATGGTGAAGCCCGGCGTCGCCGGCAACAGCAGAAAGTCGCCCTGCTCGAGCGTGATGGCGCGCAGCCCGTCGACCGCGAGACGACAGCGCCCCTCGAGCACCGCGCAGAAGCTGGGTTGCCCGAAGCTCGGGTAGCGCACGCCCCAACGCCCGGCGCCGCTGATGCGCTTCGAGAACACGGTGCGCGGCTGCAGCAGCGCGATGACTTCAGAGAGCGGGTCTTTCATCTGGACTCTCGCAAATGAGATGTGGACTTCACATGGTAGTGAGTCCGGCGTAGCGGCACTACCTTGTCTTTCATGGACAAGGTGAACTCAGAGGCCGAGGCCGTTGTCAGGAAGACCGTGCTCATCACCGGGTGCTCGTCGGGCTACGGCCTCGAGACCGCGCGCTCCTTTCACGCGCGAGGGTGGAACGTCGTCGCCACCATGCGCACGCCGCGCCCCGACGCGCTCCCGACGTCAGACCGGCTTCGCGTCGTCGCGCTCGACGTGACGAAGCCCGAGAGCATCGCCGCCGCCGTGACGCAGGTCGGGCCCATCGACGTGCTCGTCAACAACGCGGGCATCGGGTTGCTCGGCGCCTTCGAGGCGACGCCCATGTCGACGGTGCGCGAGGTCTTCGAGACCAACACCTTCGGTGTGCTGGCGGTGACGCAGGCCGTGATTCCCGGCCTCCGCGCGCGCAAGGCGGGCGTCATCGTCAACGTCACCTCGAGCGCGACGTTGGTGCCCATGCCGCTGGTGGCGGTCTACGCGGCGAGCAAGCACGCCATCGAGGGCTTCACGGCGTCGCTCGCGTTCGAGCTCGCGGAGTTCGACGTGCGCGTGAAGCTGGTGCAGCCCGGCTACGGCCCGAATACGAGCTTCACGAGCAACGGGGCCGCGCGCATGACCGGCCTGCTCCCACAGCCGTACGCGCCGCTCGCGCAGCGCATCTTCTCGTCGCTCGGTCAGCCGTCGGTGGTGACGCAGCCGAGCGACGTGGCGGAGGCGGTGTGGCGCGCCGCGAATGACACGACGGCGCAGCTTCGGTTCCCCGCAGGCGCTGACGCCGTCGCGCTCGCGCAGTCACGCTGAGGCCGCCATGAAGCGCTGGCTCTCTCCGTTGCTGTACCTGGTGTTCGGCGTCGGCCTGCTCGTGAGCGCGTACTCGTACGTGTGGGCGCGCCTGATTCGAGACGTGGCCTTTCCGTTGGGGGTCGAGCGCGCGCTGACGGTGGCGTGGTGCGGGCTCGCGGTGAGCTTGCCGGTCGGCATCGTGGCGAGTCGCTTCGTGTCGCGGCGCTGGTCTCGCTGGTGGATGCCGGCGCTCTCCGTGTGGCTCGGCGTTTCGGTGTTCCTGCTCGCGGCGGTGGCGTTGGTCGAGCTGCTGCCTTCCGTGGTGAGCGCGCGCGCAGCGGCTGGCATCGCCGTGGCGTTGACGGCTCTCACCAGCGTGGCTGCGCTGCGTGAAGGTCGTCAGGTGCGCGTGAAGCGCGTGGAGTTGCCGCTGGCGAAGTTGGCGCGCTCGGCCGACGGCTTTCGCGTCGTGCAGCTCACCGACCTGCACGTGGGGCCGACGCTGGGCGTGGCGTTCGTCGAGCGCGTGGTGAGCGCCGTGAATCAGCTCGGCGCCGACGTGGTGGTGGTGACCGGTGACCTCGTTGATGGAACTGTCGAAGACCTGGCGCCGCACGTCGCGCCGCTCGGTGGGCTGCGCGCGAAGCACGGCGTGTTCTTCGTCACCGGCAACCACGAGTACCACGCAGGCGCCGTCGAATGGTGTGCGCACCTCGAGCGGCTCGGCCTGCGCGTGCTGCACAACGAGCGCGTCGGTGTGGGCAACGTTCAGCTGGCGGGCATCGACGACTATGAGGCCGAGGTCGTTCACGTGGGGCATCGCGTCGACGTCGCGAAGGCCGTCGCGGGGCGAGACGACGCGCGCCCGTTGATTCTGCTCGCGCATCAACCGCGCGCGATTCACGAAGCCGTGAAGCACGGAGTCGATCTGCAGCTCTCGGGGCACACGCACGGTGGCCAGCTGTGGCCGCTGCGCTGGTTCTCACGAATCGGTCAGCCGCTCGCCTCGGGGCTCGCGCGCTTCGGCGACACGTTGCTGTACGTGAGCTGCGGTACGGGGCACTCGGGCCCGCCGATGCGCCTCGGCGTTCCCGCGGAAATCACCGAGCTGGTGCTGCGCGGCCATAGCGCGCGACGGTGAGCCCGTTTTCGCGCGCCCACTGGCGGTCACCGTACGAGAAGTGCCACCACTCCTGACGATGACCGATGAAGCCCGCGTCGAGCATCACGCGCGTGAGCAGTCGGCGGTGTGCATGCGCGGCGCGACCGCGGGCGTCGGGCGCGTCCACGAAGTGTTCAGGCCACGAGCGCTCGGTCGGCTCGTCGAACGGCGAGCCCATGTCGGCCACCACGCCGTCTGGAGCGAGCAACGTGAGGTCCACCGCCGCGCCGGTGCTGTGTGGCGGTGGTGTCGCCGGGTCTTCACTCGGAGGCGCCCAGTAGGTCAGCACGCGTTCACGTCGGGCCGCGTCGTCGAGCTCCGGTGCTTCACGGCGCAGCTGCGCGTCGGTGTGCGCGACCATGAAGGCCTGCACTTCAAGCGGTCGCCACGCGTCGAGCAGGTGCAGCCGCCAGCCAGCGCGCTCCAGCTCGAGCCGTCGCTGGGCGTCGAGCAGGCGCTGCAGCACCGAGCGCCGCAGAAACCACGGTTGATGATTTCCATACGGCGCACCGAGCGCTTCGTACGGGTGCGGCGAGATGAGGCTCACCACGCCATGCTCGAGCGGCACCAGCGGCTCTCCGTCGTCTTCGATGCGCATACGGGTCGACGTCGAGTCTACGCGCGCAGCCAGCGCCAGAGGCTCTTGAAGCCGGGGAACAACGTGAACTGCGCTTTGCGAACGCGCTTGAGGCCCGGGCCCGCACAGAACGTGAGCGCGTGCTCGAGCAGCGCCTTCGCTTCGTCGTCGTGGCCGTCTTTCACGAGCAGCCGCGCGAGCTTCAGCGTGGCCTCGAGGTGCCGTGCGTCGAACAGCAGCGCGTCACGCAGCAGCAGAATCGCGCGCCCCCGGCCTTCTTTACCGGCTTGAACTCCGACGGCCTGCAGCAGCACCTTCACGCCGTCGGCCTTGCGCCCTTTGCTGGCGTGAAACTGCGCGACCTTCTGCCACGCGCCGACGTCGCTCACCTGCGTCTGCGCGATTTGCAGCCACAGCGAGAGCGCCTTGTCGGCGAAGCCGCGCGCGTCGAGGTCATTGGCCGCGACGCGGAAGCTCTCGATGGCCCGCTTCGGCTGACCGACTTGAACGAGCAGCGGGCCCAGCTTCGCGTGCGCGGCTGCGTCGCGCGGGTCGGCTTTGATGATTTTCTCGAGCTCGGCGATGGCCTTCTTCGGTTTCTTCTTGCTGCGAAAGTCCTCGGCCTTGCGCAGCGTCGCGTCGCGGTCGAACGGCGTGGCTTTTCCAAAACCGAGCATGAGCGGCGAACTCTACGCAGCGTCACCCGCGCGCCGCGCTGTACGTCTTGTCGTTTGCTTGCGGTTGAAACGAATCGTTACCGGCGCAGTGCAGCGCCATGGCTGTGTTTGTGCGCGGCGGTGCGACGACGCCTCACTCCGCGACGGGAGGCAGCGCGCTCAACGTGGTGCGCAACGGCAACTGCGGCAGCGGCAGGGTGACGAGCAGCGCAAACACCGCCAGCACCAACGCGAGCCGGTAGACCATCAACGTGGCCTCGGTGAAGCCTTCGCGCAGCCCGAGGCCGACAGCGTCAATCGTCGCGAAGAGCAGGGGCTTCTGTTCTTCGACTTGCGCATTCACGCGCGCCACGGCTGCGGCGTGTGCTTCGTCGGCCGCGCGTTCTGCGCTCGCTTCGAGCGTGGCGTCGAGGTTCGCCAGCGCGCTCTCATTCACCGGGCGCTCGAGCGGCAGCACGATTTCACCGCGCTGTTGCAGCAGCTCGCTCCACGCTTCGTCCGTCTGCGACGCGCGCCGCAACTTCGCGCGCACCACCGTGAAGCGCGCGCGCACCTTCGGCTTCACGCCGCCGTCTTCGATGGCCTCCTTCAATTCGGGAGGCGTCAGCGGGCTGCTCGAGACCAACTGCACCGCGAGCGCTTCGCCGTCGAGCGCCCGCACCGCCAGCGCGCGCGCGTTCTCGAGCTGCTCGGTGACCTGCTTCTTCACCTCCGCAGGCTCGAAGCGGGTGAGCGGCGCGCCTTCTTCCATGGAACCCGGCGCCCGCGTGAAGCGCGCCACCATGTCGGGCGGCAGGCCCTTCGTGGCCACCGCGAGTCGGCCGTTGAGCTCCTGCGAGAGCGTGAGCGCGAAGAGGCTGCCGACAATCGCGATGCCCACCGTCGAGCCCATCTGCCGGAAGAACGTCACCATCGCGGTCGTCACGCCGAGCTGCCGCGGCTCGACCGAGTTCTGAATCGCAATGGTGTACAGCGGCACCGACGGCCCAAGGCCCAGGCCCAGCAGCACCATCTTCACCGTCACTTCGCTCTGTGTGCTCGACGGCGTCAGCGTCAGCGCCATCACCAGGAACCCGACGATGAGCAACACCAGGCTGCCCAGCATGAGCGGCTTGTAGCGACCGAAGCGCGAGACGAGCTGGCCCGAAGCGACGTTGCCGGCGACGACGCCGAGCACGAGTGGAGAAATCGTCAGCCCGCTCGCCGTGGCGGTGACGCCCACCACGTTCACCATGAAGAGCGGCAGAAAGACCATGGGCGTCAGGAACGCGCCGCCCATCAAGAACGACGCCGCGCTGCCGAGCGCGACGGTCGGGTTGCGGAACAGGCGCAGGTCGACGAGCGGCTCTTTCACGCGCAGCTGCCACCACACGAAGCCCACCAGGCCGAAGAGCGCCACGGCGAACAGCGACAGCACATGCCAGTCGCTCCACAGGTAGCCGAGCTCGCCGGGGCGAACTTCAGGGCGCCCCAGCGTGAGCGCGATGAGCAACGGCACCACGCCGAACGCGAGCAGCGCGGCGCCGGGAACGTCGACGTGGGGCTTGTGCGTGAGCACCGGCTTGAGCGGCGGCATGCGCAACAGAATGAAGGTGAGCGCGAGCGCCCCGAGCGGCAGGTTGATGAAGAAGACCCAGTGCCAGCCGAAGTGGTCGGTGATGAAGCCGCCCAGCAGTGGGCCGACGAGCGAGCTGACGCCGAAGACCGCGCCGAAGAGGCCCGAGTATTTGCCGCGCTCCGACGGAGGAAAGAGGTCGGCGACGACGGCGAAGGCCGAGGTGAAGATCGACGCTGAACCCACGCCCTGCAGCGCACGAAACGCGATGAGCTGGCTCGAGGTCTGCGCCAGGCCGCACAGCGCCGAGGCCGCGACGAAGACCACCACGCCGAAGACGACGACCTTCTTGCGCCCGAAGACGTCGGAGAGCTTGCCGTACACCGGCACCAGCACAGTCGAGCTCACGAGGTAGGCCGTCGTAATCCACGAGTAGAGCGACGCGTCCATCGAGAGCGTGCGCTGCATGTCGGGGCCGGCGGTGGCGACGACGGTCTGGTCGAGCGCCGCGAGGAACATCGCCAGCAACATGCCCGCGAGCGCCTGCAGCTTTTCGCGGCGGGTCAGCTCACTCACACTTCTTCGCCTGCTCGTTGCACCGGTTGGTGCATTGAGCGACGTCGGCCATGGGCTGCGTGCTGTTCAGGCTCGGCCCCGGCGGCACGCGACGACTCGCGTCGGCGGTGGGGCAGTTGCTCAGACAGCTGTTGTAGAGGTTGCGGCACGAGTCGCTCATGCCGGCGGTGTTCAACGTCGCGCACGACGAGAGCACCGACAAAAGAAAGGCCGCACGCTTCATGACGCCTCATTCCGGGCACGACTCGGCCCCGCGGGTCCACCAGAGGACCGTCGCGGGGCCGTGAGCGCGAGCTCTCGAGAGAACTGCGACTTACTTCTTCTTGTCGGCGACGGCGGGCTTCTTGCCAGCGCGCGCCTTGGTGCCTTCGAAGAGCGCCTTCATGTCGACGGCCGTCTGGCCCTTCTTCACGAGGATGGCGTTGACGGCCTTGAGGATCTTGCTGCGCGCCTTGCGGGGCACGGCGACGTCCTTCGACGCGGCGACGACCTGCTTCTCGGAGATGCCACGGCCCTGCTGCGCCGGCTTGCCGATGTCGAGCTCGGCGTACTTCTTGGTCGCCGTCTCTTTGTTGGTGCGCTTCTTCCAGCGCTTGCCCATCAACGAGCGCGAGGTCTCGTCGAAGGTCTCGATGCGGCTGCTGGTGATGGCGATGTGCTTCGCGGTGATGCCCTTGGAGGACAGGAAGGTCTCGAAAGTGCCCATAGTGGGGGCCGCGTATGCCTCAGGTTCTGATCGAAAAGCAACGTTCCACCTCGATCAACTTGATCGCGACCGGGGGTTGTGTGTATGGAGCGCCTCCCTTTTTCCGTAGGTCATCCGAAATGGCGAAGACGTCCTCAGTTCTGAAGAATGAGCAGCGCAAGCAGGTGGTCGCGAAGTACGCGGCCCGCCGCAAGGCGCTCAAGGCCACCATCAAGAACCCCGCGACGTCTGGTGAAGACCGTGCGGCGGCGTTGATTGCGCTCGCGAAGCAGCCCCGCGACGCGAACCCCATCCGTGTGACGCTCCGTTGTGTGGTGACGGGTCGTCCCCGCGGCAACCTCCGCAAGTTCGGTCTGTCGCGCATGCAGTTCCGCGACAAGGCGTTGGCGGGCGAGCTCACCGGCGTCGTCAAGGCGAGCTGGTAACAAGAAAGCGAAGGAGAACACTATGTCCCGCGTATGTCAGGTGACGGGTAAGCGCCCTCTGGTTGGCAACAACGTCAGCCACGCCAACAACAAGACCAAGACCCGCTCGCTGCCCAACCTGCAGAAGCACCGCTTCTTCCTCGCCAACGAGAAGAAGTGGATCACCCTGCGCGTGTCGGCGCACGGCCTCCGCATCATCAACAAGCGCGGCATCGACCGCGTGTACGCCGAGCTGAAGTCGGCTGGCGAAATCTAAGCAACCCGCTTCGTTGCTGGCTTCGGGCCGCGTCTCCTCGGTTGCATCGAGGGCGCGGCCCGTGGTGTTTCTTGAGTCCCTGTCATGAGCAAGGTCCTCGTCTCCATCTGCCGACGTTGTGAAGACGACGACGAGCGAGCGCGCGGCGACGGGCAGCTGCTGTACGAGAGCGTCAAGAAGCTGCGCAAACAGCTCGACCTCAAAGACGTCTTCGACGTCGACGACGTGAAGTGCCTGTCGCTGTGTCGCTCGCCGTGCAACGTGATGTTCGAAGGCAAGAAGCGCTCGACGTACACGCGCACCGAAGTGCACGCCGTCAAAGAAGTCGAAGCCGTGGTGCTCGCCGCGAAGGCCTACGCCGCGCTCGAGCCGGGTGAAGAGCTGCCCGAGCGGCTGTTGCCGGGGCTCTCTGCCGACTGACTTGTGCCGTCAGTCGTGCTTGATGCGTACGTCTCCGGAAGCCCCGTGCAAGCCCCTCATCAACGCGCAACTCTTCGCAGCCTGCTGACGCTGGCGTGGCCCATCGTCATCGGCCGCGCGAGCCAGACCGTCATCGGCCTCTCAGACACGTTGATGGTGGCGCACCTCGGCGCAGCCGCGCTCGCGTCGACGGCCACCGGAGGCATGAACACCTTCACGGTGATGATTTTGCCCATGGGCATCACCTTCATCGTGCAGAGCTTCGCCAGCCAGTTCTTCGGCAAGGGCGACCTCGAGGGCGCGCGGAGGTTCGGTTGGTACGGCCTGCTCGTCGCCGCGCTCACGCAGCTCGCCTGCTTCGCGGCGTGGCCCGCGGTCGACGGCGTGCTCGCGACGTTCCCGTACACGCCTGAGGTGCGGCACCTCATGGGCGGCTACATGCGCATTCGCCTGCTCTCGGGCGGCGCGGCCATCGGCGTCGAAGCGCTGAGCAACTACTACGGCGGCCTGGGGCGCACGCGGCCCGGCATGGTGGCCAACCTCATCGCCATGGTGCTCAACGTCATCGGCAACTGGGTGCTCATCGACGGGCGCTTCGGCGCGCCGGCCATGGGCGTCTCCGGGTCGGCGTTGGCGAGCTCGCTGGCGTCGGGGGTCGCCTTCATTGGCTTCTTCGTTTTCTTCCTGAACGACGCGCCGCCGGGCACGCGCGCGAAGCTCTCGGCTTCGGAGTTCGGCCGCATGCTGCGCTTCGGGCTGCCGTCGGGCTTCAACTGGCTCTTCGAGTTCGGCGCCTACGTGTTCTTCGCCAACGTGGTGGTCGCGGGGCTGGGCACGGCGGCGCTGGCGGCGATGAACTCGGTGATGTCGCTCAACTCGGTCTCGTTCATGCCGGCGCTGGGCCTCGCGAGTGCGGGCGCGATTCTGGTGGGGCAGGCCATCGGCGCGCAGCGCAAAGACGAGGTGCCCGGCGTGGTGTTGCTCACCGCGAAGACGGCGATGGCGTGGCAGATCAGCGTCGGCGTGCTGTGCGTGGTGGCGCCGGCGGTGCTCATCGCGCCGTTCGCGCAGGGTGAAGGCGCGGCTGACGTCGCCGTCATCGGCGCGCGTATGTTGATGGTCTCGGCGGCGTGGCAGGTCTTCGACGCCATCGGCATGACGGTGGCCGAGTCACTGCGCGGCGCAGGCGACACGCTCTTCCCCATGGTGGTGCGCATCGCGCTGGCGTGGCTGGTGTTCGCGCCGGGCAGCTACATCGCGGTGCGCTACTTCAACTGGGGCGACGTTGGCGCCATGGGGTGGATGGTCTTCTACCTGGCGCTGCTCGCGCTGGCGGTGGTCCTGCGGTTCCGTTCAGGGGCGTGGCGACGCATCGAGCTGGTCGAAGCGCCGCTGCACTGACTCAGGCGCCGGCGAGCTTCTCGATTGATGGACGAGCTCGAAAGGCCGAGGTCGACCGTCAGCAGCACGTCGCCGAAGTCGAACGAAAGAACAGAGAGAGCGCCGACCGCCATCACCATCGAATGGGCGGCGCCGAAATGATGGAGCAGCTGCTCACGCGCGTGGCGACGGAGCAGGCCGGCATCAGCCCCGCCATCGCGCAGCTCGGCATATTCGTACACTGCGACAGCTCTCTGACGCGCTGAAGGTCGTGCCGACATGGTCTCTGAGAGCCAGAGCGGCAACTACGCTCGTCGTCACCAGGCTGCGTGTTCCCCGCGGGTGATGCTCACGACGCCGCTGAAGAGGTGTTTCGCGGCGACACGTTCATTGGTGTTGGTTTGTGGTTGCCACCAAATGAAACCAAAGGCATGACGCCAAGACCCAACGCCAGCACTTCGTTCCATGCCGTGTGTCCTCGCTTGTTTTACGAGTGCCATGCACCCGCTGATGTTCATCGTGGCTGAAGTTATGTGCTCAGACTGTGTGGCTTGAGGATAATTTTGTGATTGGTTGTGGTGTATTGTTCCATTATTTGTGTAATTTACAATCGTCGCCTGTTTGAGCAGGGCGTTGGTCGTCCGTCAGTGAGCTTCAGCCTCCGAGCGGGAGCGCTTTGCCTGTCTCGACGAAGCTCTTCACGCTCGAAACGAAGACGAGCCAGCCGTCCTGGTTGTGCTCGAAGCCCGGGTCGTCCACCTCGAGTTCGTCGTGCGTCACGGTGAGCTTCGTCGCGAACTTCACGTCTTCCAGCTCGTAGGCGACCCGTGACTCGAAGGTCTTCGGGCCCTTCTGGTAGGCCGGGCCGGCGCGGTGCTTCACCACGAAGCGCTTGCCGGCTTCGTGCGCGATGACCTCCCCTTCGACGTGCACGGTCTCGCCGCCTCGGCCATCGGGGCCCACGTATTGGTACTTCGCGCCGGGCTCGAAGGTCGTCTCGAGGCGGCTGCCGAAGAAGAGTGCGGCGACGCCTTTCGGCCTGGTCAGCGCGTCGAACACGGCGTCGGGCTTCGCGGCGATGTAGACGCTGGCACTGATGGTTTTCATGCCTGCACGCTACGAACGACGTGCATCACACGCTTGAAGGAACGCGACATGGCGCGACTCAAGGCCGCTCGACCGCGGGGGCTCATCAAGCAAACCGCTCCCTTCGTGCACCAGCACGTGCGCTTCGAGGTCGACGCGCCGCTCGATGGCAGCATCGAGCACTGGTGGTCGGTCGCGTGGAAGGTGTCGCCGGGGGTTCGTCACGAGGCCTCGTCGTTGCCGCACCCGTCGATTCACGTGGTGTGGGAAGGCGCTGAGGTTCGCGTGGTGGGCGTGGTGAAGGGTCGCTTCACGCGCGTGCTCGAAGGCGAAGCGCGTGTATTCGCGGCGAAGTTCCGGCCCGGTGCGTTTCGGCCGCTGCTGGGCGCGCCGGTCTCGACGCTGACCGGTCGCACCGTTCCGCTCGGCGACGTCATCGGGGCCCGCAAGGCCCGCGCGTACCTAGATGCGCTCGTCGCCGCCGCCGACGACCACGCGCGCGTTCGTCTCGCCACCGACTTCTTCACGGCGCTGCTGCCGGAGCCCGCGCCTGACGCTGAGCTGCTCGCGGCGTTGGTGCAGGCCGCGACGGTCGACCGGACCATCACGTCTGTCGAGGCGCTGAGGGCGCGCGCCGGCATGCACCTGCGCGAGCTGCAGCGGTGGTTTCACGACGCGGTCGGCATTTCTCCGAAGTGGATGATTCAAAGGTACCGACTGCACGACGCGCTGCTGGCGCTGGAGGCCGGAGGTGCCTCACTGGCCGAGCTCGCGGCCGCGCTGGGCTACGCGGATCAGCCCCATTTCGCCCGCGACTTCAAGGCGTTGGTCGGTATTCCACCCTCGCAATACGCGCGCGCGACTGGCTAGCGCCGCTGTGAATGGTTACGTCATTGGCAACAATCGCTCGTTGAAAGGAACGACACATGGCTGGCGCAACGCTTGAACTGACCGAGAAGAACTTCGAAGACACGCTCAAGAAGGGCGGCATTCTCATCATCGACTTCTGGGCTGCGTGGTGCGGGCCGTGCAAGACCTTCGCGCCCACCTTCGAGGCCGCGGCGGGCAAGCATCAAGACATCACCTTCGCGAAGGTCGACACCGACGCCGAGCAGAGCCTCGCGCAGGCCTTCGAGATTCGCGGCATCCCCACGCTCGCGATTTTCCGCGACGGCATTTTGCTGGGGCAGAACTCCGGTGCGATGCCGGCGGCGGCCTTCGAGCAGGTCATCGACCAGGTCCGCAGCGTCGACATGGAAAAGGTGAAGGCTGAGGTCGCGGCCGCCCGGGCGAAGCAGGAGCAGCCCAAGGCGTGAACGGGTAGGGTGCGCGCCGTATGCGACACCTCCTCGTTGCGTTGACCTGCTGTATCGCCTCGGCCGCGTGGGCCGACCTGACGCTCGTGACTGAGATTGCGAGCGGCGACAAGCCCACGCGCACCGTGACGCTGTCGGTGAAGGGCTCGCTGGCGTTGTTCGAGCTCAACGACGGTGCGGTGTCGCGCACCATGCTGCGCGACACGGCGAACAAGAAGATGTTCGCCATCAACCACGAGAAGAAAGAGGTCGTGGTCATCACCGAAGGCGACAGCAAAGAAATCGAAGCGCGCCAGGCACAGTTCCGCGAGCAGATGCGCGCGCAGCTCGAGAAGTTGCCGCCCGAGAAGCGTGCGCGCGTCGAAGCCACGATGCTGGGCCAGCCCGGCGCGGGGGCCGACGTGAAGCCCGTGAAGTTCACCTACGAAAAGAAGAAGAGCCCGGCCCGCAAGGTCGGTGGCTACACGTGCCAAGACTACTCGGTGAAGCGCGACGGCGCGGCCGACGGCGAAGGCTGCTTCACCGCGTGGAAAGAGCTCGGCCTCACCGCGAAAGACTTCAAGTCGGTGATGGAGAACGCGATGCCGAACTCCAGCTCACAGGGAATGATGGCGCACGTGTTCGACGAGCACGATTCATCGCCGGGCTTTCCCGTGTACCGCGCGCGCGTCGACTCGGCGGGCGTGAAGAGCGAGTCGACGGTGAAGTCCTTCACGAAGGCGTCTGTCGCGGCTGAGAAGTTCGTGGTGCCCACCAGCTACACCGAGCGAGCCATGGGTGACGCGTTGAAGGCGCCGCCCAGGCCCGCCCGCTGAGCCTCACTGGCAGCGCACGAAGGTCGAGCCGGTGTCGTTGACGGTGCCGTCGACGCCCACCTCGCAGCTCGAGTTGCTGCTGAAGCTGGTCGACTCGAGCGCGACGGTGGCGCCGGTCTCCAGCCACAGCACGCCGTAGCTGCTGTCTCCGCCGTGTCGCACCGTCACGTGGCGCAGCAGGTTGTTGGCCAGCGACGACGCGTAGAGGTCGATGCGGCGCCAGTCGCCAGCGGCCGGCGAGCTCTTGGCTGACTCGAGCGTCACCGGCGCGCTCGCGGTGCCCAGCAGGCGCAGCCCGCCGCCTTCACTGACGCTGATGACGGCCTCTGGCCCGGCCTTGAGCACCGAGCCTGCTTCGACCTCCAGCGCGCCGCCGCGCACCGCCATCGACGGCAGCTCGACGGGCACGCCCAGGTTCTTCCACGTCGCGGCGCGCGTCACGTCGCCGGTGACGAGCACGCGCGCCTCGGGCGTCTCGGTGGCCGTCATCGGCGTGAGCGAGCCCACGAGGTCTGCGTCGGCGCTCACCAGCGCGCGGTTCGTCTTCACGAACTTCACGTTCGAGAAGCTGTTCAGCCGCGCTTCGCGCTCGAGGCGCACCGACGTCGCTTTCGAGCCTTCGAAGGTGACGTCGTCGAGGCCGACCGACGCGCGACTGTCGACCCACAGCACGCCGTAGCTCGTGCCGTCGCCGTGCAAGATGCGGGTGTGCGTGAGGCGCGAGTCGTTCGACGCGTCGGCGTAGATGTCGATGCGGCTCCAGTCGCCCGCGGCCGGTGATGCCTTCACGCTCTGCATGACGACGGGGCAGTCGGCGGTGCCCTCGGCCTTGAGGGCGCCGTTGCCGCGCACCGACACCACCCCGCCTGACGGCAACAACACCTTCGTGCAGCGCGCCAACGTCAAGGTGCCGCGTACGTCGAAGGAGTTGCGCACCTCGACGGTGCCTGACCAGGTGACGTTGCCGGTGAGCTCCGTCCCTTCGAACACGGTGAACGCGGCGTCAGGAGCGCAGCCAGCGAGGGGGATGAGCGCGGTGAGGGCAAGCAGCTTCGACTTCATGCGGAGGACTCCTGCGAAGAGTGGACCCAGCAAGGTACGAAACTGCCCGTGCGTTGGAACCCCCTCGAGGGGGTATCTCGGCGTTTTCGTCGCAACGCTGCTACGACGGCGCCGTGCTTCGTTTCTTCGTCGTCTCGTCGCTGTTGGTGCTCGCCGGGTGCGAGTGCGTGTCGGTGCCGCCGCGCGACTACGCGTGCGTGAATAACGACGACTGTGACGAAGGTGCGAGCTGTGTCTCGCGGCGCTGCGAGCTCCCGATGGTCGACGCAGGGCAGCCCGATGCCGGCGCTCCTGACGCTGGAGTTCCTGACGCAGGGACGCCCGACGCGGGCGTGACAGACGCCGGCTTCGATGCAGGCTCGCCCGAAGATGCCGGCGTGAACCTGTGCAACACGTGGAGCTGCGTCGAAGCGCTGTGGCCCGAGCCAGTGGCGTTTGTTGGTGGCGTCAACGGGTTGTCGGCGCCGCTGCCCGCAGACCTCGACGGTGGCAGCTTCGGTTGGTTCGGCGGCGTGCTGTTGCCCGATGGCCGGGTGCTGGCCGTGGCGCACACCTCGGAGTCGTTCGTGCTCTTGAACCCGGCCACGCACGAGGTGACCCGCTTCGGTGAGCCGCTGCAGGCGGAGTTGCTCGCCGACGGCACGTGGCGACGTTTCTACGCGGGCGGCGTGCTGCACCCGAATGGCAAGGTGTACGTCTTTCCGTACCACGCGTTCTCGGTCATCGAAATCGACCTCACCGACGGCAGCCGGCGTGAAGTCGGCCCGACGCTTAAGCTCAGCGATGGCGGTTTTCCCAGGTACGTGGGTGGCGTCGTCGACCGCTTCGGCTTCATCTGGACCGTCTCGGAGTCCTCCGACGAGCCGATGCCGGTGTTGCGGTTCGACCCAGATGCCGGCACGTCGTCGCTGTTCCACGTGCCGACGGGTCGCGACGACTGGGGTGGTTGGTGGGGCATGGCGCGCCTCCCTGACGACCGCCTGCTCGCGTTTCCGAAAGAGGCCAGCATCACCAAGCACCTCTCGCCGTACATTCTGGCCATCGAGCCGCAGGCGCCGCTCACCGACGCTTTTTTTTCGAACGTCGCCGACTTCAACATCAGCACGCGCGACGGTGGCTTCTCGATGCAGGGTGGCTCTCTGACGCGCTCGGGAAGCGTGTGCGGAGCGCCGGCGGGTATCGAGACGCGGCTGGTGTGTGTCAACGACGACACGGGCCCGTTGCGCGCGACGATGGTGCAGACCACCATCGACACCTGGGGGTTCTCGGGCACGTTCTCTGACGGCGTGGTGTGGACGGCGCCCGACGTCGGTTCGATCATGGCGCGCATCGACGAAAGTGGCGTGCGGTCGAGCGTCACCACCGTGGCCTCGGTGCGCTACGGCTATCTCGGGGTCGTCGCCACGCCGCAGGGCCTGGTGTTGATCCCCGGGGTACGGGGCTCGGAGAAGTTCGTCATCGTTAAGCCGGGCGACCCCATCAACGGCGTCTGGGACCAGCGGCCCATGCCGGTGTTGCTCTCGCCGTACTTCAACAAGCTCTGAAATGGCTCCTCCCGTGGCGCTGCAGGCAGTGACGACGTGGCCCGCGCTGGTCGCGAGGCGCGGCGAGTTCGAGGCGTGGCTCGAAGCGCGCACCCCGCGCGCCGACTGGAAGTCGCTCAACCTCGACGACCTCGCGCTGTGTTTTCTGTCGCTGCACGGAGAGCGCAAGGCGCTCGCTGAGGTCGAGCGGCGGCTGCAGCGTGTCGGCCGGGCGGCTGCAGCGCGGCGTGGCGACGACGACTTCATCGACGAGGTGCTGCAGCAGGCGCGGCACAAGCTCTTCGTGGGAGGTACGCGCGCGCGCCTCAATGGGTACCGGGGCCAGGGCGCGCTCGTGCAGTACTTGAAGGCCGTGGTGTCGTCGCTCAGCGTGGACCTCGCGCGGAGCCGCACGAGTCACAAGTCGACGGGCGACGACGCGCTGCTCGACGCTGCCACGGGTGAAGGCAACGCCGACTCGCGCCTGGTGCACCTCACGCATCGCGCGCACTTCACGAAGGCCTTCAAGGTGGCGTTGACGAAGCTGTCGGCCGAAGAGCGCACGTGGCTGCGCATGCGCTTCGTCGATGGGCTCTCGATTGACGCCGTCGGTACCGCGTTCGGCGTTCACCGCACGACGGCGATGCGCTGGCTCGAGAAGGCGCAGCACACGTTGATGAAGGAGACGCGTCGCTCGTTGGCCGAGCAGCTCGGGCTCCCCGCGCCGGAGCTGGAGAGCATGATGCGCGCGATGCGGCCTTCGCTCGCCGAGAACCTGTCGCGGCTGCTGCCGAAGCTCGCGCGCTGATTCCTGAGAATAAGAAATTGATTCCTGAATACGGGAATTAAGACAGCGGCGCGGCGAACTATGCGTCGCGCCATGAACCGACTCCTGCTCGTGGTGCTGCTGTCGTTGTGTGGCTGCGTGAAGAACCTGCCGTATTCATCGACGCGCGTGAGCGGTGACCACGTCGCGGCGCTCCAGCGGTTGATGGACATGGCGTCGATTTCGCAGTGCCTCACGCGCGGCATCGCGACGAAGGAGTCGGTGAAGTTTCAGGTCGCCTGCGCGAATGGGGCGCTGTCGTGGTCGACGAGCGTCTCGTCGATCAAGAGCATCAAGCTGCAGACCTACGCTTCGTATTACCGGGTGCTCGTCACCCACACCACCGACCGCCCCGACTTCGCCTTCATCACCAACGCCCTCGACGACGCCGAGAACTTCGCGAACCACCTCACGGCGCTGCGGGCCGCGCGCTTCGAGCCCCGCGCCAGCGCCACGGACCTGTGAGGAACGTTACGGCAGCGGGTCGAGCTGTCGCTCCAGCGCCGAGGCCTCTTCGCCGCGCCCCAGGCGATTGAGGCATCGAATCTGCTGCGTCTTCACGCTGCGTCGCAGCTGCGGCTCGTGCGCCAGCTTGGTGATGGGCGCCTTGAGCCAGCGGTCAATTTGCTCGAGCGCGTATTTGCAGTCGCCCGCGTCAGCTGACACCGCGATGTCCTTCACCTGCGCCTCGCGTGTCGACGGCGAGGTCAACCGCGAGCCGAGCTCACGCACCTTGCGTTCGATTTTCTTCAGCGAGAACCCCCGCTCCGAGGGCACCGTCATCACGCGCGGCGGAGGCCCACGGCGCACCGGCTGATTCGTGCTCGGCGGAGGCGGCGTCGCCCACTCTTCGTCGGCGCCGACCGGCGTGGTGTCGGGCGCAGCGACGCCTTCACGCGCTTCTTCAGGCGGAGGCGGGCCGTCGTCTTCATCTTCTTCGTCGTCACCGAGCCGGGCGACGCTCTCCTTCTCGGGGGTCGGCGCCTGCACGACTGGCGCGACGGCCGTCGGCGGCTCCCACGCGAGCTCGGTCAGCGCCCCGTTCGACCACGACACAGCGTTGCCGGCGCGTACTTCACGCTCACCCGTCGGCGTCTTCACTGAGACCACGCCCTCTTCGACGGCCACCAGCGTGCGGTTCGGCTCCCGTGAGACGAGGAATCGCGTCCCCAGGTCGAGCACCTCGATTTCACCCGCGCGCACCGTCAGCAATCGGTCTTCACGGTGCGGCACCACGAGCGCCAGGCTGCCCTTCGCGATGTCGAGCGTGAGCGTCTTTTCTTCGAGCGTGGCCAGCGTCACTTCAGACGAGCTCGTCAGCCCCGCGCGCGAGCCGTCGGGCAGCTTGAGCCACACGCTGCCGCCTGACTGCGTCGAGATGGTCGAACCTTCAGCGAGCACCTGCGCCTTCTGCGTCGTCGACTTCTTCGCGCTCGCCACCGTCACCGAGAGCTTCTTCACCGGCGGCGCAGGCGTCAGCTCGGGCGGCTTCACTTCAGGCACGGGCGAGGGCAGCGGCGCGGGCGTCGGCAGCGCAATCGGCGTGGGCGCGGGCACTTCACGCACACCGGCCGCCCACCATGCGCCCACCGTCACCAACACCACGCCCAGCGCTGCCGCCAGCACGAAGCGCGGCGTGAACAGCGACTGCCACCACGACGTGAAGCGCACCGCAGCCTTCGCGTCGGCCGCGTCGGCGAGCGACTGGCCCACGCGCCGCGCCATCGCCTCGGGCATGGGCGGCGCTTCGGGCAACACCGACAGCAACCCCGTCGCCAGCGACACGTCGGCGAACGACGCCTGGCACTCGGTGCAGCCCTCGAGGTGCGCGCGGGCCTGCGCCTGCTCTTCGGCGGTGAGCTCCTGGCGCGCGAGGCCCCAGAGAATATCGGCGGCGAGGTGGCTCATGGCTCCCCTCGCTTCAATGTCACGACCACGGCCGTGAAGTCGATGCGCGCCCGGTTCAGGCGCGAGCGCACGGTGTTGACGGGGCAGTCGACGAGCTCCGAAATCTCCTCGGGCTTGAGGCCCAGCAGCTCGTGGTACACGAAGACCGACGCCTTCTCTTCGCTCAGCGTCGCGAGCGCCTTCTGCACCAGCGACGCGGCCTGCTTCACCTGCGCGGCCCGCTCAGGGTCGTGCGTCTCGTCGGTGGCGTGCTCGGGCAGCTCGTCGGTCATCTCCTCTTTCTTGCGGCGCTTGCCGCGCAGATGCATCAGCCCGACGTTCACGCAGACGCGGTGGAGGAAAGTGGTGACGCGCGACTCGCCCCGGTACGACTTCAGCGCGCGCATCAGCTGGATGTAGGCCTCTTGAACGAGGTCTTCGAGGTCGGGGCTCTGGCCCACGACGCGGTACAGCACGCGCCACGCCTGCTCGCGCGTGCGCTCGTAAAGCTGTGTAAAAGCAACGCTTTCGCCGTCACGCGCAGCGAGCGCCAGAGTTCGGAGCGGATCTGCCGCTGCGGCAAGGTCGTTCGGCATGTGCCCGAGGGGGAAGACGAGGGCGGTCATCGCACCCGTTGGTTGCCGGGAGCAAGTGCGACGATCCACCGCGTGGCGTTTACGTGTCGTTCTGACCGCGCGCCGAATGGCCAGGGCTTCTTTTCGTCGCACCGGGTGTTGGCTCTCACGAGGAGGTCACACATGAAGCAGCTCCTTCTTGCAGCAGTGGTGGCGTTGGCAGGCGTGGCCGACGCGCGCCCGCCCGGAGGTGGCTTTCACCCCGCGCGGCCGGTGCACCCGGTCATTCCTCCGCCGAGGCCCGGGCGCGTGGTGGTGCGGCCGCCGCACCCGCGCGTGGTGGTCCGACCGGCGCCGTACGTGGTGGTGCGGCCACAGCCGTACCGCCCGGTGGTGCGCGTGATTCCCGCGTTGCCGCTGGGCTTCGTGGCGCTCTCGCTGGGCGCGGGCGCCTACTACTACGCAGACGGCGCGTTCTATTCGCCGGCGCCCGGCGGCTATCAGCAGGTGACGCCGCCGATGGGCGCGGCGGTCTCGGTGTTGCCGTACGGCGCGCAGCAGCACGTCATCAACGGAGAGACGTACGCCTTCGCTGAAGGCGCGTGGTTCTTGTGGGACGGCTGGCGCGCGGCGTGGGTGGTGGTGAACCAGCCGTACTGAGCTGAAAATGAAAACGCGACAGGAGCGCTCGAAGGCTCCTGTCGCGTTGAACTTCAAGACGACGGGCGAATCAGCTGCGCGCGTTGCGGCGGCGCAGCACGAGCATCAGGCCCATGGCCAGCAAGGGCAGCGCGCCCGCGTCGACGGTGTTGCAGTTGCAGCCCATGGCCGCCGCGCCGATGCGCTGCGTACCGCCGTTTTCGTTGCTCTGGCTGCCGCCATTGTTCGACGACGAGCCGCCGTCGGTGCCGGCGCCTGCGCCTGCGCCGTTGCCGCCACCGGTCGCGCCGCTGCTGCCACCCGTGCCGCCGCCCGTGGTGCCGGTGCCGCCACCCGTGCCGCCATCGGAAATCTCGAGGCAGAACCGGCCCTCTTCGAGGCCCGTGCACTCTCTGCCGTTGGGGCAGTACTCGATTTCGCCGCTGCCGCAGAACGTCTCGCACTTGCCGGCGACGCAGGCCTGGTCGGTGCCGCACGCCGTCTCATCGCGCCACACGAAGCAGCCCGACGGGCCGGCCTGGCAGCTCTGCGGGCGACCGCCGCTGCACTGCGCGGCGCCGGGCTCGCACACCACCGGGCACGGAGGAATGCACATGCCCGACTCGCAGCGCTCGCCGCCGTTCAGGTCGCACTGGCCGGTGGTCGCCCAGCTGGTGCAGCCGGTGGCCTCGAGGCGGCACTCTTCGGTGGCGCCGTTGGCGCCGCAGCGCTTTGCGCCCTGCGTGCACGTCGTCGCGCACTGCATGCAGCTGCCGCCCTGGCAGAAGCTGTTGGGCGCGCACTGCTGCGCGGGGCCCCAGGCAGGGCAGGCGTTGGCGTCGATGACGCAGGTCTCGACGCCCGACGAGCCCTGGCAGCGCGTCTGGCCGGCGGTGCAGCTGGTGCCGCAGGTGCCGCAGGCGCCGCCGCTGCAGAAGTCGGTGCACGTCTCGCCCGACTGCCACGAGGTGCAGCCCTGCGCGTTGGCGACGCACGTCTCGACGGTCTTGTTCGCGCAGCGCTTGGCGCCAGCAGTGCAGGTGGTGTTGCACGCGCCGCAGCTGCCGTTGGTGCACACGCTGCCGCTGGGGCAGTTGCCGGCCTGCCACGCGGTGCAGCCCGTCAGCACGTTCCACGAGCAGGTCTCGATGCCGGTCGCCGTGCAGCGCGAGGTGCCCGAGCTGCAGGCCTGGCAGGAGTTGCACATGCCGCCAGCGCAGACCTCGCCGTAGCTGCAGGTCTCGGCGACCGTCCACGAGGTGCAGCCCTGCGCGTTGGCCACGCACTGCTCGGCGTTGCCGTTGGCGCAGCGGAGCGCTCCGGCGGTGCAGGCGTTGGTGCAGCCCTGGCACGTGCCGTTGGAGCACGTCGTGCCGGCCTGGCAGGTCTGCGTGGTCCACGTGGTGCAGCCGATGGCCGAGTCCATCTGACAGGAGCGGCGCTGGCCGTTGCTCAAGCACTGCGCGGTGCCGGCGGCGCAGACGTCCTGGCAGCAGGTCGCGGTGTTCTGCGCGATGGTGTTGAGCACGTTGGTGAGCTGCGCCTGGTTGTTGGCGACGTACGCCGACGAGGTGCCGCCGGCCGCCGCGATGGCGTCGAGCACCGCCTTGTTGTTACCGGCGATGAGCGTGCTGTCGAAGCCGACGACGAAGACCTTCACGCCCGCGGCGAAGAGCTGCTGCGCGGCGGTGACGCTGGCCTGGGTGTCGAGGCAGTCTTTGGCGCCGAGGCCGCACGAACTCTGCGCGGGAGGCACGGTGCCGCACGCCGCGGTGCTGGTGGGCGTGCAGGTGTTCGCATCGAGGCCGGTGTTGCAGTTGGGCAGCCCGTCGGTGATGAGCAGCACGTAGGCCGGCGTGGCCAGACCCTGCGCGGCGATGTGCGTGCGCACGGCCTGAAGCGACGCCGCCGTGGGCGTACCGCCGCCGGGCACCGCGCTGTTGTAGGCCGAGGTGATGCCCGCCGTGCTGGTGCTGATGGCCGAGACGATGGTGCCCGTCGAGCAGTTGAAGGTCGTCGTGTCGCGCGGGTACATCGCGGCGCCGAAGCGGAAGCGGTTGTTGAAGTCGCTGGCGAGCGCGGGCACCACCTGCCGGGCGATGGTCCACTTCGAGGGGTTCGCGGCCGACGCCGTCGTGCCGTCGGGCGCGAAGTTCATCGAGCCTGACTTGTCTTGCACCACGAAGAGCACCGGCAATTCGGCGCACGGCACGGCGAGAGCAGTCGAGGCGAGGAGCGTGAGGGCGGCGATCAGGCTGCGCATGGCCCTGTTATCGCCCGTTCACACCGATACGTTTCGTAAATACTCGGTTTCAGTGTATTTTTCTCGGCCGCTGAGAGTGGACAACGGTCGAGATCGGAGCGTGTGTGTCGCCTTCGAAAGCACTTTTACATGGTGATGGCCTCCTCGAGGCGTTGACGGAGACGGCGTTGGCCGTGCAGCGCACCCGAAGCCTTCAGGAGTTGGTGGCGACGGCGGGCGGCGGGCTGGAGGTGTTGGGGCTCCAGGTGGCGTTGTTGTCGCTCGACGCGCAGGGGTTCGGCGTGCGCTACCTGACCGACGCGCCGGGGCCGCGAGGCCTGCAGTCGATCCTCAGCGGTGGTGGCGGGCCGTCGCACCGCTGGCCGCGCCTGGCGGTGGTGACGACCGACGAGCAGCCGCGCGTCGTGGCCGACATACCGAAGGTCTTGAGCGGCTACGCGGAGGCGCTGGGCGTGTCGGTGCCAGACGCGTTGCTCGAGCAGATTCCCCGCGTCGCCATCGTCGCGCCGCTGCACGTGCGCAGCTCGCAGTGGGGCGCGTTGGTGGTGGTGCACGACGAGCTGCGCGAAGGAGACGTGGGCGTGCTGCGGCTCTTCGCGTTGCAGCTGGGCACGGCGCTCGAGGTGTGTGACGGCTTCGAGCAGCTCCAGCGGCGCACCGCGGAGCTGGAGCTGATTCACGAGCTCGCCGTGTCTGGCCCGCGCGCTGATTCCCGCGTGCAGTGTCGACGGGGGCTCGAGACCGTGTGCCGCACCGCGCAGAGCGAAGCGGCGATGTTGCACCGCTACGACGTCGAGTCGGGCGACTACGTGATGGTGGGCGACGCCTTCGGGTACACCGGCGCGCTCGTCGACAAATACCGACGCTTCTCGATTCCCGCAGAGCACCCGCGTTCGCAGCTGCCGCTCGCGGTGGCCGTCAGAGACCTGCCGGTCGACGGGAAGCTCATCGCGCAGCAGGGCTTTCAACACATGGCCATCGTGCCGCTCGCCATCGAAGGCAAGCCGGTGGGCATGTTGACGCTGGGCCGCGTGCGCGACGTCGCGTTCCTCGAGTCGGAGACGCGCTCCGCAGAAATTCTCGGCGTGCAGATGGCGGCGCTGCTCGAGCGCTCTCGCCTCTACGACGAGGCGAACCGGCTCTACGGCGACCTGAAGGCTTCGTACGACGAGCTCGCGCGCACGCAGCAGGAGCTGGTGCGGCATGAGCGGCTCGCGGCGCTCGGTGAGCTCGCGGCGGTGATGGCGCACGAGGTTCGCAACCCGCTGGGCGTCATCTTCAATTCGTTGACCACGCTCAAGCGGTTGCTGCGGCCCACCGGCGACTCGGAGATGTTGCTCAACATGGTCGGCGAAGAGGCCGACCGCTTGAATCGCATCGTCGGCGACCTGCTCGACTTCGTACGGCCCTACGAGCTGGTGAAGAAGCCGATGGCCGTCGAGCCCATCATCGCCAACGCGGTCGACGCCGCGGCGCAGTCCACGTTGAACGCCAACGTGCGCGTGCTGACGGAGTTCCCTCGCGAGCTCCCGCCGTTCCCGCTCGACGCGCACATGCTGAAGCAGGCGCTGGTGAACCTCATCGTCAACGCGGCGCAGGCGATGCCGCGCGGAGGCACGGTGACGGTGGTGGCGACGGTCGAGCCGCAGGCCGGCGTGCCGTGGCTGTGCGTGCGCGTTCGCGACGAAGGCGTCGGCCTCACGCAGCGCGCGACCGAGAAGATGTTTCAGCCGTTCTTCACCACCAAGGCCACGGGCACGGGCCTCGGCCTCGCGGTGGTCAAGCGCATCGTCGACGCGCACCTGGGTGAGGTGACGGCGCGCGCGAATGAAGGCGGGCAGGGCACCACATTCACCGTGCGCTTTCCCCCGACGACGGAGACGCGCTCGGGGTCGCTCACGCCTCCGCGGCCGTCACCCGCGATTCGTCGCGGTTGAAGTCAGCAGCTGCTTCGCCGCGAGCGCCTCGAGCACGCCGATGATGACGGGCCCGAGGGCCGTGGCGTCGTGCGCGTAGGCCGCGTCGTAGACCTGCAACGCGACGTCGGCCACGAGCAACCAGCCGAGCGCGGTGTGGGCTTTGCGCACGGTCAACACCACGAGCGCGACGGCGAAGACGAGGTTGCGACTGACGAAGAGCAACGCGAGCGAGCGCGCGGGTTCGGCGGCGCTGCCGGGCAGCAGGTCTTCAGGCACCACGATGAACGCGACGGAAAAGACGGCGGCGAGCAGGGCGCGCGTGAGGGCGACGGCGTGGGCGAAGCGCATGGGCGATGGCGTACTTCGGGCGGTGCGACGTGACTTGAAGAAACGCGACCACCTACGGCAGCGTCAACGAGACGTTGCCGTCGGGCGTGACAAGGTGCGGCGTGTTGCCAGCCCAACCGTGCTCGGGCCAGTTGGCGCCCGCGGGGCTCTCGAAGGCGAGCGGCTGCAGCCCGCGCGTCGGGGTCCACACCGCGAGCTCGTAGCCCGCACCTGCAGCCGCAGAGAGATGACGAGCGAGGAGCAACACCTCTCCGACGGGGCTCCACGCCGGCGCGCCGTAGAGGTTCGAGCCGACAGGCAGCCATGACTGGCCGTCGAGTGGCTCCATGGTCGGCGGCCGCGTCGCGCGAATGATGAACGACGCGCTCGCGCCCTTCGTGGTGTCGATGGTGCCCGAGTTGCCGCCGCCGACGTGGCCGAGCAGCGAAAAGAAGCCGTACGTGCCGGCCTGATTCCACTCGACGGGGATCACGTTCATGCGCGCGTCGGTGAGCAGCTTCGTCATCGAGCAGTCGCTGGTGTCGAAGAGCAACAGCGTCTGCGGCGCCGCGGCTTCAGCGACGGCGACGAACCCGGCGCTCCCCGAGTGAAACGTGAGGTTGGTGGCGATGCGCTTCTTGAACAGCCCCGCGCACTCGAGGTGCACGTGAAAGTCACTGTGTTCCCAGTCGTACCAGGGGTTGAGCGACTCGTAGACGACCACGACTTTGCCGAAGCGCTTCGTCTCGTTCGCTTTGCAGCTCCCGAAGGCCAGCAGGCACAACAACGCGACACGCGACATTCATGAACTCGTAGCAGTCACGCGGCGAAAAGTGAGGTTGATGCGTCGCCTGCCGACCTTCGAGTGCGCGCCGTCTTTCACCGGCGCGACGCCGTGAAAGCGGAGCCGGTCGACGCCGCCCCACACCACGACGTCACCGTGCTCGAGCCCGTAGCGCCGCGTGGCGTCGCTGCGCTCGTGGCCTCCGAAGAGGAACGTGGCGGGCAGGCCGAGCGAGACGGACACGATGGGCTGCGTGAGGTCGCCTTCGTCACGGTCTTGATGCAGCGAGAGCTTCGTGCCCGGGAGGTATTGGTTGATGAGACACGCCTCGGGCGCGCAGGCGTCGAAGCCGGCGGCGTGGGCGGCGCGCTCCGCGAGCGAGAGAAACGAGTCGGGCAACGCGGGCCACGGCTGGCCGCTGAGCGGGTCGACCTTCGAGTAGCGATAGCCCGCGGAGTCTGAGACCCAACCGAAGGCGCCGCAGTTCGTCATGCCCACCGACATGGTCAGCCCGCCGGGCGTGACGAGGTGCCGAAACGGCGCGCGCGCGACGACGCGCTCCACGTCGGCGACGAGCTGCTCAGCGTCGTTCAACGCGAAGCCGCGCAGCACCCACGATTGTGGCCCCAGCGACTCTCGCGCGAGGAAGTCGAACGTCGCGGTCATTGGGTGACGAGTTACTCCAGCGCGTCGTGGAAGATGATGCCCGCCGTGAAGCGGGCGCCGGTGCGCACCTCACTGACGCCGTGGCGCAACGTCGTGTGGTAGCGCCCGCGCGCGCCGCGCCGGGGGACGTGCCTCACCGCGAAGGCGACGGCGTCTCCCTGACGCAGTGGAACGACGTGCGCGCGCGACTGCATGCGCGGCCGCTGCTCGCTGATGACGAACTCGCCGCCGGTGAAGTCGCGCTCGGGCTCTGAGAGCAGCAGCGCGACCTGCACCGGGAAGACGTGCTCGCCGTAGAGGTCTTGATGGAGGCAGTTGAAGTCTCCGGGCGCGTAGCGGAGCAGCAGCGGAGTTGGCTTCGTCTGGCCGGCCCGGTGACAGCGCGCGAGGAACGCGTCGTGGGTCGACGGCCACGGCGTCTGGCTCCACGCGTTCGCGACGGGCAACACGCGCTCGTAGAGCTCGCGACGCAGCGACGCGATGAAGTCGGGGAGTGGATACGCGAAGTACTGGTATTCGCCGCGACCGAAGCCGTGGCGCGCCATCACCACCTTGCTGCGGAAACGTGACGCGTCGTCGTACTGCGCGGCGAGCGCTTCGCACTCGCGTCGCGTGAGCAGCTTGCGCCACACCTCGAAGCCTCTGGTGACGAGCGCGTCGTCGGGTCTGCACCGGAGGCACGCGCGGAAGCCGGCGCGTCGGGCCGCTTCGGCGCAGTCGAAGGGCTCCATGTTCTCGGGGCTGGGTCGCGCCGCGCACGAGGTGCGGCAGAAGATGCCGGTGGTCTTCACTGCGTAGAAGGAGGCGCTCATGGAGCTGCGGTGTACGCAGCGGGCCGGGTGCCTTCATTCCGGTCCTTGCGGTTCGTGAATGTGCGATGCGTCGCGCGTGGACCGAGTCATCGAGTGGGACGTGAAGGTCAGCCGCGCGCTCGAGGCGCGGCGCGGGTGGCGCCCGGTCACGTGGTTGAGTCACGCGTTGTCATGGTCGGGCGCTGGCGGAGTGTGGGCGGCGTTGGCGGTGACGCTCTTCGTGTTCGAGCAGCGTGGCCTCGAGGTGCTGCCGCGACAGCTCGAGTTTCTGCGCGCGATGGCGACGGCGCTGGTGGCGTTGAGCATCGGCGGCGTCATCAAGCGCGTGGTGAAGCGCGCGCGCCCGTTCGCGACTTCGCACGGCATCACGCGCGCCATCTGGGCGCCGGGGCCACAACACTCGTTTCCGTCGACGCACGCGGCGACGTCGGTGGCGTTGGCGGCGGCGTTGTTGCTCATCGGTCACCCGCTGGCGCTCATGGCGTCGGTGTGGGCTGCGGGCGTGGCGTTCTCGCGCGTGTGGTTGGGCGTGCACTTCGCGAGCGACGTCGCCGCGGGCTCGTTGCTCGGCGGCGCGTGCGGGGCGCTGATTCTGCTGACTCAGTGAGCGCCGGGCCTCGCTGGCCTCTCGACCACGGGCGAAGCGGCCGAACGCGCCTGGCCGCGCGGCTGCCCTCCTCAGCAGCAGTCAGCGCGGGAACCAGAAGTCGACGGCGCCCTCGTCGCCGGTGTTGCCGCCCGCCCAGCCCGACGTGAAGTCTGCGGCCGCGCGTCGCCGGTACTCCGCGGCGAGCACGTCATCCTGCTCCGAGAAGTCGAACGGCACGGCGCGCACGTGAATGAAGCCGTTGTCTTCGTCCCACACCTCGAAGAGGCGCAGCTGTGCGGGCCAGTCGGTGAGCGACGCGCTCTCGGTCTCGAAGAAGGCGTGGCCCGAGCTCGGCCGCACGATGCCCGCGCGGAACTCGTGCGAGTGCGCCGCGACGTGCATCACCACGTGCGGGTACGCGCCCAGAAATTCACGCCACTCGTCGGTCGACAGCGCGCCGGGTTGGCGAGTACCTCCGAAGCCCGCGCCGTCGGTGAGCGCGCGCGCCGCGTGATGCGAGAACAACAAGACGTAGCGACCCTGCGCTTCGGCTTCTTCGAGCAGCGGCTTCACGCGCGCCTCGATGTCGGCGCGGAGCAGCACACCGTCAGCGCCACCCGTCGGCGCCGCCGTGTCGAGCACGATGAGGCGCAGCGGAGCGCCTTCGACGTCGATGGCGTAGAACGCCTTGCCGTCAGTCGTCGCGCCGGGCGTGCGCAGGCCGTGGCCGTCACTTTCACCTGCGACGAAGTCGAGCAGCGCGCTGCCCACCAGCGGGTCGCGCTGCGCGTCGGCCACCACCGGGCCCTCCGTCGTCGGCGCGCCGGTGCGGCTCCAGTCACGCGTGCCCAGCTGCGCCTGCGTGCCCACGGCCGTCGCGCGCAGCTCAGCGGTGATGGGGAAGTTGCCCTGATTCAAGATGTCGTGATTGCCGGTGACCCAACGCCACGGCACCGCGAGGCCTTCAGCGAAGAGCGGATCTTTCGGGTCGTTGCCGGGGCCCGGCGTGGGGTCGTCGTCGTCGCCTGAATCGCAGTGCACCGACGGCGAACCATCGAGCACCGCCTGAAACCAGCTCGCTTCGTTGCGTTGCGCGTTGTCGATGTTGTCACCACCGAGCACCACGAGCCCGATGGGCAGGCTGGTGTGGAGCGCGTTGATGGTGCGCACCGCCGCGTTGAGCGCGTGACAGCCCCACGCTTCTTGCGGGCGGAACGCGCCGCTCGTCGCGCCCATCTGGTCGAGCGAGACCACGCGCGCGGGAGACTCGTCGTCGGTCAACTGCGTGTCGGCGAGATGCACGAAGCGCAGCAGCAGCGCCCGGTTTGCACCACTCGCGGGAGCCGGCGCGCCGTCGAGCGTCTTCACGCCTGGTTGCAGCCCCGGCGCCGACGCCACTTCTCCGTAGCCGTTGTCGAGCAACCAGCCGAGCTGCGTGGGCGTGGAGGGAGGTCGGTTCGGTTGCGACGTCACCGGCTTGTTCGGCAACCAGCGTTGCTCGGTGCCCAGCGGCGCGGCGGTCAGTACAGGCAGGCGCGGCGGGCCGTCGTCTTCTTTCGGGGCCTCACTGCACGACAGCGACGTCACGGCGACTCCGCCCAGCAACAGGCGGCTGAAAAGCGCGAACTTCATGCGCGCTTCGTAGCGGCTGAGCGCGCGTCGTTACAAGTTTGTGACAGAGCGCTCGTAGATGCCGGCGCGCCCGCTCAGCCACGAGGCGACGACGCACAGCAGCCGGGGCCCGCCGCCGCGGTGAAGAGCAGCTTCCACGCGAAGGCTGTCGGCGCAGGCGCGACGGTGAACGCGCGCTCGATGCCCGGCACGCCGAGGCCAGGAGCCCGCCCACGAAGAGGCGCACCGTCAGGCGCGGCATCAGCTTCTCTGCGAGCCGCCTGCACGAAGGCGAGCGATCCCCCAGCCCCTCAGCGCCGAGGTCTTTTTTTCATCGACGAAGCGCGGCCCGCTAAGAACGCGTGCATGAACGAGCGCGTGGTCTTCGGCACCTCCATGGAAGGTATCCACCGCGCGCTCACGCCTCCGACGCCACAAGAGAAGGCTGCGTTCGTAAAAGCAGGCGTGGTCGACGGCCGCTTCGCGTCGGCGTACCCGCTCGACCAGTACATGGAGATTCTCGACGCGTGCGCCAACAGCCGCTTCGCCGACGCCGAGCCACTCGAGCGCTACACCCGCGTCGGCCGCCTCTTCTGGGCCGGCTACGAGAAGACGCTCGTCGGCGCGGCGCTCACCGCGTTGCTGCGCGTGCTCGGCCCACGCCGCACGTTGGACCGCATGACGCGCAACTTCCGCACCGCCAACAACTACACCGAGTGCAGCGTCGAGACGCTCGCGCCGAACCACCACTTCGTGCGCGTCAACTACGTCGCCAGGCCCGGCTTCTACCTCGGCATCATCGAGTCGGGCTGCGTGCGCGCCGGCGCGAAAGACCTCAGCGTGACCTTCGTGGAGTCGACCAACGAGTCGCCCGTCTTCGAAGTGAAGTGGGCCCCTTGAAATGAAATGACCGTTCGGTCATGTTTCGTCCCTCTCAACGAGGAGGCGACACATGCTGGGTATTCCCATTGGTTTGGCGGCTTCGAACGCGGGCGAGTGGTTGATTCACAAGCACTGGCTGCATGGGCTCGGGCGCAACAAGAAGAGCTTCTGGGCTTTTCACTGGCACGAGCACCACCGCGAGGCGTACCGCAACGACATGGTCGACCCGCAGTACACGCGGTCGCTGTTCTCGTGGTCACCGCAGGGGAAGGAGGCGCTGGCGTTGGCGGCCGGCGCGCTGGCCATGGCGCCGCTCTTCCCGCTGGTGCCGTTCTTCACCGGCACGGTCTGGTACCGCATGTGGCGCTACTACCAGGAGCACAAGAAGAGCCACCTCGACCCGGCGTGGGCGCGCGAGCACCTGCCGTGGCACGTCGACCACCACCTCGGCAAAGACCAGAACGCCAACTGGTGCGTGACGCACCCGTGGTTCGACTACGTGATGCAGACGCGCAAGCCGTACGCGGAGGACCCGAGCGGCGCGTTGCCTGAAGGTGCGAAGGGCGGGCTGCTCTCACGCATGTGGGCCGGCCTGCAGGAAGGCCGTCGCGTGAAGCAGCTGCACAAGCGCCAACCGCCGCCGGAGCGGAAGCTGCGCGTGGCGTAGGCAAAGAAAAACCCTCTCCCTGCGTGAGCAGGGAGAGGGCCGGGAGAGGGGTGACCTCTCAACTTCTTTAGAACGCGGCTTCGACGCCCACGGTGAGCGCGACGTCGAGCTCTTTGCGAGGCGCGCCGCCCACGGGCACGGGAGGCTTCGAGTCGTAGTTGAGCAGCAGCGACGTCGCCAACGAGAGCGTCTCGGTGAGGCGCGCGTTGAGCTTGGTGGTGGAGTTGATCAACACGCGGCCCAGCTCCGGCGCCAGCACGTAGGGGATGACTTCGAACTCTTCGCTGAAGCGCACGTATTCCGAGAAACCCCAGCGGAACGTGAACGCGGCGCGCGGCGCGAGAATGACGACGCCGTACGGGTCGACCACCACCGGGTTGGGGAAGTACTGGAAGCGCGTTTCGTGACCGCCGCGCGCGGCGAGGTCGGCGCGCAGGTAGAGCTTCTCGTACGTCGCTTCCTTCATGTTGAAGAAGGTCAAGCTCGCGCCGAGTTCGCCGAGGCCACGAGACTCGATGTTCTTCATGTGGTCGAACTCGCCACCGACCGTCGCGAAGATGGCGGCGAAGCCGTCGCCGAAGGTGCGATCTCCACGAACGCTGGCCGACGCGCGGCGCGCGGTGGTGTTGGTCACGCTCGAAGAGTTCGTGTCGGGGTTCGCGAGGCCGTAGGCGCCGTTGGCCTTGAGGCCCAGCATCCACGCGCCGAACTGGCGGCTCGCCGAAGCGCTGCCCGTCAACGTCAGGGTCTGCGCGTTACCGGTGATGAACGTGAGGCCCAGGCCGATGTTGCCGATCCACTTCGGCTCCGGGTCTGCTGCTGCAGCGGCGGCAGCGGCCTGCTGCGGCGCGACGGCGTTCGCGATGCGCTCGACGGCTTCGGCCGCCTTGAGCGCGGCCTCGGCGGCCTTCTGCGCGGCCTCGGCGGCTTTCTGCGAGTTGTCGGTCTCGACAACCGGTGTGGTCTCTGCGGGCTTCGGGGTCGTGGTCTCAGCCTGCGCGAGTAGCGCGGCCGTCAACGTCAGTGGCAGCAGCATGCGGCTCTCCTGTGGGTGTGTAAGATTCCGGCGCGCAATAAGTTCACTGGGCAGAGGGCCGCAATCTAAAAGCGCGCAGTCGCGATTCGCGGCACTTTCGGGAGTCATCGAGATGGCAGTCATCAAGTGGTTGTTCGTCGTGATTTTTGGTGTCGCGGCTGTGGGAGCGTTTGGTTTCGCGTTCATGGATGGCGCTGCGACGCGCACGACGACCCCGCGCTCGGCTCCGGTGATTGCGCTGCGCGAATTCCCCTCGGGCGCGACGCTGGCTGCGGTCGCCGCTCCGCCTCCGCAAGACAGGGCACCGACTGAAGCGGTCGTCGAGAAACCCGAGCCAACGCCTGTGCCCGTGGTTGAGAAGCCGGCTCCGGTGGTCGCGAAGCCTGTGCCTGCACCCGTGGTCGCAAAGCCTGCTCCCGTGGCCGAAGACCCTGCGCCGGTGGCTGAAAAGCCGCCCGAGCCTGTCGCTGAAAAGCCCGCCCCCAGGCCCGCGCCTGTTCCCGCGGCGCCCCCGGCTGAAGGGCTGCTCAACCTGCGCGCGTCCGACACCGCCGACGTGTACCTCGACGGCAAGAAGCTCGGCGGCTCACCGCTGCTCGGCGTGAAGGCGCGCGCGGGCAATCACAAGGTGCGCTTTGATTGTTATGACGGCGCAGGCAATACAATGCCCGGTGCAGCCCAGACAGTGGTTGTCAAAGCTGACAGCGAGACAGACATCGAATTCGCCTGCCCCACCGAGTGAGTCATTCGCTCCTGGCTGTAATAGAGCGAGAGCTCGAACCGTGCGTCGAGGTCGCCGAGGTCAGCGGCGCGTTGAGTGGCCCGCGCGGTCACGGTGTGCCGGTTCACGCATGGTGGCGTCACGTGCGCAACCATTGAAGAAAGGTCATACTGGCCGCTTCAGGAGGTCAAAATGACCCGTTCATTGAGCATCGCCCAGTTGAAAGCGCACCTCTCTGAAGTCGTCGGGGAGGTGCACCACACAGGTGCTGAAGTCGTCATCGAGAAGCACGGAAAGCCGGTGGCGCGGTTGGTGCCGATTGACGCGGCGAATCGACCGGAGGGCCTGCTGGCGCTGGTGGGCGCCTTTGACGATGCGCCCGAGTTCCCGCGCCTCCTTGACGAGATCGTGCGTTCGCGACGGAAGGACAAGACGCGTCGGGTGCCGAAGCTCAAATGAACTACCTGTTCGACACCGACGTGTTGAGCGCGCTCATGTCTCGCAGCGGTCTGGAGCGGTTGCACCAGCGACTGGCGCGAGTTCCGGCGCGAGCGCAGTTCACGAGCAGCATCACCTTCGGTGAGCTCAGCTTCGGCGCGCACCGAGCCGGACGTCTGGAGTTGTTGGCGCGTTCACGGCTGCTGTTGTCGCAGCTCGCGGTGCTTCCCTTCGACGCTGCGGCTGCGGAGGTCTACGGGCCGCTGCGCGCCCGTCTCGAGAAGCGAGGCGCGAAGCTCGACGAGGCCGACCTGCGCATCGCGAGCATCGCCATCGCCAATGACTGCACGTTGATTACCGGCAACGTGCGTCACTTCGCTCGAGTCGACGAGCTGCGCATCGACAACTGGCTGTAGCGCGGCTCAGGTGCGCTTCAAGTACCGGCCGGCGCCGCGCTCCACGCGCAGGTCTCCGTCGTTCCACTGCAGCTTGCCGTTGACCACGGTCTTCGCGACTTTCCCCTTCAGCTCGAAGCCCTCGAAGATGTTGCGGTCGACGCGCTGGTGGTGCGTCTTCGCTGAAATCTTCGACGAGCCCCTGGGGTCATAGAGCACGAGGTCTGCGTCGGAGCCGACCGCGATTGCGCCCTTGCGCGGGTAGAGCCCGAAGATCTTCGCGGCCTGGGTGCTCGTCACGTCGACGAACTGCTGCAGCGTGATGCGGCCCGTCGCCACGCCATACGTGTACATGAGCGACATGCGGTTCTCGATGCCGGCCGCGCCGTTGGGGATCTTCCGGAAGTCGTCTTTGCCCGCGAGCTTCTGCTGGTGATTGAACGGGCAGTGGTCGGTGGCCACGTGCTGAATGGCGCCGTTGGCCATCGCGTTCCACAAATACTCCTGGTGCCCCTTCGGCCGAATCGGGGGGCTCATCACATACGCAGAACCCTCGAAGTCGGGCTTCGAATACACGCTGTCGTCGAGCAGCAGGTACTGCGGGCACGTCTCGACCATCACGCGCTGACCTTCTTGTCGCGCGCGGTACACCGCGTCCATCGACTCCTTGCAGGTGAGGTGCACGATGTAGAGCGACTGCGCCTCGCTGGGCCCGGCGATGTGCCCGTTGCGCCCGTCGCTGGCCACGCGCGCGAGCTGAATGACGCGGTTGGTGGCTTCACCTTCGAGGTACGCCGGGCGTGAGCGCGGGTGCGCTTCGGGCGCCGTCTGGCCGCGCTCGTAGAGCCTGGTCTGCAGCGCGACGACGGCGTCACCGTGCTCGCAGTGCGCGCTCACCGTGGCGCCGAGGTCGTGCGCCGTGTCGAGCACCTGCACCAACTCCACGTCGTCGACGCCGATGGCGCCGCGGTAGGCCATGAAGATCTTGAAGCTCTGAATGCCGTCGTTGTGGAAGACGTGGTGCATTTCCTTCTTCACCTGGTCGCTGAACCAGGTGACAGCCATGTGAAACGCGTAGTCGCTCACGGCCTTCTTCGCGTTGTTGAACCAGAAGTCGCGCGCCTCGAGCAGCGACTGGTTCCTGTTGGGAATGACGAAGTCGATGATGGTGGTGGTGCCGCCCGCCACGCCGGCCGCGGTGCCCGTGTAGAAGTCGTCGCTGGAGGTGGTGCCCATGAAGGGCATCTCCATGTGCGTGTGCGCGTCGATGCCGCCGGGGAACACGTACTGCCCCGAGCCGTCGACGACCTCGGTGCCGGCAGGCACGTTGAGGTCTTTGCCGATGGCCTTGATGACGCCGTCAGCGCAGTACACGTCTGCGATGTACTGGTCATTCGCGGTGACGATGGTGCCGTTCTTGATGATGAGTGACATGGCTGAGGCTCCTTAAGGGCGAACGAGGTCCTGGTACGCGTCGGGGCGGCGGTCTCGGTAGAACTGCCACGTCTGACGCACTTCATCGATCAACGTGAGGTCGAGGTCGCTGACCACCACCTCGTCGTTGTCTTCGCTGGCCTCGGCGATGATTTTGCCGCGCGGGTTCACGAAGTACGACGTGCCGTAGAACTTGCCGATGTTCCACGGCGCCTCAGTGCCCACGCGGTTGATGGCGCCCACGTAGTAGCCGTTGGCCACCGCGTGCGCCGGCTGCTCCAACTTCCACAGGTACTGCGAGAGCCCCGCCACCGTAGCCGACGGGTTGAAGACGATTTCAGCGCCGTTCAGGCCCAGCGCGCGCGCCCCTTCGGGGAAGTGACGGTCGTAACAGATGTACACGCCGATTTTTGCGAACTGTGTCTGAAATACCGGGTAGCCGCCGTTGCCGGGCGTAAAGAAATACTTTTCCCAGAAGCCTGAGGTCTGGGGAATGTGTTGTTTACGGTACTTGCCGAGATACTTGCCGTCGGCGTCGATGACGGCGGCTGTATTGTAATACACGCCGCGCATCGCCTCTTCGTAGAGCGGCACCACGATGGCCATGCCGTGCTTCTTCGCGAGGTCCTGCATCACCTTCGTCGTCGGGCCATCGGGGATGCCCTCGGCGGCCGCGTACCAGCGCTTGTCTTGACCGGGGCAGAAGTAGGGGCCGTTGAAAATCTCCTGCAGGCACAGCACCTGCGCGCCCTTCTTCGCCGCCTCTTCGATGAGCGGCACGTGCTTGTCCAACATGGCCTGTTGGACCTTCTTCACAGGCACTGACTCATCGTTGATGGGGTTGCTGCACTGAATCAGCGCTGCACGAACCTGGTTCGCCAATGAAACCTCCAGAAGTCGGGGTGAGGGGCGGGCGAAGTTAAGGGCTCCGCGCGCCCGGGCCAACCCGGTTTCCGCGTCTCAGTGCGTCATCGGTTCGCGCGACGAGAGCCGCGCGAGCTCCAGCTCCAGCTCGAACTCTTTGGCGCGCGCGAGCTCGTACGCGACCTCGCCGGTGTCGCGCAGGCGCACCAGCTCGAGCTTCTGCATGAGCACCACCTTGGTGCGCGTGTGGTCGTCGTCCATCGACGCGGAGAAGTGCGCTGCGAGCTGCATCAGGCCCTGCTTCTGCAACTGCTCCACCGCGTGGCTCTCGAGGCGCGCCTCGAGCTCGGTGCGCTGCTTCGCGTGGTCGTCAGTCACGTCGAAGCGCAGCCACTTCACGAGCAGCGGCAGGCTCAGCCCCTGCGCCACCAGCGTCACCAGAATGACGATGAAGGTGATGAAGATGAGCAGCGCCCGCAGCGGAAAAGGTCTGCCGTCATCAGCGAGGTGCGGAATGGCGAGCGCCGACGCGAGCGACACCACGCCACGCATTCCGGCCCAGCCCACCAGCGTCACCACGCGCCAGTCGGGGAGCACGCGCGGCTTCGGCTTCCACGGCAGAAACGACGGCAGGTACGCCGCGGGAAACGTCCACAACATGCGCACCACGATGGCCACCACGCTCACCAGCAGCCCGAGCCCGATGGCCTCGACCATCGACGTCTCTCCGAGCGCCTGCGTCACCTGCGGCAGCTGCAGCCCGATGAGGATGAACACCACGCCGTTGAGCACGAAGCCCAGCGTCGCCCACGTGCCGGTGCTGTAGACGTGCGACATCGGGCTCAAGAAGCGGTGCTTGCGCGCGGACAACCCGAGGCCCGCAGTGACGACGGCGAGCACGCCCGACGCGTGAACCTGCTCGGCGGCGAGGTACACGAGGTACGGCGTCAACAACGTGAGCGCGGTGTCGACGGCCGGCGTGCCGGGCAGCTTGCGGTGCAGCGCGACGACGCCGCGTGAGACGAGCAGGCCCATCGTGATGCCGACGATGGAGACGTAGAAGAAGTCC
Source organism: Archangium sp. (assembly GCA_035910535.1). Taxonomy (GTDB): domain Bacteria; phylum Myxococcota; class Myxococcia; order Myxococcales; family Myxococcaceae; genus Archangium_A. Next base: position 51,967 of record JAMHXF010000005.1, on the reverse strand, counting down.
TGCACGGCGACCTGCATCGAAAACGTGCCGCTGACGAGCGCGGCCATGGCGAAGCGCACCACGATGAGCGACGACGCGTCGTTGACGAGGCTCTCACCTTCGAGCACCGCCACGGGGATGCGCGGAATCTTGAGGCCGAGCAGCACCGACGTCGCGGCTACTGCGTCGGGCGGAGAGATGATGCCGCCGAGCAGGAAGGCGAGCGCCCACGAGCACCCCGCGATGTACGAATGCGCGACCCACGCCACGGCGGCCGACGTGAAGAGCACCAGCCCGAGCGCCTGCAGGGCGATGGCTCCGCGCAGCGTCTTGAACTCGCGCCACGACGTGAACCACGCCGCTTCGTAGAGCAGCGGCGGCAGGAAGATGAGGAAGACGACGTCGGGGTCGAGCGAGATGTGCGGGAGCCCCGGCACCAGGCTCACGCTGACGCCGACGAGCACCAACAGAATCGGAAACGACACCTTGAAGCGCGTGCTCACGCCGTGGAGCACCACCACGCCCAACAACAACGAGAGCACAATCAGCAGTTCGTGGTGCATCGCTCACTCACATCTGGATGTTGTTGCGGCTCGGCAGTGGCGCCGGCGGCACTTCACCGAGCAGCTCGCGCAAGTCGATTTCGATAGCGCGCGCCATGGTGCTGATGGGCACGTCGTTGGGGCCGCCTTCGAACGGGTTCTCGGAGGCCTCACCGATTTTGTCGAGCATGTGGAAGATCCACGAGACCGCCGACGCGATGGGAATCGTCGCCCACACGAAGTGCGGCCCCAGCTTCGCGAGCTCCGGCATCAACGCGAACGGCAGCGAGAGCGTCAGCATCCAGATGAAGTAGGTGTTCAACGTCGCGAACTGGCGCGGGTAGGGGAAGTTCTTGATGCGCTCGGCGCGGCCCTGACAGTCGTAGAGCGCGGCGACGGCGCGCTCGAGCTCGATGAAGCGCAGCTCCGTCAGCTCACCCTTCGCCGAGAGCTCCTGCAGGTGCCTCGACTGCGCGGCGAGCAGGTGCGTGGCGCGGTTCTTCTTCGAGAGCACGTGCGCCGTTTCGTCGTCAGAGAGCAGCGGCGTGAGCTCGGTCGCCAGCTCGCTGTGCCACTCGGGCACGTCGTAGCGCTTCGAGTACGCGAGGTTCTCTGCCTGCGTCTTGATGTGCTCCCACGGGCGCGCTTCACGCAGCTGAAAGCGCAGCGCCGTCAGCCACGCGACGTGCCTGTTCACGAGCGTGCGCTTCACCTCGAGCGGGCTGGTCGGCATGTCGAGCACCTGCACCGCCCAAGTGCGGCTCACGTTCACGATGCCGCCCCAGATTTGTCGCGCCTCCCACAAGCGGCCGTACGCGGCGTTGTTCTTGAAACCGGTGACGAACGCGACCGCAGTGCCGACGAGCGCGACGGGCTGCCACGGAATCGACAACCACGTGTGGCCATAGCCGGCCCACGCGATGGCCGGGAGCGCGGCGATGAAGATGAAGGCGAACGTCTCGCGCAGCGTCCAGAAGAAGATTTCTATCGCCGTGTAGTACCTGCCGGTGTGCATCAGTTCCCCCTCGAGCAGCGTTGCGGTGTTCCTGCGCCGACGACCTTGAAGAGCTTGTAGGCAGTTTTGCAGCGCTCGGCGTCGCTCGAGAACGAGGCGTCATTCCACAGCCTCGCCTCGATGCTCTCGAGCGGCTCGCGGCCCTGCTCCATGCGCAGGCTGTCGTCGAAGACCATGAAGCGGTGGCCCTCACCACTCGGCTCCCACAGCGGCAAGTCGTTCTCGACGCCGCGGCCCGGTGCGCCCGTCTTTGCGAACTGCACCCAGTACGAGACCATCGCGCGCGACAACTTCACGCGACCGCGCTCGCTCTCGGGCGTGGCGAGGTTGAAGACGTCGAGCTCGCCCGCCTCGTCGCCGAGCACGAAGCCCACGTCGGTGCCGTAGGTGGTGCTGAGCGCTTGCGGCAGCTCCGCGAAGGTCACCGAGCGCTCCTGGTTCCAGTCGAAGCGGTAGAGCCACGCGTTGGGTTGCAGCGCGGCTGCTGGGGCGTCGGCGCCGCGCTCCTTCCACAACGCCGAGAGCAGCTGCATGTCGCGCACGAAGGCCGGCTCGTACGGCACCGAGAACCCGGGGAAGCGCGCGGCTTCGTCTTTGTCGCCCTGCGCGAAGCGTTTGAATTCATCGCGGTGCGTGCCGAGCAGCACCGGCACGCGCGGGCCTCGCGCCAGCGCTTCGATGATGGGCCCGGTCGGCAAGACGTGTCCGTCGCGCAGCAGCTGCGGCGCTTCGTACATGCCGAGCGGCGCGCCTTGGAGCGGCGTCAGCAATTGCTCTGCGGTGCGGCTGCGCAGGTAGTTGGCGACGTCGGGCGGGGCGATTTTTTCGAGCAACGGCTTCGCGCTCGCGCGGTCGGCGGCCTTGCCGTCGGACATGAGCTGCTGCAGCAACACCTCGTTCGCGCTGTTGGTGAGGCCGGGCGCGGCGTCGTCGATGAAGTTCGTCGCTTCCGCGAGCGTGTTCGACGAAGGCAGGCCGCTTTGAATTGCCGCGCGCTGGTACAGCCCCGTCGCCAGCGGTGAGGCGAGCAGCGCGAACACGTTGGAGCCTCCGGCTGATTCTCCGAAGACGGTGACGTTGTCGGGGTCACCGCCGAAAGACGTGATGTTGGTGCGCACCCACTTGAGCGCTTCGATGACGTCGAGCGTGCCGAAGTTGCCGCTCGCGTCTGCCGGGGTGTCGAGGGCGCTGGTGAGCGACGGGTGACGAAACCACCCGAGCACCCCGAGGCGGTAGTTCACGCTGACCACCACCACGCCGTAGCGCCGCGCGAGGTTGCGGAGCACATACGAGTTCGCGGTGCCGATGCTGTTGCCGCCGCCGTGGAGCCACACCATCACCGGGCGCTTCGAGTCGTCGATGGAGCGCGCCGAGACGTTGAGCGTGAGGCACGCCTCGTCGCCGGTGAAGGCGCCCGCCGCGTCGAGCTGCGGGCACTGCGGGCCGTACTTCGTGGCGCTGAAGGCGAGCGCTGCCTCGAACTTCGCGACGGGCCTCGGCGCTCTCCAGCGCAGCGGGCCGACGGGTGGTTGCGCGTACGGAAGGCCGAGCCACGCCAGCGTGCCGTCTTGCTCGACGAAGCCGATGACGTCGCCGGCCGGGGTGTGACGCAGCGTCGAATGATCAGCGCGCGCGTCGACCTCTCTCCAGTTGACCCGCTTGGGAATGCACGCTGCGCACAGCAGCAACACCACGGCGACGAAGAGACGCACGGCGCGGCGTTATGACAGGTGTTGTACGCTGCCGCGCGATGTTGCCGCCCACCACAGAAGCGCTCCGCGACCCGGCGCATCGCCCCTATTTCCTGTGGTGGGTTGACGCGACCGTCGCTGACTTGCATCGCAACCTGTCGTCTGAAGACACAGCCACCCGTGCGTACTGGATGGGTGCGTTGTTGCGTGAGGCGAACACCCGCGATGTCTGGCTGTTCGTGACGCCCGCCGACATCGCCGGGTTGTGGCCGCACCTGACGCGTCATCTCGGAAGAGCGCGCGAGCGCTGGGCGTGGTTGATGGGCTTGCCGCTGCTGCCATGGCCCTCGCAGGAGGCGTATGACCGGGCACTTTGATCCGCGCGTCGTCCCTCCGAAAATCATCTCTTTCTTGCGAGAAATCCAGGCGCGCGCGCCCTGTCGACGCTGCGGAACTCAAGGTCTTTCGAGACCAGTTGAGCGAGCGTTTTCGTGCACTCGCGAAGGGCTGAAGCTCACGCCTCGCCGTGCACGTACACATCGACCAGCGAGCGCTGCGGCAGCTGACACTGGTACTCGAAGTACGCCGCGCCGCCGTCGTTCACGTGGTACTCGACGTCGAGCGGTGGCAGGTGTGACGTCGGCAAGCGGTACTTGAAGAACAAGGTGTGCGCGCCTTCGACACGCCAGCTGGTCACCTGCGCCTCGTACTTCGGAAAATTCGTGAAGAGCTCGGTGAAGCCATGGCGGCGGTACCGGGTGACGACCTTCATGGTGCCGTCTTTCAGGTCTTTCGCGACGCCCTCGAGGAACGCGCGCTCACACGCAACGATGTCTGTGCTCACCGCGACGTCGAAGGACAACGTTGAAGGGTCGCGCTGCTGCGCGAGCTGGCGGGCGTACGCACGCAGCGCCGGCTTGAGCGAAACGCGCACCGCCGCCTTGCTGCTCACATGCGCGAGGTTCTTCGTGAGCAGCGGGTCGACGTCGATGGGCGGCGGCTTCACCGGCGGCGCGCGCACCGGCTTCGCCTCCGCGACAGCCCACGGCAGCGCGCCCTCAATCCACCGCACCGTCAGCGCGCCGTAGGTGTCTTCGCGCTTCAACGAGCTCCCCGCGGGCAACGGCACCTCACCGCTCCCGAAGAAACCGCTGAGCGACGAGCCGTCGGTCGCGCGTCTCGCTGCGTCGGCCATCGCCAGGTCGGCGGCGCCAAAGTACGGCAGGTACAACGTCGCCTTCTGACCCGAGCGCAACACCGCGAGCCATTGCGCATCGCTCAGGAGCCGCGCGAGCAACGCGGTCGCGATGGCGCTCTCTCCCGGCGCCGACGCACGCAGCTGCTCCATCAACGCCGCGTGGCGCAGCACGTCGTCTTTCATGGTGTCTCCGAGAGCAGCGGTGGTGAGCAGGGAAAGCAGCAACGCGCAGCGCATGGGAAAATCGTACTTGCGTCGCGACGCGTCAACCACCGTCGTTGACACAGATGGATCTCGCGGGCGACCCTCCCGGGTTCCCTCACCATTCCTTGTTCAACGGAGGTTTGATGCACCCTCTTCCCGTTCTGCCAAGCGGCAGACTCGAGCAGCGCTTCAGCGAAAAGAAGCCTGCGTACTCGGCCCCTGAGGCCGTCACCGAAGCCAACCGGTGCCTGTATTGCGTCGACGCGCCCTGCATCAAGGCGTGCCCCACGGGCATCGACATTCCCAACTTCATTCACAAGATCAGCACCGGCAACACGACCGGCGCTGCGCGCACCATTCTCAAAGAGAACATTCTCGGCGCGTCGTGCGCGCGCGTGTGCCCGGTCGAAGTGCTGTGCGCTGGCGCGTGCGTCTACAACGCGTGGGGTCGCGAGCCGATCGCCATCGGGCGGCTGCAGCGCTTCGCCACCGAGACCACGCTGACGTCGCGCTCGCTCGAGACGCTCATGGCGCCGCGCAAGCAGCCGAGCGGCAAGACGGTCGCCATCATCGGCGCGGGGCCGGCGTCGATCGCCGCGGCGGGGCTGTTGGCGCTCGAAGGCCACAAGAGCGTCATCTTCGAACGCAAGCTCGTGCCCGGCGGGCTCAACACGCTCGGCATCGCGCCGTACAAGCAGTCGGCTGATCAGGCGCTGCAGGAGATCGCGTGGGTCTTCTCGCTCGGTGACATCGAGCTGAAGAGCGGCGTGGAGGTCGTCGCGGGCTCGGCGGGCAAAGGGCAGGTCTCTGCCGGCACGCTGCTCAGCGACTACGACGCGGTGTTCCTCGGGCTGGGGCTCGGGCCTGATTCGGGGCTCGGCGTCGACGGTGAACACGGCGAAGGCGTGTGGGGAGCCGTCGACCTCATCGAGCGCATCAAGGCCGACCCGAAGCTGACGCTCGAGCACGTGAAGCGCGCGTTGGTCATCGGCGGTGGCAACACGGCGCTCGACATCGCGCACGAGCTCAAGCTGCTCGGCATTGACGACGTGGCGATGGTGTACCGACGCTCGGAAGCCGACATGTCTGGCTACGAACACGAGCTCGCGCACGCGCGTGAGAGCGGCGTTCGGTTGGTCGAGAACCGCGCGTTGACGAAGCTGCAGCGCGACGCGAGCGGCAAGTTGATCAGCGTGACGCTCTCACACACCGAGAACGGCAAGCCGGTGGTCGGTGGTGAAGAGCAGCTCTCGGCGGAGCTGGTGGCGTTGGCCATCGGCCAGGCGACGGCGACCGAGGTGGTGAAGGCGTTCGCCGGCGTGGCGCTCGACAAGAAAGGCCGCGTGGTGGTCGACGCGGCGACGCATCGCACCGGCAACGACAAGGTGTGGAGCGGCGGCGACTGTGTGAACGGCGGCAAGGAAGTCGTCAACGCCGTGCAGGAAGCAAAAATCGCAGTGCGTGACATCGTGCGCGCGCTCGGGGGCAAGTGAGCAATGGCTGATCTGAGCATCGACTTCTGCGGCATCAAGTCTCCGAACCCGTTCTGGCTGGCGTCGGCGCCGCCGGCGAATTCAGGGCCTCAAATCATGCGTGCGTTCGACGCAGGGTGGGGCGGCGCGGTCTGGAAGACGCTGGGCGACCCGGTCACCAACGTGACCTCGCGCTTCTGGAGCAACGACTACGGCAACACGCGAATGATGGGGCTCAACAACATCGAGCTCATCACCGACCGCCCGCTCGAGGTGAACCTCAAGGAGATGTACGAGGTCAAGAAGCGGTACCCGAAGAACACCATCATCGCGTCGCTGATGGTCGAGACGAAAGAGAACTGGAAGGAGATCATCAAGCGCGCCGAAGACACCGGCTGCGATGGCCTGGAGCTGAACTTCGGTTGCCCGCACGGCATGTGCGAGCGCGGCATGGGCAGCGCCGTCGGCCAGGAACCCAAGGTGCTCGAGGAGATCACCCGCTGGGCGATGGAGTACGCAAAGACGCCCGTCATCATCAAGCTCACGCCGAACACCGGCGACATCAACGAGCCCGGTGAAGCGGCGGCGCGTGGTGGCGCTCCGGCGATTTCGCTCATCAACACCATCAAGTCGCTGCTCGGCGTCGACCTCGATCGCATGGTGCCCAACCCGCGCGTCGGCACGCAGTCGACCAACGGCGGTTACTGCGGCCCGGCGGTCAAGCCCATCGCGCTCTACATGATGAGCCAGCTCGCGAAGAACCCGGCGACGAAGCACATGGCCATCTCCGGCATCGGCGGCATTTCGAACTGGCGCGACGCGGCCGAGTTCATCGCCCTGGGCGCGACGTCGGTGCAGGTCTGCACGGCGGTGATGCACTACGGCTACCGCATCGTCGAAGACATGATTGAGGGCCTGTCTGACTTCCTCGACAGCAAGGGCATGAAGTCGGTGTCTGAGCTGCGCGGTCAGGCCGTCGGCGCGTACGCCGAATGGGGCGAGCTCGACCTCAACTACAACCTCAAGGCGCGCATCAACCCGGACACGTGCATCGGCTGCAACCTGTGCACCGTCGCCTGCATGGACGGCGCGCATCAGTGCATCTTGATTCCCGGCCGCACGCACGAAGAGCACGTGAAGGCGGGCCACACGCACATTCCGGCGGTGATTCCTGAAGTGCCGGTGAAGGCCGCCGGCGCGGTGGGCCGGTTCCTCCCCGTCATCGACGACGTGGAGTGCGTGGGCTGCAACCTGTGCCACCTGGTGTGCCCGGTACCGGGGACCATCACGATGCAAGAAGTGGCCGGCACCATCGGCCACCACGAGACGTGGAACGACCGCGTCGCGCAGGGGCGAGACATCAACCCCGGCGCAATGGAGTCGACGCTCAAGAAGCGAGGGTTGGCAAAGTAGTTGCGTTGGCGAGGTGCAGTGCGGCTCTCCGTCCTCATCTTTGTCGTCTGCTCGGCGGTCATCGCGCACGCCGAGCCTGTTCCGCTGCCCGTCGGCCACACCCTGCGGCTCGAGCTGACCCCCGAGGTTCCGCTCTTCGTAGTCATTCGCGCGCGGGGTGAAGAAGGTGTCGAGCAGTTCGTGATGTTGGCGCCTCCGGGAGCCGACGACACGCACCGCTACAAACCGGCGACGTTGACCATCGTGGCTTTGAAGCAGCCGCGGCGTGTCACCGTGACGGTGCGCGAACGTAACGGCGGCTTCGAAGTCACCGGAGCCGACGTGCGCCGCTACGTTGTCCCCGACGCGCTCGAGACCTTCACCGTCGACGTGGTGCGGCCCGATGTCGTGCGCGTGATGCGAATTCTCGGTTCTGGCTGCCCGGCGAACGTCGTGACCACGGCGTGGTTGCTGGGAAAGAAGGGCCTCGTGCCGCTGCTGACGACGGAGTTCACCGGCGAGACGACGTGGTCCGAGGGCACGTTGACGCACTGGGGTGGCGACGCTGGTTCGCCCACGCATCAGCTCGGCTTTCCTTCGCGCGAGTTCGCTGTCGGCACACCTGCGGCTCGGCAGGTCATCGCCATCAATGAAGTCATCGCCGACGACGCGCTCGTGTGTTCGACGCGCCGCCGCTACCGCCTCGTGGGTGAGTCGCTGCAGCTCATCGATACGACCGACGCACCTGATGGTGGTTGTCTCGCTCCATAGCGCGCGCCAGAAAGGCCTCATGCGTCGACTCGTGCGTCTGTGGTGCGTGGTGCTGCTGGCTTCGTGTGCGGAGCTGTCCGAGGAGGCCGACGCCAGCGTGGAGTTCGACGGCGGTGTGGTGCTCGAAGATGCGGGGCTCGCCATGGATGCGGGTGCAGTCATCGACGCGGGCTTCGATGATGCAGGCGTGACCGACGCAGGGGTCGCTGACGCGGGTGCAGTCGACGCCGGTGCGGCTGACGCAGGTCGCGCGTTGCAGGTCGACCGCACCAACCCGCAGCTCCATTCGTTTCAGTTCCGGCCCGCCGAGGCAGCGCCTCCTGACGCCGGGCGCGCCAATGGGCAGCAGTTAGCGGCGCTCGACACGCGCGTGGCGTCGCGGGGGCAGCTCGTCATCTACCTCCATGGAGCAGGTGCGCCGACGACGTGTGGCTCTGCGGCGCACAACGCGCTGCTCGCGTCGTATGGCTTCCACGTCATCAGCCCCTGCTACGTGTCGGACTATGGCGTGGGCAACTGCGGCGCCGACATCGGCGGGTGTCGCCTCGAGGCCTTCGACGGCGTCGACCGCTCGAGTGTCATCGCCATCAGCCGCAACGAGAGCATCGAGGCGCGCGCGGTGAAGATGCTCGAGCGCCTCGCAGCGCAACACCCGCAGGGCGACTGGGGTTGGTTCCTCGAAGGTGGCGCGCTCCGCTGGGACACCATCGTCATGTCGGGCATTTCTCACGGCGCCAGCACCGCGGGGCTCGTCGGCCTCAAGCGCGAGGTCGCGCGCGTGGTGATGCTCAGCGGGCCGCTCGACACCAACCAGGCGTGGCTCACCGAGCCGTCGCTGACGCCGCGCGCGCGCTTCTGGGGCTTCACGCACGAGCGCGACGGGCAGCACGCAGGGCACCTCGCGGCGTTCAGCGCGATGATGCTCCCCGGCACACCGTTCGACGTCGACGTGGCGCAGCCGCCGTACGGCTCTCAGCGCCTCACCACCGACGCCGACGCGGGCAACCCGCATAGCTCGCTCGAGTTGTCTGGAGCGTCGCCACGCTGGCCCGACGGAGGTGCGCGCTTCGCGCCTGTGTGGCGAGAGCTCTACACGCGGTGACGCCGGCGTCGTATCAAGCGCCGCATGCGAATCGCTCTGCTCTGCGCGTTGTTGATGGCCTGCGCGACGACACCATCGGCACCGAAGATTGACCCCGACGCGAAGATGGAGGTGTCCGCCGCTGCGGAGCGCCCCGAGCTGATTGGCCCGAGCGAGACGTTCACTGGTGAGGTCGCGGTGACGCCGCTGTTTCTGCCCAACCCCAATCGTCACTCAGGTGCGGGGCACGTGGTGTTCGCGCCCGGCGCGCGCTCGGCGTGGCATCGACACCCGCGCGGCCAGACGCTCATCATCACCGCAGGCTCGGGCTGGGTTCAGGAAAAGGGCGAGAAGAAGGTCGAAGTGAAAGCGGGCGACGTGGTGTGGACGCCGCCGGGCGTGGTGCATTGGCATGGCGCGACGGCCACCGAGCCGCTGAGTCACATCGCCACGCAGGAGCCGCTCGAAGGCAAGACCGTCGAGTGGCTCGAGCACGTCACCGACGACGAGTACCTCGCGCCGTAAGCTTGCGCGCGATGGTCGCTGGCCACCGCGCAACCGGTGACAACGAAAGTCGCAGCAGTCGCGCCGAGGTGCTCGACGCAGCGAGCTCGATGCGTGCACGCGCGCTCAGGGGTGGCTCGAGTGACGCGAGCACCGAAGCAGGCACTTCAGCGCCGAGGCGCGTCTTCGCTTCTCGCAGCGCCCACCACACCGGCCACGGCGTCGTCCATGCGAGCGCCTGCGCGACGACGGCGTCCCAGTCGGTGAAGTCTTGCGACTTCTCGCGCAGGTCGAAGAGCCAGCGCAGTCGTTCACCGGCATGCGTCGCTGCGTGAAGCGCGAGGTACGCGAGCTCGGTGCCGGCATCGAAGGACGGAAGTGTGTGACCGTCGATGGTGAGCATTCGCCGCCGAGCGAGCAGCGCGGTCACGTCGAGGTTCAGCTCGAAGTTCGCCGAGAGCCCGACGTGCAGCTCAATGGGCACGCCCGGAAAGAGCGGCGTCCTCAGCGCGAGGTGAAAGTGACGACCCCAGCGCGGCGGCTGCTCGATGAGTCCAGACCAACGTTCGAGCGCTTCCTTCGCCCGCCGCGGTTCGACGAGTACGTCGATGTCCGACTGAGGTCGCAGCGCAGAAAACTTCCACGCGGCGCCGGCGGTGACGCCTTTGAGAATGACGTGCGGAAGGTCGCCGAGTGCGTTGCTCAGTTGAGAGGTGAGTGCGAGCAGTCGTGCGTAGCGCGTGTGCAGCACCAGGCGTCGCTCGCGGGGCGCCCAGGGGCCGAGCAAGCCGTGGTGCTGCGCGACTTCGAGGTCGCTCCAGTCGCCCGTCCAGAAGCGGCCCGCGCGGATGAAGTGTTCGAAGGCTGCGCTCTTCACCACCACCGCCGGCTCGCCGCTTCGACGACATCGACGGCGCTCACGTCGGGCACGAAGTCGAAGCGAAGCGTCGGTGTTGTCTGGGCGACCGACGCAAGTGAATCCAGCACGCGGCCAACGCCCTCCGCTTCCCACACGGGCGGAAACGAGAGCCGATACAGCTCACGCATCGCTTCCGCCGGCTTCACGTCGCTCAACGAATTCGTCGGGCCATGTCGCAACAACACCAGCGCGCCCAACGGAGCACTCGCCGCCGACGCGAACGCACCTTCGCCATGCCACGGCGTTCCCCAGGCGCGCCAACCGGCACCTTCACGCCGAAGCACGACGCGGTCGTCGCTGAGCACCTCCACGCCGGGAAATCGCTCGCGCCACAACTTCGCCGACGTGCTCTTGCCGACGCCCGACACGCCACACAGCAGCAATGCGCGGCCACGAATCAGCAACCCGACGCAGTGCAGCTCCACCGCGCCTTCACGCGCGAGCCGGTGCGTGAACAACACCTGCTCCAGTGGCGCGTCGAGCGGGTGCAGCGGCGCTGCGACTCCGGGGCAGAACAACGTGCCCTTCGTGTACGCCGCGTCGAGCAGCAGCCCTTTGTAGAGCGGCGGCGAAAAGACATGACTGCTGAAGTGGTAGAGCCGCTGCTCCGCGTCGCCGAACAACTTCCACACGCCGCCTGAATCGAAGAGCAGCTCGAGCCCGCCGGCATCGGGCACTGCGTCACGCGACAACGTCAGCTCGAGGTTCACGTCGACCGCATCGACCGCGAACAGCGCGTGCTTCTCGCCGAGCACAGCTGGCACGTCGTCGCCGCTCAAGCCGAGCGTGACGCCGGCCACCGACCACGCGCGCTTCATTCCGTCGCCGGAACGCCGAGCTGAACGAGCGGCTTCGCCAGACAACACGAGCCATCACGTTGGTGGCCGCTCTTCTCTTTCATCACCGCCCAGGCCCGCAGGTGCGTCGCGCGACAGAAGCCTTCGATGACGCCTTCGAGCGAGCCGGTCTCCATCTCCGCGGCGCCGGGGCAGTTCGCGCACAGCGAGGTGAGGTTGCAGCTGCGACACACGGAGTTCGACTGCCACTTCTTCTCGCGCAGCGCGGGGAACACCACGTTCCACCCCTGGTCGAACGAGCCCTGCTTCAGGTCGAACGACGCGCGCCGCGACAGCTGACACAGCTGCATTTTTCCCGACGGCTCGACGGTGAAGGACGTCTGCCCTGCGCCGCAGTTGTACACACGCTCCCGCGGCTCGACTTTTTCCTTCGGTACGAAGCGCTCGCAGAACTGCTTGAACGACGCCATGCGCTCGGGGTCGGCGAGGTCCAGCGCGAGCAACGCTTCGGGGTCGACCTGCAGCTCACCGTTTCGATTCGCGCCGCAGTCGACGCGCGGGTTCAAGAAGCCGTCGTAGCGGAAGCCGAGGTTTCGCTCGGCGGCGAAGGCTCGCATCGCCTCGACCTCGTGCATGTTCCACGTGAGCACCATCGTCTTGAGCTTGAGCACCACGCCGCGCTCCAGCAGCATTTCGATGCCGCGCATGCACTTCGCGTACGACCCGGGCACGTCGGTGACGCGCTCGTACGTCTCGGGCGTCATGCCGTAGAGCGAGATTTCGACGCGCAGTGGCTTGTGCTCGGCGAACAGGTTCGCGAGGCGCTCGGTCAGCATCGTGCCGTTGGTGAAGACGATGACGAGCAGGCCTCGCTTGAGCGCGTGCAGGTACACCTCTTCGAAGTCGGGGCGCACCAGCACTTCGCCGCCGGTCAGCAACAGCTCGAGGCACCCCGCGTCTGCAATCTCATCGACCAGCTGCAACATGCGCTGCGTCGAGAGCTCGCGGGCCTTCTCTTCGACATCGCCCACGGCCTTGTTCACGTAGCAATGCACGCACTTCAAGTTGCAGCGAAACGTCGTCTCCAACGTGCCCTGCATGGGCGTGCGTCGCGCGCGGAGCTTTTGCTCCTTGACGAAGTCGGCCAGCGTTCTTCGTGGAATCGCCTCGCCCATCTCAGCTGCCCATGTCTTTGCAGCCTGAGTCGATGCACGTCATCGACGCCGGGCCCGCGCCGGGAATCGTCGTCTTGCAACTCGCCGCGGCCATCTCTTCACCGTGGAGCGTCAATTCTTCGAGGCGGGGTGGCTTGTACGGCTTTCTTGTTGCGGGAGCCGTCGGTGGGTTCGGAGGGTTCTTCATGGGGTGTCCAGGGGGCGCGACCCGTCGCGAGCGGTGAAGGAATCATGGCGGGGTCACCGAGCAGATTCCACCCGTCGATGAGCGCCGCGCTGTCGGTGCCCGGCGGGAGCGCGCGTTTGGCTTCGAGGATCGCGTCTCCGAGCGGCAGGTGGCGTTGGTACACGTTTCGGTACACCGCTTCGCTCAGCAGCGCCTGCTGCGCGGGGTCGGTGATGCCGGCGGGCCCGAACGACGCGGTGACGCCGCCTTCTTTCATCAACAGCAGCGATTCACCGACCGAAGGCCCGAAGAGGTACTGGTACCACTGCGCGAAGCACGACCACTGAAAGCCGAGCGTGTCTGACGACGCCGGCGTGAGGCCCGACGAGTCGTTCACGTTCCACAAGCCGCGCGAGGTCCACGCAGTGGGCGCGCCGTGCCCGATGTAGTGCAGCGACGCCGCGTCGCCTCGCGAGAGCACCTGCGCCAACGTCTGCCGTGCCTGCGCGACGCCCGTCGACGTGTCGATGACCTGCATCGGCGCGCCGATGCTCTGGTTCAACGCCGTGGCGCGCGCGAGGAAGTCGTCGTCGTTGGGCCCGCGCGCGTCGACGAAGACCACGTGCTGCGGCGCGCGTTGATTGCGCATCGGGTAGTGGCCGATTTTGTCGAGCAACGTGAGGCCGTCGGCTGTGGTCTGCAGCGGCAAGCGCCCGATGGCGAGGTCAGGCAGGCCGTCGTCGTCGAGGTCGGCGTAGCGGCTCTCTGACGGCACGCGCCCCAGCTGCCCGTCCCACCCGTCGATGGACGGAATGAACGAGCGGCCATGCAGGCCCATGAAGTCGCGCGGGTCGACGGTGTCGTCGCCGAGCAGCACCACGTAGCGGAGCTTCGGGCTGGCGCCGGCGACGTGGCTGATGAGCTCTTTGACCGCGTTCGCTTCGAAGGTGCCCGACGCGAAGGTGTCGTACGCGCGCTCCACCTTCACCACGACGGGGCGCAGGCCTTCTTGTCGCTTCAGGGCCGCGAGGTCGCGCGCGGTCTCGAGGAAGTCGGCGTGCGTGACGATGAGGTAGTCGGCGCCGCGCACGCTCGGCAGCGTCGCGTCGTAGGGCGCGATGGCGTCGACGGTGACGTCGCGATGGAAGACCGGCGCGAGCGCGTCGACCTCGAGCCAGTCGAGGTACACGAAGCCGAGCGCACCTTCATCGTCAGGGCTGATGGCCGTCGAGCTCAACGTGAGGCCCAGGGTGTTTCCGGTTTCACGCAGTGCGCTCGCGGCGATGGTGCCTTCGAGCGTGGCCGCCGTCGCGCCGTCGAAGTCGACGCTGCCGATGCTGACGCCGTTGATGCTCGCCTCGACGTGATGGTGGTGCCCGCTGCGGCCCAGCAACTTCACCCGCACCGGTGTCGTGCCGTGCAGTCGCGTGACGTCGGCCAGGTCGAACTGACCCTGCGCTGGCGCCGCCGGCCACGCGGCGTTGCTGCGCGCGAGCCCCCAGAACCACGGCGAATCGCTCCACGGCGTGAGCGCGAAGTAGATGCTGTTGCGCTCGACGCGGTGGTTGCTGCGCTGTGGCTCGAGGCGCGTGAACGTGACTTCGGGTGCTGGCACGAACGTGTTGCCCGTCGTCACCACGTAGACCGCGCTGCCGGTGTACTGCGTCGAGAACGCGACGGAGTTGAAGGTCAGCGTGGTGTTGCTCGCGTCCCACGTGAAGCGAACCGGTGCGCCGAGGTGGAAGAGCTCCACGCGCGCTCCCGGAGGCAGCCCTGCGGCTTCCAGCTCTGCGCGCGTGACGGAGACGCGCCCGGGCTTCGAGACGAAGAGCTTGAGCGCCGACACCGACGGCTGCAGCGCCGAAGGCTTCGCGGCCCGCAGCGCGCGCGTGGTGGTGAGCTTCTCTTTCAGCGTGAGGGGCGGCGGTGTGCGGCGCTGCTCGTTGATGCGCATCGACGCGATGACGTGCGGCGCTCCGGCCGACTGAACTTCTTCGATGAAGAGCCACTCGTCTTTGAGCTTCGTGGTCTTCACCACGTAGCGCTGCGGCTCGAACGAGTCGGGCGCGGTCGACGCGATGATGCCTTCGTGCACGGCGCTGCGCTCGGTGCCCTTCTCGTCGCGCGCGGTGAACACGCGGAAGCCGACGGTGCCCAACTGCACTGCAGTGTCGAAGGTGATGTCGTCGTCGCCGACGTACACGCCGGAGATGCGTGCGGGCGTTGGCGCGCTCACCGTGCCGCCCACCTGCACGCGCATGTTGCACACCGGCCCGAGCCTCTCGGTTGTCGCGAAGTTCGACGTGTATTGCACCCAGCTCGTCGTGTTCGGCGGTGTCGCGCCAGCGAGCGGAGGCCCGGACAGATTCTGCAAACCCGCAGGTCGCGAGAAGTTCACGTCGAAGCGAAGCGATGCCGTCGAACCCGCAGCGAGAGACGCGATGGTGGCGCGCCGGTACCCGGTCCCAGAGCCGTCAGCGCAGGCCACAACGACACCGTTGATGAGGCATTGCTGCGTGCCTGCGACGAGCGCCACGCCGGTGGGCAGGCCGACGGAGAGTTGCACGGCCGTCATCGTCGCGAGCGTGTTGTTGCGAGTCGCCAGCGTGATGGTGAAGCGCGTCGTCGTGTTGGCGACGGGCGGGTTGGGCCCAGAGGCGATGGCGGCTCCGAGTGAAATCGTGGGCACGCCCGGCGCGACGGCGTTGGCGTTGCCCGGTACCGGCGCGTAGCCGTTGGGCAGGTACACGCGCAGCGGGTTGGTCGGCGTGCGCAGCGTGTTCGTCGAGCCTCCCGCCCAGCCCGAGAAGTCGGCGAACGCCCAGTCGATGGCGTTGGTGGGGCCGGGGTCGAACTGCAGCCGCCACAGCCCGTAGTTGTTGATGAGCAGGTTCTGCGCCGTGGTGAGTTCGGCCGTCGACGTCTGCGTCACGCCCGCATTGTCTCCGCTGAGCGCGATGCCGAGGGCCGGCGTGCCGTCCACCGGCGTGATGGACGCGGTGTTGGTGCCGTCTCCGTCGAAGTTGTTGATGTCGAAGGTGCAGCCACGGTTCACGTTCACGAACGCGGTGGCGGGCTGGGTCATGGTGCCGCTCGGTGTGCCGGCGGCGGTGTTGCCGCCCACGAGAAACCCGCTCGCGGGGCTGCTCGTTCGCATCGTGTAGACCGTGTAGTGCGCCGCGTTGGCGCCCGTCGTCGCGCGAACGTCGAGGCCGTAGAAGTTGCCCTCTGCGCCAGCGCCCGTCGCTACGCGCAGCTCATAGAGGCCGGCCGTCAGCCCGGTGAAGTGCGTGCCGGTGTTGAGCGCGACGAAGACGTTGCCGCTCGTGAGCCGCACGAGGCGGTTGTCGGTGACGGCCGTGTCGTCGCCGATGGCTTCGGCCGCGAGCGTGCTTCCATTGGGCCGCAGCAGCGTGAATGTGGTGGTGACGTTGCCGGTGCCGGTGAAGTCGCGCGCGCCGCTCGAGCCCGGGTCGAAGATGCGCACGTCGAGCGTGGTGCCGGTGACCTCGATGAAGAAGCGGTGCTGGTGCACGAGGTCGCCGAGCGCGTTGCCGGCGCCGGTGCCGAAGAGCTCCAACCAGCCCGGCGGGTCGACTGAGCTCGTCTGCGTCACGCCTGCAGTCGTGAGGTTGGTCGGCACGCCGAACGTCGCGCCGAAGGCCGAAAGAGAAACGAGCGAAAGACAGAGCAGCGCGGGCTTCATGACTTCACCGTGATGGCGCCGACCTGCTTCAACTGTTCGACGAACACGAGGTAGTCCTGCGTGGCTTGTTCGCGCGTGGTCTCGAACTCGGCGAGCACCGCGTCGACGATGGCGTCACCGTCGCGCGTGCCGTCGAGCAACTTCCAGATGAGCGCGCCGACGTCATTCGCCGCGAAGATGGACGTGAGGTTCGCCGTGCGACCCGCGAGCGGCACGAGGATGAACTCGCCCATGAAGTCGCGGCCCACCACCTGCCCCGACTTCGTGAAGACCTCGCTCATCGCAGCACCCTTCGCGCCAACCGGCTCGCGCGCACGCGCACCCGCTCGAAGATTCCGCGGCGGAAAAACGGCAGCCCATTGACGCGCGTGAGCACCGCCAGCACCGCACTTCGCGGCATCAACGGGTCCGCCACACCGAGCTCCGTGACCGTACGAACCATGGTGCGGCCGACGCGCTCGAGCCGGTGCAGCTTGAGCGCGCCGTTGACGTCGATGAGCACCACGTCACCGACGCGCGGCGCACCCACACGCACACTGCGCACCTCGACGATATCGCCGTGGCGGAAGTGGGGTTGCATACAGCTGCCGGTGACTCTGAACTGTACCCCCACGTATTCACTGAGAAATTCGCGAACCAGAGGATCGCGCGGGAGCTGCAACAGCATTCCGCCGCATTGTAATTGGGTCGCGGCGCCTTCGCCAGTCTACGGCCGCTGATCAACTGATCATCTCAGCCTCGAACGTCACGCGACTATCGCAGACCCGCCGGTCATTTTGCGGTAGTGGCGCCGCCATGCCGCGTCGCGAGGAAATCAAGAAGGTGCTGCTGATTGGCTCGGGTCCCATCGTCATCGGGCAGGCCTGTGAGTTCGACTACTCCGGCACGCAGGCCATCAAGGCGCTGAAGGAAGAGGGCATCGAGGTGGTGCTCCTCAACTCGAACCCGGCCACCATCATGACGGACCCGGAGTTCGCGCACCGCACGTACATCGAGCCCATCACCGTCGAGGCGGCGGAGCGCATCATCGCGCAGGAGCGCCCCGACTCGTTGCTGCCCACCATGGGCGGGCAGACGGCGCTCAACCTCGCCAAGGCGCTCGCCGAACAGGGCATTCTTGCGAAGTACAACGTGAGGCTCATCGGCGCGTCGCTCGAGGCCATCAACAAGGCCGAAGACCGCAAGCTCTTCAAAGAGGCGATGGAGAAGATCGGCCTCGAGCTGCCCCGCGCCGGCATCGCCACCACGATGGACGAAGCGCGCGCGCTGGTGAAGCAGTTCGGCTACCCCAGCATCATTCGCCCCTCGTTCACGCTCGGCGGCACGGGCGGCGGCGTGGCCTTCGACGAAGCGCAGTTCGAGCAGATCTGCGCGGCGGGCCTCGCGGCGAGCCCCGTCACGCAGATTCAAATCGACGAGTCGGTGCTCGGCTGGAAGGAATACGAGCTCGAGGTCGTCCGCGACTCGAAGGACAACTGCATCATCGTCTGCAGCATCGAGAACTTCGACGCCATGGGCGTGCACACCGGCGACAGCATCACGGTCGCGCCCGCGCAGACGCTCACCGACAAAGAGTACCAGCGCATGCGCGACGCCTCGCTCGCCATCATGCGGGAAATCGGCGTCGACACCGGCGGCTCCAACGTTCAGTTCGGGTTGAACCCCAAAGACGGCCGCATGGTAGTCATCGAAATGAACCCGCGCGTGTCGCGCTCATCGGCGCTCGCGTCGAAGGCCACCGGCTACCCCATCGCGAAGGTCGCCGCGAAGCTGGCCATCGGCTACTCGCTCGACGAGCTCAAGAACGACATCACGCGCGACACGCCCGCGTCCTTCGAGCCGACCATCGACTACGTGGTGGTGAAGGTCCCCAAGTTCAACTTCGAGAAGTTCCCCAAGAGCCCGCGCACGCTGGGCACCATGATGCGCTCCGTCGGCGAGGTGATGGCCATCGGCCGCACGTTCCGCGAGTCGTACCTGAAGGCCTTCCGCTCGCTCGAGCAGGGCCGCTTGCCGATTCCTTCGAAGGAAGAAGCGAAGTTGCGCACGAAGGCCGAGCGCGAAGAGCTGCTGCGCGTGCCGACGCCCGAGCGCCCGTGGGTGGTGATGGAGGCGTTCCAGGTCGGCATGACCGTCGACGAGGTGTACGCGCTCACCGCCATCGACCCGTGGTTTCTGCGGCAGCTCGAGTCGATGGTGAAGGAGCTCGACACGGTCGCGGCGAAGGGCTCGCTCGAGCAGCTCAGCGACTTCGAGTTGAAGCAGTACAAGTCGCGCGGCTTCTCTGACGCGCAGCTGGGCCGTGCGCTCGGCGTGACGGAGACCGTGGTGCGCGAGGCGCGTTGGAAGCGCAACATTCGCCCCGTCTACAAGCGCGTCGACACCTGTGCGGCGGAGTTCGAGGCCTTCACGCCGTACCTGTATTCGACGTACGAAGAAGAAGACGAAGCGCCCCCGACCGACCGGAAGAAAATCGTCATTCTCGGCAGCGGGCCCATTCGCATCGGTCAGGGCATCGAGTTCGACTACTGCTGCGTGCACGCGGCCTTCGCGCTGCGTGCGGCGGGCTTCGAGACCATCATGGTCAACTGCAACCCCGAGACGGTGTCGACCGACTACGACACGTCTGACCGGTTGTACTTCGAGCCGCTGACCATGGAGGACGTGCTCGAGATCATCCACCGCGAGAAGCCGCTGGGCGTCATCGTGCAGTTCGGTGGGCAGACGCCGCTGAAGTTGAGCAAGCCGTTGGAGGCCGCCGGCGTGCCCATTCTGGGAACGAGCCCCGACGCGATTGATCAAGCCGAAGATCGCGAGCGCTTCGCCAGGCTGGTCGACGAGCTGCGTCTGCGTCAGCCCGAGAACGGCATCTCACGTTCACCTGAAGAGGCGTACCGTGTGGCCGAGAGCATCGGCTACCCGGTGATGGTGCGCCCGTCGTACGTGCTCGGCGGCCGGGCGATGGAGGTGGTCTACGACCGCGCCGACCTCGAGCGGTACATGCGTGAGGCCGTGCAGGCCTCGCCGGACCACCCGGTGCTGGTCGACCGGTTCCTGCAGGCGGCGACCGAGGTCGACCTCGATTTGGTGTGCGACCAAACCGGCGCGTGCATCGTCGGTGGCGTGCTGGAGCACGTCGAAGAGGCCGGCGTGCACTCGGGTGACGCGGCCTGCGTCATGCCTCCGCACTCGCTGGCGCCAGAAGTCATCGAGCGCCTCAAGGACATCGCGATTTCGCTCTCGCGCAAGCTGGGCGTGGTCGGGTTGATGAACGTGCAGTTCGCGGTGCAGGGCAAAGCCATCTACGTGCTCGAGGTGAACCCGCGCGCGTCGCGCACCGTGCCGTTCATCGCCAAGGCCACGGGTGTGCCCATCGCGAAGGTGGCGGCGCTCTGCATGGCTGGCGTGTCGCTGAAGGACCAGGGCATCACCGGCGACCCCGAAATGCAGCACTACGCGGTCAAAGAGAGCGTGTTCCCCTTCGCGCGCTTCCCGAACACCGACGTGATTCTCGGGCCGGAAATGAAGTCGACCGGCGAGGTGATGGGCCTCGACGCGTCGGTGCACGCGGCCTTCGCCAAGTCTCAGCTGGCGTCGGGCTCGCGGCTGCCGCGTGGTGGTTCTGTGTTCGTGTCTGTGAAAGACGACGACAAGCCGGGCCTGGTTGATTTGGCCAAGCGCCTGCGCTCGCTGGGCTTCACCATTGTCGCCACCGGCGGCACGCTCGAGTACCTCGGGAAGAAGGGCGTGCCCGCCGAGCGCGTGAACAAGGTGCGTGAAGGCAGCCCACACATCGTCGACCGCATCGTCAGCAAAGACATCGCGTTGGTCATCAACACCACGGCCGGCAAGAAGGAGATTTCAGACTCCTACGGCATTCGGCGCGAAGCGTTGACGCGTGGGTTGTCGTACTTCACGACGATGGAGGCCGCGCGCATGGGCGTCGGTGCGCTCGAGGCGCAGGCCAGCGGCGAGCGTCAGTACAAGCCGATTCAGGAGTGGCTGCGCCGCTGAGGAATCGGCGACGCGCGGCGTGTGGAACGCTCACACACGCCGCCGCGCGGAGACCCCGCAGGCAATCGCCGGGTCGCGTGTCGAAACTGAAATCACGCTGGCGCCCGTCGCCTACAGTTCGTGCCTCATGCACGCACTCGCACTGTTGGCCGCGCTCGCTGTTGCCGCTCCCACCGACGGTAGCGCGGCGTTCGACCGCCTCAAGAAGCTCGAAGGCTCGTGGAAGACCGACGTGAAAGACGGGCCGATTCAGTACGTGCTGTTGCGCGTCGTCGGCAGCAACGCGGTGCTCGAGACCACGACGGGCCCCGACCGCACGACCGTGACGTCGGCCACCTTGTACTCGCTCGAGGGCGCTGAGCTGCTCGCCAGCAACCACGGCCCGGGCGGCGCGTCGCGGTTCAAGCTGAAAGACGCAGACCAGACGGCGGTGCGCTTCGACGGCAACACGAAAGAGGCGCGGGTGCTCGCCATCGCGCTCGTCACCAAAGACAACAAGCTCGTGCTCGAGCAGACAGTTCGTGAAGGCGGCAAAGAAGCGAAGAAGTCGCTCACGCTGCTTCGTGAATACGTCGACACGTTGAAATGACCGCTTCGATGTCGTGACGACCCACGTCGAGGTGCGTGACGAAGCGCACGCGGGACGTGCCAGTCGCCAGCACGCCGTGCTTCGCCAGCTCCGCGACGAGCTGCGGCCTCGCGACGTCGACCCACACGATGTTGGTCTGTGGCTCTTCGACGGTGAGCCCTTCGATTTCACGGAGGCCCCGCGCGAGCAGCGCCGCGTGCTCATGGTCTTGCGCGAGCCGTTCGACGTGGTGCTCGAGCGCGTAGAGGCCGGCGGCGGCGAGCACTCCAGCCTGCCGCATTCCGCCGCCGAGCATCTTTCGCCAGCGGCGCGCTTCACGAATGAACGCGCTGGTGCCGAGCAGCACCGAGCCGACCGGCGCGCCGAGCCCCTTCGACAGGCACACCGAGACTGAGTCGAAGCCGCGCAGCAGCGCAGCCACCTCGACCTTCGACTTCACCGCAGCGTTGAACACGCGCGCGCCGTCGAGGTGGGTCTGCAACCCCTTGTCGTGTGCAAATGACGTCGCCTCGCGCAGGTACGCCTGCGGCACCACGCGCCCGCCGAAGGTGTTCTCCAACGAGAGCAGCCGCGTGCGCGCGTAGTGGTCGTCCAGCGGCTTGATGGCCTGGGCGAGGCGCACCAGCGAAATCGAACCGTCGGGCTCGTTCTCGAGCGGCTGTGGCTGAATCGAACCCAGCACTGCCGCGCCGCCGCCTTCGTGCACGTAGGTGTGCGCGCCCAGGCCGACCAGGTACTCGTCGCCGCGCTGACAGTGCGTGAGCAGCGCCGCGAGGTTGCACTGAGTGCCTGACGGAAAGAACAAGCCCGCTTCGGTGCCGCAGCGCTCCGCGAGCACGGCCTGCAGCCGGTTCACCGTGGTGTCGTCGCCGAAGACGTCGTCGCCCACTTCCGCGCGCGCCATCGCCTCGCGCATGCCCGGAGTCGGTCGCGTCACCGTGTCACTGCGGAGGTCAATCAGCGCCATGGGCGCGGCTTATCAGCTCCGTTTCACTGAACGGCGAACCCACACGTGCGACGCGGTGATGAAGGCCCACGTCGCGCCGGCGCCAATCAACGGCACGGGCTGCACGAGCGCGAGGCCGGTCAACGTGAGGCCGCGCAGCACACGCGCGCCGACTTTTCCCCGCCAGTCGGTGAAGCCCGCGAGCGAGCCTGCGGGCGACAACTTGTAGGTCAACAACGCGAGGCCGAGCCCCAGCACGGGGACCAGGCCGAGCGCGACGAAGAGCGGGCTCATGACCGCGAAGCGCGTGTCGACGTGGCGAAGAAACGCCGTGAACTCTGTGTCATCGCGAAAGAGCGCGGCGCGGCAGCGCTCACACGAGCCGGCCGCGGCGTTGCGCAGCGGCTCCGCGCACGACGGGCAGCGCAGCGCCGCCAGCAACGCGAGCCGGTGCCGATTCACGTCGTCGACGGGCGCGCTCCCCGGGCGCCCCAGGAAGCCCGTTTTTCGAGCCTGGTGCGTCGCTCCACACTTGCCGCACGCGCTCGCGCACAGATGAAGCGACGCGCCGCACGCCGCGCAGGCCTCGCGCGCGCCGCGACGAACCCGGCTCAGCACCAGCGCGCCGCCGGCGAGCAGCACCAGCGTCAGGCCCATCAACCCCACGCTGATGACGGGCGCCGCGAACGCGATGGCGACGCCGAGCACCGTCGAGACCAGCTCGACGCCGAACACCGTGCGGCTGACGCCCGGCACGTCGCTCAGCGGCAGCTCGGCGAAGAGCGAAGAAATCTCCGAGCGCAGCCGCGCGAACACGTACGCCAGCGCGCCCACGCCGAGCATCAGCCCCGCTTCACGCCCGCCGAGGCTCGCCGCGCGCTCGTTCGTCTCGGGCAGCGCGGTGTTCATCATCTTGCCGGCGAAGGCCATGGCGACGAAGACGGCGAGCCACACGTCGGTGCGCTCCATGAACCGGCGGTACGCCTGCGCGACCTCTTCGAGCCACGAGCGCAGCTTCGAGACGCCCAGCTGCAACAGCGACGACACGACGCCCCCGACCACGCCGATGACGACGGCTTTGAAGGAGAGCTCGCCTTCGGCCATGGCGCCCTGCATCGAGAACCAGGTGAGCACCAGCCCGATGGCCAGCGTGGTGCGACCGGTGAAGAACGGAACGAGGCCGAAGCACAGAAGCATGGAGTTCACAGGGAGCGCGTCAAGACGGGGCGGGGCTGCGGGAATTCAGCGCTGCGAACGCCACTCGCCCGGCGACTTGTCGGCCCAGCGACGGAACGCGCGGTCGAAGGCGCGCAGCTCCGAATAGCCGAGCAGGTACGCGATCTGGCTCAGGTCGAGGCGCACGTCTTTGAGGTACTGGCGTGAGAGGTCGAAGCGCACGAGGTCGAGCACTTCCTGAAACGAGGTCTTCAGGTCTGCGAGGCGGCGCTGCAGCGTACGCCCGCTCATGTTGAGTCGCGTGGCGAGGCGCTCGACGTTGGGCTCGCCCTGCTTGAGCGCCTCACGAATCGAGTGGCGCAGCTTGTCGATGAGGTCGTCGCTCTTCGGCCGCGACGAGAGCGCTGCGACGGCGTGCTCTTCGAGAAAGGCGTACAGCGCGGCGTCTCCACCGACGACGCCTTCGTCGAGCACTCCGGGCTCGACCGCGAAGCCGTTGGTCGCCTCGTTGAACGTGATGTTCGGCGTGTGCACGCCTTCAACGAGCCGTGAGAAGTCGAGCTCTGCGGGGCGTGGGTGAACGAACCACGCGCGCGTCGGCTTCCGGCCGCCGGCCATCAACACGTACGTCTTCACGATGACCGCGGTCGTGTACTCCTGCAGGTGCCGACCCATCGCGCCGGGGCGCTGCGGCGTGGAGTGCTCGAAGCGCGCTTCGTCTCCCGCGTCTTCGAAATGAAACGTCTGCGACGGAGACAAGATGCCGCTGAAGCGCGTCATGTTCTCGAAGGAGTTGCGCATCGTCGGGCCGGCGCGCGCGAGGAACTCCGCGACGCCGTAGGCACCTTTGGGCAACCACGCCGACAACGACAACCCGACGTGCGGGTCTTTCAAGGTGCTGGCGAGGTCGTCGGCGAGCGCGGGCAACACCGAGCTGGGCGTGACGACGTTCAGCTTGCCGGGCGTCTGCGCGAGCAGGTCTCTGGGGAGCCCGTACTTCGCGAGCAGCGGCGCGACGTCGACCCCGCGGTGCTGCGCGTACGCGAGCAACAACGGAGGCAGGCGTGATTCAAAGTCGAGGTCGCCGCGGGGCATTCGGTCGCACTGTACAGGTTGGAAGCGGCGGGTGCGCGCAACCTCGTGTGCGTCAGCCCACCAGCGTCTCGTGCTCGCTGCTCCAGCCGCGCATGTCGAAGACGGCCACGGGCCCCATGCGACTGCCGTCGTTGATGGTGAGTTGCCACGTCGGCTCGCCCACGGCGGGCAGCAGCCGGATCGTCTGCGCGTCGTAGTTGCGCTCGGCGCCGTGCGCGTTGAGCAGCGCGACGAAGCCATCGATGGTGGGCATGGTCGTTGAGAAACGTAGCGTGTATGAGCGCGCCCGTTGTGCGTTCGTTTACTACCGCCGGAGCGCCGGGGCGCTGCCAACGCTGTCTCATTGCCGGTGCGTTCTGCATCTGCGCCGACGTGCCGACGGCGCCCACGCGCACTGAAATCATCGTCGTGCGCCACGAGCGCGAAGGGTGGAAATCGACGGGCACCGCGCGCATCGCGGGTCTGGCGATGCCGAACCTCCGCATCATCGAGTTCAGCGAAGACGCGGAGCCTGCGCGCAGCGCGTTGCCGGGCCTCGTCGAAGGCGCGCACCTGCTCTTCCCCACCGATGAAGGCGCGCCGTGGGGCGAGGTGAAGCGGTTGATACTCATCGACGGCACGTGGCGGCAGACGCGCAAGATGTACGGGAAGCTCGAGTCGCTGCACGGTGTGCCGAAGCTGGCGTTGCCTCCGCAGACCTCGAAGATCTTGCGGCTGCGCGAGTCGGCGTTCGAAGAAGGCCGCTCGACGCTGGAGGCCATCGCCGAGGCCGTCGCGTTGCTCGAAGGTGAAGAGGCATCGGCTCCGTTGCACGCGCTGCACGCGTTGTACGTCGAGCGCGTGTTTCGGGCGCGCGGCGTGTGGGACCAGAAGAAGGCCGGGGCTTGACGATTATTTCCGTAATCGGCAAGTATTTTCCGAGAAGGGAAACAATATGAATCCAACTCCGAAGGGCTGGTCGAGGCTCTCGAGCGCTGTTTTCTACGATGACGCCGCGAAGGCCATTGACTGGTTGAGCGCTGCGTTCGGCTTCGAGGTGCGCCTGAAAATCGAAGGCGAAGGTGGCGTCGTCGAGCACAGCGAGCTGACGTTTGGTGAGGCCGTCGTCACCGTGGGCGACGCGCGCCGTCAGAAAGACAAGCAGCGGCCGATGGTCAGCCCTCGCTCGGTCGGTGGCTCGAATACGCAGGCGCTGATGTTGTTCGTCGACGACGTCGACGCGCACTGTGAGCGGGCTCGCAAAGTCGGCGCGCGCATCACCATGGAGCCGACGGTGAACGACTACGGCGAGGCGTATTGGACCGACAAGACCTACGAGTGCGTCGACCTCGAGGGTCACCATTGGTGGTTCATCAAACGGGTTCGCGGGTGAGCCTCGACGACCTGTTCGGCGCGCTCGCCGACGAGCATCGTCGCGAAGTGGTGCGGTTGTTGCGCAAGGGCCCACGTCGCGCTGGCGCGCTGGCTGAGGCGCTGCGACTTCCAGCGCCGGCCATGAGCAAGCACCTGCGCGTGCTGCGCGAGAGCGGCCTCATCGAGCCGCAGTTCGACGAGGCCGACGCGCGCGCGAAGGTCTACCGGCTCAAGCCCGAACGTTTCGGCGACTTGCGCGAGTGGCTCGACGACGTCGAACGCTTCTGGTCGGCGCAGTTGGGTGCGTTCGCGAAGTACGCCGAGAAGAAGAGGAAGAAGTGAGCGCCGGCGACGTGGTGCGGGTGCAGACCTTCGAAGCGAGCGGTGAAGGCACGCGCGTGTTTCTCGAACATCGCGGCTTCGCGTCACTGCGCGAAGGGCGCCCCGTGCGTCACGGGCAGAACGTCGTCGAGTTCATCGGAGAAATGGGCCGCTGGTGGGGCTCGCTCGTCACCAGCGCGCGTGAGCACGCTGAAAAGAAGCTGCCACCGCTCAGCTGAGCCACACGATGCGTTCTTTGAGCGCGACCCATTCGCTCACGCGAGGGGCGTAGCGGGCCTCGATGGCCGAGCGCTTCAACTTGAGCGTGGGCGTCAGCAGCCCGTTGTCGACCGTCCATTCCTCGCGCATCACGACGAGCTTCTCCAACTGCTCATGCGGGTCGAGCTTCGAGTTGAGCTGCGTGAGCTGCAGCTCGAGCAGCTTCGTGACCTCAGTTTTCTTCTCGTCAGTCAGCGCGCCCTTGCGCAGATGTTCGGCGAGCACCACGAGCGCGATGGGCTGCGGCAGGTCGGCGCCTGACACGCACGCCTGCTCGAGCTCACCGCGCGCGAGCAGCTGGTTCTCGATGGGTGAAGGCGCGACGTACTTGCCCTTGCTGGTCTTGAAGAGCTCCTTCACGCGGCCGGTGATGCGCAGGTTGCCGCGCGCGTCGAGCTCGCCGCGATCTCCGGTGTGCAGAAACCCGTCGGCGTCGACCGTCTCGGCCGAGAGCGCTTCGGCTTTGTAGTAGCCGAGCATGGTGCCCGGGCTCTTGATGAGCACCTCGCCGTTCTCGGTCACCTTGCACACCGCGCCGCCGAACGTGGTGCCGACGGTGCCCACGAGGTCGGCGCCAGGCATCGAGCAATGCGAGACCGCGTTGTTCTCGGTCATGCCGTAGATCTGCCCGATGGAGAGGCCGAGGCGCGCGTACCAGCGAATCAATTCGGGCGGCGTGGGCGCAGAGCCGGTGACGGCCCAGCGCACGTGATTCAAGCCGAGGCCCTTGAGCACCTTGCGGCCGACGAACCAGCCGACGAGCGGAAGCTTGAGCAGCCGCGACAACTTCTCTTCGGGCATCTTTCCGTGCACGCCGGCCTGAAATTTCAGCCACAGCCGAGGCACGGTGCCGAACAACGTCGGCTTCGCGCGCTGGAGGTCTTTGACGAAGGTGTCGAGGCTCTC
The DNA here is from genome assembly GCA_035910535.1 of Archangium sp. Taxonomy (GTDB): domain Bacteria; phylum Myxococcota; class Myxococcia; order Myxococcales; family Myxococcaceae; genus Archangium_A. The sequence goes on along the minus strand of JAMHXF010000005.1, from coordinate 24,676 downwards.
GGCGAAGAAGACCTGGTAGCCGACCTTGAAGTTCGTCGTCTCGAGCACCGCGCGCTCGGCGATGTGCGCGAGCGGGAGATACGAGAGCAGGCGGTCACCCGGCGTCATGCCCGCGAGGTCGGCGAAGGCCGTCGCGGCGCACATGGTCTTGAAGCTGTGCATCGCGCCCTTGGGGTCGCCCGTGCTGCCCGAGGTGTAGATGATGGTGGCCAGCTCGTTTTCGTCGCGCGTGACGCGGCCCTCGAGCGGCGCGTGCTGCGAGAGAATCGTCTCCCACGCTTCAGCGTCAGCCACCGCCGGGGCCAGCGGCATGGCGACGCGCTTCACGCCAGCGATGAGGCCGGGCTCCATGTTCGCGTAGTTGTCGAGCTTGCCGATGAAGACGAGCTTCGCCTCGCTGTGCTCGAGAATCGTCTTGATGCTGTCGGCCGCGAGCGTCGGGTAGATGGGCACCGAGACGTGGCCCGCCATCCAGATGGCGAGGTCGGCCATCAGCCACCACGCGGTGTTCTTCGAGAAGATGGCGATGCGCGTGCCGGGCTCGAAGCCCTGTGCTTTCAAATATGCGGCGACGCGACGCACTTCTCCGAGCGCTTGCCCGAACGTGTACGTCTTGATGACGCCACCGCCGATTGGCTGGGTGAACCAACGTTCACCGACACGGTGCGCTTCGTGTTCCTGCACGAAATCAAGCTGAGTCTTCACGCGGTCACCCCTGCGACCGGTTTTAGCATCGCGAGGTGAGCGCTATACGCAGCCCATGCTCCGGTTGCTCGATGGTGACATTCGTTGCACGCGCATCTTCGACGTGGCCGACACCATCGACCTCGAGAAGTGTCGCGAGCGAATCACCGCAGGCGGCGTCGACATTCGGCGGCTGTCATTGCGGCGTGAGGGCAGTGAATACATCCAACTCTCTGACCCGCCGTTGCTCGTTTTTCTGGGTGCGCGCTCGTTCACGATTGCGGGCGCAGCGCGGGAGGTGAAGCTCGACGCCGCGTTGTTTCACCACGGCGCGATTTCGATTTCGGTGCGCGTGCCGATGGTGCGCGGCGCGACGGTCGACGAGCTGATTCCACTCGCCGACGAGCTCTACGACAGCAAGGCGCTCGACGCGCTCGCGTTGGAGGAAGTGAACAAGCTGCGCAAGACGCTCGGCCCCGCGATGGAGGCGGCGCACCTGTGGGAGCAGAACGAGAACTACACCGTGCTGTTCGCGCGGGAGTTCGAGGGCCACCCGACGGCCGAGCAGGTGCTGGCGGAGCCGGGGTTGGCGCGGTTGTTGTTGGGTGAGCAGCGCGAGAAGGCGCTCTCGAAGCTCGAGGAGGCCGAAGTGCTGGAGCACCACTTCAGCTACACGCCGCACGACCTGGTGGTCATCGAGTGGAACGCCGCGCTCGTGTACGAGCCGTCGGGCAGCGAAGACATCGTCGACCTGATGGAGATCGCCAACGCGCAGCTGCTGGAGCTCCGGTACTACGACAACGTGCTCGATGCAGAGCTGGAGCGCATGTACGGCGTGGTCGGCAAGCAGGGCGGAGGTGGCTCGTTGTTGTCGTCGCCGTACAAGGCGGCCATTCGTGAGCAGCTGCGCACGCTCATCGAGCTCTCGGAGTTCATCGAGCGCGTCGAGAACGCGACGAAGATCGTCGGCGACGTGTACCTGGCGCGCGTCTACGAGTCGGCGCTCAAGCAGCTGCGCATCGCCAAGTGGACGGAGCAGGTGACGCGTAAGCACCGCTTGCTGCAGCAGATTTATGGGTTGCTCAAAGGTGAAGTCGACACCGGACGCGCGCTGACGTTGGAGACGATGGTGGTGTTGTTGATTCTCATAGAGATTGTCATGGCCGTGTGGCGCGTGGGTGGTCACTGAGTAGTGGCGTGTGTGTCATGAGGATGACGGTGTTTGTGTTGTGTTTGGTGTGCTCGAGCTGGAGCGCGGCCGCGCGCACGGTCCCATGGAGCGGAGGCCCGCCGCTCACGGTCACCGACGCGACGTTTGTTGCCGAAGCGCAGCTGGTCGGCAGTGGCGGCACCGACGTTCTCCTGGCGGTGGCATGTTCGAAGCCGTGAACGGGGTCTATACATTCGAAGACCAGGTCGTCCCGGTAGAAGACATACAGTCTGTCATCGACGCGTATCGCGAGCCCGGTCGTGTCTGTGTTGAAGTCAGCGAGTGACGAGCGCACGCAGTCGCGGCACGACGTCTGTCTCGAACCACGGGTTGGCCTTGAACCACGCGATGTTGCGCGGGCTCGGGTGCGGTAGCGCCAGCCTCGAGGGGAGCAGCTCGCGCCACGCGCGCACGTTGTTGGTCACGTCGTCGCTCCCCAGGAAGTACGCCTGCGCGTAGCGGCCGATGAGCAGCGTCAGCTCGACGTTCTTCAGCAGCGGCAGCAGCTTCGGGTGCCACGTCGCGCTGCACTCAGGCCGCGGCGGCGCGTCACCAGAGCCCTTCTTTCCCGGGTAGCAGAAGCCCATCGGCACGATGGCCACGCGGCGCTCGTCGTAGAACTGCGCTTCGTCCAAACCCAGCCACGCGCGCAATCTCCGGCCGCTCGCGTCGCTCCACGGCACGCCGCTCTCGTGAACGCGCGCGCCCGGCGCCTGCCCGACGATGAGCAGCTTCGCCGACGCGTGCGCCCGCAGCACCGGCCTCGGCCCGAGCGGCAGATGCGCCTCGCACACCCGGCACGCTCGTATTTCTTTCAGCAGCCCCGGCAGTCGCATGCAGTCAGTGTCGGAAACGTGAAGCGCCTGAGCAACCGGGTACACTCCCGCCTCTTCCTTGACCGACTCCGTTCGCCGCTTCGGCGACTTCCTCATCTCTCTGGGCCTCGTGACTGAAGGCCAGGTGCAACAGGCACTCGCGCTGCAGCCGCTGACCGGCAGCCGCGTCGGTGAGTCGTTGCTGTCGCTGGGCTTTCTCACGCGCGCGCAGTTGCAGCGCGCGCTCTCACTCGCGGTGCAGCAGGGCGACGCGGTGGTGTTGGACAAGCCTCCGCTGGGAGAGATCCTCCTCGGGTTGCGCTCGGTTTCGCCGGAGCAGGTCGAGGCCGCGCTCGCTGAACAGCAACGCTCCGGCAAGCGCATTGGCGAGCTGCTCGTCGACGCCGGCGCCATCGACCACCGCCAGCTCTACGAGGCGCTCGGGCTGCAGCAGCGCATGGCGCCCGGGACATCGTCAGACCCGGTGCGCGCGCCGGCAGAGCCGCAGTTGCAGCTGCGCGGCGTGAAGCTGGTGGTCATCGACGACAGCGAGCTGGCGTGCGCGTTGGTCGAAGAAGGGCTCGTCTCTCAGGGCTACGAGGTCACGTGCTTCTGCGACCCGTTCCTCGCGCTCGAGCAGATGGACGTGCTCAAGCCGGACCTCGTGCTGACCGACCTCGAGATGCCGGGCATGAATGGCAGCGAGGTCTGTCGTCGGCTCAAGCACGGGCCGCGCGCCACGGTGCCGGTCATCATTCTCACGGCCAACGACGCCGAGTCGACGCGGCTCAACGGGCTGCGCGAAGGCGCCGACGACTACGTCAGCAAGGGCGCGTCGATGGAGGAACTCGCGGTGCGCGTCGAGACCGTGCTGCGCCGCACGCGTGAAACCGACCGCATGCGCCGGCTCTTCGCCCGCTACACGTCAGACGCCGTCGTCGAAGAGATTCTGCGCGTGGGTGACGTGGTGCTCACCGGTGAGAAGCGTGAAGTCACCGTGCTCTTCGCAGACATCCGCAACTTCACGTCGTTCGCTGAATCGCGCGCGCCGGAAGAAGTCATGCGGCAGCTCAACGACGTGTTGGGGCGGCTCGCCGACACGGTGCTCGAGTGGGGCGGCACGTTGGACAAGTTCCTCGGCGACGGGCTGATGGCGGTGTGGGGCGCGCCGGTGCGTCACGCAGACGACGCGACGAGCGCGGTGAGCGCGGCGCTGCGCATGCTGAATGAAGTGCAGGTGCTCAACCAGCAGAGAGAAGACGAAGCGCCCTTCGAATTGGGCATCGGCATCAACACCGGCATGGTGCTCGCGGGCAGCCTCGGCTCGCAGCGCCGCACCGAATACACGTGCATCGGCGACACGGTGAACGTCGCCAGCCGCCTGTGCGCGCTCGCGGCGCCGTGGGAAATTCTGGTGGGTGAAGGCACCGCGCGCGCGCTCGAGCACGTGGGCCCCATGGAGGCGCTCGCGCCGGTGCGCGTGAAGGGCAAAGCGCAGCCGGTGCCGCTCTTCCGCGTGACGCCGGAGCTCGACGAGGCGCTCGCTACTTCGCGCGCGCGTTGAGCAGCAGCCCGACGAGCGACACCACCACCGCCGCGCGGTCGACCCAGACCACGCGCACGAGCGCGTCGGTCAACTGCGGCACGCGCGCAGCCAGCGCCAGAAACGACGCGGTGCTGACGAGCCCGGCCACCAACGCCGTCAGTTGGTGCGTTGGCGTGAAGGCCGCCCACGCGCAGTACGCGCCGAGCAACGCGAAGAGCACGGCGCGGTGGCGCAGCAGCAGCTCGAGGTTGGGCGCCAGACTGCCGAGCTCGTACAGCGCGCGCAGGCGCTCGCCGCCGAACACCCCGACGGCAGGCAGCAGGTGAATGACGCCGACCAGCAGCAGCAGGGAACGCATGGTGGGGAGGGTGCGGCTGGCGACCGCGCGCGTCGATGACCTCGCAGGTCATGGCGGGTCGGCTACGCTGGGCGCGCCATGACGACCTCCGCTCTCGACGCGTTCCGCAAGAATCGGGTCTCGATGTTGTTGTTCGGTGGCAGCGAGGCCGACCGCCGCTCCTTCGCGATGTCGGTGCCGGCGGAGCTCGACGGCTCGAGCTTCGTCGAGGCGAAAGACGCGGGCGCCGTGGAGCGCACGTTCTCGAGCGGAAGAGCGGTGGTGTACGTGCCCGACGTGGCGAGTTTGCCGCCAGCGACGCAGCGTGCCCTGGTGCGCGTGCTGCGCGAGCGCGAAGAGCGACCCAAGTTCATCGTCGGGTTGGGCACCACGCCTGCCACGGCCGTCGAGAAGGGCGCGTTGACGGAGGACCTGCGCTTCTGGCTCGCGCAATCGACGCTCGACGTGAAGGCGCGCGGCTCACGGCGCTAACAGTTGAACTGGCTGGCGGCGGCTGGCAAACACGCGAGCCATGTCTCACGACTCGTTCGACGACCGCCGCAAAGCCCTCGAAGACCAGTTCTTCCTCAAGCACGACAAAGAGCTCGTCGCGAAGCTGAAAGAACAGCAGCAGCAGCAGGCCACGAAGGCCGAGCTCAAGCAGCTCACCGGCATCACCAACGAGCAATTGCTCGGCTCGCTCGCGGGGTTGAACGTCGGCGGCGCGGCGACGCTGGTGATGTCGCTCTACCCCATCATCGAGGTGGCCTGGGCTGACGGCACCATCGACGAGGCCGAGAAGAAGGTCATCGCGGATCTCGCGAAGACCATCGGGCTGGAGCCGGGCACGTCGGCCTACCACTACCTGACGGACTGGCTCGCCGAGAAGCCCGAGGCCTCGTGGCACGAGCTCTGGGCCGAGTACGTGAAGGCGCTCGTGGTGAAGCTGTCGGCCGACGACAAGGCGCTGCTCAAGGCCACCGTGCTGGGCCGCGCGCGCGTCGTCGCCGAGGTCTCGGGCGGCTTTCTGGGCCTCGCCTTCCGCGTGTCGCAGGCCGAGCAGACGGTGCTCGACAAGCTGGCGCTGGCCTTCGGCTGAGCCGCCGCGCAATTCACTGAAAACACGGGGAAAATCGGGTTCTACAGGCCTGTTTCCTTCGTTGTGAAAAGGGGTGTTTACGGGTAGTTCCCGTCGTCGAAAATGAGCGACGAAATTCAGGACCCGCCCGCGCCTTCTTCACCGCCTCCGCCGTCGAACATCGGCTCGCTGGTGCAGATCTCCATCGAACAGGAGATGCGCCAGAGCTACCTCGACTACTCGATGAGCGTCATCGTCGGGCGCGCGTTGCCCGACGTTCGCGACGGTTTGAAGCCTGTGCATCGCCGGGTGTTGTTCGCGATGTCGGAGCTGTCGAACACGTACTCGCGCCCCTACAAGAAGTCGGCGCGCGTGGTGGGCGACGTCATCGGTAAGTACCACCCGCATGGTGATCAATCGGTCTACGACGCGCTCGTGCGCATGGCGCAGCCGTGGTCGCTGCGCGCGCCGCTCATCGACGGTCAGGGCAACTTCGGTTCGCTCGACGGCGATTCACCGGCAGCCATGCGTTACACCGAAGTGCGCATGGAGCGGCTCACGGACGAGCTGCTGACCGACCTCGACAAAGACACGGTCAACTTCCAGCCGAACTACGACGCGTCGCTCACCGAGCCCGTGGTGTTCCCGGCGCGGTTCCCCAACCTGCTGGTCAACGGCTCCGACGGCATCGCCGTGGGCATGGCGACCAAGATTCCGCCGCACAACCTGGGCGAAATCATCGACGCCACGGTGCACCTCATCGAGAATCCGAAGACGCCGTGGCAGGAGCTCATGCGCTTCGTGCAGGGCCCCGACTTCCCGACGGCGGGCATCATCGCGGGGCGCGACGGCATTCGAAAAGCGTTCGAGACGGGCCGCGGCTCCATCACCATTCGCGCGCGCACGGAGGTCGAGACCGAGAAGAAGTCGGGCCGCGAGAGCATCGTCATCACCGAGATTCCGTACCAGGTGAAGAAGGAGGTGCTGGTCAAGGCCATCGCCGACCTGGTGCGCGAGAAGCGCGTCGAGGGCATCAGCGACATTCGTGACGAGAGCTCGCTGCAGGGCGTGCGCGTGGTCATCGAGCTCAAGCGCGACGCCGTCGTCGACATCGTCCGCAACAACCTGTTTCAGAACAGCGCGCTGCAGGTCAGCTACGGCATTCAGATGCTGGCGATTGATCAAGGCCAGCCGCGCACGCTGGGGCTCAAAGAAATCCTCGAGCGCTTCATCATTTTCCGGCGCGAGGTCGTCACGCGCCGCAGCCGCTTCGAGCTGCGCAAGGCGAAGGAGCGCATGCACATCGTCGAGGGCCTGCTGGTGGCGACCAGCGGCAAAGACTTCCTCGACCACATCATCGCCACCATTCGTGCTTCGAAAGACCCCGACGAGGCGCGCTGGGCGTTGATGAACATCTTGTCGCCGGCGCTCTACGAGGTGCCGAGCTTCAAGAACCTGGCGCGCGCCGACACCTCGAAGGCGAAGTCAGCGATGGACGCGCTGGCCGCCCGCGCGAAGAACGAAGAGCCCACGTACAACGGCATCTCGCGCACGTACGACCCGGGCTTCAGCGAAGAGCAGGCGAAGTCGATTCTCGAGATGCGCCTGCAGCGCTTGACCGGGCTGCAGCAAGAAGAGCTCTTCAAGGAGCTGCTCGAGCTGGCGCGGGAAATTTCGAAGCTCGAAGACATTCTGGCCAACGAGTCGTCGCTGCTCCGCGTCATCAAGAGCGAGCTGGTCGACGTGCGCACCCGGTTCGCCGACGCGCGCCGCACTGAAATCGTCGGTGAAATCGGCGAGATGTCGAACGAAGACCTCATCGCCGACGAGCCGATGGTGGTGACGTTGAGCCACGCCGGCTACGTGAAGCGCACGCCGTTGACCGAGTACCGCGCGCAGCGACGTGGCGGCCGCGGCAAGACGGGCGCGACCACGAAGGAAGAAGATTTCGTCTCGGACATCTTCGTGGCCAGCACGCACGCGTACCTCATGCCGATTACGACGCGCGGCCAGCTGTACTGGCTCAAGGTCCACGAGATTCCCATCGGCTCGCGCACCGGCAAGGGTAAGCCCATCGTCAACCTGGTGCAGTTCAGCGACGGCGAGAAGCTGGCGCAGGTGCTCGTCACGCGCGAATTCGAAGAGAACAAGTTCGTGCTCTTCGTCACCCGCAAGGGCGTGGTGAAGCGCACCGACCTCACGGCGTTCTCGAACGTGCGCAACTCGGGCCTCAAGGCGCTCGGCATCGACGACGGCGACGCGTTGGTGAGCGTGAAGATCACCGACGGCACGAAAGACGTGCTCATCAGCACCGCGCAGGGCATGTCGATTCGCTTCAACGAGACCGAGGTGCGCTCCATGGGCCGCGCCGCGTTCGGCGTGAAGGGCATCACGCTCGACGAGGTCGATGAGGTCGTCTCGGCGGAGGTCGTCGAGAAGGGCACCACGCTGCTCACGGTGACCGAGAACGGCTACGGCAAGCGCACGGTCGAAGACGAGTACCGGGTCCAGGGCCGCGGCGGCAAGGGCATCATCGACATCAAGACCACCGAGCGAAACGGTCGCGTGGTGGGCGCGGTGCAGGTGAAGGACGACGACGAGGCGATGCTCGTCACCAGCGGCGGCGTGCTCATCCGTATGGGCGTGAAGGAAATCTCCGTCATCGGCCGCAACACGCAGGGCGTGCGCCTCATCACGCTCGACGACGAGCACGAGAAGGTCGTCGGCATCTCGCACCTGCCCAAAGACGAGACGTCCGAAGGTGAAGAGCCGGCGCCTGAAGCGCCTGTGGCTCCTCCCACCGAGCCTGACAAGACGGAGTGACGAAAGGCCGCGAGGAGGGCGACTACACGTAGCCCTTCTCGGCCAGCAGCGACTGCAGCGTGCGCAGAATCGCCGCTGCCTTCAGCTGGTTCTCGCGCACCACCTCGAGGCGCTTCAACTCGTCGGGGTTGAGGCCGTCTTCTTTCGGCGTGTCGCTCCCTTCGTCGAGGAAGTCGTCGAGCATGGTGTTGGCCGACGGCGCCTTCTTGAGCCACTCCTCGCTGGCGCCCGAGAAGCCCTCGTCTCCGTTGCCCGGCCTCGGAGGCGGGCTGGTGTCGAGCTCGAACACCTGACCCTTCGTCGACTCGATGTGCGCCTCGCGCGCGCGGTTGTTCGTCTTGCGCGTCGCGGGAATGACCTCACCCCGGTAGTGCTTCGCGATGGCCGCGCGAATTTCAGATTCTGGCGCCACCACCAGCTGCACGCGCGCGCCGAGCCGAGACTGCAGCGCGTCGATGGTGTCGAGCTCCGTGGGGTCGCTGACGGCGATGGTGGCGACGCGGTTCTGCAGGCTCACGGGGAACATGCCGTGCTCGTCACAGAACGCAGCGTCGACCTTCGCCAGCAACACCGAGTCGCGCGGCACCATGCCGAGGTGGGCGACGGGCAGGCGCAGCGCGGTGCTCAACGCCTGCACCATGGTCTCGTCGTCGGTGAAGCCCATGTCGACGATGACGCCGGTGAGCCGCCCGCCCCATTGCTCGAGGCGGCCCATGGCCGCGCGCATCTGGAATTCGTCGACGACCTTCGCCTTGAGCAGCAGGTCTTTCAGCTTCGCAACGTTCGGCCGGAGCGCCATGAGGCCGAAGAGTGTACCGCCATCACCACTCAACCCCGAGTTTCAGGAAGAACGAGCGCCCGGGTCGTTGCGCGCCGTACACGTCGTACACGCGGGCATCGAGCAGGTTGGCGAGCTCGGCCGTGCCTGAGAGCAGAAAGTCACCGAGCGGCGCGGTGTACGTCGCGCCCAGCCCGTGGGTGTGTTGCGCGGGCACCTCCTGCTTCGAATCGGCGAGGCCCTGGCCTTCCCAGCCGCGGAAGAACGGCGCCACGAAGCGCCCTGCGTAGTACGGCGTGAGGCGGTCACCGCCGACCAGCACGTCGACCCAGCGCAGCTGCGCAGACCAGCTCGCCTGCAGCCACGGCTTGTTGGGCACGCGAGCACCCGCGAAGGCCGCGAAGTCGCCGCGCTCCGACACGTTGCGTACGTCGCTCAGCGTCACGCCACCTTCGAGCTGCAGCCATTGGCCTGGCGCCGCCCAGCGCACCGCTGCGTCGCCGCCCAGCACGCGCGCGCGGTACACGTTGGCGAACTGCGCGAGGCGCTCGTCGGTGAGCAGCACGATGAGCCGGTCGGCTTCGCGCCACGCGGCGTTCACGTCGAGCGCCAGCGCGCCGGCTCGCGCGAGGTCGAGCTCGAGGCGCGCGCCGAGGTTGGTGTTGTGGCTGACCTCCGGTTGCAGCGTGGGGTTGGCGACGATGAAGACACCGTCTCCGAAGCGCTCGTCGGGCCGCGGGAGGCGCGTCGCGTATTCGTACGACGCCTTGAGTTGAAGCCAACGGCTCACGCGCAGGCGCAGGCTGTCGCCGACGCCGAAGTGGCCGCCGAGCTGTTCGACGTGCGCCACGCCGCCGGGCACGCGCTGCGCGCCGTCGGCCCAGCCGAGGTAGCCCTTGGCGAAGACGATGTTGCTCACCACGCGGCGCCAGGCCTCGTCGCGTTCTCCGCGCGAGAGCTCGTATTCCACTCCGCCGACGAAGTTCACGAGCCCCTGCGGGCCGAGCGGAGGTCGCGCGCCGATGCGGTCGACGAGCGCTCTGCGCGCGGCCGTGGGTGAGAGGCTCACGCGCAACGCGTGCCCGACGGCGGGCGTCCACTGAAGGCCGACGCGCGCCCAGAGGTTCGTTTCGTGGGTGGTCTGGTCGAGGGGCTGGCCGGTGATTTCGCCCGCAGATACGCGCGTGCCGATGCGCGCCCCCGCCCAGTCGTAGATGCCGAGGCCGGTGTCGCGCAGCCCGAGGTCGCGCTGTGAAAACGCGGCCGAGGCGTCGACCTCGACGCGGTCGCGACGAAGGCTCCAGCGCAGCACCCAACCCCACGTGCTGCCGAAGCTCGTCGGCTCGCCGTAGGGCACCGTCATCACCGGGTTGTGCTGCAGCTCTTTGAGCGTGCCCGACGCGAACAGGCGCAGCGACGCGTGCGAGGCCCACGCGGCGTCGGTGAGCGCGGCCTCGAGCCAGCCGCCGCCGGCCCGGTAGCCGTCGTGAAAGCGCCGCACGCGCGCGGGTGAAACGCGGCCGAGTTGGTCAGTCACGTCGACGTCGACGAGGTAGTCATTCATCGCGAGGTCGAGAAAACCGCCGCCGCTCAACGAGACGCCGCGCGGCGCCAGCCAACGCCCTTCAGCCGCGTAGCGATGCGTGCCGAACGAGCCGACCTGCGCCGAGAGCCCGAAGCCCGAGCGCGCGCGCTCACGGCTGACGAGGTCGAGCGCGCCGCCGAGCGCATCGGCGCCGTAGCGCAGCGGCACCACGCCGCGGAACACGTCGACGCGCTCGAGCAGCGTCACCGGCACGTTGCCCACGCCGAGCGCCACGCCCGTGAGCTGAAGCGGCACGCCGTCGAGAAACACGCGCACCTGGTCGTCGCTCAACCCGTACAGCGAGAGCTGCGTGTTCGAGCCGAGGCCGCCCGTACGCTGCACCGAAACGCCGGGCGTTCTCGCCAGCACCTCGCCCAGGTCTTGTGCGCGCTCACGCGCCGTCGAGAGGTCGACCACCGTCACGGCCTGCGCCGACTTCACGCCCGTGGCCTGCGCGCGCACGGTCGTCTCCAGACCTCCGTCGGGAGAAGCGAGCGCGCTCGTGGCCAGCAGCAACAAGCATGGCCAGTATTTGAAAGTGATTTGCAACTTCGCTAGCCCACTACTTCATGAGTCAGGTGTTGCCACTGTCATTGGCGCTCGCGGGGGTGGCGTGGTTGAGCCGCGCGCGAACGTGGGAGCGGCTGCTTGGCGCGTCGTGCTGTGTGGTGACCTTCCTCGTGACGGGTTGGGTGACGGCCGCGGCGGCGTTGATGGTGGCCGCGGTCATCGGCGTGACGTGGTGGTCTCCGCGGCCGCGCTGGTCATTGCCGGTGGGCGTGACGGCGCTGCTGGTGAGCGGCGCGGGGGTCGTCTGGCCGTGAGTCGCCATCGCCGTGAGGCCGAGTATTCGCGCGCCACGGTGCTGGCGCAGGTCTTCGGCGCGCCCATCGCGGCGGTGTCGTTGGGGCTCATTGCGTGGCGCGTGTTGCCGCTGCCCGACGCGTGGCGCTTCGTGTTCGGCGTGCACGGCCTGGTGCCGCTGTGGGTGACGTTGGTGTGCGTGCTGCCGCTGCTGCGCGCGCGCACGGCGTGGAGCTGCTGCGTGGTGAGTCTGCTCGCGGCGGTGGTGGCGGTCGCGACGTGAAGCTTTCTCCGCGCAGCTTCGTCATCGAGTGGGAGCTGCACGCGTGGAGCGGCGTGCTGGCGAGCCTGCTGTTGTTGCCGGTGTTCTTCTTCGGCGCGTTCTCGTTGTTTCACGGCCCGCTCGAGGTCTGGGAGCGCCCGGAGCTGCACGCCGCGCGCGGTGCACCGGGCTCTTTGTCGGCGGCCTTCGAGCTCGCGAGGCAGGGGCGCGCGGTGCCTGCCGGTGGGCGCGTGGCGGTACGGCTCAACCCCGGCACGCGCTTCATTCGCGTGGAGGCGCTCGACGCCGACTGGGCGCTCGCGTGGGCCGTCTGGGTCGACGTCGAGTCGCGCACGGTCATCGACGGGCGACACGGGCTCGCCGACGCGCTGTATCGACTGCACTTCTTCGACTTCTTCACCGGCGGCACGCAGCTCGCGGGGCTCATCGCGGTGATGCTGTTGGTGGCGACGGTGAGCGGGCTGCTCATTCAACTGCGCAACCTGTGGCGCGAGCGCTGGCAGCTCCGGGTCTCGCAGCGGCTGCGCGTGTGGAGCGGAGATCTACACAAGGTGCTGGGCGTCTTCACGTTGCCCTTCGTCGTGGTGCTGGGCTGGTCGGGCGCGGTGCTGTGCCTCGCGGGGTTGGTGGGGCAGCTCGTCATCTCGACGGCGTTTCATGGAGACGAGGCGCGCGCGCGGGCGTTGTACCGGGGCGCGACGACGGAGCGCGCGTTGACCAACGTGCCCGCGGCGATGCTCGAGCTCGACGTGTTGGAGCGCGCCGCGCACGCCGACGTCGGTGACGGGCGCCTGCGGCAGCTCGACGTGCGCCCGTGGGGTGACAGCTCGGCCGTGGCGCGGGTGACGTACGAAGGCGCGCCGTTGCAGGGATCGCGCGTGGTGTTCCTCGACGCGGTCAGCGCCGCGGTGTTGCACACGAGCCACGCCGCGCCGACGCCCTCACAGCGCCTCGAGAACGTGCTCTTCGGGTTGCACTTCGTGAACTTCGGGCTGCCGTTGTTGCCGTGGCTCTACGCGGTGCTCTCGCTCGCGGTGTGCGTGGTGGTGGTGACCGGCAACCTCGTGTGGCTCGAGCGGCGTGACGCGCAGCGCGCGCGGCGCAGCTCGCGTTGGTTGGAGCGCCTGACGACGGGCTTCGCGGTGGCGATGCCGGTCTCGGCTTCTGCGGCGTTCGCGGTGTCTGCGCTGCGGGGTTCCCAGCCCGGCGCGATGGCGGTGTTGCTCGCCAGCATCGTGGTGGTGGTGGTCTCTTCGCTCGTGCGTCGCTTCACGGCGCGGTGGTTCGCCATCGCCGCGGTGCTCTTCATGGTCGCTGCGGTGGGGCGGCTCTCTCTTTCAAGCGTCGGGGTGGTCTCGGCGTTGCTCGCGTGCGGCTGTGCATGGGTCGCGCGCCGCCTCTTTCTTCAGGAGAAACTCTGATGCGCCCGTCGTTCATTGGTCTCGCCGTGGTCTTGCTGGGCTGCGCGCCGAAGGAGCTGCCGAAGGTCATCCCCGCTCCGCCTGAAGGCAGCGCGGAGTCGTGGTTGGTGCAGACCACGCTGCAGGGCCCATCGGGTCGCAACAGCTACGTGCAGCTGCTCGGTTCGCTCGACGTGGGCACTCTCGACAACGCGCGCGCCGTGGAGATCTCCGGCAACGGCCGCATGTTCTTTCTCGACGTCGACCACCTGTTCCTCGGCAGCACCGAGACGCCCACGGTGACGCGCTACGCGCCCGCCACCGACGGCAGCTTCGAGGCGGCCGAGCAGGTGAGCTTTCAGAAGGCGGGCTTCGGCTACCTCCCGTACGGCAACACGTTCGCGAACGCCGATGCCGCGGTGATTGCCGACGGCTCGTCGTTGACGGCGCTGCGTTGGAGCCCGTCGCAGAAGACCGTGGGCGAGACCATCGGCCTCGCGGCGCTCAAGAAGAACGGCGTCGAGCTGAGCATCGACCCCGGCGTGGCGCGCGGCAACACGCTCTTCTTCAGGCTGCAGTACACGAACGCAGACCTGCTCAACGTGACGCCCGGGGTCTGGCTGTTGCTGGTGAACGTCGACGACGGCTCTACGCGCGTCATCACCGACGACCGCTGCACTGGCGGCTTCTCACGCATCTCGCTCGCGGAAGACGGCACGCTCTACGTGGTGGGCGACGGCTACGGCGCGCTCTCACGCATCTTCGACGGTGCGTCTGCGGCGACGTGCGTGCTGCGCGTGAAGCCCGGCGAAGACGAGTTCGACACCACGTGGAAGCTCTCGTTGCCCGACGTGCTGGGAGGCCGTGATGGCACCGGGCTGCTCTACGCGGGCAATGGCGTCGCGTACGTGCCCGCCGTGTACACGGAGCGGCTGCCGGCGAACCCGCGTGGTGACGTGTTCGGCACGCTCGATCGCGACGCGGCGAAGTGGTGGCGCGTCGACCTCGTGGCCGGCACCGGCACGGAGCTGGACCTGCCGTTTCATTCGCTCGCGAGCGTCTCGGGCTTCGTGACGGGCGGGCGCGTGGTGCTGGGCGTGCCCGAGAAGTCGCAGAAGGGGAACACGCAGCTCTACGAGGTCGACGCGACGACGGTGACGCTGCGAGGCACGTTCACGGGCCTCGTCACCAACCTCGAGCGGCTCAAGTAGGCGGGCGCTTGAACGCGCGTAGCCCGCCGAGCAACAACAGCGCTCCGAGCAGCATCAACGGGTAGCCGACGACTTCAGAGCCGTGGCGCGGGTCGATGATGCCCATGAAGGCGCCGAGCGCCGCGCACGGTAACGACAGCACGAGCATCACCCCGGCCCTGGCGCGCATTGTCAGCCCTTCGCGTGCGCCAGCGCGGCTTCCCACCGGCCGGTGGCGCGGAGGATCAGCTCGACGAACTCGCGCGCCGCCCCGTGACCGCCGGGCTTCGACGACACGAAGTGCACCTCGCGCAGCACCTCGGGCACTGCGTCGGCAGGGCAGCCGCTGAGCCCCGCGCGCGACATCGCCGGCAGGTCGTTCACGTCGTCGCCCATGTACGCCAGCTCGTTCGGCGCGAAGCCGAGCTCTTTGGCGAGCTCTTCGAAGGCCGGCCCTTTTTCACGGCGGCCCTGAAAGACCTTCGCCAGCTTCAGCTCCTGCGCCCGTACTTCGACGATGGGCGAGGTGCGCGCGGTCAGAATCGCCACCGGGAGCGACGTGAGCCGCGCGAGCACGATGGCGTGCCCGTCTTTCACGTCGAAGCGCTTGATGGCCTCGCCCGTCGGGCCGTACCAGAGCGCGCCGTCGGTCAGCACGCCGTCGACGTCGAAGACGACGGCTTTGATTTTCGCAGCGCGCTCGAGAGGAGTCATGGCGGCGTTCTCGCAGACGAGCCCTGAGGTTGCCGAGTCGAAACAGCGGGCGTCGCGGGTTTGCGGCGCCATTCGTTTCAGGTCAAATGAAAGACATCGGGGTGTCATGACGCAATTCACGAGCAGCGCCGTCTACGTGCGTGGTCTGGGGCGGGGTGTGGCCGTCTTCGGAAAGACGTCAGACGTGCGTCGTCACGGCAGTGAGGTCGTCGCGCGCATGTTGGACGCGCCGTCGTCACAGGCGTGGTGGCCGCAAGCCGACGTGGTGGCGCTGTGTGAGGCCATTCATGCTGCGGGCGGCGCCACGCTCGTCGCCGACGTCGGGCGCTTCGTGGTGAAGGATTCGATTTCAGTCGTCGTGCAGCCGTTCATCAAGGTGGTCAGCGCGCTCGGCGTGGTGACTCCGGCGACATTCTTTTCGCGCTTCGGGCAGTTCAGCCTCACCGCGATTCGCAACGTGCGCTTCACGTGGGCCGAGAAGAGCGCGACGGCGGGCGAGCTCGTCGTCGAATACCCGCCGGGCGTTCCAGAGACGCTGGCGCCGCTGTGGTTGGGCCCCATCGAATACACGTACGAGGTCGCGCGGGTGGAAGGGCGGCCGACGCACATCAGCGCGAAGGGCCCGCGGTACGTCTTTTCGTTGTCGTGGGCGTGAGTACGTTCGCGCCATGAACCGCCTTCTCTTCGTGTGTGTGGTCACGTCGCTGCGCGTCTTCGCTGCCGAGGTTCCTGTCTCGACGGTGACTGAGCTGCGCGCCGCGCTGCAGGCCGCGAGGGCTGGCGACGTCATCACGCTGGCCGACGGCACGTACGTCACGACGAGCGACTTCTCGTGCTCGGCGAACGGCACGGCGCAGCAGCCCATCATCGTGCGCGCGGCCAACCAGTTCGGCGCGAAGCTCGAGCTGGCGACGACCGAGGGCTTCAAGGTCTCAGGCAAGCATTGGCAGTTCGAAGGGCTCGAGCTGCGCGGCACGTGCGCGAATGACGCTGACTGCGAGCACGCGTTTCACGTGACGGGCGACGCCGATGACTTCGTGATGCGCGGCAACCGCGTGGTGAACTTCAACGCGCAGCTCAAGGCGAACGCGGCGCAGGTCAGCGGCGTGTGGCAGACGCCCGACCGCGGCCTCATCGAGCGCAACGAGCTGTTCGACACGCGCGCGCGCAACACCGGTAACCCGACCACGAAGTTGAACATCGACACCGGCGACGACTGGGTGGTGCGCGGCAACTTCATTCACGACTTCCAGAAGGGTGGCGGTGACGGCGTCAGCTACGGCGCGTTCATGAAGAGCGGCGGCAAGCGTGGCGTGTTCGAGAAGAACCTCGTCATCTGTCAGGCGCAGGGCGCGCACACGGGCGGCACGCGCATCGGGCTCTCGTTCGGCGGTGGCGGCACGGGCAACGCGTTCTGTGCGCCTGCGTTCGACGCGAACGTGACGTGCGACCCGGAGCACACCGACGGCACGTTGCGGAACAACGTGGTCGTGGGGTGCAGCGACGTGGCGGTCTATTTGAACGAGGCGACCAACACGAAGGTGCTGCACAACACGTTCATCGGCACCAACGGCGTCGACTACCGCTTTGCGACGAGCACCGGCCTCGCACAAGGCAACCTGCTGGCGTCGGTGGTGCGCGCGCGCAACGGCGGCACGTTCACTGGCCTCGAGAATGTGACCGGTGTGAGCGGCGCGACGTTCGAGGGCTACTACCAGTCTCCGGCCATCGGAGATCTGCGCATCAAGGGTGACGTGTCTGCGCTTCACGGCGTGGTGACCGCGTTGTCGGAAGTGCCCGATGACTTCTGTGGCCGTGCGCGGCCTGCGGGCGCTCGCACCGTCGGCGCGCTCGAGCACTCGTCGGGGAGCTGCGAGACGGTGTGGGCGGCGCTGCTTCCGGTCGGTGGTGGCGGTGGCTCGACGCCGGTCGATGCGGGCGCCGGTGGTGGCGGTGGTTCTGCTCTCGTCGACGCCGGCGCCGGTGGTGGCGGTGGTTCTGCTCTCGTCGATGCGGGCGCAGGTGGTGGCGGTGCGGCGGTGGTCGACGCCGGCTCAGGTGGTGGTGGCGACGCCACCACCGAGCCTTCCGGCTGCGGTTGCATGTCGACCGACGGCGTGTGGCTGCTGGCGCTGCTCACGTTGCTGCGGCGTCGCTGAACTCAACTGCCGCGCACTCTTCGCAACGCAGCGGGAGTCGTGCCGAAGGTCGCGCCGAAGCAGCGGGTGAGGTGGCTCTGGTCAGCGAACCCGCTCGCGATGGCGATGTTCGAAATCGAGTCGTCAGTCGTCATCAGGAGCTCCCGTGCGCGCTCGAGGCGGCGCGCCCGCAGCCATGCGTGCGGCGCCTGCCCGAAGGTTGCGCGAAACGTTCGGGTGAAGTGGTGCACCCCGAGGCGCACCAGCGAGGCGAGCCGCTCCACGGAGATTTGCTCCGCGAGCCGCTCGCCGACGTAGTCGAGCAGGCGCTGCCGCTCTTCACGGCTGAAGGTGCGGTCGTGCCCGTTGCGCTCGAGGTCGACGTAGTTGCGCAGCAGGTGAATCGCGATGCGCTCGCCGACGGCGCGTGCGGCACGTGGTGCGCCGAGCAGCTGCGGCGCGCCCAGCTCACGCAGCAGGTCGAGCCCGAACTCAGAGAGCGTTCTGTCGGGCGCATATGGCACCGCGCGCGCGCGCATGCGCATCAGCCCGCCCATCGACTCGCGAACGACCTCAGCGAGGTAGCCGGGGTGTACGGTCATGTTCAGCACCTCGACCGCGCCCGACCAGCTCCAGCGCAGCGAGATGTCCATGGGGTTGACGAGCACGTCGCCGGGGCCGAGCTCGAACTGCTCGAGGGCGCCACCCATGGTCCGACGAATCGACGCCTGGCCACGCAGACACAGAATCGCGTGAAACATGTCGAGCGAAACGCCGTCGGGTTGGTCGTGCGCGTCGAAGCGAAAGCCGTGCACGCCGAGCTGCTTGGGCGTGGCCGACGCACCTTCGAGCCACGACGAATAGTTGGCGGTGCTCCGCGCGAGGGTGTCGATGCTCGTGAGCTGTTCCATGGAGTCGGAGGGTAACGACAGCGCGCGCCTGCCGCGACGCGTCGTCCCAACCGTTCAATGGATGGCGCGTGCGCGTTCAAGACGGGCCGGGCGCGCGTTCGTACCTTTAAGCTCGAGCGCATGACCTCCATCTACGAACTCGGCCTTGAGAAGAACGACGCGAACTTCGTCTCGCTGACGCCGATGACCTTTCTCGCGCGCGCTGCGGCGGTGCACCCGAACCGCGTGGCCATCGTTCACGGGGCGCTGCGTCAGACCTGGCGTGAGACCGGCGAGCGCTGCCGTCGCCTGGCGAGCGCACTGCAACGCCGAGGCATCGGTCGGGGTGACACGGTGGCGGCGTTGATGCCGAACGTGCCAGCGCTCATCGAGGCGCACTTCGGGGTGCCGATGAGCGGCGCGGTGCTCAACGCGCTCAACACCCGCCTCGACGCCGAGAGCATCGCCTTCATGCTCTCGCACGGCGAAGCAAAGGCGCTGCTCGTCGACCGCGAGCTGGCGGCGGTGGCGAGCGCCGCGGTCGACAGGCTCGGGCGCGACATTCTCGTGGTCGACGTGGACGCGCCGGAGCTCGGCCTGCCGGTGACGCGATGGCTCGGCTACGAGGCGCTGCTGGCGGAAGGCGACGCGTCTTTCGACTACGCAGGCCCGCCCGACGAGTGGGACGCCATCTGTCTCAACTACACGTCAGGTACGACGGGCGACCCGAAGGGCGTCGTGTACCACCACCGCGGCGCGTACCTGAACGCGACCTCCAACATCCTCGAGTGGGACCTGCCGAAGCACCCCGTCTACCTGTGGACGTTGCCGCTCTTTCATTGCAACGGCTGGTGCTTCGCGTGGACGGTCGCCGCGCGCGCGGGGACGAACGTGTGTCTGCGCAAGGTCGAGGCGAAGACGGTCTTCGCGCTGATTCGTGAGCACCGCGTTACGCACTACTGCGGCGCGCCCATCGTTCATTCGATGTTGGTCAGCGCGGCGGCAGAGCACGGGCAGAACATCACCCACCCGGTCTCGGCCATGGTGGCGGGCGCCGCGCCGCCGGCCTCGATGATTGAAGCGATGGAGCAGCTGGGTTTCGAGCTCACGCACGTCTACGGCCTCACCGAGGTCTACGGGCCCGCAGCAGTCAGCGAGAAGCACGGCCACTGGAGCTCGCTGCCGATCTCCGAGCGCGCGCGGCTCAACGCGCAGCAGGGCGTGCGCTACCACCTGCAGGAAGCCGTCAGCGTGCTCGACCCGGCGACGATGAAGCACGTGCCCGCTGACGGAGAGACGATGGGCGAGGTGATGTTCCGCGGAAACATCACCATGAAGGGCTACCTGAAGAACCCTTCAGCGACGCGCGCGGCGTTCGCGGGCGGCTGGTTTCACACCGGAGACCTCGGCGTGTTGTCGCCCGAGGGCTACGTGAAGCTCAAAGACCGCAGCAAGGACATCATCATCTCCGGTGGCGAGAACATCTCGAGCCTCGAGGTGGAGGACGTTCTCTACCGGCACCCGGCGGTGCTCGCGGCTGCAGTGGTGGCGCAGCCCGACGCGAAGTGGGGCGAGACGCCGTGCGCGTTCATCGAGCTGAGGCCCGGCGCGCAGGTGACCTCAGAGGCCCTCGTCGCGTTCTGCAAAGAGCGGCTCTCGGGCTTCAAGGTGCCGCGCGCCATCGTCTTCGGCCCGCTGCCTCGAACCTCGACCGGAAAAATTCAGAAGTTCGAGCTGCGCGCCCGCGCGCACTCATCACAGGCCATCGACAGCTGAACCCACCCGCAACCAGGAGCACGACATGTCTGAATTTGGCTTGATCGACATCACCGAGGAGGGCGACGTCTTCACCATCGAAATTGGAGGCCTCGACGGCAAGACGCACAACAGCCTGGCGAAGGTCTTCCGCCGCGCGCACGAGTCTGATGCTCGCGTGGTGGTCGTCACCGGCAAGGGCAAGAGCTTCATCGCGCCCGAGAAGTACGACTTCGAGTGGGTGAAGAAGCTCGGCATCTACAAAGACATGCTGCAGATCTTCAAAGAGGCTGAAGACATCGTTCGAGATCAGATCAACTGCGAGAAGGTCACCATCGCAAAGGTCTACGCGCCGGGCGCGCACAGCATGGGGGCCTCCATCGCGCTGGCTTGCGACTTCGTCTACGCGAGCGAAGACGCGACCTTCAGCGACCCGCACATGTCGGGCTTCGGCGTGCCTCCGGGCGACGGCGGCGCGCTGTTGTGGCCGGCCCGCATCGGGCTGAGCCGCGCGCGCGAGTTCCTCATGACCGACCGCGTCGCGACCGCAAAGGAGGCCTACGACATCGGGCTCATCAACAAGGTGGCGCCGGTCGCGCAGCTCGACGCGGAGGTCGACAAGCTCATCGCCAAGCTCCTCTCGTACGACGCGCTCGGCTTGAAGATGACCAAGAAGTGGCTCAACAACTACCTGCAGCAGAGCATGGCCATCGTGGGCATGGGCTCGCTCTTCGCGGAGGGCATGGTGCTCGCGAGCGGTAACTTCGCAGCGAAGACCGAGGCCTACGGGAAGCAGCTCGAGGCCGAGGGCAGGCGCAAGGGCTGACCGAAAACCACGCCGATTCCACCGAACGCCACGCTCTGCTGCAGCAGGGCGGCGCTCATTACGAATCGCGCATGCACAAGAACTTCATCTGGGACGTGGTCGTCGTGGGCGGTGGGCCGGGCGGGCTCTCGGCGGCGTTGGCGTTGGGGCGCGCGCGCAAGCACGTGCTGGTCTGTGATTCAGGCCCGCGTCGCAACGCCGCGGCCGAAGAGGTTCACAACTTCGTCACCCGCGACGGCACGCCGCCCGACGAGTTTCGCCGCATCGGCCGTGAGCAGCTCGCGCGGTACCCCAACGTCTCGGTGCGAGACGAGCGCATCGCCTCCATCACCGGTGAGCGCGGCGCGTTTCATGTCGCGCTGCCGTCGGGCGTCGTCGTCGCGCGGCGCGTGCTGTTGAGCACCGGGTTGGTCGACGAGGTGCCTCGCATCGAAGGCTTCAGCGAGCGCTGGGGCCACTCGGTGATTCAGTGCCCGTACTGCCACGGTTGGGAGCTCCAGGGTCGCCCCTGGGCGTACTTCGCGCGCGAAGCAGACCTGGGGCACGTGGTGCCATTCGTCACGCAGCTGCGAGGGTGGACGCGTGACGTCACGGTGTTCACCAACGGCGCTGAGCTGCCGGCAGAGGTTCGTGAGCCGCTCGAGCGCGCGGCGATTCGCGTCGAGACGGCCGCCGTGCTGCGGCTCTCCGGCCCGGGAACTCGGCTCGAGCGCGTCGAGCTGGTGAATGGCACGTCGGTGGCGTGTGAGGCCCTCTTCGCGCACCCGCCGCAGCATCAGGTGGAGCTGGTGAAGGCGCTCGGCGTGGCGCTCGAAGAAGACGGCATGGTGCGCATCGACCCGCTGCGGCGTGAGACGTCGGTGCCGGGCGTGTACGCAGCGGGCGACTCGACCACGCGCCTGCAGGCCGCGGTGGTCGCCGCGGCGGCCGGCATGCACGCCGCTGCGATGATCAACCTGGAGCTCACGATGGAGCTCGTGGCGAAGGGGGAGCTGTGAGCCGCGAGTTCTGGGACGCCATGTATTCGCGGCACCACGCGGCGCACGGGCGCGGCCCGAACGAGACGCTGACGACCTGCGCGGCAGCGTTGACACCCGGTACGGCGCTCGACGTGGCGTGTGGTGAAGGGGCCGACGCGTTGTGGCTGGCGGAGCGCGGTTGGTCAGTGACCGCCGTCGACGTGTCGCGCGTGGCCCTCGAGCACGCGCGCGCCCGCGACGCCGGGCAGCGCGTCACTTGGCGCGAGGCCGACCTCACGAGCTGGCAGCCACCCGGCACGTTCGACCTCGTCACGTCTCACTTTCTGCACCTCGCACCGAGAGACCGGCCGGGCTTCTTCACGCAGCTCGCGGCTGCGGTGCGCCCGGGCGGCACGTTGCTCTTCGTCGCGCACGCCTCGTCGGAACGGCACGGCCACCACGCGGAGCTGATTTTCACGGAAGCCGACGTCACCGCGGCGCTCGATGCCTCGCGCTGGTCCGTCTTCACCGAGCGGCGCGGGCACGAGCTGTTGGTGCGCGCCCGTCTTCAGCCGCGTGACTGAGCGCTGCGCCAGGCGGCCGGCGTGACGCCGTGCTCTCGGCGGAACATGCGAATGAAGTGCGTGGCGTCGGCGTAGCCAACCCGCTCGGCGATGACGTCAATCATCTCGTCGGAGTGCAGCAGCAACCGTCGCGCCTCGGCCATGCGACCGCTGACAATCCACTGCACGGCGCTGCGACCCGTGGCGTGCTTCAGCGCGGTGGTGACGTAGGCCGGCGAGCGATGCACCGCCTTCGCGACGGCCTGCAGCGTGAGCGGCTTGAGACAGTTGCGCTCGATGAAGCGCAGCGCGTCGACCACGACGCCGCCGCCTTGACCGCGCTTCGCGTCGCCTGCCGCGTGCGTGACCTCCGAGAGAATCAGCGTCAGCAGGCTGCGCCGCACAGCGTCGAGCGCGTCACCGGCGCCGCCAGCCCGCTCGAGCTCCTCGAAGAGTCGTTCGAGATGTGCCCGCCGCGCCCGGGGGATCTGCACGACCGCCGCGCCGCCACCGCGCACGCGCTCGAAGAGCTCGAGGAACGACGTGGCGCCTGCGGCCGCGAAGCACGGCACACAGAATGAAAGGCCCCAGAACTCTGGGCGGCGCGACTCGACCATGCGGTGCGGCGCGCCGGCGGGAATCAGCAGCACGTCACCGGCGCCGACGTTCCACTCGGTCTTCAGCGCGATGCGCGCGTTGCCGGCGGTGAAGAACGAGACCACTGCGTACGTGTGCGTGGCCGGCGCGCGTGTACGTCGCGGCGCCTCGTGGTGCAGGTGCCGCGAGACCATGATGGGCGAACCAGTCGCCATCACGTCGTCACGCGCGAGGGGCTGGGGCTTCTTCACGGAGCTTCTTCTCGAGCCAGAACGCACCGAACGGCACGAGCGACGCGACGAAGGCCCGCGCGATTTTCGCGAGGCCCCACTTCGCTTCGACCGCGGCCATGGCCAGCGTGATGATGAAGGCCATGAACAACGCACCGTGCACGCGCCCGACGATTCGCACGAGCTCCGGTTGGCCGAAGCCGTACTTGAGCGGCATGGCGATGAAGAGCAGCACCAGCCACGACACGCCTTCGGTGAGGCTGACGGCGCGGAACAACTTCATGGCTGGTGACCCAGCGCGCGGCGAATGTTGAGCACGTCGCGCAGCGTCTCTTCGAAGAGCTGAAAGGTGAGCGAGCACGGGCCGTCGCACAGCGCCTTGTCGGGGTCTTCGTGAACTTCGGTGAAGAGCGCGTCGATGCCGGCGGCGGCGGCGCTGCGTGCGAGCAGCCCGACGAACTTGCGGTCGCCGCCGGTCTCGCCGTCGCCCGAAGAAGGCAGCTGCACCGAGTGCGTGGCGTCGAAGCAGGTGACGAGGCCCGCCTCACGCATCTGCGCGAAGCCGCGCATGTCGACCACCAGGTTGTTGTAGCCGAACGTCGCGCCGCGCTCGGTGACGAGCACGTTCTTGTTGCCTGAGTCGAAGGCCTTCTTCGCCTGATGCGCGATGTCTTTGGGCGCGATGAACTGGCCCTTCTTGATGTTCACGCCGCGGCCCGACTTGGCGACGGCGGCCACGAGGTCGGTCTGGCGCGAGAGAAACGCGGGCACCTGAATGATGTCGGCGACCTCGGCCACGGCGGCGACCTGCGAGACGTCGTGCACGTCGGTGAGAATCGCGACGCCCACTTCTTCTTTGATGCGCTTGAGCACGCGCAGGCCTTCGGTGATGCCGGGGCCCCGGTACGACTTGATGCTGGTGCGGTTGGCTTTGTCGAAGCTGCACTTGAAGGCGTACGGCACACCGAACTTCGTGGTGATTTCTTTGAGCCGCTTCGCGTGGCGAAGCGCGAAATCTTCAGCCTCGATGACGTCGGGGCCGGCGATGACGAAGAGCGGGTTGCCGGGGCCGACGGTGGCGCCAGCGAGCGTGATGGACGGCGTAGTCATGGGCTCGCGCTCTAGCAGGTCGCGCGGGCGGGTGGCTTGAGTCGGCTTTGCTGTCCTCTGCGATGGAGCAGGTCACGTGAGCCGCGCGAGGTCGCGGCGCTGCCAGCCCACAGCCGGTCAGCGCCGCGAACGACCGCGGAGCGAGTTGCTCTACTTCGAGTCGCGTTGCGTCAGCGCCGCGCGAATGAAGCCCGAGAACAGCGGGTGCGGCGCGAACGGCTTGCTCTTGAACTCGGGGTGGAACTGGCAGCCCACGAAGTGCGGGTGTTCGTTCAGCTCGACCATCTCCACCAGATCCAGCTCCGTGTTCAGGCCAGAGAACACCAGGCCCGCCTCGGCCAGCTTGCCGCGGTACTGGTTG
>JAMHXF010000004.1:0-1476 GCA_035910535.1 Archangium sp. | reverse complement strand
ACACGCGCGCGCTCGAGGCCGAGCTCGCGGCCGCAGAGGGATGAGGAGCTAACCCATGACCGTCATCGGCAACCCGCGCAGCTTCCACAAGAAGTTCAAGTTCGTCGTGGAGATCGACGACGTCGGCCACGCTGGCTTCCAGAAGGCGAGCGAGCTCTCCGTCGAGGTCGCCAACGTGCAGTACTTCGAGGGCGGCTCGCTGATCCCGAACAAGAGCCCCGGGCGCCTCACCTTCTCCGACGTCACGCTCGAGCGCGGCGCCACGCAGGACCGCGACCTCTTCGACTGGTTCCAGGACGTCGCCATCACGTCGAGCGGCCTCGGGCTCACGGACGTGAACTACAAGCGCAACCTCGACATCGTGCAGCAGGATCGCGACGGCCTCACCCTGCGCCGCTGGTCGCTCTCGCGGGCCTGGCCGGTGAAGTTTGTCGCAGGCGAGTGGGACAACGAGAGCGACGAGAACATCATCGAGTCGGTCACGCTCACGTACGACTTCTTCGAACTGGTGCAGTGACCACCTACGACGGCACCATGTAGCGCATGGGAAAGATGAAGCCGCTCGACGCAAGCCAGTTGCCCGACCTCTTGCCGGGTGACGGTTGGGAGCGGCTCCAGGGGCTGAAGGACGCCGTGCCGAAGGAGATCCGAAGCATTCCCGACCAGAAGTTCTACCACGCCACGGTTTCTGGAAGCGTCGACTCGCCTCGCACCGAGACCAAGTACGGTGTCTCGGGCGACGTCGTGGCCGGTGTGGACGTCTGGCGCTTTGACGAGAAGGACGCCGAGCGCCACGGGATCAACTTCAACAAGGAGCACTACTTCATCACGCGCACGGGGGCTGCGCCCGAATACGCGTACTGGTTGCACGGCCCTTTCACCGAAGAGGAAATGGACCACTGGCGCGAGCAGATTCCCGACGAGTACGCCGAGTGCGATCTCCTGGCCTCGCGTCGTAAGTCCACCTGACGCTGTCCCCCGACGCGCTTCCCGGGCGGCTTTGCCCCCGTGGAGGCAGCGCATGGCAGACGTCATCACGTGCCCTTCGGGGCTCCAGGGCCGCGTTCGCGGCATGAAGGTGCGCGAGGAACGCGTCCTCGCGGACCGCAAGCTCGCCAAGAGCGGCGGCCAGGTCGACGAGCTGCTCGCAGCCTGCTGGGAGGAGACCCTCGACCCCGGGCCCTACGCTCTCGCCGAGGGCGCCAAGCTCGACCCCGGCAAGGTGCTCCAGGGCGATCGCTTCTTCGCGCTGCTCATGGTGCGCGCGCTGACCTACGGCCCCGAGTACGCCTTCGGCGTCTCGTGTCGGAACGACAACTGCCGCGCGCGCATCGACTGGGAAGTCGACCTGACGAAGCTCCCGGTGCGCAAGCTCTCCGAGGAGAGCCGCGCCGCGTTCGTGAGCGGGAACCGCTTCGAGACCACGCTGCCCGACGCGGGCAAGAAGGTCGCGTTCAAGCTGCTGACCGGCGATGA
>JAMHXF010000003.1:0-43600 GCA_035910535.1 Archangium sp. | reverse complement strand
TCGCCGAACACGCCCGGCAACAGAAAGCCGATGCTGCCCAGCGTGATGCGACCCAGCGTGAGCGCCGAGACGAACACCGTGCGTTGATCACCCAGCGGCACCGCCCCGCGGTGATCAGCCCAGCTCGAGGCGTCGAAGTACTCGTTGCCCCACACGCGCGTGACCACCGGGCCGTGCGCACCGAGCACCTGCACGAAGCCGCCACGCGCGTGAATCATGCGCGCGCACTGCGTGAGGAACACATCGAGCGCCGCTGAGAGCCCCAGCTGACGCTCGATGCAGTCTTCGAGCACTTCGTCGGCGAGCCGCTGCACGGCCACCAGCCCGCGGAGGAAGCGAACCTCCTCGTCGAGCGACTCGAACTTGAGCTGGTTCGGCATCGCCACTACTTCTTCGACTCCGCGTTGTAGATGGCGTCGGCGATTCGGTAGGCGCTGCCCTCGAGCTGCTTGATGGCGTCGCGAATACGATTCGGTTCGCCCGCCGCCAGGTGCTTCTTCAGGTTCTCGAGGTCGCTCTTGATCTCGCCCTTGTCTTTGTCACCCAACAACGAGGCGTACTCTTCGAGCGACTTTTCAGTCGTGTAGATGAGGCCCTCGGCGTTGTTGCGCAGGTCGGCGAGCTCTTTCTTCTTCTTGTCGCCCTCGGTGTTCGACTGCGCGTCGGTGATCATCTTCTGAATCTCGCCCTCGGTGAGGCCGGAGTTCGAGACGATGCGCACCTGCTGCACGCGGCCGGTGCCGAGATCTTTCGCCGAGACGTGCACCAACCCGTTGGCGTCGATGTCGAAGGTCACCTCAATCTGCGGTACGCCACGCGGCGCCGGCGGAATACCGACGAGCTCGAAGCGGGCCAGCGTCTTGTTGTCTGACGCCATGTCGCGCTCGCCCTGAAGCACGTGCACGCTCACCAACGGCTGGTTATCGGTCGCCGTCGAGAAGACCTGCGACTTCTTGCAGGGAATCGTCGTGTTCTTGTCGATGATCTTCGTGTTCACGCCGCCGGCCGTCTCGACGCCCAGCGAGAGCGGCGTGACGTCGAGCAGCAGCACGTCTTTGACTTCGCCCTTGAGCACCGCGCCCTGAATCGCGGCGCCGATGGCGACCACCTCGTCGGGGTTGATGCCCTTGTGCGGCTCCTTGCCGAAGAACTCCTTCACCTTGCGCTGAATGGCCGGCATGCGCGTCATGCCGCCGACCAACAACACCTGGTGAATCGCCGCGGCCTGGAGCCCCGCGTCTTTGAGCGCCACGCGGCACGGCTCGATGGAGCGATCGACGAGGTCCTTCACGAGCCCCTCGAAGGTGTCGCGGTCGAGCATCTCCTGGAGGTGCTTGGGGCCGGTTTGATCAGCCGTGATGAACGGGAGGTTGATCTCCGTCTCGGTCGCGCTCGACAGCTCGTGCTTCGCGCGCTCGGCCGCTTCCTTCAGGCGCTGCAACGCCATGCGGTCTTTGCGCAGGTCGATGTTGTTCGCCGACTTGAAGCGCTCCGCGAGGAAGTCGATGACGCGGTTGTCGAAGTCTTCGCCGCCGAGGTACGTGTCGCCGTTGGTCGACTTCACCTCGAAGACGCCCGACGTCAGCTCGAGAATCGAGATATCGAACGTGCCGCCGCCGAGGTCGTACACGGCGACCTTCTCGGCCTTGCTGTCGTCTTTCTTGTCGAGGCCGTAGGCCAGCGCTGCCGCCGTCGGCTCGTTGATGATGCGCAGCACGTTCAACCCGGCGATGCGGCCGGCGTCTTTCGTGGCCTGGCGCTGACCGTCGTTGAAGTACGCGGGAACGGTGATGACCGCCTCGCTCACAGGCTCGCCGAGGTAGTCCTCGGCGGTCTGCTTCATCTTCACGAGGATCATCGACGAGACCTCCGGCGGGCTGAACTTCTTGCCGCGAATCTCGACCCACGCGTCGCCGTTGTCCGAGGCCACCACGCGATACGGCACCATCGAGCGCGCGCGCTGTGACTCCTTCGAGTCGAACGCGCGGCCCATGAGCCGCTTCACCGCGTAGATGGTGTTCTCAGGGTTGGTGACCGCCTGTCGTTTGGCAATCTGCCCGACGAGGCGTTCGTCACCTTCCGTGAAGCCCACCATGGATGGCGTTGTTCGACTGCCCTCGCTGTTGGGGATGACGACGGGCTCCCCGCCCTCCATCACAGCCACACACGAGTTCGTCGTACCGAGATCAATCCCGATGACTTTTGACATGTCCCCCTCTTGTTACTGCTGCTGACCACCGTCCGGCGTACCGGGAGGCGGCGTCGTTTCAACAGTGGCTGGCGCGGTCGGCGTGCGCGAGACGACCACGAGGGCCGGGCGCACGAGACGGTCATTCAACGTGAAGCCGCGCAGAATTTCGGAATGCACGTGGTTGGCAGGAAGGTCGGCCGTTTCGATGGCGGTCATCGCCTCGTGACGGTTGGGGTCGAAGAGCTGGCCCTTCGCAGAGAAGGCCTTCACGCCATGCTTGCCGAGCGTGTCTTCGAAGAGCTTGCGCGTCATTTCGACGCCCTTCTTGAAGCTCTCGTAGTCGGCTGACGACTTCGCCGCTTCGAGGCCGCGATCGAAGTTGTCGAACACCGGCAGGAAGTCCTTGAGCAACTTCTCGATGCCGAAGCGCTGCACCTCGTCTTTTTCTTTCTGCGCGCGCTTCTTGAAATTCTCGAGGTCGGCCGCGGCTCGCAGCATCTTCTCGTGCTCGTCTTTGAGCTTGCCCATCAGCTCGCGGCCCTTGCCAGCCGAGAACTCGAGCTGCGCTTTGAGATCGGAGATCTCCGTGTCGCGCGGATCAACCGAAGTCGCTGCAGCGCTCTCGACGGGCTCTTCTTTCGAACCGCCGGTGCGCTTCTCGACTGCCTTCAGTGCCTCTTGCAGGACGTCGTCACCGATGTCGGTGCTGAACGCGCCCTTGTCTTCGGGGTGTTTCACGCGCGCGAGTCAACCACAACCTCGCGAGACGGTGACAGTGAAACGCTGCGAGCGAGTACGCAGCGCACATTTCAAAGGGAATAGATTTTCTCGAAGGGCTTCGAGCCTCCGACATTGCACGACAACGCGGCGCGTCGCTGCGCACCGCTGGTCGCCCAGGCAGCTCAGCTCTTCTTCTTGCCGATGGTCTTCTTCGCGCCGGCCTTCTTCGCGGCCGCGGGCTTCTTCGCCGTGCTCTTGCCGACGCTCTTCTTCGCCTTCGGAGGCGGAGGCGCTTCGTCCATCTCCGGCGGAGGTGACGGCGGCGTGGCCGACGGTGCCGGCGGCGCTTCTTTCGAGTCGATGGGCTGGTTGATGAGCTCGCCCACGCGGTCGCTGGCCTTCTTCACGCCAGTCTCGACGACGGTGACCACTTCATCGGCCGTCTTGCGCGCCCACTCGCCGACGTTCTCGAGGCCTTCGCGCAGCTTCTGCTGACGCGAGGGGTCCTGCACTTCGACGAGGAGCTTCTGCGCCTCAGCCTTCACTTCTGTACCGAAGCGCTTGAAGTCGTCGCCGGTCTTCTTGAGGAAAGACTTCAGCTTCGCGTCCCACTGGCTGTCGTTCATGGTGCCCGCTTGTACTCACGAGCGGTCGTTTGATTCCATCGGCGCGCGCGGCGGGCGCAGCCACGAGACCACCATCGTCAGTGCCAGCAGGCCACCCACCACGCCGAGCGAGACGCCGACCGGCACCTTCACCAGGTCGACCACCAGCATCTTGACGCCCACGAAGCACAGCACGCCGGCCAGGCCGTACTTGAGCAGGTGGAAACGCTCGAGCAGCCCCGAGAGCGCGAAGAAGAGCGAGCGCAGGCCGAGAATCGCCAGCACGTTCGAAGTGAAGACGATGAACGGGTCTCGCGTGACGGCGAACACGGCGGGGATGGAGTCGACCGCGAACATGAGGTCGGCGACCTCGACGGCCACCAGCGCGAGGAACAGCGAGGTCACCATCGTCTTGCCGGCCTGCTTGATGAAGAAGCGGCCCTCGTGCGGCTCAGCGGTGAGCGGCAGGATCTTTGAGAACCACTTCACCACCCGCCCCTGCGTCGGGTCTTTCTCGGGCCCGCTGCGCACCATTTGAATGGCGGTGATGATCAACAGCACGCCGAAGCCGTAGAGCACCCAATGGAACTGCGTAACGAGCGCCGCGCCGAGCACGATGAAGATGGCGCGCAGCACCAACGCGCCGATGACGCCCCAGAAGAGCACCTTGTGCCGTTGATCTTCGGGCACGCGAAAGCGCTGCAGAATGACGAGCATCACGAACAGGTTGTCGACCGAGAGCGCCTTCTCGAGCACGTAGCCGGTCGCGAACTCGAGGCCCTTCGTCGCGCCCTGCCACTGCCACACCACGACCCCGAAGATGGCAGCGACGCCGATCCACACGACGCTCCACGTCATCGCCTCGCGAAATTTCACGACATGCGAGCGACGGTGGAAGACGCCCAGATCCAATGCCAACATGCCAAGGACCACGGCAAGAAAGGCGGCCCAGGCCGCGGGACCTGCGATGGTGTCCATGACGTTCAATTGTTCATGTCACCGATACTTTGATGCCATCGATACTTTGCGACGAATCATTCCGTTTTACGAAAGGTCATAACTGACGTGGCCCGCCTGGTTCGCCACTTCATCGAAGAGCCGCGCCCGTGCAGCTACCTGCCGGGGCTGAAGGCGGCGCTCGAGTACCGGCTGATGGTCGACGTCACGCCGACCGAGCTGGAAGGCCTGCTGCTGCGCGGCTGGCGGCGCTTCGGCCCTGCGTACTTCAGGCCGGCGTGCTCGCTGTGCAACGCGTGTGACTCGGTGCGCCTCGACGTGCACCGCTTCATGCCTACGCCTTCGCAGCGGCGCGCGCTCAAGCGCAGTCACCGCTTCCGCGTGGAGCTCGGTCGGCCCCGCATCGACGCAGACCGCCTCGCGCTGCACCAGAAATGGCACGGCACGCGTGAAGACGCGCGCGGCTGGGAACCTACGAATCTCACCGAAGACGAGTACGCCACGCAGTTCGCGTTTCCCTCGTCGACCGGCCGAGAAATGGCCTGGTACGACGGAGATCGCCTCGTGGGCCTCGGGCTCATCGACATCACGCCCAACTGCGTCAGCGCGGCGTACTTTTTCTACCACCCCGACATCGCGCGGCTCTCACCGGGCATCGGCAACGTCATGCGCTGCGTCGAGCTCGCGCGTGAGCTCGGCTGCCAGCACATGTACCTCGGCTACCGCGTGAAAGACTGCGCGTCGCTCACCTACAAGGGCCACTTTCAGCCGCACGAAATGCTCGAAGGCCGCCCCGCAATGCACGACGCGCCGGTGTGGCGCGAAGTGCCTCCGACTTAGAACGGCGCGTCGTCGTCGCTCGGCGGCGGAATGTGCGAGTCGTCAGGGCCGCCACCGCTTTCGTCACCGCCGCCACCGCCCTGCTGCCGGGAGATTTCGGCTTCGATGGCGGCGAGCAACTGGCGCTCCTTGTCGTGCCAGCGCGACTTCGACGCGTCGGCCAGCGAGCGGCGCGCACCGTTCGCGTAGAACTCGAGGTCTTGCAGCGACGCGCCCACGACGGGCATGCCTTTGCTGCGGCCGTAGTTGGGCAACAACATGCCGTCGCCCGCCGGAGGCCGCGACGCAGCGCCGCTGCTGCTCGCGCGCGCCGGAGCTGCACGCGGCGCGGCGGCGGCCATCGGGCTCGCGCCAATCGTCATCGCGTCGAAGCTCACCGTGAAGCCGTCGGCCGACTTCACCGCGCTGCCGACACGCACCTGCTCGACGCGGCCATCGTCGCGCGTCACGGACACCCACACTGGAAATCGGTCGCTCATGGAGGCCACTTGTTTCGTGCCCGAGGTAGACCGTCAAGCGTGACGACGCCACACTCCGAGGCCGTGCAAACGGACTCCATCCTGGTGGTCGACGACGAAGCCATCGTGCTCGATGTCCTCAAGGTGGCGCTCAAGAAGGTGGGCTTCGCCGTCTTCACCGCGACGACGCTGGCCGAGGCCAACACCCTGGTGAATGCACAGCGCTTCGCGTGCGCGTTGGTCGACAAGAACCTCCCCGACGGCAGCGGGCTCGACCTCATTCGCGCGGTGCGCAGCAAGCAGGCCGACTGCACGTGTCTGGTGATGACGGCGTACCCGAACGCCGACTCGATTCTCGAGGCGCTCAAGCTGGGCGCCATCGACTACCTCGAGAAGCCCTTCCCGCACGTGTCCATCATTCAAGAGAAGGTGAAGGCGGCCGTTGAACGCCAACGTCGCCTCGCGGCGCTCTCGTCGCGCGTCGCCGAAATGAACGCCCTCAAGGCGGCGGCAGAAGCGGCCAGCGCCAACGCGGACCCGGCGCTGCAGTCGCGCTACGACACGCTGCAGTTCAAGCACCAGCGCGCGTTGGCGACGCTGCGTGAGGTGAAGACCGAGCTCGAGAAGAGCGCGTCGAGCCCCACGCTGCTGGCGCGGGTCGGCTCGCTCCTCGAAGAGCTCAAGTAGCTCAGCGCGGCAGCGTGAACTCGACGCGGCGATTCGCGTCGCGGCCCTGCGCCGTGTCGTTGGGCTGCGCGGGCCGCTCGTCTCCGAAGCCGACGGCGCGGAGGCGCTGCGCGTCGACGCCCTTCTTCACGAGGAAATCACGCACCGCCTCAGCGCGGCTCTGCGAGAGCGCCTTGTTCTTCGCCGCGTTACCGACGTTGTCGGTGTGCCCTTCAATCTGCACGAGCGGAATTTCGCCGTGCGCCACCAGCACCTGCGCGAGGTTGTCGAGCAGCGCGTTGCTCTTCTTCGCGATGCTGGCCTTGCCGTTGTCGAAGTACACGCGCTCGAGAATCTGCAGCTTCTCGGCGGTGATGACGACGAGCTGCTTCTTCGCCGCCGGGCAGCCCTGGTTCTCTTTCACGCCGGCTTCGGAGGGGCAGTTGTCTTCGTGGTCGACCACGCCGTCGGAGTCGCCGTCTTTCGCGGGGCAGCCGCGCTCCTGCGCGATGCCGGCGACGTTGGGGCACGCGTCGACGCCATCGAGAATGCCGTCAGCGTCGTTGTCGGCCTCAGGGCAACCATCGCCGTCTTCGAAGTCGTCTTTGTCTTCGGCCTGCTCGGGGCACTTGTCGAGGCGGTCGACGATGCCGTCGGCGTCTGCGTCGGTGTCGGGGCAGCCGTTGTTCTCGGCGGGGCCGGCGACGTCGCGGCAGTTGTCGTCGGTGTCGAGCGTGCCGTCACCGTCGTTGTCGAGCTCCGGCGCGCCGTCTTCGTCTTGAAAACCGTCTTTGTCTTCGGCGAGCAGCGGAGCCTTGTCGTCACCGTTCTTGATGCCGTCGCCGTCTTTGTCGAGCTCCGGGCAGTCGGCGACTTCGTACGGCGCGCCTTCGACACAGCGGGGCTGCGTGAGGGGCTCGTTGCCGAAGGCCGCGCCGAAGTACGCGCGCGCGATGGGCGTCGTCGGTTCGCCGAAGAAGCCCGGGCCCGCTGACGCGAACAGCTCGACCGGGCCTGCGGGCCACCGCACACCGAGCTGCCCTTCGATGCCGGGCGTGCCTGCGGAGCCGACCGGCGCGAAGGCACGCACGCTGAACTCGCCGCGCGGGCCGGTGGGGTTGACGCTGGTCACCGTCGCGCCGAGCCAGAGCTGGTGACCCGCGACGTCGCCGGGCGCGCCGCCGATGGGCGAGAAGGTGATGGGCGCGTAGTCAGTCGCAGGGCGGTACAGAAAGCCGACCTCCGCGCCCAACTGCCAGGTGTTGAAGACCTTGCCGACCTGCACCCGCGGCGCGATTTGAAACCCGCCGTTCGTCTGTGCAGCCACCGGCATGCCGACGGGCACTCCGAGGCCGAGCGCGAACGCGAGCGAGATGGGCCTGGTGCCGTCGAGCACGTTCACCTTCGCGTGCAGCCACGGGTTGCCGAGCCCGGCCGAGGCCACCGCGAGCGCCTGCGAACCCTCCTGGTAGAAGAACACGGGCACGTTCGCGCCGACCTCGAGCCAATCGAGAATGCCGATGGCGCCGAAGAGCTGCACGCCCGCGCGGTGACGGAGCAGCGGGTCAGCCGCGGAGTTCTGCGCCGTGCGCAGGTTGCCGTACGAATAGAAGAGTGAGGCGCCCGCGCGGAACTTCGCCTGCGGAAGCGTGGCGCCGTTGCCGATGAAGAGCGAGCCGCGGCCAGAAGGGTCGAGCCAGAGTTGCTCGATGTCGGTGGCGGGCGCGGTCTGCGCCAACACCGTGGAGCTCAGCAGCAGTGCGAACGCGAACCGTCGAGTCATGGGCGCGGTCTGTTACAGAAGCGCGCGCGACGCATCAACTCATCGCGAGCGGCGCGCGGTGCGGCGCGGTGACGCAAGGTCGCCTCACGGCGCCCATCACGCCCGCTCTTCGTGAAGGAGGGCCACCTCGCGGCGGCTCAGAGCTGCGCTTCGAGCGTCGAGATCAACTCACGCAGCGCAGCCTCCCCGCCTGCATCGCGCCAGCTCGCGGCGAATCGCCGAACAGCCGCTTCGCCTCCACCGTCGCCCGGCGCGATGGCCTCGAGCTCTTGCGCGAGGCGGGCGCGCGGCCAGCGCACCGCAGAGAACTTCGGCGCCAGCGAGCGCGCTTGAATCACCGCGTCTGACGGGCGCTCGAGCCAGGCCGACGCCAACGCGCGCACCAACACCTGTGACGGCAGCGCCGCGTCTGCAGATCGCGCGGCCAGCGTCCGCGCCTGCTCCCACTGCCCCGCGAAGAGCGCGGCCTCCGAGGCGAGCTCCAAGACCTCGTTGAGGCCTTGCCGCTCGAACGACAACGCAGCCTCGAGCGCTTCACGCGGACGACCTGCGAGCACCTCGCCACGAACCACGAGCGACGGCGCGCCCGGCCTGTCGGGTCGGCGATTGATGACCTCACGCGCCAGCGCCACCGCGGCCTGCGCTTGCGCGTGTTGCGTCGCGACGTCGGTGCCTTCGACGGCCTCGGCCCACAGCACCGCGGCACGCGCCGCAGCGAACTGAAGCTCCACGTCGTCGAGCGCTCCTTCACGCAGCGTCGAGAGCCGCGCAGACAACGTCGAGGCTTCGGCAGCGGTGGTGCCATGACGCCAGCTCGCGCGCTCGACGAGCGCAGACCCGAGCGCCTGCCTCCGCGCGAGCTCATCGGCCCGACTCGAGTTCGCCGGCGCAGGGGCTTCGAGCAATTGAACCGCGGCGTCGAATGCAGCCTGCGCCTTCACGGCCTCGGGTTGGTGTTGTGCCGAGAGCACCAGCGCCGTGGCCGCGGCGCGCCGGGCGTCGAGCGAATCGCGTCGCGTGTCGAGCGCCGCTCGCGAGAGCTGCTCGGCCTGCTCTGCCCAACGCAAGACATCAGACGTCGGCAAGCCGGGCTGCGAGGCGCGCGCAGCGGCGACCTGCGCCAATACAATTTGTGCGTCGGCGTCGGCGGGTGACGCGTCGACGAGGCCGCGGGCGAGCGAGGCTGCGAAGTCGAGACTGCGCAGCGCTTCGTCACCACGACCGAGCGACTGCGAGAGCCCTCCGAGTCGAGCCATCGCGCGCGCCACGCGCAGCCGCTCATCACGCGGCGCGCTCTGGAGATCCGTCGTGCGCTGGTAGTGCTTGAGCGCAGCGCCGGTGACCTGCTCGAGCAACGGCTCGACGCCCGGCTGTGGCCGCAAGCGCATCGCCACGTCGTCGAGAAATCTCCGCGCGAAGAGCCGCGAGCGATCTCTCTCTTCGCGGAAGCTCTCGACCGCCGAGGACGCCACGACGATGACGACGACCAGCGCCGTGAGCGCAGTGAGCGAGAACACCGCATGGCGCTGCGCGAAACGCTTGACGAGCTGCCACGGCGAATAGCGGAAGGTGCCGAGGCGACGGCCCGCGAGGAAGGCCTGCAGCTCCTGCTCGAATTGTTCTGCAGACGTGATTCGCCCGGCGAGCGCGCTGCGGCACACGCCGAGGAGATCTTCCGGCGCGCCGCGCACCGTGACCATGCCCATCACCGGAGGTGGAAGACCGGTGATGATTTCATGCAGCATCGCGCCCATGGCGTGCACGTCGGCCGCGAAGTCTGCCGCCGTCGGTGGTGCGTCTGCCGGGCGGCCCCAGCCCAGCACGTAGACCTCTCCGAAGCGCCCGAGCGAAATCTGCGCCGCGTGGAGACCGCGGTGCACGACGTTGGCCTCGTGTGCGCGGGCCACGCAACGCGCGACGGTGAGCAACGACGGCAACAACGCGAGCCGCTCTTCGAGGTTCCGTGCGCGCGTGAGGCCCGCCGCGAGCGTGTCTCGGGAAACCTGGCGCGACGTCACATAGGTCCCGCCTGCGGACGCTCGGCCGATTTCGTAGATGGGCACCATCGCGGGGTGGTCGAGCCGCGCGATGAGCCGCGTAGCGGAGATCAACTGCGCGTCGGTCTCGCGCCCCTTCATCAGCGGCTGTTTCCACGCCACGTCTCGACCGAGCACCGTGTCGTGCATGCTGACGATGCGCGAGAAGTCATCGCGCCCCAGCTCTCGCGGAGGTGCGTCGGCGCGCGGCGCAGAGAAATAGCGGTGCGCTTGCTCCTCGACGACGTCGACGCGACCGGGCTGCCGGGGCACTTCGACTTCTTCGGCCTGCGCCGCGAGCTTGCGAACGTTCGCGGGCAACAGCTCGAGCGTCTGCGCAGCGTCTCCAGAACCTTCAGCCGTGGCGCGGGCTGCGAGGCGCTCGAGAACCTGCGCACGCGCGCGGTCGAGAATTCCGCGCTCGACGAGGAACGCAGCGAGCGTGCGCCGTTCACCCGGCTGCGAGAGCTCACGCGCACACGAGAGCGCGTCGTCGGCCGACAGGTAGCCGAGCTGAACACCGAGCACGGCGAAGAGGAGGTCGACAGAACGAGGTTCAGGCGTCGTCATGTGACCTCCTGAATTCGCGGCGCAGGTCGCTCACGGAAGAGCCTCTGGTCGTGGCCTCGTCGCGCGAAGGCGTTTCGGCAGTCCACAACCTCTCGCGAACGACCGCACGTAGAGGCCGGCCTCGGCGCGATGCGTAGGAGCGCGTCATCACGGCGCGCCTCGCAGCTGCGCGTCGAGCGCCTTCAAACCAGCCGCGACCCCCACCGCATCACCGACCGCGAGCGGGTGCTCGGTCGCCAACGTGCGCAGCGAATTCGCGAGCGCGTCATCGCGCCCCTCCACGCGTCGCAACACCGCCGCCGAGTGCCACACCAACGAATCCGTACACTTCAACTCGAAGCACTTCGCGAGGTGCGCGCGAGCCAGCTGCGTGTTGCCCGCAAGCACCTCCACGAGCGCGCCGTACAGCGCCACCGCCGCAGGCGAACCCGGCACCTGCGCGCGCGCCTTCTCACGCACCACCTCGTCTCTTCCCGTCGCGAACGCAGCCGCGAGCAGCGCTTCGTCGAACTCCGCGCCGAGCTGCAACGCGTCGATTCGTTCCGCCGCCTGCCACGCGCCGGCGACATCTCCGTCGAGCAACGCGAGCTGCACGGAGTCGAAGAGCTCCAGGTTGCGGCCCGGGTCCGCAGCGAGCACGTCATTCAACAACCGCCGTGCCTGCGGCAGCACCGCGCCGCGCTCCGTCGGCTCGAGCGCGCGCGCCAACGTCGCCAACACCGTGGCGTGCGCCGCCTGCAGTTCACGTGAGTCACGTTGAGAGCGCATCACCTGCGCCAACCGCGCAGCGTCTCGCAGCGTCGTCAGCCCCGCCTCGCGTTGACCGCTCGCCAACTGCGCCAGCGCCAACCCTGTAGACGCGTCGAGCACCGCCACCGCCGCGCGCACGTCATTCGGTGCGGCGCGATGAAACGAGAACGCAGCCGCTCGCGCCTGCATCGAGGTGTCCAACGCGAGCTGCGTGTCGCCCCGCGTGAAGTGCACCACCGAGATTCGCGACAGCACCAACGTCTGCACGCCGAGCACCGCCGCAGACGCAGGCGCTACCGCGCGAAGCCGCTGCGCCTCAGCCGACAGCTCCCCGAGCTTCGCCAGCGCGCCGCGCTCGTCACCCCGGTCAATGAGGAGGTCGGCGCGCCACGTCTCGTACTCGAGCGCCACCGCCGCGACTTCGACGTCGCCAGGCACCTGCGCGCGCAGCGGGCCGAGCATGCGTTGGGCTTGATCCAGCGCGGTGTTCGAGCGCTGCCGTTGCCCCACGCGCCAGGCCTGATGCGCGACGTCGTTCCACGCCCGCGCGAGCAACAGGCGATCTGCCACCGGCCCGCGCTCCACGTCGACCCCCGCCGAGAACGACTCGAGCGCGCTCGACGACAGCTGACTCCACGCCTCGGAAGAACCGGGCACGTTCGCCAACGTCGGCGCCACGTCGGCCAGAAAGAAGCGCGACATCGCCCGCGCTTCATCGCGCTCACGACGCACGCCGACGGCAGAGATGACCGCGACCACCACCAGCGCCACGAAGGTCGC
The DNA here is from genome assembly GCA_035910535.1 of Archangium sp. Lineage (GTDB taxonomy): Bacteria > Myxococcota > Myxococcia > Myxococcales > Myxococcaceae > Archangium_A. The sequence goes on along the minus strand of JAMHXF010000003.1, from coordinate 31,244 downwards.
CGCGCCCAACAACGCCAGCGCGCGGTAGCGCCGCAGCACGCGACCGGTCACCTCACGCAGCGAGTAGTCGTAGGCCTGCACGCGCGAGCCCGCGAGCCACGCGGCGAGCTCTTCTGCCAGCTCACCTGCGTGCCCGTAGCGGTGCTCTCTGTTCCACGCGAGCGCCTTCTCACAGACGGCGACCAGCTCAGGCGGCGCTGCGGGCTCGACCGACTTCACGCGCGGCGGCGGCGCGCTGCGAACCTCGGCGAGCACCTCCCACGGGCTGCGGCCTACATACGGCGCACGACCGGTGAGCAGCTCGAAGAGCATCGCGCCCAGCCCCCAGACGTCAGCGCGTGCATCGAGCGCGTCGCGATCTCCCTGCGCTTGCTCGGGTGACATGTACGACGGCGTGCCCACCGGCCCGAGATCTCGACCGCCGGTCAGGTCGGGCGCGAGCTGCATCGGCGTGCGAGAGCGGTCTGCGCGGCCCATCACGCGCGCGAGGCCCCAGTCCATCACGTAGGTCTCGCCGTGCGGCCCGAGCATCACGTTTTGCGGCTTCAAGTCGCGGTGCACCACGTCGCGGTGATGCGCCGCCGCGACCGCGCGACACGCGGTCAGCAAATCAGGCAACAACGCGAGCCGACCTTCGAGGTTTCCCGAGTCGACGAGCGCCTGCGCGAGCGTGCGGCCGCGCACCTGGCGCATCGTGTAATACAGCGTGCCGTCGCGGCGCCGCCCGAGCTCGTACACCGGCACGATGGCCGGGTGCTCGAGCTGCCCCGTCAGGCGCGCTTCGCGAAGAAATCGCGCCTCGAGGTTGTGCACGTGCAGCGTGTCGAACTTCGGGTTCTGCGTGATGTCGCGGTGCAGCTCCTTGAGCGCCACGTCGCGGCCGAGGAAATGGTCTCTGGCCACCACCACGCGCCCCGCACCGCCGCGGCCGAGCTCTTCGACGCGGCCCTTCTTGCCGGTGTCGAAGGTGTAGCGGCCCTTCGCTTCGGTGCCGATGTTCTCGGGCGTCTCGAGGCTGTCGTACGACGTGATGGGGTCGAGGCGCTCGTGCGACGCGCCGGGCCGCAACGTCGCGCTGAGCCCATCGAGGCTGTCTCGTGTGGCCTCAGGGAGACTCTCGAGCGTCACCGCTGCGTCGCCACCGTGCGCGGCGATGGCCTCGTCGACGAGCGCGCGCACCAGCCGAACCTGTTTCTCGTCGAGCAGGCCGCGGCTGCACAGCACGTCAGCGAGGCTGGAGCCCGACTCGCGCTGCACCAGCCACTGCGCACCGGCCGACATCACCTCACTCGCAGGCGCGAACCCGAGCTGCTGCACGAAGAGCGCTTCGAGCAGGTCCCGGTCTTTCGTCACGGGTGCGCACCGCCGTCTTCGTGGCCGTGCGCGTACTCGAGCTCCATCAGCTCCGACTTCTTGCGGCACAGCTCCAGGGCCTCGAGCGCTGGGCGATCGACGCCACCGTCTCGACCGGCGAGCTCCGCCAACCGCGCGCACGCGGCGAGCTGCGCTTCCAGGTCGGGGGGCCTGCGACCATTCGCGCCGAGCGCCAACGGCGTGCGCACCTGCTGCCCGCGCGCACCTTCGATGGCGTCGATGAGGCGCTTCGCGGTGGCGAAGTCACGCGCCTCGGGCCGCACCTGCCGGAGCTCGGCCAGCACCGCATCGAAGCGCGCGTCGCCCGGGCGCGCGGCCTCGGCGACGAGGTCGCGGTACTTCATCTGCCCTCGCGCAAAGGCCTCCGCGTCGCGATCGCGACATGCGCTGAACAACAGCACCACACCGAGACACGTCGCGAGGCGAAGCACGGGAGACTGACTAGCCCAGTCAGCGACGACGACGCAGCAGCGCCATGAAGCCCACGAGCAACGCCAGAGAAGCGCCGGGCACGTGCGTACACACACACCCCAGGCCTTCGTCAGCTTTGCCGCCGCCACCGCCGAAGCCACCCCCGAAGACGTTGCCGCCGGGAATCGCGGTGTGGCCGCCGTTCGAACCGCCACCGCCCCCAGTGCCCGCATCAGCGATGCCCGCATCGGCCTCGACGCCCGAGTCGGGGACGCCTGCGTCTGCTTCGACGCCCGCGTCCGGCACGCCCGCGTCGACAGGCATGGGAATGCCGGCGTCAGGGCCGTGTAGAAAGCCACCCGGAGGCGGGTAGCCGACCACGGCGACGTCGACCGCCGGGCCCGCGCGTGAGCACGACGTCGTGAACCCCGCGAGGTTCGGCCGACCCGCTTCGTTCCACGCCGTCCACAGAATCGAAGACATGAGCGTGATGCCGTCGCCCCAGCGCCGCGCGGTCATCTCGCGTGTCGCGTTGTAGAGCGCCACCACGTCGGCGCTCGCGGCGTTGTCAGCGGCGACCAGCTGCGGCGCGAGCCCATTGCCCACGATGATGAGGTCGAACACGTTGTAGCGGGGGTCGGCCAGGCCGACGGTGCCGTAGTACGTGACGGCGTCGGTGGTGATGGCGTTGAGGCGCGTCGGGTTCTCGAGCATCTCCGACTCCCAGCGCTCGTGCAGCCCGTTGGGGTCGTAGTCGCGCGTGTTGTGGAGAATCGAAAGGCTGTCGAACACGTAGTGCGAGAGCACGAAGGCCGTGTCGAGCACGGTGCTCTCGTTGCCGCTGCGAAAGGCGGCGACCAGCTCGTGGTACTTCGCTTCGACGCGCCAGGGCACCGTGCCGTTGGTGCGTGCGTACATGACGCCCAGCTGCTGCTCGGCCTGCTGGTACTCGCGCGGGTAGTTCGAGACAGGGTTGACCCAGTCGATGTTGAGGTAGTGCCGCGGCGCCTCGTTGGAGTCGGTGCTGCGCCAGCGGTCAGGGTCGCACGCGCTGTCTTGCAGGGTGTAGGTCTGCTTGCTGGTGAACCACGCGCGCAGGCAGTGATTGGCGGGCAGCGCGTCTTGCATCTTCGAGGCGAGGCGCCGGTGCCCTGCGAAGCCCCACGCGAAGGCCAACGACGGCAGCAACAGCAGAACCAGGAGCAGCGAGCGGGACATCGTCACGGGGTTGTGACTCAGCGCACCCGCCGTCGTCAATGCAGGTACTTGTCTGAGTCTCCGCCCACGTTGCGGCCGCCACCTTCGATGCTGCGCAGGTGTGACGAGCGCTTCTTGAGCGTGCGCTCGAGCCGCCACGAGCCGAAGCGCTCGAGCAACGAGCCGGGCAGCTGGTAGCGCGCGTACGCGAAGGTGAGCAACAGCGCCCACGCCTCGGCGACGAGCAGCAGCGGGCTGTTGAAGACCGCGTTCAAGAACGCGATGCCCACGCCGATGAACGCGAACGTCTTGCCGGTGAGCGGGAAGCCGAAAATGTTCAGCTGCGAGCGCCACATGACGCAGCCGTAGCCGACCCAGGCGATGGCGCTGAGAATGTCACCGCCGAAGAATGGAATACCTCGAAGCGGGCTGATGACCAGCGCCGTGAGCAGCGTCAGCACCCCGGCGACGAAGGTCGTCGCCAGCATGAAGCGCAAGAAACGCGAGCGGCCCCACATGCTCTCGAGGTTGCCGCCGGTGTTCCAGAGAATGAGCGCTCCGAAGAGCACCGACCCGGTCTGCGGCGCCGCTGCGGGGAGCCACGAGACCAACTGCCAGACTTCACCTTCGAGGACGTTGGCGGGAATCAGGTACAGCGTGACGCCCGCGTTGAGTGCGACCTTCCAGATGACCGAGGTCACCACCAACAACAGCGCCAGAATCGTCGCCGCATTGCGAAAGGGAGGGAGCCGAATCGAGCCACGCCCCATCTGCATGGAAGGCCGCACCGCGAACGCCCCTTACGCCTTCGTTTTGTAGAAGAGCGTCACCGTCAAACAGTGAAACTCTTTGTCGGAGCTCTGCGTGATCTCCTTGTCGACGATCTCCGCAGTCGGGTTCTCTTTGATCCAGCGCGTGATGTTTTCACCCATCACTTCACGGTCACGCGCCAACGTCGTCGAGAACACCTTCACACCGGTAAATGCCGGAATTGCCATGCTGTCTTCGCCTTCGCCCGAACCGGGCAATTTTTGGAGCCGGGGTCCCTCCCAGCTCCTGCTGCGTTGAGTGTCGAACCGCCGCCCCCGTGCGACGGGCCAACACTCGTTGATCTGCCCGGTTTCGACTCGCCCAGCAACCACTGCGCTCGGCGCGGTGGAGTTACAGCCAGAACGGATATCAGCGAAGGCCGACGGCCTTGGCGCGGTAGTGCTCGCAGACCGAAGGATCTTTGCAAGTCGGTCCGATGCCGTCGGGGTGGGCGACGAAGGGCGTCTTGTCGGACTCTTCGACGCCGCAGAGGCTGCACTTGCGCTTGCGGTTCTTACGCTCGGAGCGGCGCTCTTCGGCGAGCTGCTTGGCGCGCTCTCGGAGGGCCTTCGCGTCGGGGACGTTGCCGATACCGTTGGTCACAAAGCCTCCACGAGAACTGCGATGCCCTGCCCGCCGCCGATGCACGCGCTGCCGACGCCGTAGCGCGCGCCACGACGCTTGAGCTCATACAGAAGGTGCAAGGTGATGCGCGCGCCTGAAGCGGCGAGCGGGTGACCGATGGCGATGGCGCCTCCGTCGACGTTGGTCTGCGCGCGCGGCAGGCCGAGCTCTTTTTCGACCGCGAGGTACTGCGGCGCGAAGGCCTCGTTCACTTCGAACAGGTCGATGTCGGAGAGCTTGAACTCAGCGCGCTCCATCAACTTGCGAATGGCCGGCGCGGGGCCGATGCCCATGATGCGCGGGTCACAGCCACACGACGCCCAGTTGATGAGGCGACCGATGGGCTTGATGCCCTTCTTGTCGGCCCACGAACGCGTCGAGAGCAACGCCGAGGCCGCGCCGTCGTTGATGCCTGAGGCTGCGCCGGGGTGAATGACGCCGTCTTTCTTGAAGACCCTGGGCAGCTTCTTGAAGCCCTCGACCGTCGACTCAGGGCGCGGGTGTTCGTCTTTCGCGAAGACCGTGGTGGCCTTCTTCGTCTTGATTTCGACGGGCGCGATTTCGGCGTTGAAGCGGCCGGCCTCGTGCGCTGCCTGGTAGCGCTGCTGGCTCAACACCGAGAACGCGTCGACCTCGTCCTGCGTGAGCTTGTATTGCTCGGCGAGGTTCTCGGCCGTCATGCCCATGGGAATGTTGGGGTACGTGTCGAAGAGGCCCTGCGTGAGCGTGTCTTCGAGGCCCGACTTGCCCAGGGGAATGCCCCAGCGCGCGCCGCGGAGCGCGTGCGGCGCCTGGCTCATCGATTCAGTGCCGCCCGCGAGCACGCAGCTGGCCTGCTCGGTGAGCATCATTTCTGCGGCGGTGGCGAAGGCCTGAAAGCCCGAGCCACACAGCCGGTTGACGCTGAGCGCGCCAACGTCGACGGGAATGCCCGCCTTCAGGCCGATGTGTCGCGCGAGGTAGATCGCGTCGGCGCTGGTCTGCATCACGTTGCCGTAGATGACGTGGTCGACGTCGGCGGGCGAAAGGCCGGCCTGCGCCAGCGTCGCTTTCGCAGACTCGACGCCGAGGTCGGTGGCCGAGAGGTCTTTGAGGGCTCCGCCAAACGTCCCGATGGGGGTGCGCTTGCCGGCGAGGAACAGAATCTCTTCGTGCTTCGATGCGCTCTTCATTTTTCCTTTTCGTCAGGGCAGCAGCCTGAACAAAGCGGCGCACACCATGCCAAGCGCGCCCAACGTCCACAACAGTCCAACTGCATGCTCTTGACGTAACTCAGGTTTTCCCGATTTCGAAAACCACTCGCGGGCCGCGGCGACGCGTGAATCGAGGGTGTCGAGGCGTTTGGGTGCGCCGATTTCGGCGATGCGGCGCACGTGAACTTTGAAGAGGCGCTCGGGTGAAGCGCCGTCGATGGAGCCCGAGAGGTACGCGCCGGCCACTTCACGCGAGGGCCGTTTGTAGTTCGCGGTGACGACGAAGCCGCGCTCGCTCTGCGTCCACAGCGTCAGCAGATCCTGCTCGTCGGGGCCGACGGTGAGCGAGGCGACCACGGGCTGCGTGGCGTGAACGCCGTCGACGAAGCGCGTTTCTGCTTTGAGCAGGTACTTCTCGGAGTGTGTGCCGAGCAGCGTGAAGCCCAGCTTCTTGAGCTCGGCCCAGGTGTCGTCGAGCTCACCGGGCACCTGGGTGACGTCGGCGGGCGTCTCGACCTCGACACGCGCACTGCCAGGTGAAACGCACAACACGGCGCGCCACGCGAAGAAGCGCAGCAGCAGACCGGCAATCACGAGGAGCACGACAGGTTCGAGCACGGCGGGCGTGCTTCTTAGCGACCCGTCACGCGGCGCGCTTGTCCTCGCGTCTCGAGGGCGGCGCGCAGGTGTGCGAGCCAGGTTCCGCGCTTCATCGACTCGGAAGTGACGACGAGGTTGAGCCAGCCGAGCGCCGCGAGCGCCGAGCGTTTTTCGGCGTCGTCGTCGAAGGCACAGCGGCCGGCGTGGGTCGAGAAACCGTCGGCGTGAAGTGCGACGCGCTCGGAGACCCACGCGAAGTCGACGCGCATCACGTAGCGGCTCGCCGCGTCGCGCACGACGTGCTGCGTTCGAGGGCGTGGAACGTCGGCGCTCAGCAGCGCCGTGAAGACCTTCGACTCGAGCGGTGACTCGAGCACCGCGCCGTGGCGGGTCGCAAAGAGCTGGCGGAGCTGCGCGACGCCCTTCACGCCACGAAGTTCGTTGCCCGTAATGCGCGCGAAGAGCCGAGTGACCTCCGCAGGGTACAGGCGGTGCGCAGAGTCGAACGCGAGCGCGAGAGTGTCGGTCGCGAGTATCGCGGCGAGTGACAACAACGTCTCGCTCGGCGAGGTGCACACCAAGCCACGCGCGCGCGTGCTGCTCGGCAGGTGACGAACTCGATGCGGGTTGATGCCTGGTATTCGCAGCTCGACGCTGCGGCCGACGACGACGTCGATCGAAACGGGCCGTGGGCAACCTCCGAAGCCGAGCACATAGGCAGCCGCTCGGTGAGAGAGGAAGACCGGCGTCGACGACGCGAGCGACGGAAGCAGTGCACGTTGTTCCCACGTTCGGGGAAAGACGTTGAAGCGGTAGATGCCCGGCTGCTCCGTCTGCACGCGGCGACTGGAGGCCATGGCGGCCAGCGTGCTCGATGGAACTCCGGCGGACAGCGCTTGCGCGCGGGTGAACAGGCCGTGCTGTCGTCGCGCGAAGGGTTCGACGAGCTGGAGCGCGGTCACGGCCAAACTGCCTCGGGGGAAGCGGTGTCGATGGGCCGCGAACGAGCCCGATTCGGGCGGGCCTCGCGAGCTTCGAACACTCGGAGCACAAGTGGGCCGGCGTACTTCCAGGTCATTGGAGGCAAACCAGCCCAGAAGTCTGGCGCGTGATGAAGGTCGCTCATGCATGGTGCGCGAAGCAGCTTTCACGCCATTCCAAATGGGCTCCGACGGTGCCGTGCGGCGGGGCCAGCGCGTGCTGGGCGAGCAGCGCGTGAACAGCGCGCACCACACCCATCAAGGCGTTGCGCGTCTCTCAGCGAGCAAGAACCCGGGTGGACAGTCCACGCCGCTCCGTCGTCACGGTCACAACGGCTCCACTCCGCGCTCTGATCCACCGCGGCACACGCGTTGCTCAACACCTCGCGACGCCGACGGGATTTCCTCGCCGCGCGAACACGAAGGAAGCAACGCATGAGCAAGGTCAGTGAGAAGTTGAAGGCCGTCGCCGCAGCCGTCGCGGCGATTGAAAAGCAGTTCGGTCGCGGCGCAGTGATGCAGATGGGCGACGCCAACGAGGTGCAACCCGTCGCCGTCATCCCCACGGGCTCCGTCGGGCTCGACCGCGCGCTGGGGGTCGGCGGGCTGCCGCGCGGTCGCGTGGTGGAGATCTTCGGCAACGAATCGTCGGGCAAGACGACGCTCACGTTGCACGCCATCGCGCAGGTGCAGGCGCAAGGCGGCGTTGCGGCCTTCATCGACGCCGAGCACGCGCTCGACGTGACCTACGCGCGCAAGCTGGGCGTGCGCGTCGACGAGCTGCTCATCTCCCAGCCCGACACCGGCGAGCAGGCGCTGGAAATCACCGAACACCTCGTGCGCTCAGGCGCCGTCGACCTCGTGGTCGTCGACTCGGTCGCGGCGCTGGTGCCGAAGGCCGAAATCGAAGGTGAAATGGGCGACTCGCACATGGGCCTGCAGGCGCGCCTCATGAGCCAGGCGCTGCGCAAGCTCACCGGCGCCGTGAGCCGCAGCGGCACGTGCATCATCTTCATCAACCAGATCCGCATGAAGATCGGCGTGGTCTTCGGCAACCCCGAGACGACGACCGGCGGCAACGCGCTCAAGTTCTACAGCTCGGTGCGCTGCGAGATTCGTCGCGCGGGCAACCTGAAAGACGGCGACAACGTCATCGGCTCGCGCACCAAGGTGAAGGTCGTGAAGAACAAGGTCGCCCCGCCCTTCCAGGAAGCGGAGTTCGACATTCTGTACAACAAGGGCATCAGCCGCGCGGGCGAGGTCGTCGATATGGGCTGTGCGCTCAACCTCATCGACAAGGCCGGCAGCTTCTACCGGCTCAACGGCGAGCCCATCGGCCAGGGTCGCGAGCGCGCCATCGAGTGGCTTCGTGAACACCCCGCCGAGCTCGAGCGCATCGCGGCGCTCATTCTTCAGACACCCAAGCTCTCCGAGGCGGCCGCTCCGGCCGTGGCCGCGTGAACTGGGCGGCGGCGACGCTGGGCCTGGTGCTCACGTTGATCACCCTCGACGCGTGCCAGGCGCGCAACCACGTGCGACCACGCCGCGCGCGCGAGACGCACCGGCTCTCGATGGCGCGACCTCCGCCGTTGCCGCCGGCCAGTCACGTGCGCGCGCGTTGACTTCAGGTAGGGTGGCCAACGCGATGCGCTTCGTGTTGGTCACCCTGCTCGTGCTTGCCGGCTGCGCCGACGTCTGCTCGCGCGCAGAGCTCACGGGCACAGAGTTCCCCAGGCGACACGACGCATGTTTTCCCGATGGAACGTTGCCGCCGCCGCCGTTCGACGCGAAGGCGTGCGACCGCTCGATGAACGCGTGCTCCACCAGCGACGAGCAGACGATTCAGGCGTACTTCGACTGCGTCGAACAGCTCGCGCCGTGCACGCCAGAGACGAAGGCCGAGTTCAGCGCCAACTTCTTGAAGTGCACGACCGGCATGAACCGCCTCAGCGCAGGCTGCTTCGCGCAGTAGTTGCTGCTCGCGCGGCTGCGTTCTCCTCTACGTTCGAACGCGCTTCGTCGGCCGATGTCGCGAGCTCAGCCGATGCCGTGTTCGGTCATCCACCGCTCGGCTTCGATGGCCGCCATGCAGCCCGTGCCCGCGGCCGTGATGGCCTGGCGGTACACGTGGTCTGACACGTCGCCGGCGGCGAACACGCCCTCAACCGACGTCCGCGCCGTGCCCGGCTGCACCCAGAGGTAGCCGTTCGACTGCAGCTTGAGCGTGTCTTTGAACAAGTCGGTCGTGGGCTGGTGGCCGATGGCGACGAACACGCCCTTGGCCTCGAGCAGCTTCACGTCGCCGGTCTTCAAGTTCTTCACCACCGCGCCGGTCACGCCCTTCGCGTCGCCGACGATTTCTTCAATCGCCGAGTCCCACACGAACTTGATCTTCGGGTTCGCGAGCGCGCGCTCCTGCATGATCTTCGAGGCCCGCAGCGAGTCACGGCGATGCACGACCGTCACCGACGCGCACAACTTCGAGAGGTAGTTCGCTTCTTCCATCGCGGTGTCGCCACCACCGACCACGATGACGTCGAGGTTGCGGAAGAAGAAGCCGTCGCACGTCGCGCACGCCGAAACGCCGCGGTTCATGAACGGATCTTCACCCTTCACGCCCAGCCACTTCGCCGACGCGCCGGTGGCGATGATGACCGTCTCGGCCAGGTATTCCTTCGTCTCGCCTTTGACGTGAAACGGGCGCTTGCTCACGTCGAGCTGCACCACGTTTTCCATGTGCACCACGGTGCCGAAGCGCTCGGCCTGCTTCTGAAACCGCTCCATCAGCTCGGGGCCGGTGACCGCTTCGGGGAAGCCGGGGTAGTTCTCGACGTCGGTGGTGATCATCAACTGCCCACCGGGCACACGGCGCGAGTCGTATTCAGACGGGCCGCCGGCGAACACCACCGGAGCCAGGTTCGCGCGCGCCGCGTAGATGGCAGCGGTGTAACCGGCGGGGCCTGAACCAACGATGACGACCTTCCGCTTCTCCATGTGCTGCTCTCCTTGGCGAGGCCAACAAAGTAATGGCCTGCAATTTCGTGTGCTACGAACTAGCCCCGATGGACGTCGAAATCCTGAGAAAAGTCGCGCTGTTCGAGGGCATGACCTCGGCCCAATTGCGCAAGCTCGCTGCGGCGCTCAAGGAGTCGAAGTTCCCCGGCAGCGCGCACATCTTCAAAGAAGGCACCGAGGGCAACTCGATGTTCATCATCGTCGAGGGCAAGGTGCGCATCTCGAAGATGGTGCCCGGCATCGGTGAAGAGGCGCTCGCGATTCTCGAGCGCGGCCAGTACTTCGGCGAGATGTCGCTCATCGAAGAAGGCCCGCGGAGCGCCGACGCCATCGCCCACACCACGTGCACGCTCTACGAGCTCTCGCGCGAGAAGCTGGACGAGGTGATGTTCACCGACAAGGAGCTCGCCTCCACGCTCCTGTGGACCTTCGTGCGCACGCTCTCGTCACGGCTGCGCGAGACCAACGACAAGATTCGCGCCTTCTTCGCGCTCTCGTCGTTCGGCCCGCGCTGAGCGGCGCTTCAGCGACACGCGCCTGCGTTGCAGCTCGAGCTGCCGCCGCACTTCGTGTCACACGTGCCGCAGTTGTTGCGATCGGTCGACAGGTTCACGCACGCGTTGTTGCAACAGGTCTGACCCTGGCCACAGTTGCAACCGCCCGCCGGCGTGCCCGCGCTGCACACGTCTGACGACTGGCACTTCGAAAGCGTAGCGATGACGTCGACGAGGTTGTTGCACTGCGTGTTCTCGAGCGCGCGGTAACACACGTCGAGCGTCTGCCCGTTGATGCGGTCCTGACAGCGCTCCGTCGGCCAGAGTTTCTGGAAGTTCGAGCGCTGCTCGACCATGCAGTCGTTGAAGCTGGCGTAGTTCTCGCCGGGGCCGATTTCGCCGCACCGCGCGTTGAACTGGCAGGTGCGCTGCGCGCCGCCTTCACGCGCGCCTTCAACCGACAAACAGCCGACGAATGACGCGCACAACACGAACAGAGAGAGGGTTCGCTTCATGCCTGGCACCCTACTCAACGCGCGCTGAGCCAGGCTGGCGTCTTGAGGCCGTCAGGCGGCCCGTCGTCACCAGGGTGACCAAGCCAACCTTTACGGTCGAGCAGCCGACAGCCGATGGCGAAGTTCATGTCTTCGTCGGTGATGTGCTCGTGCGCCTCGAGGTCGGCGCGGCTGCGCGCCATCTTCAGAATGCGGTCGTGCGCGCGCGCCGAGAGCCCGAACTGCGTGACAGCCAGCTCCAACATCTTGCGTGCGCTCGGCGAGGCCTGCGTGAAGCGCCACAACAGCCGTGGCCCCATCTGCGCGTTGCAGAAGACGCCGGGGAACTCCTGAAAGCGGTGCGCCTGACGAGCCCGCGCGGCCTCCACGCGGTCCCGGTAGAACTGTGACGAGGGCTCCTGCGTTTCGAGCGCGACGAGGCGTTCGACTTCGACCGGGCGCGTGTCGAGCGTCACGTCGAGGCGGTCGAGCAGCGGCCCTGAGATGCGCGTGAAGTACTCGGCGACGCGGTTGGGTTTGCACACGCACCGACGGTTCGGCACCTTGAAGAAGCCGCACGGGCACGGGTTCATCGCCGCCATCAACATCACCTGGCACGGGTAGCTCACGTGGTGGTTCGCGCGCGCGAGCCGCACCACGCCTTCTTCCAGCGGTTGCCGCAGCACCTCGAGCACGTGCCGTCGGAACTCCGGCAGCTCGTCGAGGAAGAGCACGCCCCGGTGCGCCATCGACAGCTCGCCCGGCCGCGTTGACGGCCCGCCACCGACGAGGCCCGCGTCACTGATGGTGTGATGCGGCGCGCGAAACGGCCGGTCTCTGACCATCGACTGGCCTTCGGTGAGCAACCCCAGCACTGAATAAATGCGGGTGACCTCCAGCTCTTCCTGAAACGACATGCGCGGCAGAATTCCCGGCAGGCGCCGCGCCAACATCGTCTTGCCTGAGCCCGGCGGGCCACACAGCAGCACGTTGTGGCCACCCGCCGCCGCGAGCTCGAGCGCGTTCTTCACGTCTTGCTGGCCGCGCACTTCGGACATGTCGAGCGTCGAGGGCGTGATGACGTCGGGCGCCGCAGGCCGCGAGCGATCGAACGGCGTGATGAGCGCCTCTCCGGTGAAGTGCATCACCGCCTGCGTGATGGACTCCACCGGCAGCACGTCGATGCGGTCGACCAGCGCCGCTTCTCCTGCGTTCGCCGCCGGCACCATCACGCCGCGGTAGCCACCGTCGCGCGCCGCGAGCGCCAACGGCAACACGCCACGAATCGGCTTCAGCGCGCCGTCGAGCGCGAGCTCGCCACCGAAGAGCCAGCCCTGCAGCGCGTCGCCTTCGAGCAAGCCCGCTGCACACAGCACCCCGAGCGCGATGGGCAGCTCGAAGTTCGCGCCTTCCTTCTTCAAGTCGGCCGGCGCGAGGTTCACGGTGATGCGCTTCTGCGGGAGGTTGAAGCCGCCGTTCTTGATGGCCGAGACCACGCGCACCTTCGACTCCTTCACCGCGCCGTCAGGCAGCCCCACCACGTTGAAGAACGGGAGCCCGACGGACATGTCGACCTCCACCTCCACCACCACCGCGTCGACCCCCATCAACGCGCCTGACTTCACCCGAGCGAGCATGCGGCCACGCGAGGCAAGCGCCGCGCCAACCACCACCTCGAGCGCCTGCGCGCGCACAGGTCGAGCGGCTCTCAGCCCACGAGAAGCGGGGTGGACTGCGCCTGCTCGTCCGTCGGCGGGCTCACGCGGCGCGCGCGGCGGACTCGAAGCGCACTTCCGAGACCAGCACCGCGAGCAGAATGAACGCGCCGCCCAGCAGCTCCGGCGACGACGGCCACCCGAGGCCCGACAGCGCGGCCCACAGCAACGCGAACACCGGCTCGAGCGCGTAGATGACGGCGGCGCGCACGGCGCTCAATGAAGCCTGCGCCCAGACTTGAACGCCGATGGCGAGCGCGCTGGCCACGACGCCGGTGAAGAGCACCGCGCCCCAATACGACGCCGTCGGCTCGAAGCGGCGCTCGACGAACAGCAGGCTGGCGACGGACAGCAGCGAGACGACGCCCAACTGCACCGCCGTGAGCGGCAGCGCCGGGAGCCCCGCACCGAGGCGGCTCGTCGCTGAAATGTGCACCGCGTAGAGCACCGCGCAGCCCAGCGTCAGCACGTCTCCGAAGGGCAGCGCGTCGCCCCACGTGACGCCCGTGAGCCGCTGCAACCCGAAGAGCGCGAGCACCGGCGCAACAAAGGCGCGCACCGGCGGGCGCTGACGGGTGAGGCGCCAGGCGATGAAGGGCACGAAGAGCACCGTGAGCCCGGTGACGAAGGCGCTCCGCGAAGGCGTGGTGTGCTCGAGGCCCAGCGTCTGCAGCGCGTAACCTCCAAAGAGCAACACCCCCAGCACCAGGCCCGGCTTCAACACGCGGCGCCAGTCACTCGCGCGGCGCGTCGCCACGAGGGCCATCGCCGCCGCCGCGACGGCACCAACCGCGAAGCGCAGCGCGAGAAACGTGAAGGTGTCGCTCGCGGCGAGCGCGTCTTTCACGGTGACGAAGGTGCCGCCCCAGACCGCCGTCGCGGCGAGCAGCGCCAGCGTGCGGCTCAGCACGACTGCGCTCGTGGAATCACGCGGTCAGCTCCCGGCGGCCGACGCTCGGCCACGTCACCGCGTTTCGGCGGCCATCGACGGTGCGGCGCGCTTCGTACGGCACACAGGCGTGCGCCTCGAAGGCCTTGCGCCACGCGACGAACGAGCCGCCCGCCTTCCACGCGTCGTACGCCGCCAGCCCGCCTTCGGGCCCGCACTGCGCCAGCACGTATTCGACCCACGCCCAGCGCGCGCTCGTGGGGCGGAGCTCAGCCCGGCCCTTGAGGCCACGGCGCAGCCGCTCGAGTCGTTTTTCCACCACGGTGATGCCCGCGAACGGCGCGCCGTCGAGCGGCGTGTTGCGCTTGGCGGCGAACGGCGCGACGCCCAACGCCACCGGCAAAATCTTCGAGAGCTCGAGCGTGAAGCGCACCAGCTCGTCGAGGTCGTCGTCGGTCTCCGTCGGCAGCCCGATGACGTTGTAGACCTTGAGCCGCTTGAGCCCGACCTGTTTGGCCATGGTCGCGGCCTTGAGAATCTGCGCCTCGGAGTGCTTGCGGTCGACCAGGTCGCGCAGCCGCTGACTGGGGCCGTCGCTGGCCACCGTGAGCACCTGCGCGCCGCCGTCTCTGAGCGCCTGCACCAACGGCAACGTCAACCGGTCGGCGCGCAGCGACGACACGCCGACTTCACGGCCATCGCGCACCAGCGTCTGCAGTAGCTCGACGATGCGCGGGTGGTCCGTCACCGCGGCGCCCACCAGCCCCACGCGCTTGACGCCTTCGGGAATCAGGCTCAGCACGCGCTCGGGAGGCACGGTGCGCATGCCGCCATTCGTCGTGCGCCGCATCACGCAGTAGTGACAGCCGCGAGAGCACCCGCGCTCCGGCTCGATGAGGAACATGCTGCGCAGCTCGGTGTGCGGCGTGACGATTTGTGTGCGCGCCGGCAGCCGCGCGTCGCTCGACTTGAAGACGAAGCCGCGCGTCGATTCACGTGAAATTCCCGGCACCCGAAACCCCGGCTGCGCAGCGAGCCGCTCCAGCACCGCCCGCTTGCCGCCGCCTTCTTTCACCGCGTTGATGAGCGGCTCGATGAGGTCCTCTGCTTCGCCCTGCACGAGCACGTCGACGAAGGGCTCCAGCGGGTCGGGGTTCGAGAAGGTCAGCGGCCCCCCGGCCACCACCAGCGGCGCGTTCTCGTCACGGCGCTCGCGCAGCGCGGGGAAGCCCGAGCCCTCGAGCAGCTCGAAGAGCCCGCCGAGCTCCAGCTCGTAGGCCACCGAGAAGGCGAAGAGCTGAAAGTCTGACAGCGGCCGCTGCGACTCGACTGAAATCGGCGCGAGGCGCGCGTGCTTCCACGCCTCGACGTCGTCGGGCAGGAACACGCGCTCGGCGGTGACGCCCGGCAGCGCGTGCAGCTCGCGGTAGATGGCCTGGTAGCCGAGGCTGCTCATGCCCACGTGGTACGGGCTCGGGTAGCAGAGCGCGACCTGCAGCGGCGCCGTCTTGAAGAGCGTGCCCACCTCGTCGCCGAGCAGCTGTCGTACGCCGTGAATGAGCTCGCTGCGGTTGGCCAAAAAGAGAGTCCCTCGACCTCCGGGAATGGAGCTCGAGGGCCTCTTGTCACCTCGTCGCCGGGGCGTCTACCGGGCGCGGCGGCGCGTCACTGCGTGAGCGCGTCGAACGTCTTGTCGGCGGCCGGGCCGCACACGCCGGCAGCTTTGGGGTTGTGCCTGGCCTCGTCGACCGTGCCCGCCGGGTACGGAATGCAGCGCGGCGAATAGTCGGCGCTCAAGCCCGAGCCCACGAAGCGCCCCGCGTCCGGGTTCGGGTTCGGGTCACAGTCTTCGTCGGTGTCGCAGTCGACGATGGGGTGCACGCCGTACACCTTGTACTTCGCGGTGCAGCCGTCTTCGGTGATGGTGACGTGGCCTTCGAAGAGGGTGCCGGGGAACTGCGCCGTCGAGATGATGCGGACGTTGTCCCAGACGTAGCGGAGGCTGAGCGCCGGGTAGACGTCGGTCTGCGCGACCACGCCGCCGTCGTCGAGGCCCGCGTCGTAGCTGTCAGTCACCTCGGGGTAGTTCTGCACTGCCTCGCTGATGTCCTTCAGCGCGCAGACGCCCTTGTCGTTGGGCAACAGGCTCTCGAACACGCCGACGGCCGACTCCAACTTGAACGTCGGGTCGCTGGGGTCGACGTAGACCATCTTGCCGTCGTCGCCGGTGCGCGAGGCGCAGTCGTCGACGGTGCACTCGCGCACCACGCTGCGAAGCCCGCCGACGCGGTACGGCAGAATCGCCAACCGCGCTTCGGTGGCCGCAGGCGCGAGGTAGCGCTGCATGGCGATGCTGTCGCCGGGCAGCTCGGCGCAGGCGCCGTTCCCGGAGCCTTCTTCGAGTGTGTAGAAGCCCCAGAAAGGCGGGAGCGCGTTGCACTCGAAGGCCGGCTGCGGAGTGGCGCACGAGGCGACGGTGAGGCCCGCAACGAGCGCGATGCTGAACGCGAAGGTCTGGTGAAATCGCATGGCTGCTCTCGTCTCTCTAGAAGGTGAACTTGATGCCGAAGCGGACCTGGAGCGGCAGCTGGTAGGCGCTGCGCAACCCGATGTTCGCCGGCTGCTTGAAGTTCTTGTTCAGGTCGGCGTCGCCGAGCTTCTGGCCGCGAACCGAGAAGTCCTCGTTGAGCACCGTCGCGTTGCCTACGCAGTTCGGGCCCGCGTTCGCGCCGCCTGCGCAAATGGCTTCTTGCGGGTTCTCGCCGGACGCGGCGGTGTACGGCAGCACGGCGGCGCGCGTGTAGGTCTCTGAGAGCGTGGTCGCCGCCTGAAAGTTGAAGGCGTTGAGCACGTCGACGGTGAAGTGCACCGCGTTGTCTTTGGTGAAGCGGTAGGCAGCGCCGCCCTTGAGGTTGATGGAGTGCACCCACGGCGTGCGACCCGCGGCGCCGCGCGGCAGGAGGAACGCCTCGTCGTCACCGTAGATCGGGTGGCCGCCGAGGTAGCTCAGCGGCGTGCCGCTCGCGCCTTCGTAGGTCACGCCGAGCAGCAGCGAGAAGCTCGCCGTCACCTGGAAGGTCTTCGACGCGTAGAACTTGATGAAGTGCGTGCGGTCGCCAGGCAGCGGGCCGGTGCGGTTGGTGAGCAACGACTTCAAGTCGAAGTCGGTATTGCTGCCGGGGTCGAGCTGGTCGGTCTCGGGGCGAAAGAAGCCGGCCCAGTTCCCGCGCAGCGACGACCAGGTGTAGCTGGCCTGGCCCATCCACCCGTCGGAGAACGCCTTGGAGGCCATCACCGTGACGGCGTCGAAGTCGCGCGTCGCACGCGGGAAGTCGCGCGCGAGGCCCGCGCCGGGGTTGCCGATGAAGTACGTGCTGCCTTCGTCGTTCGACATGTCTTCGATGACGTTGACCATCCACGACTTGGTGTAGGTCGCGCCCACGCGCAGGTCGGGGATGATCTCGTATTCGGCGCCGGCGACGACCTCGTCTTTCGCCTGCGCCAGGAGATTGGGGTCGATGGGCGTGCGGCCCTGCCCCGTAGCGACGGCGAAGTGGCTGGGCGACGAGTCGTCGAGGAAGCGGAACTCGTTGCACGTGCTCTGGTAGGTGCCAGGGCCGGTGCCGCGCACCGTGGGGTCGCAGCCGTTGCCAGCGTTGCGAACGACGGTGACCTGGTTCTCGCCCGACAACGCGCGGTCGGCGATGTTGAGCGGAATCGACTGATAGTAGCGCGAGAAGTTCGCGAAGATCTTCGAGCGCCCCTGCTGCGTGAAGTCGTACACGGCGCCGATGCGCGGCGACCACATGTTGTTGAGCGCCATGGCCTGCGCGCCGGTGCCGTCGAACAACACCTGGTTGTCGTAACGAATGCCGGCGTTCACCGTGATCACGTCCATGATCGACCAGCTGTCCTGCAGGAAGAAGCCGACCTGGTTGGTGGTGGGCGTCACGTGCACGACGGGGATTTCGCGAACGTCGGCCGAGGTCGGGCCGTCGAGGTACGCGAAGCGACGGAAGTCGCTGAAGCCGGTGCCGTCGAACGCCTGCCGCGCCTGCACGCCGCCCGAGTACGCCTTGGTGGTGTCGTAGATGGCGCGCTCGAAGTCGACGCCCGCCTTGAAGACGTGGTGCCCGAGCGCGTTGAGCAGGTAGCTGACCTTCGCCGTCGCCGCGAGTCGGTCGTTGACGTTCTGCTGCATGAAGCCAAAGCCGCCGATGGCGTACGTGGCGCCTCCGCCGGTCACCGGGCACTGCGTCAGCGAAAGGCCGGCAGGCGCGGCGCACGCTGCAGCGACGTCACCGGGCACGTCGCGGTAATCGTTGAAGGCGTACGGGTCGGTGCGGCGCAGAATCACCTGCGGCGTGGCGGCGGCCCCCGTCGTGCCGCCGATGGTCGAGCCGTCATACGGCAGGCCGTTGGGCGCTTCAGTCTGGTGGAACCAGCCCACCGACGCGTCGACGAGCAGCTTCCGGTCGAGGAACGCGCCGGAGTACTTGAGGCTCAACGCGAGGCTCGAGTCGGGCTGCACGAAGCCCGTCATCTGCCCGTCGAAGGCCGTCGGCACCTCGCGCGTGGAGTTCGCGCCGTTCACCGCCAGCGCCAGCGTGTGGTCGCTGTTGATGAGGAAGGTCAGCTTGGCGATGTACGTGATGGCGCGGCGGTCATCGAAGCGCTTGAGCGCGAAGTTCGGAATGAGCTCCGTCTTGTACGAGCCGTCGGGGTTGGTGTCCCAGACGCCGACGCCGTCGGTCGGGTCTGCCGGGTTCACGATGGTCGTGCGACGCGCGACCGTCTGGGTGTCGAGGCGGCGGTTGAACGACGGCGAGACGCCCACGTAGAACCACAACCGGTCTTTGATGATGGGGCCTCCGACGTCGGCGCCGAAGTCGACCACGTTCCAGTTCTGGCGCGTCAGCGACGTGCCGTCCGAGAGGTCGGTGACGGCTTTGGGCGTCGCCGTCAGCACGCCGGGCGAATAGTTGGCCCACACGCTGCCGTGAAACTCGTTGGAGCCCGACTTGGTGACGGCGTTGATGACGCCACCACCGGCGCGGCCGTACTCGGCCATGTAGCCACCGGTGATGATGTTGGCCTCTTGAATGAAGTCGACCGGCATCTGCGCGCCGTTGATGCCCGTCTGCGCGTTGTTCACGTTGAGCCCGTCGATGTAGATGCCGTTCTCGGCCGAGGTGGTGCCCGAAAAGCCGTAGCCGTACGTGTCTTGCGCGACCTGTGGCGCGACCGACGCCAACGACTCGAACGAGCGCACGCCGTTGGCCGACGGGCGAATGAAGGCGATGTTGTCGATGAACTCGCGGCCCACGACGATGCCGGTGTTGGTCGAGCCGACGTCGACGGTAGGCGCCTTGCCCACGACGACGATGGTCTCTGCCAGCACCGACTCGGGCTGCAGCTGAACGTTCACGCGTACGGTGCGGTCAGTGCGCACGTTGATGTCGCCGCGCGAGAACGGATTGAAGCCGTCTTTTTCGAGGCGCAGCAGGAACACGCCCGCCGGCAACTGCGACAGCCGGTACACGCCGGCCTCGTCCGTGACGACGGTCTCTTCACCCTGCAGCGCGGGCGAGGTCGCGATGAGCGTCACATCGGAGACTGGTCTTCCCGTTTCAGCGTCAGTCACCGTCCCGGTGATGACAGACGTGCCCTGAGCGACGGCCAGCGTCGAGGCGAGCGCGCTCGTGATGAGCATCGCTCGGTACAACCAGATTGTTGGGCGCACGATGCTGACCCCTCCAGGCAGGAACCGAATTGCGGCGCGGAACCTCCTCCCGGAGATCGACCCTGTCAACGGGTGCACGGGCGGCGTTGCAGAGCCCCAATTCAGCGATTTCTCACATCGCTTTTTGTGATGAGTCGCCGCGCATGTTCGCTTCGGTAGTGACGCGCCACGCAGCCGCTTCGGTGCGGGGCGTGTTCTCCGTCGCCATACACGCGGTGCTGGTCGTGTGGTTCAGCACGCGCACCGCCGTGGCCCACGGGTCGGTTCGCAATTGCCGTCACGCCGATGGTCGACGTGGTGCTTCTGTTGCTCATCACCTTCATGGTGGTGAAGGTGCCCGACAGCGAAGAAGGTCGAGGCGCTCGACGAGTGCCGCAAGACCAGCTGCGGTGCGCGTCGCGCGGTCGGGTGAGGTGAAGATCAACCCTCGAGGTAAATGCGGGATCAGGCGGCGAAGCAGAAAGGCGAGCGCTCGACACCATCGAAGCGGCGCAGACGCCGTGAGCTTCGGCTGTCAACTCCAGCTACGTTGGCACCATGCGTCTTGTACTCCTCGCGTGCAGCGTCCTGATGGCCTGTCCCGCCGCTCAACAACAGGGCGAACAAGGCGCAGCCGGTCCTCAAGGCGCAGCCGGTCCTGAAGGCGCAACCGGCCCTCAAGGTGCAACCGGTCCTGAAGGCGCAACCGGCCCTCAAGGTGCAACCGGCCCTCAACGCGCAACCGGTGCTCAAGGTGCAACCGGCCCTCAAGGTGCAACCGGCCCTCAAGGTGCAACCGGTCCTCAAGGTGCGCAGGGCGTTGGGTCGGCGGGCGCCGATGGCGTCTCGGTCGTTGTCGACGTCCTCGATGCCGGAAGCGCACCCTGTGTCGCGGGCGGCGCGCAGCTCGGCGCCGCCAACGGCACGGTCAACGTCTGCAACGGCACGCCGGGCGTACCAGGCCCGAGCAGCGTGGCCACGTGCCCGGCGTCGATGACGGAGCTCCAGCTCTCGCACTCCACGCTCTGCTATTTCTCGACGAGCACCACGCTCCGCTGGGAGGCCGCCGAGGACTACTGCTGGAACCAATTCAGGGCGAGGCTCTGCACCCTCAGCCAATGGCGCGCGGCGGTCTGCCGTGGCGGCCTTTCGGGTGCGGGGCGCACGTGGCTCGCTGACGTCGTCGGCGCTTCCACCTTCGCGACAGTCGCGTCCTGCGCTCCAGAGGCGGTTGGCAGCTCCGGCCACTTTGCCTTCTTCGCCGTAGCCTGCTGCCAGGAGTGGCCGAAGTACTGAGCCTCAGCGACTGCGCAACTCGGCCAGCTGACCCTTCAGTCCGGGAAGAGAGCCCGGCGGCAGCTTGCGCATCACGTACTGAACGGTGTCGTGCAGCGTCTCGTACGGATCGCGCGCCACGAAGCCCAGCTGCGCTTGCGCCTTCGCCGAGTCGAGCCAGAACCAGTGCTCGCCGACCTCGACTTCTTGAGGGTCGATGGTCGGCTTCTCGCCGCGCCACTTCGAGAACCGCTCCAGCGCATACGCGCCCAGAATGTTCAGGTTCTTGTTCAGCTTCACGCGCGGCGCGGCCACGCCCGTCAATCGCTCGAGGCGCTTGAAGAAGTCGGTCATCGACAGGTTCACGCCCATGAGGTGGCGCCCGTAGAGTTCGCCGCGCGTCAACGCGTTCACCGCCGCCTGCGCCGCGTCGCGCACGTCGACGAAGCTCATGCCGCCACCGGGCATCGCGGGAATGTCGCGCTGGAGAAACTTCACCACCGTCCACGTCGACGAGAGCCGGTCATCACCCGGGCCCATCAAGAGCGACGGGTTGAGCACGACGAGCGGAATGCCTTCCTTCTTGCAGAACTCGAGCGCGAGCTTCTCTTCGTAGATCTTCGACAGGTAGTACGGCCAGCGGCCCACGGTCTCGATGGGGTAGTCGTCGGCTTCGGTGCCCACACGCTCGGTCTTCGAGACGGCGATGGTGCCCGACGTCGAGGCGAGAATGACGCGAGGCTTCGTGCCCAGCGTGCGCACGTCACGCAGCAGCTCGCGCGTGCAGTCGACGTGGAGCTCGTACATTTTGCGGCCGTCTTCGTTCTTGAAGCTGACGAGCCCCGCGAGGTGGAAGAGCGCCTCGACGCCCTTGAGTGCTTCGCGCACGGCCTCGCGGTTGTTCAGATCTGCTTGCACGTGGCGCACAGGGTGCTCGCCGGCGAACCACGCTGCGGGCGGCTTGCTGCGTGAGATGAGCGTGACGGCGTGACCTTGCGTGCGCAGCAACGGCACGAGGTGCGTGCCCAGAAAACCGGTGCCACCGGTGACGAGAATGTTCATGACGCGGACTCCTGAAGTTCACGCTGCCCAACGAGGGAGTTCACGACTGACTCCGCGGCGCGTGCACCTTGCGGCGCTCGACGTGCACTTCGAGCTCTTCGGGCCGCACGGTGCGGCCTTCACTCAACGCGCGCACCGACTCTTCGGCCATGCGCGTGACGAGGCGGTAGCCCTCGCTCTTCGCCATGCCTTGAATCTTCTCGCGCATCATCGAGAGCTTCAGCACCGGCCCGATCCGCACCTCGAGCTCTTCGAACTTCGGCCACCACGCGCCCTTGGGCAGCGCGTCGTAGGTGCCGTGCAGGTACACCGGGAGAATGTCCACGTCGAAGCCGAGCGCGAGGTAACCCGTCGTCGGCTTGAACTCCTGCAGCGCGCCGTCGGGAGAGCGCGTGCCCTCGGGAAAAATGAGCAGGTTGTAGCCCTGCGTCAGCGACTCCCCGGCCAGGCGCAGCGACTCCCGCAGCGAGCCTGAGCGGTCCATGGGAATCAGGTTCGTGAAGTTCTCGAAGTACGCGCGCTTGAGCGGCGAGTCGAAGAAGTAGTCACGCGCGGCGAGCGCCACCAGCCGTTCACCCTGCTCGCCCATGGCGATCTTCACGAGGCCCATGTCGAGGTGCGACGCGTGGTTGGCGACGACGAGGAAGTTCCGGTTCTGGGGAATGAAGGCCTTGCCCGTCACCTTCACGTCGAACAGCCCGCCGTAGATGGCGCGCTGGCCCGCCTGCAGCAGCCCCTTGCCGGCGTTCGCGACGCTGTCAGGCAGGTTGAGCTCGAGCTCCGAGTCGTTCTTGCGCGCGACCTCTTTCGAAATCTCGCGCGCCTTCAATTCAGCCGCGGGCTTGCGGCCCGAGTGCGCGACCACGCGACGCAGGTCTTCCACGGTGGAGATCTTCGTCAGGTCGCTCACCGCGGTCACCGGCACACCGGAGGCTTCGAGCGCGGCGGTCAATTCGGTCAACATCAACGAGTCGAAGCCCAAATCAACTTGCAGGCGCGAGTCTGGCTTCACGTCGGCGAGCGGCTTCTGAAGCACGTCGGCGATGACCTGCGTGAGCCAGTCGGTGTTGTCGTCGGACTTCTTCGCGCGCTCGATGGCGCCGGCGGCCTTCTCGAGGCGCTTGAGCTCGTCGACCACCAACGGGCGCTTCACTTTGCGCGAGCTGGTGCGCGGCAGCTCCATGTCCCAGAAGCGCAGGACCTTCACGCGCCGGTAGAACGGCAGGTCGCTCGACGTCACGCGGAAGTGCTCTTCGATTTCGCGGCGCACTTCTTCACGCGGCCGCTCGCCGTAGTCGGGCACGCACAGGCACGCCACCTTCTCGCCGCCGTGCTCGTCGGGCAGGCCGACCACCGAGAGCTCCTTGATGGCCTTGTGCACGCCGTAGAGCTCTTCGAGCTCGTCCGGGTACACGTTCTTCCCGTTGGCGTCGATGATGACGTCCTTGCGCCGGCCCACGAGGAAGAGGTGACCGTCGGCGTCGAGGCGGCCGAGGTCGCCGGTGTGCAGCCAGCCTTCTTTGAGCACCGCGGCGGTCGACTCGCGGTCTTGAAAATAGCCGGCCATGACGTTGGGCCCGCGCGCGATGACCTCGCCAATGCCTTCAGCGTCGGGCTCGTGAATCTTCAGCTCCACGCCGGGCAGCGCCTTGCCCACGGTGCCGGGTAAGCGCTTCTCGCTGGCGTTGGTGACGGTGAGCACCGGCGCCGCTTCGGTCAGCCCGTAGCCTTCGTCGAGCGTGAAGCCGAGCGCGTGAAACGCCTTGTGCACGTCATCAGGCAGCGCTGAGCCGCCGCTGATCATGAACTTGATGTTGCCGCCGAACTTCCGGTGAATCGGCCAGAAGAGCAGCTTGCCCAGGTTGAGGCCCTGGCGGTTTCGCAGCTCCGCGTTGATGGACATCAGCCCCTTGATGGCCTCTTCGACGAAGCGCGGGCGGGCGGAGAACTCCTGCGTGATTTTGCGGTGGAACAACTGCCAGAGCGCAGGCACGCCCACCATGCCGGTGACGTTGCCGCCCTCGAGCACTTCACCGATGCGGTCTGCGGTCAGCTCGTCGATGTACGCGACCTCGGCGCCACGCGAGAACGGCGTGAGGAAGCCCGCGCTGAACTCGAAGGTGTGGTGCAGCGGCAGCACCGACAACACGCCGTCACCCACGCCGATGTCGAACGCGCCGCCGAGCTTGGCCACCAGCGCGGTGAAGTTGCGGTGCGTGAGCATGACGCCCTTGGGGTTGCCCGTGGTGCCGCTGGTGAAGAGCAGCGACGCGACGTCGTCAGGCGACGCGCCCTTCTTCACCTGCCCCAGACCATCGGCGCGCAGCGGGTCACCGGCGAACGCTTCACCCAGCGTCAGCACCTTCGTCGAGAGCCCGGCGGCCGCGAGCGCGTTTTCGAGGCGCGGGTGCTTTTCCAACATCAGGTCGGAGACGAGGCAGATCTTCGCCTCGCTGCGCCGCGCGATGTTGACGATTTCGGCTTCGGAGATTTCCTTGTCGACCGGCACCGCCGTGCAGCCCGCGCGCAGAATGCCGAAGAATGAAACGCCCCACTCCGGGCGGTTCTCGGCCAGCAACATCACGCGGTCCTGGTGCGCGACGCCGTGAGCGAGCAGCGCACTGCCCACGCGCGCGGCGTAGCGGTGCACCTCGCCGTACGTGAAGCGCGACGTGTCTTCGCCTTCGTAGAATCGAAACGCGACGCGGTGACGCCACTCGTGCGTGACGCCGTCGAGCAGCTCGAGCAGGTCGCGGTACGCCGAGAGCACCTTGCGCTTCTGCGTTTCTTCGTCGAGCCCGGGGAAGACCCACTTCTCGAGGCCGGGAATGTGCGTGTCGAGGAAGTACGTGCGCCAGTCGATTTCGTCGGGGTTCCAGTTGATGCGCTCGCGATCGTGCGCGGGCATGCCGACGTAGAGCGAACGCGTGTTGTCGCAGCGGAAGACGTAGCGGTTCTCCCAGATGAACGGGAGGAACAGGCCGACGATCATGTTCACGCCGTCGGCTTGATCACTGACGTCGTCGAGCTTCGTCTGCACGCGGTCGAGCAGCGCGTTGACCTTCGGCGCGCCCCACGTGGGCCGGTTCTCGTCGATGGCGCCCTTGAGCCACTTCGCGCCCTTGCTGAAGAACGGCGAGTTGGTGAGCTCGAACACCGGCTTGCTCAGCGCCTTGGGCTCGATGCGCGACTTGAGCCCGTCGAGCGTGGTGTCTTTGTGGCGGAGCCGACGGCGCTTGTAGAGGCCGACCAGCTCCACCGAGCGCGAAGCGACGAAGGGCTTCGAGTCACCGGTGGCCTGCTGGTACACGCGACGTTCGCTCGTGCGCAGCGCCTGCGCCGTGATGGCGATGAGCGAGCCCGAGACCTGATCGACCGGAATCATGTCGAGCACCGCCGAGTCACTCGCCGGCAGCGCGCTCTGCCCTTTGATGAGCGCGTAGATGATGGGCGCTGAAGTGGTGAAGCCCTCGTTCCACCCGGGGAACGGGTAGCGCTGCGCGCTCTCGACGATCGACGGGCGCACGATGGCGTAGCGGAGCCCCGGCGTGGCCGCGAGCACCTGCTCACCGAGCGACTTGGTGTACGTGTACGTGTTGGGCCAGCCCCAGTGCTTCGCCCGCTCCATGCCCGCTTCGACCAGCCGCGTGGTGAGCCACAGCTTGCGTTCGCGCCCCACGGCCAGGCGCAGCGTCTTCTCGTCGTTGAAGTCGCGGCCTTCTTCTTTCAAGCGCTCCAGCGCCTTCTCGCGGAACGTCGACGCGAGCGCCTTGTCGTCGGCCTGCTCACGCAACCGCGCGACGATCTTCTCGGCGTCGGCGAGCTCGAGCTCCAACGAGAAGTCGCGCCCGTCGAGCTCGTTCTTGCGCGGGAAGTAGCCCGAGACCTCTTCGTCTTCGAACACCAGCCCCGAACGGTTGCCGGCCACGAAGGCGGTCGACATGTGCACCAGCGGCACGTCCCAGTGGAGGCAGGCTTCGACCAGGAACTTCACGCCGTGCGTGTTGACGTTGAGCCCGACCTCGAGCGACGGGTTGAATGAGACGAGCCCCGCGCAGTTCACGACGACGTCGATGTTGCCTTTGAGCGCGCGCGCCTTCGTCTCGTCCATCCCCATCCACGGGTCGGTGATGTCGCCGTCGAGAATGGTGACCTTCTTGCGCAGCCACTCGTTCAAAGCCCCCTGGGGCGACGACGTTGGGTGGCCAGACGTGGCCGCTTCACTCCCGAACTTCGCGCGCAGCGGCTCGAAGGGCTCGGAGGGCGCGACCTTGTCGAAGAAGCGCACCTCGGCCGACTTGCTCGAGCCTTTGCGCACCAGCACGTAGACGTGCTCGAGCTGCTCGCCGTAGTGGTGCAGCAACATCGAGAGCGAGACCTTGCCCACGAAGCCCGTCGCGCCCGCGAAGAGCACACGTTTGCCGGTGAGAGTTGCAGTGACGTCGAGAGGGCCGAGCGACGAGTCCGCCATGGCGCGCCGTGTAGCTCAAAATCTCTGCGGCGGGCACGTGGTAGCCTCACGCTCGTGGACGATCGCAAGACAGCGCTTCAAGTGTTGCGAGGCTTCGAAGCCGCGGAGCGACGGAAGCTCGAACTCACGCGTCGCGCCGGCCCAGACTCACGTGGCGCGGTCGCAATCTCACAGTCTCTCTTCGAGGTCGCATGGCCCCTCATTCAAAGCGCGCGAAACCGGCGAAGCCGAAACGACGAACGCGAAGCGGTGCGGCAGCTCTTCGTAAGAGCGGTGCTGGCCTCCAGGAAGCAGCGCTCAGCGCCGTCGCAGAAGCGCTCCGTGACCTCGGCCGCCCGGCCGCAGTCATCGGAGGCATCGCCGTCATCACCTGGGGCTACCCGCGCCTGACCAGCGACATCGATTGCGCTGTCCTCGGCCACCCGGACGAAGCGCAGGAGTATCTGCGCGTCTTCAAGCGCCACGGAATCATCCCACGCGAAGAAAACGTCGCTGAGTTCGCAGCTCAGAGCTTCGTCCTGCTGCTCGAACACGAAGCGACCGGCGTGGAAGTCGACGCCAGCTTTGCGCAGCTCAACTTTGAAGCGACGGCACTGCAAGCGGCGGTGGAGATGAACTTTGGAGCAGCGCGAATTCCCGTACCGCGCGTCGACGACCTGCTCGTGTACAAATTGATCGCCTCGAGGCCGAAAGACCTTCAAGACGCTGCGCAGCTGCTCGCGCTCCACCGCGTCGACGAGACGTCCATCGAAGCAACCTTGAGAGAGTTCGACGAACTGCTCGACACCGATCGCGCCGGAGAATGGCGTGCGTTGCTCAGAAGGAAATCGTGAAGCGCTCCTTGATTCTCATCGTTGCCCTGCCGTGCTTCGCGGCCGACCTCGCGCCCGAGGCGCAGATCGCGCTCACCTCGCTGCGTACCGGCGAACGCGCGCGCGTCGAAGCCGTGCTCGGTGACGCCACGCGGCTGCCGCTCTACCGCGGCGACTTCACCGTCAACCCGGCGACCCGCGTCGTGACCGGGCGGGTGGCGCTCACCCTGCCCGCCGCGCAGGTGACGCGCGAGCTGTTCCTCCGCTGCACGCCCAACGCGAACCACCCCGGCGCCGTGGTGCTCTCGAAAGCAAAAGTGAACGGCGTCGCCGTCGCGCTGTCACAGCCCGACCCGTCGCTCTACCGCCTCGCGCTCGCCGTTGAAGAAGGCGCCAACGCCACCATCGAGCTGCAGCTCAAGGCCGACGTGCCGAAGCCCGCGCGGGCCAGCGCCTCGGCGATGACGCTCGAAGGCGCCGCCGGTGACTACGGCGCGTTCTCGGCCAGCGACGACGCCATTTCGCTCGTCGGGCTGATGCCCATGATTCCTCCCGAGCTCGGTGGGCAGCTGTTCGAAGGGCCGTCGGGCCTCGGCGACCTCGGAAGCTTCGCGCCGTCGAACTTCGTGGTGAGCGTGTCGGCGCCGACGGCGTGGCGCGTGGTGGCCAACGGGCAGGCGGTCGGTGAAGTACCGACGGGCGCCGGCGCCGTGCGCTTCGCGTACGCGGTCGGCGCGGCGCGCGAACTTCCGCTGCTGCTCATCAAGAAGCCGCAGGTCACCAGCAAGAAGTTCGGCGACGTCGAGGTCGAAGCGGTGCTGCTCACGCGCGACAGCAAGCGCGCCGCGAAGGTGGTCGAGCTCACCGGAGAGCTGCTCGCGGTCTTCGAAAAGAAGCTCGGGCCCTACCCGTTCAAGACGCTGCGCGTGGTGGAGCAGCGCCTCGACTCCGGCGCCGGCGGCATGGAGTTCCCCGGGCTGGTGACGGTCTCGACCGCGTTGATTTCAGGCGAGCTCGACCCGCTGGAGGCGCTGGGCCTCGGCGGCGACCAGGGCCACATGCTGCGCGCGCTGCTCGGCCCCATGCTGACCGAGCTCATCGCGCAGACGCTCGACTTCACCATCGCGCACGAGCTCGCCCACCAATACACGGCGATGCTCGTGGGCAGCGACCCCATCGCAGAGCCCATCGCCGACGAGCCGTTGACGCAGCACCTCGCGTTGCTGGCGCTCGAGTGGCGCGGAGGCAAGAAGGCCGCGAACGCGCTGCGCGACGGGCAGTTGAAGGGCGCGTACCAACTGCACCGCATGCTGGGCGGGCAAGACGGCAAGGCCGAACGGCCGACGCACGAGTACGGCTCGAACCGGGAATACGCGGCGTTGATGTACGGCAAGGCGCCGCTGCTCTTCGACGCGTTGCGCGCGACGATGGGCGACGAGGCGTGGGAGCGAACGCTGAAGCGCTACGTCGAGGAAAACCGGTACCGCTGGGTGACGGCGCGCACGTTCACCGACCTCGCCGCGAAAGAATCGAAGAACCCCAGGCGGGTCGAAGCCCTGCGCGCGCGGTGGTGGAGCGAGGCGCACGGCGATGAAGACCTCGAGGTCGACATGAGCGCGATGCTGCAGCGCGATGTGATGAAGGGCGTCGACCCCAACATGCTCAAGCAGCTCGAAGAGGTGATGAAGGCGCTCAGCGGCGGCCAATAGAGAAGTGCGTGAAGCCGAGCGCTTTCATCTTCGCGGGCGAATAGATGTTGCGACCGTCGAAGAGCACCGGTGCCGTGAGCTGCGCCTTGATGCGCTCGAAGTCGGGGTGACGGAACTCGTTCCACTCGGTGACGACGAAGAGCGCGTCGGCGCCCTGCAACGCGTCGTACGGGCGCTCGGCGAACGTCACGCGGGTGCCGAGAATGCGCCGCGCCGTCTCGGTGGCCACGGGGTCGAAGGCCTGCACCTTCGCGCCTCGGCCCAGCAGCCCTTCGATGACCTCGAGCGACGGCGCTTCACGCATGTCGTCGGTCTTCGGCTTGAACGCGAGGCCCCAGACCGCGAACGTCTTGCCCGAGAAGTCGGCGCCGAAGTGCTTCACCGCCTTGGCGACCAGCAGCTTCTTCTGGCGCTCGTTGGTGCGCTCGACGGCGCGGAGCAAGTCGAACTCGATGCCGTGCTCGCGCGCGGTGGCCACCAGCGCCTTCACGTCTTTTGG
Source organism: Archangium sp. (assembly GCA_035910535.1). GTDB lineage: Bacteria > Myxococcota > Myxococcia > Myxococcales > Myxococcaceae > Archangium_A. Next base: position 1,898 of record JAMHXF010000003.1, on the reverse strand, counting down.
AAAACATGAACCGCCGTAACCAACCCCGGGGAAGAGAAACGGGTAGCCGATGCGTTGATCAGCGCCCATGCCCTTTCGAACTGCGTCGACGTCGGCGCCGACCTTCTCGCAGAGCGCGGCGAGGTCGTTCATGAACGAGATGCGCGTCGCGAGCATGGCGTTCGACGCGTACTTGGTCAGCTCCGCCGAGCGCGTGTCCATGAAGAGAATCGGGTGCTCGTTGCGTACGAAGGGCGCGTAGAGCTCGCCCATCACCGCGCGGGCTTTCTCTGAGTCGGCGCCGATGACGACGCGGTCGGGCTTGAGGAAGTCGTCGAGCGCCGCGCCTTCTTTCAAGAACTCGGGGTTCGAGACCACGTCGAAGAGGTGCTTCGTTTCTGCCGCGATGGCTTCACGCACGCGGTCGGCGGTGCCGACGGGCACGGTGCTCTTGTCGACGATGACCGTGTAGCCGGTGAGCGCGCGGCCGATGGCCCGGGCAGCGGCGAGCACGTATTGGAGGTCGGCGTCGCCGGTCTCGCCTTCAGGTGTGCCGACGGCGATGAAGACGACCTGACTCTTGCCGACGGCCGTCGCGAGGTCGGTGGTGAAGGTCAGCCGTTGTTCACGTGCGTTGTTGGCGACGAGCGCTTCGAGCCCCGGCTCGTAGATGGGAATGTAGCCGGCGTTGAGCGCGTCGACTTTGTTCGGGTCGATGTCGACGCAGGTGACGTCGTTGCCTGAGTCCGCGAAGCAGGCGCCGGCGACGAGGCCGACGTACCCAGAGCCGACGACGGTGAGCCGCATACCGACTTCGTAGCAGCCGCGACGCGCGCTTCAGCGGAAGAAGGCGCGAATCGATTCTGCGATGCGCCTTCCGTCCTCGAGGATCAAGTGCGGACCCATCGGCAGGCTGAGCACCTCGGTCGCGGCGCGCGCGGTCTGCGCCAACTTCGTCGCGTCGAGCCCTGCTCCGGCGTAGGCCTTCTGCTCGTGCGGCGGCACGGGGTAGTGAATGAGCGTGCCGATGCCCTGTGCTTCGAGGTGCGCACGCAACGCGTCTCGCTTCGAAGTGCGCAGCACGTACAGGTGCCACGAGCTCGTTCGCCCCGCGGGAATCACGGGCAACTGCAGGTCACCAAGCCCCGCGAGCTCCCGTTGATACAGGTTCGCGATTGCGTCGCGCCGAGCGTTCCACGTGTCGAGGTGCTTCAACTTCACGCGCAGCATCGCGGCCTGCAACGGGTCGAGGCGAGAGTTGAAGCCCACCGCGTCGTGCACGTACTTCACCGACGAGCCGTAGTTGCGCAGCAGCCGTAGACGTTCAGCAACTGTGTCGTCGTTCGTCGTCACAGCGCCAGCGTCACCAAGCGCGCCGAGGTTCTTGCCCGGGTAGAAGCTCCACGTCGCCGTCGAGCCGTGACCGCCGATGCGCGTGCCAGCAACAGTCGCGCCGTGCGCCTGCGCGGCATCTTCGATGAACACCAGGCCCTTCTCTTTTGCCCACGACTGCATCGAAGGCACGTCGACCGGCAAGCCGTAGAGGTGCACCGGAATCACGGCGCGCGTCCTCGCAGTCAGCGCTTGCGCGAAGGCCTCGGGCGTCACCACGTGCGTCGCGAAGTCAGGCTCGACGGGCACCGGCACCGCGCCAGCGTGCGTCGCGCCGAGCCACGTGGCGATGAAGGTGTTCGACGGCACGAGCACCTCGTCACCACGCTTGAGGCCGTGCGCGAGCAACGAGAGCGTGATGGCGTCGAGGCCGTTGGCGACACCGACGCAGTGCTTCGCGCCCACGTACGCGGCGAACTCGGCTTCGAACGCTTCGACCTCGGGCCCGCCGATGTAATAGCCAGACGAGAGAACGCGGCCGACCGCCACGTCGAGTTCGGCGCGCAGTTCGTCGGTGGCGTGCTTCA
>JAMHXF010000002.1:0-2805 GCA_035910535.1 Archangium sp. | reverse complement strand
CGCCTTCGTCGTTCGACATGTCTTCGACGGCGTTGAAGAGCCAGTTGTGCGTGCCGATGAGGCCGACGCGCAGGTTCGAGATGACCTCGTACTCGAGGCCGGCCGTGATCTCGCCCTTGGCCGTGGGCTGCAGGTTCGGGTCGACCATCGTGCGGCCAGCGGCGAAGCGCACGTAGTTGGGCGACGGCGCCAGCGGGTCTTCATTGAGCGCCACCGCGTTCGCCTTGTCGGTGCAGCCCTTGCCGCCATTTCCAATCGGGTCACAGCCCGCCGCAGAATTATACGTATAGGTTTGGTACTCGCCGGTGAGCGCGCGGTCGGCCATCTGGAGCGGGATGTTCTGGTGGTACACCGCGTAGTTCGCGAACACCTTCGAGCGGCCCTGCTGGGTGAAGTCGTAGATGATGCCCACGCGCGGCGAGAGCATGTTGTTGAGCGACAGGCCCAGGTCGCCATTCGACGCGAAGAGTTGCTGCGTGTCGTAGCGAAGGCCGCCGTTGAGGGTGACGGCGTCGAGAATCGTCCAGCTGTCCTGCAGGTAGAGGCCGGTGGTGAACTGGCTCGGCGTGGTGCGCACGTTGAGCAGCGGCACGCGGTCGTCGGGGTTCGCGAGGTACGACTGGTCGCGCTGGCCGAGGAAGTCGGCGCCCGGAGCCGCGGGCAGGTCGATGAGGCTCACGCCGCCCGAGTACGACTTGTTCACGCGGTACTGCGTCCACTCCACGTCGGCGCCTGCGCGCGCGATGTGATGACCGAGCAACTGGAAGAGATACGAGACGTTCACCCGCGCCTGCAGGCGGTCGGCTTCGGACTCCGACATGAAGCCACGCCCGCCGATGTTGTACGTCGCGCCGCCGCCGGTGACGGGGCACGCCATGACGAAGCGGTTGAGGCCTTTGTACGGCACGCGCTTCGTGGCGATGAAGCCGGCGGGCTCGCAGAGGTCGGCGACTCCCGCGGGCAGCTCTTCGAAGTCACGAATCGACAGCGGTGGGTTGCGGCGGAACTGCGTCTGCGGAACTCCGGCGAAGCCCGTCGTCTGGCCGGGGTGGGAGCCATCGTTCGGCAGGCGCGCCTGCTCGGTACGGTTCCAGCCGGCGGTCGCGTCCACGAGCAGGTGTTTGTCCAGGAAGCTGCCCGTGTACTTGAGCGAGGCCGTCGTCGAGTTCGTGGTGTCGAGGTCGGCGCCGTAGGCGAGCGGCGCGAACACCGGAGCCACGCGCTGCTGCGGGCTGCCCGTCACCGAGAGCGCGAGCGAGTTGTTGCCGTCGATGAGCCACGTCAGCTTGCCGAACCAGGTGAAGGCGCGGCGGTCGTCGAAGCGCGAGTTGCTGGTGACGCCCTCGGTGCGAATGTTGCCGGCGTCGTCGTAGAGGAAGTCGCTCGCGTCGTCGTTGAGCAGAAAGCGCCGCACGCCACGCGTCACGCGCTGCCGGTCGTACGACTGCGCGACGCCGCCGTAGAACCAGAGCTTGTCCTTGATGAGGGCGCCGCCGAGGTCTGCGCCGAAGTCGCCCGTGTTGTGGCGCTTCGTCGTCGTCTCGAGCGAGCTGCCTTCGTTGCGCACGGTGTTCGGAGTCGCCGTCAACGCGCCCGGCCACCAGTTGCCCCACACCGAGCCGTGGAAGTCATTGGAGCCCGACTTCGTCACGACGTTCAGCACGCCACCGCCTGCGCGGCCGAACTCGGGCATGTACCCGCCGGTGATGACGTTCACCTCTTCGACGAACTCGAGCGGCAGCAGCGCTCCGCCGACGCCGATGTTGGTGCGCAGCGAGCCGTACGTCGGGTCGTTCACCTGCACGCCGTCGACGAGGTACAGGTTCTCGGGGCTCTGGCCTCCGTTGAAGCCGTAGCCGTAGCGGTCGGCCGTCACCTGCGGCGCGGCCTGCGCGAGGTCCTCGAAGCTGCGCTGGCCGGTGGCGCCGGGGCGAATGAAGGCGACGCGGTCGACGAAGTCCTTCGTGATGCTGATGCCCTGGGTCGCGCTGCCGACGTCGACGGTGGGTGCCTTGCCGACGACGAGAATCTCTTCCGACTGCAGCGACTCGGGCTGCAGTTGCACGTTGACGCGAATGGTGCGGTCGACGCGAACCTGCACGTCGCCACGCGTGAAGGGTTTGTACGCCTCGCGCGAGAGCCGAAGCGTGTACGTGCCGGGAGGGAGCTGCGAGAGGCGGTAGATGCCGGCCGCGTCGGTGACGACGATGCGCTCGCCCTGCAGCGCGGGTGACGTCGCGGTGATGACGAGGTCGCCGATGGGCTTGTTCGTCGCCGCGTCGGTGACGGTGCCGGTGATGACCGAGTTGCCCTGCGCGAAGGCGAGTGACGCAGCCAGCAGTGTCGCGATGGCGAGCGTCTTCGATGACGTGGTGTTCAGCATGTCCCCTCCGGCCGGGCACGTGGGCGGCGGCGCACCGTAGCGGCGGAGCACCCCCTGTCAATGAGGGCCCGCTCTCATGTTGATGCAATGCGCGCGTGCTTCCACCGGGAGCGTTTCGACATGGGTGCTACACCTCGGCGGTCGATGTTCGATTCCGTTCGGGCCGCTCCTCAGCGCGACACAGCACGGTGGACGATGGTGGCCCTGCTCGCGCTCGGGCTCCACGGCGTCGCGGTCGCGGGCGTCATCGCGTGGCAGGCGGGGCTGCGGCCGGTGAGCGCTTCGAACGTGAACGCGCCCCAGGTGACGTTCTTCTCGCCCACGCCCTCGACGCCAGCGCCAGCCGTGACGCCCGAGCCCGCGGCTCCCAAACCCGCTACGCCGGCGCCGAAGGTGAAGCGCGTCGAGGTCGTCGCGCCGAG
>JAMHXF010000001.1:0-60680 GCA_035910535.1 Archangium sp. | reverse complement strand
TGCTGAAGCAACAGGCTGCGGTGCTGAAGCGACAGGCTGCGGTGCCGAAGCGACAGGCTGCGGTGCCGAAGCGACAGGCTGCGGTGCCGAAGCGACAGGCTGCGGTGCCGAAGCGACAGGCTGCGGTGCCGAAGCGACAGGCTGCGGTGCCGAAGCGACAGGCTGCGGTGCCGAAGCGACCGCAGCTGTGACCGTCTCACGTGGCGCGACTGGAACCTCAACCGGAGGAGGACGAACCGACTCCGGCGCCGGCGCTCGTTTCACAACCGGCGCCATCGGAGCCGTGGGCGCCGCATACGTCGGAGCCGGAACCACGTACGTATAAGCGCTCGTCGGTGCCGTGGGCACCGACGCCGCGCTCACGAACGCATAGCTGCTGCCCCACGTCGGAGCCGAGACAGGCGCGCGCGTCGGCGCTGTCACCCGCTTCGGCGGCCCGCGCGGCGGCAACCCGATCTTCGCGTCGTACACCTCACGGCGCTCATCATCACTGAGCACCTCGAACGCTTCCGTCAGCCGCCCGCGCAGCGCCGTCGCCATCGCCGCGTCGATGAGCCCGTAGAGAACGACCTGATCATCTGAATACAGCTTCGAGAGACGCTCGAACGCGCTCTTCACGTCCGCGCTGGTGGCGCCGACGGAGATCTCGAGCACCTCGTAGTGCGTCTGCGTCTGAAACGACTTCACCGTTCCAATGCAATCAGGTTTTCCGCGACGCGCAACACGCCACTTGCGGCCCCGCTCTCGGGGAAGGCGTCGAGCAACGAGCGACGCGCACGCACGGCCTGCCAGACGGCGTCGTCATGGGCCACCGCGCCGAGGTAGCCCAGCTCGAGCCCGAAGAACTTCTTCCACGCCGACGCCACCGTCGGGCCCACGTCGAAGTCACCGCGCGTACGAGCCTGATTGACGATCACCAGAGGGCGGAAGCCGCCGAGCGCCTGCTCCAACCGCGTGGCCTTCGCGGGGTCTGTCTCACGCAACAGCGCGACCACGTCCCACGGAGTGCGCGCCAGCTGACCATCGCGCGGCGAGAGCGCGTTCCCCACCAACGTCGCGAAGTCATCTTCAGGCGCCAACGCCTGCAGCCGCCGAAAGAACGCCGCCTTGATGAAGCGGTACGCGTTCTCGATCGACGTCGGCTCCGGCAGCATCACCACCACGCCGGTGTCAGCCACCAGAAAAAAGTCGAGCACGTTGTACGTAGTGCCCGCGCCCAGATCGAGCAGCACGTAGTCGACGTCGAGGTTGCGCAGGTTACGCAGCAGCTTGGTCTTCTGCGCGTGTCGCGGGTTCGCAGCGTCGAGCCCGTCCATCGCGCCAGAGAGCAGCGACAGGTTCTCGTGCGGCGTCGGCACCAGCACCTGCTCGAGCGACGTGACGCGACGTTCGACGAAGTCAGACAGTGAGACCTTCGGCTGCGGCACGCCCAGGCACGTGTGCAGGTTCGCGCCACCGAGATCGAGGTCGGCCAACACCACCTTCGCGCCGCGCTTCGACAACGCGATGCCCAGGTTCGCCGAGAGCAGCGACTTGCCGATGCCGCCCTTCCCGCCTCCGATGGCGATCACGCGACGCGCGCGCGCCTTCTTCGAAGCTGGAGAGCGCGGCAGCGGCAGCTCGATGACGTCAGCTTCGGCCGGCAGGGGTTTCGACATGGCTCCCGTCATTCTTCCTTCAGTTCCACGTTCCAATACGCCGCTTCGGCGAGGTTGAGAAACGGTAACCACGCGCGATGGGCGCCCTTCACCGGGGAGCCCCTGAGTAACGGAGTCCACTTGGGGCGAATCGGCTCGCGGAGCAACTTGATTCCGGCCTGTGCGGGCGTGCGCCCACCTTTTCGCAAATTGCACTCGATGCACGAGCACACGACGTTTTCCCAACACGTGCGGCCGCCCTGGCTGCGCGGCACGACGTGATCGAGGTTCAGGTCGATGCGCTTCCGCTTGCGGCCACAGTACTGGCAGGTGTCTTCGTCACGCGCGTAGATGTTGAGGCGAGAGAACCTCACGCGTACGCGCGGCAGCTTCTCGAACATCGTCAGCACCACCACGCGCGGAATACGAATGCTGCGGTTGATGGTGCGGATCGCCTCGTCTTCTTCGACGGCCGCCGACAGCGAGGCCCAGTCAGCGAAGTTGTAGAGGCGATACTGCTCGTCGATGGCGCGCGCGACGCCCTGGTACAGCAGCGAGAACGCACGTTTGACGTTGGTGACGTGAACCGGTTGGTAGTGCCGGTTGAGAACGAGAACAGCGCTGTTCAACATTCAAAGCCTCCTCACCTCATGAGTTCGCGACAGCCCTCGCGACGCCCTCCACTTCGGTGTCACGAAGACACCGCACGTCGAGCCACACCTCGTCATCGACGATGCGCGCGACGATGGGTGTTGCTCCGGCCCGGAGCTGCGCCTGCAACTGCAACGCGGGGCGGTGCATCAACGCCACCGCGTACGACGGAGGCGCCGCCAACGGCAGCGAGCCACCTCCCACACGACTCACCGTCTCGACGATGCGGTGCTTCACGCTGCCGAGCAACGCCGACAAGCGCTCCGCTCTCGCCTTCAACACCTCGAGCGGCACCACCAGCATCGCGCGCGCGGGCACCTCCGCGGCGTCGACCTCATCGCGGTACAACTCGAGCGTGGCCTCGAGCGCCGCGACGGTGAGCTTGTCGACCCGCAGCGCGCGATTGAGCGGGTGACGCTTCAACTTCTCGAGCACCACACGGCGCCCGACGATCACCCCGGCTTGCGGCCCACCGAGCAGCTTGTCGCCGCTGAAGGAGACGACGTCAGCGCCGGCAGCGATCACCGATGAGATCGTCGGCTCGCCGTGAAATGAGCGCAGCGCGCCACTCCCGAGATCTTCGAAGAGCGGAACGTCGCGCGCTCGACCCAGCTGCGCGAGCTCCCGCGTCGTCACTTCTTCCGTGAAGCCGACGATCGCGAAGTTCGAGCGGTGCACCTTCACCAGCAAGCCCGTGCGCTCCGTCAACGCGCCTTCGTAGTCGCGCAGCCGCGTTCGATTCGTGGTGCCAACTTCGATCATCGTCGCGCCCGACGCCCGCATCACCTCGGGCACCCGGAAACCGCCGCCGATCTCGACCTGCTCACCGCGCGAGACGATCGCCTCTTTGCCCTGCGCCAGGGCGCTGAAGGTCAGCAACACCGCCGCCGCGCAGTTGTTCACGACGAGCGCGTCTTCGGCGCCGGTGAGCGCGCACAACAACTCGATGACGGGCGCATAGCGACTGCCCCGTTCGCCATCTCCGAGGTCGAGCTCGAGGTTGCAGTAGCCCTGCGCCACCTGCGCGATGCGATCGATCGCCGCCTGGGCCAGCGGCGCGCGCCCCAGGTTCGTGTGCAGCACCACGCCCGTCGCGTTGATCACCGGCCGCAACTTCGGCGCCGCGACCCGCGTGAGCGCAGCGCGCACATGTGCGTCGTCGAAGGCGATTTCTTCACCCGAGAGCACACGCGCGCGCACGCCCGCGACTGCTTCGCGAAGCGCGGTCACGACGGTCGCGCGCGAGTGCAGGGAAAAATCGGGCGCGAGCGAGGGCCGAGCGAGCAGCTCGTCAATTGAAGGGAGCGCGCGGAGACGCTCCATACGAATCGCTTCGTCCATGACCTGAACAATTGTAGCGCGGGTGAGCGAGCGACGAAAAAAGCCCTCCCCCGCCCGGTCGGGGCGAAGGAGGGGCAAAGGTGGTTCGAGTTCAGCAGGTTCGATCTGGGACGCCGAGGCCCTGTGTTGCGTGGACCAGCATCGAGCGCGCCGCCAGGGCGCCACTCTTCTCCAGCTCTCCCCTTCTGTGGCTCCAACTACCGGGGAGCGATCAATCTTCCTGAAGGCTGCCGTGCCAGTAGGTCATGTCGCGCAGCCAGTTCTGCCAGGCCGTCGGCATGCCCTTCTGAAACGCGAAGGTGAGGCGGACGCCGTCCGGCAAGCGCGCAGGCTTGATCGGGGTCGACTTCAGCTTCATTCGCGCCTGCTCGGGCGTGCGGCCACCCTTCTTCTGGTTGCACGGCACGCAGGCGATCACGATGTTCTCCCAGTGCGTGCCACCGCCTTGAGAGCGCGGGAGCACGTGATCGTACGTGGCCTCGGGCCTCGTCAGCTTCTTGCCGCAGTACTGGCAGGAGCCGTGATCGCGCGCGAAGACGTTTTCACGGCTGAAGCGAACGACCGGCTTGCGGCGCTTGAGCATGCGCAGAAAGCGCACGACCGACGGCATCTTCACTTCGAAGGTGACCGAGCGGATCGTCTTGTCTTCGTACTCTTCGACGATCTCCACCTTCCCGAGAAAAAGGAGGGTGATGGCGCGCTGCCACGTGATGCGGGCGACGGGCTGCCAGGTTGCGTTGAGAACGAGCGTTTCCATCGGACCACCTCCTTTCGAGGCGGACGGACGCAACACGTTTCAATTCCTGAATGACTACCCGCTCTTGCTGGGCTTTTTCGGCGGGGGCGGCGCGACGACGGTCTTCGCGAACTCGCCGGGCGCGTAGAGCAGCTTGTAGGTGTTGTAGCTGCGCAGCACGCGCTTCACGTAACCGCGCGTCTCCTGCAGCGGCACCTGCTCGACCCACGAAGCGAGATCGGCGTCGCCGTTTTCACGACGCCACCGAGACACCGCGCCTTCCCCTGCGTTGTAGCTGGCGATGGCGAACGGCTTGATGCCCTTCTGCCGCACGATGAGATCCGACAGGTAGCGCGCGCCGAGCTGAATGTTGAGATCGGGCTCGAGCAGCTGCGCCTGCTGCGGCTTCTTGAGCTTGAGCTGCATCGCGACGCCAGCCGCCGTGGCGGGCATCAGCTGACACAGGCCCAGCGCGCCGGCCCACGAGAGCGCCTTGGGGTCCAACGCGCTCTCTTCACGCATCAACGCCTGGAGCAGGTCGGGATCGAGCTCATCGGCCGACTTCGAGTGCGTGACGATGAGCTCACGAAACGCGTTGGGGTACGCGATCTCCCAGATGGCGCGGCGCTCAGCGGTGATGGGCCCGGAGAGATCGCGTCGCAGCCACAGCCGCGCCATGCCGTGCGCCGACCGCTCCTGCTGCGCCATCGACAGCATCAGCACCATCAACCGCAGCGAGTCTCCCGGCAGCGTGGTGCGATCGACGGCGAGGATCTCCATCGGCACGAGCTCGCCAAAGCCCATGCGCAAGAGTTCGACTGCGCTGGCGAACTGAGGATCGCTCCCGAGCGGCCCCGCGTAGATCGGGAATGAATCGGCCGCCTTCGCAGCCGCGGTGACGACGCCTCCGAGCTTCGCGCCGCGCTCAGCGTCGAGCTCCAGCACGCGCTCGCGCGCCATCAGGCCGTAGTACGTCGCCGGGTGCTCTTCGGCGATCGACTCGTAGAGCGCGAGCGCATCGGCCGCGCGCTCTTGCTGCTCGAACACCCTCGAGCGCCAATAGCGCGCGCGTTCGACTTCGTAGCTGTCGTCTGCGCGCGCCCAGCGCCCTTCGATCTCGGTGAGAAACTCGAGCGCTTCGTCGAGACGATTCTCGCTGCGCGCGACCCAGAAGAGCTTGAAGAGCGCGTCGGCGGCGAAGTCTCCGTTGGGGTACTTGTCGACGACGTCGATGAGGCGCTCCATCGCTTCGTCACGTTGGCCGCGACGCAGGTGCACGTCGGCCGCGAAGAACAACGCGTCGTCGGCCAGGGCATGCTCGGGGAAGCCGCGCGCGAGCGACTCGTAGGTGCCCGCCGCGAGCCCCTGCGCGGAGATCGTCTGACTGAAGCCGAGCACGAACAACGCGCGCGCACGCAGCTCGGGATCTTTGCATTTTCGTACCGACGCCAGTTCGGGGATCGCCTTCGCGTGCTGGCGCTGCTTTCGGTAGCCCTTGCCCAACGCGAAGTGCGCGCGACACGCGAGCGGATCGGGGACCTTCAGCTCCGCGACCAGCGGCTCGAGCATGGTGATGCCCTGCAGGTTGCGGTGCGCTTCGATGAGCGCTTCAGCGCGCGTGACAGTTGCCTCGATGCCGACCTTCGTCACGTCGCCCACGCGAGGCTCGGCTTTGATCGCCTCCTTCGAGAGCGGGTGCCGCGACCAGAGCTTGAGCAACGCCGCCTGTTCAGCCTTGGAGTCACGCTTCGCTGCGGCGAGATCTGCGAGCTGAATCAGCGCTTCGGCGCCAACGTTTCGCCCCCACGGCGGCGGCGGTCGGTCGAGGTACATCGAGATCGACTCTTCGGACTTCTTGAACTCGCGCTTCCACCGCCACGCACGCGAGAGCCCGATGCGCGCGTCGGGCGTCAGGCGCGACGTGGCGCTGACCTGTGAAAACGCACGCACGGCGCTGTCCCAATCGCGGAGCTGCTCGTAGCCCCACCCTGCGTGCACCAGACACCGATCTTTGAGCGGCGGGTACACCGCGGCGAGCGCTTCGAACTCCTTCGCAGAGAACTTCCAGTCGCCTGAGCGATGTGCGGCGAGCGCGCGAAGAAAGCGAACGGGTGGAGTTTCGGGCTGACCGTCGAGCAACGCGATGGCGCGACTGAAGCTGCCGACGTCGAACGCCGCCTTCGCCTCGGCGAGCTTCCCGTCGGCGAAATACGGAGCGAGATCGACGCGCTCGATCTTCGGGCCGCGATCGATCGGCACCGCCGCGACCTCGGGCGAAGGAAACGCCGGGTTGGCGAGCCGCGCGAAGCTCGGGTCGGCCTCGGCTTCGAGCTCAGCGGGAAAATCGTCAGGCTCCTGCGCCCACGCGAAGTGACACGAAGCAACGGCAAGAACGAAGCAAAGACGACGCACGGGCGCATCGTACACGCTGGGCCACAGCGTCAACTTCATGACGCTCCCCGCTCGTCGAGGGCGTATGGAGCGCGGCTCAAGTAGGCTCAGGCCCGCCCGCATGGACATCAGGACACAGAGCAGCCTGCTGGCTGCGATCGTCGGTCTCGCGTTGGGCGTGGCGATGTTGCTGCGAGCCCACCGCGCCCGCGCGCTGACGCTGTACGGCGTCTTCGCGATCTCCGTGGGCGTCTTTCACCTCGCGCGGTTTCTCGAGAACGTCTTCCCGTTCTCTGAAGGCACCATCGTCGGGCGCGTGATGATGGGCGTGTCGATCGTCACCGGCGCGATTCTGCCGTCGACGGCGCTGTCGTTCTTTCTCGAGTTCCTCAACTTCAGCCCGCGCGCTGCGTTGTACGGGCGCCGCGCGTCGCTGTTCTCGGTGCTGTTGGGGGTCGCCGTCGGCGCGACGCCGCTGGCCGAGCTGTTGTGGGCTCGCGTGGCGGTCTCCGTCTGGGTGTTGCTGGCGCTGACGTTTTCGGTGTCGCTGATTCTGGCGCGCATGCGCAGCAGCGAGTCACGCATCGAGCGGCTCCGCTTGCTCTACATCGCGGTCGGCGCAGCGGCGACGGTGCTCTTCAGCGGGCTCGATCTCATCGGTCGCTTCGACATTCCGTTCCCCACGTTGGGGCCGATCATCTCGACGCTGTACTTGTTCTTCATCGCGCAGACGTTGCTCCGCCTGCGCTTGATGGACCTCCACGAGCTGCTGGGAAAGTTCGCGTCACAGGCCGTGCTGGCGGGCATTCTCGCGATCGTCTTCGCGGTGCTCACGGCCTGGGTCGAAGGCAACACGAGCCTCTACCTCTTCAATACGGTGGTGGCCGCGTTCGTGATGCTGATCCTCCTCGAGCCGCTCGCGCGCTGGGTCGAAGAGAAGGTTGTCGCGCTGTTCTTTCGGCAGCGGTTTGCGTTTCTCGAGTCGGCGCGGCAGCTGCAACGCCGCACGGCGAACGTGATCGACGCGCCGGAGCTCGCAGCGTCGTTGCTCGACGGCCTCAACGAGACCCGCCGCGTGACGCACGCGTCGATCTACCTGCTGGCGGAGGATCGCCCCGGGTTCCGACTCCTCGACAGCCGAGGCCCCGTGCCGGCGCTGTTCATTGATCAAGGGACGGCGCGCGCGTTGGTCAGCCGCACCGAACGCGCGCAGCTGATCGAGACGGTCGAGCGCCGCACCACCGAGATCAAGGCGCAGCCGCTGGAGGCCCGAAAATCGCGCGACGAGCTGCGTCGCTTGAACGACGTGCGCACCGCGATGTCGCAGATGAAGGCCGGCATCACCGTGCCGTTGATGGGGAACGATCGCGTGCTCGGCTTCTTGAACCTGTGGGACGAGCGCGTGCCTGAGGCCTTCGCCTCCGACGAGATCGCGCTGATCCTCGAGCTCGCCGACCGCGTGGCGACGGTCATCGAGAACTCGAAGCTGTACGACAAGATGCGCGAGCGAGACCGCCTCGCCGCGCTCGGTGAAATGGCTGCGGGCCTCGCGCACGAGATCCGCAACCCGCTGGGAGCCATCAAGGGCGCCGCGCAGTTCCTCGACCCGAAGCACTTGCCGAACGAAGAGGGCGAGTTCGTCGAGGTGATCGTCGAAGAAGTGAACCGCCTCAACGGCGTCGTCAGCGCGTTCCTCGACTACTCGCGCCCCTTGAAACAGAACTTCGGCCCGACAGACCTCGGTGAGGTCGTGAGTCGAACGCTGAAGCTCATCGTCAATGACGTCCCGAAGAATGTGACGATCAACGAAGAGCTCGCCGAGGGCCTGCCGCGCGTCGACGCCGACGCCGAACAGCTCAAGCAGGTGCTCATCAACCTCGTACAGAACGCGGTGCAGGCGCTGGGTGAGCGCGTCGGCACCATCACGTTGCGCACCAGCAAGCCTGAGCGCTTCAGCGACTTCCGCGCGCCCGAACAGATCGAGCTGCAGATCGCCGACGACGGCCCCGGCATTCCGGCAGACCAGCAGCTCAACATCTTCGTGCCGTTCTTCACGACGAAGCAGAAAGGCACCGGCCTCGGCCTGGCGATCAGCCAGCGCATCGTGAAGAACCACGGCGGGACGATCTCCGTGCAGAGCCGACAGGGCGAAGGCTCGACCTTCACCATTCGGCTCCCCTCGTTGTCTGAAGACGCGCCGCCCGCCGAGACCCCGGCGATCGACGGCACGCCGATGCCAGCCGCCGCGCCTGCCGTCGTGCAGAAAGAGCGCCCGTCTCGGCGAGATCGAAAGAAGCAGAAGGCCAGTTAGAGCGTCAGCAGCTTGCGTCGAATCGTCAGCGTGAGCGGCTGGCCCGCGCGCTGAAACGAGATCGACACCGGAGTGCCCGCCGGCCCACGAATGCGCGAGACCACGGTGTTGAGGTTCTGACCCGCAGTCGCGACGCCATCGACGGCCACGATGACATCGCCCGCCTGCACGCCCGCGCGCTCAGCCGGGCTGCCTTCAGACACCAACGACACGCGCACTGGCCCTTCGCGACCGTCGAGCGTCATGCCCACACCTTCGAACTGCTCGAACTCGGGCCGCGCGTTCTGATTCGGGTTCGTCGGCTCGAGTGAAACGTCCCACCGGGCGCCGTCGGCAGCGCGGCGCCACTGCTCGGCAAACCCGTCTCGTGACACGCGCAGGTTCGCCGAGCGAGGCACCGGAGGGAGCAGGAACTCGCCGCGGCCGTCGGTCAACACCGAGACCCGTGACGTGCGACCGAACTCGCCGCTGAATGACTCGACGCGCGCGCCGACGACGGGCATCGAGTTGCCGCGCGCGATGACGCGACCGGAAACAGCGAGCGACGACTCGAGCATCAACGTGGCCTGCGCACCGCCCTCGCCCACCGTCACTTCGACGTTGGCGCTGCGACCACGACCTGCGACCTCGAGGCTCAAGCTCCAACGGCCGTAAGAAAGTTCGAGCCGCGCCACGCCGTCGGGTGCGAGCACGAACTGTCGGCGCGTGGTGCCCGTGTCGAGGCTGCGCGCCGCGATCACTCCGTCGGAGATCGGCTGACCGACGTCGTCACGGAGATGAACGACGACCGCCCCCCTCTTGAGCTTGAGCACGACGTCATCACCCGCGCGCACGACCGCCGTCGCTGCGCCGCCCGGCCCTTCGGCATCGAGCGTGATCGACTCTTCGGGGAGCCCTTCGAAATGAAACTGCCCCGACGCGTCGGTGATGGCCTGCGCCGACGGCCCCGACCAACTGCCCGAGCGCCACCGCACGACGACGCCGGCGCTCGCGGGCTCGACGCGACCTCGCAGCTCGCCGCCCGTAGACAACGCCACCGTCCACCCCATGCCGTCGCCCCGGTGATCGAAGGGGCCCGCGCTCGCGTTGAGCGAACCAGCGCGAACCTGCAGCACGTACTTGCCGAGCGACAAACCGTCGAAGCGAAACTGCCCGTCGAGCGCGGTGGTGGCCATGCCCGCGACGTCTTCCGTCAGCGCGTCGACAGCGAGCACCTGCGCGCCAGCCACGGCCTGACCTGCGCGTGTCACCACGCCCGTAGCGCTCGAGACATCACCGGTGTCGAGCACGATGCCGCTGCGTGTCTCACCGACGCCGACGCGAACCAACGGGCCCTTCGCGCGCACGCCACGCACCGTGACCGCGGCGAGCGCGTAGCTGCCGGCGGAGCACTCGAGGCGGAACTTGCCGTCTTTGTCGGAGAACACGTTGAGCGTGCGCTCGCCGTGGCGCGCGCCGTCGGCCAGTTCGCCCCAGATCGTCGCAGCACCCACTGGCACACCCGACTCCATCACCGTGCCTTCGAGATACGACGACGGCGTCAGCACGAGCTCCAACTTGCCGCCGGTGCTCGCGAGCTCGAGCGAAACCCACTCGGTGCGAGAGAGGAACCCGGGCGCCGTCACGTCGATCCACGTCTGCGCGCGCGCGCCCGTCAGCGTGAAACGGCCCTCTGCATCGGTGCGAACTGCGCTCGCCGGCGAGACCACCTGCGCGCCGGGAACAGGCTTCTGCGTGAGGAGATCGATCACCCGCCCGGAGATCTTGACCGACGGGCTCAGCGTGAGCGTCACGCCGTCAACCCTGCCGCCTGGCGTCAATTGAAATGGGCCGGCGACCTCCGACGCCGAGTCGGCGTTCGACGCAGCGAGGTACGCGGCGCCTGAAGGCACGTCTTCAAAGAGAAAGCGCCCGTCGTCGAGCGTGAGCGTCACCAGCGGCATCGCGGTCTTCAACGAGACGCGCGCGTTGGCAACCGGCAGCCCGTCGCGAAGCACGACGCCTTCGACCCGCGCGCCACGTGGCGCTTCGCGAGCCGTCGGGGCGGGCTCGAAGTCGGCCTCGGCCTGCGTCTCATCGACTGAAGAGGTCGTCACCTCATCGGAGGGCCAGAGGGCCCACGCGAGCGCGAGCAACAACACCACGACTGCAGCAGCAATCCACCGGCGCACGGCCGATGCTTAACACCGCTACCTGCGGGGATCCTTCTTGCCCGGATCGGTCTCTTCGTCGTCGAGCAGAATGATCTCCTCCGGGTCTCCGTCGTCTTCTTCGCCCACGTCGAGCTCGAAGACCTCCACCGGCTTGTCGACCAGGGGAGGCACGACGACGCGCGCAGCCACGGGCTTCGATGCCGCCAGCCTCACCGTGCGCGCTTCGGTCAACGAACGTTCGAGCGATTCGACCTGCTGCGCGAGGCGTTCACGCTCCTGGTCGAGCAACTCCGTCTCGGCGCGCGCCTCAGAGAGATCTTCGTTCGCCGTGGTGACGGAGTGCTGCAGGTCTCCGTATTTCACGCGCAGCGCGAGCAGCATCTCTTCGGCCTGCTGACGCGCGCCCTGCGCCGCATCGACGTCATTGCGCGCGTTGACGCGGGCGATCTCGAGCTCTGCCTCCAGCTCCGGCAAGCGGCGGCGGAGATCGTCGACCTCGGCGTCGCTCGTCGGTGCCGGTCGCGCGGCTTCCGCCAGCTGCGCTTCGAGGTACATGACGCGGTTGCGGAGCTCAGACGTCTCTTCGTCGTTCGTGAGCCGCGCTTCACGCAGTCTCGTCGCTTCGGCCTCGGCGACGTTCACGCGCTCACGCAGCGCCCTCAGCTCCACTTCGAGTTCGCCGCGGGTCGACGAGCTGTCTTGCTGCGCACCTTCAAGCTCGGCGGCATGGGCACGAGCCTGCGCCAACGACACGTCGAACTCGAGCAACTGACGCTTCTGTTCGCGATCGCTCGTCGTGAAGACCTGCACCTGCTGCTGCGCTGCCTGCAGCGACGCCTCGAGGGTCGGCAAACGTTCACGTAGCTGCGCGAGCTCAGGCTGCGTCCCGGCGAGTTGCTGAAGCTCAGCCTCGAGCTCGGGCACGCGCTGACGAAGCCGCGCCATTTCACCTTCGAGCTGCTCGCGAGCCTCGGTCGCCGCGCGCGATTCTCCGCCGACCTGCGCGAGCGACGTGCGGAGATCTCCGAGCTCTTTCCGCGCGGTGTCGACCTCCTGCTGCAGCGCCAACTTGCCGCTCTGATGACCACGCGCCTCCGACTGCGCGCGCTCCATGCCGACCTTGAACTCCTGACGTTCTCTATCGAGCGCGTCGTGGTGCTCGGCGGCGGTGCGCTGAGCCGCAGCGGCGTCAGCGCGTTCTTGTTCAAGCGAGGCCTGCAGCTGTGCGCGCTGCTCTTCGAGCTCCGTCGTGCGCGCTTCGAGGCCCGTCAGTTGTCGCGTGAGGTCTTCTTCACGCGCCTGCAGCGCCCGCTGCGCGTCTCCACGATGCTGCTCGAGGCTGTCCTGGTAGGCCTTCGCCTGCAGCTCGAGCGCGTTCATCTGCTCGTCGCGCAGCGCCTGGAGCTTCGCCTCTGCTTCAGCGTGCTTCTCGTCGAGCGCTTTGTGCGCGGCTTCACGCGTGGCATCGAGTTCGGCGCGCGTGGTGGTCAGCGCGTCTTGAGTCGCGGCGCGCTCGGTGCGGAGCACTTCGAGCTCGTTCGAGATCGTCTCGAGCCGCGCTTCTGCCTTCTCACGCAGCTCGCGTTCGCCGTCGCGGACGGTGAGCGTCTCTTCGAGCTCCAACCGCACGTGCTCGGCCTCGCTCATCGCGGTGGCGAGTGACTGCGAGAGCAGCGTCTTCTCTTCTTCGAGCCGCACGAGCTGCGCGGTCGTGGTGTCGAGCCCCGTCTTGCGCTCCTCGAGCAGCGCCTCGAGACGCTCGACGTGGGCCTTCCGCTCGTCGCGCGCGCTCTCGGCCGCCTGCGCGCGGCTGCGGAGTTCTTCGAGATCGCGCTCGAGCGCTTCGACCCGCGCAGTGCGCTCCGTCAGTTCGGTCGTCGCGCGCTCGAGCTCTTCGCGCGTCGAAGCAAATGAGCTTCGTGCCTCGCCCAGATCGCGCTCGAGCGCAGCGACCTGCTCAGCGCGTTCGGTCAAGCTGGCGTTGGTGCTGGCGAGCTGCTGCGAGAGGTCAGTCGTAGCTGCTTCGAGGCGCGCGGCGCGGCCCGCCGTCTCGTCCAACGCGAGGCGAGCGGTCTCGTGCTGCTGGTGCTCGTCGGTGAACGCGCGCGTGCGCTCTTCGAGCTCAGCAGTGACGGCTGCGAGGCGCTTGTCGAGCGCCTCAGCTCGGTCTGCCGTCAGCTTCGACTCCGTCTCGAGTGACTGAACCCGCTCGGCCAGCGCGTCGCCACGCGAAGCCGCCTCGGAGAGCTCCGTCGTTCGACGCTCCAGCTCGGTGGTGAGCGAGTCGACCCGCGTCTGCAGCAATTCGGCGCGCGCTTCGAACTGCTTCAAGGTGGCTTCGAGCTCGGCCGACCTCGCCGACAGCGACTCGCCGCGCGACGACGCGTCCGTCAGCGACGCGCGACTCTGCTCGAGCTCAGCGGTGAGCCGCGAACGATCACCAGTGAGCGACTCGAGCTCCGCGCGCGCACTCGAGAGCGCCGTCGTCGTCTCGGCGAGCTGCCCCTGAAGCGCATCACGAAGCTGGCTGACGTCGGCGTGCGCCTGACGTTCCGAGAGCAACGCGGCGTCGAGGTCATTGCGCGCCTGCGTCTGAGCGACCAACTGCTCTCGCGTGCGCTCCAGCTCGAGGGCGCGCTGCTCCGCGAGTTGCTCGGCGAGCTGCCTGGCTTCGGCCTGCTGCGCGCGCTCCTGACGCGCTGCTGAGAGCGACGTCGCGACCGACACGCGCTCCTGCTTCTCGGTGTCGAGCTCGGCCTCGCGCGTCAGCCGCGTTTCACGTTCGAGACCAAGCTCGAGTTCGCGTTCGTCGAGCGCGGCCTTGAGCGCCTTCTCTTGCGACGACGCGTCCCGCGCCGTGCGATCGAGCTCGGCCCGCGCCGAGGCCAGCGCGCCTTCGAGCTCTGAGACGCGCGTCGACTGCGATTCGCTGCGCTCCGCGAGCTCTGTCAGCCGCCCCACCTGCTCGGCGCGCACCTTTTCAACGTCGCTCAGCGAGCCGCGGAGATCGTCGCGATCGATCAGCAACGCGTCGCGGTCGTCGTTGAGTTCCTTGAGCCGCGCCTCAGCAACCCCGAGCGCCTGTTCCAGCTCGGCGGCGCGCGCCGTCGTCGCAGCCAGCGCCGCCGCGCGCTCATCACTCACGCGCCGCGCGTCGACCAACTCCGACTCGACGTTCGCCAGGAACCCGGCGACCTGCTCGCGCTCGGCCGAGAGGTTCGCCAGCCGCGCTTCATGCTCGTTGATTCGAGCGCGATCGGCCTCGACTACTTCGGTGAGCCGATCTGCGTTCTGCCGCGAGACGCGCAGCAGCTCTTCGAGCTCGGCCACGCGGCTCAGTGCAGCTTGAAGGTCACCACGCACCGAGAGCAGCGCCTGCGCGCCCTCGGAGAGCTCCGCCTGCAGTGCGACCAGCCGCGCCGTCGCTTGCGTGAGTTCACCCGACGCCTCCGAGAAGCGCTGCTCGTGCTCGTTGCTCGACTGGCGCCAGCGGTCCTCAGACGCCTTCACCGCACCGAGCTCACTCTGCAGACGTTCGAGCGACGCCTTGAGCGCAACAAGCTCGGTCTCGGCGCCCGCGCGCTCGGCGAGCTGCTGCTGCGCCTCGGCGCTCAGGTGCTTGACCTGCGCCGTCGCCCGCTCGAGCTCACCTTCGAGCCCACGACGGGTCTGCGCTTCGACCTCCAGCGATCTCACCGCCGAGAGACGATCAGCCTCTTTGCGTTCGACACCTTCACGTGCGTCGGAGAGCTGCTTCCGAACCTCCGAGAAGCTCGCCTCGAGGTGCTCGATGGCCTTGAGCGCTTCGGTGCGTGCCTCGGCGAGTCGCAGCTCGCGGTCACGTGCGTCGACGAGATCTTTCTCGTGGGCTGCGGCCGCTTCTTTCAGCCGTTCGATCGCGATCTTCGTGCGCTCGTGCTCGAGACGTTCACGCGCGGCTTCATCTTGCAGGCGGCGCACGTCTTCGTACGACTTCGCCAACCGCATGCGGCTGTCTTCGAGGTGCGTCGCGATCTCTTCGCGTCGCGCGCGCTCGAGTCGCACTGACTCCTGCGCGGCGAGGGCGTGGATCGCCGCGTCTTTTTGCTGGCGCTGCAGCGCCTCCAGCTCAGTACGCGCCGCCGTTACGCGGCCCTCCGAGTCGATGGCACGTTCACGCGCGACCTGCAGCTCCGCCTCCATCTGCCGAATGCGCGTGGCGAGATCTTCACGATCGCGCACCACGTCGGGCCGCTCACGCACCGACTCGAGCTGCGCCGTAAGTCGACTGACGGCCTCCTTCGACGCCTCGAGCTGCTGCCGCGTCTCCGAGAGATCGGTTTCACGCACCTGAAGGTCTGCCGTCTTCTTCTGCAGCACCTCCTTCAGGCGCTCGGTGCGATCTCGCCAGTCACGCGCGCGATTGGCGGCGTCTTCGAGCTTTCCGCCCGTGAACGCGAGCGGCTCTGGCGGCAGCTGCACCCACGTGGGGTCGAAGTTGCGCACCTCTTCATGGCCCGCGAGCACGAGGTAGTACGCCGCCTCGCTCATGCCGGCGAGCGAGCCGTCGACCTGAAGGCCTTCGCCGCGCTCGAACGCCAGTTGGTAGCCGAGCACCGGAGACTGCGTCGCGACGTCGACGGACTTGAAGTGCGCCGAGAGCACGTCGAGCAGCTGCCCATACGTCGGCGGCGCGTCGGTCTCGTCGGGGTCGAGCACGTTCGCGAGCGAGAGCCCTGCGGGGTTGCGCAACCCGCCCATCAGGTAGCCGTTTTTTGCGACGAGCCGCGCGATGTCGGCCATCAGCTCCGGCGCGCGAACGTACGGCGCGAGATCGGAGACGATGACGAGATCGAAGCTGCCCGACTCGAAGTCGTCGAACACCGTGGGGCGAAAGCGGAGGTTCGGGCCGGCGAGACGCGCCTGGGCTTCCTGCACGGCGGCGAGATCGTTGTCGGCCGCGACCACCATGCGCGCGCCTCGCGTCGAAAGAAATCGCGCCGACTGGCCGAGCGTCGAGGCGACGGCTCCGATCTCCAGCACCCGACGCCGCGCGACCAGGCTCTCCGCGAAAATGTAGCGGGGGAGCAGCTCGCTCTGACCCAGTCGCTTGAAGGTGGAAGACACGCGGTCGGGAACTCTACCCCCCGGTTTCAACCCGCCAAGTTATGGGCCATTCGAAATGGGGCGGGCGCGCCGGCCGTACTACCTTGCGCCCATGAGCTCAGAGCCCTCCTTCGGTGCACGTTTGGCCCGCGCGTTGCGCAACCTCGTGATCTTCACGTTGGTGATCGGTTGTGCAGGTGCGGCGGTGTACGCGCTGTCGCTGGTGAACTCGAAGACGTACTCGCTCGAGGTCAAGTCGGGGCAGTTGGTGGTGATGAAGGGCCGCATGCTGCCCACCGGCGCCGAGCCGTGGCTGCCGTCGGAGCCGTCGCTGGCCGACACGTACGCGCCGATCGATCTCGACGGAAACGTCGCGCTGACGGTGGTCGACAAGAAGTTCGACGATCGTGATCAGCTCGACCGCGCGGTGTTCCAGGTGCTCGAGCTGCTCGCGCGCCCTCGCCTCACGTCAGAAGAACCGAAAGATCTGGAGCGAGGCCTGGCGCTGGTGCGTCGCGCCGAGAAGCTCAACGGCCTGACCGACGATCAACGCGCGTCACTCAAGAAAATGCAGAGTGACGTCGCGTACTTTCTCGCCCGCGTGCGCCTCGACGACGCGCGTCGTCAGCTCGAAGAAGCGCTCGCGCAGCTGAAGATCGCCGCCGAGTCCGACTCGAAGACACGGGCCCAGGCGGCGTTGATGCTGCTGGCCGTCGAGCCGCAGGTGAAGCTGCTGTCGACCACGCTGCGCGCGACGACAATGACGACGGACGGCACCTCGGGGCTCGCCAAGGTGCTCGAGCCGCAGCTGCAGCAGCTCTTCAACATGCTCGGTAAACAGACGCAGGAAACGCCGACGCCGACGCCCGCCCCTGTCGTGGCTCCAGAGCCTGTCGCGCCCTGACCTCAACGACCTCGGATGATCTGAATGCCCGGCTTCTTCTTGGGCGTCGCACCCTTCGCGAGCTTCTTCTTGATCGCGATGTACTCGGCGTTCTTCGGCTCCTTGCGGAGCGCCTCGTTGATGATCTTCTCGCCGCGGTCGACGTTCGACCACGTGTCTGCGTAGTAGCGCGCGAGCTGAACCTTCTCTTCGTTGGTGATGTCGTTCTGGAAGTAGAGCTGCTCGAGCGCGGAGATCGCGTCGGCCTTGTTGCCGAGCTTCTCTTGAATACGCCACACGCGAGCCAGCGCCGGCGCGAAGTTGGCGTCGTTGACCAGCGCCGCCTGGTAGTCGCGGAGCGCTTCTTCGAGACGATGTTGTTGCTCGAACGCGCGACCTCGCACGTAGAGCGCGCGAGGCCAGCGCGGCTCCATCGCAAGAATGCGATCGATCAACATCTGCGCTTCGCCGCCGCGGTCCTGGATGAGCCTGATTTCAGCGAGGAGCGCGAGCGCGTCGGCGTCTTTCGGGTCTTCTTCCACGACGTGCTCGACCAGCGCGGCTGCCTCGTCGGTACGCCCCTGCTCGTTCAACACGCGTGCCTTGAGCGAGAGCACTTCCGCGCGACGGCCATCACGCGCGTCGATCATCAGCAGGTCCTGCTCGGCTGACGCGAACTGCTTCTCGTTGAGGAAGTAGCGGGTGCGCAGCAACCGCGCGCTGGTGAGCGCCGGGTTCTCGGTCAACACACGGTCCATCAGCCGCGCCGCGAGCACCACGTCACCCTTGAGAAAGAGGATCTCAGCCTCCATCGTCTTCGCCTCCGCGTCGTCAGGCGCACGGAGTTGGATGATCTCGAGCGTCTTGAACGCCTCGTCGATCTTTCCTGCGTGCGCGAGCAGCCGCGACAGATCGATGATCTCCGCGTCGGTGAGCAGGTCGTCGTCACGAAGGCGCTTCAGCTCGGCGATGGCCGCCGTCATCTGGCGCATCTTGCGGAGCAGCTCGGCGCGCTGCCGACGCACGCTTGGGTCGGCGACCCCGGAGACCGTCTCGGCCTGCTTGAGCGTGAGCGTCGCGCCCGCCTCGTTACCCGCGAGTCGGTACGCCTCCGCGAGCAGCAGATAGAGGCTCGCGTCTTCCGGCGTCTCCGAGATGGCCTTCTTGAACTGCTGAGCAGCGGCTTCCGGTCGGCCCGCAGCGAGATCGAGTCGCCCCTGCGCGACGAAGTCGATCGTGCTCTGAACTTTCTGGCGGGTCGCGGCGCGCTCCGGTTCCTCGCAGGCCGCGCACAGCAGCGCGAGCGCCAGACATGTGAGTCGTCGCATCGTGCGGAAAGTACCGGTGTTACGCTGCAGGGTCGATGGATCCGTTCGTGAGAAAGCTGGTGCTTCGAATTTTCGACGAGGGCGCGCCGCTCTCGCGCAATCGCCACTTCCACACCTTCGAGACCGATGAAGGCAAGCGCGCGCTGCGCATCTCCCGCCGGCTCAAAGCGCTGCGCGCCGACATCGTGAAGTGCCGCGAACAAGGCGGCGAGTCGGAGATCGTCACCACGCGACAAGGTGACGACGTGAAGGTGCAGATCTCGATCAAGGCGCTCAAGTCGACACGCCAGACGACCCTCGAAGAGGCCGAGTTCGAATTGCTGCGCAGGCTCATTCCGCTCGATCCTGCGCGCTGAAGAAGTCCGCTATACACGCGCCGTTCATGCGCCGCCTTCGCCTCGCTCTCTTCACGCTCGTGTTTGCCGGCTGCGTCACCACTGGCTCCGCTGGTCGCCCCCTGACTCCGCGTGAAGAAGCCCAGGTGCTGCTGCAGCGTGGAGATGGCATCAAAGCGGTGCGCATTCTCACCGAGCTCACCGCCCAGGCCCCCGGAGATTTGACGCTGGCGCGCATGCTGGCCGAAGCGCACGTGAAGGCCGGCACCGCCGACGCCTTCCTCGCGACCTTCGCGGGCCGTGACACCGCCATCGCGCACTACCAACAAGGCCTCGTTCGTTTTTCACGCAGCAGCGAAGCGAGCGCCGAGGCCATCACCCACTTCCGTCGCGCCGTGGAGCTCGAGCCCGGCGAACCTGAATACCGCTACCGCCTCGGCGTGGCGCTCCTCGAGTCGGAGCAGTTCGAACCCGCGCGCGTCGAGCTCGAAGCGGCTGCGAAGACCGCTGGCGATCGCACCGCGTGGTACCTGCCGCTCGCGAAGTCACGCTTCCGCACGGGCGACTCGAAGGGCGCGGTGGAGGCGGTTCGCACCGCGATTCTCGGAGACCCGACGCCCGCCGACGTGAAGCTCGCGCGCGCGTTGATGGAGCAGATCGCCGACCCATTCGCGCGCTTCCCCCGCTCTGCCCGCCCGCAGCTCGAGCAGGCGATTCAGTGGCTCGAGGTGGCCGACGTTCCGCAACAGGCCATCGTGCAGTTGGAAGAGCTGCTCCGCGATCACCCCGATGAGGCGATTCTTCACGCGTTGCTCGGCTTGTCGTGGGCACGCCTCGATGACGCAGGGCGTGCCGTCGAAGAGCTCAAACGGGCGATCGAGCTGGCGCCTGACGACGGCAAGAATCACCTCTACCTGGCCGAGCTCTACGAGGGTCGACAGCGCGTGAAGAACGCCGAGGAGCACTACAAGAAGGCGCTCGAGCGCAACCCCGTGCTGGAACAGGCGTGGCTCAAGCTGGGCGACCTCTCGCTCGACCGGCAAGACTACGTCACCGCGCGCCAGCAGTTCTCGGTCGCAGCGCACCTCGTGCCTGAGAGTGCGCCGGCGCGCGGAAAGTTGGCGTTGGTGTACCAGCTCGACGGCAACTGGCCGGCGGCGGCGAAGGAGCTGCAGTCCGTGCTCGATCGCGACCCTGAGAACCTCGAGTTCATGCTCCGCCTGGGCGTGCTCCACACCGAGCGCTACACGAAGGCCCGCACCGACGGCGATCGCACCGCCGCGTCGACCGAGGCGAGCAAGTGGCTCGAGAAGGTGCTCGAGCAGCAGCCTGAGAATGCCATCGCGTCGCGCGCCCTCGAACGCCTCAAGGTTCGCTAGACTTCACGTACCGTGACCGGCCCCAACGATCCGTCGCAGACACCTCCGGAACCCGAGCTCGAGCTCGCGCGCCCCAGCCCGGCTCCGCAACCGCGCCCGTCGGTCTCCAACCCCGGCCTGCAGCAGGTGCGGTCGGCCGCGCGCACCCAGCCACTCGAAGCCGGCCCTGCGAAGGCCACCAGTGAGCGCCTGAAAGAAGGTGCGGTCGACACGGTGCTCAACTCGTTCTCGATCTTGAGCGAGGTGGTCGACGACTTCAAAAACAGCGACCGCTTCTTCAAATACAAAGCGCTGGTGCTGACCATTTGGCTGCTGCTCTCGGTCGGTGCGTTTGGAGTGGCGTGCCCGTCGTCGGGCCCCAGCAACGAGATCAACGCAGTGCTGGTGCTCGCTGGCGACGCGACCGCACCCGTCTACATGGTGAAGAACGAGAGCTCCGACGTGTGGAAAGACGTCGAGATCATCGTCAACGGCACGTACCGCTCGACCATGTCGCAGCTCGAGGCGGGCGGTGGCAATGCCACGTTGTCGCCCGCCGTACTCTTCGACGACGCCGGCAAGCGCGCGCCGAGCACGTTGAGCATCACCGAGATCGTCGTGAAGGTGCGCGACCCCGAAGCCGAAGTGCAGCTGTTGCACGGCGGCGCTCCGATTCACTGACGCTGCGCCACAAACGAAAACGCCCGGCTCCGTGAAGGAACCGGGCGTCTCGCGCTGCGAAAGACTCAGGCTGCGTCAGCCCTGCTTCTCTTCAGCCTTCGCCTCAGGAGCAGGCGCGGCCGCCTCAGGGCGGTCCACCAACTCGAGAATGGCGATGTCAGCCGCGTCGCCACGACGGAAACCACCACGCATCAGGCGCGTGTAGCCACCCTGGCGCGTCGCGTAGCGCGTCTTCAGCTCGCCGAAGATCTTCTCGAGCAGCACGCGGTCCTTCACGATGCGCTGCGCGAGACGAACGTTGTGCAAGCCGCCCTTCTTGCCGAGCGTGATGACCTTCTCGGCCATCTTGCGGGCTTCCTTCGCCTTGGGAACCGTCGTGGTGATGCGCTCGTGCTCGATGAGCGAGGTCACCATGTTCTTGAGCATCGCCAGGCGGTGCGCCGTCGTGCGCTGCAGCTTCCGATTTCCGACCTTGTGTTCCATGTCCGTCTCTTTCAACCACCGCGGCCGTACGAGGTACCCGGTGGACGTAACCCGCGAGCGACACCGCTCACGGATTTTGTTGGGAACCAGGCAGCGCGGAATGCGCCGCCCGGGTGCTTCACATCAAACGCGCGGCGCGCTCGGCGGCAACGCAACAGCCACTGCAGCCGTCTTCGGGGGCCAGTTCTCGAGCTTCATACCGAGCGACAGGCCCATCTCTGCGAGGATCTCTTTGATTTCCTTCAGCGACTTACGGCCGAAGTTCTTCGTCTTCAGCATCTCGGCCTCGGTCTTCTGAACGAGGTCGCCGATGGTGCGAATGTTTGCCTGCTGCAGGCAGTTGGCCGAACGCACCGAGAGCTCAAGCTCGTCGACCGAGCGGAAGAGGTTCTCGTTGAGCTTGGCCTCGGTCTGCGGCGTCTCGACGGCCGTGGGCTCTTCGATCTCTTCGAAGTTCACGAACACCGTGAGCTGCTCCTTGAGGATCTTCGCGGCGTAGGCCACGGCGTCCTGCGGCGTGACCGAACCGTCCGTCCACACCTCGAGCGAGAGCTTGTCGTAGTCCGTCTGCTGACCGACACGCGCGTTGGTGACGAGGTAGTTCACCTTCGAAACAGGCGAGTACAGCGAGTCGATGGCGATGGAGCCGATGGGCGAGCCCGCCACCTTGTTGTTCTGCGCCGGCACGTAGCCACGACCGCGGCGACAGGTGATCTCCATGCGAATCTTGCCGCCCTCGGCGAGGGTGCAGATGTGGTGACCCGGGTTGAGCACTTCAACCTGGTCGTCGGTGATGAGGTCGCCGGCCTTCACTTCCTTGGGACCTTCCGCCTCGATGCGGATCGTCTTCGCCTCGTTGGTGTGCATGCGCAGACGCACTTCCTTGAGATTCAGCACGATGTCCGTCACGTCTTCCGACACTTCGGGAATCGTCGTGAACTCGTGCTCCACGAGCCCGCCGTTGCCCTCGATCTTCACGTTGACGATGGCGGCGCCCTGAAGAGACGACAACAGCACGCGACGAAGCGAGTTGCCCAGCGTCGTGCCAAAGCCACGCTCGAGCGGCTCGGCAACGAACTTGCCGTAGGTGCCAGTGCTCTCGGAGTCGATGTCGATCTTCCGAGGCTTGATGAGATCACGCCAGTTCTTCGAAACCAGTGCTGATTCGGCCATTGTGTTCTGCCCTCATTGCAGCAGTCGCCACCAACGTACCCGGGAGAACCCCGGGAGGACGACTCGCCGTAAGACTCTTCAAAACGCGTACGGAGCAGACCGCCGTTTGGCGATCTGCTCCGCGGCACCGCGAAGCGGTCCGTTGAATTACTTCGAGTACAACTCGACGATAAGCTGTTCCTGAATGTCCATCGTGAGGTCTTCACGGTTCGGGTTGGTCTTCACCGAGCCCTTGAGGGCCTTCTTGTCGACGTCGAGCCACTGCGGAATGCCGCGGCGATCAACCGTCTCGACGGCCTCCTGAATGCGGAGGATCTTCTTCGACTTCTCGAACACTTCCACGACCGAACCCGGCTTGACCGAGAACGAGGGAATGTTCACGCGCTTGCCCTGCACCGTGAAGTGACCGTGGCGCACCAACTGGCGAGCCTCGGCGCGGGTGTCGGCAAAGCCCATGCGGAAGACGACGTTGTCGAGGCGGAGCTCGAGCATCTGGAGCAGCGATTCGCCGGTCTTGCCCTTGGTCGCAGCAGCGCGGTGGAAGTACCCGCGGAACTGGTTCTCGAGCAAGCCGTACATCCGCTTGACCTTTTGCTTCTCGCGGAGCTGAACACCGTAGTTCGAGAACTTCACGCGGCCCTGGCCGTGCTGGCCGGGGGGGTACGGGCGTCGCTCGATGGCGCACTTGTCCGTGTAGCAACGGTCGCCCTTGAGGTACATCTTGAGATTTTCGCGCCGGCAGATGCGGCAAACGCTTGCAGTGTAACGAGCCAAAGTCAGATCTCCGTGTTCAGAAGGTGGTCGGGATTACACGCGGCGGCGCTTGGCCTGGCGGCAACCATTGTGGGGAATCGGGGTGATGTCGCGAATCAGCGAGATCTTGAGGCCAGCGGCGGCAATGGCGCGCAACGCAGACTCACGACCCGCGCCAGGGCCCTTCACGAGCACCTGAACGTTCTTCAGGCCATGCTCCATGGCTTTGGCAGCCGCGTCACCTGCCGCGACCTGCGCCGCGAACGGGGTCGACTTGCGCGAGCCCTTGAAGCCACGCGAACCAGCCGACGACCACGAGATCACGTTGCCGGACACGTCCGTGAAGGTGATGAGCGTGTTGTTGAACGTCGACTGGATGTGAACGATCCCGTTGAGGATGTTCTTCTTGCTCTTGTTCTTCTTCGAGGTCTTCTTGTCGCCAGCGCTCTCCGGTGTGGCTGCCGGGGCAGCGGCGGCAACGGGAGCAGCAGGAGCGGTCGTCGTTTCTTCAGCCATTTCTCTTATCCGTTTTCTGGAGGTGGTCAGCCCCGCTTACGCAGGGCTTCATGAATTCACTTGGCCGCTGGAGCCGCCGGCTTGACACGCTGCACGCCACGCTTCGGGCCCTTGCGGGTGCGCGCGTTGGTGTGCGTACGCTGACCGCGAACGGGCAGACCCTTGCGGTGACGCAGGCCACGGTAGCAACCCAAGTCCATCAGGCGCTTGATGTTCATCGTCACTTCGCGACGAAGATCACCCTCGACCTTGTGCTTGGCTTCGATGATCTCACGGATCTTGCGCGTCTGTTCCTCGGTGAGGTCCTTGGTACGCGTCGTCGCGTCGATACCAGCGTCGGCAACGATGTCCTGCGCGGTCTTCGAGCCGATGCCGTAGATGTACTGGAGCGAGATGACAACTCGCTTCTGAACCGGGAGATCGACGCCTGCAATACGGGCCATGTGTTTCTTTTCCTTCGTTACGTGGAGTTGGTCTGAGGCTGAAAATCAGCCCTGGCGCTGCTTGTGACGGGGGTTCGCCGGGCAAATCACCCGAATGGTGCCCTTGCGGCGGACGACCTTGCACTTGTCGCAGATCTTCTTGACGGACGGACGGACCTTCATGGTGTTCCTCGTTGTTCTTTCGTTGCTTACTTCGCGCGGTAGGTGATGCGGCCGCGGGTCAGATCGTAGGGGGACAACTCCACCTTCACCTTGTCGCCCGGGAGAATTCGGATGAAGTGCATGCGCATCTTTCCAGAGATGTGCGCCAACACTTCGTGACCGTTCTCAAGGGTGACTTTGAACATGGCGTTGGGAAGCGGTTCCTTCACCGTTCCTTCGACCTCGATCGCGTCTTCCTTCGCCAAATGAAAACCTCAGATTGACAACAACAAAACCCTGCCGGGTTTACGGGAGCGGCGGCCACTACCACCTCCCCTTACTGGATGCAAGCGACCTTGTGACTAGCGGTCGATGGCCTTCTTGATGCCCGCGTAGATCTCGTCGAGAGAGCCCACGCCATTGACCGGGCGAAGCAGGCCAACTTTTTCGTAGTACGCCTTGAGCGGGCTGGTCTGCTCACGGAAGACGTCGAGGCGCTTCTGAACCGTCTCCGGGCTGTCGTCAGCGCGACCACGGCCCTTCATGCGTTCGTGAATCACGGCGTCAGGCACTTCGAGCGAGACGACGTGCTCGATGCGCTTGCCCATGCGGTCGAGCGCCGTCGCGAGCGCTTCCGCTTGAGGAATCGTTCGCGGGAACCCGTCGAGGAGAAACCCGGGATTGCAGTCTGCCTCCTTGAGGCGCTCTTCGACGATCCCGATCACCAGTTCGTCTGGGACGAGCTTACCGGCAGCCATCAACGGTCCGGCCTGCTTGCCCAAGGTGGTGCCATTGGCAACCGCCGCGCGCAGAATCTCGCCAGTGGAGATCTGCGGAATGCGCAATTCAGCAATGAGCTTCTGCGCCTGAGTGCCCTTCCCTGCGCCAGGCGGTCCGAAGAAGACGAGATGCATGCGAGTACCATCCCCCCAGCGAATCAGACGGTCGCCGCGTCGCTGCGGATGCGACCACGAATACGCGGGCCACGCGGGCCAGCGAACCCTTCGTAGTTGCGCGTGATGAGGTGTTGTTCGATCTGCTGAACGGTGTCGAGGGCGACGCCGACGACGATGAGCAACGCGGTGCCGCCGAAGTAGAAGCCAGGCACCTGCAGCACATTCGCGATGACGGTCGGGAGAATGCAGATCGCCGCGAGGTAAATCGCACCGCCGAAAGTGAGCCGGTTGAGCACGCGCTCGATGAAGTCGGCGGTCTGACGACCCGGTCGAATGCCAGGAATGTAGCCACCCTGCTTCTTGATGTTGTCCGCCACGTCATCGGCACGGAACGTGAGCGACGTGTAGAAGAACGCGAAGAACAGGATCAGCGCGACGAAGAGTCCGCTGTACACCCATTCGTTCGACTGCAGCGCGCGCTGCACACCGGCAAGCCCCGGCACCCAGGTGGCCAGCGTGGCCGGCATCGACAACAGCGCGCCGGCAAAGATCGGGGGAATCACGCCCGACGCGTTGACCTTGAGAGGGAAATACGTGGCCTGGCCAGCGAACATCTGCCGACCAGAAATACGCTTGGCGTACTGCACTGGAATGCGTCGCATACCGCGCTCCACGAACACCACCGCAGCGATCACAGCAACCATGACAGCGAGCAGACCCACGACAGAACCCGCCGAGATCGTGTCGGCCTCGATGCCTCGATACAGCTGCTGCGCCGACGGAGGAATGCCGACGACGATGCCAGCAAAGATGATGAGCGAGATACCGTTGCCGATTCCGTTCTCGGTAATGCGCTCGCCGAGCCACATGATGAAGGCGGTACCCGCCGTCAAAGTCAGCACGGTCATGAACGTGAACCAGATCGTATTCACCGAGTCGGGCACGACGATCTTGTCGAGCGCCACGCCGTCGTCAGCGGTCGAACGGCCAAATGAGTACAGGTAACGCGAGATGCCGATGCCCTGAACCACCGAGAGCACGATCGAGCCGTAGCGCGTGTACTGGTTGATCTTCTGCCGCCCCGCAGCGCCTTCTTTCTGAATGCGCTCGAGGCTGGGCACGACGACCGCCAGCAACTGCATGATGATGCTCGCGGACACGTACGGCATGATGCCGAGCGCGAAAATGGACGCCTGATTCAGCGCGCCGCCCGAGAACATGTTGAAGAGGTTCAGGAGCCCGCCATCTTTCAGGCGAGCCTCCATCACCGCGTTCAGCGCGACTCGGTCAATGCCGGGAGTGCTGATGAAGATGCCGAGGCGATAGACCGCCAGCAGCACGAGCGTGTACACGATGCGCGCGCGGAGCTCGGCGACGCGGAAGATGTTGGTGATGGCGTTGAGGGCCACGGCAGCTTCCCGGTGAAAAGAGTGGAATCAAAAAACGTCGAAACCCCTCGCCCCATAGTTGGGTGCGAGGGGCAACGCACACTCCCTGTGTGAGCAGGAAGCGTGCACGAAGAATCAGGCCTTCGCGGGCTTGGCGACTTTTACGCCCTTGCCGGAGTGCGCCTTCGAGGCGGCCTCAGGCTTGTGCACAACGAGCGCAATCTCTTCGACCGAACCACCAGCCGCTGCAATCGCCGCCTTCGCGCCTGCGGAGACCTTGTTCACCTTCACGGTGAACTTCTTGGTCAGAGCGCCGTCGCCCAGAACCTTCACGCCATCGTAGACGCCCTTGATCAGGCGTACAGCGAGGAGCGAGGTTTCATCAACGGTCGCCCCGGCCTTGAAGGCCGCCTCGAGCTCGCTGATGTTGACGATCGCGTAGTTCAACCGGTTCGGCGAATTGAAGCCGAACTTCGGAAGACGGCGCTGGAGCGGGCTCTGACCGCCTTCGAAACCTTCGAAGCGCATGTTACCTGAGCGGGCCTTCTGACCCTTGCCACCGCGGCCTGCCGTCTTGCCGAGACCAGAACCCTGGCCACGACCAACCCGCTTCTTCTTGTGCGTCGAACGGAGCGGAGCCTTGAGCGTATGCAGCGTCACCATGGTCGTTGTCCTCACTTCGCCTGCGCGGCTTTAGCCCGCGCGGCGTCACGCGCGCGAATCTTGCGCGGCTTGGTGCGAGCCCGAACCGTGGGCTCTTCCTTGACGATCTCAAACGCCACGAGGTGGCGAACCTTGTCCAGCATCCCGCGAATGGCAGGCGTGTCCTTGAGCAGCTTCTCGGAGCCGAACTTCCAAACGCCGAGGCCCTTCACGGTCGCGACCTGACGCGCTGACGCGCTCGAGGGAGACTTGATCAGCTTGATCTTGATGCCCATGGCTTATTCGCCCTTCTTCCGGCCGAAGCTCACGTCCTTGCCGCGCAGGCGGGAAACCTGCTCAGGCGAGCGGAGCTGCTTGAGCCCATCGACCACGGCCTTCACAACGTTGTGAGGGTTCCGTGAGCGCTGGCTCTTGGTGAGGATGTTGCGAATGCCGGCCGCTTCGAGAACCGCGCGAACCGGGCCACCGGCGATGACGCCAGTACCTTCCGACGCAGGCTTCAGCAGCACCTGGCCGGCGCCAAAACGACCCAGCACCTCGTGCGGAATCGTGTGGCCGATCAGCGGCACCTTGAAGAGGTGCTTCTTTGCGTTCTCGCCGCCCTTGCGGATGGCTTCGGGAACTTCATTGGCCTTGCCCAGACCGATGCCGACATGACCGTTGCCGTCACCGACGACGACAATGGCTCCGAACGAGAACCGGCGGCCACCCTTCACGACCTTCGTGGGGCGGTAGATGTTGATGACGCGGTCCTGAAGGTCCAGGTCGTTCGCGTTGATGGGAGTCGTGCTCATTTCGTTATGTCCTTTCGGTCAGAACTGCAGACCGCCCTCTCGAGCGCCGTCGGCGATCGCAGCCACACGACCCTGATAGGGGAAGCCATTGCGGTCGAACACGACCTTTTCGATCTTCGCGGCCTTGCACTTCTCGGCGATGAGCGAGCCAACGAGCTTGGCGGCAGACTTCTTGTCGCCTTCAAGCTTGCCCTTGAGTTCTTTCGAGAGCGTGGAGGCGGACACGAGCGTACGGCCAGTGCCGTCGTCAATGACCTGCGCGTGGAGGTGCTTGAGCGACTTGTAGATCGTGAGACGGGGACGCTCGGAGGATCCGGAAACCTTCTTGCGGATGCGCTCTTTGCGGTTGAGGCGAGCTTTAGTGTTGGACATGGTGTTTTTCCTTTCCTTCCGCGCGAGATACGGACCTCCTCGCGCGGATGAAAACGGGTGGCGTTACGCCGTACCCGTCTTGCCCTCCTTGCGGCGGACAGTCTCGGTCGAGAGTTTGATGCCCTTACCCTTGTACGGCTCGGGGGGACGAAGCGAGCGAATCTTCACGGCGGTCTGCCCCAGGAGGTGGCGGTCAGCCGAACGCAACGTGAGATCGAGCGTCGGGAGCGTGTCTTCGGTACGGGCAGCCTTGCCAACTTCGGCGGTGACGCCTTCCGGCAAGTCGAAGATCACAGGGTGAGAGAAGCCAAGCGACATGTGAATCTGCTTGCCCTTCACCTCACAGCGGAAACCGACGCCACGAATCGCGAGCGCCTTCTCCCAGCCAGTTCCGACGCCCTTCGCCGCGTTGGCGAGGATGGCGCGAGTCAAGCCGTGCGCCGAGCGGTCCAGGCGGTGATCGGAAGGACGCGTGACAATCAGCTCCTTGCCCTTCACTTCAACCTTGATCTGCGCCAGCGGAATCTTCACCGAGAGCTTGCCCTTGGGCCCCTCGAAGTTCACTTTGTCGCCCGCGACCGCGACCTTCACCTTGTCGTCGATCTTGATGGGCATTTTTCCAATGCGGCTCATGGTCAGTGGCTCCTTAGTAGACCGTGCAGATGAGCTCGCCGCCCACGTTGGCCTTGCGGGCCTCGTGGTCGACCATCACACCGCGCGAGGTGGAGAGAATTGCCACGCCCATGCCGCCCTTGACGCGCGGAATGTCGCGAACGTTCACGTAGCGGCGGAGGCCCGGCTTCGACTCGCGCTTGATCCCCGTGATCACGGGCTCGCGGTTCGGGCCGTACTTCAGCACCAGCGTCAACTCGTTCTGCGGCGCCTTCTCGTGGACGATGAAGTCAGCAATGAAGCCCTCGCCTTTGAGAGCCTTCGCGACTTCCACCTTCAACTTCGAGGAGGGCAACGTGAGCTTGTCGTGACGGACGAGCTGCGCGTTGCGAATGCGGGTGAGCATGTCACCCACGGGATCATTGATGACCATCGGGTTTTACTTCCGGTGAGGCGCTGTCCGCGCGCTCGCTGGAGGTCGTGATGCCTTCCGGGCCCATCCCGGTGGTTCACCGCGACCGTTACAGTCACTTCAGGTGCTACTGCGCCCTTATCAGGCGCGGAACGGAACGCCAAACGCCTTCAACAACGCCAGGCCGTGCTCATCGTTCTTCGCAGTCGTAACAATCGACACGTTCAGACCCTTCACCTTCTCGATCTGGTCGTAGTTGATTTCCGGGAAGATGATCTGCTCACGAACGCCGAGCGTGTAGTTGCCGCGACCGTCGAATGCCTTGGGCGAAATACCCTTGAAGTCGCGAACGCGGGGCAACGCCACGCTGATCAATCGGTCGAGGAATTCGTACATGCGGTCGCCGCGGAGCGTGACCATTGCACCAATGGCTTGGCCTTCACGCAGCTTGAAGTTTGCGATCGCCTTGCGCGAACGCGTGATCACCGGCTTCTGGCCCGTGATGGCGTTCATCTGGTCGACGGCGGACTCAAGGAGCTTGTTGTTCGCGAGCGCCTCGCCGAGACCCATGTTCACGACGATCTTGTCGAGCTTGGGAACCTCGTTGGGGTTCTCAAGGCCGAGGTCCTTCATCAGGGCCGCGACGATCTCTTTGCGGTAGCGCAGCTTCAAGCGCGCAGGCTTCGCCTCGAGACCTTCCTCGATGTTCGCCGCAAAGCCGGCCTTCTTGGCCTCTTCCTTCTTGTTGCGCTTGCCGGCAGCCTTCTCAGCCTTCTTCGGCTTTTCGGCAGCTTCGGGCTTCTTTTCGTCAGCCATGGTTCTTGAGTTCCTTGAAACGGAGCGCGCGCCTTAGCGCAGCGCGAGATCGTCAGTCAATGGTCGCTTCACACTGCTTACAGAAGCGCTTCTTCTTCTCACCCTCAACGCGCACACCAACGCGGGTCGCCTTGTCGCACTTCGGGCATACCAACGCGACGTTCGAAAGAGCGATCGTACCGGGCTTCTCGACGATGCCACCCTCGGGGTTCGCACGGTCTTTGCCCTTGCCGATGTGACGCTTCACCAGGCGCAGACCCTCGACGCGAACGCGATCCTTCACGCGGTCAAAGCCGATGATCTTGCCGCGGTTGCTCTTCTGCGAGCGCTCGGCGCCCGACATCACCTGAACGGTGTCGCCAACTTTGAGCTTCTGCATGACTTAGAGCACCTCAGGCGCGAGCGAGATGATCTTCATGAACTTCTTGGCGCGGAGCTCGCGAGCGACCGGGCCGAAGATGCGGGTACCGACAGGCTCGAGCTCTTTGTTGATGAGCACTGCCGAGTTGCCGTCGAACTTGATGTAGCTGCCGTCTGCACGGCGAACTTCGCGGGCGGTGCGAACGACGACCGCCTTCGCGGTGTCACCCTTCTTCACCTTGGCGTTGGGCAGTGCTTCACGGATCGACACGACAATGACGTCGCCAATCGAAGCGTACTCGCGGTGCGAGCCACCCATCACTTTGATGCAGAACACTTTCTTGGCGCCCGAGTTGTCAGCAACATCGAGCACGCTGGTCATCTGGATCATGACTTGGTTCTCTCTTCTTGAAAGGTAAAGCCAGGGCCAAAGCGGCTCAGGCGGTCGTGGCCTTCTCGAGCACCTTGACCACACGCCATCGCTTGTCTTTCGACGTGCGACGGGTCTCGGCGATCAGCACCTTGTCACCCTCGTTCACCGTGGGCTTCTTGGGCTCGTGATCTTCAACATGCGCCTTGTACTTCTCACGGCGCGACATCACCTTGCCGTAGGCCGCGTGTGAAGTACGGCGACGAACGGTCACGACGACCGTCTTCGACATCTTGTTCGAGGTGACGATGCCGATGCGCGTCTTGGGACGGCCACGGGAGTCAGCCTGCTTGGTCTCGGTCTCAGCCATGTTCGTGCTCTCTCTCACTTCTTCTTCGACTTCGCCGTCAGCACCGTCAGAACGCGGGCCAGGTCACGACGGTGCGAGGTGCGCTCCGTCGGGTTGTCCAGCGCGCCGGTGCGCAGCTTGAGGTTGTCCTGCACCAGCGTCGCCTTCAGCTCCACAGCGCGGCGGTTGAGGTCGTCGATCGACAGCTCGTTGAGTTCTTTCGCAGTTGCCATGATCTCGTTCCTCTCAGAGCGTCTGTTCGGCGCGGTTGATGACGCGCGTCATGACAGGAAGTTTCGCCGCCGCAAGTTTGAATGCAGCGGTCGCCACCTTCTCGTCCATGCCGCCCATTTCGTAGAGCACACGGCCAGGCTTCACGACGGCGACGTAGTACTCGACGCCGCCCTTGCCGGTACCCATGCGGGTCTCGGCCGGCTTCTTGGTGATGGGCTTGTCCGGGAAAATCCGAATCCAGATCTTGCCGCCGCGCTTGATTTCACGGCTCATGGCAATACGAGCCGCTTCGATCTGGCGCGAGGTGATCCACCCAGGCTGGGTAGTCATCAAGCCGAACTCGCCGAACGCGAGCGTGTTGCCACGGTGGGCCATACCCGGCGAGCGGCCCTTGTGCATCTTGCGGTACTTGGTGCGTGCAGGCTGAAGCATGACGTTCCTCGAAGGGGTTTAGCGGGCCGCCGGGGCGTTGGCGCCCTTGGTCGGGAGAATTTCGCCGCGGCAGACCCACACCTTGCAACCGATGGTGCCGTAGGTGGTGCGGCCGATGGCGTAGCCATAGTCGATGTCGGCGCGGAGCGTGTGCAACGGCACCCGACCCTCGCGGTACCACTCGTAACGAGCCATTTCAGCGCCGCCGAGGCGGCCCGAGCACGCAACGCGAATGCCCTTGGCGCCAAACTTCATGGCCGTCTGAATGGCCTTCTTCATCGCGCGGCGGAAGGCGATTCGACGCTCGAGCTGCGTGGCGATGTTCTCGGCCACCAACTGCGCGTCGGTCTCGGCCTTGCGGACCTCGACGATGTTGAGGAACACCTCGTTCTTGGTGAACTTCTGGAGTTCCTTCTTCACGGTCTCAATGCCCGCGCCACGCTTGCCGATGACAATGCCCGGCCGCGCGGTGTGCACGTTGACCTTCACCTTGTTCGCGGCGCGCTCGATCTCAACCTTCGAGACGCCGGCGTGGTTCAGGCTCTTCTTGACGTGCTCACGGATCTTGATGTCCTCGTGAAGCCACTGCGCGTAGTTCCGCTCCTCGAACCACTTCGAGTCCCAGGTGCGGATGACGCCAAGCCGGAAACCAATCGGATGAACCTTCTGACCCAAGGTGTATCTCCCTAAAGAGGCGTTACTTCTTCGCCTTCAAAGACTCGTCCGAAAGGACGACATGAATGTGTGAGGTTTTCTTGTTGATGCGCGTCGCACGACCCATCGCGCGCGGCATGTAGCGGCGCCCAGTGGGGCCCTGATCGACCGAGATGGTCTTGACCCAGAGCTTGTCGATGTCGACAGAACCCTTCGAGCGGTCGGTGGCGTTCGCCATGGCCGACTCGATGAGCTTGCGCACGGGAAGCGCGGCGGCGCGGCGCGTGAACTGAAGCGTGCTGATGGCCTTCGCCACCGGCATGCCACGGACGAGCGAGGCGACCACCGTGAGCTTCC
Organism: Archangium sp.; assembly: GCA_035910535.1. Classification (GTDB taxonomy): domain Bacteria; phylum Myxococcota; class Myxococcia; order Myxococcales; family Myxococcaceae; genus Archangium_A. The sequence continues at coordinate 27,572 of JAMHXF010000001.1, read as the reverse complement.
GGGGGGCCATACGCAGGTGACGGAGATGAGCAATCGATTCCATCGTGATTAACCCTTCTTACCGGCGGGAGCGGCCTTCTTCTCGGCGCTGTGCCCGCTGAACGTACGCGTGGGCGCGAACTCGCCGAGTTTGTGGCCGACCATGTTTTCGGTCACGTACACGGGGATGAACTTGCGCCCGTTGTGAACCGCGAACGTGTGACCGACCATCTCGGGGATGATCGTCGAACGGCGCGACCAGGTCTTGATGACCGCTTTCTTGTTGCCCTTGTTCATCGCATCAACCTTCTTGCTGAGGCTGATGTCGATGAAAGGACCCTTCCAGGTTGAACGAGCCATGGCTTAAGTCGCTCCCTTTAGTTGCTGCGCACGCCCTGGCGGCGCGGCGAAACGATGAACTTGTCGGTGCGCTTGTTCTTGCGCGTGGTGAGGCCCTTGGTCTTCTTGCCCCAGGGGCTCACGGGATGCGGGTTACCCTGACCGGACTTACCTTCACCACCGCCGTGCGGATGGTCGACCGGGTTCATGGCGAGGCCGCGGACGGTGGGACGGATGCCGAGCCAGCGGCTCTTACCGGCCTTACCGATCGTGATGATTTCGTGGTCGATGTTGCCGAGCTGACCGATGGTCGCGCGGCAGACGATCAACACCTTGCGGACGGCGCTTGAGGGGAAGCGAACCTGTGCGTAGTCGCCCTCCTTCGCCATCAGCTGGCCCCAGCTGCCCGCTGAACGAATCAGCTGACCGCCACGACCCGGCTTGATCTCGATGTTGTGGATCACGGTGCCGACCGGGATGTTCTGGAGCGGCAGCGTGTTGCCCGGACGAATGTCGACCGAGGCGCCCGAGAACAGCGTGTCGCCGACGTTCAGGCCGACCGGCGCGAGGATGTAGCGCTTCTCACCGTCTGCGTAGTGGAGCAGCGCGATGTTCGCCGTGCGGTTGGGGTCGTACTCGATCGAGAAGACCTTGGCCGGCACGCCGTCTTTGTTCCGCTTGAAGTCAATCACGCGGTAGCGACGCTTGTGACCACCGCCCTGGTGACGGCGGGTGATGTGACCATCACCGTTACGACCGCCAGAACGCTTGATCGACTGGGTGAGCGACTTCTCGGGCACGTCGTGCGTGATTTCCGCGAAATCGGACACCGTCATCAGACGGCGCACAGGCGACGTCGGCTTGAACTTTTTGACGCCCATTAGACCGTGCCTCCTTCAAACAACTCGATCTTGTCGCCCTCTTTCAGGGTGACAAAGGCCTTCTTGAAGTTCGAGCGCTTGCCCTGCGAGGTGCCCATGCGCTTGATCTTGCCGCGCATGATGAGCGTACGAACGTCTTCGACCGTGACTTTGAACTGCGATGCGACCGCGCGAGCCACGTCGTGCTTGGTCGCCTTGCGGTCGACCAGGAACGAGTACTGGCGCTGCTTTTCACGAGCCTTGTCCAGCTTCTCGGTGATCAGCGGTCCCTTGATGACGGAGCTGAGATCCATGATCGATTACTCCTGAGCCTTCGAGCCGCGGGGCTTGAGGAGCGCGTCATTCAGCGCCTTGGCCGCAGCAACGGTGATGACGAGCGTCTCGCGACGGAGCACAGACTCGACGTTCACGCCTTCGACAGGCAGCACGTCGAACTTCTCCATGTTGCGAACGGCGCGGAGGAGCTTGTCGTTCTTCTTCTCGTCGACGACGAGCGCGCTGGCGAGCTTGAGGCCCTTGGTCAGCGACTCGAACGCCTTCTTCGACTTCCCGTCAGACGGGAACTCGTTGATGAAGACGATCTTCTTTTCGCCGGCGCGGAGCGAAATCGCATGCGACAGCGCCGCACGACGAACGCCACGGGGAGGACGGTAGGTGTAGTCGCGGGGCTTCGGGCCCATCGCCTTACCACCACCAACCCAGTGCGACGCGCGGGTCGAACCCTGGCGCGCGCGGCCGGTGCCCTTCTGCTTCCAGGGCTTCTTGCCGCCACCGGACACCAGCGAGCTGTTCTTCACCGCGACCGTACCGGCCCGGCGATTGATGTGCTGCATCTTCGCGCCCTCGTACAGCAGGTGGGCGTTCGGCTTGGCAGCGAACACGTCATCCGAGAGTTCAATCTCAGAGACCTTCTTGTTGCTCAAATCAACGACGTCGAACTTGGCCATGGTCGTGATCCTCAGCTCTTGATCTCGACGTCGACGCCAGCGGACAGATCGAGCTTCATGAGCGCGTCGAGCGTTTGCTGCGTAGGCTCGAGGATGTCCAGGAGCCGCTTGTGCGTGCGGATCTCGAACTGCTCACGGCTCTTCTTGTCCACGTGCGGCGAACGAAGAACGGTGAATCGGTTAATACGCGTCGGAAGCGGGATGGGCCCGGAAACGCGAGCGCCAGTACGCTTGGCGGTCTCGACGATCTCCGTGGCACTCTGGTCCAGGAGCTTCGAGTCGTACGCTTTAAGACGGATGCGAATCTTCTGTGTCGCCATTCTCGGTTGACCCTTGTGGTTTGCGACTACTTCTCCAACCAACGACGAACGTCTTTGTTACGACCCGGATGCCCCTGGTTTTCACAGAGCGACGTGCGGCGAAAGCGGCGCGCGTATACGTCGGCACGATTCCTACGTCAAGCACCTATCGTCACTTCTCTTAAAACGGCGTGCCGGACGCTGTTTGCGAGGCGGTATACAGCCTCCGCGCTTCGATGTGAGAAATTGTGTTTCTCGCTCTCGTCGCCACCAGGTGGCTGCGCTTCGGCACATGCGTGCCCCGGCGACGACGTGGGCGGTTAGTTTCCGCGCCATGAAGCTCGCCGAGATTGTTGCCCGGGAACTTTCGCTGCCCCTCGCTGGCGTGCGCAGCACGATGGAGCTCCTCGAGGGCGGCGCGACGGTGCCGTTCATCGCCCGCTACCGCAAAGAAGCGACGGGAGGCCTCGACGACGAAGCGATCTCGAGGATCGCCGCGCACGTCGACGTCGTCGAGACGCGTGAAGCTCGTCGCGAGACGATCCTCTCGAGCCTGCGTGAGCAGAACGCGCTGACACCAGAGCTCGAACGCGCGGTGCTCGGCGCCAGCACGCTCACCGCCCTCGAGGATCTGTACCTCCCGTACCGACCGAAGCGCCGCACACGCGCGATGACGGCGCGGGAGCGCGGGCTGCAGCCGCTCGCCGAGCTCCTGCTCGCGCAGGGCGCTTCTGCAGGCTCGCGCGACGAGCTGGCGCGCGCGTACATCTCGCCCGAGAAAGAGCTGCCCGACGCCGACGCCGTGTGGACCGGGGCGCGAGACATCGTGGCCGAGGTCATCGCCGAGAAGCCTGAGCTGCGCGCGAGCCTGCGTCAGCTCTTCGTCGACGACGCACAGCTGGTCGTCGAAACCGCGCGCGGAAAGTCGAAGGCGCCGGAGCTGGCGAAGTATGCAGATCACGTCGGGCGGCGTGAACGCGCGTCGCAAGCGCCGTCGCATCGCGTGCTCGCGGCTGAGCGCGGCGAAACAGAAGGTCTGCTGAAAATCTCGTTGGAGCTCGAGCCGAGCGCAGTTCGTTCTCGCGTGGCGCAGGCGGTCGTCAAGCGTGGCGCGGCACCCGTGTTGGCGCAGGAGCTCTCGATCGCCATCGGTGACGCGATTGATCGCCTGCTGTTGCCATCGCTCGAGAGCGAACGCCGTCGCGCGTTGAAGGCGCAGGCCGACCAGGACGCGATCAGCGTCTTCGCGAAGAACCTCACCGCGCTGCTGCTCGCCGCGCCGTTGGGAGGCAAACCCGTCGTCGCCATCGACCCCGGGCTTCGCACCGGCTGCAAAGTCGCGGTGCTCGATGCGCGCGGCGAAGTGCTCGCGCACTCGACGATCTACCCGCACACCGGCCGCGAAGCTGAAGCCGGCGCCGAGCTCGCGAAGCTGCTCAAGGCCCACCGCCCCGAAGCGATCGCCATCGGCAATGGCACTGCGGGCCGGGAAACCGAAGCCTTCGTCCGCAAGCTCCTGACGTCGGGAATGGTCGGCCCACCGCCGCGCATCGTGAGCGTCAGTGAAGCCGGCGCGTCGGTGTACTCCGCGTCGGAGATCGCGCGCGACGAGCTGCCGGGGCTCGACGTGACGATCCGTGGCGCGGTGTCGATCGGTCGACGGCTGCAAGATCCGCTCGCCGAGCTGGTGAAGATCGACCCGAAGAGCATCGGCGTGGGCCAGTACCAACACGACGTCGACCAACCGGAGCTCTCAGCGTCGCTCGATCGAGTGGTCGAGGCGGTCGTGAACAAGGTCGGCGTCGAGCTGAATACGGCGTCGCCCACCCTGCTCCGCTACGTGTCGGGGCTCGGGCCGGCGCTCGCGAAGGCCATCGTCGAACATCGCGCGAAGCACGGCGCGTTCGAGTCGCGCTCGAAGCTCAAAGAGGTGCCTCGCCTCGGCGCGCGGGCGTTCGAGCAGTGCGCTGGGTTTCTACGCATCAGCGACGGCTCGGAGCCGCTCGACGCGAGCGCGGTGCACCCCGAGCGCTACGCGCTGGTCACCAGAATGGCGAAGGACCTCGGCGTCACGCGCAAGGCGCTCGTTGGCGACGACGCCGTCGCCTCAAAGATCGACGCGCGCAGGTACGTCGACGACGAGGTCGGCCTGCCGACGCTCAACGACATCGTTCAAGAGCTGAAGAAGCCCGGCCGCGACCCGCGCGCAGAGTTCACCGACGTCGGCTTCGACCCCAACGTCACCGAGCTCGAGCACGTGAAGCCCGGCCAGGTGCTCAACGGCATCGTGACCAACGTCGCGGCCTTCGGGGCGTTCGTCGATCTCGGCGTGCACCAGGACGGGCTGATTCACGTCAGCGAGCTCGCGAACAAGTTCGTGAAGGATCCTTCAGAGATCGTGAAGGTCGGAGATCGCGTGAAGGTGAAGGTGCTGCAGGTCGACTCCGCACGAAAGCGCATCGCGTTGTCGATGAAGGCATTGCAAGCCCCCGCCCCACTCACGCAGCAGGTGCGCTTCAACAACGCACCGAGGTTCCGGTGAACATCGGCCCGGTGTTCGGAGGCGCGAAGCACTTTCACGTCGGCGCGGGCATGACGTCGGAGCACACGCGAGGCCCGCGGGTGCCTCCACGACCCGACCTCGTACTGGTGAGCCAGGACCAGCACGCCGACAACCTCGACGATGAAGGTCGCGCGTTGATCGACGGCTCGGGCCTTCGTGACTTCGAGGCGCGCACGCTGAGCCTCAACCGGCTCGAGCGGAAGAGCACGGCGACAGCCGCGTGCCATGTGCCGTCGTTGTCATTGCCACTGACCGGCCCATGCATCGGGTTCGCGCTCGAGTGGTCGAGCAGTCGAACGGCGCGCTCGAGGCGGCAAGGCGGTTCAAGGTCGGTACCGCGTTCATGCATCTGGGGGCGGCGAGCTACGGGCCGCTGCGCTTCACGATGAACGTCGCTGAAGGCGCGCTGGGCGCGAAGACGATCATTCCGCTGCACTACGACGACTGGACCCACTTCAAGCAGCCACCCGCCGAGGTCGCTCCGACGTTCGAGCGCGCGGGCCTTGAGGGGCGGCTCCGCTGGCTCAAGCCCGGAGAAAGAGCGGAGCTCGACGCGTGAAGGTGCTCGTCGCCGGCGCGGGCATCGGAGGCCTCACGGCGGCGCTGGCGCTCCACGCACGCGGCCACGAAGTGCGGGTCTTCGAGGCCGTTCGTGAGGTGAAGCCGCTGGGCGTCGGCATCAACCTGTTACCGCACGCGGTGCAGGTGCTGGCGGAGCTCGGGCTCGTCGACGTGCTCGCGGCCCGCGCAGTGGCGACGCAGGAGCTCGCGTACTTCAACAAGTTCGGGCAACGCATCTGGAGCGAGCCTCGCGGCATCGCGGCCGGCTACGGGGTGCCACAGCTCTCGCTGCACCGCGGCGTCTTGCAGATGACGCTGCTCGAGCACGCGGCGTCGCGGCTCGAGGTGACGATGAATCGGCGGCTAGTTCACGTTGACGGCTCTTCGGCCAGGCTCGAGTCGCGTGACGGGGAACGCTGCATTGAAGAAGCAGACGTGATCGTCGCGGCTGACGGCATTCACTCCGCCGCGCGCGCGCAGCTGTATCCGAGCGAAGGGTTGCCGCGCTTCTCGGGTCGGGTCTTGTGGCGCGGCACGACGAGCTCCCCACCGTTTCTGACCGGCGCGACGATGATCATGGCCGGCCATCAGGACCAGAAGTTCGTCGCCTACCCCATCGAACCGGCGCGCGGCGGCGTACAGCGCATCAACTGGATCGCAGAGCTGCGCCGCGACGAACTGCTCGCGCGAGAGAGCTGGAACAAGCCCGGAGTGCTGTCTGACTTTCTGCCGGCGTTCGAGGCGTGGCGCTTCGACTGGCTCGACGTGCCGTCGCTGATTCGTAGTGCCGAAGCGGTGTTCGAGTTTCCCATGGTCGATCGCGATCCGCTCCCCGCGTGGAGAAATGGGCGGCTCACGTTGCTCGGTGACGCGGCGCACCCGATGTACCCAATCGGTTCGAACGGAGCGAGCCAGGCCATTCTCGACGCGCGCGCACTCGCCGAGGCCTTCGACGCGCACGGCGATGTGACGAGAGCGCTCGACGTCTACGAGGCCGCGCGCAGGCCCGCTACTGCAGCCATCGTTCACGCCAACCGCAGCAACGGCCCGGAGCAGTGCATGCAGTGGGCTGAAGAGCGCGCGCCGAATGGCTTCACGAACATCGACGAGGTGATCCCGCGCGAAGAACTCGAAGCGCTTGCGGCTCACTACAAGCGAGTCGCCGGCTTCACCCCGAAGCAACTCAAGGACTGAGGCCGGCCTCTCCAACCACAGCCGAGCCGCGCACCAGGCGGTGAGGACGTGCCGGGCCGAGTCAGTACCCGCGAATGCGCAACAACAACGGCTGCAACACGTTCGCGGGGATCTCGGCGTAGTGGCCGAACTGCATCGAGTAGCTGCCGCGCCCCGACGTCAGGGTGCGCAGTGAATCGACGTAGCCGAACATCTCCGCCAACGGCACGTCGGCGTCGATCGCCTGGTTCGTGCCGCGCTGATTCATGCCGCGAATGTTGCCGCGCCGCGCATTCACGTCGCCAATGACGCTGCCCATGTATTCGGCAGGCACGATGATCTCGGCCTTCATCATGGGCTCGAGCAACGTCGGCTTCGCGGCCTTGCAGGCGTCGGTGAACGCCATCGACGCCGAGACCTGGTAGCCGACCTCGTCCGACTCGCCGTCTTTGAAGGCGCCACCCACGACTTCGACCATCACGTCGATGATGGGGTAGCTCGCCACCACGCCGCGCGACAGCCCGCTGGAGACGCCCGCCTCCACCGCCGGCCAGAACTCTTTGGGGATCTGCGCCTCGCTCGCGGAGTTCTTGAAGCTGAAGCCTTTGCCCTTCTCGTTGGGCGAGACCTTGAGCTCGACGGCGGCGAACTGGTTCTTCCCGCCGATCACCTTCTCGTACGTGCTCTTCGCGGTGCCGACCCCCGCGACGGTCTCGCGGTACGCCACCTGCGGCTTGCCGACGCGCGCCTCGACTTTGTGCTCGCGCTTGAGCCGGTCGACGATGATCTCGAGGTGCAGCTCGCCCATGCCGGCGATGATCGTCTGCCCGGTCTCTTCGTCGGTCTTCACGCGGAAGCTCGGGTCTTCGACCGCCAGCTTGCCGAGCGATGCGATGAGCTTGTCTGCGTCTTCGGTGCTGCGTGGCTCGAGCGCCAACTGAATCACCGGCTCGGGGAACTCGATCTTCTCGAGCAGCACCGGGTGCGACTCGACGCACAGCGTGTCGCCCGTGGTCGCCAGCTTGAGGCCGACGATCGCGCAGATGTCTCCGGCGTAGCATTCTTGAATCTCGTCACGCTTGTCGGCACGCATCTGAACCAGGCGGCCGACGCGCTCGCGCTTCTTCTTTGCGGTGTTCCACACCGCGGTGCCCGACTCGAGCTTCCCCGAGTACACGCGAATGAAGGTCAGCGAGCCGTACGAGTCGTTCATGATCTTGAACGCCAACGCGCTGAAGGGCGCGTCGTCTTTCGTCTCACGCACGACGTCGTTGCCGTCTTTGTCGAGGCCATGCACGGCGGGCACGTCGAGCGGGCCGGGCAAGTAGTCGATGACCGCGTCGAGCAACGGCTGCACACCCTTGTGCCGGTACGACGAGCCACACAGCACGGGGAAGATCTTGAGCGCGATGGTGCCCTTGCGGAGCGCGGCGCGGATCTCGTCTTCGGTGATGTCCTGGCCCTCACTCTCGAGGTACTTGTCCATCAACGCGTCATCGAGCTCGGCGACGGCCTCCAGCAGCTTGCGGCGCGCGTCGGCGGCCGCGTCGGCGAACTCCGCGGGGATCTCTTCGTCGATGAAGTTGCTGCCCTTGTCGGAGTCTTCGAAGCGCACGGCCTTCATGCGCACGATGTCGATGACGCCCTGCAGCTTCTCTTCGCTGCCCAGCGGCAACTGAATCACCAGCGGGTTCGCCTCGAGGCGCTCACGAATCGAGTTCACCGACATCGTGAAGTCGGCGCCCGTGCGATCCATCTTGTTGATGAAGCAGATGCGCGGGACCTTGTACTTGTTGGCCTGGCGCCACACGGTCTCAGACTGAGGCTCGACGCCGTTCACCCCATCGAACACCGCGACGGCACCATCGAGCACGCGCAGGCTGCGTTCGACCTCGATGGTGAAGTCCACGTGGCCGGGCGTGTCGATGATGTTCACCCGGTGCTTCACCTTGTTCCGCTCCCAGAAACAGGTGATCGCCGCCGAGGTGATGGTGATGCCACGCTCGCGCTCCTGCGGCATCCAGTCGGTGGTGGTGGTGCCTTCGTGCACCTCGCCCATCTTATGAATCGCCCCGGCGTAGAAGAGGATGCGCTCCGTCGTGGTGGTCTTGCCCGCATCGATGTGGGCCATGATCCCGATGTTGCGGTAGCGATCGATCGAAGTGTCGCGAGGCATGACGGCGCGCCTTTACGGAAAATGAACGGAGTTTGGAAAAGCAAAAAGGCCCCGGACGAGTGTCCGAGGCCTTTCGCGACTGCACGGTGTTGATTACCAGCGGTAGTGCGAGAAGGCCTTGTTGGCCTCGGCCATCTTGTGCGTGTCTTCACGCTTCTTGACGGCGTTACCGCGGTTGTTCGAGGCGTCCATGATCTCGCCCGCGAGCTTCTCCATCATGGTCTTCTCGCCGCGGCCCTTGCCGTACGAGATGATCCACCGCATGCCGAGGGCCACGCGGCGATCCTGACGGACCTCGACGGGAACCTGGTAGGTGGCGCCACCGACGCGGCGGCTCTTCACCTCGAGCGTGGGCTTGACGTTGTCGAGCGCGCGCTTGAAGACCTTGAGGGGCTCTTCCTTGGCCCGCTCCTCGATGAGCGCGAAGGCACCGTAGACGACCTGCTCGGCCGTCGACTTCTTGCCCTTCCGCATGAGGTCGTTCATGAACTTCGCAACCAGACGGTCCTGGAACTTCGGGTCCGGGTTGATCTTGCGCTTATTTGGTACGCGGCGACGAGGCATGGATCAGATCTTTCGAAGAAGGTGATTACTGCGGGCGCTTCGCGCCGTACTTGGACCGGCTCTGCTTGCGACCCTGAACACCAACAGAGTCGAGCGTGCCGCGGATGATGTGGTAGCGAACGCCGGGGAGGTCCTTTACACGACCGCCACGAATCAGAACAACCGAGTGCTCCTGCAGGTTGTGACCAACGCCCGGAATGTACGACGTCACTTCAACGCCGTTCACGAGTCGAACACGCGCCACCTTGCGAAGCGCCGAGTTCGGCTTCTTGGGGGTCGTCGTGTACACGCGCGTGCAAACGCCACGCTTCTGCGGGTTGGACTTCAGGGCGGGGCTCTTCGACTTGTACTTGAGCTGCTCGCGGCCCTTACGGATGAGCTGGTTGATGGTCGGCATGAGTTCCTAAGAAGACGACGTGATACGAAAAAGGGCGGCCCGCTTACATTCGCTGGCCGGGGGTGTCAAGCGCTACAGGTCGAGAATCATGACGACAGCGTCTTCGCGGTTGTCCTGGTAGTAGGCCGGGCGCATGCCAACCGTGCGAAATCCCAAGGACGTGTAGAGCGACTGGGCCGCGTCGTTGCTTCGGCGCACCTCGAGAATCGCCTTCACACATTTCTGGGCCCGGCCCACCGCCAGCACCGCGTCCATCACCTTTCGGCCGAAGCCACGGCGCCGCACGGCCCCGTCGGTGGCCACGTTGAGCACGTGAACCTCGTCGGTCACCAACCAGAAGATGGCGAACGCGCGGAGCTGCCAGCCCGTGGGCCCGGACTCCTCGCACACCAGCACCGTCGACCAGTCCTGGGTCAGCTCCTTCTTCACCATCTCCGTCGACCAGGGGTTGGTGAAGGCCTGGAGCTCGATTTCCATGACCGCCGGCAGGTCGGCCAGCGTCATGCGGCGAATGCGATCTTGCGGCGCGAGCTCTCTCACGGGGCGGTCGGTTTGGGGGCGAAGGGGCCCAGCAGTCTCACGTCGTTCTGGCGGCGTTGCTCGGCGAGCTCTTCGCGCACCAGGTCGCCGAAGCGGCGCTGAACCAGCATCGCGCGGACCTTGTCGAGCGCGATCGCCTTCATTTCAGGGTGCGCCAGTTGGTAGGCCCGGGCGTCGGCTTCGGTGACCTGCGCGCGCAGCCGCAACTTGCCCTCCAACGCCCGCTGCGCGCGCAACGAGCGCTTGAGCACCTCAGCCAGATCATTCAGGTCGGCTTCATGCGCGTGGAGGAAGTCGGCGAAGCGTTGTTCGCTCTCGAAGCGGGCGCGGAACCGGGCGATCGCGCCCTCCAGTTCACCGGGGTCGAGCGGGTAGGCCTCGAGCTTGTCGGCCTCCAGCACCGCCAGGCGCTGATCGATGATGGCCCTCAAGCTGGCTTGCAGCACGTCTTGATCGAGGGGCGCGAAGGCCGCCGTCACCCCGCCCGCGTCGATGAGCAGGACGCGCGCTTCGAAGGCCAGCTGCGACGCGGCGATCACCCGGCCTTCAATCGACGCGACCGCGCGATCGATGACGCGAGGCTCTGCAGCCTGCGCAAGCACCGGCAACATCAGGGCGATTGCCCACTGGCACAGCCTCCGATGCTGGTTACGGTGCGAAGCGATCATGGTGTCGGACTACTACCAGCGACTTGAAGTGAAGCGTGAAGCCTCGGCGGAGGAGATCAAGAAGGCCTACCGCAAGAAGGCCCGCCAGTACCACCCCGATCACAACCCCGGCGACAAGGCCGCCGAAGACAAGTTCAAGCAGCTCAACGAAGCCTTCGAGGTGCTCTCCGACCCGAAGAAGCGGCGCCTGTACGACGAGTTCGGCGACGAGGCCGCCAAGCTCGGCTGGGACGAGGGCAAGGCCGCCCAGTTCCGCGCGTACAAGAGCGGCGGCTTTTCCGGCGGCGGTGGCGGCATGCCCAACGTCGACTTCGGCGGTGCGGGCGTCGACTTCGAATCGATCCTCTCGGAGATGTTCGGCGCACAGGCGGGCGGCCGACGCCGTCGCAACGCAGGGCCCCGCGCCGGCGGCGACCAGTCGACCACGCTGGAGGTCTCGCTGCCCGACGCGGTGCTGGGCGCCGAAGAGAACCTGCTCATCAACGGCCGCCGCATCTCCGTGAAGATCCCTGTCGGCGTCGAGACCGGCTCGCGCATTCGACTCTCGGGTCAGGGCGAGCCCGGCGAACGCGGCGGGCCGGCCGGAGATCTCTTCATCGATCTGACGGTCCGTGAGCACCCGCTCGTGCGGCGCGACGGCCAGGATCTGTCGATGGACCTGCCAATCACGCTCGCCGAGGCCGCCAACGGCGCCGAAGTACGCGTGCCCATCTTCGGAGGCTCCGTCACCATGACGCTCAAGCCAGGCACGCAGTCGGGCACCCGGCTGCGGCTACGCGGCAAGGGCGTGCCGGCGTTGCGCGGCGGCACACCCGGCGACCTCTACCTCGTGGTCATGGTGAAGCTGCCCGAGCGCCTCGACGAGGCGACGAAGAAGCTGTTCGGCGCGCTCACCTACGACGCCGACGTGCGCGGCAAGTTGACGCTGTGAACTTCACGACGGGCTGCTAAGGGCGCACACGATGGGATTCTTAAGTCTCTTTGGTGGTGGCACGCCTGCCGAGAAGGCCCAGAAGCTCAAGGCCAAGGCGACGCAGAAGTACGGTGACGCGGCGACGCGCCAGAAGGCCCTGCAGCAGCTCGGCGAGATCAAACACGCCGACGCGGTGCCGGTGCTCATGCAGCGCTTCCTCTTCGTCGTCGACCCGCAGACCACCGACGCCGAAGAAAAGCGCCACGTCTTCGAGTCGATCTGCGAGCTCGAAAAAGACGCCGTCGCGCCCGTGCGCACGTTCCTCACGAAGAGCGACCAGGCCTCGAGCTGGGCGCTGAAGATCCTCTCGGCGCTCCTCACCGAAGACGAAGTGCTGGGCGTCGTCACCGACGAGCTCAAGCGCCTCGGCGCCGAGTACACGCGCGACCCGGAAAAGAAGGAAGTGCTGCTCAACTACCTCGAAGGCAAGAACGACCACCGCGTCGGCGCCGTGCTGCCCGCGTTGCTCAACGACATGTCTGACGACGTGAAGATGGCGACGCTCAAGACGCTCGGCTCGCTCAAGTACGAGCCCGCCAAAGAGCAGGTCATCGAATTGCTGCTCGGCGAAGAGACGGGCAAGCGCGTGCAGACCGCCTGCGCCGCGTTGCTCGCGCAGACGGCCTGGCCGGTGCAGGGTTTCCGCGAGAAGGTCGAAGCGCGCCTGCCCGATGGCTACACGGTCGACAAGGCCGGTGTGGTCAAGAAGCGCGGCTAAGCTTCACGCATGACCCGCGCCGCGTGGTTGCTGCTCCCCACGGCTGTCTTTGCTTTGGGGTGCCCGCCCCCGCCTTCTTTGGGAGACGACGCGGGCGTTGATGCGGGCGTGAGCGCCGTCGAGCTCTGCCAGCGCCTCGCGACCTCGACGTGTGCCCTGAGAATTCGGTGCTACCCGGCCTTCACGCGGCTCGCCCTCGACGAGTGCGTGTCGCAGACGCAGGCCTCGTGTCTGGCCGAGTACGAGGCGCTCCGCCCGGCCTTCGAGCGCGCCACGTTGAGCATCGACGACACGCAGTTGGCCACCTGTGAGCGGCGCCTCGGGTCGAGCGCGTGCCCTCCGTCGTTCCCGCCCGACTCCGTCACGGCCGACGCGCTGCAGCCCTTCGCTGACTGCACGCTCTCGACAGGCTTGCTGCGCGGCGCGGCGACGACGGGCGCGACGTGTGACTTCCCGGTGGAGTGTGCGGCCGGCACGTTCTGCGTGAAGCCCGGCGGCGTGTGTCGCGGCACGTGCGCCACGTTGAGCGCCCTGGGCGCGCCGTGCGGCATCGGCTGCGCGGCCGGGCTGCGCTGCGACGGCGCGACGTGCACGTATTTGAAGGCGCTCGACGAGGCGTGCGGCTCCAGCGCCGAGTGCGAACCAGAGCTCATCTGCCTGGGCTCGTGCCGACCGCGCCGGAAGCTGGGCGAGCGCTGCTCCGTCGACTTCGCGCGCTTGAGCGTGTGCGAGCCCGGCCTCGCGTGCGACGTGGCGCCCTTCGTCGTCGGGGCAGCGGGCACCTGCGTCGTGCCGCGCGATGCGCTCGCGCCGTGCAACTTCCACTGGAGCTGCCGCGCCGGCCTCGTCTGCGCCGACCTGAACTGGAGCGGCTTCCCCGCCTCGGCGCCGCTGCCCGGCAACTGTCGGGAACCCGACACCGCGCAGAGCAACTGCCCGCAGACGCCGTACGCCTCGTACGTCGGAGATCAATGCGCGCCGGGCCTCACGTGCAGCGACAGCACGTGCGAAGCGCTGCCCACGCGCGGCCAGTCGTGCACGCCTTCGAAACGAAACTGCAGCGGCTTCGACGTGCACTGCAAACCCACCGGCGCGGGCGACGTCGGGGTGTGTGCCGGCGCGCCGACGATCGGTGAACGCTGCGCGGTGCGCCTCGACGCGAGCCGCGCCGTCGCCGTTCCGTGCGCGAGCGGCTTCTGCGACACCGAGACCACGCTGCAGTGCCGGCCGCCCACGCGCACCGTCGGCAGCGTGTGCCGGGAAGCCGGCGAGTGCGTCACCGGCCGTTGTGTGCCGCAGTCCGACATGACGCTGCGGTGCGCGCCGGCCTGCTGATTCTTTGTCACTGAATTCCCGCGGCGCGCGTTGAACGCGCTGAACTGACTTTCTTTCAAGGAGGCCTCACCGTGACTGCCCTGCCCTCGACGCTCGACTCTGTGACCGTGTACCGCGAGGGCGCGATCTGCCGCCGCGTGGTGCAGGTCGCGCCTTCTGCTGATCGACACGTGCTGCTGGGCGGTCTGCCGCTCTCGTTGGAGCCCGGTTCGCTCCGCGCCCGCGTCGAAGAAGGTCGGGGCAAGGTGCTCGACGTGCGCGCGCAGTTCGACGTGCAGCTCGCCGAAGAAGTCGACGTGCCGCGCGAGCAGAAGGCCGCGGAAGAAGCGCACGCGAAGGTGCTGGTGCTGCAGTCGCGGCTGGCACGCCTCGAGGCGGAGATCTCCGAGTTGAACCAGCTGCGACCGGCGTTTCTCGAGCAGAAGCGTGGTGAACCGCCCCGCCCTGCGCACCTCGAGGCGATGCTCTCGCTGGGTGACTTCCGTGAGGCCGAGCTCTCGACGCGGCTGACGGCGCGACGTGAATTGAACGAGGCGATCGCAGAAGCGCGCCGCGAGCTCACGCTGCGGCAACAGCGCGTGCGCGAGTCGTCGACGGCGCAGCGGGCCGAACGCGCGCGCGTGTGGCGCGTGGCGTTGATCACGTTGGCTGAAGCGCCGACTGAGCTGCTGACGATCGCGCTCGAATACCGGGTGCCAGGCGCGCGGTGGGTGCCGAGCTACGCGTTGACGCTGGAGAAAGGGCTGAGCGGCGGCACGCTGCAGATGCGCGCGTCGATCGTTCAACACACCGGCGAAGACTGGGCGGGCGTGTCGTTGTCGTTGTCGACCGCCTCGTCGCAGCGCAGCGCAGAGATGCCGGAGCTCAAGGCGCTCAAGCTGGGGCGTCATCAGGAGCCACCACCGAGATCGGGTTGGCGCGCGCCACCGCCGGGGCTCGACTCGTTGTTCGAGGCGTATGACGGGTTCCAGAGCTCGGTCGTCGCGCCGCCGCCAGCGCCAGCACCAGCGCCCAAAGCGGCGCCCAGGCGCGAGGTGATGTCCGCGCCACCGCCGCCGCCGCGCATGGCAGCGGCGTCACTCGGAGGTGCTGGAGCGATGCCTCCCGTTGCGGCACGAATGGCGATGCCCGCGGCGCGTGGTGGAGGGGGCACGTTCGGGAGCGTGGAGCGCAGCCGAAAGCCGTCGGTGCCCGTCGAGCTCGACGACATGGACGACGCCGCGCCGATGGCCGAAATGGCGGCCGAAGAAGACGGAGGCGACTTCGACCTGCCCGCCGAGGTCATCGCCGCGCCGGAGCTCAAGCTCGATTCGTCTTTCGACGACTACTCGCGGTTGGTGATGCCTGCTGCTGACGACTCTCCGTCAGGGCGTGGGCGGTTGACGGCACAGCCGCGTTGGGTCGGCGCGTTCGTCGGCGTTTCGGTGCACGTCGACATCGTCACTGCGCTCGTTTCGACCGCGCAGCGCATCGCGTCTTCCGCGCAGATGGCGACGATGCCCGCGTTGACGAACCCGGTGACGTCGGTGAAGTCCTTCGACTACCGCTACGACTGCCAGGCGCGCGTCGATGTGCCGTCGACAGGGCGCTGGGTGTTGGTGCCGGTGTCGACGTGCGCGGTCGGGTTGACGCCCGAGTACGTGTGCGTGCCGTCGGTAGAACAGAAGGTCTACCGCACGCTCACCGTCGCCAACCGCAGCACGCACGCGCTGTTGCCCGGCCCGGTCGACGTGACCGCGGGCGACGAGTTCTTGATGACGACGACCCTGCCGGCCATCACGCCCGGCGCCGAGCAGTCGCACCGCCTCGGGCTCGGCGTGGAGGAGTCGATCAAGGTCTCGCGCAAGACGAACTACAAAGAGACGACGGGCGGGTTCCTCGGCGGCTCGACGGTGTTGCCGCACGAGCTCGACATTGAGCTGAACAATCGCCTGCCGGTGCCCGCGTTGATCGAAGTGCGCGAGCGCGTGCCGGTGGCCGACCCCGACGAGAAAGATCTGAAGGTCGAAGAGACACAGATCGCCCCACCCTGGGAAAAGGTCGAAGGCCCCGTCGACGACGTGATCGTCAAAGGCGCGCGGAGGTGGCGCGTCACCGTACCGCCAGGTCAGGTTCAGAAGCTGAGCGCGCAGTTCGCCATTCGTATGCCGAGCGACAAGATGATCGTCGGCGGAAACCGGAGGAGCTGACCCATGTTGCCGATCAAAAAAGTCGTGGTGATGGAAGATCGCGCGCAGGTCGAGCGCTCGGGTTCGCTGCCGGTGAATGGCGTGACGCGCATCGACATCGAGGGCCTGCCGTTGGTGGCCGTCGATCGCTCTCTGAAGGTCGAGGTCAAGGGCGCGACGCTGTTGGAGGCGAAGCTCGAGCGGCGGTGGAAAGAACAGCCCAGAGGCGGCCTCGCGGCTGACGCGAGCGCGCTGCAGAAGCGGGTCGAAGCGCTGCGGCTTCAAGAAGGCACGCAGGCCGATGCAGTGGCGCGCTTCGACGCGCGCGCGGAGGTGCTCGGCGCGGCGCGAAGCGATCTGTTGCGCTCGATCGCAGAGCTGACCGGTCACGGCACCGCGCAGGCAGACGCGTGGCATCAACAACTCGCCAACCTGTCGACGAAGCAGGCCGCGCTCGACGAAGACCTCCGCGCGGCGCGCGAGCAGCTGGCGACGACGCAGCAGCGGTACCGCGAAGCACAGAACGCGCTGGCAGCAGAGGCGCCGGTTCGCACGCTCGAGTGCACGCTGGTGCTGCGACTGGACGGCCAGGGCGAAGCGCAGGTTCGCGCCAGCTACCTCGTGCCGTGCGCCGTGTGGCGGCCCGCGTACCGGGCGACGTTGAACGGCGCCGACGTGGCGCTCGAAGCAGAGGGCGTGGTGTGGCAGCGCACTGGCGAAGACTGGCTCGACGTCGAGCTGCTGTTTTCGACGGCGCGGCCCACGCTGGGCACCACGCCTCCGTCACTCGAAGAAGACTGGCTGTACCTGCGCCCGAAGCAGCAGGTGGAGAAGCGCGTGGTCGACGTGTCGATTCGTGAGGAGATCATTCAGAGCGCGGGCGAGACGAGCGGGGCTTCTGAAATGCCCGGCCTCGATGACGGCGGCGAGACGCGGCTGCTCGCGGCGCCGTCGCGCATGACGGTGCGGAGCGATGGTCAGCCGCAGCGGGTCGCGCTGTTCTCGTTCACCACGCCGGCGCTCGTCGAGCGCGTGTGCCCTGCAGAGCTGTCGAGCCTGGTGTTCGTCATCGCGCGCTTCACCAACACGGCGCCGCAGGTGTTGCTCGCGGGCCCGGTCGACCTGATTCGCGACTCCGGGCCGGTGGGCCGTGCGCAGCTCAAGTACGCCGCGCCGGGCGAGACGGTGAAGCTCTCGTTCGGCAACGAAGACGGGCTGCAGATCGTTCGCGAGACCGACGAGAAGACCGACGAGGCGCGGCTCACCGGCCGGCGCACGACGACGCGCAAGGTGAAGCTGCACGTCTCAAACACGCGCGCGTCGAGCACGAAGCTCATCATCGAAGAGCGCGTGCCGGTCTCCGAAGTGAAGGAGGTCGAAATTCAGGTGCTGACGAAGGACTGCTCGCCGGCGCCGGCGACGGTCACCAAAGACGGCATCGCGCGCATCGAGCTCGAGCTCGGCGCGCAGTCGACGAAGACGGCCCGCTTCTCGTGGGAGCTCAGCGCGGCGGCCAAGGTCTCCGGCGTCTGAAACTTCAGGGCCTGGCGAGGCGGCGCTTCGCGGCGATCACGGTGTTGCTCATCAACATCGCGATCGTCATCGGGCCGACGCCGCCAGGCACGGGCGTGATCCAGGCGGCCTTCTCTTTCGCCGCCTCGAACTCCACGTCGCCGCTCAGCTTGCCGTCGGCGCCGCGGTTCATCCCGACGTCGATCACGATCGCGCCCGGCTTGATCCACTCTCCCTTGACGAGCTTCGACACACCAACCGCGGCGATCACAACGTCGGCGCGCCGCACTTCAGCCGCGACGTCGCTCTTGCTGTGACAGATCGTCACCGTCGCGCTCGCGTTGAGCAGCAGCATCGCCATCGGCCGCCCCACGATGTTCGAGCGCCCGACGACCACGCAGCTCTTGCCCGCGACGTTGAAGCCGATGTCTTCGAGCATGCGCATCACCCCGAAGGGCGTGCACGCCACCAGCGTCGGCCGCCCCTGAAACAGGTGCCCCGCATTCACCGCGTGAAAACCATCGACGTCTTTCGACGGGTCGATCGACTCCAGCACCGCGTTCGAGTCGATGTGCTTCGGCAACGGTAGCTGCACGAGAATGCCGTCGACCTGCTCGTCGGCGTTCAACCGCTGCACCAACGCGAGCAGCTCGGCCTGCGTCACCGCGGCGTCGAGGTGGTGGTGCCATGAGCCGAAGCCCAGCTCCTGCGCGGTCTTCTCTTTCGAGGTCACGTAGACCTTCGACGCGGGATCTTCACCGACGCGCACCACCGCGATGCCCGGTGGCCGCCCGTACTTCGCGCGGAGCGCCTCGACCTCGACCTTGAGGCCCTCCTTCACCTTCGAAGACAGCGCCTTCCCGTCGATGATCTGAGCCGCCATGGCGCGCGGCATGTCACACTCATTTCCGCGATGTTGGGAAAACTCTTCGGGCTGATGATCGGCGGAGCGATCGGCATGCTCCTCCTCTGGTCGCCCGCCTTCGCCGCCGTGCTCGCAGGCGTCGGAGTGCTCGTCGGCCACTTTCTCTTCGACCGCGAAGCCGCCGCGCCCAGGGCCTTCGTGCCACCGTCGACCGAAGAGCTGCTCGCGCGCCCGCGGCCGATCTCGCGCCCCGCCCCGAAGAAGCAGGTCGCGCCAGAAGATCTCTCGTTGTTGCAGGCGCTCTGCCCGCTCTTCATCGAGGTCGCGCGCGCCGACGCTCCGCCGGTGCAGCTCGAGATCCGCATCATTCGTGAGTTCTTCCAGCACCGGCTGCAGTTCAACGAAGCCGCGATGGACGAGGTGCGTGACGCGCTCAAGGCCGCCATCGCCTCACCGCCCGGCGACGTCGAAGCGCTCACCACGCGCGCACGCACCATCGTCAAGCCGTCGATGCGCGTGGAGATCGTCCGCAGCCTCTATGATCTCGGCATGGCCGACGGAGACCTTCAGCGCAGCGAACAAGACGTGCTCAAGCGCATCGTCTCCGCGTTCAACCTGAGCGACGAGGCGCTGCAGCAGATCACCGCGCAGTACTTCGGCAAGGGAGACGGCAACTACGCGACGCTCGGCATCAATGGCGAAGCGACCGACGACGAAGTGAAGAGCGCCTACCGCCGCCTCGCCGCAGAACACCACCCCGACCGCGCAAAAGACGGCGGAGAGAAGTTCCGCCAGGTCAAAGACGCGTACGAGTCACTCAAGAAGCTGCGCGGGTTTTAGTCGCACTCTGTCTTGTCGATGGTGCGCACGCGCTTCTTCACCTCGTCGACGCCGTCGCCTTTCACGCCGTACGTGAAGCGAACCTCGTCGTGCCCGAACGTCGTGCAGCGGCCCGTCACGCACTTCGCGACGTACGACAACGAGCCCTTCAGCACCTCCAACTCACCGCCGGAGCAGTCTTCGTTCTCGAACGTCTGCACCACCGGCGCCGCGCCCTTCTTCTGAAAGCGGGTGATGGTCTCCGACTTCCAGAAGTCTTCGCCGCCGGAGCTGACGACGATCGCCGCCAGCTCGCCGCCCGCAGTCTTCACGCGCTGAACATTCGAGACGCGCGTCTTGCTCGACGCGGGGCACGCGTCGCCGTCGGGCCACTTCACGGTCTTCTGGTACACGGCTGGCTCGAAGATCTTGAACAGCGAGACGATCTCCGGAACGTCGGGCTCGAAGCACGCGCCGAGCACCACAATATGAAAGCCGGGGTTGAGCCCCTCGACCTTCGCGCTGTCGACGACCTTCGGGTAACCCTTCGCCAGCGTGAGGTACCCGCTCCACTCGCCGCCGCGCTTCGTCAACTCAGCGAGCGAGGCTTGCGCCGCTTCTGGCGTCTTGCCGCCGCCCCACACCACCAGCTCCATGGGTTCGGCGGCCAGCACCAGCGCGAGCGTCACGCTCAACATGGGTCAGGTCAGCTTCGAGGCGAAGTCGGCGAGGCGCGCGAGGCCCTTCTCGATGTTCGCGTCGCTCGTGGCGAACGAGAGCCGAATGAAGCCCTCTGCACCGAACGGCTCGCCCGGCACCGCCGCGAGCAGGAACTCGTCGAGCAGGATCTCCGACATCTTCAAGGAGCCGGTGATGGGCGTGCCCTTGTACGACTTGCCGATGAGCGCGCCGACGTCGGGGAAGCAATAGAACGCGCCGTCTGGCAGCCGACACTTCACGCCGGGGATCGCGTTGAGGCCGTCCGTCATCTTGATGCGGCGCCCTGCGAAGGCCTTCACCATGTCGTCGATGGGCGCCGTGGGCCCCTTCAACGCAGCGACCGCGCCCTTCTGGATCACCGACGTCGCGTTCGAGGTCGACTGGTCCTGAATCAGCTGCATGCCGGCGATGAGCTCTTTGGGCCCCGCCGCGTAGCCGAGCCGGAGGCCCGTCATCGAGAAGGCCTTCGAGAAGCCGTTGACCACCAACGTGCGCGCTGCGAACTCGGGCGCGACGTTCGCGACGTTGAAGAACGGGCCCGGCACGTAGAGCAGCCGCTCGTAGATGTCGTCGGTGATGAGCACGCAGTCGTGGCCGCGCAGCTCGTGCGCCAGCGCCTCGAGCGCTTCTTTCGCGATCACCGAGCCCGTGGGGTTCGACGGCGAATTGAAGATGACGGCCTTCGTGCGCGACGACAGAGCCTTGCGCAGCGCCTTCGGGTCGGGCGTCCAGTTGTCGGCGGCGCTGGTCTCGACGATCACCGGCACGCCATCGGCCAGGCGCACCATGTCCGGGTAGCTGACCCAGTACGGCGAGAAGATGATGACCTCGTCGCCAGGCGACAACATCGCCTGGAACGCGTTGTAGAGCGCCTGCTTGCCGCCGACGGTGACGACGACCTGCTCAGGCGTGAACGTGAGCTGGTTCTCTTTCGCGAGCTTCTCGACGATCGCCGTCTTCAGCTCGGGAATGCCGCCCGTCGCGGTGTACTTGGTGAAGCCTGAATCGAGCGCGCCCTTGATCGCGTCTTTGATGTGCGCGGGCGTGTCGAAGTCGGGCTCGCCGGCCGCGAAGCTGAGCACGTCGGCGCCCTTCGCGGCGAGCGCGCGGGCCTTGGCATTGAGTGACAACGTAGGAGACGGCTTGACCGCCTTGAGACGCTTCGCGAGCTGCATCACTTCCCTCACTTCTTGGCGTATTTGGCCTGGAGCGCCGTCAACACGTTCGGCGGCACCAGACCTTCGATGTTGCCCCCGTGCGAGGCGACTTCACGCACGAGGTTCGACGAGACGTAGAAATAGTCTTCGCCGGTCATCATGAAGACGGTCTCGATGTCTCCATCGAGTCGACGGTTCATGTTGGCGAGCTGAAATTCGAACTCGAAGTCGCTCACCGCGCGCAGGCCGCGCAGCACGACGTTGATCTGTCGGCGCTTCGCGTAGTCGACGAGCAACCCCTGAAAGTCGTCGACCTCCACGCGAGGATCGTTGCCCACGGCGACACGAATGAGCTCTTTGCGCTCTTCAACCGAGAACAGCGGCGTCTTCTTCGGGTTCACGGCGATCGACACCACCAGCCGATCGAACATCTTCAAGCCACGGTGAATCAGCGAGAGGTGGCCGTTGGTCAGTGGATCGAACGAGCCCGGGTAGATGGCGAAGCGCACGGCTCGGCAGAGTCCGTCATGCGTCGCGATGCGTCAACCGGAAGATCGACACGTTGGTGACACCGTACGTGCGCTCGTCGATGCGCTCGAAGTCACCCACCCGCTCGGGCAACGCTTCGTCGCGACCGGTCTCGATCACCGCCAGGCCGCCGTCAGTCACCAGCTTTGCGGCGCTCAGCGCTTCGAGCACGGTCAGCCCCACGTTCTGTGAATACGGAGGGTCTGCGAACACCAGCTGAAACGTGCGGCCCTGCTTGCCGAGCGACGCGATGGCCGTGCGCGCGTCGGCCGCGAGGATCTCGACCTGCGCGGTGAACTTGAGCCCGTCGGTGTTCTGGCGGCACAGCGCCAGCGCCTCGCGGTCACGGTCGACCAGCACGGCCCTGGTGGCGCCGCGTGAAACAGCCTCGAGGCCCAGCGCACCGGTGCCCGCGTAGAGATCGAGCACGTCGAGCTCGTCGCAGCGCTGGCCGATGACGTTGAACAACGTCTCGCGGACGCGATCGGCCGTGGGGCGAATCACCTTGTCCGACGTGGGAGACATGATCGTTCTGCCTTTTGCGGAGCCGCCGACGATTCGCACGAGCGCTCTTTGTCACGTCTACCCGGCGTCGGCACCAGCAGGCGCCGCGAAGAGCCACAGGGCCACCAACGCCGGCTCGAGCGCGAACGCCGCTGCGTCGACACCGCCTGAGACGTGCCGCATCGCCGAGGGGACCAGCACCGGCAACGCGCCGAGTACCCGACCGACGTCTCTGACCGCGTCGCCGATCGGGTCCACCTGTCGAGGTGGCGTCTCGACGCGATGAACTCCCGCCTTCGGCGGCGCGGGCTTCACCTTCACCTTCGCCCGACGCTTCGGCGACGTGAGCGTCACCGAGTCGTTCTCGCCGAGCACCCCTTCGAGCAACACGCCGTCGAACTGCTGTGAATCGAACACCAGCGCCTTCGCGGTGACGATCAACCGACCGCCCGTGCGCAGCGGCGCGTCGGCCTGAGCGGGCTCCGTCACCTCGAAGTCGACCACGCCCGACAACGCACGCCCGTCGGAGAACTCGCAGCGCTTCGGCACGCTCAAGGTGATCGCCGCCCCGACGCGCGCGACGGAAGCCCCGTCACACGCCGCGAACGACTGCTGCAGCTGCGTCGTCAATCGCTCGCTGAACGACGGCGCTGCACCCACCACAAAGAGAACGAAGAGCCCGTGCACAGCCAGCGACCGTAGTCGATTCGTACAGGTCGAAACGCACATGCGCGCAGATCTCCACGCACCAAATCGTCGTCTTCCGCGACAATCGACTGCTTAAGCTGTCTTCCTTCGAGACAACCAACGTGGACTACGAGCGATACCAGAACCTGCACACCATCGTGATGCTGCGGGA
This sequence comes from Archangium sp., assembly GCA_035910535.1. GTDB lineage: Bacteria > Myxococcota > Myxococcia > Myxococcales > Myxococcaceae > Archangium_A. The sequence continues at coordinate 4,327 of JAMHXF010000001.1, read as the reverse complement.
CATTTTGCGGAAATGGTGGCGAGCCGAGCTGTGCTTCGCCGACAAGACGGGCACCGTCATCGAGTGGTCGAAGGGGCAGATCACGCCACCTCCGAACGACTTCTGCCGACTCTCGTTGTTCTCGAAGGAGGGCTTTCGCCGATGTTCCGCGTCAGTGCGCGTGCTGCACGAGAAGTTCAAGTCGTCGCGCAAGCTGCGGCGCTCCCAGTTTCATGAATGCCACCTCGGCTTCGCGGTGGTGGGCGCGCCGCTGTACGTCGAGAACGAGTACGAGGGCATGTTGTTCGTCGAAGGCTTCGCGCGGCAGGAAGTCAGCCCGCGCGAGGCCGAGCAGCTCAAGGCGAAGATCACCGAGCTCAACCCCGGCACCACTGATCTCGACCGCGCGCTCGAGCGCATTCCCCAGATGGACGACCGCGAGACCGAGAAGATCTGCGATCTGCTCGAGTTCGGCGCCAACGAGATCGCCAACTACGAGTCGGAGCTCGCGAAGAAAGACGAGACGATTCAGACGCTGTCGACCGAGCTGTCTGATCGCTACAAGTTCGAGAACATCATCGGCAAGTCGAACGCGATGATTGAGGTCTTCCGCATTCTCGAGAAGGTCTGCAATTCAGACGCGACGGTGCTGGTGAACGGTGAGTCAGGCACCGGCAAAGAGCTCGTCGCGCGCGCGATCCACTACAACGGCCCGCGCAAAGACAAACCGTTCGTCGTGCAGAACTGTTCGGCCTTCAACGACAACCTCCTCGAGAGCGCGTTGTTCGGCCACACCAAGGGCTCGTTCACCGGCGCGCTGCGCGACAAGAAGGGCCTCTTCGAAGTGGCCGACGGCGGCACCTTCTTCCTCGATGAGGTCGGTGACATGTCGCCGGCGCTGCAGGTGAAGCTGCTGCGCGTATTGCAAGAAGGCACCTTGACCCCGGTGGGCGGTACGCAACAGCGCCAGGTCGACGTCCGCGTGATCGCCGCCACGCACAAAGATCTCGGCGTCATGGTGAAGAAAGGCGAGTTCCGCGAAGACCTGTTCTACCGGATCAACGTCATTCGAATTCAGGTGCCGCCGCTGCGCGATCGCAAAGACGACATGCCCGTGCTGATGGACCACTTCATGCGCAAGCACAAGAAAGACGGCCAGCGATCACGCGCCATCGCCGCTGACGCGCTCTCGGTGATGCAGCAGTACCACTGGCCCGGAAACATCCGCGAGCTGGAGAACGAGATCGAACGGCTGCTGGTGCTCGGCAGCGATCTCGAAGTTCTGCCTGCAGAGCTGTTGTCGAGCCGCATTCGTGACGCGGTCAGCGGCGCTTCAGGCACCAACGTGATCGGCGCCTCACGAATGACGCAGCTGCCCGTCGGCAAAATGAACGACGCCGTCGAGACGCTCGAGCGCGAAATGATCAGCCAGGGGCTGACGCGCACCAGGGGCAACAAGAGCCGCCTCTCGCGGGAGCTCGGCATTTCGCGCTCGAACCTGATCTTGAAGATTCAGAAGTACCAGCTGGAGCGACCGGGCACGCCCGACGTCGACGACGAAGCGGAGTCGCAGCCGTGAGCTATTTCCATCAAGGCATTCTTTCAACGGACGACGGCGCGCCGCTGTGGTTCGAGACGCGCGGAGAGAACGGCGCAGTCCCCGTGGTGCTCAACGACGGCCTCGGCTGTGACGGCTTCATCTGGCGCTACCTGTGGGAGCCGCTGACCGAGCAGCGCCGCGTGCTGCATTGGAACTACCGCGGGCACGGCCAGTCGGGCGTGGCCACCGACGATACGCGCATCGGCATGGAGTACATCACCGACGATCTCGCGCGCTTGATGGACGCACAGAAGCTCGAGTCGGCGGTCATCTTCGGCCACTCCATGGGCGTGCAGGTCTCGCTCGAGTTTCACCGCCGGCACCGCGCGCGCGTGAAGGCGCTGGTGTTGATCTGCGGCAGCTACGGCACCCCGTTGGACACCTGGCACGATCACACGTTGATGCGCGTCGCGTTTCCGTACATCAAGCAGCTGGTCGAGCGCGCGCCCGCGATGTCCCGGCGGGTCGTCTCACGCGTGGTGAACACCCAGCTCGCCGTCGACTTCGGCATTCGCACCGAGCTCAACCCGGCGCTCATGAAGCCCAACGACTTCGCGCCGTACATGGAGCACCTCGCGAAGATGCACCCGCTGTACTTCGTGCGCACGCTCGACTCGCTCAAGGATCATTCAGCGTGGGATCACCTGCCCCACGTCGACGTGCCCACGCTCGTCATCGGCGGTGAGGGCGACAAGTTCACGCCGGTGTGGCTCAGCCAGCGCATGGCCGAGTTCATTCCAAAGTCGGAGTACGTCTACGTGCCCGGCGGCACGCACACCGCACCGCTGGAGCGGCCGGGGCTCGTGAACTCGGCCATCGAGCGGTTCCTCCAGCGCGTCAGTCGCTGAAGAGCCAAACGACCGCGTAGAAGAAGAGGGCCAGCGTCAGCAGCGCGAGCAGCATCTTCGCGACGTTGAGCGCTGACGTGCGACGTCGCGCTGCGGCGAGCGTGTTCCAATTTTCGGGCCTGGCGAGGTCGACGGCCGCACTCGGCTCGAGCTCGTCGGAGCGGCCGCACGCCGTGCAGACAGCCCGGCGCGGCGCCAACGTCGCCAGCGCGAAGAACAACCCACCGGCGCCGAAGGTGAACACGCCCACCACCACCACGCCGACGATCGTCTTCGCCTTCACCGGCGCCACGAAGTCGAAGCGCGGTCCCTCGAAGCCGCACGCAGCGCACCGCACGCACGGGCTGCGCAGCACACGATTGAGTCGACGCTCGGCGAGCTCTGCGGGCCCGAACGCGGGGCGGCAGTCGGGGCAGCGCTCGTCGCAACCACGGTTCGAACACTCGCTGCACATGAAGCCACCGCAGCGCGCGCAGATCAGCTCGGCCTCGTCATTCTCGTGACGTCGACATCGTGCCTCGGGAGGCGCTGCGGCCAGATTCATCGACGCGGAAGACTACGCGCGCGGCGCCTCGGCGGAACTCTGCAAATGACCTGCGCGCACCTCGTGGTAGCACCCGCGCGCGATGACCAGCGCCGAACTCATCAGCGAGGTGGCGACACGATGGGGCCGAGAGCTCCTCGCTCAACCGTGGTGGTTCGCGATCGCCGCGCTCGCTGCGGTCGGCGTTTCGCGCACGGAGCTCTGGCAACGGCGCGGCGTGCAGCTCGCGAGCGCGGCGCTCGTCATCGGCGCCGGCGTCGCGTGGGCCTGGTCGCTGCTCTGGGCGAGCGACGACGCGTTCATCACGTTCCGCTACGCAGAGCACTTCGCGAACGGCCACGGCCTGGTGTTCAACGTCGACGAGCGCGTCGAGGGCTACACCGACTTTCTCTGGGCGGTGCTCATCGCGGCGTGCATCAAGCTCGGGGCGAACCCAGGCGAGAGCGGCGTGCTGCTGAGCCTCGGCAGCTTCGTGGCGGCGCTGGTGATCCTCTCGCGGCTGACGCAGCGACTGCCGGGCCCGCGCACCGTGCCGCTGGCCATCTCGCTCACGGCGGCGAACTACGCCATCGCCAGCTTCGCCACCGGCGGCCTCGAGACCGACTTCGCGATGATGTTGGTGCTGCTCTCGCTCGAGCGCGCCACCGCCAATCGACCCTTCGCAGCCGGCCTGATGGGCGTGCTGGCGGCCATGAGCCACCCGGATCATGTCTTGTTCTACGGCGCGCTCGGGCTCGCCTTGTTGTGGACGACGAGATCGCTCAGAAGCGCCCTGCTCTACGCGGCGCCCTTCGTGCTGCTCTTCGTGCCGTGGTTCGCGTGGCGCTGGAGCTACTACGGCGAGTTCTTCCCCAACACGTACTACGCAAAATCAGGCGGCGAAGCGTGGTTCGACCAGGGCGCGCGCTACCTGTTGGTGAGCGGTATCGGCGCAGGGCTGCCGGTGTTGCTGCCGTTGATCGGCGTGGGCGCGTGGCGGCTGCGCGACACGATGGTCGGCCGCTTCAGCTTCATCGCGGTGCCGCTGTACCTGACGTACGTCGCGAAGATCGGCGGCGACTTCATGCTCGGGCGGCTCATGGTGAGCGCGCTGCCGTTGCTCTTTCTGCTCTCTGAAGCGGGGCTGAGCGCGCTGCTCGAGCGCCGTCGACTCGCCGTGGCGGTGGGGCTCACCTTCGTCGGCGCGCTCGCGCTCACGCCGGCGCGCGTCGTGCGGCCGGGAGAACTTCTCGAGGGCATCGCCGACGAGCGGACCTTCACGCCGGTGACGCAGTTCTCGCCGATGAAGGTCGAAGCGGCGGGCTACCACCTCGGCCAGCGCCTGAACGAGACCTTCACCTCGAAGGGCCTGACGCC